>NZ_JAKXEE010000001.1:923312-2822449 GCF_022603275.1 Peribacillus sp. Aquil_B1 | reverse complement strand
TCAAGACATCATCAGTCGCAACCGATTGAGCGAAATCATATGACTTTGTTAAAATATTCACTAACTCAGTCAGTTTTGGTAACTGCTCAACTAAAGTGTTCAATGATTCCTGAACCTCAGGCTTTAAAAGCTGATCTAGGATGTCCAATTGTTCTTGGTTTGCAGAAATATTAAGTGTTTCATGTTCAGGTTTTGTGACTACATCTACCATGTCTAATTCCCCTTTAAACTCAATTATTTTGATTTATGTGTTTTCCGCCGATACTACTAATCATACGACTCTAATCTCTTAATTTCAAATATTTCTTTTGTGATACGAATATAATTTTATAGTTTTAAATAAGAGTTATTAGGTGGGTTTAGAAATTTATCTTAATATTCCGAGAAAATATTAAGATTATTCTAATGATAATACCTTTTTTCTTGTTTCCTATAATAATAGGACACTCCATGTCCATAATCTTTGAATATGCCATGATTGAAGGAGACCCAAGAATATTTTAGCTGATTTAGGGTAAATAATATTATCGGAATTGGAGATGATGCCTTTGGTAGAACGCAGGATGTTAAAGGTCCGTGGTGAGAATATCGAAATATCCTCTAGGTACAATGAGAAATATAGTAAATGGAATTGTACGGCTAAAATTCCCAATAGTTCCATCATTGCTTATTGTCGTGATAAGAATAAGCTGCGTGCTGAGACAGTTTCTATGAGCAGGTTATTAATTACTTATGATGACTATAAAATTATCTGAGTTGTAAAAGGCGCCCAACCTTGAAGAGGTAGTGGGCGCCTTTTTTATAGAATAATATTTTTATCTGCGATATCGGGAACATATCTTGAAAATGGAGATATATCAACGAAAACTCCTGATTTATCTTCGAATTATACGATTTATCGATTTTTCGACAAAAATTCCTTAACAAAAAGCTAATTTCTTAACGAAATTGTCAAAAAAAATATCAGAAAATACTGAAAAGGAAAGTAAAATTATGTTAATATATTTAAAAAAAGTATTATTTTATTAGAAATATTGAATATTTTATTTTTAAAGGATCTCCATTAATGGAGTGTAGGACCTGGCCATTTTATATGCAGCGATTAGCAAGTGAAATGGCCTTATAGAATAAGATTATCAATTGAATTTACTACAATAAACTGAAATGGAGTGATAGAATGGTTAATATTACCGGATATGGCAAAGCGACTCAAGAAGCAGTGAACAATTTTCAGGAATTTTTGGGTTTTGAGATCCCAGCAGATTATCAAAAATTTCTCCTTACTCATAATGGCGGCACAACTGCGGTCAGAAACAGTAAGTTTTATGTAGATGGATTAGACACGCTCGTTTGCTTAAATGTACTTTATGGATTAGAGCTTCAAGATAAAGACCTGGATTTACAGAAATGGCATGAAGAAAATAGGGAAGACTTACATAAGAATTGCATTATAATAGGTAATGATACATGTGCAGGTAAAATCTTGCTGATAGATAACGAAGAGGAAAAGGGAGTTTACTTCTGGGATCAGGGTTGGTATTCGGATCCATCTAGTCAGGATGAAAATATTTATAAAGTTGCATCGAGTTTTCAATCCTTCATTGAAGGATTGAAAATCCCGGAAGAAATCTAATTTTATTGTAATCCCCTTGAGTGGCTCATACCATTCAAGGTTTTTTATTGTCATGTTAATGAGGAGAATAAGATGTATAAAATATTATTGGTTGAAGACGATTCAAAAATAGCTGGAATTTTGGTCAATTACTTAACAAGGTATGGGTATGAGGTTTTTGAAGTGAAGCATCTGGATCAAGTCTTTGCGGAGTTCCAGGAGATAAAGCCAGATTTGGTTTTATTGGATATTAATCTGCCCTATTATGATGGTTTTCATTGGTGTCGGCTAATAAGGACGGTTTCAAAGGTTCCCATCATATTCATCTCTGCAAGGACAGATGAAATGAACCAAGTCATGGCCATTGAATATGGGGGAGATGATTATTTAACAAAACCGTTTCATTTGGAAGTGGTACTGGCGAAAATAAAGAGTGCCCTACGTAGGGTTTACGGTGAATATGCGGAAATATCTTCATTCCACCAACATATTAAGGAAATGGATGGATTAGCGCTTTATATGGAAAAAGCAATGATCGAATATCAAGACAATCAGGTAACGTTAACTCAAAATGAGTTGAAATTATTGAGCTGTTTACTACGACAGTATGACACGATTGTCTCGCGCGAAGATTTGCTTGAAGCATTATGGAATGATGATTCATTTGTTGATGACAATACATTGACCGTCAATGTTACAAGGGTTCGGAAAAAGCTTGAAGATATCGGCGTCAAGCATGCCATAACAACCTCTAGGGGAAAAGGATATCGACTAAAAGTAGTGCATGGTGAAGAAAAGTGAAACTAAAATCCTTTATGAAAGACCGTCTTTATTTTATATTTTATACCGTTCTATTGGTAAGCCTGCTTATTATTGCTTATACACTAGCCGTTCTGGAAGCGGGGAATCACTTATCGGTTTCAAATATTATCTATTTAATTATTCTGGCGTTATTTATGATGCTTTTATTTTTAGCGGGCGATTATATAAGGCATTTCCGTTTTCTTAATCAATTAGCAAGGATGAAGCAGGAACCGAGCTTATCATTTGAATATGTCGAAGCCTTTAGGGATCCCCTGTCAAATGAACAAAAGTTGTGGATGGATCTTTTTCAACAAATGAATCAGGTAACAATTGGACAATTACAAGAACAAATCAAACAGAAGGAGCAATATGAGTTGTTGATTCATCAATGGGTTCATCAAATGAAGACTCCTGTATCAGTCATTTCCTTACTGGTCCAAGAAGGCAATAGGGCATTTTCGGATGAGACGATGAAGGATTATCTAAAAGGGATAGAAGAAGAAAATGATCGATTTCGCAGAGGGCTGGAAATTATATTGCATGGAGCAAGGCTGCAGCGTTTTTCGGACGATGTAAAATCGGAGCGTGTGGACTTAATTAATCTAGTCAAGCAAGTGATTAACCAGGAAAAAAAACAGTTCATCAAACGGTTCATTTATCCCAGGCTTGAAACGGAGCTTGAGAATGTTTTTGTGCATTCGGATCGTAAGTGGCTCCACTTCGCCATTAGTCAGGTGGTCTTTAATGCACTGAAGTATTCAAGGCAGGAAAAGCATGACAGCATAACGTTCAGCATTGTGGAAAAAGAGTCGGAGATTTTCCTCAGGATAACAGATCAGGGAATTGGAATTGTCCCGCATGATGTAAAGAGAGTGTTTGATCCATTTTTTACTGGAGAGAACGGGCGAGTCCAACAAGAGTCAACTGGAATGGGATTATATCTAGTGAAGGAAATCGTTAACAGACTTGGGCATGGGGTTACGGTTCGATCGACTGTATCCGAAGGGACTACAGTGGAATTTTTCTTTAAGTCAAATACCTTACATGATAGGTGACAGAATTGTAAGGGTGCTAAACGAATATGTAATAAACTTCGATGGGAGCCTCCCGCTTTATTCATTATACTTACGGTAAGAAAGGGAGGTATTAAGGATGTCAATTTTAATAGCGGAACAATTATCCAAAACTTATTTTCAAAAGCAAGGGAATCTATTTCATAAAGCGTTACATAATTTCACCATGAATGTACAGAAAGGGGAATTTGTCGGGGTGATGGGTCCATCAGGCAGCGGTAAAACCACTCTGCTTAACTTAATGGCCACGATTGATAAGCCCACCACCGGTATAGTCATTCTAAATGATCAAAACCCTAATGAATTAAACAATCAAGACCTGGCTTTGTTTCGCAGGAGGGAAATTGGATTTGTTTTTCAAGACTTCAACCTACTTGATACACTTACCGTTCGAGAAAATATCCTCCTTCCTTTAGCTTTAGATCATTATAAATTGGAGGAAATGGAAAACAGGGTAAATCAGTTGGCGAGCCTTCTTGGTATAGAAGGGATTTTAGAAAAGCGGACTTATGAAATTTCCGGAGGTCAGCAGCAACGAACGGCTTGTGCAAGAGCGATGATTCATGAGCCTTCCATTATTTTAGCGGATGAACCTACTGGTAATTTGGATTCCAAATCCGCCAAGCAGGTAATGGATACCCTCACGACACTTCAGGAAAAAAAGGGAGCAACCATTCTCATGGTCACTCATGACCCGACTGCCGCCAGCTTCTGTGACCGAATTCTATTCATAAAGGATGGCAAGTTCTTTTCGGAGGTTCACAGCGGAGGGGAAAGACAGAGCTTCCACCAAAGGATATTAGATACGTTAAGCGTTTTGGGAGGAGTCTATCATGAACATCCGACTTCTCGCTAAGAGAAATATCCAAGGAAATGCACAACGTTATCTAGCTTATTTTTTCAGTATTGTCCTTTCGGTCTCAATCTTTTTTATTTACGCATCATTTATCTTTCATCCAGATGTGGTCCAGGCGAATATCCCTGGGGGACAGTTAATTAGTAAGGGGCTCATTGCAGCTGAAATAGTGATCATCATATTTTCAGTTTTCTTTATCGCTTATTCGAATGCCGCATTTATACATCCGCGAAAAAAAGAGTTTGGGCTGCTGACACTGCTTGGAATGTCTAAATCCCAATTAAGAAAGCTGATTTACCTGGAGCAAACGATGGTTTCCCTCATATCTATCCTGATAGGAGTAGGGTTGGGATTTTTGTTCTCAAAGTTATTTTTGATGGCAGTTTCTTGGTTATTGGCTGTAGAGCAACCAATTTCGTTTGTCGTTGTCCCTGAGGCCTTTGTTTATACGATTGTCGGTTTCATCTTGCTATTTCAGCTATTATCGCTCCTTTCTTTATTCCACATTGGAAATGCGGAGGTGGTCGATTTACTAAAAGATAAACAAAAACCAAAAAAGACGCCCCTCGTTTCAAAGTGGTTAATTGCTTTATCAGCGATTTGCTTAAGCGCTTCTTATTATTTGGCAGGCACTATGTCGTTGAACAATTCTTATATTCGAGTGATGCCCATTTTATTCTTGGTACTGATCGGCACTTATTTTTTCTTCAGCCAAAGTATTGTCGCTTTTTGCAGCAGGCTTTACCGGAAGAAGAAAAGTTTATATGGTGGAACGAATTTAATCACGCAAACAAATCTGATATTTAATATTAAGGACTATTCTAGATTATTCTTTTTGACCTCGATCATTACAGCCGTGATTTTGACAGCTGCAGGAACACTTTTCATGTTCAGTGCAGATTTAAAAAAGCAAGGGATGGATAATATTCCGCAATCAATTGGCTGGGTTGAAAATGACGCTTCCATTTATTCCGTAATTGAACCATCCGCTGTGGAGAAAACATTAAAGGAAGATGGATTCAAGATCCTTTACGAAGTTAATATGACAGGTGTGCCCATTTCACACATGTTACCTCATATGAAAACGGGAGAATCCAATGAAAATTGGTCATTATTAATCTCGGAAAGTGATTATAACAATGCGGCTGCATGGCGAAAAATTGATCCAGCAAAGCTATCTGGAAAAGAAGCCTTATACATTTTTCCTTATGGAGGAATCGACTATCAATTCGTCCAAAAGGGTGAGCAAAAGGAGCTTTACTATGGTAAACAAACCATACAGGTAACAATGATCGGTCAGCGCAATCAATCGATAGTCGCTCCCATAAAATCAGCAACCACCCTGATGGTCGTCGATGATCAACTGTATCATGAAATCACTGCTGATGTACCTTTAAAAGAGAAGGTAAGAGTACGAGGATATGAAGTTAAGGATTGGGAAGAATCAATGGGAACAGCTGCTAAAATCGAAAAAATGTCTAATAATCCTGACCATAATCAATTGCAAACAAGAGCTCCGATTTATCAAGAAATGAAACAGGGAAGCATTTTGATACTTTTTATCGGATTGTTTGTCAGTTTATTATTCTTTATCGTCCAAGGAAGCATGATGTATCTGCGAGTTTTTACGAATTTAGAAGATAAAAAAATTCAAATTCACGCCCTTCATCGATTGGGCCTGACAAAAAAAGAAATACGGCAAATTTTAAGTGCGGAAATACGGATTCTCTTTTTCGCTCCTTTTCTGATAGGAATGATTCATGCCATAGTCGCTTACGTGGCATTAAGCAATTTATTGGGATCCAATTTGTTTGTCTATTCGGCCATCGTCATCGCAACGTATTTTCTTTTTCAACTGCTCTATTATCAAGTAACTAAAAAGATGTATGAGCGGGCAGTCATCAAATCGATTAAATAAAAGCTATCATATAAATGGAATCAGGGGATCAGGCTCTGATTTCATTTTTTTTATTCAGGAGATCTCCTCATTGAAATGGCGTTTTCATTAATGAGGAATTAGTGAATATGTACTATTGAAAGAGGAGTGATTTGCTTTTTTGCACAAATTATATGAAAATGGTGGGATTTTACAGGTCAATTCTCTATATTCTTGTAATATTTTCATATAAAGGGTAAAATTATTTATTTGAAGCGAAAATATCGAACTTCACAACAGTAATTTTCCCCCTTTTCACATACAAAATTATACTGATATAACTATTTATATGGAAATAAACTGATTTATTAGAAATGATTTATAGTTAAAGTGGTTTAGATTAAAATATAAAAAGTTAGATGATCAAAAAATAGTGGGTAAACTGTTAATTATTTGATTAATTATAGTAGTATATGCCCGGGATTACAGAGAATTTTAGTTTTTTCTCTATTTCTTTGTCACTTTATATAGTAAACTCAGAATAGGTTCGTTAACTTTTAGCTGCTAGAGATGAGGTAAGTTTAATCCTATGAAAAATAAAAAGTTAAGGGCATTTCTTTATTTGACCATTCTTTTATTGATTGTTTTCATTCTTCTAAATATGTTTTCAACATATTTAAGCATTAAAAATTCTGTGCAAAAATCCGTTGCTAATCAAAACTTGGTAGCCGCTAGATCTATAGCCGACTCGATGGATATGGAGGCTTATCAGCGATTTCTCAATAACCAAGTAAAGAGCCGGGAT
Source organism: Peribacillus sp. Aquil_B1 (assembly GCF_022603275.1). Lineage (NCBI taxonomy): Bacteria > Bacillati > Bacillota > Bacilli > Caryophanales > Bacillaceae > Peribacillus > Peribacillus sp. Aquil_B1. The sequence continues at coordinate 2,815,423 of NZ_JAKXEE010000001.1, read as the reverse complement.
TATAAGGATATAAAAGCTTACTTAGAAGATGCCCGAGAAAAAATAGGAGCATTATATGTTTATACCATTTTGATTGATAATCCGAGAGTATCCAAGGCCATGATCACTGGATTTTCAAAAAATCATAAAGGGGATTTTCCTATCGGCGGTGCATGTACTGTTCCGCCGGAGCAGGTCAAACAGGGTTATGAAGGCAAAAGCTTCATTACCGGGATTCTAGAAGATCCGGAATATGGTGAATATTTGACTGTGGGAGTGCCAATGAAAAATCAAGATGGAGACATTATTGGTTTTTTGGGCATTGATGTGAGCGCAGAGGATATTAATGCCATTAACGGCAAGGTATTGAAAAGCAGCATTGCCATTCTTGTTTATAATGGTGGATTTGTTATCATGCTGCTGGTTACCTTTTTTGTCATTCAAAAATGGTATCAAAAGGAACTGACACGTGAAGTGGGAGATACGGAGGATACGTATCAATCGGAATTTCAATCGCTCATTGCTTCAGTCCGTTCATTAAGGCATGATTTTTCCAATCATATACAGGTGATACATGGACTGCTTAAATTAGAGGAGAACGCAAAAGCACTCGAATACTTAACAGGTCTTTCAAAAGAAGTGCATTCGATTGAATCGATGAAATTGGATGTGAGTCATCCGGGCTTATCTGTCCTGTTAGAGACGAAAAGACTCTCGGCCCAGAATTATAACATCGATATTGAAATCGATGTATCACCCGAATCCTTCAATCGGGTCAAAACAACCGATTTGATAAAACTATTATCAAATGTTATCGACAATGCTATTGAGGCAACGATTGAATTGCCAGAGCAAGAACGCCGAATGAATATAGCATGTAAAGCTGATGATGAAAAGTATACGTTTATGGTAACGAACACCGGACCAATGATTTCGGAATTAGATCTGGAGAATATATTCACCAGCGGATTTTCAACCAAAAAGGCACAAAAGGGCAAAGTTCGCGGACAAGGATTGTTCATCGTTAAAGACTTAGTGAACAGATATGATGGAGAGATTCATGTACATTCCTCGGAAAAAGAAACGGCCGTTACGATGATCATACCCGTAAATGGAAAAATGGGCAAAATTGAAATTGATAAAAAGGCATGATTCTAGTATCGGGATTAGAAACCCCTGCTATCAGGAGGAGGGGATTCATTTTTCCACAGTGCCGCAAATGGAGCTATGAGCTTCAAATGCATTTTTGGTATTTTACACTCTGACTATTTAAGAGTTATAAAGATGAAAAGTTGAATAAAAGTACCTGAAATGGACATAATGGGTAGATGTTTAGCTGCTTTCTTCGAGATTATGATAAGATAGGGAAAAAATCAATTAAGGCAGTGAGATTGTGAAACAACAAAAAGGCAAACTTCTCGTGATCATTGGACCGACTGCTGTTGGGAAAACAAAGATGAGCATTGAGATGGCAAAGTTATTTAATGGTGAAATTATTAGCGGAGACTCCATGCAGGTTTATAAAGGGATGGATATTGGGACTGCTAAAATCAAGAGGGAAGAAACAGAAGGAATTCCACATTATTTACTTGATATTAAAGACCCGGATGAACCATTTAGTGCTGCAGAGTTCCAAGAGCGAGCTAATGCTTGTATTGAGGATATCCAAAGCAGAGGTAAACTCCCCATTATCGTCGGTGGAACAGGATTATACATACAATCGGTCATTTATGATTATCAATTTTCGGAGGCGCCATCCGACCCTGTTTATAGGGAGGAACTTGAAAAAATGGTAAGGGAGTCAGGAATTGATCCCATTTTTGAACAATTACGCAGCGTTGATCCGGAAAGTGCGAATCGGATTCATCCTAATAATGTAAGAAGGGTGATCAGGGCCCTTGAGATTTTTCATTGTACCGGTAAAACGATGAGTGAGCAGCTGAATGAACAGCCTACAGAATTGAAATATGATACGTGCATCATTGGGTTGACAATGGAACGTGAAAAGTTATATCAACGCATCGATCAACGTGTTGATGTCATGGTAGGAGAAGGGCTGATTCAAGAAGTGAAGTCATTTCATGAAAAAGGCTTGAGGGATTGTCAATCGATCCAGGCTATAGGCTATAAAGAAATCTACGATTATTTTGATGGAAGGGCTTCATTGGAAGAAGCGGTTGAGTCATTAAAGCAAAACTCCCGTCGCTATGCAAAAAGGCAATTGACCTGGTTTCGGAATAAAATGGATGTAAATTGGTTTGATATGACCGATCTCGAGGGCTTTCCAAAAAAAATACATGAAATATCTGGATTTATAGCAGGAAAGCTTTTCAGTGAAGGCGAATACATAAATTTAGAGAGAAAAGAGGAGGACTAGTTCATGAAACAATCAGTAAATATTCAAGATCAGTTTCTTAATCAATTACGGAAAGATGGTACGTATGTGACGGTGTTTTTATTAAACGGGTTCCAGATTAGAGGACAAGTGAAAGGGTTCGATAATTTTACCGTTTTATTTGAGTCGGAGGGCAAACAGCAATTAGTCTATAAACATGCGATCTCTACATTTGCTCCACAACGTAATGTTCAGATTGATTACGAAGTGAAGGAATAATCATATATATGTATGTAAAAAACAGGTTTAGCTTATAGCGACCTGTTTTTCTTTTGCGTGCATTTTGCTGTTCTTTTTAAAAGAATCGATAATTTTACGTACCTGTTTTGAATATATATCAAGGGACGGATTATTTTCCGGGAAACCGCAGGAAATGACATTCCCCTATATAAATTGGTGAATGGGAATGGAGATTGTCGTAACATATCCTCCAAGGAAAGAATTCTGTCAGAATAAGTCGCTTTTCAGGAAGGGAATACGGCTTAAATAATCGAATTTTCCGATGGGTTAGTTGTAACCATCATAAATCGAATGAAAATTTGTGGAATTAGAGTAAGGGTCCAAGATGGAGAGGTGAATGCATTGGAACAACCGATCCGTATGAAAAATAACGGGCAAATCAATATTGTGTTTAATGCGGAAAACAGAAAAGCGCTACAAAAGGAACTGCCGATAAAAGAAATTTTGGTGCAGGAAATCCCCCACCAGCATGTGGCATTGAAAGAGATTGAAGATGAGCTGAAATCGCTGGTCGGGATGGAAGAAATGAAAAAGATGATAAAAGAGATATATGCCTGGATTTACATCAATAAACAACGTGAGGCAAAAGGGCTGAAGACTGGCAGGCAAGCACTGCATATGATGTTTAAAGGAAATCCCGGAACGGGGAAAACAACGGTTGCACGTTTAATCGGTAAGTTGTTTCAAAAAATGAATGTACTATCGAAAGGGCATTTAATTGAAGCGGAGAGAGCAGATTTGGTCGGGGAATACATTGGTCATACTGCCCAAAAAACAAGGGATTTAATTAAAAAGGCCATTGGCGGGATCTTATTTATTGATGAAGCCTATTCCTTGGGAAGAGGCGGCGAAAAGGATTTTGGCAAAGAAGCCATAGATACCCTTGTCAAGCATATGGAGGATCGGCAGCACGAATTCATTTTGATCCTTGCTGGATATTCGAGGGAAATGGATTATTTCCTCAGCCTTAATCCCGGACTTCATTCCAGATTCCCGCTTGTTATTGATTTTCCGGATTATACGATTGAACAGTTAATGGAAATAGCCGATCGGATGCTGCAGGAAAAAGAATATCTAATGAATCGGGATGCCGAAAGGAAATTAAAAGAACATTTAATCATATTGCGTTCATTTCGGGGACCTATTTCATTTTCAAATGGACGTTATATCCGAAATGTACTTGAAAAGTCAATTAGGGCCCAGGCAATGCGGCTTTTACTGGAGGATTCATTTGAAAAATCCGATTTACTGACGCTTACCAGTCAAGATTTGGTTTTCGAGGATGATGAAAAAGAATGACATGGAAAAGCCCACCAAGACGGCGGGCTTTTCAAATTTATGTTTTAGGCACCCATTTTTTATTAGGAAGATGCCAATTGTTGGTGTAGGAAAGGACTCGCAAAATCGTGATGACGGCAAAGAGCGAATAAAGCTGCCATGACTGGGATAATACACCACTGCCTAAGGCCAAGCCAGCAATGATGGCCCATACTGCGTAGATTTCTTTTCTGAAGACCAATGGCTTTCTGCCGGCGAGTACGTCACGGAGTATCCCGCCGCCGCATCCGGTTAATGCAGCTGATACAATGATGGCGCTTATTGGATGATTAAGTTCCACGGCATACATCGCCCCTTGGATGGCAAAGGCTGAAAGGCCAATGGCATCACTGAAGTTTCCCCATCTATCCCAGTGCTTTGAAAGGTTTGTAGGAAAAACAAAAACGATGGTGATGGATACTAAAGCGATGACAAAATAGAAACTTTGATCCCATAATGCTGAAACGGGGACACCAATCAGCAGATTGCGGATTGCCCCTCCGCCAAAGGCGGTTATGATTCCTAAAATATAAACTCCTAAAATATCATACTCTTCTTCCATGGCGATGATGGTCCCGCTAATAGCGAATGCAATCGTACCTATGAAGCTTAATACTTCCCATGTCATATGAATGTCCCTCTATGTCTTTTTGATTTTGATGGTAAAGCCAATATGATTTTAGCATGTTATCGGAATTTTTAAAACGGTTAAAAGCTACGTTTTCAGGAAATTTTTATATATTCCATTTTTTTGTTATGATTAACTGAAATCTACCCGAAGGTGGTGCATGTTTTGGAAGAAGCAATAAAGGAAACGGCCGTTTTGATTGGGTGTCAAACAACTGAGACTAATGAACGTTTTGAATATTCACTTGATGAACTGGCTTCATTGGCGAAGACGGCGAATGGTGAGGTTTTAATGACCATCACCCAGAAAAGGGAAAGCGTCGATCCAGCTACATATATAGGAAAAGGAAAAGTGGAGGAACTTCGGAATCTGGAAGAGGAGCTTGAGCCGGATTTATTTATCTTTAATGATGAACTTTCCCCGAGCCAGATCCGGAACCTTTCGAAGGAATTGGAGGCAAGGGTCATTGACCGGACACAGCTAATATTGGATATATTCGCTCAGCGGGCGCGATCCAGGGAAGGGAAGCTGCAGGTCGAACTTGCTCAGCTCCAATATTTATTGCCGCGTTTGGTCGGACAGGGGACGGCAATGTCCAGGCTGGGCGGCGGAATCGGCACCAGGGGACCAGGTGAGACGAAGCTGGAAAGCGACCGCCGCCATATTCGTGGGAAAATAGATGAAATCAAGCAACAATTAAGTGGCATAGTGAAGCATCGTGAACGCTATCGTGACAGAAGGAAACGTAATAAGACCTTTCAAATAGCCCTTGTGGGATACACGAATGCAGGTAAATCAACACTGTTCAACCGTTTGACGGAGGCAGATTCTTACGAAGAGAACCAGTTATTCGCTACACTTGATCCCATGACACGAAAGGCGATTCTTCCTAGCGGATTTACCGTGCTGCTGACGGATACTGTTGGCTTCATTCAAGATTTGCCGACATCTTTAATAGCCGCTTTCCGCTCGACCCTGGAAGAAGTGAAAGAAGCGGATCTATTGCTCCATGTGGTGGATTCTTCAAGTACAGATTACTTTAATCATCAGAAAACGGTGCAGGATTTGCTAAATGACTTAGATGTCCCTTCCATTCCACAGCTAACATTGTATAATAAGAAAGATAAGGTTCACGCTGATTTTGTCAGGTCAGTCAGTCGTGCTTCATTAATGATCAGTGCATATGAACAATCGGATCTATATGAAATCATGGAAGAAATTGAAAAGTACGTGATTGAAGAAATGGTCCCGTATCATGTTTTCCTGCCATCGAGTGAGGGTAAACTATTATCACAGCTGAAAAATGAAACCATATTGCGCACTCTCTCCTTTAATGAAGAATCGGAAAGATATGAATGCAAAGGTTTTTGTCTAGCTGATCATCCAATAACCGGGCAGCTGGAGAAATATTCATTATAAAGGGGAATTTTGATGTATCAGCAGTTAACAAATGGAGAAGTGTTGAAAAACATTGCACAGGAAGTGGAAGCAATGATTTCTCCATTACATAAGCAAGTGGACGAAAGAATCGAAGAAAATCAATTCCGCGTATTACAAAGCTATCAAGCACATAAAGTGAGTGATTCCCATTTCATCCCTACTACAGGGTATGGATACGATGATATGGGCCGCGATACGCTGGAATTGATATACGCAGATGTTTTTGGAGCGGAAGCTGGATTGGTGCGCCCCCAAATTATATCAGGCACACACGCCATCTCCACCGCTCTTTTTGGCATATTGCGCCCAGGGGATGAATTGTTATACATAACTGGTAAGCCGTATGATACTTTGGAAGAAATCGTCGGTATCCGGGGAACGGGCATCGGATCTTTACGTGATTTTCAGATCAGCTATAAGGCCGTTCCGTTAGCGGAAACTGGAAGCGTTGATTTCGAATCCGTCAAACAAGCCATTCAACCAAATACGAAGATGGTCGGTATACAGCGATCAAAAGGGTATGCTACACGTCCTTCCTTTACGATCGATGAAATAAAGGAAATGATTTCCTTTGTCAAAGGCATTAATCCCGAAATCGTCGTGTTCGTGGACAATTGTTATGGAGAGTTTGTTGAGACACAAGAACCATGTCATGTCGGAGCGGATTTAATGGCTGGTTCTCTCATTAAAAATCCTGGCGGCGGGATAGTGAAAACCGGTGGATACATTGTTGGTAAAAAGGACCTGGTTGAAGCTTGCTCTTATCGGTTAACATCACCAGGAATAGGGGCTGAAGCAGGTGCGTCGCTTTATAGTCTGCAGGAAATGTACCAAGGATTCTTCCTTGCACCGCATGTAGTGGGCCAAGCTGTTAAAGGAGCCATGTTCACAGCTGCCTTTTTAGAAAAGCTCGGTATGAATACATCCCCAAAATGGGATGCGAAGCGAACAGACTTGATTCAATCCGTTCAATTTGATGACCGGGATAAGATGGTTGCCTTCTGTCAGGCCATCCAATATGCATCACCAATCAATTCACATGTGACACCATATCCTGCCTATATGCCGGGATATGAGGACGATGTAATCATGGCTGCAGGCACCTTTATACAGGGGGCCAGCATTGAACTGACGGCAGATGGTCCAACAAGGGCTCCATATGTTGCCTACGTTCAAGGCGGATTGACATACGCCCATGTTAAAATAGCTGTATTGACTGCTGTGAATGCGCTAATGGACAAAAAGCTGATTCAATTGTAAATGAAATTAAATTAGATAGGTAATGGGAATCCAGATACAATTGGATTCCAGTAAAAACAATAGTCGAAATATTTGTGTAGTAACAAATCATTTAATTTTTCTGAAAAAATTCATGTTATTAAATGTAACATCATATTGACAAGTTTAATAACATGATATAAGATTACTTTAAGATAAACAAAAGGAGGATGCTAAGAATGAGCGGCAACAACATTCGGCGTTCGATGCCTCTTTTTTCCATCGGAATCGTCATGCAGTTAACTGAGTTGTCTGCACGCCAAATTCGGTATTACGAAGAGCATCAACTTATTACTCCTATGAGAACAGATGGAAATCGTCGGGTTTTTTCATTAAACGATATCGATCGGCTGCTTGAGATTAAAGATTTAATCGAACAAGGAGTCAATCTGGCCGGCATTAAAAAGATTTTCACTGTAAAGGAACAGAATTTACCTAAAACTCAAGAATTAGAACAAGCGGAAAAAATAAGGCATGACCTTAGTGACGAGGAGCTTCGCAAGCTTCTGCGTTCCGAGCTTTTACAAGGAAGCAAGCATCGAACATCTCTTAGACAAGGGGATATGTCCCGTTTTTTCCAATAAAAAATATGATTTAAGAATTATTAGGGGGAATAGAAATTGGCAAAGTTCACACGTGAAGACATCACTCGTTTAGCGAAAGAAGAAAATGTTAAGTACATTCGTTTACAGTTTACTGACATTTTAGGGACAATTAAAAACGTTGAAATCCCAGTCAGTCAATTAGAAAAAGCACTTGATAATAAAATGATGTTTGACGGATCTTCCATTGAAGGCTTCGTTCGTATCGAAGAGTCTGATATGTACCTATATCCTGATTTAAACACATGGGTTATCTTCCCTTGGACTTCCGAAAAAGGTAAAGTGGCACGTTTAATCTGTGATATTTACAATACGGATGGAACACCTTTTGATGGAGATCCACGTGCTAACCTAAAACGTGTTCTTGCAGAAGCAAGAGAAATGGGCTTCACAGATTTCAATCTTGGACCTGAACCTGAATTCTTCCTATTCAAACTGGATGCAGCAGGCGAGCCGACGCTGGAATTGAACGATAAAGGCGGATACTTTGACCTTGCACCTACTGACCTAGGAGAAAACTGCCGTCGTGATATCGTTCTTGAGCTTGAAGAAATGGGATTTGAAATCGAAGCATCCCACCATGAAGTAGCTCCAGGACAACATGAAATTGACTTTAAATATGCAGATGCAATCTCAGCTTGTGATAACATCCAAACATTTAAATTGGTTGTTAAGACGATTGCCCGCAAACATGGTTTACACGCGACATTCATGCCAAAACCATTGTTCGGTGTTAACGGTTCTGGTATGCACTGTAACGTTTCTTTATTCAAAGGCAACGAAAACGCATTTTATGATAAAGAAGGTAAATTGGAATTAAGCAAAACAGCTGAGCAATTTATCGCAGGTATCATTAAGCATGCTCCAAGCTTCACGGCGGTAACAAACCCAACTGTTAACTCATACAAACGTCTAGTTCCTGGTTACGAAGCCCCTTGTTATGTTGCATGGTCCGCTAAAAACCGTAGCCCATTAATCCGTATCCCAGCATCACGCGGAGTAAGTACTCGCGTTGAGGTACGTAGTGTCGATCCAGCAGCAAACCCATACTTGGCACTTGCAGTTCTACTAAAAGCTGGTCTTGACGGTATCAAGAACGACTTGACTCCACCGGCTCCAGTTGACCGCAACATCTATGTTATGAATAAAGAAGAACGTGAAGAAGTAGGTATCGTTGATCTACCAGCTACTTTATATGCTGCATTGGAAACATTAAAATCTGATGAAGTCATCAAAGAAGCATTAGGTGAACATTTACTTGAACACTTCGTCGAAGCAAAAGAAATCGAGTGGGATATGTTCCGCACACAAGTTCACCCATGGGAACGCGAACAATATATGTCAATGTATTAATATCTCAAACCCTTGGCACCTTTGGTGTCAGGGTTTTTTTATTTGGTGGGCAAATCTAAGTTAAATAAATGAAATAGATTTTTGCCCACCATTTGCCCACCAAATTCAGCAAAAAAATTTAATCGATGATTCCCTTGGTGTATTCCTCAAACTTGTCCATATTTTTCTTTTCGAGTTTTTTGCTTATATGTACGTAAACATCAGAAGTTATAGCAACACTGCATGACCTAATCTTTTCTGAACATATTTCATATCGGCTCCAGATGGAGATCGCCCTGGGTGTTTGATTTTTGATGAATGGCATTATGAAGATACAAAACTAATAAATACGCTAAGCTCTGGTTTAGGGAAAGTAAAGCATAGAAGAAGAATTAGCATCCTTTTGAGGGTGCGTTTTATTATGGGGAAAGAAGGTGATGGATAAATAGTGTGCAAACAAAAAGACCTATCAAAGGGTCAGATACTTTTCTTCATGCCACTATAGATAAAGTCCTTAACGGAACTTTTAAACTGGGCTTTATCACAATTATCACATACCACTCTTAATATCAGGGTGGTCTTTATAGTCGTAAACAATGGATGTATCATAGCCGTTGTATTTTTCTTCAGTCAATGCTGATCACCTTCAATAATGGATTTAGCTTAATATATGATAACAGATTGTAGAATAAGGTGCAGTTGCTCAGTTAAATATCTTTTTAAAGTAATGAACATTCATTATGTTAATAGCAATTCCGATTATCGTAAACATAATTATATCGATTAGATTAGTTTCATCCATGGAATGATATGGAGCGAAAAGTTCAATATATGTATAAGCAATGATAAATAAAGGTACTGACCATAAAAAGCTACGTAAAAATAATGGAATCGTTAAGCTAAAGAATGGTAAGAAAAAACCTAAATCTTTTCTACTTCTCTTTTTATAAATAACGATTAACAGAAAGATTGCAATTACATCGATAATTGAGGTCAATATAAAATCAATAACATCATATCTATTCATAGATGAAGGGTTATAAACTACAGGAAGTGAAAGCACTGAAAGAGCAACTATTACCCCAAAAATAATACTGTAACTTTTCTTTTGATTGTCAGTAATCGTTCCTTCCTGCAAAGCCATGACGAGTTTGTTAATATTCCAAATATACATTGTTGTCTCCTTATGATGTAGAGTATCAGACTAATTATAGGTTAGGGTTCATTGAAAAGCCATCTTTATTAAGATAGTAAGGGAGGTCAAGGGTCTATTATGATTGTCTCAATTCATGGGTAATCAGCTCACAATAACAAATACAAGCCTGATAAGCTAAGAAGTTCTATAAGTCAATGAAACTGTTTACGAGCGAATGACTAGGAGTTGTTGCTAGGACAGATGAGCAGAAGAAAAAGTTCTATAGGACAGGCGACTGGAACAGGCTAAGGCAGCAGGCATTGGTAAGAGATAACTTTGAATGTCAATGGTGCAAGAAAGGGGGAAAGGCACTGTTGATTCAATCAAGAAAAAGGTATACAAAAGGATATTGTTCTCAACGTTGACCATAAGTATGGCATAGAAAATTATCCGCAGCTGGCACTGGTATTAAATAATTTGGAAACATTATGCGTTTATCATCACAATGTTAAGGAAGGAAGGGTCGAATTGATCGAGACGATCTGATAGAAGTTGATAAGGTGATTCGGTATATAGCGATTGTTAAGCAAATTAGAAAGCTTCAAATTGCAAAGAGCATTTCAATTCTAGGAGCAAGTTTTCTTGGATGATATAGATTTTTAAAAGGCGCTGTAAAAGGACGTTGTTGATTTTCAAATTGAACTATGAGGCAGGATTGTTAAATAATTATAATGGTTTTTTGTGTTAAAATAAGCAGGAAAAGGAAATGAGGAGGGTAACTATGGAAGGTAGGAAATATACGATTTTTTAAGATTAGTTTTTATTACTTTTATATTAGTTATTTTATTGAATAGAAACAAATTCGAATAATAAAATTTACAGTTAAGGGAAAATGAGATTATGCGAAAAAAACAATTTGTAATCGGTAAAATGATCGTAATCGCCATATTAATGCTAATGACAAGTGTAAACGGAGTTGTATTTGCAAACGATAATGAATCTATAAATGGTAATCTTGATATTTCTAATATAGATGAGTTTATGACAAATGAGATAGAGAGACTGAACATTCCTGGTGCTTCATTGGCCATCGTAAAGGGAGATCAAGTGGAATACTTACAAGGATATGGTGTTTCGAATCCAGATGGAACAGAAATGACATCGCAAACGCCAATTGTTCTTGGATCAGTTAGTAAATCGTTTACGGCACTTGCCATTATGCAGTTAGTGGAACAGGGAAAAATTAGCTTACTTGATCCCGTGCAATCATATATACCGTGGTTTCAAATTGAAGATAAAGAGGAATCTAAAAAAATCACCATTCAACACTTACTGAATCATACAAGCGGTCTTTCTACATATGAAGGTCAAGTAGCTATATCACAAGGGGATAAAACATTAAAAGAACATATACAAAGCTTGGCAAATACAGAATTGAAACACCCTGTTGGTGATCAATATGAATATTCGAATTTAAATTATAACCTATTAGGCTTAGTCATCGAGGAAGTTACGAATAAATCGTATAAAGACTATATAAATGAATTCATATTCAAACCGCTTGAAATGAATAATAGCTATGCTGACTCTAAAGATGATACAAATAATACAATTGCGGATGGATATCAAACTGTATTTGGATTTAAGATGCCAACAAAGCAATTAAACCATGAGGGAACTGTTCCTTCTGGTTATATTATTTCCAGTGCGGAAGATATGGCAAACTATATGATCGCACAATTGAATCAGGGAGAATTCAAAGGAAAAAGTATATTATCAGCGAACGCCATGAGCACTATGCATCATCCATCATCATTCATGGGGAATGATACCTACTATGCGATGGGGTGGGAAGTGAATAAAGAAGGTATCTCCCATAATGGATGGACAGAAAACACATACTCAAAAGTTTTGTTAGATGGGGAGTATGGCATCAGCCTGCAGATCAATTCAATGGATTATTTCAATCTTAATGAATATGATGCCATCATAAGTGGGATAAACAAGCTGGTACATAATGAAGAACCTTCTCTATCTGATAGCAATCCATTTATGAAGTATGTAATTATTGATTTGATTTTACTGGCAATCGTTGCTTTAATTGTTTGGTCATCTTACAGAATTTTTAAACCTAAGAATCGTAAAGTAACAACATTCCGTAGGATTCTAAATGGGTTCTCAATATTAGTATTTAACTGGCTGCTGCCCTTGATTATTTTAATTGGATTCCCTAAATTATTTGGCCCTTTGTCTACCGTAACATTATTTGCACCTGGAATAGGGCATCTGTTATTTTTAATACCTTTGCTCCTTCTAATTGTGGGAGTCGTTAAATTAGGTAAAGTTACACTACCATTAAAGAAAAATACTTTGGATGCATAAGCTGAAAAATCGTGATTGATTTTATGAATTCTCTCTATTAATTGGAAAAGGCAATTTTACATGGATCCTACAGGCAACACTTTATTTGGAAGGATTAGTAAATATAAATTTCTTCTATTGTACTAAAGGGGGCAATACTTGATTAGTGGTATTGCCTATTCTTATCTCACAAACGAAGCAGCATTCCTGTAATAACTGAAAAACATTTTAGAGTTTGTGAATTAATGTACTTAAACAAATGGGTGCGTTAGCTGAAGATCAGCACTGTCGGCTTTATTTCAGAAAATTGAATTGCGATTTTACAAAATAGAAAAAAAAACCCCGAAAGATAGGGGTTATTTTTTATTTACTTGACGTCCACTTTTTTTGGGGCTCTGTGAACTTGTGTTACCAATTTGAAATTCATTACCTAGTTCAACATCATTTCTTTTATCCTGTTTCTCGATTTGCTTTCTCGTTTGATCCTTGTTTTGCATCCCTTGTTTAGACAATATGTATCCATCTCGCTTTCATTGTTATTGTTTTTAATATGCGCAAGTATTAGGAAAATACGTATTATTATTTTAAAAAAATTCTTGTCTTTAGTAACTTATTATTTAGCCTTGTTGAAATATCAGGTGCGGTAGCTTTAGATCAGGGCTGTCTTTAAGGAAGCTTTTTCTTTATGCAACTAACGGGGCAGGTTAGTTGAAGAACAGGTAATAAATTTTCCATGTCGAATTAGTAACAAATGGGGTGATTAATTTTGATACTTGTAAAAAGTTCGGAACAAAGTGAGCATGATTTAGATTTTTTAACGGATATGATGTATGAAGCTATTCATATTCTTGAAAATAAGCCACCTAAAGAAGAACTGTTAAATTTACCACATATCAAAAAATATAGTGAGGGATGGGGACGAAAAGGTGATAGAGCAATAATTGCTTTTGAGGATAATTTTCCTGTTGGTGCTGCATGGTATCGCCTATTTGCAGAAAATCAAAAAGGTTATGGATATGTTGATGATAAGACTCCTGAACTGGGTATAGCTGTAATTAATAAAGCAAGAGGTAAGGGAATAGGTAACCTGCTTATGGAAAAGTTATTTGAAACAGCTTCTAGAGATGGTTATACATCACTATCTTTGAGCGTTGACCCTAAAAACACTCAGGCTGTACGACTTTATAAGAAACTTGGATTTGAACAATGTGATTCATCAGGAACATCTTGGACAATGATATATAACATCTCTTCCAGTTAGAAATTTTCAACTAACGGGTGCTTTAATTGATTAAGCAACACAAAATTGATCAATCTTTTTTATAAAAGAATAATCCAAATAAGATTACAAGGGCATGTTTTGATTGATTTTTTTTCAAAACATGCCCTTTTATTTATTCATTTATCAAGGTTTCTTGTATTAATTTGATCAAATTTTGTTTCAAAGCTAAGTAAGACGGTTTTTAAAAGGACCGTCTTATTTTAAATTCTTATTTCATTTTTCTAAACTTCTTTGTAATTGTTGATTTAAGCACTACGTAAGTATTATTTATACGAGTAATAGATTCTTTTTGTCATAAAAATTATTTATCATACTCTCCAATCTTAGGTATTCACTTTAACTGTTCGAGAACCACAACTTTGTTCCATTCTTTGTTTTTATAATCGGATTCTTCCCAACCCACGCGGAATATACTGCCATAGTCTGGATGAAATCCCATGGTTGTAAATACCTTTTTATCAAAAGTAATGTCTTCGCCCTCGCCACGCGAATTCTCCCCAAGGAGTTTACCATTGTCGATATCCCTGATTTCAAATGTCTCGGAAATGATATTCTCTTCGCCCTCATTAGCAATCAGTTTTTCTCTACCCATATATACTTCAGATGTTTGCTCGTCCAGTTGTACTATTGGCATTTCCTTAATTTTTGAGAGACGGTTTATTTCTGCGATGATCTTTTCATTTTGCTTTTCATCTTGCCTTTCGTCCGCGTTGTAAAAACCGATTGCGTATCCCCCACTTAATCCTACTAACGTTCCTGCAATTGTGAATGCTAATACTGTCTTCTTCATATGTATTTCCACCTTTTCTATTGCTCTTATCTACTTACTTATTAACAATAACATGCAAATCATTACCGTACTCTCCAATCATAGGCATTTTACTAGTTAAAGCCCACTTTTCAGTAGATTTTAATTCACTGGTGTTGCTCTGTAATAAAGTTTGATAATTTGTAAAAAAGTTTGATTAAAACACATTACCTCTTTAGTTTTTCATATAAGATTTTTGGATATTTATGTTAATAAAATTATAGAGATTGTGAAAGAATGTACTTAAACTATCGGGGCAGGTTAGTTCAACAAGCATAGTGTTTTCGTCCGGCGCAGTTTATTATTTACACAAGCTCTTATTATTGTTAAGATTTGGTATTGTATAATGATTTTTTAAAGGACAAAAATCATTATAATCTAATTCATAAGGGGCAATTGTTATGCAAAAAATACCCGGACTTTTATCCATTCTAATCCCGTCTGTTTTAACTCTATTGATCATTAACTTTTTATTTGATATCGTATCCTTGAAAATTCAAGGAATGCCACTCGTATTTCCTTTTATACTGTGTCCAATAGGAGCTATATTTGGATTCGTAGGCTATAAAATGAATCGCGATAAACTTTCGTTTTTTGGAATAATTTTTAACATCATTTTATTTGTGTTCCCAATCTTATATAACATCGTCGTAATACTGACACAAGGTGTATAGTTCTTTAGTGAAAAAGGGTTGGATTATCCAATCCTCCATTTTAGAGATATATCGCACAGTTTGTGTCCCACTCTATAATAGGCCTTAATGAACAACGGGTGTGTTAGTTGAAAATGCGGAGCTTCCATTTGGTGGCTTTTTTCCTTTATGAACTAAAGGGGCAAAGACGGTCTTTATTGTTCAGATAGACAATAGTATAGGTAAAGGTTGATAAAAAAAATTAAATATTAGGAGGATGAAATGGTTGATAATAGTTATGAGAAACAACAACTGAAAAAAGTCAGAACTTATATTTACATCACGATAGCATTACTTTTTTCAATGATATTTATATTTGTTAGCATTTTAATTTTGTATTTCCCTATGACAGGCATTTTAGACATTGTGTATTTTCCATCAAAACTCGCAATTTTTTCATTCTTAATTTCTATTGTATTTTCTGTCTTAGCCATAAAAAATCTCTTTGGTAAGATATTGTTAGTATTAAACATATTTCTAATGCTATTTATGATTTT
The DNA here is from genome assembly GCF_022603275.1 of Peribacillus sp. Aquil_B1. Classification (NCBI taxonomy): domain Bacteria; kingdom Bacillati; phylum Bacillota; class Bacilli; order Caryophanales; family Bacillaceae; genus Peribacillus; species Peribacillus sp. Aquil_B1. The sequence continues at coordinate 2,799,437 of NZ_JAKXEE010000001.1, read as the reverse complement.
TTATGGACCATAAATAGATACAAGAAGACTATCTTAGGCTGTAATAGTCAGGCTATTGTTTGGACAGTCCTTTCTTAAGTACAAACGAAGCAGTATTTATTGTGAAGTAATTCCTTAAACTAACGGGCCAGGTTAGTTGAAGATCGGAGCTGTCTTTAAGACAGCTTTTTCTTATGGAACTAAGGGCAGGATCGTTCTATTAGGCATTTTTTTAGATTTATATTAACTCCAGGTATGTTAAAATGAATTAACAATATATGGATAAAAGAAGGAGGGGTTAATTAATTGAATAAATACATAAAACCCTTTTTAGTTTTTGAATGGATAACGGTATTAGGAGCATCAACAGTTGCTTACATACGTTGGGGTTTTCCGCTTTATATCTGTATAGGAATCGTTTTATTAGGTGTTATCCTTACTCTATACTTTTCAAAACGATACGAAAAGAAATCAATTAATAAATGACAATAAACATAGAATCGAAGGATCTCTGATTAGAAGATCCTCTGCTGCTTAAAAAATGCCTTTTCCTTAATGAACTAAAAGGTACGTTAGATGAAGATTGGAGCTGTCTTTAAGACAGGTTTTTTTTATGGGAACTATCGGGGCAGGATAGTTCCACAAGCACAGTGTAGTCGTACTGTGACGTTAAACATTAATACTCCTGTATAGTAAAAATATTAATTAATATGGTATCCTATTAATTAGCAAAATTATACAAATGAGGAGTGTGTAAAAGAGAATGAACGACGACCAATGCCCTAAATGTAACTCAAACAATATTAAGAAAGGAGCTCTTGGAACAGGGTTTAAATTTGTTCAAATGTTTTCCTATGATAATTCAAGGAATAAACCTTCCAAGATTATTTCTTACTATTGTTCAGATTGTGGCTACATACTTAGTTCTTATTTGAAAAACCCATCTAATTTAATAAACTGACATGGGTAACTAGAGAGTGGAGGTGATTCTTTTGGGACAATACACTGGCGTATATTACACATTAGCAATTATCTTTTTAGTAGTAATTTCTAATAGGTTTATATTTTGGTGGATAAAAGCCACAATAGTAGCTTATTATTCTTTGATTTCTTATATCTTTATCACAACTAAAAATAAAATTGATAGGCAATACGAGAATATAACCCCTGTACCGGACGCTTACTGGGATAAAAATTCAGGCTGGGTTGATACTATGGCTAGTTATTATTTCTGGCCTTTGGTGGTAATTCTTCTTTTTATTTATTTCAAATGGTATACAAGCAGACAAAGCAGAATAGCTAAAGGGTGGGTTGTGGTAAGTTTCATTCCATCAACTTTCATTTTTTTATTTTTTACTTTTATGTTTGTGTTTGCATATGGGTACAGACCATAAGGTTTGTACTTTTTTATTGCACAGTTTGTGTCAACTCTACAATAAGGCAGGTTGCTGAGGCTGACTTTTCTTATGGCACTAACGGGGCAGGATAGTTGTATGAAATATACTTGTCCTTGCTGTGGATATAAAACAAAAGATGAGGAACCTCCTGGAACGTATGATATTTGTGAAATCTGTTTTTGGGAAGATGATGGTTACCAATATGAACATCCAGATGAGGATGGAGCAAATTATGTTTCCTTTAGAGAGGCACAACAAAGTTTTGAAAAATTTGGGGCTAAAGGTGAAAGAAGTTTGCAGTATGTAAGAAAGCCAAATAAATCCGATATAAAGGACCCAAATTGGAAATCGTTAGAGTGAGGGTACATAAAGTATTTGTTAGTTCCTTGTAAACTAGGCATACAGAAATACATGATCTACAACAAATAAAGTGATTGTAATGTCTTATGCTTAGTTTAGAGTGAATAAACAATTAGGAATCCTTGCCTTTTAGTTGAATATAAATAGTATGAAAACTAAGGGGGAGAAAAGGTGGATATATTTGATGAACATGCGAAAGTGCTAAAAAAGTTGTTTGACAATAAAAAAGCCCAAAAAGAAATTATATAGAAAATGGGAAACGGCATAAATTCAGAGTTGGAGAATCAGTTGCAAACATTAAAAAAGGAATACTGCGTGTTGAGCAAATTAGAAAGAACATATGATAATCGCTATGAATTTAATTAAAATAGAGCACTTATACATATAGGTGCTTATTATTTGCAGGAAAAAGTCTCATTTTTGTCGTATTGGTTAAACGAAGGGGATGACAAAAAATGAATGATGATTATGAGAAAATCGGTATTTTATTGTCCAATATGACGAACGAATTAGTGTCGAATAGAGTAAGGGTTAAAGCTTTAGTAGAATTACTGATTGAAAAAGGTCAGATAACCTACGAAGAGTATGAAAAAAGTTTTGAAAAAGTGTTTGAAAGAGATGCAAAGTCATTTAGAGATGATTTAATGAAAGACGTCAAGAGTAGTGAATAAAAGCAGAGGGCATCCATTAATTTGGATGCTTTTTTTATCCTGCCGATTGCGAGTGGTATTTCTTATTCGGCTTACCGTCTGTTTTAAGATACTCAAGGGGCATATTTGAGAGGTTTCACTCCATGCCGATTTCGCGTTCAACCGTGCTGTAGGGGCATGTGCTAACCTCGCTGGTATCCAAAGCCTTTTCCGTTGTTGTAATCATTCTCGTTGCTCTCATTATGGGCTTTTGATCATCGGCGGTGGTGCTGTCATGGCTGCCGTAGCCGGTATTCTCGCGCTGTTTACGCTCACTCTGACTTGGATCGTGGCGATTGCTGGACTGTCAGCAAAATCAGTGGACGGTGCAAGCGCCTTTTCCTATCCGTTAATCTTCCTGCCGTTTATCAGCTGAGCGTTTGTACCAATCGAGTCGATGTCGTCGGCAGTTGGCGCCTTTGCCGAAAATCAACCGGTAACCTCGATAGTGAAATCCATTCGTGCGTTGTTGTCAAGTCAGCCAGTGGGTATTGATATATGGATTGCTCTTGGGTGGTGCTTAGGGATTATGATAGTGGCTTATACCTTTATGAGGGCGTATAAAAAGCGGGTATGGAGAAGGTGACGGAAAAAATAAAATTAGCAGAGGTCAAATTAAAACATGATGATACAGTTATGCCAGGGCAAATTTATTTTGATTCTGGTATTTATTTTTTATGGAACTGTAAATCTTTCGAGGTATGTGAACTGCTTTTAAGGGGATAACGGGGGCATTTGGTTACTGTATGATAATTGAACTCTTACTCTTCCTAATTTAATTATAACATATAAGAAATGGTAAATATAGACTATTTATTATTAATTGCTACTGCTAAAATACAATAGACCTTTATTGAGATTTGTGGGAGGGATATAGAATGGGTTCATTGGTTCTCGGTTTTCAGGAGATGGAAAAAACACAGCTATTGCTCGTTGGCGGAAAAGGATTAAATTTAGGGGAGTTATCAAAAATTGAAGGAATACAAGTACCAGAAGGATTTTGTGTTACAACAGTGGGATATCGAAAAGCCATCGAACAAAACGAAACGTACCAAGCTTTGTTGGATCGACTGACAATTCTAAAAGTAGAAGATCGTGAACAAATTGGTGAAATCAGCAGGAAGATTCGACAAATCATTAATGATGTAGAAATTCCTTCCGATGTTGTGAAAGCAGTTATTCACTTTCTCTCCCAGTTTGGTGATGAACATGCATATGCAGTCCGGTCCAGTGCGACTGCGGAAGATTTACCACACGCCTCTTTTGCTGGTCAACATGACACTTATTTAAATATCATCGGCGTCGATGCCATCTTGCATCATATCAGGAAATGTTGGGCTTCCCTATTTACGGATCGTGCGGTAACTTACCGTATGCAAAATGGATTTGACCACAGTGAAGTTCATTTATCCGTTATCGTTCAAAGGATGGTTTTTCCACATGCTTCAGGGATTTTATTTACAGCTGATCCGATTACTTCTAATCGAAAGCTGCTATCAATCGATGCCAGTTTTGGACTTGGAGAAGCACTGGTTTCTGGCTTGGTTTCTGCCGATTGTTATAAAGTACAGGAAGAGGAAATCGTCGATAAGATGATAGCAACCAAGAAATTGGCTATCCATGGACTAAAAGAAGGCGGAACAGTGAAACAACAGATCGATTCCGATCAGCAAAAGACACAAACACTTACTGATCAACAGATTTTACAACTGGCACGCATCGGAAGACAGATCGAAGCTTATTTTGGTCGCCCACAAGATATCGAATGGTGTTTGGTTGATGATACATTTTATATAGTCCAGAGTCGGCCAATCACTACTTTATACCCGATCCCTGAAGCGAATGATCAAGTAAATCACGTTTATGTATCTGTCGGTCATCAACAAATGATGACTGACCCCATGAAACCATTGGGATTGTCTTTTTTCCTGTTAACGACTCCTGCACCTATGCGTAAAGCTGGCGGGAGGCTGTTTGTTGATGTCACACATATGCTGGCTTCACCAGACAGCAGAAAAATGTTATTAGGTGCCATGGGACAACACGATCCGCTCATGAAAGACGCACTCATTAGCATAATAGAGCGAGGAGATTTCATAAAATCTTTACCAAATGATAAGCAAGAACAGAGTTCCGGTAAAAGCAATAAAAGTGTGATGTCTGCGGATTCTAGGGCACAAATCGAAAACGAGCCGACAATCGTTTCTGATTTGATTAAGAGCAGTCAAACATCGATAGAAGAGTTAAAACAAAACATCCAAACGAAATCAGGATCAGATTTATTTGATTTTATCCTGGAAGATATCCAGATATTAAAGAAGATTTTATTTGACCCAGAAAGTTCAGCTGTTTTTATGGCTGCTATGGATGCTTCCTCATGGATCAATGAAAAAATGAACGAGTGGTTAGGTGAAAAAAACGCAGCAGATACGCTTTCTCAGTCTGTATCAAACAATATTACCTCGGAAATGGGTCTGGCGCTATTGGAGGTCGCAGATGTGATTCGTCCTTATCCGGAAGTCATTGATTATTTACAACATGTAAAAGATGATAACTTTTTGGATGAACTGGTTAAGTTCGAAGGTGGACAAAAAACGCAAGAAGCTATCTATGATTATCTCGGCAAATACGGCATGCGAGGTGCCGGGGAAATCGATATTACTAGAACTCGTTGGAGTGAAAAACCAATTACACTTGTCCCGTTGATTCTTAGTAATATCAAAAACTTTGAGCCTAATGCTAGTAAACGGAAATTTGAGCAAGGGCGACAAGCAGCTTTGAAAAAAGAACAAGCGTTATTAGATCGATTGAAGCAATTACCGGATGGTGATCAAAAAGCCAAGGAAACAAAACGAATGATCGACCTAATTCGGAATTTCATCGGTTATCGTGAATATCCCAAATACGGCATGGTTAGTCGCTATTTCGTTTATAAGCAGGCTTTACTGAAAGAAGCCGACCAACTCGTACAAATAGGCGTCATTCATGAAAAAGAAGATATATACTATCTCACTTTTGAAGAGCTTGGCGAAGTAGTACGCACAAACAAACTGGATTACCAGATCATCAGCAAACGAAAAGACGAGTACGAATTATATGAAAAACTAACTCCCCCACGTGTAATCACGTCTGATGGTGAAATCATTGTAGGTGAGTACAAACGAGAAAATCTTCCAGCCGAAGCTATTGTAGGTCTGCCTGTTTCTTCCGGTGTTATTGAGGGAAGAGCACGTGTCATCTTAAACATGGAAGAAGCTAATCTAGAGGATGGAGATATATTAGTCACTTCCTTTACTGACCCTAGCTGGACACCATTGTTTGTTTCCATAAAAGGCTTAGTCACCGAAGTTGGTGGACTGATGACCCATGGAGCAGTTATCGCACGTGAATATGGCTTACCAGCAGTTGTTGGGGTAGAACATGCGACTGAACTGATAAAAGATGGGCAACGAATTCGAGTGCATGGAACAGAGGGGTATATCGAAATATTGTAATTACTGAATACCTATTGAAATTATTATCGAATAATCATTTTTGTGTTCTCTTAAGCCATTAAAATGCCAAAAATCCCTGCTTTTTGATCAGGGATTTTTTTTCTATGTTAAATGATTGTAATTGATATAAAAACACTACAATGGAGAAACACTTCATATGAGATGGATATCCTGAATTGTATGGAATTAGACTAACTGGAGTTGAATAAGAAACGTAATAAAAAACATACAAGGTGCTTAAAATTTTAACTAGTGTGTTACTTTTTTGTTGAAAAACAGTTTAATTTTCTATAATGGTTCAAACTATTATGTGACTTTAACTTGGGAAGATACGTTCCTTTGACAAGCAACCCTACAGTTGCTTATGGTTGACAAGCAACCGTAGAGTTGCTTATAATTGAAATATGAATTGGGACAAAGACGCTATATTCAAAGCACTAGGCGATTCGACTCGTCGACTTATATTAGACGAACTATCCGAACGCAACGAGTTGACGTTGTATGAACTTACGGTACGTCTCATTATGAAGCACGACCTTTCCATTTCGAGACAGGCGATAGCTAAACATCTTTCTGCATTGGAAGATGCAGGACTCGTAAAATCAAAGCGAAAGGGAAAATATCGGGTACTTATGTTCAACAACGAACCTCTTAAAAACTTGTTGAAAGGATGGATAGAGTAAACTTTTCGGAACAGGACTTCTGACGAATGTGTGGGTTGTTTTGCTTGCAGCCAACTGTTAGCAGTTCACCATACGTTGCAAATATCCAAGGAGGCAAAACAATATGAAAATCATTGTTACCAGTATATTCGTACAAGACCAAGACAAGGCACTGGAATTTTATTCAGAAAAGCTGGGATTTGAAAAAAAGCATGACGTTCCTATGGGGAAATTCAGGTGGATTACGCTTGTTTCTCCCGATGATCATGACGGTACCGAGCTTTTACTCGAACCGAATGAGCACCCTGCCGCAAAGGAGTATCAAAAGAAGATATTTTCCGAAGGCATCCCAGCAACAATGTTTGGCGTTGCAGATATTCGTAAAGAGTACGAACGATTATTGGAAAACGGCGTGAAGTTTACTATGGAGCCGACAAAAATGGGCGAAGTCACAATAGCTGTCTTCGACGATACATGCGGCAACCTTATTCAGATAATGCAGCAGTAACTTTATGATGAAATAGAAGCAAGTGGTATATGAGAGTAAAGCTTTTCTGTTCAATAAAAATAAAGGACGCGATTGTGGAACGAGAAGTAAAAGGGTGGTACAAATATGTACCACCCTTTCTTGGCGGGGAAATAATCGTGACAAATCTACAAGGTAAGCCTGATTTTGAAGAAAAATGTACTGGAATAGCCCAGCTTATTTTGATTTAGTGAAACAATAAGGGTTTGAAGGAATTGTCCAGATGTAGGTTAAATTAAAAGGACATTGAAGTAGTAATCAAATATAATGAAAAGTTATAGAGAAGGGGAACAAAAACTATTGAAATACGAATGGAGAAAACAAGAGAAGAATTTATATATCCCAAAACAAAAATCTGAACTTGTAACAATTCCAGAACAGAAATTCTTTTCGATAAAGGGGAAAGGAAATCCCAATGAGCACGAATTCGCTGAAAAGATAGGTGTTCTTTATTCTTTGGCTTATGCGGTCAGAATGATGCCGAAGCAAGGATACACTCCAGATGGATATTTTGAATATACCGTATATCCATTGGAAGGAATATGGGATTTAACAGAAGAGGGAAGAAAAAAAGATACTTTAAATAAAGATGAATTATTGTATACGATCATGATTAGACAACCGGATTTTGTAACAAAAGAAGTAGTGGAGAGAGCATTTAAACATGTTGAAAAAAAGAAACCACATCCATTTCTAAAAGATGTAAAGTTCGGTACATTTCATGATGGATTATCTGTCCAAATGCTTCATGTAGGCCCATATGATGATGAACCTCAAAGTTTTAAATTAATGAATGAATTCATAAAAAATAATAATCTTGAAAGAATTTCATTACAACACAGAGAAATATATCTTTCTGATTTTAGAAAAGTCGAGCCTGCAAAATTAAAAACTGTGTTGAGATATAAGGTTAAGCCAATAGAATAGGATAATCGCTTCAGTATGTAGATAAAGGGTTCTATCAAAAGTAAAAAAATGGATTGGAACAGTTGTGCGAGACTCCTGCGGGAAAAGCGAGTACCTGTAGAGTAAATTAATGTTCGTTCATAGAGTTTGTCGACAGTCTGAATCTCTTAACTCCTAATATGCATTATTATTTACTGTTGCAAGGATTGTTAAAGAGAGTAATTAAAGTAACAGTTCCGTTATTTCCATAGGATGCAATAAAAGTGACTATAAAATAGAACGGATAAGCGAACAATGTATTAATAGCTGTAAAGCCTTGGTGTTACTGAGTTTCTCAGTTGCCTAGGCTTTTTTTGAATCTCTTATTTAATTGGGCATAATCCATGTATACGTCCATAATTTGGTTAAAGTGAAGCAAGGCTTTCGTCGTTTGAAATTTTCTATACGAGTTTCTGAAGTAACCTAGGCTAAAGCTTCGCCTTATTTTTAAACTAGTTTCGATTAGTGTCTTAAATAAATAGCACCAATTTTCTTCTGCCGCAGCATCTGAAAATCTTCATCTTTGCTTTGCTTCAATACTCTAAATTTGTCAGCTGTATTGAATGGAAGGGTACCGGATATTATTACTGTTTTAAGGATAGCCCATTCCTCACCCAATCTTATTGCATAAAATATTTTTAAGCCAATAAATTGAGAAGGAGGTAATTACTTGGGAGAAAAACAAGGATCAAACAACCATTCTCACTGTTTTGAACCATTCATAAGTCCAAACCCTATTACTTCATTCAATCCTGTTCAACGCTTTCCCAAAATTGATGAAACAGCATTTATAAGTCAGTTTTCCAGCGTCATAGGTGATGTTACCATTAGTGACAATGTCTATGTAGCTCCTAATGTAAGTATACGTGCGGATGAAGGAACTCCTTTTTATATAGGTTCCAATTCAAATATACAGGATGGAGTAATTTTACATGGTTTATTTAATAAAAAAATTGCAGCTGGAACAAAAAGGTATTCAATATTCATTGGAAATGAAGTGACCATCGCTCATGGTGCCCTTGTCCATGGTCCTTGTTATATTGCAGACAAAGTATTTGTTGGCTTTAATTCCATTGTTTATACCGCAATTGTAGGGAAAGGCACATTTATTTCTTATAATGCAGTAGTAACAAATGGCGTTCGAATTCCACCTGATAGGTTTGTACCACCTGGGGCTAATATTGATTCTCAAGAAAAAGCGGATGCACTTTCGCCAGTACCAAAGGATAGTAAGGAATTTGCACATGAAGTTCAACGAGTCAATCAGGAATTCCCCGCATCTTATCACTTGTTATTCGGGAAAAACCGGTGCTCCTGCGGATTTGCCTATGACCAACGTTAAAATGCGAAATTCAGATAATAATAAAAGAGAAGAATATTATTTTCCAATAGATCACTAAAACTAATGGGACACCACAAATCAGTAGTTAACGACCTTGGGGTGAACTAATTAGAAACGGGGAATAGCGAAGATTCGGGAGCTGCCTTAAAGGCAGCCTTTTTATTCGCAGCTATCGGGGCAATTTTTTGGAAGAAGAATTCACGCATGCTTACGAACAACTAATTGAAAAAATCATGTAAAGGTGAAAACTGAAGAACTATAATAGTGATCTTACATATGGTGAAAGGCGGAATTTAATAACGTGGCAAAAGGTATCACTAAGTAAAAATTTATGATGTAGAATTGAACCAGCAGGTGATACTGGGTTTTAGGTCAAAGTTAACTTCAAATGCCTAGGAAACCAATTAATGCTATCCATATATACTAAAGGGCGTGATGCGAGCATACCACTCGGTTACCTTATTTTCGTGCTTTTTGTCGCTTTGTGCACGTATGTCCGCAAATTGGAAATATTAAAGAGCGAGAAGATCTATAAAAAGAATATAGAATTACTAAGTAGAATTTCAACGTACAACTAAATGTGAAGGAAAAGAGCGTTAATCCTTATTTGATCAACACTCAAGTTCGGGCAGTAACATTCACTTCATTTTTTAGGTTTGATTTCATTAATGATATAAATCTGTTGCTCATTCAGCATTTGGGATTTTTTCCAGTTGCTAAACAATGAACTTTTGTCTTTGCGTAAAATTGTGCAGAAAAATATACATTTTTCATTTAATTATACAAAAATCTCAATTTAACATGCAGTTAGGTTTTCCCCGATACAGCGCCTTTTTTTGATACAGGAGCATTTTTGCCTAATATAACAGAAAAGACAACAATCACAGCTATTACAAGAGTGAAAATCGTGATGGATTCATCTAGAAATACTGTTGCAAATAGAATCATTAAAAATGGTTGTAAGTATTGAATCTGGCTAACTCTTGCTATCCCGCCCATAGCCATTCCGCTATACCAAGCAACATATGCTAGAAATTGACTAACGAATGCGAGATAAATGAAACCGATCCAAGCTTGTAATGGGGCATGAAGCATTTCAGTCGTGAGGTTTAGTCCAACTGGAATAATGAAAAATGGAGCACCGATCATTATTGCCCAAGCAATCACTTGCCAGCTGCCTAATTCTTTCGCTAATTTCCCCCCTTCTGCGTAACTAAGTCCGAGTATGATCACTGCCGTTAATAAAGCTAAATCGGCAAATTGCAATTGACCGAACCCAAGATGGAGTGCATACATAATGACAGCTAAAGAGCCGATTATACTTGAAGCCCAGAATTTGATTGAAGGGATTTCACCCGCTCTAAACATAGCAAATCCAGCTGTCGCTAACGGTAACAGTGCTACTTCCACAGCTCCATGAGAAACAGGCAAGGATTCCATTGCCCAGGAAGTGAGGAGCGGAAATCCTAAAACTGCACCAATAGCAACAATAAGTAGACTTTTGAATTGGCTTGGAGAAGGCAGTTTTTCCTTTCGGACGATCAATACCACAGCTACTAAAATAGCAGCAACAACCGTTCTTCCTAAACCGACGACCGTAGTCCCAAAATACTCTACAGCAATACTTGTAGCGGGGAGCGTTAAGCTAAAACAAATGACGCCTACTAATCCCAACAATAATCCTAATTTCTCCCTGGTTACTCCCTGCATTTCTTCCAACCCCAATCTTTATATTTTGTATCACATCTGTACCATTTTTTACTTATCTTAAAAACAGTTTTGATATAATTAACATACTATGAGTACATTCAATAAAAATAAACCATTTTTTCGCCTATCTGTCCTGGTACAGATGAAGGAGGACCAATATATTGAACTCAAAATATATAAAGATAATGGAAGATATTAAGCTTCGACTTGAAGATGGTTCGCTAATTGCAGGCAGTAAACTTCCTTCGGTTCGTCAGTTATCTGCGTATTTTTCATGTAGCAAAAATACGGTCATTAAAGCATACGTAGAACTTGAAAAAGAGCATTTAATCTATTCTGTTCCTAAAAGCGGCTACTATGTTGTGAATGAATATCAAAAAGAGACGGTAGAAACTGAGGTGATTGATTTTTTGTCTGCCGGTCCAGATAAAAATGTTATGCCTTATGTGGAATTTCAACATTGTATGAATCAAGCAATCGACCATTATAAAGAAGAGCTTTTTACATACTCAGATCAACAAGGGCTTTACTCTCTGCGAGTACAGTTGGTGAAATATTTGCAAAATTTACAGGTGTTCACTCAACCGGAGAGATTAGTGGTTGTTTCTGGCTCGCAGCAAGCCCTTAATTTATTAGTTTCTATGCCATTCCCAAATGGAAAAAACAATATTCTGATTGAACAGCCTACTTATTTCGGAGTCATTGAGTCGATCAATCTGCATCAAGCTACTACTATTGGTATTGAATTATCAATGGAAGGGATTGATCTTGATCGACTTGAATACATTTTTCGAAATAATGATATAAAATTTTTCTATATGATCCCGAGATTTCACAATCCACTTGGACATAGTTACACGAATAGCGAAAAGAAAAAAATCGTTGAGTTAGCTGAAAAATACGATGTATATATAGTGGAGGATGATATTTTAGGAGACCTTGATCCAAATCCAAAATCAGATCCTTTATTTTCCTTTGATCCTTCTGGGAGAGTGATCTATATTAAAAGCCTTTCGAAAATCTTTCTCCCAGGATTAAGGATTGGTACTGTCGTTCTTCCGGCATTAATGATTAACAATTTTTTGCGATATAAATTCAGTTCTGATTTTAATAGTTCAGCACTTTCTCAAGGTGCGCTAGAAATCTATTTAAAAAGCGGTATGTTTAATAGCCATCTTAAAAAAGTAAAAGAGGTATACCGTACTAAAATGCAAATCCTTCAAGAAGCATGTGATGAATTGCTGCCGGCCAATACTTCTTTTTCTAAACCGAATTCAGGATTCTATCTTTCCATCAGTTTGCCCGAGAATGTGAAAGCAAAACAGGTGGTTCATATGCTAAACGAACAGCATATATATGTTGATGATGCCTCAAGGATGTTTTTAGCAGAATATAAAAAGGAAAATCTCGTTCGATTATGCATCTCTCAAGTGAACGAGAGTCAAATTAAACTAGGGATAGAACGATTGGCTCACTGTATTTCTTTAATTGACAGAAGAAAAAATCATATTACTCCTAATAACTTTTTACTCATTTAGAAAGTGTCGGTTTTTTTTTCATCACAACCTACATTCTAACTTGTCCTTCCTTTAAAAAAGAGCTTGTCTATAAGGGTAGGTTCTGATATGATTGTTTGATAAATTTTTTAAGGGGTTTAGAGAGGGTGAGTCAATTGACTAAAAACCTTAGACAATTGAAAAACGTTTCGGTGTTCCAAACGCTTCTAACTTAGAAAAATAATTTAGAAGCGAGGAATAATTACATGAAAAATCAAAGAATCTTTAATAAATCATTTCTTTTTTTATTTATAAGCAACTTTTTAGTTTTTATTGGGTTTGAAATGTTGCTTCCTATTTTGCCTGCCTATTTGTTAAGCATGAATGCATCTTCCATTCAGGTTGGTCTAGTAACATCATTATTTACGATAGGTGCTGTTTTAATCAGGCCCTTTGTAGGGTACTATTTAATGGATAACCAGAGAAGAAGTCTGGCCATTTGTGCAAGTGCAGCTTTAATGGTCATTACAATTCTATATCCGTTTCTTAATATGATATGGCTTCTTCTATTGTTAAGGCTTTTCCATGGTGCAGCTTGGGGGGTATCAACCACAGCTAATAGTACAATGGTAGTGGACTTAGTTCCCAAGACACACTTAGGAGAAGGAATAGGGTATTTTTCTATATCTACAACAGTCGGGGCTATCGTTGCACCGAGTATAGGGATCCTTATCTATGACTCTTTTTCCTTCGATATTTTGATATGGTCATCAGCAGTATTGAGCTTATTGGCAGTACTTGCGCTTCAATTTGTGCATTCACCTACAATTGTAAAGCGTGATAAGAAGCCATTTCGCTTTTGGGATATGATTTTTGAAAAAGACGTATGGTTCCCAGCAGTACTTACGGTTATTACAACACTAGGTTTTGGGGCTATCATCACTTTTTTGGTTCTTTTTGGAAAACAAAAAGGAGTAGATCATATTTTTCTATTCTTCCTTATCAATGCAACTGTCTCAACTTTACTACGTCCGTTTACGGGAAAATGGTATGACAAAAAAGGGCCTTGGTCTATTATCATCATGTCAGCTGTGTTAGGATTTTTTTCACTTGTTATCCTGTCATATATGACAAATGATTCTCAACTTATCATTGCGGCGATTTTATTTGGTGCAGGTTATGGAACTGTTATGCCATGTTTACAAACATGGACCGTTCAAAAGGTAAGTGAAGAAAAAAGAGGAGCAGCCAACGCAACCTTTTTTTCCAGTTTCGACGTTGGTGTTGGAGTTAGCGCATTTGTATTAGGCATTTTAGCTGAATGGATCAGTTTGGAGATGATCTTCAGGTTTGTTAGTCTAAGTTTTATGGTTGTTGCTGTTTTAGTCTATAAGGATTATATAAATGAAAAGTTAGGGCATAATAAATCGATCTAAAACGAATCCACCTCTATTTTACTAGAGGTGGATTTGTTTGTTAGATTATAATACCAATATGGCTATACATCTAGTCTACTCGTACGCATATATGGGATGTATAGAAAAAGCAGCTAATAATCTAGTCGGCAGGACAAGTGTTAAAAATCAACGCTTCCTTTTTTATTTGTCCGATTCCACAGTAATTTTCTTGCCAGTAGAAGTGCTTTGATTTACGAATCTCACGCCCAAAGCCATATCAAATTTCCCAGGTGCGAAGTTTGAGTTATAATAGTAAAAAACATCCGTCTATATAGATGAATGTCAGCAAGCTTCATGATTAATACATAAAAAGGATTGGTGAATAAAATGGCAATTGTTGATGTAACAGTTATTCCTGTCGGTACACAAACTCCAAGTGTTAGCAGCTATGTGGCAGATATTCAAAGAGTATTAAAGCAATATGAAGAGAAGGGAGAAATCCGTTTTCAACTGACACCCATGAATACCATCATTGAAGGCGACCTGCCTAAATTGTTTGAAGTGATCCAAGCGATGCACGAAGTACCTTTTGCAAAAGGTCTTGCTAGAGTCTGTACGAATATCCGAATCGATGACCGTCGTGATAAAGAACGCAAGATGGAAGACAAAGTAAAGCGAGTGAAGGGCATGCTTGAGGAATAACAGCTTCTTTAGTAATAGGGACAGATATATCTCGTTTTTCGTTGATATATTGCAGTTTTCGGAGATATATCTTGATTTTCGTAGATATATTGCTGTTTTTCGGAGATATATCCCGATTTTCAATTAATGTCAATGTATTAATTGCTTTAAAGCCTTGGTATTACTGATTTCTCAGTTACCAAGGCTTTTTTTATTTATTATTTAATGAAAGGGAGCCGATTGGTGATTCCATTTCATAGATTTTCATATTCTATCTTGCATAATCCTTGTATTTATATAACCATTTCACTTTTTTCTTGTCATTAGCATGCTACGGTATCTTCTTTACCGGCTTCCATCTGCCATACTGCATGAGTTGAGGTAGTGAGTGTAGATAATTCATAAACGTTCGCCATAAAGTTCTTTTTCTTCAATTGGATGAAAAAGAGTGAATCCTTTTGAACAAAATACAAACCTTCTATCTATCTCGAATCCAGCCTTATTCAAAATTTCAACAGTTCCATGCGAACCTGTGCCAGCATACCCGCAACTACAACCTGATAGGTGCAGCTCATTTCCTTTTTTGTCTATAAGGATGAGATCGCTATCAAGCAAAATATTATCTTTATTAATTTCTTTAACTATTTTTGCAATTTTAAAACGGTCAAAATGATCTTTAACTGCTTCGAATAGGGCAATACTTTTATTGGTAATGCCACAGTCTTCACCGTAATCTTTTATGACGAATACTTCCCGCTCATATGACTTCTTATAAAGTTTGTATTTTTGGTAAGTGATGTCATTAATTTTACATATTAGTGGACTATTACTATCCAGTTTTTGATTAAACATTGCACCCCTCCTAAATAGTTAGTTTATTAAGTTTATTAGGAGAAAAAGAGATTAGTACTAAGAAGCTGATATAAGGGAAAAAAATTTTTCATTTTTGATTCTCGTTTAACTGGTAGGAGGAAGTGAAATTGTGATGTGAAATTAAAAAGCACCCAAATAGGTGCTTCCTAGTTATATATCTTCTTAAAGTAATGAACAAACATAATGTTCATTATCATTTCGACTATAGCATTAATGCTTACATCGATAATATTAGTTTCCTCAAGTGAATGATAAGGGGCAAATAAGACAATATAAATAGAGCCAATGATAGTTAAAAGTATGGTCCATAAGCTGTTACGAATAAAAAGTGGAATCATTAAGCTAAAAAAGGGCAAGAAGAAATCTAATTCTTTCCTACTTCTCTTTTTATAAATACCGACTAAAAGATAGATTGCAATCACATTGATAATAATAAATAAAATTAAATCCATAACATCATACCCATTCATAGATGAAGGGTTATAAATTTCAGACAGTGAAAACATTGTTAGAGCAACTAGTAACCAAAAAGTTATCCGGTATCTTTTCTTTTGTTTGCCAGTTATTCTTCCAGTCTGTAAAGACATGACGAGTTTGTTAATATTCCAAAAATACATTACTGTCTCCTTTTGTAGATTATCAGACTAATTATAGAGTAGGGTCTACGTAAAAAACCATCTTTATTAAATTCCCCTGTCCATACTCATTACATCTTTCGAAACATAAAAAAATCCGGATAATGGACACTTTTTTATGTGTTTATTAACTTGGGTGGATTTTTTTTGTTCATTTTGTAGGCTGGGTACTTCGACAAGGTTAAGCGGAGGCAGCATCAAATGTATTGACCGGAGAAGGACATGAAAATACGGTTTACGAACTTTCTGGTAAGCCAATGACTCAAGAGGAATTAACATCTGCCCTTGGGGATGGATTAGTGAAAGAAGTACATGTACAGCAAGTTGATGATATTGCTTATGCGAACATGATGAATGGTGCAGGGGTACCAGAAGCATACCTCCCTATGCTTGTAAAATACGTAAAAAGGTATTCGAAATGGTGGGTTAGAGATAGAGAGCAACGATTTAAAAAAATTACTAGGTCGCTCTTCTACACCAATAAATGAAGCTTTGAGTCAAATTGTCGATCAAATTTCCCAAACGGGAGTTTAAGTTTAATCAAAAATGACCTCCTCATATGTAATGAGGGCATCCTAACCACTAGAACATATCGTAACCGTCTATCCATAGAGTAGACGGTTTTTTATGTTATTAGAAATATGCATTTAAGTGTGTGCCTAAACACCTCCTGAATGTTTTTAGAAATCATCGAATGGCACTCATTGTCTGGGTGCTTTTTCTCTGTATAAATGTAATTTAATTACTATGGGGACAAGCACAAGCGTAATTAAATAATTTCCATAATATAAAGCAATGCGTGATTTGGAGGTGAATTACATGGGAAAAGAAAAAGAGGAAAAAAATAATAGTAAGAAAGATAAATATTATAGTAATAAAGATAAAAATAATAGTAAGAAAGACAAAAAGTCTAAAGAAGAAAAATGCTGTTTTAAATTGGAATATAGTTTTAAACTAGAGAAATGCAGTAATAAAGAGGATAAAAAATGTTGTAAGAGTAAAGATAAAAATTGTGACAAGAAAAAAGAAGATAAAAATTGTGACAAGAAAAAAGAAGATAAAAATGACAGCAAGAAAAAAGAGGATAAAAAATGATGTTGTGATTGCAGTAAAAACAAGAAACAATTGCTAACACCATTAAGGGTTAGAACCCATTTCCAGGGAGCATCCATTCATTGGGTGCTCTTTATTTTGGGAAATAATGTGACTTGAGGGTATCATACAAGTGTAGGAAAGTTCCTCATATGCATTTAGCTAAAAACAATATTTCGGAAAATTTAAGTGATTCTATGTCTTTAGAAGAAGAGGGTTACCTCTCTGGAACTCAATCAGTTCCAGTTGACGGAAAACAGTTTTATTAAATAGGAAAGACATGATACCGAAGAATATGACAACCCCTCTTTGTCATACCCTTTATAAAAAGATAAGGGTGTGACAATTCTGAGTATGAAGAAAAACGACCAAATCGTTATTTATATAATAAAAGGCTCAACAATTAAAAGGTTCTTAATCCTAGATCTAATTATTGGATCAGGAATTTTTTATGTAGTCAAATTCATTTCTTCAAGCATATTAATAGCGAGTGCGAGCAGTTTTGTTGGAACAGAAGGAATAAAAAAGGCACCGAAAGTTCTGAAAAATGCAATTGGATTAATATCCTAAAGGATTATACATTCCACAAAATCGAGCGTTGTTTAACAAGAAGAGAATACATATTGTAAAGGTCTGATATGTATTCTCCATTTTACAATGATACAACGTTGGCGTTCTCTACGTATTTTTCCATACAGTTGCATACTTCTTTTGATATTTTGCAACCTCTTCTTTTTCAACTAAATTCAGTGCGATTTGCTTAATTTCTTCATCTTTTATTTCATTAAATAAATTCCTAAGTCCTTGAATAATATCAAAACGAATTAACGTGTAGTTTTTTTCATGAACACAATTTAAATACCGATCAACAAGACTACTTATTACCATTTCTTTTTGCTCAGTGCCAGCTAGACCTATTTTCCATATAGATTGTAGGCTATGTCTTGCGGTGACGAATTTTTTATCTTTTGTCACTTCCCAAACCAATGGGAAATCCTTTATCATTCTTTTTTCAGGATCACTTTTCGCCAAACTGCAAAGAAATTGTGCCGCCCTAGATCTTCGGTGGTTATCAGAATGAGTTAAATCCTCCTTCAATTGTTCCCATACATCATAAGCCCAGTCCACCTCTTCTTTGGTAGAAGCAAGGATATGATTGTAGGCTTCGAATTGTAAGTCCTTATCTTGAGAAAGTAAATTTTCAAAAGAAGTTAGTATAGTACGATCCATTAGATACACTCCTTCTTAAAATATGATAGGCAGCCTCTCATCACAGTTGTACTGTCCCGAATAGCCAATTAGTTCAATATAATTAATTCAAATAAAAATATACGTACAATAACTTTCTCGAGAAGCGGCCATTTTTAGCGGGCTTAAAGCTCGCCTGTATTTGAAGTTAAAATTCAATAACCTAATTAGGCTGTACCGAACGTATACATCTATAATGAAGCATTTTAATTTGGGGGGAATTATGACACATCCACATAAAGTGAAACCCTATTTATTGACACGTAGTTTGCAACCGGAAAATCAGGAGACACCGATTCATTTCATCAATAATGATAGCAAGGAAAATCAATTATTTTATAGAAGGAACCACTTTTCTTATCCGACTCTTTCCTATTCAAACTATTGGCTCCCTATAAATGGGTTAGTATCCGCTCCTTTACTACTGTCCATGCAAGACATTCTTCAATATCCATCAAAAACTGTGGAAGTTGTCCTTGAATGTTCGGGTGACAAGCGTAATCTCTTCGAACCCAAAATATTTGGAGAACAATGGGGAAAGGGAGCTATCAGCCAAGGTAGGTGGAAGGGTGTACCATTACGGACATTACTTGAATTATCTGGAATAGGGGAAGGGACAAAAGAAGTTGTCGTAGAGGGCTATGATTATGGAAATAGGAAAGATCTAGATGAGGTTTATACCTATACCAGGAGTTTGCCTATCGAGAAAGCACTGCATCCAGATACCATTATTGCATATGAATATAATAACCAGCCAATTCCTTTTAAACATGGCTATCCATTGAGGTTAATAGTTCCGCAGTGGTATGCAATGGCATCCGTTAAGTGGATAAAGCAGATAAGTGTTATTGATTCTACATTCAATGGGCCGTTTCAAACAATTGATTATGTATATTATCCAAATAAAGACAATGATCATGGTGCATTTCCAGTTACTACAATAAATATCAATTCGACTATCCAAAAACCGCTGGATATGGAAATGATAAATACTGGTAAGCATTTAATAAAAGGAATTGCTTGGACAGGAAAAGGAGTAATTACAAAGGTGGAAATTAGTCTTGATGGTGGCTATACATGGAGAAACGCCGATATATTACCTCGACAGAATATTGTTTACGGATGGGTTAGTTGGTCATTTGAATGGACTATACTAAAAAAAGGTGAGTATACGATTAAATCCAGAGCAACAGATTCATTTGGTCAAATTCAACCGAATTTTCCTTTTTGGAATAAAAAAGGTTATGGGTATAATGCCATTGATAAAATTGAAGTTAAGGTAGAATGACTATCAATTCATCTTTAGGGAAAGAAACGGGAGAATAAATTATAAAGAAGAATATAAGTGATCCAATCGATAAGAAAAAAATCAGCCTAATCATCTTTGAAATTGTTTAAATCAATGTAGATTATCGTTGAAAATTACAGGAACGTATGAAAAAGAGTCGCCCGTTTCCGTATCAGAAACTCCTTCAGTGGATATAGCGTTAAGAAAATGGATTTGGCCAAATAACGGTTTTGTGTTACAGAGAAACACCCTTCCAAAAGAGTTTTGGAGGGTTATTTGGCATGGCCAATTAAGTACTTAGCTGGTTAGATGAGATGCGCGTGAAAAACAGTATAGAATTCTCAAGTCTCCAAATATTAAAAAGGGGTACTGAGATATCGACACTTCGTAATTCTTTTTTCCAAGACTAAAAAGCATTGAAAATACAGCAATAGTGATTTTAATAGGAGTGACCTTAATGAAGTCAATAAGAGTATTTTTTATAGCAGTATTTCTTTTTACTTATGTACACCTTCAAACTTATTCTTATGCAACAGAAATTAATGTTCCTGAAAAAAGTAGAGTGTTGTTACAAGTTAAAGATACAAAAGGGATTAGTTATGATGTTTATTTTTTTGCTCCTAAAGAAACTAAAACAGACTATTACCTTTGCAGCACAGGCGATGAAGTATTTATAGGTAATTATAGTTTTCTAATTCAAAAACAAGGTGAAAAAGAAATAAAAACGACATCCATCACATTAAAGGATTATCCTTATAACCAAACCCAAAGAACCGTGTTTCCGATAATATCTAAATCTTATCCTGATATCGTTGTGGTTTCAAATCAATTAGACTGTAACACAAAGGCAGGCTATCTGTATTATGTTGATAATGAAAAGATGGTATCACTAAAGAGTGCTTTGTCCTATACTTTACCACCAAGGTTCAATGAGAAAAATGAGTTAGAAACAATGAGTTATTACAATATGGAAGATTTACCTTGGGTATTAAATACTTATGAATTGGATTTAAAGAGTAATTCATTGAAAATGATAGATAAAAAATCCTTGTCTTTTGAGGAAGGTCAGAAGATGAAAAATAAATGGCAATGAATTAATTCTTTGAACTACTGCCTGAAACGCCCAAAAAGGCGTTTTTTTAATGTGAGGGCTATTTAGATAAAAGTGAATGAATTAAAAAATCATACTCTTGTATATAACCGTTGATTTTTGGTCCAATTTAGGAAATTTAGAGTTCTCATCATAGTAGAAAAAGTCGCAGACTTGCTGAAGACCATTATGACAACAAAAGCGCCGGAGCTAGATTCATGCTCCGGCTTTATTTCATGAATGATATTGTGATGAACTGATCTGCCTAGGGAAGTAGATCGATCATGGTTTGTTATCAAAGGTACAAAAATGGTAAAGGGACCTTAGCTATTAATTTGGCAGCCAGCTGCTCATATACGCATCATCTTCTATAGCGTGTGCTTCTTTTACGATATACAGCGGACGGAATGTATCGACCATGACGGCCAATTCACGCGTTTCTTTTTTACCGATACTCGCTTCAATTTTGCCAGGATGTGGCCCATGTGGTAAACCGCTTGGATGAAGGGTAATCGATCCTGTTTCAATGCCGCGGCGGCTCATGAAGTCACCATCCACATAATATAGGACTTCATCACTTTCCACATTGCTGTGGACATATGGAGCAGGGATGGCTTCTGGATGATAGTCATACATACGTGGTACAAATGAACATACGACATAATTATGTGCTTCAAACGTCTGATGTACTGGCGGTGGCTGATGAACGCGTCCGGTTATAGGTTCAAAATCATGAATGCTGAACGCATAAGGGAAGAGGTAACCATCCCATCCTACCGCATCAAGCGGATGAAAATCATACGTATAGGATGTGATCATGCCTTGTGCCCGCACTCTGATTTCATATTCTCCTTTTTCATCTTTAGGCTCCAATTTTTCTGGTGTCCGGAAATCACGCTCGCAATAAGGTGAGTGCTCAAGAAGTTGGCCAAACTCATTGCGATAGCGTTTTGGCGGTACAATTGATGAACTCGATTCAAGGATGAAAAAGCGAGCTTCTTCTGATTCCAAGACGACGCGATACGTGGTGCCAATCGGAATGATGAGATAGTCCCCTGGCCAAAAGCTTAGTTCACCGAAAATACTTTCGATTTTGCCTCTTCCTTCATGGACAAACAACATTTCATCACCTTCACCGTTTCGATAAAAGTAATCCATTTGCTGGTTAGGGCGAGCAACGCCAAGTGCTACATCATCGTTTGCCATGAAAATTTTGCGAGATTCAAGAAAATCGCCGCCAACTTCCGTATTCCATGTCCGGAAATGACGGTGTTTTAATGCATCTTTTTCTTCATATTCATAACGGACATCGCGAATTTTTTGTGCTTTTTTTACTTGTGTTGGCTGATTGATATGATAAATGAGTGATTGAATACTAGAGAAACCTTTCGTACCCATCAATTGTTCATAATATAGGCTTCCGTCCTCCTGACGAAACTGAGTATGACGTTTATGAGGAATGCGACCCATTTTAACATAATGTGTCATTGCCAAAACTCCTTCCATGTAACTGTCTTTTACATTTAGTAGATTAGTTGCTACATCTTCACTTTTTGGGTACCTAAAATCTTTGCCTCCGAAAGGGCTGGCAAAACTTGACCGCTTACTTCACCAAATCCAATTCGATACCCATCTCCTTGACACCAGCCACTGATGGTCAACTTGTCCCCATCCTCAATCCAGCTTCGTTCGCCCCCGCCTTTAAGTTGAAGCGGTTCTGTGCCGCGCCATGAAAGTTCAAGGAGGCTGCCTCGTTGTTCACGGCTTGGACCGCTGATAGTTCCAGATCCATGCATGTCACCAGGACGCATATTACATCCTGTAATGGTGTGGTGAGCCACTTGCTGAGCGATTGACCAATACATATAGCTAAAGTTGGTATTCGTAATCCTGGTTGCTTGTTCTGTATTTTCTGGTGTCAAATGAACTTCAAGGTGAATATTAAATGCTCCATCTTTTGTTTGCTGCAGGTAGGGAAATGGCTCTGGATCCTGTTGCGGTCCAGCAGTTCGAAAAGGTTCCAGTGCTTCTAGCGGCACAACCCAAGGCGAAATGGATGTAGCAAAGTTTTTAGAAAGAAATGGGCCAAGAGGCTGGTACTCCCATGCCTGTATATCACGTGCACTCCAGTCATTTACGAGAACGAGCCCGAAAACATGATCTTCAGCCTGATTAACTGGAATTGGTTCTCCAAGAGGATTGCTAGGTCCAATAAACCAGCCCATCTCAAGCTCGAAATCAAGCTGTATCGAAGGACCAAATACTGGATAATCTGCATCCTTTGGTTTGCGCTGTCCCGAAGGACGCCGTACCTGGGTACCACTTGGAACGATCGAACTTGCCCGTCCATGATAACCAATCGGCAAGTGTGTCCAGTTTGACATGAGGGCATTATCTTTCCCTCTAAAAATTGTCCCCACATTGGTTGCGTGCTCTCTGGAGGCATAGAAATCTGTATAGTCTCCAATGTCTGCTGGCAGAAGCATCTTTACATCTGCCAATGGGTGAAACGCTTTCAGACGAAGCTCTTCATTATCTCGTAAAGCAGACGTTTTCGAATCCAAAAGGTATTGAAGTTTGGTACGTACAGCAGTCCAAACCGGACGGCCAAGTGACATAAATTGATTAAGCGAGGAAGAGGAAAAGACATTTTTACCTTCTGCACCTGTCCCACTTAGCAATCCAACTTCATCGATTACAGATAAATCAAGAACATAATCACCGATGGCTGTACCGGCACGGGGGCTTTGCCCTTTTTTTTGGAAAATGCCGTATGGCAAGTTTTGAATTGGAAAATGTGATTCTGGTGTTGTCTCAATAAAGGAATGTTTCATCTTACTGCCTCCCCATGAAAAATAGTAAGCTCTCCTAGTTCCTCCCGAGGCTCGTTAAAGCTGCAGCTTCCATAGGAAGCTGCAAAGAAACTGCGTGCTTTGCTGATCTCGGCCGAACTGACTGTAAAATCTCGCCAGGAAAGCGAGTCTGTTGTAAATGAAAAATTTGTTGGGTCTTCATCAAGTAAAATGGCTTGAATGGTTTCTGTATTAACCGAACGGATATATGCCATAATAGAAGCGGTAAATACGTTAACAAAACCATGCATATGTGTTTTTACTTCCGTTCGGTACTGGCGTATCGGATGGTGCAGACCAGCTGTGAATTTAAGTGGCAGTTCTCGTTTCTGGCATTCGTGAATAACGAATGCTGCTTGATTGACAGTAGGAAACAAATTAGCCGTGATTCCACCCATGCGCATTTTGATACCTATGCGTTTTAGGGATTTTTGGTTAATCGAATGAATAGTATCCAATGTGTTTAGAAGTTGATCATTCATCCCTGTCATTTCGCAATAAATGGGATAACTCCCAGTTTGTTTTTCAAGATTCTCCAAGAATGAAGAATTAACCTGTGTTGGAAGCGGAAATTCGATTGCTTCTATGGATCCAGCTGTTTTATATGTTTCTAAAAAAAGACGAATAGCTTCCATTTCGGTTTCGATTTCTTCGAATTTCGTTAAAATAACAGATAACCGAAGTGGATATTTGTCATTAAATAGAGCTTTAAATGATATAAGTTCACTCAATCGTGAAGCAGGAATAACAAACGGGCCAAGCATCCAGCTGTCCGAATCATGGATGTATGCATGAAAATTTGAAATAGCTTCAGGAAGAGGAAGTGCAGCTGGTGGAAATAGACCTGCATAATCAATGAGTTCTGTCATAAAATGACTGACCGCTTCTTCTCTCCACTTTACATTTACTTTTGTTAACAACAACCTCAACACCTCCTATTAAAGGAGGCCATACCGCGAGAGACAACGGTATGACCGTTCCAGATCAAATATTTCCGCGAAGTTCTTGCTCGCGTTCAATCGATTCAAACAATGCTTTAAAGTTTCCGTCGCCGAATCCAAGTGCACCTTTACGCTGTATGATTTCGATAAACAGTGTTGGACGATCAACAAGTGGTTTAGTAAAGATTTGAAGCAAGTATCCTTCATCATCACGATCGACCAGAATATTAAGTTCTTGAAGTCGTTTCACATCTTCATCAATATCTCCGACACGATTGGCAAGTTCTTTATAATAAGTCTCAGGGGTGTTTAAAAATTCCACACCATTTTCTTTGAGTGCAGCCACCGTGCCGATGATATCGTTTGTCAAAAGGGCAAGATGCTGAACGCCCGGTCCATTATAGTAATCTAGATATTCTTGAATTTGAGACTTTCGCTTTCCTTCCGCAGGCTCATTTATTGGGAACTTAATGCGTCCTGTTCCATTCATCATAACTTTTGACATTAGGGCAGAGTACTCGGTCGAAATGTCTTCATCATCAAAATGCTTCAGAACAGTAAAACCGAATGCATTTTCATAATAGTTTGTCCATTCTTCCATAACTTCCACATTACCAACAAGGTGGTCAACCCCAATTAATCCGGTTGGTTGAGATCCAAGGGTGTTCTCGCGAGCTTCAAACCCTGGCATAAATACGCCTTTATAATCGACTGATTCCACAAGCGTATGAATTGTATCCCCATATGTACCTAATATCGCTTTTTTCACCTTGCCGTTTTCATCTTCTTCCACCCATGGTTCCCGAAGAGCGATGCCACCTCGTTCAATCGCACCCGCATATGTTTTTTCTAGATCCTTTACTAGGAGGGCGATATCTTTTACACCCTCGCCATGAAGTTTTATAAACTCGGCAATGTCTGTATTGTCTGATAGGGTACCTGTTAAAATCAATCGGATAGCCCCCTGTTCCATTACGTAAGATACACGGTCACGGGAACCTGTTTCTAATCCTTTATATGCTACAAGTTTGAAACCGAAAGATTTCGCATAGTAATAAGCAGCCTGCTTTGCGTTTCCTGTATAGATTTCTACGTAATGAACACTCTTTACCGGAAACAATTCTTCTTTTTTAGTTTTAGGTGATGCTACCATTTTTTCGGCCATTTTAACCTCTCCCTTATCATTTTTAACTTTAAGAAACAGAATTTTCAAAATTTATATTCTGTAATGTTTCAAATCTTAATCTATAAAAATTCATCGCGCAAATATGTGTTTTAACGCGTTTAGTATTTATGGCATGAGCCTTTTAAACCGTTAAAGCGAATATGCGTTTGAGTGTACTCTTGCAAACTTTTGGTTAATCCAATTAAAATGTTGGCAATAAAAACCGAAGGGGAGTTAACCATGAAAATTAACGTAAAGTTCTGTCCATGTAATTTCGAAGACGAGTTGGAAACTTTGAAGGGAAAATTAATTGAGCGCACCGATTTGGAGGTTATTGAGGAAAGGTGCTTGTTATATTGCGGCCAATGTTTGATGGAGCCATTCGCACTTATAAATGGTGAAAATATTGTCGCAGACGATCCGGATGAACTTTATAAAAAAATCGATCAACATGTGGCTAGCATTAAACTGGGGGAAATCGTGTAAAACCGAAAGAAAATCAGATGTTTTGATCGAAAATTATATATTTAGAGTTGTTACTGTCCGGAAACCTGAGGCCTTCAGAAGGAATCTATATATATAAAATAAAAATAAGCCCTACTCCAAAATGCATGATAGTAGGGCCTTATTTTTATTCTGAAGGGAATTCATTATGACTGCATTAATTGGTAAAAAGTTTGAAAATGGTGTTTTTATTATGGCTGATAAAAGAATAACCTATAGAGGAACCGAAACCTTCAGTGATGATGAAAAAAAAGTAATAGCATTAAATCAAAATGTAATTTTTGCCTTTGCGGGTGTTAAAAATATCATCGATACGTGCATGGAAGAACTAAAAATGTTTTCTCTTGGAACAAATTCAATTGAAGAAATCGAGGCACAATCTCAAAAATTATTTAGAAATTCATTGGAGGCGTTCCAAAAATTATATCCTGAACAGGATTATGCAACTGTTTATTTATTGGCAGGGTTTACAGCTGATGGTATACCTCGTGTCACTTACTTCTCATCAGATGATGCTTTTCAAAAAAGCAATCCTCTCGATTTTTTTTATAAAACATTTCCGAATACAGAAATGATGTATCTCCGGAATTATTTAATAAATGAAGTGGATGCCACCAGAACAGATCTAAATTATTTTATCATTAAATTTTCTTCTGCCATCCGACAGATAAACAATGAAAAGGTTAGTAAGACTGCGTATTCTATATTCCTAACCAAAAATGGCTTATTTGAGATAGACATTGATGAGGATGGAATGATTAAGAATGTACAAATGAATCTCGATTGTTAAAACAAAGGTGATAATACTGACAGCAGATTCGTTTATTTTTAGATTAAAGAAAGCTATTTAACTTTAACGCGGTGAAAGCTAGCCGTTTTACAGAATATATGCTTTAATGTATAAGCTTGCAGTAGGGGGAAACATATAATAACATTTAGAAAAATTGTGAAATTAGTGAGGGAACTATTTTCACAGTGAAGGGTAGGTGCAACCTAAAAAAAATAATATTTTATTATGAAGCTGCAGAAAAAAATCACACTATAGTCAAAAACATCCATTTGATATATGATAATGTTAACAAATATTTTTTGTATACATTTTCTGAAAATTATGACTACGGGTGTGATAAAATTGAAGTTAAAAACAGTACAGTCGCAAACTCTACAAAATCAAGTATATGAATATTTACATGAACGAATTGTAAGCGGAAACATACCACCTGGACAACGAATCGTGGAAGGAAAAGTTTCTCAGGAAACAGGTGTCAGCAGAAGTCCAATCCGAGAAGCGATCCGCAGGTTAAACAGTGAAGGGTTAGTAACCGTCAGTCCAAGAGGCGGAGTAAGAGTATACCGCGCAACCTTTTCAGATTTTAAATATCTTTATGAATGCAGGTTAAGCCTGGAACCTACAGCTGCTTTTTATGCCGCTTCACGTATGAATGAAAAACAGCGTAAACAATTGTCAGATTCAGTTGATAAAATGAATCTCATGGTTGATAAGAAAGAGCTTGAAAAATTAAAGGTCCTAAGCAGTCAATTTCACTACCTGATTGTGGAGGCTAGTGGTAATCCTTATTTGATGAAAATGATGAATCAGTTAAATTCCTTAATTTCTTTTTATCGAAATGCTGTATTGAATATCCCGAAGAGAATAGAAGAGGGTGCCGATGAACATAAAGCGATATGGAATGCTATTAAAAATGAGGATGGGAAAGCGGCAGAGGAGTTAATGAAGGCACATATTCAACGTGATTATCAATTTTATGTTTCCATGTACTCGGGTGTTAAGGATGACGAATATTAATAAAAGGAGAGTGAAAAAAATGATTTTTCCAGAAAAACTTAAAATTCGTGATGTTACATTGAGAGATGGCCTGCAAAATGAACCTGTATTTGTAGAAACCGATCAAAAGATTAATAAAATTAAAAATTTAATTGAAGCAGGATTTGACCGCTTGGAAGTCACGTCCTTTGTTCATCCAAAGTGGGTTCCTGCTATGAAAGATGCGGATGAATTAGGACAAAATCTGCCAATGGCTCGTGGAGTAGAATATGAAGCTTTGGTCCCCAATAAACGAGGATTAGACAGGTTCCTAAATTCAAAGATTCACAATGCGCTTTTTTTCCTCTCTGCGAGCACCCAGCATAACCAGGCAAATTTAAATAAGAGTTCTAATGAATCTTTAATTGAAATTAAAGATTTAATTGAAGAAACGACTAAGGAGGGTAGAAAAACAATTGGTGCAATTTCAACGGCATTTGTTTGTCCGTTTGCCGGGATCGTACCATACTCAGAGGTGGAAAGGATTGCAGAGTACCTCGTTAATAATGGGGTTTGCGAATTGGGCCTGGGTGATACAATCGGCAAAGCAACGCCGAGACAGGTATATGAATACTGTAGCCGTTTGGTAGAGAAGTTTCCGGATATTCCTATTGGGCTTCATCTGCATGATACGTATGGATACGGTTTGGCAAATGTTATGGCCGGGATACAGGCTGGTGTTCATTTAGTTGATGTAGCCCAAGCTGGACTCGGAGGATGTCCATATGCTCCTGGGTCTCCAGGGAATATTCAGGCAAGTCGTGTAGTAGAATTTTTAGAAAAACAGAATATCAAAACAGGTTTGGATTTGGAACATTTAACGACATTAGATACCGAATTTCCCCAACTGTTAGGAAACAGTAAAGGAATAACGAAAACAGTATAAAGTTAATTCAAAATTAGGAAAAACCACACAGTTAATTGTATACATTATTAGAATATTCAGAAAATAAAAAAGTGGTAGTTAGGAAACAGGTAGGATATGTTAATAATTGAAGGGCGGGAATACAATGAGAAAACCTTTAGAGGGTATTAAAGTATTAGAATTAGGTAACTTTGTAGCAGCTCCGTTTGCCGGGAAGATTTTTGGTGAATTTGGTGCTGAAGTGATCAAGGTTGAGGATCCTAATAAAGGGGATTCTTTACGAAATTGGCGAGTGATGCATAACGGAACTTCCCTGTGGTGGTACGTGCATGCAAGAAATAAAAAATCTATAACTCTTAACCTTCGTGAAGAAGAGGGGCAGGAGATGGTTCGGGAGTTAGCAAAAGATGCGGATGTAATTATTGAAAATTTCCGTCCAGGAACGTTGGAAAAATGGGGAATTGGCTATGAAGATATTAAGAAAATTAATCCAAGTATCATTATGACAAGGATTTCTGGTTATGGACAAACAGGCCCTTACCGAAACAAAGTAGGATTTGGCAGCGTTGCGGAATCAATGGGTGGCCTACGGTACCTGACAGGATTTCCTGATCGTCCCCCAGTTCGAGTTGGTTTAGCAGTTGGTGATTCTATAGCAGGTTTATATGCTGTGAATGGAACGTTAATGGCATTAAGAGCAAGAGATAACGATCCATTAAAAAGAGGACAATATGTGGATGTCGCTCTAACTGAAGCGGTATTTTCTTTGCTGGAAGGTGTGCTGCCAGAATACGATTTAAAAGGAATAATAAAAGAAAGAACAGGTGCTACCTTGGAAGGAATTGCTCCTTCAAATACCTATATATGTGCAGATGGTAAATATATCGTCATTGCAGCAAATAGCGATAGTATTTTCAAAAGATTTGCGCATGCAATAGGACGGCCAGAATTTACGGAAAATCCGACTTATTTAACCAATAATGGCAGAGCTGAAAATGCAGAATATCTAGATCAAGTCATTGAAGAGTGGACTAGGAAGCACTCACAAAAAGAAGTGCAAAAAATATTAGATGAGGCTGGTGTGCCGGTTGGCCCTATTTATAATATTGAAGATATTGTAAGGGATGAACATTATCAAGCACGTGATATGCTTCAGACGGTCACTTTGCCGGATGGGGAGCAGGTACTAGTTCCAGGAATTGTACCAAAACTATCTGAAACTCCAGGCAGCATTGAATGGATTGGTCCTGAACTAGGACAACATAACGAAGAAGTCCTTGGGGGAAAAAAATTGAATCAGTAAAAATAGTTTAATTTATTATTGCTAGATAAATCTTAAAAATTACATGCTTGTCTGTCGGCCTACAGAGGTAGAAAGGAAATGTAATTATAAGGGGTTATAATGCTCTTATTCTAACCTGAGAAAAAAGAGATGGTTACAGTAGATTTCTAGGTGATTTTTGAAAGCGGTACCAATAAGGAACCCTGGGGAGGAAGTTTATGTTATCTATTTTAGGATTTGCTATGATTTGTACCTTCTTATTTTTGATTATGTCAAAACGTATATCTCCGTTTATTGGCCTAACGATTGTACCTATCATTTTTGGTTTAATCGGAGGATTTGGACCGGAATTAGGGACATTGATAATGGAAGGTATTCAAAATGTAGCACCTACAGCCATTCTTTTGTTATTTGCCATTTTGTATTTTGGTGTCATGGTAGATACAGGGTTATTCGATCCATTAACCTCAAAGATTATAAAGATAGCTAACGGAGATCCACTAAAGATTATCGTAGGAACTGCTGTGTTAGCGGGAATAATAGGATTTGATGGTGATGGATCCACGACGATGATGATTGTTGTAACAGCTTTTCTTCCTCTATATAAAAAAATGGGGATCAGTCCTATCATATTGGCCTCCATTACAATCATGCAAATTGGTATCACGACACTGGTTCCGTGGGGGGGACCTGCTGGCCGTGTAGCGAGTGTGTTAAATCTTAATCCAACGGAATTATATCTTCAAATGTTGCCTGGAATGCTTGTAAGTTTGCTGTATGTTATTGCCGTTGCTTATTTTATCGGTATGAAAGAACGAGCTAGATACAAAAAGGAAAATACAGAATCTTTTTCTATCCCTGAAGCTAGAATAATAGATGCTGCAATTGAAAGCGCTACAATAGAAAATATCTCACCAAAAAACACAAACATTAAGCGTCCTAAACTAATTTGGATCAATTTCCTTGTATCAATAGTCATCATGGTTGCCATTGTACTAGAATGGTTACCTGCTGCCGTACTCTTTATCATTGGTACCGCACTAGGACTACTCATTAATTATCCAGTCTTAAATGATCAACGAGATCGGGTCGCCGCTCATGCACCTAATGCAATAGCAGTGGTTGCCATGGTTTTTGCTGCGGGGATTTTCTCAGGAATTTTCAAAGGTACTCCAATTTCTGAATCTATGGCACAATCGATTGTTTCAATTATCCCTACAGACCTTGGTCCATATCTGGCTTTAATAACTGCGGTTGTTAGTGCACCTGCCATCTTTTTAATTGGTCCTGATGGATTCTACTTTGGGATTTTGCCAGTCCTGGCTGAAACTGCTTCTACTTACGGCATTGATACTTTATCAATGGGAACAGCTGCATTATACGGCACTCCTTTTGGTATCATGGGTCCGCTCGTAGCATCTGTTTATTTATTGATTCACATAACGGGTATCAGCCTAGGTGATCTTCATAAATATGCAGCAAAATGGTCTTTAGGAATATTGCTTATTTATATCATCGTAGGAGTGATTTCAGGGACAATCTCTTTCTAAAAAATGAATTCTAAACAAAATCATTGGAGAGAAGGAGGACAATCCAAAGGTAGCTGAAAATGTGGAGACATATAATGGAAGGAACTGTGGCAGTTGTATGCAGGGGCCAGATTTAAGATTCTTATACTATATTAATGGTGTTAAGAAAGGCTCCCTCTGGTTTTATTATGGAATAATGAACATAACGCAAAAGGAGGAATGAAGAATGATTCATAAATTTAAAGGACACTTCCCCAATGTACATTCAAGCTCATATATAGCCCCAGGAGCACAGTTGATTGGAAACATAGAACTTAAGGAAGATACGTCCGTTTGGTTCAATGCCGTTTTAAGAGGGGATAATGAGAAAATAACGATAGGAAAAGGATCAAATATTCAAGACGGTGCAATAGTTCACGTGGATCCAGGTTTCCCAATTAAAGTCGGTGAAAATGTTACTGTCGGACATAACGTGGTTCTACATGGCTGTACTGTAGAAGATGGCGCGTTAATTGGTATGGGCGCAACAATTCTAAATGGAGCAGTAATCGGAGAAGGCTCTCTAATCGCTGCTGGGGCTCTAGTTCCAGAAGGAAAGATAATTGAACCGGGTGTTTTAGTAGCCGGTGTTCCCGCAAAGGTCATCAGAAAACTTACACCAGAAAACATAGAACAGGCAAAAGAGGGAGCATCACAGTATATCAAAAATGGCGCTCTATATAAGAAAGAGAACATAATCGTAATAGAGAAAGCATTCAAATAATTAGAATGCACCTGTACGTTAAAAGTGAGAAGGCAGGCTGTCCGCAAGATTGGACGAGTCTGCTAAATTATTAATAAAACGGTAGAAGCAAAAGAACTTTTTTTATGTAAGGCCATTTGCATGGGAGTTGCAAGGTATATTGCATTTCAACCCTCCTTCCGAGTGTGATTAAAGTGTCAGTCTGTTAAGATTGGTTCCCGTTTTAGCATGGGTAGGCAATAGGAGCGGATAAATATTATTTTGAAAACTTTATTGGAGGTCAGTTATGTATAAAAGTAAATTGTCTGAAAAAAACATACAACAATTATTTAAGGCTATCCTTTCTTTACGGACACAAGAAGAGTGTATGGCTTTTTTTGATGATTTGTGCACAATGAATGAAATAAAAGCTTTTACCCAAAGACTAGAAGTTGCCAGAATGCTTCGGGATGGCTTTACATATGAAGGAATCGAGGCAGAAACCGGTGCCGCTTCAGCTACAATTTCAAGAGTTAATAAACTTTTGAATTATGGGAGTAATGGTGGGTATCAGATGTCGTTAGATCGCATGGATACTACTAAAAAATTTTAAGAGTTTCGACAGACGGGTTTGACTTTTGGTTAAAAAATATAAATATATATAGAAGAAACGCGTCAATAAATAGCTTTTCATTTTCTTTTAAACATACCTCACTAGAGATTGTCATTTACAGTCTCTTTTTTTTTGAAAAAGTGTAATCGAAGATAACTTTTATAAGTTAGAAGGATACACTTACAGGAAATGGGGAGTTGCATCATGTTGAAGAAGAGGGAGCATGAAGATGGATTATCTTTTTTTTCGCTATGTCTAAGTGCATATTTATAGGATATGAATTTCGATACTTTTAGACTGATTACTTTACTTGATTTAGCAAAATTGATGGCTGAATAGATGGATAGTCCGGCGGTCATTTGTTGTTAATTTTTCGCTTTAGTTAAATTTAGCAGGAATACAATATTTATAATTTTTTATCCGGAGACACAAGGGGAGGGGTTGGTGTAATCGATATATTAATAGGAAGAAATACGTCTTTATAAGAAATAAATGCTGCAAAAGCTAGTTTACAAAATAAATAAAATAGCAATTTTCCGTTAGTGGAAAAAATAACTTCATTGTTAAATTATTGTTATTACCTTATAATTTTCTAGAAACATATGAAATGTTATGAATAGGAGAAAAGTATGAAAAAACTGTGGGCGATTTTAGTTTCATTTACGTTGTTAATTAGCTTATTCCCGCAATTAACATCGGCAGCACCAAGCAAAAATTTTGAGCAAGAACTTACAAAGTATTTAAAAGAGGTAAGCCTTGTAAGGGGTTTTGAAGTGACGAAGGATGATATTGAAACATCTCTTTCTTTTTACGACGAAAGTATTAATAACTTTGAATCTATTGGTGATTTAAAAGAAGCCTTGGGCGAAGTCATTAAGGCAGATTTAAGTAATTTAGATGCCATTTATGAAGATTATAATCTAACCAATGAGAGCCTAATGAATCTATTACACGAAAATGGCGAAGAACTAGACGATTATATCTTTATCTGGGACCTCGATGAAGCTGTTTATTTCTATACAGAAGAGGGCGATTTTGAACGCGATCCAAACTTTGATAAAGAATTAATCAGTTATTTAGCCAAGGTTAGCAAGGAAAGAGGCTTCCAAGTAACAAAGGAAGATATCGAAGCGTCATTGGAACTCTATGATTTTAGCCTGGAAGAATTTGAATCTGTCGAAGAGCTTAGCGAATTCCTAGGTGACGTCATAAAGGCAGATCTAAGCAACTTAGACTATTTTAATGAGAATTATGGAATGGATAAACAAGCCTTGCTTCAAATGTTAGAAGAAAATGGTGAAAATATTAACGATTATATATACATAGATAATCTTGAAGAAACTGTTTGGAACCTTACTGGTGGCGGGATTGATGGCGAAGTTGCCGAAGATCTTCTTCCTATTTTCGAGCAGGAACTCGGTCTAACGGAAGAGGAATTACAGCGGCTTGAAGACCACTTGATGTCTTTGGAAGACCATCTTTCCAACCCGGAAACAGTCAAGCAACTTGAAAAATTGGGCAACCGTATGATGGCTTTCGAGGAATTTGATGTAGCAACCGAGCTTACAGCTGAACAGATAGCTGAAATGGCATCAATCTATGAAGAGTTACTTTCTATCTTTAAGCTTAATGTATCCTATTCCCTTGTGAAAAGTGGCTCGGAATCGCCTGTATCCCTTATGGATTTAATGAAATTGGAAGAATTGAAGGGTGCTAACCTGAAAATAATGATATATAATACTGACGGGAAGTTCTTGGCTGATCTTTTAATAACAGGTGAAATGGTCGATTCTGATACTCTTACCAATGCAGGCGGGCAAATAAAGGAATCTGCAAAAGAGGTGCAAAAAACCATTGAAAAGGCACCAGTTGCTAAACCAGTAAAACAAAAGATCAGTACTCAGAATAATTCAGAACATCAAACCGTAAAAGGGGCTAAACTGCCAAATACCGCTTCCGATTATTTGCCAAGTGCCCTTTTAGGACTATTTCTTGTCTTGTTCGGAAGCTTGATGTATCGAAAAATTAGGAAAGCTTAATATGAAACAATTAAAGAAAAAGCGGCTGCTGCTGCTTTCTTGTACAATAGCCATCATTTTATTTGGGATTTGGTTTTCCACATCCAATATGTATAAGTTTGCAAAAGGCTACTTTCTTTACAAGACTCATGCTACAAGTAGCCAAGTAAATGAAACAGTACAGAAAACACCAAGTGATAAACCACCAAGTAATAAAAAAACAAAGAAAGATCTATATCCTGTCCGCCCTGAAACGGGTGAAGAAATCGGCGAGCTGTATATACCCAAACTAAAAACAAAACTCCCTATTTTCCATGGCACAAACGAGGATGAATTGGAAAAAGGCGTTGGTCACTTTGCAGGAAGCGTGCTACCTGGTGAAAATGATAATTCCGTTCTTTCTGGTCATAGAGATACGGTATTCCGTAAACTCGGGCAAGTTGGCGAAGGAGATTTGTTGATAGTAAGAACATCGGCAGGAGAGTTCACATACAAAGTCAACAAAGTTCGAATTGTGGATGAGGATGATCGAACGGTAATCGTACCAAAGCCACGGGCAACACTAACCGTCAGTACTTGTTACCCCTTTGATTATATCGGGTCAGCACCTGAACGCTATATACTTGTCGCTTATTTGACTTCAAAAAAAGTAAGTTAATCTTCTCATTTCTAAAACAAGAGTCCCAATAAGGAAACCCTATTGGGACTCTTTTAATTTTATGTATCACTCCTATTTACTGATGTGCTGTAAATTTGGCCATAAAGAAACTGCACTCCCATTGTTAGATGTGTCTAACAATGGGGGTGCAGTTCATTATCGGTGTTTTTTCATTGCTAATTTATTTATATTGTTTCGATATCCTTATTACTCACTGAAGCGGATTTTAATATTTTATGATGATAAATATAAGAGCCGGCTATCAAAATATATCCGATAATGAAAAGAAGCCATCCACTGGCAGGATCACCCACTGATATACTTGAATACATAGCACCCGTCAAATCAAATACAAAACCTGCATAAGCCCATTCCTTGATTCTCGGAAAGCCAGGAATAAGTATTGCTACGACACCTAATAATTTGGCAATTCCAATAAAGGGTAGGAGGTAGGTGGGATAACCTAAATGATTAAATAAAGCGACTGCATCGGGAACAGACATTATATCCGGAATAGAGCCCAAAACCATTAGTGCCACTAAAAGTCCTGTGAAAATCCAATATATAATTTTTATTTTTTTCATCTATTCTCATTCCCTCCCTAAGATTGACATTCTAATCATATTCCACTTTCCTTTTATTCATGCATTCTATAAAAAATTATTGAGATTCAACAGTAAAATCACGAGTGCAGCACGAAATCACGAGTAAAACAGCTGAATTCACGAGTAAATAGCCAAAACTCACGAGTAAAACAGCAAAATTCACGAGTAAAACGGCAAAACTCACGAGTAAACGGCGCGAAATCACGAGTGCAGCACAAAATCACGAGTAAATAAGCTGAAATCACGAGTAAATAGCCAAAATTCACGAGTAAAACAGCAAAATTCACGAGTAAAACGGCAAAACTCACGAGTAAACGGCGCGAAACCACGAGTGCAGCACAAAATCACGAGTAAAACAGCAAAACTCACGAGTAAATAGCCAAAACTCACGAGTAAACGTGCGACTGTCTGCCAAGCTGCATCAAAGAAGCGTCTTCGGGGACTCGGCTAGTCAGTTTTTCGTCTGGAGTGTCGCAAATTTTTTAATAGGATTTCCTCCATTTGATCTTTTACATCCTTAAGAGAGAGTTGATCACAAAATCATGAATAAGGATTATCGTTTGCCCAATTTTTCTAGCCTACAAGCTACTGCTTGAAGGTAAATTTGGGGTTTTCTTTAATGTAAAAAGGCAGTGGCTGCTTTAACCACTGCCTTTTTGATGAAATTTCAAGAGTATTCCTTGGTTAGCTTTGCTGCTTTTATCCTTGAATGTGTTGGTGGAGAAGAATAGTGTGACATTGTGAACACTGTATTTGACCCTTTTGCAGCTTTATCTTGTAAAAAAGCTTATTGATTTAAAGGAATTGATAAAAATGACGCAAATCCCGACACAGGATATCGTGATGAGGGAATACATTAACTTTAAGTCTTTCAATATAATAATTCCCGCAATTACTATGAGAGAATCAATGATAAAAATAATAATTCCAGGATTAGTTGCTGTAGCTTTAGAGATTAATAGTGCTAGTAAATCCACTCCACCGGGGCTAATATGTTGTCTCAGCATAAAACCTACACCAATCCCAATCGTCATTCCACCGATAATGGCACTTGTTATGATCGGTAGATGAATCAAACCGTTTAGTGGTGTTAACCAATCGATAATGGTTGATGTAAAAGCTAACCCAAGGATGGCATTAAAGAAATAAGATTTATCGTATAGAAGAGATAGAAGGTATATGGGAATATTGATCATGATCATGGTATGTCCAACCTGGATTCCCCACACATATTTGATTAACAAACTTATTCCAAATATCCCGCCATTTATTAGATGAATGGGAACGATAAACAGGTTAATACCAATTCCAATGCAAAAACTTGAAAAAAGCAGAGTCACTAACTTTTTCATTAATACATTCCCCTTGTCCAAATCATTATCTTAAAATATATGAGAGGAATGTAAATATATACTCAGCATATTTAAAGTCCCAGTGCAATTTGTGAATGGCTGGCTTTGTTCTTCACAAGGTATTCAGAAGAGACATGGGCTTACACTGGATCAAAATATAGGCCGGTTCATAGAGGCCAGAAAAAAGTTTGGGCAAAAAAAGAGACACTCATATAAAGTGTCCCTTTTTTTTGTATTTATATGTCTTCATGGGGCAAGTCAGTTTAATAATATAAGAATTTTTTTACCTTGGAAAATAGGTTGAATTTAGCCTTTTTTATTTAAGCTCTTTTTTTTGATAGGCGATTTGTAATGGTATCTTCTTGAGGTGATGTTTGCCGTATATAAAAGGCCAGTATGAATGCAACTATGGTCAAACCTGTTGCGATCATGAATGCATCATCCACTCCCATTACGCTGCCTTGTTTAATGGCCATCGCCATTTGTGATGTATTATTTGGTGATATATTCCTTTGAGATAAGATTTCCTGTACATGTTTCGTTCCCTGGTTTGTCATGATGGACACAAAGAATGCCATGCCAACAGCGCCTGCTACCATTCTCAATGTATTGACCATTGCTGTTCCATATTTGTTTAGGCTAAGTGCCAATTCATTTAATCCAGCTGTGAAGATAGGCATCATCAGTATCGACATTCCGAACATTCTAATCGTATATACCCACACCACATAAGAATAGGACGTATCTGTTTCAAGCCGCGTTAAAAGGTAGGTTGTAATGATAGTGATGGCAAGTCCGCTCACTGCAAGCCATCTTGCACCAAATCGATCAAACAGCTTTCCGGTGATTGGAGACATGATCCCCATTAAAATCCCGCCAGGCAATAGCATGAGACCGGATTCCATCGGAGTAAATCCACGGATATTCTGCATATAGATTGGCATGATGATCATTCCGGAGAACATACCCATAGTTGCGATGATGTTGATGATTGTCGTTAAAGTGAACATCCGATACCGGAAGATTCTAAATTCCAAAATAGGATGAGATACAGTGAATTGCCTCCAGACAAATAAAACTAAACTGATTCCACCGACAAGGAACATCGTCAGTACTTCGGGACTGCCCCACCCCTTGGTGCCGCCTGTAGCAAATCCATATAGAACTCCGCCGAATCCGATAGTGGATAGAATTACTCCTAGTTTATCGAGTTTAGGCCGGCTGGTTTTCCCAACTTTTTTAATGATGAATATGGCAAAGATGAAGTCAAGCAGGGCGAATGGGAAAATGATAAAAAACAGAACCCGCCATGAATAGTTTTGAATAATCCATCCTGATAATGTCGGTCCTACAGCTGGGGCAAAATTCATCGCGATACCAAATATACCCATTGCAAAACCGCGTCTGTTAGGTGGAAATAAAGTGAAAATTACATTTGTAATCAACGGGAACAAAATCCCCGCACCTGCAGCTTGAACCACACGTCCGATCAATAAGACGGAGAAGCTGGGGGCAATTCCACATAAAAATGTTCCTAATGCAAAGAGTCCCATCGAAGCAAGATATAATTGTCTTGTATTGAATCGTTCCATTAAGAAAGCGGTAATCGGGATGACAATCCCATTGACCAATAAGAAGATTGTAGTAAGCCAATTAGCTGTTGCAGCTGATATGTCAAAATGAGTCATTAATTGAGGCAATGCGATATTGATTAAGGTCTGATTTAAGAAAGCGACTAGAGCACCAGCCAGCATCACCGCAAACATGGGGCCTGTACGAATTTTAGTGATGGCTGTTTTTTCGTGATTCATTATTATGGCACGCCCTTTCCGCTAGGAGTACAAATTGTACTGTCTGCTATTTTTAAAGAAACTAATTCGTCTCACGAAGTATTAGTGTAAACTGACCTATATTTTCCAAATAAAACCCCCATTAAGGAGATTCATCTCAATTTACGCTTTTTTTGAGGTGTTTATTCTTTATTAACCACTGACTTGACAATATTTCTGGATACATTCTCATGGAAATCCCCTAGGCTAACATCCATTCTACAGGTATATCATATTTCAAACAATAATCACCAACATAATACTTACAATGTACCAGAGAAATTTTTGCACTAGGTATAAATACTTTAACATTCTATCATTCGTAGTCACTAAAAAATAGTTAATTGATAAAAAGGTGTGATGAACAGTAAAATCATGCCTTTTCCGCATTTTCCGAATGAGTATTTTTTAAATATTCAAAATAATGATTGCAATCAATGTATTGGTTAATTATAATACAAAGCATAACAAATAAAAAGTCGTTTTAAGGGGGTGAAAGAATTGAATATTGCAGGGATGAATATCACTTTTAGGCATTTCCCTTTTCATTATTTTTTGGATTGCATGGACAACCTTGAGATTAAATGCATTGAATTATGGGGTGGGGAGCCGCATTTGTATGTTTATCGCAACATACTAGGAAATATAAGAAGTTTGAGAAGGGAAATTAAATCCAGAAATATGAAAATCATCTGCTATACTCCAGAACAATGTATTTATCCTTATAACATTGCATCCTCGGATGCTCATTGGCGAAAAAAAAGCATTGAATATTTTATGGAAAATCTTTACGCCGCGCTGGAGTTAGATACAAACATGATGCTTATCACTTCTGGAATAGGGGACTTTTCTGTTTCACAAGAGGAATCATGGAAGTATGCAAGTGACTCAATCTTTCAATTAACCAAAGTATCTGAGAAGGAAGGTTTGATTCTTGCTTTAGAGCCATTGACAAAATATGAATCCAATCTAGTAATTGACTCTAAAGGGCTTAAGAAAATGTTAGAGGAAATCCAATCTCCTTCGCTAAAAGGAATGATAGATACAGTTTCCATGCAACTGGCAGGTGAAACACCTGATGAGTACTTTTCCTTTCTTCCCGAATTAAGCCATTTTCACCTAATGGATGGAGATGGTCAATCAGATACGCATTTGGCACTAGATGATGGTGTTTTAAATTGGAGAGAATATTTAGCGAGCCT
This sequence comes from Peribacillus sp. Aquil_B1, assembly GCF_022603275.1. Lineage (NCBI taxonomy): Bacteria > Bacillati > Bacillota > Bacilli > Caryophanales > Bacillaceae > Peribacillus > Peribacillus sp. Aquil_B1. Next base: position 2,758,572 of record NZ_JAKXEE010000001.1, on the reverse strand, counting down.
TAAAAGCCATCGTTACAAAGGAAGTTGTACTCTAGAGATTATGGGATCAAATTATTATCAAAATCCAAGTGATGCGATCATGAAATCTATTGAAAAAGTAAGGGAATTGGGAATTTAATCATCTAATTTGGAGGAACTCTTTATGAGTAATGGCACACTTACACGAAAACTGGGTTTTTGGTCTGCTCTAGCTATTGCTGTTGGAACTACTATAGGATCGGGTATTTTTGTCTCATCTGGTGATGTTGCAAGGGCTGCGGGTACTCCTTCCATTTCTATTCTAGCCTGGATAATAGGCGGTGTGATTGCCATACCGCAAGTAATGGTGCTGGCCGAGTTATCGACAGCATACCCCCAAAATGGAAGCGGTTACGTTTATTTAAATAAAGCTGGGTGGAGGCCCTTGGCATTTTTATATGGATGGGCCACTTTCTGGGCGTTGGATCCTCCTTCCATTTCGATTATGGCGTTAGCGATTGTTTCTTATTTAGCAACCTTTTTCCCATTTTTCTCAGGAGTTGCCGGGAAATTATTGGGCATCGCGATCATCCTGCTCATCACATCGATTCATTATCGAAGTGTTAAAGAAGGAGGGCTGTTCCAAGTCATTATCACGGCTATCAAAATCATTCCTTTCCTGATCGTCATTGTGCTGGGAATCATGTATATGAACCTTGAAAACTTTGCTTATACTCCAGGACCTGGTGCCCAAAAGTCAAGTTTAATAGGCGGTGTATCTGCAACCACATGGGCATATACGGGGATGGCTGCAATTTGTTTCATGGCTGGGGAGTTCAAAAATCCAGGGAAAATACTTCCCCGAGCTCTTATTAGTTCGGTATTCATCGTGTTGGCTCTATATACGCTGCTAGCCATTTGTGTCATCGGCTTGATGCCATTTGAAGAATTAATCAACTCCAATGCTGCTGTTTCTGAAGCTGTAAAATATATTCCGGGATTATCGGATATTGCATCATCATTTGTGGCCATTACGGCGATAATTGTTATCTTGGGTTCGCTGAGCTCTTGCATAATGTTTCAGCCCCGCCTTGAGTATGCAATGGCAAAGGACGGACTATTCTTTCAACGCTTTGCGAAGGTTCATCCTAAATATGAAACTCCAAGCTTCTCCATCATCGTTCAGGTTACGTATGCATGTATTCTTGTGTGCTTCAGTAATTTAACAGTGCTACTTGGCTATTTTACACTGATTCAATTGGTTATTAACATTATGGACTTTGCCGCTGTTTATAAATGTCGTAAAAGGGATGATTATAACCCAATCTATCGTATGCCAATGTGGAGATTAACGACAGTTTTAGCTATTCTTGGAGCATCATGGCTGGCTTGGGGAACATTTACTTGGGCACCTATCCAAGGAGTGGTTGCGGCATTGGTCGTCATCGCAACAGGTCTTCCGGTTTACTATTATTGGGAAAGAAAATATGGATCAAAGAAAAATAATGACAGCGATATCGTGGCATAGCAGAATGTTAAGGAAAGTTAGATCTTCTCTTGAGAAATGCATTTAAATTTATAATAAAACAATTGTACAAATTATTATGTTTAGGTATAATACAAGACATAACAAATAAACGGAGTTACAGGGAGGAAGATGTTGATGCTAAAGTTTGATGAAGAGTTATTTCTTAATCTTGTAGAAAAAGAGGGTCTTGCTTTTAGAGGCCAGATTGAAGAAATCGTAGATGGAATCACAAATAGGGGCTACAGCAATATATTCCTGATCGGTGCTGGTGGCACCATAGCCATGATGTATCCTTATGAGTACATTTTAAAATCAAATTCTACCATCGATGTCCATGCAGAAATTGCTGCTGAGTTCATGGTGATGAATCATAAGCATTTCAGCAAAGATTCAGTCTGTATTTTTACATCTGTATCCGGGACTACTCAAGAAACAGTTGCTGCGGCTGAATATTGTAAAGAAAAAGGCGCTACTACAATCGCTTTAGTTGCAGAGCCAAATACTCCGTTAACACAAGTTGCGGATTACTGTATAACGACAGGTTCTGAAACGCACTCTTTTGATACTTTCTTTATGCTTTTGTACATGGTCGTCTTCCGTTTCATGCATAACAACAATGAATTCCCGCAATATGAACAATTCACGAAGGAGGTTTCTCTACTTCCGCGTGCAATTCTAGATGCCGTTACATCTTTTGACAAAAAAGCAGAGGAATTTGCCATTACACATAAAGACACGGATTACCACATGATGGTCGGTTCTGGTAACCTATGGGGAAACACTTATTCATATGCCATGTGCATTTTAGAGGAAATGCAATGGATCCAGGCGAAATCCATCCACGCGGCAGAGTTTTTCCATGGTACTCTGGAACTTGTTGTTGAAGATACAAGTGTTATTTTACTAAAAGGAGAAGATGAAACTAGACCGCTGATGGACCGTGTAGAGAGATTTGTAGAAAATATCTCGAAAAATTTAACGGTTATTGATACCAAAAGCTTTGAAATGGAAGGTATCAGCGAAGAATTCAGAAAGCACTTTTCTGTTAGTATTAACTGGTCGGTATTAAGTCGAATCAGCGTTTACCTTGAGCGTGAAAGAAATCATCCATTAACACTTAGAAGATACTATCGCCAAATGGAATATTAAGATATGTGGAGCACTACTTAGTAGTGCTCATTTCTTAAGTTTAAAGAAAGCGGGGGAAAAAGATGAGAACGGTTTCAGTCGGAGATAACTGTATGGATGTATATCAAAGGAAAGGGGAGGTCTATCCTGGCGGTAATTCTTTAAATGTGGCTGTCTATTTAAGCGGGTTAGGTGCTGAATCTGCTTATATTGGCTGGGTGGGCTCGGATCGATACAGTGAAAAAATGGTTAAAGCAATTCAGGAAAAAGGCGTTGATATTTCTCATCTTTCGCGGAAAGAAGGAAAAACAGCTGTTACTTTTGTTGAAATGGTAGGAAATGACCGCAGGTTTGGAGAATATGACGAAGGTGTCATGGAACTTTTCTGTTTAACGACGGAAGAACTCCATTACATTCAAACATATCAGCTTGTACATTCAGGGATTTGGGGGCATGCGGATAAATACTATTCCTTTTTTAAAGAAAAAGGAATGCTCACGTCTTTTGATTTCTCAGATCAGCTAGATCATGATCTGGTGAAGACTTTACCTCAGTTTGTTGATTATCCTTTTTTCTCTTATACGAAGGATGACGCTTTTATTCGCCAGTTTTTAAAGGATGTAAAAAGTCAAGGATCTAAAATAGCGGTTGCCACATTAGGTGAAAATGGTTCACTTGCCTATGATGGCAATCAATATTATCAATGCGGTGTCGTTGAAGCGAATGTGGTCGATACGATGGGGGCGGGGGATTCCTTCATTTCCGGTTTTATTTATGGAATATTGAAAGGTCAATCCATCGGCAATTGTTTAGAATTGGGCACTGAGACTGCTGCGAAGACAATTAGATATTTCGGTGCTTGGTGACTGGGCCTGGAAATAATGTATAATAGATAATAAATAATAAATTTTGACGGATAAGGATGAATTTAATATGAATTTAAATCCTTCAACCCCCCAGCCATTATATATGCAAATAAGGCAAATGTTGAAGAATGATATTCAGAACGGTAAATACAAACCAGATGAACAAATTCCAACCGAAGCAGAGCTTTGTGAAACTTATAACGTTAGTCGCATTACCATACGAAAAGCAATAGAGGAATTGGTGAAGGAAGGAACACTGACACGTATTCCGCGCAGGGGTACCTTTGTTGCATCTAATAAGTTCCATAATGAGTTGTTATCCATAAGTGGATTTTCGGAGTTCAGTCATCAGCTTGGGAAGATACCGAATTCCCGGATTTTAAGAAGTGAGGTCATAGCCGCACCAAAAGATGTTGCAGGTCATCTCCTCATTGAAGAAGGTAGCCCCGTTCTTGAACTTGAGCGACTCATGTATGTAGATGAGCGTCCGCTTTTCTACGATACCGCTCATTATTCGTTACTTCGTTTTCCGGATTTAGAAAAGAAGATTGCAAGGGATGAATCGACTTATAAGATCCTTTTGGAAGATTACCATACAGAAATAGTCAGTAACGATAAAATTATCGACGTGATAGGTGCTACAAAAAACTATGCTAAATTTTTAGAATGTGATATTGGCGCGAATTTATTTAGAATTGTGAAGATTGCTTTCGATGCAAACGACCAACCTGTGCATCTCTCGACGTTCATGTGTGAAACCAACAAGGTCAATCTGACTGTTCATCGGGCAAAATAGGTCATGCCAATAATTTGGCATGACCTATTTAATATCTAGTTTTGATTTTTGTGTTTTACTCCTTCAATCTTTCTTCTTCGGTCATTGCATATAAGATATCCTTACAATTAAAACATAAGATTTTCTTGTTATCTAACAGAATGCCGTTCAGAAAACCAGACGTACAATATACATCACGTGCACAGCGAACACAAGGACCAACTAGTTCATCCATCTATCAATCTCCTTAATCAGGAATCGGGTATAGTTTGGTATTCTATTTTGAATAAAGGTAAAGGCCAAAATCTTGCATAACGGAAGTGTGTCCCATTTGCCGCAGCATGGTTGCTATATTGCCACGGTGATATGATCCGTGAGTGACAACGTGTAATACCGATTCGGAAATGGAAGTTTCAAGCAACCCAGCATATGGGTTATCCACGACAATCACCTTTTCCATATCCTCTGTACTCAGAAGTTCTTTGTTTCTATCGTATAGGTCTAAAAATATTTTTTTCATTTCCCCAATACTTTTCGTTTCCACCCCTTCTCTTAATTGATTAGAAGATTCCATTGCTTCATACATACTTTTACCCGAGATAATGTCAAACCACGCATAATCTGTGAGATAAATGTGAGACAACACTTTTGATACCGACGAAAAACCAGTCTGAAATCCCTTATGGTATATGTGCTTTGGAAGTTCATTTAGCCGATCGATGATGACTCCATTTGCCCACGCGTGATAGTTATACATTTCTAATACTGGGTCAGAATGATTCACTTAAAAAACCTCCATGTATACTAGTTTTTTCGTATTGAACAATTTATGCAGGAAGAACAAAAAAATTCAGGTCAATTCAATAAAGTATAAGTATATTCATAAATATATTGTTCTCTCATATATATAACTAATGCCACCTAACCGTTCGTGTGCTCATCGCTAATATAAAAAGGTTTTGAGATGATATGAACTACTTATCAATCTGATTAGAAAAATGAATAGTTAGTGGAGGCCACATTAGAGTATTTTTTCTTGCAGGAAAATAGCTCCCTATATCGAACTGATAGTAAAGGAGATGGTATTTTTATGAATCTAAGGATCAAATATAGGCTTTATATCCATGTAGACGGAAAACTTATTCCAGAACAGTATGACCGATACGAGATACTAAACGTCAGGGAAGGTATTGATCCAAATGATACTAAGGATTACCAAGAGCTTATTAATAAATTGAGTATGTCGATTAATAGGCCCCTAAATGAATTTGAAATAAAAAACTATGAAACAATGTAAGTGCAGTTACTTATTCTAAAATTTTACGAAATTCAAAGTATAAGAGTGAAAATATTTAAAGGGAACTTCTGATTTTAAAAATGTAGCGTGTTAAATGGGCCTCCTCCTTATATTGTTGAAGGTAAATGTAAGGAGAGAGGATTTAAGATCATGCGCATATTCATTAGTCTTAGTAGGCAGGAATAAAGAAAATGGGGATAAATAAAAAAATCTTTGTCTTCCAAAAGCCTTTTAAATGTTTTTCGAAAAAAGTAATTTGTGGTTTAGGAAAATTGTTTAGCAGCGTTTAAAGCTAAAACAGTCCAATTTATTTAACTCTTCCTCGAAGATTTCTGGGCATGGTGGGAAGGAACCTCAAAGAGTATCTTTTGTTTATTTTGGTATAAACCACGATAGAATATGTAATGAATACAACACCTCCTAATGGCTGCGGTGTTAAAGGGATCCGAATCTGGATGATTTAGACAAGAAATTGTGGCCTATTTTTTCCAAAATACTTTAACGAATTATGTGGGTGTATAACTATAATTTTATAAAAGTTTATTAAAATCCATTTTTCATTTTTAAATGATAAATGGATTTTTTATTATGAGCAATAATTTTCGAACCATGAATCGGCTGATCAACAAAAAGTACATACTAGTGCCGATGCTGCCAAAGGATTGATTTCTTTTGACCAGTGCCGAATCTCTTGAGGCATAAGGAAAACCGTAAATCATTCAAAAACGTAGGTTATTAATAGATCTGCTTTAGGCCAAGAATTTAAGGTGAAAGCTGGAATACCACCTGCCGCCTGCTATTATGATAACTTGTCTAGTAATAAAAAATCGAATGTGGGACCTCTTAAATATTTTTTAAAAAAGGCCCCTTGAGAAAAAAATACAATATTTTCCTTGGGTAGGTCGATGAGTTGATTTCTGTATAACTATTATTATCACATTAATGATTATTAAATAATTTCAGAAAATTGTTGTTTTTCTGAAATCTACACTTTATAATTTACCTAATAAACGTTAGGTGGGGATGAATTGAAAAAGCAAGAATTGATAAATGCAGCCCTTTTGCATTATTCACTACATGGATACCAAGGAGCTACCATGAAGAAAATTGCGGATGAAGTGGGAATAAAACCAGCATCCATTTATTTTTTTTATAAAAACAAAGAGGAATTATTTATCGCTGCTTTTCAACATTTACTTGATAACCATTTAGCTGAAATGAAACGAATTTTAGCTGAAACAAGTTCACGATCTGTTGATCAAATTTTTAGTGAAATGCTTCACGGAATCGTTAAGTATCACAAAGATGATGAGCAAGGGACTATGGCGTATATATCGTTGGTTACGTCACCCATTCCGGAAATTAAATTATATTTACAGAAGTATTTGTTGCATTTTAATGATTGGATGGTTAGTTCACTTGAGGATTTATTGAGGCAGAGTTATCCGAGCCTTTCTACTGAAGAGGTGGACCAAATTATAAAGCAATTTGTTCTACTCGGGAATGGATTATTCTGGGGTATAAACTTGTATGAGGGACAAGATTTAATGGAACAAGTTCAGATTGCCGATCGATTCATCAGCTCCATGTTTAGAGATATAGAGAGGAAATATGGACAAAAGTGAATAATCAAAAGTGATCATAACTATGGCACAAATGGATTAGTTGCTAAAAGGGGGTGATATAAATAATAAAAACATGACAAAGAAATAAAGTTGGTTTAGCAGGTCTAATAAAAATAAAGGAGTGTATTCCAATTAAAATTAAAGTAATCATGCCGGTTATATCGGACATTTTTAATGAGGAAATTAGAAGTGAGATTAAATCTTATGTTTCTGAAAGCACTGAAGTAGGAGTTTGCAATCTTGATTATGGACCTGAATCAATTGAAAGCGAATATGATGAAGCACTATGTATACCGAATTTCCTGGAAAAAGCAAAGCAGGCTGAAGAAGAGGGGTATCAGGGTGTAATTAGTGATTGTTTTGGAGATCCAGGTGTGAAGCCTGCAAGAGAAATATTGGATATCCCAGTTGTTGGACCGTGTGAGTCTTCCATGCTTATTGCGAGCTCATTAGCAAAATCCTTTTCTATTGTAACGGTGCTGCCCAATGTTGTGCCCATGATTGAAAACATAAGCAAAACTCTAGGTGTAGATGGGAATGTCGCCTCCATTAGATATGTTAATATTCCTGTTCTGGAAGTTCAGAACAAGGAAAAGTTAAAAAATGCATTGTTTGAAGAAATGGTAAAGGCGATTGAACATGATAATGCCCATGCCTTAGTGTTAGGATGTACAGGCTTCATGGGTGTTGCAGCGGAGCTTCAAGAACGATTAACACAAAAAGGGTATGATGTTCCGGTTATCGATCCCGCATTTGCAGCTACTAAGATGCTTGAAAATTTAATCGCTATGGGGGTTAAACAAAGCCGCTTGACCTATATGACTCCACCTTCTAAAAAGAGAGTCAAAAGTTCATAAACTTTTTAAAGAAGTAGAAAACACCGCAATTTGAATTAACGGAATATTCAGGATATTAGTCATTCAAGATAGCTTTAAAAAGGCAGGGAAATCTCCAAGTTGATCGATAAAGCTGAGGAGTAATTCATAGGGGGTGAATTTATGGAAGATAATACAAAGTTAGGAGACGATTACTCTCTATCTAGAGTTCCGCTAAATGCGAGATTGCCTATGTGGGATATCATGATTGTCAGGGTAGGTGCCCTAGCTACACTTTCTCAATTTATGCTTGGTGCGGCACTAGGATACGGAATGACTTTTTGGCAGGCATTTTGGGCCATGATGTTTGGAAGTGTCATTTTACAAGTTATAAGTTTTTTAATCGGTTATGCCGGTGCACGTGAAGGACTTTCAACCAGTCTTTTGTCGCGTTGGACAGGATTCGGCAGGTATGGTTCGAGTATCATTGGCGCGGTCATCGCTTTTTGTACAATAGGCTGGTTTGGAGTGCAGAACACTGTTTTTGCTAATGGCTTGGTGGAAGCTGCCGACGGTAAATTGACCCTCCCCATTGCAGCTGCCATTACCGGATTGGGCGTAACTGTACTGGTTATATTTGGTTTTAAACTATTGAGCATGACAGCCAAAATTACCGTTCCTGCCTTTCTATTAGTGGTAGGGATTGGCATTTATCAAGTTCTCAGTGATCATTCCATTTTAAGTTTAATGGGCACGCCTCCTCCGGGAGAAAGTCTTTCTCTGGGCGTCGGTGCAACAATGGTTGCTGGCGGATTCATTATTGGTGCCGTAATCACACCTGACTTCAGTCGGTTTGCCAGAAATGGCAAGGATGTTTTTTGGATGACTACCATTGGTACATTAGTGGGTGAACTTGGTGTAGGGATGATCGCTGTGTTAATGGCCCATGCAGCAAAAACGAGCGATGTTGTCAGTATCATGCTACAAACGTCTGGCTGGCTTGGCGCTGCAGTTGTCGTTTTTTCCACAGTGAAAATTAATAATGTAAATTTATATTCCTCTTCTCTTGGTTTTACTAATATTTTCGATTCTGTTTTTAAGGTCAAGATGAATCGAGGACTCGTTACACTTGTAATTGGTGTTATCGGAACTTTGCTTTCCATTATGGGCATTCTCGATAGATTTGTAGACTTCCTTGTTTTACTTGGAATCATGATCCCTCCAATAGCCGGAATTATGGTGGTCGATTATTTCGTGCTGAAAACGTATCGAAAAGCCCTTGATGAAAGCAGAGAGAAAGGAACATTGCCATCTGAGCCTGAAAAATTGAATCCAGTTACATTAGTTGCCTGGGCAGCGGGATTTGCAAGCGGCTATTTTATTACAGTGGGCATACCGTCTATCAATTCCCTTTTAATAAGCGGCATTATCTATTACGCAGGTGTGTTATTAATTAAATCTATCAAAGGGAAAAAAGAGAATAGAGATCATATCGCATCATAATTTTTTGAAAAACGGGGGTTTTGAGAAAATGAGGAAATTAGGTAAACAGGAAATTGAAGATATAGCAGTAGGTGCGGCTTTACTAGGAACAGGTGGAGGAGGCGATCCTTACATTGGTAAGCTAATGGCTTTACAGGCAATTGAAGAATACGGGGAAATCACATTGTTGGATGTGGATGAAGTTCCTGATGACGCATTAGTAGTTCCTGCCGCAATGATGGGAGCACCGACGGTTATGTTGGAAAAAGCTCCAAGTGGTGAAGAAGCAATAGCAGCTTTCGAAAACCTCGAATCTTATTTGGGAAAAAAGATTTTTGCAACGATGCCGATTGAAGCAGGCGGGGTGAATTCGATGGTGCCCCTTGCACTTGCTGCAAAGCTTGGCTTGCCTGTGGTGGATGTTGATGGGATGGGGAGAGCATTCCCTGAATTGCAAATGGTCACTTTTTATTTGGACGGAATTGCTGCTACTCCGATGGTTCTTGCGGATGAGAAGGGCAATACTTCACTGCTCTCAACCATAAACAATGTCTGGACAGAGAGGATTGCCCGTGCCGCAACGATTGAGATGGGCGGTTCCACCATGACAGCGATCTATCCTATGACAGGAAAGAATATAAAGGAAAGCGGAATTAAAAACATACTGACCTTAGAAGAACAAATCGGCAAGACAATCAGGCTTGCAAAGCAAAATAATGCTGATCCAATAAAAGAAGTGTTGAACAAGGCAGACGGGTTTGAATTGTTCCGTGGAAAAGTGAGTGATATCAACCGGAAGACAGAGTCGGGATTTGCTAGAGGTGTGGCAACATTCGAGGGAATCAATGAGTATAAGGGAGAAAAACTCGAGGTGCGATTCCAAAATGAGCATTTAATTGCACAGACAGAAGAACGCTTGCTTTGTGTCACTCCAGATTTGATTGCCGTGCTTGATGCAGAAACAGGCTTACCGATCACTACTGAAGGAATCAGATATGGGGCAAGATGCGTGGTAATCGGAATGCCATGCCATCCCAAGTGGCGAACGGAAAAGGGAATTGAAGCAGTTGGTCCAAAATACTTTGGCTATGAAGTCGGTTATGTTCCCGTTGAAGAACTAATGAAAAAAGGAGGGCTAGTATAATGGGTGTTTATCGAATAGGAATTGATGTCGGGGGAACCCATACAGATGCCGTGCTTTTAGATCAATATAATCAGGTCATTTCGGAAACGAAATCGCCTACAACGGAGGATGTTTCCGTTGGCATCTATACAGCTATGAGAAAAATAATTGATGACGCAAAGGTTCCGCGGGAGCAAATTAAATATGCCATGCTAGGTACGACCCACTGTACAAATGCTATTGTTGAACGAAAGAGATTAAACAATATCGCCATAATCCGTATTGGTGCTCCGGCTACTCTAGCGGTTAAACCGCTGATCGGAGTACCTGATGACCTTCGCGGAGTCCTCGGAAAATACGTATACCTAATCCGCGGCGGACATGAATTTGATGGCCGGGAGATTGTTGAATTAGACGAAGCGCATTTGTATCAAATTGCCGAAGAAATCAACGGGAAAGTGGATTCCATCGCGATAACTTCTGTCTTTTCACCTGTATCGCAAACACACGAACAAAGGGCAAGTGAAATTTTCAAAGAAGTACTCGGAGTAGGAACCTCAATTTCTTTATCCTCGGAAATTGGTTCAGTCGGTTTACTGGAAAGGGAGAATGCGACGATTCTTAATGCTGCTGTCGTAAATGTTGCTAAAACGACTGCGGACGGATTCATCAATGCCCTGAAGAATGAAGGAATTGAGGCAAAAGTATTCTTTTGCCAAAATGACGGGACATTAATGTCCATTGAATATGCAGTCAAATACCCAATCTTCACTGTAGCTTGCGGTCCGACCAACTCATTAAGGGGAGCATCCTATTTGAGTGAATTAACCGATGCAATCGTTTTGGATGTTGGGGGAACAACAACGGATATTGGTGTTCTCGTTCAATCATTTCCGAGGGAATCTTCTTTGGCAGTAGAGATTGGAGGAGCCAGAACAAACTTCCGCATGCCTGACTTAATCTCGATTGGACTTGGAGGAGGCACAATAATCCGCATAGAAGAGAATGGAGAGTTCACGATTGGACCAGACAGTGTCGGTTACCAACTGCCAGAAAAAGCCTTGATTTTCGGAGGTGATACTTTAACAACAACGGATGTTGCTGTGGCTCTTGGAAAAGTGGAACTTGGAGATGCTTCAAAAGTGTCCCACCTTAATAAGGATCTATTGAATAGAGTCTATTTAAATATGGTCAATCTGGTCGAAGAAGCTATCGATAAGATGAAAACAAGTGCTGCACCAGTGCCTGTCATTCTCGTTGGGGGTGGAAGCATCCTTCTGCCTGAGGAATTAAAAGGTGCATCTGAAGTCATACGCCCATTACATTCAGGTGTAGCAAATGCCATTGGGTCGGCTATCTCCCAGGTTAGCGGGCAGATTGAAAAAGTATATGCACTAGCTGAAATAGGAAGGGAAACGGCATTGGAACAGGCAAAGGAAATAGCGATGTCAGAAGCGATCAGCGCAGGAGCCGATCCACAAACGCTTGTTATTGTTGACATAGAAGATGTACCATTAGCTTATATGCCTGGGAATGCAACTCGTATTCGTGTGAAAGCAGCTGGTGATTTAGCCCAGTTTGAATTGAATGAACGGGTATAGGCGAGGAGGCACGGGTGTAAAGAAGCTATTTATTGTGCAGAGGAAGCTTCACTTTAGTTAAATAAGTGGAAAAAGCAAAGCGCTAAGGGTAGTGGAATGGACGAATTGAAACATGTAGGATCTGATACAGCTGCACTAATGTTGACAAATCCGAATACCCTTGGACTTTTTGGATCGTGAACGTTTGAAAACCAGCAACACTTGCACTTGCAGGATTTGTACCGTGCGCGGAGTCTGGAACAAGTACTTTCGTTCTGGTTTCACCTTTTTGGACATGATACGCCTTAGCCATCATTAAACCTGTCCATTCCCCTTGAGCCCATGGAGCTGAATCCCTGTCGTAATTTTTTGATTCCGGTAAAATTTACCTTGCGGAAAACTCCGTCCAGAACAATTATTATTTATAGCCACATTGATAATTCTATCTGTTTAATAAAATCTATGTAAAACTCTCTTGTATCAAGAGAGTTTTTTGCATGAAAAGTTATTTAGCTAACCGGGAGCTTTGTTAACGACGAGCTAAAAAGAGAGGTAAAAGGGTGCTATGTTTGAATAAAAGTTGTTCACATTCTCTTTTATAGACTTGCATATGCTTGATCCTGTTTGCGGACTGTTGCTAATACTTATGAAGATAAAAGCTGATGAATAGGAGAAATAAAGAGCTGATTTACAAACTCTTAACATTGGATTAATGTGGGATTTATATAGAATGATTATGATTAAACCGTAATAAACAGTAATAAACATTAAAGATTCCACACTAAATGGAGGCACTTTTTATGAATCGCACATTCAAGAAGAATTTTTACAAGTCTATTCAAGCTTTGATGTTAGGGGTGAGTGTACTGGGTTTAGCTGCTTGTGGAGCTACTAATGAGGAGGCTGCTCCAGTGGTTAAGGACCCAAGTTCGTTAACCTTGAAAGAAATTGAAACAAAAGCAAAAGAAGAGGGGACAATTAATAGTGTCGGTATGCCCGATTCATGGGCTAACTGGGGAGAAACGTGGAATGAAGTGATGAAAAAGTATACATTGGAACACAATGATACAGATTTGTCCAGTGCCGAAGAGATTGCCAAAATGGAATCTGAAGGAGAGAATGCAACAGCTGATATCGGCGATGTAGGGATTTCCTTTGGGCCAATCGCGGAACAAAAAAAATTAACGATGCCATATAAAACTTCCTATTGGGACGAGGTACCTGAGTGGGCAAAAGATGACAATGGAGATTGGGTTGTTGGCTACCAAGGAACGATTGCATTCTTTACTAATAAAGAATTAGTAGACAACCCGCCAAAATCTTGGGATGACATATTAAAAGGAGATTACAAAGTAACAGTTGGAGATGTTCAGCGTGGTACACAGAATCAAATGGCCGTACTTGCTGCTGCGACCGCTTACGGCGGTGATGAAACAAATCTTCAACCAGGAATTGACTTTTTTGCTAAGCTTGCAAAGCAAGGCCGCCTTAGCTTAACTGATGCCAAGCCGGCTAACATCGAAAAAGGGGAAGTGGAAGTTGCCCTTGTTTGGGATTTCAATGCTCTTGGTTACGCTGACCAAATTAACCGCGATCAATTTGACGTCACCATTCCAAGTGAAGGTTCAGTCGTAAGCGGCTACGCAACTATTATTAACAAATTTGCAAAGCATCCACATGCGGCGATGGCAACCAGAGAATATATCTTAAGCGATGAAGGACAAATTAACTTAGCTAAAGGATTTGCCCGTCCAATTCGCGATGTAGAACTTCCGAAAGAAGTAGCTGGAAAAATGGTTCCAGAAGAACAGTACAAAAATGCAAAACCGATTGAAGATTACAAAGCTTGGGAAGAAACAGCTAAAGATTTACCGCAGCTTTGGCAAGAAGAAGTGTTAGTCCATGTCAAATAAAGTAATAGCAATTGTTGTTGATGGTATGAGATACGATAAAGCATGTGAGGCTTTAGGATTTCTTCAACATTTAGTTGAAACGAATCAGGCATCCCTTTACAAAGTGAAGTCGGAACTCCCTAGTCTTTCCCGTCCATTATATGAAGTGCTGTTAACGGGTACACCGGCATCAGTGAACGGTATTACATCCAATCAAGCGGTCCGGCTATCTGCCGAGAAAAGTCTCTTTCATCTGACGAAAGAGAATGGTCTAAGAAACGGAACGGTATCGTATTACTGGGTAAGCGAACTTTATAATCGTGCTCCATTCCATTTTATTGAAGACCGTGAGCAAGAGGATCCATCCAAGCCAATTCAATATGGAAAATTTTATTGGGATGATGACTATCCAGATAGTCATGTGCTCATGGATGCAGAAGCTTTGCGCAGGAAGTATGACCCGCACTTTTTATATATCCATCCGCTCGGTGTAGATGTAAAAGGAGAAATCTATGGTTCGGAATCAAAAGAATATCGTGAACAGATATTAAAAATGGGAAGCATTTTGGCTCAGCTTCTGCCAATTTGGATCAAAGAAGGCTACCACATTTTAATAACGTCCGATCATGGGATGAGTGAAACTGGCAATCATGGCGGCATAACTGATGGTGAGCGTGATGTACCGCTCTTTATCATTAGTCCAAAAGTTGAGCCTGGCGTTTACAGTGAAGTGGTTCCGCAATTAGCTTTTGCACCGCTCGTTTGTGAACTTTTAAATATTGAGCCGTCCAATAAAATGATGTCCTATCAATTGCCAGGTTTGAAAGGAAAAACTACCCTTTAAAAAAGACTACACTATTCAACATTAAAATGAAGAATGAAGGTTCACTGGAATTGGTTTAACGAAAGTACTGTTAAACCAATTCCCAAATTGTTAGAGAACATAGAGGAGCGAGAAGTCTTGAGAAAAAGAAAAAAACAAAAAATTTACTTATTAGCTCTTTTACTACCATTTATTTTGTTTGTGATTGGATTTGAAATAGGACCATTAGTGGCAATGATTAAAAATAGTTTTTATGCAGACGATGGAATTAAAGTTACCGTTAATCAATATATCACCATATTTAAAAGTGAATTTTACTTACAAGCCATTAAAAATAGCCTTGTCATTTCTTTAATTTCTGCTTTAACTTCAGTGATTATAGCAATCATTGTAGCCTATTCGTTTACAAAGTTCTCACAAAAAATAAAAAATCGCTTACTGATGATTACCAATATGGCGTCGAACTTTGAGGGGATTCCCCTTTCATTTTCATTTATTATTTTACTTGGAAACAATGGATTGTTTACGTTGCTTTTTTCTAAGATTGGTGGGGATGTGTTTGCGGATTTTAATTTATATTCATGGACAGGCCTCATTCTTGTTTATATATATTTTCAAATTCCGCTTGCTATTATGCTCATCTACCCGTCTTATCAAGGAATAAAGAAACAATGGAAAGAAGCCTCTTCATTATTAGGAGGATCAACATTATCATTTTGGCTTCACATTGGGATTCCAGTTCTTTTACCTAGTATTGTAGGTACATTCAGTATTTTGTTTGCTAATTCGATGGGAGCTTACGCTACAGCCTATGCATTAGTGGGCAGCAACTATAACTTATTGTCATTGCAAATTGCCTCACTAGTTGCTAGTGACGTTGCATTAAAGCCACAGCTAGGAAGTGCATTGGGAGTTCTTCTAGCAGCGACCATGATAGGGGCGATGTGGTTCAATGAACGAATGATGCGCCGCATTAGGAGGGATTTACGATGAAATCTTCATTGACTTTTCATAAAGTGATTGTTGGGTTACTAGTTATATATTTATTAATTCCGCTTGTAGGAACATTTTTATTCTCGATTGCCGGTAAATGGGATCATACCATTTTACCTGAGAGTTATACAATGAAATGGTATATTGAATTATTTCAAGATGAACGGTTTTTCGATGCTTTTCGACGAACGCTGTTTTTAATTGTCATGTCTGTAGGTCTTAGTGTTGTTATTATGCTTCCGACTATCTTTATCATCACGGTATATTTCAGTAAATGGGAAGGATTACTTCAAGCAGCAGCTATGCTTCCTTATGGAATTCCTCCCATTGTTGGAGCTGTTGGATTAATCAAGGTATATTCAGATGGACCGATTCAAATTGCCGGAACACCTTGGATTTTAATAGGTGCTTATTTCATAACGATTCTGCCATTTATGTATCAAGGTATTCGTAACAGTCTTCGTACACTTAATGCTGTGCAGCTTGTTGATGCAGCTGAATTACTCGGTGCTACAAAATTCCAGGCGTTTCGCACAGTGGTGTTTCCAAATATTATATCTGGTATTTTAGTTTCAACCTTATTATCAGTCGCTCTTTTATTTAGTGAGTTCGCTTTTGCCAATTTGCTTGTCGGGGGCCGATTTGAAACGCTTCAAATTTATCTTGCCGACAAACTAAACAGCAGTGGTCACTTAACAAGTGCAATTGTTATTACTTATTATTCAATGATTTTACTTTTAACGGGGACTGTATTAAAACTTACGTTTAAAAACGAAAAAACCCCTGTCGGGTCAAATAAGAAGCGAATTCTTTCATTTTTAAAAAAACATAACTGTAATAAAAATACTGCTTTAGAAGGTGAGAAATAATGAGCTATGTAACCATCGATCAAGTGACTAAGGGGTATGAAAGTCAAGTCGTTTTAAATGACATTTCTTTAACATTAAAAAAAGGAGAATTTGCTACACTTCTTGGGCAAAGCGGATGCGGAAAAAGTACATTATTACGTTCCATTGCGGGGCTTGAAGGTGTTGATGTAGGAAGAATCTTAATTGATGGAAAAGATATTACTCATTTATCACCGCGTCAGCGTGAAGTCGGTATGGTGTTTCAGTCTTATGCGCTTTTCCCGAATATGACCGTTTTTGACAATATTGCGTACGGCCTTAAAATGAAGAAGGTAAAAAATATAAAATCAAGAGTGAAAAAGATGATTGATATGGTTGATTTAATAGGAAAAGAAGAGTCTTATCCTCATCAGTTATCTGGCGGACAACAGCAGAGGGTTGCACTTGCCAGAGCGCTTGTCATGGAGCCAAAAGTACTGCTTCTGGATGAGCCGTTAAGCGCATTGGATGCTAAAATTAGAAAAAGTTTGCAAAAAGAATTAAAGAGAATACAGAAGGAATTAGATATTACAACTATTTTTGTTACTCATGATCAGGAAGAAGCAATGACGATGTCTGATCGGATTTTTGTCATGAATAAAGGAAAAGTTGTACAATCCGGTTCTCCATCAGAAATTTATACTTCTCCAGTCAATACATTTGTTGCAAAATTTATCGGAAATTATAATGTTTGTAATATGGAAGTTTTCCATAAACTTGTTCGCAGCACAGAATTAAAAGGGAATGAAGTCGCCATTCGTCCTGAAGTTTTACAATTAGTTTCTGTTGTTGAAGATAGCTCGGATTTACAAGAGAACTGGGGAATTAAAGGGTTTATTAAAGATATTACTATGACAGGGAATGTTTTAAGATATGAAGTAGAAACAGAGGAGTCCGCTTTCCTTGTAGACTATCTTCACCACCGAGGGAAAATGTTTGAGCAAGGAGCACGCGTTCAAATTCTTGTACCGAAGAAAGAATGCATTATTTTATAAATTATTAATGATCGAGGGGGAGAAATATGTCTGTTTTGCCCGAAGAAAGAAAGAATGAAATTTTAAAAGAACTTAACAAAATGGGAAAAGTAAAAGTTATAGAATTAGTTGATCAATTTAATGTTTCAGAGGAAACGATTCGACGCGATTTGATGATATTAGAGGAGAAAGGAATGTTAAAGAGGGTTTACGGTGGAGCGATTAAAACAGTCTTTGAATTTGAGGAGCCTCCATTTACACAGCGTACAACGGTGAATCAAGAAGCGAAAATCAAGGTTGGGAAAAAAGCAGTGGAACTCATTTCCAATGGAGATGTGATTGCCATTGATGTAGGTACAACCATGCTTGAATTTGCCCAGTGTATTGAAAATAAAAAGGACATTACGATTTTAACCAATTCTCTTCCTGTGTCGTCTGTGTTAACCGAATTGCTCAATCAAAATAAGTTTACAGGACAAATTCTATTACTAGGAGGACAAATTGATCCAAAGCATCAATCTATATGCGGGGGTCTCACTGAACAAATGTTAAATCAATTTAATGTTGATAAAGCGTTCATTTCAGCTGGTGGTGTTTCCATTCAAAGTGGGGTTAGTAATTACCATTTACGTGAAACATTAGTTTCACGCAAAATGGTCGAGGTATCAAAGCAAGTTATATTGCTAACGGATTACTCTAAAATTGGTGTTGACACATTTTGTAAAGTTTGTCCTCTAGAAAAAGTCGATGTGATTGTCTGCGAGCAACCATTTCCAGAGGAATGGAGAAATCATTCAATATTAGAGGAAGTCAATTGGATTCAAGCATAGATAATTAAAGGACATATCGAGATGGAAGAAGGAGTACTCTCTTTTTTGATTAGATTTTTTATGATAGCAGGTAAAAAAGCTAGAAAGAGAATTTAATAGATTGAATGAGAAAAGGAGCTATTTAGCATGAGTTTCATTGCGATAGATTTAGATGGAACATTATTAAACGACCAGAATGAAATTAGTGAAGAAAATATAAAGGCGATTCATTATGCCCAAGATAGAGGCTTTGAAGTAGTTATTTCAACAGGACGAGCTTATTTTGACGTTCAAACAATTTGTGAAAAAGCCGGGATTTCTCCATTTGTAATCGGGACAAATGGAGCAACCATTCATTCAAAAAGCGGAAAGTGCATTTCTTCTATTACGATAACTAAAGATCGTGTCGAATCTATTCTCCAGTGGTTAGACGAACGGAATTATTATTACGAAGTGTTTACTGATAAAGCCATTTATACTCTTAATAAGGGAAGAGAACAATTCCATAATGAGATTAAAAGTTTGAAAAGCGCAGATTTAAATACAGATATGAAAGAATTAGTTGAAGTAGCGGAAAGGCAATTTGACCAGTTTGGATATGTTTTAGTTGAAAACTATCATGATATCCTAAAACAGGAGGAAGAATTCCATAACATTTTGGCATGTTCTTTTGATGAAAAGAAATTAGAGGAAGCCTGGAACCAATTCAAAAAGTTTGATGAGTTGATGGTCGTTTCATCTGCTGATCACAACATTGAAATGACTAGTAAAAGAGCTTCAAAAGGAATGGCCCTTGAAAAATTGGCTTTTTTGATGAATGGCTCCTTAGATCAGGCTATGGCAATCGGGGACAGCAACAATGATTTATCCATGTTTCAGAAAGTTGGATACAGCGTATCGATGGGAAACGCAAAAGATGTCATAAAAACTGTTTGTACAACGACAACCCTTAAAAATGATGAAAATGGGGTAGCTTATGCGATTTATCGATATATGGAGAACTTCGTGGTTCAAAAATAAGTGTCAATGCCAAAGGAGAGAGCGATAAAATGGCATGGATATATATCATAATGGCAGGACTTTTGGAAATTGTCTGGGTGATCGGTCTTAAATATTCACACGGATTCACCAAAATTATACCTAGTATAATAACGGTAGTTATTATAATCTTTAGTTTCTTTTTACTTTCAAAAGCTTTACATTCAATACCCTTAGGAACTGGTTACGCCATTTTCACTGGATTGGGAACGGTGGGAACTGTAGTAATTGGGATGCTTTTTTTGGGTGAGACCATTAATCCACTGAAAGTATTTTTTATGGCTTTAATGATATTGGGGATAATTGGAATAAAAGTCAATCCGGCACAACCTAAACATTAAAGGAAATGAACTGATTTATACAAGGTTAGGGGATGATTCAATGGCTTGGTTTTTTCTAATTATTGCCGGATTTGCCGAGATTGGTAGTGTTATAAGCCTGAAACGTGCAGACGGGTTTAAAAAATTGCTACCCTCTGTAGCATGTCTTTTTTTGGGAAGTTTAAGCTTTTATTTTCTATCCTTGTCATTAACTTCACTTCCAGTGGGTACTGCTTATGCAATATGGACCAGTATCGGTACTGTTGGAAGTGTTTTAGCAGGAATGATCTTCTTTAATGAACCCAGAAGTTTAAGATTAAACCTATTCATTATGTGTATCATTGCAGGGGCTATAGGTATCAAAATGACTTCTGGACATTAATCTAAAAAGACCTTTAATTTAAGAAGCTTATAGATGATTCCCGTATGGTGCGGGAGTCATTCTATTTAGGCTTCATTGGTAACGAATTGTATTCTTCTGTATATTCTTCAATTAATTAGTGTAACTCATCAAAATTAATAAAAATGGTATGTTAAGCGGACCGGTAGAAAAAAGTGGTGCAGCAGTTTCTATAGCCTGCTTAGTTGGATATGCCCCTTCTATGTTTGCATTTATTCTATATGGAAGCATGTTAGGTCGATCATCAGCAAACAAAGGGTTTATTATAAGCAGCTTAGTTAAAATCGCAAACAAGAAAAAAGAAACCAACAAAATTTTCAAAAAAAACTTAATGCTTAATTAAAGGTGGGGGAAAAATGAAAATTGGATTAGAAACAGAAAGCTATCACTTGCAATTTATTACAGGTCGAATGGATATTTTCGGTTTTATCAGAAAAACAGCAGAATTGGGATTAGACGGAGTCATGATCAATATTGTTCCATGGCCAGGGTTGCCAGGATGGGGCACTTTAGAATCATTTGAACCGGAATATTTAGAGAGAGTAAGAAAAGAAATTCAAAAGTATGGATTTTTCGCTGAAATAGACACAAATGGAAGCGATCCGGAACATCTAAAAGAGGTCATTGAGGCAGCACATAGAATCGGAGCGGATGTGATTCGCACGTATACATGCTTAGGAGAGTATGATCCGGAAAGATTGAAAAAAGCACCAGGAGATATCAAACAAATTATACCATTATTGGAGAAATACAGGATAAAATTAGCTGTGGAAAATCATGAGGAAGAGTTAACAGATGAGGTTATTCAAATTATTAAGGAAGTCAACAGCCCTTGGGTTAGGGCTCATTGTGATGTGGGCAATGGAATGATGGCATGGGAAGATCCGGTTGAAGCTGTAAGAAAATTAGCACCATATGCATTCACAACTCATTTTAAAGATCATATTATCATTCATGATGGCGAGGATTATAGGGTATGTGGTGTACCAGTAGGGACAGGCAATATTGATACAGAAGAGTGTTTTAAAATACTGGTTGAGAAATCTACCCTAACTAGAATCAACGTTGAAATGTGTTTTCCATATGCTGTAAATTTCAAGAGAGAGCTTGGTGCTGGCGGAGTCTTTGCGGTTGGAGAAGGAGCTTTCAAAGTTGAACAACCTCCTTATGATTTAAGTGTCATTAAACCATTGGATTACTATTATCCTCCAAAAGAACTTTTAGAACAAATGATTGAAGATCAAGAAATTGGTACAGAGCAATCGGTTAAGTATACCCTTGCTTTACGCGATAAATATTGCCGATAAATAATATGTAGAAGCAGGGTTGTTGTATAATTTTGTTGATATAAAGATGTTTAAAATTATTGCAGCAGTTCCAGCTGATACTTGCGATTGAGTTGATAGAGAGCCTCTTTTGATTGCCAACATTACTGTCACTTTGCTTTACGAATTCCAACACACGGTTCTTTAATAAGAGTCTCATGTCTTGTCAAAGTAAGAGATACGTGGTTTATTATGACATTAACCAGCCCCTCTCAATTAAGAGAGGGGCTTTATCTTATTCACAAGTGATTTTTGACTGATTCAGTATATGCTTATGATGTTTCATCCTGCCGTGAATTTTTTTGTAAAAGATCACGGATTTCCTTTAAATATTGCTCAGATGCTGGTATGGCTTCCAATACCTCTTCCTCGTTTGCTTGTTTTTTTCTAATAAGAGTATTCGCTACCTTCATAAACATGAAAATCGCAAATGAAATGATCAAGAAATCAATCACAGCTTGGACAAATTCACCGTATTGAACAACTGCGTTTCCAACTGTGACAGATAATGAAGAAAAATTGACCCCACCTAATAAAATTCCTATTAGCGGCGTGATAATATTATTGACTAGTGATGAAACGATCTTCCCAAAAGCAGCACCCATTACTACAGCTATTGCAAGATCGAGAACGTTTCCTTTGGTAATAAACTCCCTGAATTCCTTTATCATCTTAACTACACCTTTCTTTTTTCAATTGATAAAAGCATATCAGAAACTTGGTGGAAATTGAATAGTGTAAGAGGCATCCATGATTCCAAAGATAGGACCATCCACCCGTTTAATCATTTGAATCCTTAATATAATGCAATGGCGGCACTCCGATCAAAGGAGATAGGACGCTATTTTTCATTCAATAAACATTAAATAGCGTTATATTAGCACGTCATATTGTAGAAGGATTTAAGTATGGTCATGGGTCAAAGTTAAAAAAGTAATTGAAGGCAGGGCGGGAACGACTCAGGCGTTAATTTTGAATGTCTATAAGAAATTAAAGCCGTTTTCACCAACTTGAGGAAGGGTGTGAATATAAACGTATTCGTTTGGCGATAATTATAGTATTGTACTACCCCCTAAGTGGTACTCCTCCATTGTTAAAAGCCCGTCTCTTAATTGAGAGGGCTTTTTTTGTTTTGGGTTTTGTTAAATGATTTTTGTGTTAATAGGAGGATTTTACGTATCATTTGAAGAATGTTTTGACGAATGGGGGTGGAATCATTGCGACAACATATTGAACAGGATTTATCTAAAGAGGATATATTTAGAATGATTGTTATGCACCTTGATGTTTTTCCATTGACTAGTGTAGAGGCTATCAGAGAAGTGATCAGAAGTTCTTTAAATCAAAGAGGCTTGATAGGGGGGATAACAAAACAAACAAGAACTGCTACATATAACCGGAAAATATCAGACGAGGATATCCAATTCATAAATGATTGTATTTGTGACCTTTTAAATAGCCGCGTTATCCAACCTGGTATTAATGAAGATAATCAGGATTTACCATGGATTTCTGTTTCTGATAAAGAGAAACTTAAAACATTGGTGAACTCCCTGTCTTAACTTTTTACATATAAAAGCCCTTCTCTAAATCGAGAGGGGCCTATTTTAGGTTAGCATTTCTTTATCCGATAATTGCCATTTTCTATATCCTTCATACTCAATTAATAGTATTGTTAACCAGTAAGATGGGTTTCAAACATATCGATGATTTCAAGGAAACGTTCGGCCTCACGGAAAACGTGATCAGCCAATAGTGGATGAATGATGCTCTTGATTTTGCATTCTTCGATTAAATCCCTGGCGGTTTTCTTAAAGTCTCGAAGTGATACGACAGAGACACGGTTCTGGTCTAAAAATTGATCCAGAAGAGGGACCGTTTGAGATTGCGGTTTCATGGACTCTAAGTCTACGGCTTGAAAGACTAATTGATCGAAATCATTACTAAAGTTTCGCGCCATATCCACCAGCTTTCTTTCCGATGGATCAAGAAGATGTCCAATGAATTTTGCATGATCCGCCATTATTCTTAAAAAGAAAACATTTTCTTTGATGATGGCATCTGCAAGTGGTTTCAATTTACCCTCATTTAGTTCTTTTAATCGTTTTCTAAAATAATTGGCTTCTCTGCTTGTATGGTCGACTAAAAGTGGGAAGTTGTTTGCACCAGGCAATTTACAGGTGAGTATTAATCCTAATACCTTCCTTTTAAATAAAAATATGCCTGTAGCAGCTTGCTGCACCTCCGAGTTAAATCTCCTGATCTGTTCTGGATCAGCTTGATTTGTAAATGAATGGGATTGCTGTTCTATCCGTTCAAATATAAGATAAAACTGATTAGCTTCCTCAATTAGCTGTGTATCTTCACATCTAAAGCCTAGTCTTAGAAATAATGAGTGTTCCTTCATTATTCTTGACCAAAAACGAATCTCATCTAAAGAGCGTTCAACAAACATTCCAGAGTTTTTCCTCGTATTTTCCTGTGTGTTCTCACTCATAACTAAGCCCCCCTCTTAAAACATAACCATCATTCAATCTTATTAACAAGGGGGCATTAGTATTCTGCTCAATTTGTAAATCAAATCATTTATTATTATCTTTTTAACACCTTAAACCAACTGGTTCTTGATGGCCAAGGTGTGTGAAAAATTCCGGAACGATCGGAGTCTGTACGTTCTTATATATCTTTAATACCTCGGCAGGACTCCAGGGTAATATCTAAAAAAACCCTTAGAATTAATTCATTCTAAGGGTTATCATCCAGCACATTAAGTTACAGTTGATAGTCATTTGTCACCAAGTTCGTTTATTTTTTTCGTAAGCTCATTAAATTTCTTATCGAGTTCTGTGTACGCTTTATCGTTTGGCGTCATAAAGCTAAGCTTTCCCAAAACTTCCTGTCTTTCTGTTTCAAGTGTTAATCGCAGTTCTTCCAAATCATCTCTTTTTGAGGATGATGAATCATACAATTGCTTTTGTATGCGATTATTCGAAATGACAAGTTTGCTGCTTGTCGTTTTTTCGAGAAAATATCGATCATGCGAAACGACGATTAGTGTTCCAGTATACTGTGCTAAGGTTTCTTCAAGTTGTTCCCGTGAAGCTAAGTCCAGATGATTTGTCGGCTCATCCAAAATAAGCACATCTTTTTCTTCTAGTATATATTCCATTAACTTACATTTCACCCGTTCACCCATACTCATATTCTTAATGGGTTCAGTCCAATGAGAAGCCGTGAAGCCTAAATGCTTCATTAAAGTTTGTACATTCCCTCTCGACTCGAATGTATCTTTATGAAAAAGCTGAGCGGGTGTTAGTTCAAGTGGTAAATCAAACACTTCTTGCGTCAAATAGCCTATTTTTGCAGATGGTGAAATCCATACATCGCCCGCAAAAGTTTCATGTCCAACCATTATTTTTAATAATGTCGTCTTTCCGCTGCCGTTGGGGCCTATAATGGAAATCTTCTCACCATGCTGAATCGTGAAATTGACGTTTTTAAACAGTGTTCGCCCGCTAAAAGTCTTAGTTAAATTCTTAACTTCCAAAAAACGTTTTCCCGTCTTGTTTTTTGTTTTAATTGAAAAGCGTATAGTATATTCTGATTCAACAGGTTCGGCTTTTGCTTTTTCAAGCTCTTTTTCAAGACGCTTTTGTTTAGATTTTACCTGTGCATCCATTCGCTTCGCTTTCACGCGATAGTATTCTTTAACTCCTTCCTTCTTCGTCGATTGGGAATGGGCTTTTTTTGACCAAGAAGTGATTTCATTCATTTGTCCCTCGATTCGTTCCACCATTTTTTGCTGTTTTTCATACTCACGTTGTTGTGTAAGTCTTTTCTGTTTGCGAACCTCCATATAACTAGAATAATTCCCTCTGTGCTCAATTAGCTTTTTATCTTCAATCGACCAAATTTTCGTTGCAACAGCATCCAAAAAATAACGATCGTGCGAAACAAAAATAATGGTACCTCTATAATTTTTAAGTTGTTCATTAAGGAATCCTAAACTGGCCTCATCAAGATGATTCGTCGGTTCATCTAATAGTAAAAGGTCTGCACCTCTAGAAAGTCCTTTTGCTAACCGGGCTTTGAGTTTTTCCCCTCCGCTTAATTGTAGGAAGTCATGGCTTGGTACACGCATTTTATCGAGTAATTTAACTTCGGTAGGGGTCTTATCTTCTGCAGAGAGCGACTCGACTTCTTGTTCAACCATAAAAACTTTCAAGTCTTGCTGCAGCCATTGGATTTGTCCATGTGCAGGCTCTAAGTCCTTGTTAATTAATTGCAGCAACGTAGATTTACCGGCACCATTTTTGCCAATGATACCGATGATTTCCCCTTGTTGAACACTAGCATTAACATTTTCAAAAATGTTATGGTCCAATACTTCAAAACTGATATTGGTTAATTTAAATAGTTCTTTCATATAATTATCCCTCTCCTTAAGGGAGAATAAAAAAAATCCTCCCAGTTCATATGGAAGGATTAGCCGTACCTGTGCATTATCAAATAAGAGCTATTTTCATGATAGCTCTACAATTTATAGAAAATGGGCAGACTAATCCTATTTCGTATGATTTGAAATATGTGATTTCAAATTTTAAAAATAAGATTAGTTAATCATCGGCCACCCATCATCCCTTCTGATATTAATAAAATCAGTATAGCATAATATGATCTTTGAAAACAAAAGGAAGCGGCATAATACTAAAAAGATTTATAATTGTTTTAACTCAATCAATTATTTTATTATAAAGTGGGCAATAGGACTGAATAGTTCCTGTGAAAATCATAAACACCTACCACCATAGGGTTGTTCCTTGAGGAGGTCATTAATATGGAATATATAAAGGGAATTGATGTTTCACATTGGCAAGGTGCTATTAATTGGGAGGAAGTTGCAAAGGCGGACGTGAAGTTCGTGTTCATTAAAGCAACAGAGGGAACGAGTTATTCTAAGCTATCCTATTTCAAAGAAAATGCACCACAAGCATTATCAGCGGGATTGAAAGTGGGGGCCTATCATTATGCAAAGTTTGCAACTGTTTCAGAAGCAAAGGCTGAGGCTGCTTATTTTTTAGATTCTATCAGCTCCATTGCTTTAAATTACCCTGTTGTCCTTGATCTGGAGGAAAATAAAAAAAAGGCAAATAAAAAAACGCTGACCGATGCAGCAATCGCTTTTTTGGAGGCTATTGAAGAAGCTGGATATATGGCTATGCTGTATACTGGTAAATATTTTCTCGAAAATACCCTAGATGAATCAAGGTTGACGAACTACGCTTTGTGGATTGCCAGATACAACAGCAAGTTGGGACGTAGCACGGATATTTGGCAGCATTCTGATTCAGGTAAGGTAAGCGGGATCAGCACAAAGGTGGATTTGAATATAGCCTATAGGGATTTTACAAAAACAATAAATACTCTTAGGACGCACAACTCCCGTGCATTAAAAAGGGAAACAACCACAACTTATACTGTAAAAAAAGGCGATACACTTAGCTTCATTGCAAAAAAACATAAAACAACGGTAAAATCTCTTGTTAGCCTTAACGGAATTAAAGACCCCGACAAAATTTATATCGGTCAAAAATTAAGGTTGAAATAAGTAAAGGCTCTTCTCATTACGAGAGGAGCTCAGTTATTAATGGATATTCCTAGATTTCTTTAAGTTCGTCAATTGCTACGTCTGATCTTTCCTCTAATGGGCCTCTTAGATGTACGGTAGCCGTTCTTCCATCTTCATTTAAATTATCAATCCATACTGAAGTGCCATTATATCTCACCTCAATGTCAGATGAAGAAGAAAGAATCTGTTTTACACGCTTAGCATCCATATAAATCCCTCCCTTATTTAGTCTCCCTATTATTTGGGAAAAGCCTTAATTTTATTCATTTGATTAATATTGCAACGAAATCATATAAGGCGCAATGATGTTTAACCTTCCATGTTATCCGCCGTGACTTTTTTTAAAATTAGGCCTGTAAAGATAAGAATTCTTAATCTTAAAAATATTGAGTTTATCTGCTAGAATGGAAAGGATTGTAAATATATTTTTGAGGTGATGAATTTTAAAAAAACGCAGGCTTCTGGCAGCTTTTTTACTACTTATTGGCGCCTCCGTTCTATTTATATATACAGCAGCCAAGTGGGGCCAATGGCCAAAGATAAACAGCTCGACGTCGATGAATTTTTTTGCTGAACGTGAACGTACTTTTATATTACGTGAAGTGAAAAAAGATAAGACTTATATCTATAATAATGAACGGGCCGAACAAAGATTTGCGCCTCAATCAACTTTTTAAGATGCCTAATGCACTTATCGGATTGTCGTTGCTGTCGAGGATGGGATGGCGTGAAAAGGGAAATTGAGATATGGAACAAGGTCATACGCTTGGGTCTGGTTTAAGGAACTCTGTTGTTTGGTATTATTAAGCAATGGCCCGTGACATTGGAAAGGGTCGAATTGAGGAATGGATTCATAAGATTTCTTATGGCAACCAAGATATTAGTGGAGGGATAGGTCAGTTTTGGCTAAGCAGCTCACTCAAAATTTCTCCTATTGAACAAGTGGGTTTATGGCAAATTTATATGGAGAGAATATTCCTATTGATAAGGATGTCATGAAAACCGTTACAAGGATGATGATCAAGACTGAAGAAGACAGTTATACACTTTACGGAAAACAGGGCAGAAGACAAACATTGGCTGGTATGTTGGTTTTATTGAAATGACTTGTTTTGTAACGAATATCTCCGGCACATCGGCTGAAGCAAGGGATATCACAAGGGACATTTTGCAGAAATTTCATTTAATGGCAGAAAAGGTATGGATTTGGTGATTGCCGAAGTGTGAAGATAATATGCCAATGTGAACTACGGCTAAGCAAATAAGAATATATTATAAAGCTAATGGATGCTTTACTATCAATAGCGGAGTTTCTTCGTTCAAATGGAGCTAATGGGAAGGAAGGGTTGAATAAGGAAGTAGATAAGATGGGACAATATTGGAGGAGAAAGTGTTGTTGGGTTTGAAGTCATATACGCATTCTTATACATGCTTTTAGGGGGGTATCATGGAACTATCGTTATTATTGGAATATGGCTGGGTGTTAATTATTCTAATTTTTTTAGAAGGTTTATTATCTGCTGATAATGCATTGGTTTTAGCCATCATGTCAAAGCATTTACCAAAAGAACAGCAAAAAAAAGCGATTAATATTGGGCTGCTTATGGCTTTTATATTTAGGATTGGTGCAATCTTTATCATTTCGTACCTTTTCCATGTTTGGCAAGTTCAAGCAATTGGGGCTGCATATTTGATTTTCATCTCATTAAAGCATTTACTAAAAAAGGACCACGGTGACAAAGAAAAAAAAGGGAAAAGCTACCGTATGACCGTTGCGCAAATTGCATTAGCTGATATTGCTTTTGCTATTGATTCCATTTTAGCTGCAGTCGCTCTTGTCATTGCCTTGCCTGATACACCAATGGGTGATATAGGAGGTATGGATGGGGCAAAATTCATTGTTATTTTATTAGGAGCAATTGCAGGTTTAATCGTCATCCGATTTGCTGCAGGATACTTCGTCAAGATACTGACGGAGCGGCCTAGCCTCGAAACGGCAGCCATGTTGATCGTTGGTTGGGTAGGGGTTAAGTTATTAATGCATACCCTTGCACATCCAGCCGTGCACATTATTTCTCACGATTTTGTTGAAGGACCGATTTGGAATATAATCTTTTGGTCAGTCATGCTACTTATTGCAATAGGCGGATGGTTTTTATCAGGAAAAACAGTGAAAAATGATAAGCAACATGACTAATGGTTTCAGTGTAAAAAAGAGTTGAAATACCTTAACTTTTAGATAGAACCCTTTTGCCTAAAAACTGAGGAGGCCACAATTAGTGGTCTCCTTTATTTATGTTTAACAAATCCTGTTTGTAAATCATGTATGAAATAAATAACCTTGATTGAAGATTTATGGGAAACGTTCAAAAAGAACAGGGGCAGTCCTGCCGAAATGTAAGAATCAATGAAGAACCTACAAAACTAATTCAAACTAGGGGTTACAGTATAAGGGGTAACTTCCAACAGGCACCAGCAAAAAAACAGCTGGTGCCTGTTGGGCGTTCGATGAAACCGTACAAAACTTTTCTGATTTGTATCCAAAAAAATGTCTCTCTAGATTATTCATCGCAAAGCCGATGATAAATGGTAGTTGATTCAGAGGAGCTTATTGACGGGAAGGGACGTTCAAATACCCATCTGCCCCTTATAGAATTGATGCACTGTATGAATAAAAACAAAAATGCCTCCTCATATTAAAAGAGAGGGGATGTGTCACATGATAAAAAGTATATCTACTTTTCAAGCAACAATGGTGCTGATTCTATCTATTGGGTTGATGAACCATGTCATCGTTTTGCCTTCACTGCTTGGGGCTTCCGGAAGAGATTCATGGATCAGTACTTTAGTGACCGGGTTGCTTTTTCTTTTATGGCTTCCCATGGTTTATTGGATCATAAATAAAACAAAACAACAGCATATCATTGGCTGGCTTCATACTCACAGTCACCCGCTCGCCGCATGGTCCATAAAAATCCTTCTTTTCTTCTATATCTTATTAAACTTGTTTGTCACTTTATTTAGCACATTTTCCTGGGTAAACAGTACTTATATGATTCAAACGCCAGAATATATATTATTTATACCTTTCATCATCCTATGTTTTATTGCTGCCGAGGCTGGTATCAAAACAATAGCGATTGCCGGGGGATTGGTTTTGCCCCTTGTTGTGGCACTTGGATTTATGATTATGACGGCAAATATACAGTATAAGGATTACTCCTTGCTTTTCCCAATTTTTGAAAATGGGATTACACCTGTTTGGGACGGGGTCGTAATACTAGGTGGAGGTTTTACAGAGATATTTCTGCTCGTTTTGATTCAACAGTTTGTAAAGACAGAAATAAAGTTCAGGAGTTTACTTTTTTTAAGTTTATTTCTTTTGTTTATCAGTATGGGACCGATAATAGGCTCCATTACAGAGTTTGGTCCGGTGCAGGCAGCTAAAATCAGCAATCCTGCATATGCTCAATGGCGGTTACTAACCATGGGGAAGTATTTGAACCGGCTGGATTTTTTATCAATATACCAATGGCTTTCAGGTGCATTTATCCGTGTTTCTTTATCGATATTCCTCATGGGGGAACTGTTTCAAATTAAATCAAGGAAAATAAAAAATATTGTATTGCTTGCTATATCAGTCTCCTTGATCATTGCGCTGTGTATACCAATCGACATTCCAGCATACAGGGATTTTACGGAACGATATTATTTTAAATTGAGTGTGATTAGCATTTTGGTTATTACGTTTTTCATAAACATGGTCATTTTTTTGAAAGAAAGGGTGAAAAAGAATGGAGCCTCTATTGAACAAGGCAAATAAGGGGAGTTCTTCGGAGGTCCAACTAAAAACGGAGTATTTCAAAAAAGTATTCGGAATGAGCTCGGATGTGAAATTCAAAAAGCATACCATTACATCTGAAGGGAAAACTGATTCGCCCCTTATTTGCACTTTGATTTATTCAGAGGTGTTGGTCGATGTCAAAAAATTGTGGGAAGCAGTAGCACGGCTTGAAGGTCATGTATTCATAAATTCTAAACTGAAGGAAGAAGATGTTATAGAAGATCCGCAAGACGAATTTAAAGTCAGCAGGGTTTTCCCTTCCTCCACTTTAAAAGAAGATATGGAGGAGAACGTATTCTCCGGGATGGTCCTGATGCTATTTGAAGAATTGGAATTATTATTTATGTTTTCCCTTCCAAGCATCCCGAATCGGAGTCCCGAGGAAACAAGTAGTGAAATTTCCATCCGAGGTCCACGTGATGGTTTTATTGAAGATATCTCTGTTAATTTAGGGTTGGTCAGGAAGAGATATAAAACTGCATCACTCGAAAATCAAGAATTTACGATTGGGAAAAGGAGCAAGACAAAAATCAATTTATTATACGTGAAGGATGTTGTAAACCCAGAAACCATTGTAAAAGTAAAAAGGAAAATCTCCTCAATAAACACAGATATTTTGTTGGGAACCACTGAACTTGAAGAATTTTTATCAGGCAGTAAGTTCAACCTGATTCCGTTTTTTGATTATACAGGGAGGCCGGATTATGTTGTAGCCAGTTTAAATAATGGGCGCTTTGCCATTTTAGTGGATGGATCACCAACTGCCTTAATTGGGCCAGGTAATATTACACTCTTGTTAAAAGCTGCGGAAGATCGTCATACTCCATCTTACTATACAAATTTCGAATATTTCTTTCGCATTATCGGACTGTTGGTATCAATATTTCTGCCAGGTTTTTATATAGCACTAATATCATTTCAATTAGACCAGCTCCCCTTCTCATTTTTGGCGACGATAACCGTATCTAGGTTTGGGTTGCCTATATCACCTCAACAAGAGGCTTTCTTGATTTTGGGTTTATTTGAGCTGTTTCGAGAGGCAGGTGTCACACTCCCAAAAGCAATCGGTCAATCACTGGCTGTTGTGGGTGGATTAATCATTGGTGATGCGGCAATTAGAGGCGGGATTACATCCCCGACGATGTTGGTTGTGGCAGGTACTACTGCGGTAGCCACCTATACATTAATCAATCAATCATTAGGTGGAATTGTAAGCATGGCCAGGTTTTATGTATTATTTCTCTCTTCTGTTTTAGGTTTATTCGGATTCTTTCTCGGTGTTTTCTCCATTGTCCTTTATTTATCAAGGCTGCAGATTTATGGTTTACCCTACTTAGCGCCTATTTCACCAATATCCTTGAAAGATCTTCTAGGGGGCGGTGTCTTTGTGAAGCCATATCTCTTTAGAAAGAAACGAGCCGAAACGCTGAAAACAAAGGACAATACAAAAGGAAATCGCTAATGAAAATAATCCTTAGAATTATATTATCTGTATTGAGCCTTGCTCTTTTAAGTGGCTGTTGGGATACCAAGGATATTCAAGATATCCAATATATAAGTGCAATGGGAATAGATTATCAAAATGGTCAGTATGTCATTTATGTGCAGGTGACGTCTTTTGCCGGTGTTGCTAAACAAGAAGGCTTGGAACCAAAACCAACAACAGTTTGGGTCGCCAAAGGGCGAGGGGAAACAATGAACGAGGCCATGAATGACATTTATAAAAGGTCAAACCAGTATATTTATTGGGCTCATGTTAAATTGATCATTTTCTCAGAAAGCTTACTAAAACATGGGTTGGTCAACGTAAACGATCCCATTTTAAGATTTCAGCAAATCCGGGAAACAACTTGGTTATATGGAACTGATGATTCCTTGGAAAAGATCCTCTTTGTCAATAGTCTATTCGGCTCATCCGTTCAAACAAGCATTTTCAATCCGGATGATATTTATAAATTAAGATCCTTTGTCGAACCCATCCGGATCCAAAGATTTTATACGCAAAATTATGAAACAGGAATGACAATAAAACTACCGAAGATTTCGATAAAAAATGAGGTGTGGAAAGCAAAAGAAAAATCACAGAACACCGTAAAGCTATCAGGGTCCTACCTTATTAAAAATAATAAACTAATGGGGGAGATAGCAAATAAACATCTTGGGGGGATGAGGTGGTTAACAAAATCAACGGTAAGGTCCCCAATTGGAATAAAAATCAACAAAAACAAAAATGTTCAAATATCTCTAATGAGGCCAAAATTCAATATAAAGCCTATCTATGTAAATGATACAGTCGAATTCGATATTTCAATTGAAGTCGAAGGTGCAGTAACGGATATGGAAGAAAACATCTCTTTACCCCACCTTAAAGAAAAAATACAGAGGGCATTAGAGAAAGAAATTAGGGATACGTACAAATATGCTCTTGAAAAAAAAATAGACATCTATAATTTAGAAGGAGTTATCTACAGAAAGGATTTAAAAAAATGGAAAGAAGTTTCTAAAAAGGATTTTAGCCTTAATGAAGAATCCATTCGTAATATTCAGGTGGATATTGCTATTAAAAAAACAGGCGATTATAAATATGAGTACATGAATTGATACCTTAGAAAGTGAATCGTGGGCTGCCATGACAGAATCTTTCTTCAAAGTCGTTTCCAATGATTATGATATGGCAGCCCTTGTAAATGAAATTCAACAACTAACTATGTAAGGATTTATTTTAACTTACATACCGATTACTTTAAAAGACCAAAACGAAATCCATAGACTACGACTTGTGTACGATTTTTAGCTTTAAACTTGGTCATTAAGCTGCTTACATAATCTCTAACGGTATGCTCGCTTAATTGCAACAATTCGGCCATTTTTTTATTGTTATAGCCCTCAGCCAGTAAATTTAATATCATGGATTCACGTTCCGTCAATTGTATGTCGGTACCTATTGATACCTCATCATCCTTTCTTGATAAATATAAACCGAGCCGTTTTCCTACCTGTTCAAGTAAAGTCAGTTCATCTATTGAATAATCGAATTCCTCCCCTAATTGATCAAAGGTCAGCCAGCCGAACACTTGCTGGTCATGAACAATCGGTACAAAAATGACAGAAGAAAGATTAAATAGCTGTATATGTTCCTCTTTAATGTAATTATGGGGATTTTTTATAAATACCGGCTTTTTTGAGTTGAATACCATGGATTGTCTGGAGCTGAGCTGCCCCCTCATGCTTTGAACTTTTGGCAGCTCCAATCCAATGGTGCCGTAAAATTGATTGGACCAAGGAATATAAGCATAAAAAACACATCTTTTATAGTTAAAGAACTCTTCGCATTTTTTTAGAATAAAAGCAAAATCCTTAAATCCTGCTGAGTTAATTAAAAGTTCATCTAATTGGTCCAGCAGCTGCAGCCTTTTAAGTTCTGCATTCTCTTGTTTGATTTTGGGATGTTGCTCTGTTCCGTCGAACGTCCACTTGTTATAACTATGGATGAGATGAGAAAACATGGATAATAAGAACATAAGAATGGATAGGGTTTGGGCATGTTTCAGGTTTACCATTAAGGTAACAATGGACTTTTCAAAGATTAATCGGAACATGCTGAAATCATTATCATTTAAAAGGGGTAAATGTAATTGTAGCCAAGTTTCCAAGTGCTCTTCGTATGTGTCTTTTACGTCCTCGATATTTGGAGACGATAAAAATAGCAAAAATGATTCCAGTAATGTTTGTATCATCTTACGTTCAGGTTCTAATAAGTTGGGTTCTAGGTTCAAATAAATATTGATATTTTCTTCAATCTGTTTGTTATGGCTTTTAATGAATAATATGAATTGCTGCAAGGTTATTTCTTCATATGCATGAAAGGGATGAGCCATGTGAATTACTTCTCCTTAAAACAAAATACCCTATAAAAAGGGGGAACTGACCCTATTATTATACAGCACTTTATAGGATAGTAATTCAAATTGTAAGGAGTAAAATAAAAGTATGAACACAGAATGTAGCTATTTGACGGCATCCTATTACAATCAATGATTTCAACATTTTAGTCAGCTTTTTGCTTGTATAAGAATGGTCGTCTAGGGAGAACCTCTAGGGATGGAGATTTCTGGTGCTCAAGGAATCTGTTGCACAGAAAATTAGAAAAGGAGAACTGGTAATATGATGAGACTTGAAAACAAAGTGGCAATCGTAACAGGAGGAGCAAGCGGGATTGGAGCAAGCACGGCTCAATTATTTGCAGAAGAAGGAGCAAAGGTGGTCATTGCCGATTTTGCTGATCATGGACAGGCTGTGTCAGAAGAGTTAAATGGAAAAGGGTATGATACTCTTTTTGTTAAAACTGATGTGACGAATGAAAATGACGTGAAGAATATGATCGAAGAGACAGTTAACAAATATGGAAAACTGGATATCATGTTCGCAAACGCAGGAATTGCAAGAGACGGAAACATTCATGAGTTAAGCTATGAGCAATGGCAAAAAACAATTGATATTAACCTATCCGGTGTCTTCCTATCCGATAAATATGCAATAGAGCAAATGCAAAAACAATCTACAGGCGGCGCCATTGTCAATACAGGCTCCATCCATAGCCATGCAGGGAAACCGGGGGTAACAGCCTATTCTGCTGCGAAAGGCGGGGTCAAACTATTAACACAAACGTTAGGTTCGACTTATGCCAAAGATGGGATTCGCGTTAATGCAGTTTGCCCGGGATATATTGATACACCACTTATTGCCGAAGCACAGGGTGAGATCAGACAAGGTTTGATCGATTTACATCCAATCGGCCGTTTAGGCAGAGCGGAAGAAGTGGCGAAAGCCGTTCTCTTCCTTGCAAGTGACGATGCATCATTTGTTACAGGCACAAGCCTTATTGTCGACGGGGGATATACCGCCGTCTAAGTTTTAAGGATTATTCGCTCGCTCTCAAACAGTCAAATTCGTTTGAGGTACCAATTAATAGAGCTTCTTCTGTAAGATGAGTGGTATTCGTATACCCAAATCATACTGGAGGGCTCTTTTTTTACATATAACGAAAATCTTCTTAGTTACATAATAATCTATCGTTTTATATGTATTATTATTTTTAGAAAATATTGAAAATTATAAATTTAAATGTTTTAATGTTAATATGCCAATTATACTGGTTCGGACGACATGATGTTAACACCACTAGTAAAATGGGGTAAATCTATTGTTTCATGAAAGAAGGGATGTGTCATTCTACTCCTGATTGACTTGTGAATATTTGCCCTATCTGTCAGTAGTGCCAAGTTAGTGCTATGACGAAATGAAGTGGATTTAAAACAAAAAAAGGGAGGGAGTTTATTTTATGATAAAAATCGATCTTTTATTTAAAAATGCAAATGTGCTGACTCTAGATAACAGGAATCGCAGGGCTAGGTCTATTGCTGTAGCAGATGGGAATATTGTCGGGATTTGGGATGAATGTGAGCCACCTAAAAGTGCAGTGGAGATTACAGCAAGTACTGATGTTGTAGATTTAAAGGGATCCACCCTAATTCCAGGCTTTATCGATACTCATAACCATATTTTAATGTATGGATTAACGATGGGACAGGTGAACTGCAGTACACCGCCAAATCAATCCATAAAAGATATTTTAGAGGTAATTGGTGCAAAAGCAAAAGAAACTCCCGATGGCGAATGGGTAAGGGGATATGGCTATGATGATACGCTTTTGTATGAAAAGCGGCATGTTACACGGAGTGATTTAGATAAGGTTTCGCCAAATAACCCTGTAGTCATCACACACACTTCAGGGCACTTATCCGCAGTAAATTCGCTTGCCTTGCAATTCGCAGGTTTAACTGATGATGTTTCTGATCCCCAGGGCGGACATTATGGACGGGATGAGAACGGAAGACTTAATGGGGTGATTTATGAACCAGCGGCAATGGCACCAATAAATGATCACATACCACAAATGACAATAGGGCAACAGGTTGATATGTTAGGAAAGGCTTCAAAAGATTATGTCGCTCAAGGAATTACCACGAATACAGATGCTGCAGTTGGATTTAATAATTTAGAAGATTTAGAGGTTCATCTTAAAGCGGCTGAACAAAAAATTAATCCGATGCGAACGAGACTGATGATCATGCATCAGCAGCTTCGTGAAGGTCAGCCATTTGGGGGTTATTCTCCAGCTCAACTGGACCTGGAACTCAGGGAAAGGTCTGCGGGACGGGTTAAATTAGATAGCGCAAAAATGTTTCAGGACGGCTCTATACAAGGATTAACAGGAGCTTTACGACTTCCATATTATCAAAATCAAGATGTATATGGAGATCTCATTCATCAGCAGGAAGCATTTAATGAAGAAGTATTAGACCTGCACCGACGAGGATTTAGGATCACAACGCATGGAAACGGGGATCGTGCGATCGGCTCGATATTAGCGGCATATGAATATGCGTTATCCAATAGCCCTCGTAAAGAGCATCGCCATAGAATCGAACATGTCCAAACCGCAACCGCCGAGGACATCATGAAGATGAGAGAACTTGATGTAGCCGGATCCTTCTTCATCAATCATGTATATTATTGGGGAGACAGGCATAAACAAATTTTCCTGGGTCCGGAGCGTGGAAGACGTATAAGTCCGTTAGCTGAAGCTGTTGCACACAATTTATTGTTCACCCTGCATTCCGATTGTCCAATTACCCCAATCTCACCCCTATTTTCAGTATGGGCTGCAGTTAATAGAATAACGAGAGAAGGTCATGTTTTAGGCCCAGAACAGCGCATTGATGTAGAAACAGCTTTAAAGTCGATGACTATTTTTGGCGCAAAACTAAATTTTGATGAGTCACGATCAGGCAGCATAGAAATTGGAAAACAAGCAGACTTTACCATTCTCGAGACTGATCCTACAGCTGTTCATCCAGAAGAAATTAGGGACATAGCAATTCTGGCCACCTTCATAGATGGAAGCCCAGTATATGGACAAGAAAAGGTAAAGACTACTTAATTTCTAACCGGAAAAATATACTGCGTCTAATCATAAAAGGAAATCCTATATGTTTGATAAAGGCACCGATTATCTTTGAACCCGCATCCTCGACATTAGAGACACCACGATCCTGTTTCCTTAGGGTTTATAGACTCGTGATGAAATTTAAAGCTAAATTAGGGGGCTATGCTAGTGAACAAATTAGCATTCGGTCAAAATCCAAAAATGATTTTGTTATTACTTTTTGCAGGTAATTTGTTCTCGGCACTGGATCGCTTTGTCATTAATTATGGGATTGTCCATATATCCGATGACCTCCATTTGAGCGCATCCTCCACAGGTCTGATCTTAAGCATCTTCTTTTTAGGATATGCAATTATGCAGATTCCCGGCGGTTGGATGGCCGATCGTTTCGGCGCTAGAATCGTGCTTATTGTCTCTGTCTTTAGTTTTACCATTTTTACCAGTCTGACGGGATTGGCATGGTCTTTTGTATCGTTGTTGGTCATTCGTTTTATGTTCGGATTGGGGGAAGGAAGTTTCTTTCCTGCTGGGGCCAAAATGATAGCAGTATCCATTGCGGAAGAAAAGCGATCCCGGGCAATGTCTTTGTTTCTTTCCGCGCTCACTGTTGCAGGTGTCATTTCACCCATTCTGGCTGCCACTCTGCTTGTTAATATCGGATGGAGGATGATGTTTGGCATTATTGGGATTTTCGGGTTTACGATCGGGTTGCTATATTTGTTCTTATTAAAACCAAGAGTAGAGAGTCAGGGCTCGCGAGAAGAGGATTCCTTAACGGAAGTTCCTGTCAAAGGTTCTTTTATTAAGCTGTTTAAAACCCCC
Source organism: Peribacillus sp. Aquil_B1 (assembly GCF_022603275.1). Lineage (NCBI taxonomy): Bacteria > Bacillati > Bacillota > Bacilli > Caryophanales > Bacillaceae > Peribacillus > Peribacillus sp. Aquil_B1. The sequence goes on along the minus strand of NZ_JAKXEE010000001.1, from coordinate 2,719,630 downwards.
TTGGTCGTTAGTTTGATGGTTGCCTCGTTTGCATATGGCTTCATCAGCTGGGGAGTGATGTCATGGATGCCGACCTACTTGGTGCAGGAACGTGGCCTGAATTTAATTTCCATGGGTCTTTTACAGATGATCCCTGCAATAGCGTCGGTGGCTTTCTATATTTTCGCCGGTTATGTACTGGATAAAGTGAAAGTTGGAAAGGAAAAATGGATAGGGGGCTTTAGTGGATTAGGTCTAGCATTATTCGTGTATCTCATGTTTCATGCAGAAACCGTAACGGGGGTTATCATCTATCAATCCATTATACCTATGTTTTCCGCAGCCTTATCCACTATCATTTTTAGTCTGCCGCTGAAGTATTTACCGGAAGCAATCGGAGGTTCTGCAGTGGGAGTGGTCAATTTAGGGATGCAAGTGGCTGGCTTCATCGCTCCTTTAACGATCGGTTTTGTCATAGACGCTTTCGATGGATCGTTTAATGGGGCTGTTTGGTTATTGGTTTCATTCGGAGTCGTTTGTTTTATCGCTTTTATGACCTTGAAATCGGGTAAGGAAAATTTCAAATCAGAAAATCCACAAGTAATTCCTGCTGTAAAATAGATGGATATAAAGGCAAAAGTGGGCGTTAGAATTTATAAAAGTTTGTTCGAAATGGTATATAGAGAGTAAAATAATTCTGCCAGCTACTATCTTTACAAGCCTGATGTTACTGATTTTCAGTTAACAGGGCTTTTTATTTTTTATACGATATTATTCATCCAGTATGGCCAGGGTATTTTCAAGATTAAAATATACACATTTTTCTAATGTGCTGCAATTCATCTATTTGGAGGATTGTTAAGACCTATATCCGGTGAAAGGGAAATGGATGTACCAGTATCGTGCAGAGGAGTCCAAAGGATGCGCTGAAATCTAAGTTTTTATTAATGTATAACTTTGGTAAAATTAGATTTTAGAACTATCCAACATCTTTTAGGGAGGAAGCAAATGAAGGTAAAAAAAATACATCATGTAGCAATAATTTGTTCCGATTATGAAAAGTCAAAGAATTTCTATGTAAATATTTTAGGCTGTGATATCGAGAAGGAAACATATCGCTCAGAAAGGAAATCATATAAATTGGATCTTATCGTCGGAGGGGAATATCAGCTGGAATTATTCTCATTTCCTGATAGTCCCCATCGTCCTAGTTATCCTGAAGCTAGAGGGCTTAGACACCTTGCTTTTGAAGTGGATGATATTAATCAAGCAATTGAAGATTTAGAAAATGAAAACATTCCAGTCGAACCTATCCGTGTTGATGAGTTAACAGGAAAAAGGTTCACTTTTTTTTGTGATCCGGATGATTTGCCTCTAGAAATATATGAAAAGTAGGATTACAAGCCTAGAATGATGAGAGAGCTTTAAGGCAAGCTAACTTCAAAAATTGAGGCAAACTCTTTCTAGTTGAATATATCGATACTATTAAAGTCATCTCCACTTGCATTCCATATTTCGATAATAACTGAAATGATCACCAGCTATAATAGCTGTAGATCGGTCATTTAAATATGTCAGGAGATAAAAAAATGAATGCTTTCAAATTTACACTGTTGATACTTTTAACGACATTTTTAATGGGTTCTTCTTTTGCAGTAGTTAAAATTGGTCTGCCTTATTCATCCCCCTTATTATTAGCAGCATTACGCTTCACACTTGCCGGGCTCATAATGGCGATGATCGTGATCTTTTTAAAAAGACCGCATCCAAACTCTAAAGGGGATTGGATGAAAATGCTTATTATCGGAACTTTTCAAACAGCCGGAGTAATGGGGTGCATTTTCCTGAGTTTACGCACTATTACAGCAAGTGAATCCTCCATTCTTACATTCACGAACCCGTTACTTGTTGTTGTATTCGGTACGATCTTTTCTCAAACACGCTATAAACTATATCAATGGATTGGAGTTTCATTAGGATTAGTTGGAGTGATGATAACGATGGGGGCACAACTTGAATTTAAGGTTGGCATTCTTTTCGGCATTCTTTCTGCTGTTTTCTGGGCCATTTCCACTTTATTGGCGAAAAAATGGGGAGCGATTTCCGATACATGGGTATTATCTGCCTATCAGATGCTTTTTGGCGGTTTACTGCTTTTACTTGGCAGCTTTATTCTTGAAAAACCATTTTTCGTAATGAATGGCAATTCGTTGTTCATTTTATTATGGTTAAGTATCATGTCATCGATCGTGCAATTTGCTGTTTGGTATTACCTTTTACAAAAGAGTGATCCAGGAAAAACAAGTGCTTTTTTATTTTTGGCACCTTTCTTCGGTGTTTTATCAGGGTGGGCACTATTAGGTGAACCGATTTACACTTCACTGCTAATTGGCGGACTGTTTATTATTATTGGCATTTATCTTGTAAATAGCAATTTCCAAAAGGAAAATAAATTCGTTAAAAGTGCTTTATAGTAAGCGGATTAATTGTTCTAAGCTGCTAAAGACAGAAAATCCCTCATGGGGAAAAAGAAAAGAGCCCTATACTTTTTCCCCATGAGGGATTATTAAATTATACCTCTACACAAAAAACTTCTTTAAATCCTTCTTTCCCTTTAGGTGTTACTTTTACTGCGCGAATGGATGGAACACGGACTATCCAGCCTAAATCAAAAAAATGTGTAAGAAGACCATTCCCTAAAGCTCCACCAAGATGATGGTGACGTTCACTCCAATCTAAACATGAGTGGGAAAATGAACGGCGTTTTTTTCTTAAATCAAGTAAATCGATGCCGAATTCAGAAAAAAAATGATCTCCTTTGGGTGTAACTGTAAACTCTCTCTCTTCTTTTTTCAAATATCCGGCTTTCAACATCGATTCAGTTAATTGGACTCCTAGTTTTCCTGCCAAATGATCATAGCAAGTTCTGGCTTCCTGAAGCATTTTAACTTGGCTTGATTGATTTAACGACTGAACCCGAGGAGGTGGGGAAATGGCAAGAAACGATTCTAAAATATGTGCAATTTCTCCATTTGCTAGCTGATAGTAACGATGTCGACCGTGTTTTTCAACTTTAACAAGGTTACCTTCCACTAATTTAGAAAGGTGAAAGCTGGCGGTTTGAGGTGTTATTACAGCCATCAATGCTAATTCGCCTGCAGTATGAAAACGCCCATCCAGTAAACTTGCAAGTATTGTTGCACGTGACGATTCCCCAAGAAGGGAGGCTATCTCCACCATATTTGGATTTATACTCAAAATAGTTACCAACCTTTCTACCGATTTTTAGTTTGATTAAACTGAACGCAACGTAAATAGCATAAAAAATATGTGAACTTATTTTTCTATTATACAGTACCGCTGTCCTAGTGATATTTTGTATATTCTCGATTCCTGCTTTAAATATTTTTTAAGTCCAGGACATATTTATAGAAAGCTTTATTAAAAAGGAAGTATAAGCAATAAATAAGAAATAATTAACGTGGAAAATAACCGTTCCCTGATAAAGAAACAGCCGAAATAAGGGCTGAAGTTTTAAGGCTGGATATGTTCATTTTAGTATCTACAGGGCATGACCATTCCCCGTTATTCAATATTAGGAGGAACAAGGGATTCTATATATCCCGAGATTTTCTTATCAGGTAAAGAATACCTGTTTACGGAAGGTAAACACATAAGCAATCGATGCGAACCAGTTGTGTGTGCTGTATTACAAAGGTGAACCTCATAAAATTAAGCTTTTAGACCTTAGGATTTGTTAAGACAACAGGAAATCATAAAGAATATGCTTGTGGAAGCTAAACAGAAGAAAGACTGTCTATCCTTTGAATAAGCTTTTTTAATGAAGTATATTCTTTGTAAATTAGGCATACATTCTTACATGTTCACTAACTTAAACGTTCCTTAATAGTCTTGGAATAAATACCGGTGAATAGTCCCTTTTGTCGAATTTAGTAAATAGGAGGGAACGAAGAGTATGAAAATATCTGAGGTTGGATTTAAAGGTCAAGTTTTTGGATTTATAAAGTTCACACCTTTTGTGGAAAGTTTTTTGTCAGGCGATTTATATATGAATAATTTCAAAAAGTATATTGATATAGAAAGTGCTTCAGGAGAAAAAGGTGTAGGCGACAAATTTGAAGCAACACATGTTTTTACGGAATTAACCATGAATTTCTTTACTCAAGATACCCATGAATTGATCATGTCGGGGCGAACTAAAAAAATGAATTTCAGAAAAAATATAAATGAAAAAAGACCATTATATTGCATGTTTGCAATTGTTGGCGATATGTTAAAAGTGGTTAAGGAGGATGAACAATATTACTATACCAAATTTGATTTACCTAATGAACAAATCGATAAAATGATTAGGGAGTTCGGAGATAGCTTGATTTTTGTTACCCCCTCGCAATTTATTGAAAGAATTACTAGAACACTCAATGAAAAAGGTTATGCTTACAGAGGGGGCTTGGTAAAATATGATGATTATAACATCAATTCCTCAGCTAGGATGAGCTCTTATAAAAAACAAGGGACTGATATTTATTTTTGGAAAGATAAATACTTTGAAAATCAATATGAATATCGCATAGTTCTCACAGATCAAGAAGTTGATGAAGCCTTAATTGTGAACATAGGTGATATTTCAGACATTAGTACTATTTTTAATGCAAATGAATTTTTCAGTGATAAATTTGAAATAAGATTACGAAAGAAAGGAAATCTAAGCATCCATTAAATTGGGTGCTTTTTATTTTCAGGATGGATAAAGAAAATATAGAGCTTTTTAAAGAATTAAATAGAACAGTTAAATTAACCGGGAATTCTAGGGTAATCGGATCATAAATGTTCACTAGTATGGGTTTGTCTTTACCGAAGATTGCTTTCATAACATTGGAAAAATATAAAGATGGAGATATGCAGCAAACTCATGCAGGGTTTTGAATAAAGAAGTATAGTGATTATTCTTTTAAAAGAGGGCGACCAAGTCATCCAAGTGACTAGTTCTCCCTCTTTTGAACCTTTTCTATATAAAGAGTTTTTAAACCATTTATGGATCTTTTAAGAGAGCGATTCAATAGAGTCCAAATTCAGCAATAAACGCTCTGAAACTGACGACTTTCTTCTATTGTTATTCATAAAAAACTATGAATATGACGTGATTTAATGCCAACTTTTTTCTTTTATTTTTAACAGCAAATAAGTGGAAATCTTATGTAAATTCGTGTAATCTACAAAAGTATTTTTTTTTCCTAATCGTAAAGGGGGACCTTAATTGAGTTCAACAAAAAGTAAACAGTCAACAATTGTTGCCCTTTTGCTTGCGGGCACATTTATTGCGATCTTGAATCAAACATTAATGATTACCGCGATTCCACCTGTAATGGAGGAAATGAATGTTACGGCAAATAGTGCACAGTGGCTAACAACCGTTTTTATGCTGGTTAATGGGATCATGATCCCTGTTAGCGCGTTTTTATTGGAGCGCTTTACCACCAGACAGCTCTTCCTTTCAGCCATGGGGATTTTTGCAATTGGTACATTGGTGGCGGGGCTAGCTCCTAATTTTGGAATGCTGCTGCTAGGACGGATGATTCAGTCGAGCGGAGCCGGAATCATGCTCCCGTTAATGCAGACAGTCTTCCTAATGATTTTCCCTGTTCATAAACGGGGTGCTGCTATGGGTCTGGTCGGTCTGGTCATTTCCTTCGCGCCGGCTATTGGGCCCGCTTTGTCGGGCTGGGTTACGGAGACCTACTCATGGAGGGTGTTATTCTTTATCATTCTTCCCATTGCTATTATTGATATCATAGTTGCGTTCTTCGCTTTAAAAAATGTAACAGAAGTTACACGGCCAAAAGTGGATGTGCTTTCGATTGTGTTATCTTCCGTAGGTTTCGGCGGGTTATTGTATGGATTTACAGCTGCAGGTAATTATGGCTGGACAGACGAGAGTACCATCATATCGCTAGGCATTGGAACAATTTCACTTGTTTGGTTTATCAAAAGGCAATTGGGATTGAAGCATCCAATGCTGGAGTTCCGTGTGTTCACGTATTCATTATTCCCGATTGCCATTATTATTGGAGCCATTACCTTTATGGGTCTGATAGGTGCCGAAACACTCATCCCGCTATTTATGCAAAACATGCGAGGATTTACTGCGTTTGAAGCTGGATTAGCCATACTCCCTGGAGCGCTTATTACCGGAATAATGTCACCGTTCATTGGACGTATTTTTGACCGGATTGGGGCCAGGTGGCTGGTTATTGGCGGATTACTCCTCATAACCGCTTCCTCCTTTACTTTTATGGATGTTGGTCCTTCAACAAGCTTTACATTTATAATGGTCATGTACAGTATTCGGATGTTCGGATTAGCCATGGTAATGATGCCTGTTTCAACGGCCGCCTTAAACCAGCTGCCTAAACGGTTACTCGCCCATGGTGCAGCAATGGATAATACGATGAAAATGATTGCCGCATCTGTAGGTACTGCCATACTTGTTACTGTTATGACATCAGCTACCGAAAATGCTCAGCAGCGTCCCGAGATCGTCCATCCTGATATGTATGGCGCGCAAATCTCATTTATTGTCATCGCTGTACTTTCGTTAATTAGCTTCCTCATTTCTTTTAAAATAAAGGATCAAAAATCAGCACGAAAAGAGTTCGGAGAGAAGAATTAAAGATTTGAATCCGATTATTTTATAAGCTTGAAAAGAATCACAATATAGATTTTATCTACTTGTGATTCTTTTTTTTACTAAATATCCTATTGGCGTCAGGTTCCTCACCTTATTGAACTTCCTCAGTTTCTCGCCAATACCCGCTTATTCATAGGTTTCATTTTGAATGTAGGTTAACGGAAAATGAAGTAGGTCAGGGACATTAAGGCATCGTGCTGGTAGGTTACTGAACTCTTGCTGGACAATTCTTGGTCACCTTTTTGATATTTATCCCAGTTTACAATTGTGACAATGCTATATTTATTGGTGGATTTTATAGAAACTGAACCCTTTGATTCTAGTAGTTTTAGCCACCGCCATAGTGTCTTTCCAGAAACAATATATTTTTTAGGAACATTGCGATTGTAATCAACTTCTAGTGAAAGACGACCAGTTAGGAATTGTCCGGGTGATAGATTAATTATTTGGTTTTCAATTAAAAGCTCTGCTTGTTGATGATTTGCTTTCATTAAACACAAAAGCCATAGGCGGAGCTTAGGTGGGTCCTGCCAAATTGGACTTTGTAAAATTTCACGATAAAGTTTGATATAACCTTGCATTTTTTTAATTTCCTTTCCTTAATAAAAATTAAATGTGTTGGCCAATTCGGATATCATAATATCTTGGGATTTTTATATTTCTAGAGAAAGGATGAAATTCATTAAAATTTTTAAAAGGAAATCTAAGAGATACAGATGTACTGAAGTCGGTTCAAGATATTCAAGTAACTGAATTTTTGTCAAAACTTTAAAGTATTGAACATTAATTGGTTAGTCCTGTAAAATAAAGGTATTAGATTGAATCAAAACTTATGTTTATAAATATTATGCTTAAATTTTCAAATATTAAATTCGTTAGTACCTTTATTAAATTGTTCACTTATTAGCAAGTATAAGAAATGACTGTATTTCTATATCTGTCTTGCTAGATCAAGAAAATGGGGCTAAGAAGTATTATAGGAAAATATTGATGAATGGTTTAGCAAGTTACATAATGGACGTTGAAATAAATAATAATTAAGAAATTTATTTATTAGGTAATTACATTCTGGAGAAAGCAAATTTAGAGGTGAAAAAATGTCGACACCGGGAATTGGAGATCCATACTGGTACGAATGGTATGTTGGTTTAGAACGAATTATAGAAATGATTAATCCTGACAGTAATATTACATATGTAATTTTTCAATCAGAAGTTCATAATACGATAGATGACGTGGTTGTTGGAATTGGAGATAAGGAAGAAGTATGCTTTCAAGTTAAGCATGAAGTCGGGGATGCAGGGAAGGGAAATCTTACGTTTTCAAAATTAATTGATTCAACCACTAGGGAAAATGGAAGTACCAAAATGAGTTTAATAAAAGCATTAGCTAGTGGTTGGGAAGAAGCTAGAGAAAATGAGAGCAAGGTTATTACACCAGTTTTATATACTAATAGAAAATTAGGGGTAAATAGAACAACAAGGACCTTTGATGGCGAAAGGTATAAAGCTATATCGTTAGAGGAATTTATACAACAAATAAAATTATATGTAGAACAACCCAACTCTATAGAAGAAATTAATAGATTAATTAATGATAGAGATTTAAGAATCCAGTGGAATGAATTTAAAGCATCAATAGGTGAGGATTCCTTAGTAATAGATTTTCTAAAATCAGTTGTAATTAGAAGTAATGAGGGTTCATTAGAAGAATTAGAAGATTCGATGCTAAGATCATTACAGAATGCTTTTAAATGTAATCTACTGGTAGCAAGGGGATTATTTGATAAGCTTTGTTCTAATTTGAGGATTTGGACAACTACTAGAAGGAAAGATAAAGTAAAAGTAACAATTGAAGATGTATTTGATGCTTTATCACTAAATAATGATAAAGAGCATGGGGAGCATGAATTACCTTATCCATTGCCTTTTTTTAAAAGTCGTCAAGAATTCGCCTACAGTGTGATTCAAAATATTAAAGAAAAGGATCAAAAAGTAATATGGATATCCGGTGAACCGGGAAGTGGAAAAACAAGTCTTATAAGTTATTTGCAATTAAATCATAATCTCTTTAAGGCTAGATATCACACGTTTAAACCTATTTCACCTGAACAAAAATTCTACGATGTTGACTCAGGTTTAAGTAAACCTGAGTTCCTATGGAATGACTTATTGATTCAATTAAGAAAATATTTCAAGGGAGAGTTAAACAAATATAATATTCCTGTTACTAATGCGTTATGTTCTGTTGAGCAAATGAGAAAAGAAGTAATTCGTTTAGCGAAACTTTTAGCTGATAAAACTGGTGAAAAGGTTATCATCTGTATAGATGGTATTGATCATGCAGCGAGAGCAAATAATGAGATAACTTTCTTGCATAGCTTATTCAACCCAGATGAAATTCCAGTAGGTGTAGTATTTGTAATTGTAGGACAGCCTGCTCAATTATATGACCAATATCCACTCTGGTTAAAAACTGGAACGGAAAAAGTAGAACATTTGCAGATACCGCCTCTTTTAAAAGTAGATATTGTTGAGTTGTTGAACAAAAAGGAGATAAAACTTGATATTAATATTAATATTTTATCTGAGTTTATTTTTGAAAAAACAAAAGGGAACAATTTATCAGTAGCATTTGCAGTTGAAGAAGCTAAATATTGTAATACAATTGAAGACTTTAAAAGAATTTTAGATGAAAAAAATGTGAGCGGTGATATAACAAATTACTATAGCCATATATGGAAGTTTGTATCCGATTGTTTAAATAAAAAGAACTTGGGATTTCCTTTGATAAAGTAGTAGCAAGTGCGATAATTTTATTGAATGGAAGAGTAAATTCCTATGTTTTAAGTAAAGCCCTAAATGTTAATTTACAAAAAGATGATTGGGATGAATTGCTAGAGTTGCTCTTTCCATTAGTACAGAAAATTAATAACAATGAATATGCATTATTCCATAATGATTTTAGAGTCTTCTTGATGGCTAATAACGGTAGTGGTGCTAAGTATAAAAGTATTGCATTTCAACTAGCTGAATATTTTATGCGAGATAATTATAGTATACAGAGTTTAAACAATTTGATACCGCTATTAATCAGTTCAGATAGGAAGGATTTAATATCAGAAGTTTTTAATGTAGAGTATGTAATACATTCATTGGCCAATGGAATGTCGAGGGGGGCATTGCAAGAATATGCATCCTTGGCTTATCTATCTGCTATTGAATCTAAAGATTGGAAAAAATACAATAGCGTTTACCTTGCTATAAACACAATGTACCAGCATTTTCGTTACTATGAATATTATGAAAAGGAATATAAACTACAGGATAGGTCATATACGAAGACTTTAAATTCCTATGAATTAAAAGCAGATGAGTTAAGGCAAGACAATCTAGGAAACTATAAATTCATGTTGAAATTTTGTATTGATTTATTAACATATAATGATCCTATATCCTACTTTAGAGCAAGCTCTACTTTTAATCTATGGATGAAGGATTTCAGCCCAGCAACTTTTATTAGAGCAATTACCTCAGAAGAGAATAGTGTGATTTGGGATCAAAGTTTGTTAGATGAAATAATAACAAACTGGGCGTATTTGGCTATAAAGTTTAACAAGGACTATGCTAAGATAGATAAATCTAAACAAACAGATGATGAAATACAATTAACTTTATTATTTAATGACACATATTTTGAAAAACTAATTGAAATGAACGAAACTGATAAAGCACTTGAAATTATATATCATGGTGGAGTTTCTTATAGATGTATAGAAAAAAATATAATAAATATCTTATTAAATAATCAGATTGAAAATTACAATAAGATTTTAAATAGAATAGCTGAGGAAAGAGAACTTTCAAATGATGTCTTATTAGCCCATGTTTGCCTAATAATTAATAATCAGATCCCTCCAGTAATAGATTTGAACGAGTTTGAAAATATTAAATATATCACAAATGACACTAGTTTTAGAGCTATTCTTTTATCAATAATTGTAGGTTTCCAAGAATTTAATAAGGATATCACGGCTGGATTAAGTTTTATAAATAATTTGATAAAAGAAAGTGTAAAGAAGAGAGATGAGGATAAGGATTACCAATATCTAAAGAATCTGACTCGCCATGGTTATTTAATAGGTAGAGCTATAAGAGAATTGAATAATAAAAATACAAACACAAACACTAAAAAGCTGCTTATCACAAGTTATAGAGACTTTTTAGGATATAAGACCAAAGGTGTAAGAACTTTTAATTTTAATGAAGGATTTAAAATACTGTTATTTATATCTTTAAATGAAAGGGAGCTTTTAACGTCCATTGAAAATGACTATCTTTATGAGTTATTAAAAACGCATTTATTTGAAAGAAATTTATTAGGAATGCATTATAAGACTATTATATTAGACTTTTTAACTAGGAATGAAAAAACAGAAATTGTAAAAAGATATCTATTAGAACTGTATGGGGAAAATGGTGAAAAACTTTTTCTAGAAAGTAATTACGAAGAAACCCATGAATGCTTCAAAAAATATGGTGAAATTGTAGTTCGGGATTTCATGAATGAGATTGATAAGAAGTTACAATGGGATGTTGTTAGTTATGTAGATCATAAGGAATATGCTTTATGGCCATTACTAAAATATTTTAGGAAGATTATCAAACAGTATCCTTATGAGTGGCAAACTAGAGGTTTAAAGCTATATCAGTTATCTAGTATAGCGGATATAAAAGGGAATAATAGAGCTTCATATGATATACAAAAGGAAATTGCTTCTGCTGCAGTAAAAAGCGGGATTACTGATGTCTGGAAACTAAGACAACAAGATGAAAATTTTCGTTTTTCGCTAAGTATAATATATGATCAGCTATTTGAGTTGGTAGAAAATTCTACTGAGGCTAATGATATAGTTTCTAACTGGATATTGAGCTGCGGAATATTATCTTGGTATAACAAAGAAGATAGGGTAGGGTTAAAAAATATTTATTTGAAATGTGTGAACAAAGGTAAAAAGCTTGGTTTTGAAGAAATTGGTAGTTTATTAGCAGAAATATCACCAGAACATGCAAAGATTGCTCTTTTCCAAGAAAGCAAAAGCAGTAATTATCAAATAAAAACTCGTGATGAATTTAGTGAAAGAAGAAAATTAGAGGAAGAAGATCTAAAATCAAATCTAATTGAAATGAAAACAGACGAAATAATTCATTTTTTAGAATATGAGCAGGATTCATTAATGAGGTGGACCTCTGTTAATATTGCATGGGATATAATTGATAAACGTGGTGAAATCACTAAAAATATAGCTGGAAAATTTATTGGATTTATTTTAACTAGACTAGAAAAATATGCTTGGGAACAGTCTGGATGTAGAAATATTGTGGAAAATCTTATAAGAATACTTGATAAAGACATTTTGTGGATGTTGGCTGAGTATAATATAAACAATCTGTATGATGATGACAATTATTATACTTTTAGTTCTAATATGGAATTTTTATTACAATATGCAGGTGACTTGCTATCTATTGATTTTGTAAGACATATGTTCGATGAGGGATTAAGATGTCATTATGCGTGGATCACTGGATGTGGGCATTTAAATTTTAGTTCCGAAATAATTGAACCATCAACTAGTAGTTTACCAATACCTAAAAATAATATGGAATTAACGTGTAATATTCTTATAGAACAAATTTCAACTAGGAATATTCATAGAATCGAAATCTGTTTACAGGGTTTACAGTTATTAGTTGAAAGATATTCAGAAATATTTACGTTCATATCGGACTCATGGGAATTATATACTGATGAACAGAGAGAATTCCTAATTTTAATGTCAGAAAGATGGTCTCAAGAAAATATTGAAGGGTTCAATATTTTATATTCTTGTATTGAAAAAGATTATAAAGAAACAAACGACTTAGCTAAAAAGATTCAACTACATTATATTAAAAAAAATGGAAATGAAGATGAGGTTCAATTTACAGCTAAAGAGATAAGCTATGAGCTTCCTATTGACTATCCTTCAATATTTAATAAGTCTAAGATAAGTTATGCAACGGAAAAATTTTTAGGTATAATGGAAAATTTAACCTTTTATCCCAATGATGATATTAGATATTTTTTACAGAGTGAAAAGAAATCACCACGTCGGGATTCCCTTCTTCGTCAGGCATCTAGACCGGGAGACTCAATGCTTTTTCCACAGTCATATACTGAATTAGATATGAAGGTTCTTTACGGTGAAGAGAAAAAGAAACGATGGAGTAATGTCCCTTTATCTATAAAAGCTCAAGTATTATTAAATTCAGATGATCCTTGGGTAATTACAAAAATACCAAAGGTAACTTACGAGGAAGAATGGGATATAGAGAAGGAATTAAAAAAACATCTTGAAGAAGACTCTTTGTTGAAAGGTAAACCATATTTAAATGGGATATTAGAAAAAAATGTGCCAGATGATATGTACGTTATAGGTGGGGTAATTTGGTACCCGATTGGTAGTAGAGATGGAGTTATTTATATGGAAACTGCAAAGTTAGTTAATAATAACGTATTGGTTAAGGATTTATCAATAACTAAATCTCTAAATATGGGGGGACTTGTCTCACAATATTTTTCAGGGGATGAAGAGTTATTGATTATTGAAGAAGAATTCTTGGAAAGTACAGGAGTATGTTTGACGAATGAAATTGTGGGAACTAGTGTGTTTGTATATGGTAATACTATGATGTATCCTTCGCCTATATTAAAAGATTTATTGAATATAACTCCTTTGAGAGAAAATCCATTAAGATGGGTAAATAAAGAAAACGAAAGAATTTTAGAATTTGAACGCTTTGTTTTTCCGAGTAGAGAGGCCATTCATGAAAATTACTTTAGACAACCATTAATGTGCAGATGGTTATGTGATAAGGGGGTAATAGATAATTTAGTTAGTAGATTTGGATTAACTTACTATAAAACAAATAAATTAGAGATTATGCCATATTTAAACTGATAAATATATTAGAGCATTTGAAGGTTTTTAGACACTGGAATTACCCCAGTGTCTTTTTTTACTGCAAATTTTTAGTATATGAAATTAGTGATTTGGTGATTTCTATGGGAATTCCATCGCAATCTTTTAATAGATAAGAATTAATACGAGAGGAAATGGTTCTAAATATACTTATTTGAAAAGGATTGTATATTTTGCGTTTTAAATTATGGATATAAGACAGCTATTTACAATTTTTCGCTACAAAATGTTTTATTCTTTTATAGTAAAATCATCTTAATAATAATAGACGAAAACAATAAAAAACCTTCTTTTGACTTACTATTAAATAGGTTATAATTTCCTTGTGTATCAAATATAGGGGAGAGAATTCAAATAAATTGTTAGGTGTGAAAATTAATGTTCATTAAAAGAATAAAAGTAGATAAATTCAAGAAATTAGAAAATTTCGAGTTGGAATTTCCAGAATCTAAGATAATGGACTTAGAAAAGGATAAAGAAATGAAACTCTCAGTAATAATTGGTGAGAATGGAACTGCGAAAACAACAATTTTTCAATTGATAATCAATAGTTTCTTACCAATTGAAAGGTCTAGAGAGATGGGTGAATATGAAGTGAATTACAAATTGAAGGGAAATGAATATACTAAAACATCTTACAATGATTGTTTAGAACATCCTTCAAATATAGTTGTTTCCTCTTATACGCCTATAGATAAATTAGATGTAACAAAAGAATTAGGGAGTTCTAAAAACTTTTTTCTACAAAAAACGAATATAAATAATCAAAGTATAAAAGGATTATCAGCACGTATATTAAAGAAATTTGCATCCAATAAATTTGAAGAAGTCTACTCAATCTTAAAATATATTGGGTATGAAAAAAGAGAATTATACTTTGAGCTCTCAGAGTTTCAACTAAGAACTCATTATGCCTTAGATAAAGTAATAAAAAGGCTAAAGGTGATGAAGGATGAAGAATACAACTTATCTTATTTGGATTTAGATTTAAAGGTTGAAGAAAAAATAGTTAATTATGTAAAAACATTAGATGAACTATCGAGTCAAATGGGCGTGCGTAAAAGGACTAATTTGTTCAGAACTAAATTTGAGAGGGCATTTTCTAAGATATCAAATAATATAAGAGATTTTGGGAATATAAGTTTTAAAGGGGAACATTATATACTAGAAACCTTGTTTATACTGGAAAAGTTCTCTATACTATTCAAAATTACAAAAGATTATGAATCAGCCTATAAAAATGGTAAGAGTAGATTATTATCCATAGCAGATATATATTATTACCCCGGTGGAAATCAACAATTGTTATGGGATTTGGAGTTTTTAGATCTTTTCTCTTTAAATTTATTGAATGATGTATGGTTTGAGAATAATTTTAATAGTGATCCTTTTCCAATCTCGATGTTAAGTTCAGGTGAGTTAAGTATGTTTATGAGATTTTTTGATCTACATGAGCATGTAAATGAAAATTCTGTTGTTTTAATCGATGAACCAGAAACACATTTACATCCTAAATGGATAAGGGGATATATAAAGACACTAATAGATTTATTGGGAGATAGAAAATGTCATGTAATTATTGCTACTCATTCACCATTGATAGTTTCTGATGTCACAAAGAACTGTATTATAGGCTTAAAAAAGGATAGATATTCTATTAGGCAAGTAAAAGTTAAAGACAAAACATTGGGTTTAAATTATGAAGATGTTCTTTCTGATATATTTAATATAGAAGATCATAAAGGTGAAATGATTAATGAATATGTTGACGTAATTGAGAAGTTATTGCAGATTGGAGATATTGATAAGGCATTAAATATATATTCACAGATAGCTGATAGTGAGATTAAATATCAATTATTTTTAAAGATTAAGGCATTTAGAGAATTAAAAGGTGATAGAGATGTATAAAGTAGAGTGGTCAGATAAAATAGAGAAATTAATCGGGCCATATCATGATTTTGTTGCTGAGATATTAAATTTTGTAAATGAAGAACCCAGATTTGAAGTTAAAAATGATTCTGATATAGATATTTTAATAAAGAAGATGCAGGATTTGAAAACAGATGCAGATTGTAAATATAGTTTTTTGGACGTAGCTACAGGAACTAACTTAAAGAACCATATTTGTGAATTAAAGTATGAAGGTATGGATTTATTGGAAAAGTACAATGAGTTTGTTGTTAATTATAAAAATTTTCTTTCTCAGGATTGGATGGATATTAACTCATACTCTAAAGAATTAACTAAAGTATTTGAATACTTTTATTCAGATTTAATACATGGAAAAATATTCAATAAAACTATTGGGGAAACTAATGCAATACGAGAATTAAGGGAAGAATTAACTCTTGAAAGTACTTGTCCATATTGTGATATTCATGAAATGGAATTTGATTCATCCTCAGTAGATCATTTTATTCCTAAATCTAGGTATCCATTACTAGCTATTTATCCCAAAAACTTAGTTGTTGCGTGTTCTGCTTGTAATGATAGAATAAAGCAAGAAAAATTGTACTTACCTATTATGCATCCATATTTTGATAACTTAGATGATTATTTTTATTTTACTTATAAAAATGATAGCATTGAAATTGAATTCTTTGAACAAATTTCATTTATAGATAAAGAAAAGGTACTTAATTTCTTCAAACTCTTTCACTTAAAAGAAAGATATAATAAGTATTGTAGAAGGAAATTAATAAAGTTGAAGGAAGAAATTCAGCGAAATGTCATTAAACAGATTAAATATATTGAAAATATAACTATTAATGATATTCAATTAAAAATCAAAGAAGAAATTAAAGAACAATATGTAAATATTTTGAAAGAAAAAAAGATAGATTCATTAACTAAGTTAAGATTAGATTATCTTAAACAATTGAATAAAGAAGATTTGTTAGATCTTAGTATTTATATAGCTAATGAAATTGAAATTGGAACTAGTAATTTAAGAATTATAAGTCCTTTTTAGGTATAAATGATTCAAATTCCTTTCTTATATTCCAGATAAATGAGAGTGCGAAAATAGATATTATCGCACTCTTTTATTATGTCATTTAAAGCGAATATTTTCACCCCAGTAGAAATTATACTATTAGTATCATTAGCTTTAAATAGAGAGATTACTCCTTTTTGATGAGAATAATATAAGAGAAATGAAATATATGATGATACAGCTACAAAGTTACATGTAAGCTGAGATAATAATAAATTTTTAAGTAATAGATATAAAGTAATTTTTTTTAAAAATATTATGTAAATATTTTCATTTTATTTGATATTATTTACTTATAATCTTAAAGGAGTGAGTTGTGTGAAGTTAGAAAAAGTGATTATAGAAAACTTTCGTTCGTATGAAACAAAAACAGAAATAAACTTTAATGATTTAACTACTATTGTTGGAAAAAATGACGTGGGTAAGTCAACTATTTTGGAAGCTTTAGAGATTTTTTTTAATAATAGTACAGTGAAAATTGATAGCAAAGATTTTTGTGTAAAGGCAAGTAATCCTAATGTGTTAATTGGATGTGTTTTTTCTGAATTTAAAGAAGAAATTATTTTAGACGAAACTGCATCTACAACTTTTAAAGATGAGTTTTTACTTAATGAATACGGAATGTTAGAAGTTCATAAAATTTATGATTGTTCTAAAAAAACAATTAAACCAGAAATTTATTTAAAAGCATTATACCCTAATGAAGCTATAGAGAAGGGTAAATCTTTAATTCAGTTAACGCAAACCGAATTGCAACGAAAAGTAAAGTCTATAGAGTTAGAAAGTGGACCTACAGATTTAAGGACAAATCATTTAATGAGAAAAGATATTTTTAATTCGATAGATTTAACAAATTTAAATATTCATCGTATCGCCTTAAATAAAGGGGATAGTGGTACAGTGTGGGAAAAAATTAATCCGATGTTGCCTATTTTTACTCTGTTCCAATCAGATCGACCAAGCTTAGATGGAGATTCGGAAGTTCAAGACCCTATGAAAGTAGCCGTAAAGGAAGCCTTGGAAGAAGTTCGAGAACAACTAGAAGACATTGAGAAATTAGTTCAAGAGAAAGCGATGAATGTGGCTAACTTAACATTAGAAAAATTAAAAGAAATGGACCCTTTATTAGCAAACGAGTTAACACCTAGTATTCCAGAAACTCCAAAATGGCAAAGTGTTTTTAAATTAACACTAGAAGGTGATGATGGTATTCCCGTAAATAAACGAGGAAGTGGAGTAAGAAGGTTAATCCTTTTAAATTTCTTTAGGGCTGCTGCTGAAAAAAAAGATAAAAGTACAGGTAGAAATATAATTTATGCAATCGAAGAACCTGAAACCGCACAACATCCGACTAATCAAATTATGCTGGCAGAGGCATTACTAGAATTAAGTAAAAAAGAAAATACACAAGTTATACTAACAACTCATGTCCCTGCATTTGCTAGCTTATTGCCAACAGATTCTTTAAGGTTAATTTTAAATACGGAACAAGGTAAAAGTATTTTAAGTTCAAATGCTGATGAATCTGTATTAGAAAAAATAGCTGAAACTCTAGGTGTATTTGCATCACCTATTAGTAGAGGAGTAAAGGTAGCTGTGTTTGTTGAAGGACCTAATGATTTAAGTATCTTAAGAATATTAAGTTCAATAATTGCCCGAGAAAATCCTCAAATTGTAGATTTATCTACTTCTGATGATGTAGTGATTATTCCATGCGGAGGAGATACATTAAGAGGATGGGTTGAAAATCAATATTTAAAACAATTAAATGTACCCGAGATACATATTTATGATAGAGACATTGTGGAAGAAGGTAAAGAACCGAAGTATGAGAAGTGGTGTAAAAAAGTAAGAGAAAGAAATGATGGTTCGGTAGCTTATTTAACGACAAAAAGAGAGATTGAAAACTATATTCATCCAAATGCTATAAAAGAGTTTTATGGATTAGATGAATTGGTTTTTAGTCCTAATGATGATGTGCCTAATTTGGTGGCTAGCCTAACTAGATATGGGGAGAACAATGTAAAGAGAAAATTGAATAATCATGTTGCTAAACGCTTAACGTATGAACAGATTAAAGAAATGGATACGGAAAATGAAATTGAAGGAAAGTGGTTTTCATTTATTAGTCAATGTATTAACGTGACAGCAGTTGGTAACTAATAAGGATTATGTTTCTAAACTTGGTCTCCGAACCAAGTTCGTAAATATGTACTACTCTCTAGTGGAGAAAATTGTTAATACACGCGTAGAAGCTTAAGTTTTCGAGTTCTCTTGACGCGGATTCGAATCTCTTTGATATTTAATAAGTCATCCAACATCTTGAATTGAAGGTGTTGGATGTTTTTATTTGATCAAAAGAAGATATATATCTTTGTAGTAAATATAGAATCTAAAATGGATATTTAATTATACATATTTAATTACTAACTAATCTCAACACATATGGTTGGGGTTATACAGCAACGGAGTAACAAGGGATTTCCTACAATCAAAAGTGTCAGTCATAAGTGAAGCCAACTGGTAAGGGCAAAGGAAGGAACACTGAGCAGCACGCCTCACACGTCCATATAAGGGTCATATATAGCCACTAAGGATAGAGTATAAGTCAAGTCAAGGCAAGGCATGACGCACATTGCACCACACGAGGGAAGGCAAGGACAATAGATAATGAATGAAAAACAATGAAACAAACAACGATGGAGAGGATAAAGAGGAGTGGTTATCATACAAAGAGCAGAAGCGGAAAAATGTATCCTGCTTTATCCTAAATCAGAGGAAGCCCACTTTCCAAAGTGGCAGGTACCAGGTCTGGAAAAATATATCGAGATTCAAACAGTCAGGTTATCTTCATTTGAGGAAACAGTTGAGGATTGAAGATGATCCTGGTAGAGAAATAAAATAAGTATGAGGGCAGTTTACCGTAGCCCTTCTTAATTTTGTTTCATATGGAAACCTTACTGGCGGCATGATGTAATATTGTACTAAAAAAAAGCGTTAATCCTTAATGTAGAAAGGTTTAACGCTTTTTTTTTAGAAAAAACTTATAATCGGTATAATGAATTCCAAACTGAACACACGTATTTTTTGAACAATCTGCTAGTATCGACCTGTCCTTTATTTACCTTATGGTAGAATCGCAGATGTGTAAAGCCACAATAATTACATTGCTTATTAAACAATCGGGGAGGTTAGTTTACACTTTGTAATATACTAGGGAAAACTTAGGATATGTCAATTCCAAATATATATTGGTGCTTACTATAATTGGTGGTCAGGACAGCAATCAAAACCACAATGTACCCCTGGAACAGCGGTATGAGAAAGTCGAACAGCACACGGGGAAGAGAAAAGTTCCTGTATGACGTCCGGGTTGAAAATCCTGATTCGAAATAATGCAAATCTTCAGTCCAGCTCCACGAATAGACAGCAGTGCCTGCAAGTACCAGTGAAGAAACCATTGCGGATGGCATCATTATCAGGATCACGAAGGAGGATGGTAAAGAGGATCATGGAAATGCCGAGAGAGCTGACGGATCTCGGCAGTACGGTTATCTGGAATTATGGCCTGTCCACCGTGACGTTGCCACGGTCATAAAAAAATGGAAGACGTAAAAGCCCTTTGTATGGCTTTATTATTTAGAAGAATGATAGAATAGTCCCGTATCAATAGAAGGGAGGAGACCACCACGGAAACACATCCATTGTTACAACCCTTTGAATTCGAACTCGATTCAGGACGTAAGGAATACATCGAGACGAAGGATTCACGTGGGTTCAAAAATAAAATTGAAACGATTATCGCTGGAATGGCCAGCTTGGAAAAAGAGAGTATTGTGACGCAAGATGCGTTTGCGCCCTATATGGAGTTGGCCGAAAAATTGGTGTACTTCTGCCTAGATCTGCAGGACTTATTGTTGGCAAAATCCGTATACCAGCGGTTGTTTCCAGGATTCACGTCTTCTTTTATACAGGAACAAGACATGGAAAAGAAGGAAAAAATGTGGGATTATCACTCCGGACTAATCATGAATTATTTTACGATCCTGCACAACCTGGAAGGGCTGACTCCCGAAAGCATCCCTTCCCTGGGAATTATGGTAAGGTGGTTCAGGAGTTTCAGCGGATATTTCTACACCGATAAACCATTCATAATTGAGATGTTGGTCGACACCCATGGACTATGGAGGGAAGAAATTACACCGGAAGAGGAAGAAATATTCTGGGTCCGCCTTGCCGGCTGGATGGTGCAGGACTTTCTGAATGCCAAACCGGACGATCTATCCCTTTACCAGAAAATCAAAAGATTTTATTCCGACTATAAAAAAACAAAACGGCTCGAACCGTTAGCCTATCGGGTGTTGGAAATCATCACTTTGATGGTGGGGGTAGCGGAAGAAAAGCTGGACTATTCGAAGCTAATAGAGAAAGTGGCCTCCTTGCTCCATCATATGAAACAAGATTTTTGCGATCGACAGGGAGAAAGGTTGTCCGAACTATTTCAGGAAATCCTAATGTTATGGCCTTCTTCTGGAAGCTATCAGGACCTAGTGCTCCTGAAAAAACTGTTCCATGAAATACACTCAACGGTTTACAAAGAGAAGGTGTTTGGCGAGCTCCACACAGGGCTGAACATTTACTATTTGTATAAAAACAAAGCCTACTCCTTTGTAGCCTTTATTTATGAAAAAGGATTGTTGGACGAAAAAGAAGTGGAAGATGATTTATTCAAGATAGCCTACTGTCTGGCCGACGCGGAAAAATTCGAAACGGCTAAACAGCTGTATGAAAAACTGATTCAAAAAGATCCTGAATCGCCTTCGGCCCTGAACAATGTAGCGGTGATTTACAGGGATATTGCAAAGGAATACGATAAAGCATTGGAATATTTCGAGCTAGCCGCCAAGTATGACCCGGAAAATGAGCTTTACCACAGAAACATCCAGAACACAATGGAAACTATAAAAAAAGAAAAAGAAAAACCGAAACGGCAGAAGGATCATTATTTCAAAAAGACGGACAAACAACAAAAAAGCATCTGTTTCACCCTCTATAAACTGGAGGAGCTTGAAACGGTGACTACCGAAGTGATTGAAAACCATACAAGTTACAAAGGCAATTACCTAAAAAAACACCTTACCACACTGGAGAGTTTGGAGCTAATCCATCACGATCCGGCAAAAGGATGGAGGCTCGAGCCCACAATCCGGGAATTGGTGGAGAGTTACGTGGACCCGAAACTCGAAAGGCAAATCATCCGGAACAGCCAGGCCGTGATGTACCGGCCCATTTTTTATCATGAAGCGGAGATCACCTTGTACAGGGTATTAATGGAGTTGTTTCCGCAGCATTTCGTGTTTCCGAATATGGACTTGAAGACCATCATCCAGGTGGATAAAATCCGGAATTATATTGACCATGAACATTTGAATTACCTGTTCATGGCCCATGTGGATTTTGCTATCATCGATACGACGACGTATTTCCCGATCCTGACGTTTGAGAGGGACAGCGAATACCAGGATGTCGAGCCCCAGAAAACGAACGCCTTAAAAAAGAATTTGATTTTCCAAACCAGTGGGCTTCCCCTAATCCGAATCCGTTACAACAGTGCCATGGATTACGAACGCCTGAAGGAAGAAATCAAACAGGCGACAAAAGAGTATATCCTTCAAATCAACGGGAATAACGATGCGGAAAGCAGAAGAATCCTTGCGTCCATTGATCCGAAAAGGTTCGGAGTCCACGAGGACCTGCCATCGGACGACGAGCTCAGTGAAGTGTGGGGGAACTTAGTGGGACCTGCCATTGCCGCCCATACCCAATCGCTAGAATTGGACGTGGAACAATATGTCCTCCGCGTGACAGTTGAAGAAACGGCAAGGCCGATTCTGGAACTGGGAGCAGAGGGAATCAAGAACAAATTCTATCAGCAATACCCCGTTTTAAACTCAATTCAGTTTTATTGGGTATAACACAGAAAAGCGATGATGCATATGGCACCATCGCTTTTTCAAACTCTCATCATGTTTTATTGCAACTGGGTATGTAGAAAGCATCTTATATTTATTCTGCAAGAATACGATGAAAAAGTAATAAGTATTTTATGGTTGGAATCCTAATGAAGTAATCTGAGTTGAGGTTGAAGGATATACAGACTTCGTAGATGAAGATGTTGTCACTGTTTATGGCACTGTAGTGGGTAAGCATAGTTACACATCACAAGCAGGCTGGGAAATAACTGTTCCAGCCATGTTAGCAGATACAGTAGAATAACAATTTTTAAAGGGGTAATTTTACTATGACTAGATTAAGTGAAATTGAAAGATATAAAGGAATTAGATTCTTAGTTAAGTTTGTAAACCCAGAGTATTTAGATACTCTTCTAGATGGCAAATTGTTTATGAATACATTAGGACATTTTATCGAACAAGAGGAGAAAACGAAGATACGAGGGCAGGGAGACAAGTACGAAGGGGCGCATGTCTTTCCTGTTCAAAACATACAACTTATCGACCGTAAAACTGACCAAGTATTTGGAACAGCTAAAACAGGAATTTACTTAGAGAGATATGAAGGTATAAGAGAGATCCCTGTCTTCTGCTTCACTAACTTTACTGCGAAGGATTTTAAGTTAATTAAAGAGGAAGAAAACTCAGCAACGTTCATCCTAGATATTGACGATGAAGAAAAAAATAAGATACTTGAAAACTTCGGGAGTAAAGCAGTGCTCTTGCCTAGCGACTTTATTGAAATGCTTGAGGAAGATTCGAATAATCAAAACCTACAGTTTATTATTCGTTCTGTTTTATACGATGATTATACAGTTATTAATCCAGAACGTATGAAGAAGTTTGAAGAAAATCCAATTGAGGTTATTACATGGAAGGAACGGTTTTTCGAGTACCAACGTGAAGTTCGTTTTGCCATTAATCATCCTACTCAAAAGCCAATTGAGTTTAAGATGAGAAACATAAGAGAACAATCAGTCGTGATGGATGCAGAGAAATTCCTGAAAGAGTATTACGTCGAGGTTAAATTTAATCAACAAACATGTTAGTATCACAGAAGCTGAAAGAAAAGGAAAGTGCAAAAAAAATGCTCTGGAAAATTTCCTTTTGGCTAATTATAGCTATTTCGATAGCTTCAATGTTTGTAGAAGCGGTACATGGTCCGGTATTAGAAACTATAGATACGGTTGTTAGCATTATCTCCACAATCGGATTATTCGGTTACGTATATAACAAACAGTTGTTATCAAAGTCATTCTGGAAATTCGTATTTATACGGAATCCATATCTATATAAACCTAGAAAGAAAGGATACATTATGATAAGCGTGAAAGCTTTAACGAAAATC
Source organism: Peribacillus sp. Aquil_B1 (assembly GCF_022603275.1). Lineage (NCBI taxonomy): Bacteria > Bacillati > Bacillota > Bacilli > Caryophanales > Bacillaceae > Peribacillus > Peribacillus sp. Aquil_B1. The sequence goes on along the minus strand of NZ_JAKXEE010000001.1, from coordinate 2,695,561 downwards.
ATTCCTCCTACTCCAAGTTCTGGATCCGGATTATTAAGCAGATCCAATATTATGTATGCAGGCACTTCAATTGCAGTTATAGCAAAATTTAGCTTAGTGATTTCATAATAACAGGTGCATTTGTTTGAATAAGGCATTAAAAAAGGAGACCATAAAATATGTTAATAGTCGATAATTATATTGATTCTATTAAAGCTAACCTTGATAAACATTCAGATTTGTTAGTAGGCAACCTTAAAATATCATTGCATACAACTATTTTTCTGAAATAGATTTGCTGGATTTTACCGCATTTATTGAGCCTACAAATTTTGAAATTTCAATAAGAATGTTCTCTATGGATAGAGAAGCTAACGAAGTTTTCTATGAAGGTAATGACACAACAGTTTTTACAGGTAGTGTTGATGTTATTCCTATGTAACATACTATCAGTTAATCGACAATTCATTGGATGATTTTATTGATAATTTTTACGAAGAAAACTATCCAGCAATATACGAGTTAGAACAAAAAGCGTTTACAGATTGGTTTGGTCAATGTTGGAAAAAATCAGGTGGAGATATATTGAATTTACCATCGTTCTTTGTTTTCCGCGATGATACTAAATCATATGAGTTAAAAAATAATCAATGGATTGTTGATGAAGAAAAATGGTCATAGAAAACGATGAAGAATGCCTATATATAGGCATTCTTTTTTATTATCGAAATATCAACATTAACGATTAACATAGCTTATATTTAAACCTCTCAAATTTACACCCAAAGCTTTCGCAGATTTGGAAACAAAATTGAATACTGTAACAGTTAATCTTCAGGCGATTAAGGATCAGTTGGTCATCAAAACAGCTGAATAAGACGTTAAGGTTAAAAGTGTTTGCTGCAGCCAACTATACAATAAAAAACTTGAATGCTACAGTAAAATTTCTTTTTTGTCTCAACTGCTCTTTACATTGAGGAATTAACAGCTTGAGAACACTTACATCTAATTAAAAAAATTCCAAAAGAATAAAAAATTGGGAAGATTATTTGTGAAACATGGTAGAATAATATTCTAGTAAAAATGTCATAGGAGGAATTTAACAATGAAAAAATATTTAATGGCAGCAAGTGCTTTTTTGGGGGTAATATGTCTCATCCTTGTTAGCGGAGCCTTGAAGGTTTCAGCGAACGTTGGACTGGATTCCATGCAAGCAGCAAAGCCCATTAATGTAAATGCTGTTAATCATGCAATCCTTAATGGAAATGGAGATTACGAAGATTATTGGAAATTCACGCTGACAAAACCGGGTCAAGTCACCTTTAACATGAATAACTATCCGGGATATGCATGGGATTTTGAAATCCTAGACGGTAGTGGAAATGAGTTTACAGGTGGAACAACAGATGACAGCAATAAAGCCATGGGTGTGACGGCAAGAAAAGTAGGATTGCCAGCTGGTACTTATTACGTACATATTGAAGATGATTGGAATTCTATTAACGAAACCTATTATTTTGCTTTAAATTTTGCAGAAAATGCAAATGTGGAATACGAATTCAACGATAGTTCAAGTGCAGCAAATAAAATTAAATTAAATACACCTTACGTGGGTGAAATACAAAATTATAATGATGAGGATTATTATAGATTCACCCTTCCTGAAAGTGGAGCTGTCACTCTCAATATGAGTCAGAAATCTGGTAACGGATGGAATGCAAGTATTTTAAATTTAGAGGGTGAAGTGCTTAGTGAGTTGACGACAGAAAGTTCTTCGAACGTCACAAAACCGACGGAACGCACGGTCGGGCTGCCTAAAGGAGATTACTTAATCCATATTGAAGACAGTTGGGGTTCAACTTACCAGCCCTATGCCTTTACCGTGAAGTTTGCAAAGTCAACTACCTATGAAAAAGAATTCAATAACAACGCCCAACAGGCAAACAGTATTGGGTTGGGCAAAAACTATTATGGGAATCTCCAAGATTACAATGACACTGATTATTTTACGTTTTTCCTATCAAAACCATCAAGTGTATCTCTAGAGATGGGAAGGAAGCCATCTGTTAGTTGGTATATGAGCCTCTATAATTCAAACGGTGATGAAGTGGGATCCTTTAATACAAAGTATGACCAGTTTGCAAAGGGTATAGAATCGAAGAAGTATTCCCTTCCTGCAGGGCGGTACTATATATCGGTGGATGACTATTCAAACACTCGTAATTATAAATACCAACTGGCTGTAAAAGTTCCAACGCCGTCTATTAGCAGTAAGTCGGTACAAATAACAAATTATGTCGGCAAATCAGATAGCGTGAAAGTGAATGCCCTGACTAAAGGCGATGTAGTGAAGTTGTTCGATTCGAAAGGAAAGCTATTTGCTACATCTAAACCAGTTTCAGGTTCCTCTACAACTTTTAGCATCAAACAATTAGGAAAGAATGCCGGTTTTATCTATGTGTCAAACACGCGAAGTGGAATGCTTGAAAGTTCTAGAGTAAAGGTATCGTTTAAAGCAGAACCGAAGACACCTAAGCCAAGTGCTTCTAACATTACGATTAAGAATAATAAGGGTAAGTCAGATACAGTAATAGTCAAAGGATTGAAAAAAAGCGATGTTGTAAAACTCTATTCATCCTCCGGGAAGTATCTATCTAGTAAAACATCCACTTCTTCCTCTGTTAGGTAAGGGCTCAGGTTCTGTTTATGTAACAGTGACACGCCCTGGAATGAATGAAAGCGACAAAGTGAAGAAAACATTCAAAGCAGAATAATGCATTTAAGAGTTGGGACAGTATAATTAGAGAAAAGGGGGCGGCACTCAAATTGAGAGCCGTCTTTTTAGTATAAAGAAGGGAATTAGTCATTCTTAAATATGTTATGGCTGATAGTTCTTAAGATTGATCCGTAAAGGGGGGAGTTAGTCACTAGATTACCCTTTTTATATTTTAGTTTTTATAATCTACAGTGCAGCCCTTATACTTACCTTGATGATTTAGAGGATATGTTGCCATTTACTAAATTCCAATTAGCTAAAAAATGGTATAAGTACGGTCTTACAATCAAGGATAATTTCTTCAAAGACCTACCACTTTCTCTCATATATTGCAGTTATTGTCAAAATAAAGCTAATGAAACTTATGGTAATTCCGGTACTTATGTATTAGTATGTAAAAGTATTACATAGTTCTTAATAACGAATTTAGGGGGAGGAAATGTGCGTAATAAAGGTATTTTATCTTTGGTTGCTGTAGGTCTATTTGCTTCATCATTGTCAGTAGGTACTGTAAAGGCCGAAGGAACCGAGAACGGATTGGCAAGGAAAGCTATTGAACGTCAAGTGGAAAAACCACTTGAAAAAGGTTTCGTTGATTCTAAAACATTCAAACGACTTGAAAAAGAAGTAAATGATTCTCAACCAAAATCAATTAAAGGTTCTAACAAAATGGGTAGAATGAGTAGTTCTTCCAGCGATGAGTATATTTTTGAAACTGAGTACAATGATGACTTTGACTCAGCAGACAACGCATCATACGAAAAAGGAACAATCGGTCAATTACTTCCTTTGAATGATGTGGATTTTCATAAAATAAATGTTCCTAGTAATGGAGTTTTATTGGTGGCTGGATTAACTGACTCATATGTTATTGATCTAGTATTTGCAGCTGTACAAAAAGATTTTGTTACAAATAGTAACTTAGAGTATTTAGGAAGTGACTATGATAATGGTGTTGAAGTACAAGCGTACCAAGCTAAAAAAGGCACTTACTATGTGGGTGTTATAGACGGAGATAACGAATACATTGACGATAATACTGAATATGACATTTATGCTACTGCAACAGCATTTGTAGACAATGTTAATCCATCTAAGCCAACTATTTATAAGGTTGACAATAATGACAAAGTTGTCACTGGTAAAGCGGAAGCTAACTCTACGGTTACTGTTAAAAGTGGAAGTAAAGTATTAGGTTCTGCAAAAGCAACATCTAAAGGAACATTCTCAGTTAAAATTGCAGCTCAAAAAGCCGGTACTAAATTAACTATTACGGCTAAAGATAGTTCAGGGAATGTAAGTGCAAGTGCATCAGTAACTGTTGTAGACGTTATTGCACCAAGTAAGCCAACTGTTTATAAGGTTGACAACAATGACAAAGTCGTAACTGGCAAGGCAGAAGCTAATTCAACTGTAACTGTTAAAAATGGAAGTAAAGTATTAGGCTCTGCAAAGGCAACATCTAAAGGAACATTCTCAGTTAAAATTGCAGTTCAAAAAGCCGGTACTAAATTAATAAGTACAGCTAAAGATAGAGCAGGGAATGTGAGTTCAGGTACAACGGTAACTGTTTTAGACGTTATTGCACCAAGCAAGCCAACAGTAAATAAAGTAGATGACAATGACAAAGTCGTTACTGGCAAAGCAGAAGCTAATTCAACTGTAACTGTGAAGGTAGGAAGTAAATCCCTCGGTTCAGCTAAAGTAAGTTCTAAGGGAAGCTACTCAGTCAAGATAAAGGCACAGAAAAAAGGAACTACACTTTCAATAACTGCAAAGGATAAGGCAGGTAATACTAGTTCAAAGGCAACTACTAAAGTTGTAAAACATTAAGTTCAATATAACAAAAAGGGAGCCTGGTGGTTCCCTTTTTTCATTTGGAATACCTTAGTGAGTCATAGCAATACTCGTTAGCACATCTTAATTTATCCCAATATGTAGAATGGTAGGTATCTCTATAAGGGATAAGGGAGTACTATACCTAAAGAGAGTTACATATTTTATATGATTGTTTGTCAAATCAGAACCCATTCGTATTGAGGAATAGGTCCGAAAAGTGATTGAGAATGTTTTGCGACCATTATATAGAAAAGTATAGATATGATTTTTATAAAAAAGTTTGAAAACAATTTATAGAAATCAAAATTTTTTCAAATACAAGCCATTGGGAATTCCGATGCTCATCCTCTCCTTATAATATAGATAGATAACTTTGTTAAAATAATTTTTAAAACTAATCAATGCTCTTAGTGAGGAAACAAATGAAGGTAAAAAAAAAATACATCATGTAGCAATTATTTGTTCCGATTATGAAAAATCAAAAAACTTTTATGTAAATATTTTAGGATGTGATATCGAGAATGAAACATATCGGACAGAAAGGAAGTCCTATAAATTGGATCTACTGGTCGGAGGGGAATATCTTGGAATTGTTCTCTTTTCCTGATAGTCCCAATCGTTCAAGTTATCCTGAAGCAAGAGGGCCTAGCCATTTTGCCTTTGAAGTGGATGATATTAATCAAGCGATTGAGAATTTAGAAAAGAAAACATTCCTGGTGAACCCATCCGTATTGATGAGTTAACAAGAAAAAGGTTTACTTTTTTTGGTGATCCGGATGATCTGCCTCTTGAAATATATGAAAAGTAGGAATTACAAGCTTGGCTAGGAGAATGCGTGAAACTTTAAGACAAGAAGTTTTTTTGGGGAGGTAAAACTTGGTTGAATTCAATAGCTGAAAAGCGGTTGAAATGCAATATCGCTACATTAGTGTTATTCGGGTGATTCACGATTTCAGAACTATTTGACCTTACAATAAAAGGTGAAAAGGTGACAGTATTTAGGTTAGGCATTCTTCTCCATTAATTTTGTTTGCATTCCCCATATTTCCTTCAGCTCCCAACAGGCCCACTTTATCCAAGTAGGGCTTATTTTATTTTTCAGTCACATAAAAAGGGCTGTTAGTAATCTATTAAGTACTATACAGATTTATAGGAAGCTTCATAAGATATTAAAGGAGGTACAGGCAATGAAAGAAAAAATAATTAAAGCGGAAAATAACCGTTTTCGCTTTGTAACAGGTAGATTTCCTGATAAAGCAACCTCCGAAATAGTGGCTGAAGAACTGAAAAAAGATATGGCTGGATTGGATATATAATTCCGGAAACAGTGAAAATGCTGGAAAAAATAGTTAATTACCAAAAGGAATTGATGAAAGAGGGAAATTAGTAGAGAGGATGACTGAATTGAAATTACAAGAAATAAAAGGATCTTATGATGTAATCATTAGCCTAGGCAGTTGGTGTGGACCTTCCCTTAATTTAAGGCGGCATAATTTAAGGCGATTTTCATTTCCCCTTGATTGGGTTGTATCTAATTCACTCCCGGATGTAAGCAGATTATTGAAGGACAGATTTGTCGGATTTATGGACTTAAACAATATGAAGCAGGTAGATGGCATCGCCTCTTATCTCGATGATGGAGATGCGGTTTTTTCTGATGAAGGCGGTAAGCAGCAAAACGCGCATTTTATCCAAGATACCTATTATAATATTATTTCAGTCCATGATTTCCCAATAATACCTAATCAAGATTGGGTTCATCTTTACCCTGCTTACAAAGAAAAACTTAATTACCGAATAAATAAGTTTATTGAAATAATTTCAAATAGCAAATCCGTCTTATTTGTTAGATGGGGGGCCGTTTCCGTTCGCGAAGCAGTGGAATTGCAATCCGTCTTGTCTGAAATGGTATCGGGAAAATTTAATATCCTCTTCCTTGATCCAATAGCGGGCTTGAAAGATGTTAATGAAATCGACTGGGGAATCAAGGGCATTTGTACAGTGCAAGTACCAAGCGATGGTCCTAATGATGATTCAATGTGGGATTATGTTTATAATGGACTGACCTTAACAAAAACATATTAGTAGTAGTGATTTCACTTTTTTTATAGCAAAGCATTAATGGACTGACAACTTAGTCCTTTTCTTTTATTTGAAGGATGAAAGTAGAGTTATCTTTACAGAAGCAGAATTGTATCTCAAGAGTAAAAGGGCACTCATGATTTTAAATGAGTGTTTTTTTGTGCAGCAATCTACTGAATTATCTAAATTTTCAAAAATATAATTGACCCAATTGAGACAGTTGATTTAGAATTGATATGTATATGAAAATATGTTTTTCATATAAAACATAATGAAAGGGGGAAAATAGTTAGTTAGTGAATGACGTGTAAAAAATATTAGATTCAGGGAGGTAAGTAATATGTTTAAGAATAAATTTGCGTTCGTTCTGCTTTGTTTGGTGTTCATAGTTTCCGCATGCGGTCCAAGTGACGAAACAACTACAGAAAGTAAAGGGAGTTCCGGAGGAAAAGCGGTTAAGCTTACTTTTACGGAACCTGCACGATTATTGTCAGTTGCCCCATTGTATGTAGCCATCGAGCAAGGTTTTTTTGAAAAAGAAGGAATTGAAGCAGAGATTGTATCTGGTGGTGGAGGAGCACAAGTAATTGCTTCTGTATTATCAGGTGAAGCCCAGTTTGCGGTCTCGGGTCCTCGAAGTATGTTTACTCCTCTTGATAAAGGTGAAGAATTAATGGCGATTCAATCTTTAAATTCAGCGCTAACCTATCAAATTACTCTCTCTAAACAATATCTAAAGAAAAAGAATGTTTCTAAAGACTCATCACTTGAAGATAGAGTGGCTTCATTGAACGGAGCAACTATTGGTACAAACCTTGTTGGCGATTCTGGAGACGTATACACCCGCTATTTAATGCAAATGCATGGTGTTGATCCCAAAACTCTTAAAGCCGTCAAATTAGCAGGAGATGGATCGAAGATTGGCGGTATGCAGGAGGGGATTGTTGACGGTGGTATAGCATCGCCTCCAATGGGTTTACAAGCGGAAAGTAAAGATGTTGGTGAAATTGTAATCAATACAAGTGAAGAACCAATGTATGGGAATATGGTCTGGGAAGCTGTTTTTGCTAAAAAGGAATATTTAGAAAAAAATCAGGAAACATCTTTGAAAGTAGTTCGGGCAATAGGGAAAGGTATGGAATTCACACGTAATAATCCAAGAGAGGCAGCCGAATCAATCGTATCTTATTTTGATGGAATTGATGTTGATATCCTAGAGGAATCACTAATCGGCTTGAAAAACACTTTTAAAGGCTATGGGGAAATGAACCAAGAAGCTTGGGATAATGCCCAAGATCCATTAGTTGAATTCGGCAAGTTGTCAGGCGTTTCTACTAAACAGGATACGACTGAAGATGTTATTTGGACAAATAGTTATATAGAAGAAGCATTTAAAAAATAATTAGATAGAAAGGGGATGATAGGTAAGATGGAAAATGCACAACTGGAAAATTTCAAATTGTCTACTCGTTTTTTGGATGTTACTTACGTAAACAATAAAACTGGTGCAGAAGTGATTGCCCTGCAGAATATAAATTTAACTATCAAAGATGGAGAATTTATATGTATTGTTGGGCCGAGCGGCTGTGGAAAAACCACTTTTTTAAATACTGTAGTTGGATTATTGAAGCCAAGTAAGGGAGAAATTCTATTAGATCAGCAAAAAATTGATGGTCCCGGCAAGGACAGGGCAATGGTTTTTCAAAACCCGAGTCTATTACCATGGAGAACAGTTTTGGAAAATGTTCTCTATGGTGTTGAACTGCTAAAGCAAGTGAACGCAGAGAAAAAGAAAGAGGCCAAAGAATTTATTGAAATGGTCGGTTTAAAAGGGTATGAAAATCATTATCCCCACGAATTGTCAGGAGGGATGCAGCAACGGGTAAACTTGGCTCGAGCGTTAACGGTAAACCCGTCATTAATATTACTGGATGAACCATTTTCGGCATTAGACGCACAAACCAGGGAATTTATGCAAGGTGAGTTACTTAGAATATGGGATGAGACAAAAAAGACAAGTCTTTTTATTACACACCAAATTGATGAAGCGGTATTTTTAGCTGATCGAGTTTTTGTTTTTGGGGCAAGACCAGGACGTGTAGTGGAGGTTGTTGATGTTGATATACCTAGACCGAGAGATCTTCAGGTGAAGCGCAGCCCGGAATTTTTAGAGTTTGTCGATCATATATGGTCCATCATTGAACAGGAGTCTTCAAAACAAGGTTTCCATAATAAAGAAAAATAATATAGCGAAAGGAGAATAATATGGCGAAGAGTACGATCCAACTTACACAAACAAAGCACAAGTTAAAAAAGGCGAAGAAAATAAAAAAAGAAAAGAAGTCATTTTTTATCAGTATTGCTTCTGTTTTAATATTCCTGTTGCTTTGGGAAGTTGCTTCTCAAAATGAATGGATAAATCCATTGTTCATTAGCTCACCAATTGAAATTGCCCAAGCAGCAGTCTTAATGGTCCAAGAAATTTCTTTTTGGGAAAATATGAAAGTAAGTGGTTACGAATTTATTGCAGGCTTTGTTTTGGCCATACTTATTGGAATTCCAATTGGTGTGTTATCGGGCTGGAATTCTAATTTTAATGCAGTCGTTAACCCTTTCATTTCAGGATTATATGTAACGCCTAAAGTCGCCCTATTACCAGTGATCATCATTGCATTCGGGATAGGACCAGCATCAAAAATTGTTATCGTATTTTTGATGGCCTTCTTTCCAATAGTGATGAGCGCTCAAAAAGCTATGTTAACATTAGATCAAAACTTAATAAAAGCAGCAAGAACATTTAATGCAAGTGAATTTCAGATCTTTAAAACAATTGCTTTGCCTTCGACGGTACCATTCCTTTTAAACGGTATTCGCTTAGGTATAGGTCAAGGATTAATTGCTGTAGTTGTAGGTGAATTATTCGCTTCGACAGCTGGTATCGGATATCAATTGACAAGCAATGGTCAAAATCTACAAACAGATCGCATGTTTGTTGGAGTGTTAGTCATTACGATTACGGGAATCATTCTTACTTCATTATTAGGCATGATTGAAAGACGCTTTTCTTCTTGGAAACCAGAGAATAGTTAATTGAATTAATTATGCAGACTGTAGCCAAACTCAATGAAAATCGAGTTTGGCTACAGTTTTTTTATTAAAAAACGCTCCAGTTGATTTCAGAAATCCGCTCCCTTTCCGCTGACTGTCAGCCAAGCCTTCGTGCCGCAAGCGGCTGTGGTGTCCCGGCTACCCAGTCATTCAGCAGGAGCATCGCAAAATTCTTCAATCCAATGAGGGTTACAGCACAAAAATCATAAAGACAGAAGCAGTTTATCGACCTTCACCTTTTATTAGAGGCTTGTACAAATTGAATGTTGGTTTCCACTACAGGCACTCGCTTTCCGCGGGCGGTCCGGGAGCCTCCTCGGCATACGCCTGCGGGGTCTCCCTTGGACGCGTATTCCCGCAGGAGTCTCGTACCCTCCGTTCCAATCAACTTTGTTTTAATCATTTAGATAGACCCTCTTTTGGCTACGAACTGAGAGAAGTCAATAGGCAGATTACAGGCTGTAGACACAGTTTTTTTGAGGGGGTTATCGAACGGTGATTTCCACTCCAGGCACTCGCTTTCCGCGGGCGGTCCGGGAGCCTCCTCGGCATACGCCTGCGGGGTCTCCCTTGGACGCGTATTCCCGCAGGAGTCTCGTACCCTCCGTTCCAATCAACTTTGTTTTAATTATTTAGATAGACCCTCTTTTGGCTACGAACTGAGAGAAGTCAATAGGCAGATTACAGGCTGTAGACACAGTTTTTTTGAGGGGGTTATCGAACGGTGATTTCCACTCCAGGCACTCGCTTTCCGCGGGCGGTCCGGGAGCCTCCTCGGCATACGCCTGCGGGGTCTCCCGTAGACGCTCTTTTCCCGCAGGAGTCTCGCATACCCGCTCCAATCAACTTAGTTTTAACTTTTAGATAGAACTTTTTTGTTCAGCATGCTTTTCTAACTTGATCAATCTTTACATGAAGATTTCCAATCTATCCCCATATCGAATAGATTTTCTTAGCCGATAATACATCTCGGAATGTACACTTATTCGTATTTTACTGTTCCACTTCACAGTGAGATAGAAAATTTATTGAAGTTCTCCCGTATCCATGATACCTTCAGTTTATAGTGAATGGGTATGGGAGGAATAGGTTTTGAATACTAAGGCATTTATATTGGCATCAATTACAGTTATTATTTGGGGATCTACTTTCGCTGCTATTCGTGCAAGCTTGCATGGCGGGTATTCAGCTGGACATTTGGTACTTGTTCGTTATCTTATAGCATCAGGGATTTTTGTTCTTTATGCTCTATGGCCTGGGGTGAAATTTCGACTCCCGAAAAAAGCGGATTTGATGAGGATATCAATCCTTGCATTTATTGGAATTAGTATTTACCATATTGGGGTGACATTCGGGGAACAAACTGTTTCGGCGGGAACGGCTGGAATGCTGATTGGTTCAGCACCTGTCTTCATCGCGATCATTGCTGCTTTCGTATTAAAAGAACGTCTCGGCCTATTCGGATGGATTGGTTTAGGTATAGGGTTCACAGGAATTACCTTAATAACTTTAGGTACTGCAGGCCCTTCCCTGAATATTTCTGAAGGAGCCTTTTTAGTGCTGATGTCGGCTATTGCTTCTGCAGTGTTTTTTGTTTTCCAAAAACCACTGTTCAGCCGTTATAATCCGATTGAATTGACAGCGTATTTCACATGGATCGGTACAATACCCTTTTTTATATTTTTTCCTGGGCTATTTCAAGAAATTCAACATGCAACGGTGGAAGGTCATTTATCAGCGGTTTTTGTTGGTGTTTTCCCAGCGGCCATCGGTTACGTAACTTGGGCAGTTGCATTATCATTAGGAAAAGCCAGTTCCGTATCCAGTCTGTTATACATTGAGCCTGTAATTGCCATTTTTGTCGCTTGGCTTTGGCTTCATGAGGTGCCTAGTACTATTTCAGTCATTGGCGGCGCAATTGCTATATTAGGGGTTCTTGTCGTTAATGGGTTCGGAAAGTATAAATCGGTGATGAAAAAAGCAGCATGAAAGATGCTTAAAACGACTAGTATAACTCGCAGGATTCTTGATTCATGAAGATTGAACGTTTATCCTTCTTGAACGACTCTACACATAGGAGGGCACCCAATAAAGGAATTCACCCAGGTTGCTTTAGATCGATCAGTTACACCTGGGGAATTAGATTTCATTTACCTAAAATTAAATCTTTTTTTAAAGTCCCAAGCCATTTTAAAGTAATTATTTTCATCTGTTAAAAATTTAAAATCGATATAGGATTTTTCTTTTTTAGACATTTCGTCGACAAATGGGGAATAGGTCCGGAAAACCAATAGATTTTTCTTTTCATCAAATTCTACAAGTCTTAGCCAGCCATTACCCCCTCGATAATTCGTTTGGTAATTGACCAGCATTTGAATGACATCATTTCCTGCTGAGTTTTGTTTTACCCGATGTGCTATCCCATAATAATGTCCATTAACCGTCATGAATACTTGATTATGGTTCTTTACCAGTTCATCCCAAATCAGCCGGCCTTTAGACGATTCGACGGCAATGGTCTTATCATCCTTAACCTTCGGGAATATGATATCATGCGAGACGAGGATTGTCGGTTTATCTTTATGCTGATTTAGAATTTTTTTTGACCACTCCAAGTCCTTATTCAGATTTTTCATATCCACTATTAAAATCAGATATTCGTAACTCCCTGCCTTAGCGATTGCATATGAACTATACCGAGAGTGAGACGAGCCCTTATAGTATTTTTTATTTACAAAACGCTTAGGCCCATAATGCGTTAAGAAAGGATCACCGTCCGCATAGTCATGATTCCCAGCCGCCATCATATATGGAACTTCCTTTTTATCCAAATGGGAAATGGCTCCGAGGGAATTCTGCCATTGTTTTTCTGAATCACTATCGACTATGTCCCCGACAAATGTATTCATGATGATATTGTTCTTCTTGGTGTTATTTGAAATCCAGTTCATTTGGCTGTTGAAAATCTCTGGATTTTGGCTTGAATATTTCTGGGTATCCGGGACAAAAAGAAAATTATAATTCTTTTTATTCGTTAGAAAGGGTAAAGCTTTGTTTGATCCTTCAAATGGTTCATCGTCACGCGCATCCTGTACAAGCCATTCTTTTTCAGTTAGAGCCTTATTAGCAATTCGTATTTGCTGGATATTCCCTTTGAATAGTGCATTAAACTTATTTCCCCACTCAGATGCTCCAATGTTCCAGCCTTTCCCTTTAACTGCTGCAATACCGATTACTTCTTCCGATTTTCCGTAATCGCTGACGCCATTCAAAGTCAGAGTCGTCGTGTTACCATCATTAACAACCGCCAAATGGTACCATTCATCAGCATTTAATGATCGAGACCAATTACTTACATTATAATTTAAATTAGATGGATGGCTTGTCCAGTGGATTTTTTGATCACTGGATACAGTTAAAGCAGAAAGGATTTTCTTCTCGCCTTCCATTTTATTAAGATCTGCTGCCTGCCCTTGTCTAGAAAAAAGCCCCATGACATTCTTGGAATCACTTGGCAACTTGAACACCGCTTCAATGGTAAACCCCTTATCGAATATCTCCGAATTGATAGGGGAACTCTTTTTGGTTTTAAAATATCTTCCTGAAGGGGCGTTTTCGTAATTAGCGAACTTCAAGCTATCCACTTCTTCTTGATCATGATAATCTTCTTCGGACCATTGAATCATATTTTTTAATTCAGGCGAGGCAGGATCCCCTATCGTCACTAACTCTAAATCATTTCCATGTTTGCTTGTATCTTCTATAATTAAATTACCTTTATCAATTGAACCGCTTTTTACATGCTGTTTTGTGAATTTCCAATTTGCCACGATATTGCTTCGATTATGTTCAGCAACGGAATCAGCCGATTTGGCAATACCAGGAACAATCATACATAAGAGTGAGAGACCTATTAATGCTTTTTTCATTCTCATAAAACATTCACCCCATTACATTTTGATTAAGCGATATACATTTATTTTTACTACCTGGATTAATTTGTTGCGAACTAAGCCTAGGTAGATTCCGTACAGCTGCAATATGGTATAGTTTGCTTATCTTCTCGATAACTTATTAAGGATGAGTAAAAAAGTCTTACTCCTAAAAAAGACATTAGGAGATAAGGCCTAAATTGAACGATTTAACTTATTGAGTTCAAGGTATACACCACAAAAGAGATCAATATGACGAACATGGAGATGTCGGAAAAAAGCAGTGTGTTGGTATTAGGACAGTGATTCATCTAGAAAATGAGGTGAAAAAAATGGTGAGAAGGAGATAGGTAGCCTCCTGTAATAGATGTGGTATGAATCTTAGGAGGCTATCTTGATAATAGGAGATGTATGAATATGAAACAAAACAAATATGATGATGCAAATTTCTTTTCTGCTTATGAGAAGATGCCACGATCAGTCAAAGGACTGGAAGCTGCCGGAGAATGGCATGTATTAAAAGAGCTAATGCCAAATCTGCATAATAAGAGTGTACTCGATTTGGGCTGCGGTTTCGGCTGGCATTGCCGATTTGCCCGAGAGCAAAACGCCAGGTCTGTCGTTGGTGTGGATATTTCTGACAACATGCTTCAAAGAGCACGTGAAAAAACGGATGACCCTTTCATTTCATATATGAAAATGCCAATTGAAGACATCGATTTTTCCGGCTCTGAATTTGATGTGGTTATCAGTTCATTGGCTTTTCATTACATTGAGTCATATGAGGCAATCTGCAAAAAGGTGCATGGTTGTTTAAAGCCAGGAGGCACCCTTGTTTTCTCGGTTGAACATCCAATCTTTACTTCTCGCAACGAACAAGCCTGGTATGTAGATGATCACGGAAATCATCTGCATTGGCCAGTTGACAACTATCAATCCGAAGGTGTGAGGGAAACAACCTTCTTAACCGAAAACGTAGTAAAGTATCATCGTACGATTTCAACGTATATGAATGACTTGATTTGTGCTGGTTTCAGCATTAAAGCAGTAAAGGAACCGATGCCTTCTGATGAAATGTTAAAAAGTGTTCCTGAAATGAAAGATGAAAATCGAAGGCCCATGTTTTTAATCATTTCAGCAGTAAAGGAAACAAAAAATTCTTTTAAAGAAGGAATTAAATAAATGGGAAAGAGGCGTTTCTACGAAGTAGGGACGCCTTTTAGTTATTAACATTAATTTTTAAGCAATAATGCGTTGATTATCTGCTTTAATTAGGTAATGATTAAAATAGTTAAATATGGAAAAGGGGATTTAGAGGAGGGAAATTGGATGGAGAAGGTATTTCCGCTTATTGAAACAGAACGATTGATTTTAAGGGAAGTAATAATAGAAGACGCGAATGATATGTTTAAATATCTATCTGATACGGATGTAGTGAAGCCAATGGGATTAGATCCATGCCGAACCGTAAATGACGTATGGGATGAAATTAAGTGGTACGAATCTATATTCGAAGAAGGCTCGGGAATCAGATGGGGAATTACATTAAAGAATTCCGGTAAGGTTATAGGAAGTTGTGGTTTTCTGAATATGGTCACCAAACATCATCGAGCTGAAATTGGATATGAATTAACTAAAGATCAATGGGGAAGAGGCATTGCGAGTGAAGCGTTGGAAGCCGTTGTTATGTATGGTTATCATCACTTTCACCTGGAAAGGATTGAAGCCTTGATTGAACCGGATAATCTCCCATCCCAAAAACTAGTGGAAAAGCAAGGCTTTAGAAGAGAAGGATTGCTAAGGCATTATGAATATACCTGTGGAAAATTCGATGATTTATATATGTACTCACTCATAAAAGAAGATTTTAATGACATTATTCATTGTGAAGAGCGGTAAGTACGCGGTCACAGTTTGTCGACAAAGTGGGTTTCGGGATGCATTCATCCCGAAACCCTTTCTCGATTTTACCAAGGAGATTATTACCATTCTTTAAAAGGAGATTTTAGCGGTCTCAGACTTAAGACAAACTGAATGGAAAACGAACTTGCCTTCAGTTTTAAAGAACCGTTCCAGTTGTTTTCAGAGCTTCCTTTCTCGCCGACTGTCTGTTAGTTACTCGGCAGGGGTGTCGCAAGTTCAATCTAATAAGTGCTTCATAAAAAAGTAAAAATCCATAATGGAAACTAGTCTTAAACATGGTTCGGGATGAACAGCCTAAAGTAAAAGTATTCTAGTTGATTGGAATGGAAGGTACGAGACTCCTGCGGGAAAAGCGCGTCCAAGGGAAACCCCACAGGTGCAAAGAGCGCCGAGGAGGACCTCCCGCGGAAAGCGAGTGCCTGGAATGGAAATCAACGTTCAAATTTACAAACCTTCAAAAAGTAAAAGCGGTCTTCTTTAAAGCTGAAAATTCATAAATTTCAGTTTCTTTATTTGCTGGTATAATCTCTTTCAACCTTACAAATTCGGGTAGTGTATGACGAGTACCAATCTTTCATACCTTTTTCTTGTGCCTTTTTGTGAGCAGCATTTTCCTTCCAAAGCTTAATGGCATCCAAGGACTTCCAATAGGATACGGTTATTCCTAACCCGTTTTGGTCTCTTACGCTTTCGACTCCTAAATAGCCGTCTTGTTGAGCGGCAAGTTCATCCATGAATTCAGCGGTTGAATGATAGCTTGCGGCATCCTTATCGCTTCTTTGCGAAGTGAAAATACAAGCGTAATAGGGCGGTTCGGGAGTATTTGCAAAAAACATGAAATGATGCCTCCTTTTAACTTAATATTCAAAATAATACCACATAGGCGAGAATGAGGATAGATGCTCGGTAAAGAGGTACTCAGCAAAGAAAACAAGGAGGTAAGAAGCCGTATATATCACTGACATGGAATTCTGCGGAAGGGATTTTATTCTGATTCACGAATATATATTACTTTGAAGCTTTTACAAAAAAAGGAGATAGTTTTGTGTGCGGGATTTGTTAGCAAACATATAGAAAGAGATGATAACTACTCTGATATAGATTTGCACACTATTGTCATACCTGAACGTAAAGGAGATTTTTTAAAGGGAAAAAGGAATAGAGCCAACAATTGGGGAGATGTGTGCTTTCACGAAGACTGCAATCCTTCTTCACCTTATGTCGTCACTCATTATAATATCTTTGTGAAAGTGGATAGCTGGTATCATGCACCTGAGGAAATTGTACCTTCCATTTGGTTAAAAGAGGTTGATGTTCTCTATGATCCTTTTAATATTATGAGTCATGTTATTAAGGAATCAGCTAAGCAAGTGTATAAACCATCCCCTGATGAAGTTGAACATTGGAGAGGAAAGCTGCTTGCTTTTGTCCATGAAACCTATAGGGCCGTTATGAGAAGAGAAATGTTATATGCACTATCCAATCTTGATAGGATACGGTGGCTGATTGTGTCTGGGTGGTATATGGAAATGGAAGAACATGTAGATGTACCCTATGGAGTATGGACAAAGATCGAGGGCAATAGAAGTAAATTAGCTGAAAAGCAATTAACCCTATTGGAAAGTTGGGATTGTGGCCGCGATTCAAATGAAATTATAAAAACGTTGAGATGTATGATCCCAGAATTCCTTAGACTAAATAAATACCTATGTACGCAAGTGGGTGTCGAAATAAATGAAGACCATATCAAGAGTATAATGGGCATGGCTATCTGAGGTTATAGGACACTCGTTGTTCATGTAAAATGCTTAATCACTTTTGGAGGGATGACTAAGTGGCAGAATTGGTATATCATGTAGCCGTTTCACTGGACAATTTCATTGCCGATCAAGCAATGTTGGACGGGGATATCAATCATTCTTTTTTCTTATTTGAAGGAGAACATGTCCCGGACTTTTTATCCGATATCCAGCAATATGAAGCGGTGTTGATGGGAAGTAAAACATATGAATTCGGATTTCAATTCGGAGCTAAACCGGGTGAACCAGGTTATAAGGGTTTGAAACATTATATATTCTCAAGCTCCCTTCAGTTTGAATCGAATGAGGAGGTAGAGCTTATCGAAGGAAACGCCGTTGCGTTTATTGAAAACCTCAAACAGCAAGGGGATGGAAAGCTATGGCTTTGCGGGGGCGGAGAACTGGCTGGAACGTTATTAAAACATAAACTCATTGATCAATTGGTGCTGAAAGTGAATCCAGTTATAATCGGTGAAGGCATTCCTCTTTTCGGCAGCGTTAAGTCAAGTCTAAAATTAGATTTAGTTGAAATGAAACAATATCCAAACGGTGTGATTAAACCGACATATAATATTATTTATACTTAGGGCTGCGCTGGCGCAGCTTTTTTAATGCACATCAATGGACATTAAAAAGGTGAATTTTTCTTTATGGAAGATATAAAATGAAAATTAATTAGAAATTTATTTTTAACATATATCCTTTCAGTATAACTTGAAAGGAGTTTTCTGTATGGGAAAAATGTTGAAAGTATCAAAGAATATATTTTTCACCTTCATTTCAATTATCTTAGTTGTAGTATTAGCTGTTTTTATTTACCATAATTATCAAAGGGGCAAGGGATCATCATTAATTAGTGTAGGAACATCCGTCGATTTTAATAACAAAGGAATTAATGTATATACGGAAGGAAGCGGGGCGGATACATATGTTTTTATGTCCGGTTCCGGGATTGCGGCTCCAGTTTATGAATTGAAGGGATTATATAGTAAGTTTGCAAAAGAAAATAAGATTGCAGTCATTGAAAGAGCAGGATATGGATACAGTGATGTTTTTCATGATGATAGGGATATGGATGTAATTTTAGAACAAAGCAGGAAATCGTTGATGGAAAGTGGGAATAAACCTCCTTATTATTTAGTTCCACACTCAATATCAGGTATCGAAGCTATTTATTGGGCACAAAAATACCCAAATGAAGTAAAGGGAATCATTGCTTTGGATATTGGTTTACCGCACCAATATGTAACTCATAAAATGGGCATGGTAGATTCATTGACTGTCAGAGGTGTGAATATTTTAACGAAAATGGGTTTGCACCGTCTTGTCCCTACTGCTGTTTATAATCCCGAAGTGATCCGGCAATCATTCTTGACTGACTTTGAAAAAGAAATGTATAAAGCACTATCATATAAACAGTTTTTTAATGATGATATGGAGCAAGAGCTTTTACAGAGTTACAATAATGGTAAAAAATCTGTTAACTTGCCGATTCCAGAAGAAACACCCATTTTATTTTTAGATGCAATTGCCGATGAAAATAAAAATTCGAAATATACTAAACAAAAAAATGAAGATTACGAGGAGTTTGCAGAGAAGCTATTAAAAGCGGATGTAATAAAACTGACAGGGACGCACAGCATTTATTTATATGTGCCAGATGAGATATATGATCTTGCCATGGAATTTATCAAATGAATGAAGAAAGGCTTTGTGATGAAAAGATATAATATTTTAATGGTTGAAGATGATTTGATGATTGGTGATTTATTGAAAAAAATTTTGCAACGCGAAGAATACAATGTACGCTGGGTGAAAGAAGGAAAAGATATAATAGATATAATCCATGAGATGGATTTAGTCATTATGGATGTTATGCTGCCTGGAGATGATGGCTATCAAATTACAAAGAAAGTAAAAAGTCTAGGATTGAATATTCCTGTTATTTTTCTATCCGCCCGAAATGATATGGATAGCAAACTCCAAGGTTTGACAATGGGTGAGGATTATATGACTAAGCCTTTTGATCCCAGGGAGCTATTACTAAGAATGCAAAAATTGCTGGAATATCAATATGGTACTTTCACGCAAATTAAACATTTATATATTGATGCCGAGCATAAAAAGGTATTCAATAATGACTTGCATAATGAAGTGGTTTTTACTTCAATAGAGCGTAAAATATTTTTCTATTTATATGAAAATAGGGATCGTATCTTAACGAAAGAACATTTCTTTGAATATTTATGGCAGCTCGAAGATAGGAATCAAAATATCATTAATGTACATATAAAAAAAGTCAGAACAAAAATCAATGATAACACCGGAGAGATCATCCAAAATATATATGGAGAAGGGTATAGATTGAATACCTATATAAAGAAATGAAATTAAAGAAAAAATACCAGCTATTATTATTTATTGCCGTTATTAGCGTGCCATTTATATTACTGTTAATCAGTATCCTTATGTCACTAATTTATGATATGGCCTTTAAATCCAATAATAGTGACATTCCTTTTCATGAATCTTTTGCATATCCTACAATGCTGGGAGTATTTATTTTATCATTATTATTGTTAGCCTTCTTATTTTCCAAATCTATTAACTCGTTATTAAATAAAATAAATATATTGAATGAAACCATCAGGAATTTAGCCAGTGATGAGGAGATTCCGAATAAATTAGAGGTAAATAGCCAGGATGAAATCGGGGAATTAACTAAAGCGGTGAATGTACTAATTGAAAGAACGACCTATCGGGAATTGGAACTAAAACAACAGGAGGAAATGAAAAAGGAACTCTTAAATAAATTAAGGCATGACATCAATACACCTTTAACAGCAGTAAGATTACAATTATTTTATTTAGAAGGTCAATATACGGATCAAGCTCCACTATTACAATCACTATATCAACAAATTGATTATATTTCCGAATTAACAAATGAATATAAAATTCAATCCACAGATGCATTAGATAATTCTTATATTTTAAATGATGAAGTGAATATGCATGATTTATTAGAAATGATGGTTAAAAAATGGGGTTATTTGTATAACATGCATGGTATTGAATTAATATATCAGCCATTAAATGGAGAGTTGGAATGGATAAGTAATGAATTGTGGCTCCAAAGGTTATTCGATAACGTTTTCCAAAATGTTTTGAATCACTCAAGGGCTGATAAACTTGTGATAACCATTGAAAATAATGTGGTCAGTATCGAGGATAATGGGATTGGTTTTGATATCGATAGTAAAAGAAAGGGGCTTGGCTTAAAAATAATTGAGGATATAGCTAAGACACTGCATATAAAATATATTTTGCAATCAAATGAAAGCGGAACATTATTTCGTTTTACTGCCGAAAAAACGATATAAACCTCATTTGAAGTTGGTTATTTTGCGGGGATGACATACGGGGATTCATCAATAACATTCTTTTCAGATAGTTTGCCATATGCAACATAGTTATCTATATCTTACTTATATAAAGCGATACAAAAAGGTTGCTATAGACCCACCCATTTTTAAGTTGATATGATATTCAGGTACTTAATTGTGGGGGGAAGTTGAATGGAAGAACAAAAATATAATGACCTCAAATTAGGCGAACGTGGTGCAATCATTAGTATAATTGCTTATATTTGTCTATCAATAATGAAACTGGTTATAGGATACATAAGTGACTCAGCGGCCTTGAAAGCGGATGGTTTGAACAACACGACTGATATTATCGCGTCCATTGCCGTACTGATCGGTTTAAGGCTAGCTCAAAGACCCCCCGATAAAGATCATGGTTATGGTCATTGGAAAAGTGAAACGATTGCATCGATGGTAGCTTCATTTATCATGTTTGCTGTTGGTGTACAGGTATTGATAGATGCCGTTGCTTCCATGCTTAAAGGTGGTAAGGAATCACCTGACATTATTGCCGGGTATGTAGGTGTTTTATCAGCAATAGCCATGTATTTTGTATACCGATATAATAAAAAGCTTGCTATGAAAATTAACAGTAAAGCCGTTATGGCAGCTTCGAAAGATAATATTTCTGATGCTTGGGTAAGTATCGGAACAGCTATAGGGATTTTCGGCTCCCAATTAAACATGCCTTGGTTGGATCCACTTACTGCTATCATTGTTGGATTATTAATATGCAAAACAGCCTGGGAGATTTTCATTCAAGCCTCGCATGAACTTTCTGACGGATTTGATGAAAATAAAATTCATCTATATAAGGAAGTAATTACAAATGTCAATGGAGTCAAGGGGATAAAAGCAATTAAAGGGAGAAATTACGGGAACAATGAAGTGATTGATGTTGTCATCCTTGTCAATTCTACCTTGGATATTAAAGAAGCGCATGATATAGCGACACATGTAGAAAAAGTGATGATGAAAGATCATGGAGTGTATGATGTTCATGTCCATGTAGAGCCCAATTAACTTCTCTTTTTATGAATTAAGAAAAAAAGGGCATAAATCTGCTTTACAAACATATGAATAATATGCAATCATTAATTCATTACATTGGAAGGAATAGGTACCTTATACAATGAAGCAGTAATCTTATCAAATAAACAGTAAATCTAAATCAATTTCAATGGGTGTTAACGGTTAGATATTTCAATGAAAATACGTGTCACTTTGTTTGCTTACCGTATTTTTCGGTAAGTTAAGTGAATTCACTTTTTCATTTGAATAAGAATCTTTTTAGATACCCATGTGAGATTTTTAATGATTATGTTTAGAGATGGGATACGTCTGTTCGTTTATAGGTACTAATTCATATACAATTACTTTTTCTGTTATCAAATCAGATGAAGTATATTTGGTTTATGTATATTAATTTAGTAGCAGACGATCTCTCTCTAGAAAATTGGAGGGGGATTTTTTTATGTTATTTTTAAAAGTGAATGATTTAAAGAAAAGCTACGGGACCCGTGAAGTTCTTTCTGTTGATACACTTCATCTTTACAGTCATGACCGTGTTGGTTTGGTTGGCAGGAATGGAGAAGGTAAAACGACACTGCTTTCTATACTAGCGGGCGTGAGGGAACCTGATTCCGGCTATATAGAGAGCTATGGAACAATCAGCTATATCCCGCAGATGGAAGAAACTGAACAAGAAATAAGCGGGATATTAACGAGCATATGGAAAGTGCCCAATGAGGATCAAGAAAACATGAGCGGCGGCGAACGTACTCGAAGAAAAATCGCCGCAGCCCTTTCTTCCAATTGTGATGTATTGATTGCGGATGAACCTACCAGTCATTTGGATATGTCCGGAATTGAACAATTGGAAAAGGATATAAAATCTTTTAATGGCGCTATTTTGCTTACTTCACATGATAAAGCATTCTTGAATCATCTGTGTACAACAATATGGGAAGTTGAGCAAGGCAAGGTAACGGTATTTGAAGGGAATTACGAAGCCTATATCAAACAAAAGCAAGCAAAAACAGAAAAGGAAAATAAGCAATATGAAGAGTATACCCGCGAAAAGAACCGATTGAAACAGGCTGCACAAAACCTCCAAGCCAAATCTGATTCAATTAGGAAAGCCCCTAAACGAATGGGTAATTCAGAAGCAAGGCTGCATAAACGGAGCGCTGGGAAACAGAAGGCGAAATTGAACCGTTCTGCCGAAGCGATCGAAACTAGGATCGAAAAATTAGCAAAAAAAGAAAAACCGAGGGAAGATCCTCCTATCATTTTTGATATTTCAGAATTTCCATCTTTGCATAGCAAAAGGGTCATTCGATTTAATGGCTGTTCCCTGAAAGCCGGGTCAAGTATGCTGAAGCAACATATTTTTGGAGATGTCCAACTAGCTTGCAGACTCGCCATCAATGGTCAAAATGGTTCAGGAAAATCGACATTACTGAAAAAGATAGTAGAACGGCACCCAGATTTATATGTCGCGAAGCCGGCAAAGATTGGATTTTTTGCACAACAACAAGAAAATTTGAATGAAAGTAAAACGGTTCTTGAAAATATATCGGAGGACAGTCCCTACAATCAGGCTTTTATTCGTACGCTATTATCACGATTAGCTTTTAAAGGAAATGACGTTCACAAACAAGTATCACTTTTAAGCGGTGGAGAAAGAGTCAGGGCATCCCTAGCTAAAGTTTTTTTGGGAAACTATAATGTATTGGTTTTGGATGAACCTACAAATTACCTGGATATTCATACTAAAGAGGCTTTAACCGAAGTGTTAAAAGCATATCCAGGAACTATCGTTTTTGTGACTCATGATCGTTCAATGATCCAATCGCTTGCAACGCATTCACTTTCATTTGAAGATGAACCTCCGAGAGTAAGTGCTATCAATCAGGAATCAACTAAATCGGCTACGCTTAAAGATGGTCATCAAGATAAACAGGCTGAACTTCTTATGATTGAAGTGCAAATCATCGAAACACTTGGGAAGCTGTCCAGTGTTACGAAGGAAGAGGAGAAAGGTGAATTGGATAGGGAATACCTCCAACTCTTGAACAAGAAAAAGGAGCTTGAAGAATAAGTACCATCCATTATTAAAGGCCCTTCTTAATCGAGAGGGGCCATTTGATGAATAAAGAGCCGTTAAAGTAGGTGAAGAGAAAATAGCAATAAAATGGATTAGACCTAATTAATCTTGATTGGTACTAAATGGAGATTCTATCCAGTTTTTTCGACGTACAATCCCCATCCCGGACTTCATAGTAATATACTATGGATGACGCTATATGGGGAAAGGGGGAAATTACGATTAAAATCAGAAATCCTTATCCTGCCATGATAGACTTGTGATCAAAACAACTGAAGAAAACAAATACATAGAGGAATAGAGGTCCTTGCTGAAACTTCAGTAATTTGAGGGAGAACCTTCACTTGGTCCTTTTTAACGGCGATATTTACACCAATCAAAAAGGAATGCTAATTAATGTAAGCATTCCTATGCATTCAGATTTTGCTCTCGTTTTCCGGTTTCTTTATGATTGCGTATGCAAGGTATCCTATTAGCCCCATAAATAATCCGGTGCCGCCCACAATATAAATCATTGTAAACACTTTTCCGAATGTTGTCTGCGGTTCAAAACTGGGATGCCCAACCGTACTAAGAGTAACAACACAGAAGTAAAGGGATTCAATCACAGTCAGACCTTCCTGCTTAACATAGAAAATTGTGCCGGAAAGTAACATAACCAGGACCAATACGAAAAGAACCTGGAAGTTCTTCAATTTAAAAGCGGACCACAGAGCTTTTAGGAAACGTTTCAAGGTGAGGATAAATGAAATCATTGGTAATTTCTTTTCCTTTCTGTTTCATTTCATTAAGTAAAGTGAATGAGTATATCGAGCTTGATCAGTTAATCATTTTACTATACAGGAATTCCTTTTAAATTGACAAAAAAACGTATTGATTCTAATCTGGTATGAACTTAAAGCGTTGGTAACCAATTGAAGGCGAAAGTAAATAAGAAGGAGGTCAATCATGAAACCACGTATTACTGTCATAACATTAGGTGTGGAAGATTTGGAAAAATCGCTGAAATTCTATCGGGATGGCCTGGGATTTCAAACTGAAGGAATAGTGGGCCAAGAATTTGAGCATGGAGCTGTTGCCTTTTTCGACCTGCAAAAAGGCTTGAAGCTTGCCATATGGAATCGAAGGGATATAGCTCATGAGGCCAAGGTTCCTTTGTCTCCGGCAAGTCCTACTGAATTTACCCTTGGTCACAATGTAGGTAGTAAAGAGGAAGTGAATATTGTGTTGGAAAAAGCAAAAAAAGCTGGCGCGATCATAACCGATCCGGCACATGACACTTTCTGGGGAGGATACTCTGCACACTTTCAAGACCCTGATGGACACCTTTGGGAAGTCGTTTGGAATCCGCAGTGGGACACCACAGAATCATGAATGTGATCCATTTCAAGTTGATCTCGCTGAATAGAATCATGTTTTAGAAACATCACCTCATGTTTTAATATTTCTAAAAAGACTCTAGGCAAAAGGATTCTATCTAAAGGTTAAAACAAAGTTGATTGGAACGGAAGGTACGAGACTCCTGCGGGAACAGCGTGTCTACGGGAGACCCCACAGGCGAAAGCCGAGGAGGCTCCCGGACCGCCCACGGAAAGCGAGTGCCTGGGGTGGAAAGCAACGTCCAAATTGTACAAGCCATAAAAAACACTAGACAAACTCGATTTTCATTGAGTTTGCCTATAGTATGAACAAGCACTTTACCTAGGGGTTAAGTGCTTGTTTTTTTATTTATGAATTCTCTACTTTTTGCAATACTTTCTTTATTCTTTTCTATCGCTTCGATATTACTGTATTTCACCTGATTAACGGTCTCATTATCTTCCATGTATTCAAGCAACAGGTCTACAGCTTTATCCATCAATCTTTCGATAGGGATATTTCTTTCTTCAGCCAGATTAGTGAGTCTATTAGCCAAGTACGGATTGAGAGTAATGTTTATTGGTATTCTCGATTCAGAATTAATAAGTCGTTCCACCTACAATCTTTTTATCTATCATATACCTTTGTTTGAAGTTAAACAATGTGTAGGGACATCCGTGAAGGCTTGTACAGAATTGACGAGGCAGGGAGCTTTTTTTGCTGTTCTAGGTAGATCAAGGATTTTACACTCCTATGATTTAAAAGTTTATAACAAAAACCATATTTTCAATAAAATTATTGACATAATCAATATAACGTTATAATGTTTATTTATTGTAATTGTTTGTTTTTTCAGAATTTAAATCAGAAGGAGGAAAGGTTATTGAATAATTTTATGGGTTTACTCGAAATGAAAGTGCTTCCATTTGCAAACAAGATTGGTTCACAAAGACATCTGCTGGCGATCAGGCACGGTGTTCTGGCAACACTTCCGCTTACGATCATTGGTTCATTCTTTGTTATTTTGTTAAATTTTCCAATTGCTGGGTATGACGAATGGATTGCACCTTATCGTGCCGCTTTGGATGTTCCGTTTCGGTTTACAGTGGGAGCAATGGCTTTATATGCAGCTTTCGGGGTGGGGTCAGCGCTTGCAGGACATTATAAATTAGATCAGCTCAGTGCAGGTCTTCTATCAGTCTTAGCTTTTCTGATTACATGTGTTGTGCCTACCCAGGTCATGGAATCCGTTCCAGGAGTAATAGAAGCGGGTCGCTGGCTGCCTATCAGCTCTTTAAGCGCAGCCTCTTTATTCGGAGCAATAGTAACATCGCTGGTTTCCGTCGAGATTTTTCATTTTTTGATTAAACGTGATATAAAAATCAAATTACCGGAAAGCGTTCCGCCAATGGTTTCAAATTCCTTTGCAGCCCTGATTCCAACATTGGTCGTGGTCCTTCTTTTCTGGGGCATTCGTTATGGTTTAGGATTTGACATTAACTCGATCATCACTACTTTGGTGTCACCTCTCAAAAATTTATTGGTTGGCAATAGTTTAATAGGAGGTTTGCTTACAGTCTTTCTCATCGTTTTCTTTTGGTCGCTGGGTATTCATGGACCGGCAATATTGGGTCCGATCATACGGCCGATGTGGGATTCGGCGATTCTCGAGAATATGGATGCATTTGCAAGAACGGGTAATGCGGCGAATTTGCCCAATCTATTTACTGAACAATTCATTCAATGGTTCGTATGGATTGGCGGGGCGGGATCGACATTATCACTTGTTGTACTGTTCTTATTTTCAAAATCGAAGTATTTGAAAGAGCTGGGTAAACTGTCCTTTGTTCCGGGGATTTTTAATATTAACGAACCTGTCATTTTTGGAGCGCCAATTGTCATGAACCCCATTTTAATGGTGCCATTCATTGTTGCACCCTTGGTAAATGTCGTAGTTTCCTATACATTCTTTCAATTAGGGTTAATACCGATGATAATGGCTAAGCTGCCGTTTACGGTCTTTAGTCCAATTGCCGCTGTCATCAGTACAAATTGGACAATCATGGCCGGGGTTCTGGTTTTATTAAATTTTGTCATCTCTTTAATGATCTATTTTCCCTTTTTCAAGATGTTCGAGAAGCAGCATTTACGTGATGAAAATAAAATAGAAGCTGGACCAGAAGAAAAGAAAGCGGGCATTAAATATGCTTGAAATAATATCCGCAGTTCTATCATTTGTAGGGTCACAAATCATTTTTTCCCGAACCGGGCTAGGTGAAAAATTAACACCCTGGAAATCGGTGGGCCTGTCTATTTTAATCATTAGCTTTTCTATCTTTCTGTTTACCGCAATGGGATCGACTTATTATTTAATTGTCATTGTACCAACGATTATTTGTTCTGTGATGGTATCTTCCCGCTACCGTGACTATTTAATGGGATTACAGGCTAAGCGGGCTCAATGGAAAGAAAGTACAAAAGGAGTGAATGATAGCTTATGAGAAGATTAGGTATTTCCATTTATCCGGAACACTCTACACCTGATAAAGACAAGCAATATATTAAACTTGCCCATAGTTATGGTTTTGAACGAATATTCACATGTTTATTATCGGTTTCAAAACCATACGAAATTGTCATGGAAGAATATAAAAATATTATTTCTTATGCGAAAGCGCTACATATGGAAGTCATTCTTGATGTTGCTCCAGCTGTTTTCGACAAGTTTGATATTAGTTATGATGATTTAAGTTTTTTTGCAGAAATGGGAGCTGACGGCGTTCGTTTAGATCTTGGATTCGATGGCTTGAAAGAAGCTAAAATGACCTATAATCCTTATGGGTTGAAAATCGAATTGAATATGAGTAATGATGTTGATTATTTATCGAATATTTTGACGCATCAAGGGAATAAAAATCAAATGATTGGCTGTCATAATTTCTATCCCCAAAAATTCACAGGTCTTCCTTACGACTTCTTCATTGCCTGCAGTAAGCGTTTTAAAGAACATGGTATTCGAACAGCTGCATTTGTTACTTCTCAAACTGGTGATATAGGTCCTTGGAGTATAAATGATGGATTATGCACACTAGAACAGCACCGTGAACTTTCCATTGATGTACAAGCCAAGCATCTATGGGCAACGGGTTTAATAGATGATGTCATCATCGGGAATGCTTACGCGAGTGAAGAGGAACTAAGAATGCTGGGATCCTTACAGCGTGACATGATCGAGCTGAAAGTGGAACTCCATTCGGATGCGTCACCAATTGAGCAAAAGGTTGTGTTGGATGAATTGCAACTTCGCCGTGGTGATATCAGTGAGTATATGATCCGTTCAGTGGAGGTCCGGAAAAAATATGCGAATGAAGATTTTGCAATCCGGGAAAGTATCCCACAGCGCAAAGGGTCCGTTTTCATCGGCAATGATTCTTTTGGAAAATACAAAGGCGAACTTCAAGTCATCTTAAGGGATATGCCTTTGGATAAACGAAAAAATGCAGTCGCCCATGTTGTAAAAGAGGAACTTTTTTTGCTGGATTACATTAAACCATGGGGCACATTTAGATTGATTAAATAACCTGAACCTAATTATTAAGGAGGAATGATGATGAATATACTATTATGCTGTTCTGCAGGAATGTCCACTAGTCTATTGGTAAATAAGATGGAGAAAGCGGCGGTGGAAGAAGGATTGAACGTGAAAATCCAGGCTGTTGCCACAACGGAAGTGAGAAACCATATAAATGAGGTGGATGTCATACTTTTAGGCCCTCAAGTTCGTTATTTACTTAATGATATAAAGAAAATAGGGGATGAAAAAGGAGTACCTGTAGATACGATAAATCCAATGCACTATGGATCATGTAATGGCAAGGAAGTATTGCGTACGGCCCTCCAATTAATTTCAAAATAACATACTATCAAAAGGAGTGTTAATATGGCAAAAACGAAAGAGGATCTATCAGAATTATCTTTTCAATTAATTCTCCATAGCGGGAATGCCCGCAGTTGTGCAATGGAAGCCATCGCCTTGCAAAAACAAGGTAAATCAAGTGATGCTCAGGATAAATTAAAGGAAGCGGAACATGAGTTTGTTGCGGCACATAAAATCCAAACCGCATTGATTCAACAAGAAGTGAATGGTGAGAAATTCGATATTCCAATGCTACTGATCCATGCTCAAGATCACTTGATGACTTCCATGACAACAAAAGATTTAGCAATAGAAATCGTTGAATTACACGAGAAAACACAAAAGAACTAACAATATTCAGGAGGTTGCTGCGGCAGCCTTTTTCTATGTTCATAATGTATGAACTTGCACGGGAAAGCGGCGATATAATTCTTCATGAACCTAAGCTAAATAAATATGGCAGATAAGGGTCACTCAAGATTAGGAATCTCCGAAAATTTAAATTATACTAAGGTTCATGGCAGTAGCTATAGATACTGAAACTGATTAGCGAAGGGGAGTCATGATAGAAAAACAAAAAACTAATTAGCAAGCCCAATCATGTTATAAAAGGGGAGAAAAACATGCAAAGAGTCAATCTAACTGATGAGCTTAGTCTTTCACGCATTGTACACGGTATGTGGAGATTGGCAGATTGGAGATTTTCTGCCGAGGAAATCCTATCTCTTATTGAACACGGAATGGATCGGGGCATCACTACATATGATCACGCCGATATATATGGAAGTTATACGTGTGAGGGGATTTTTGGGAATGCACTTTCATTAAAGCCATCTTTACGCGATAAAATGGAGATTGTTACGAAATGTGGCATAGTTCTTAAATCAGAAAACCGTCCTTCCCATAAAAGTCACCATTATGATACTAGTAAAGCCCATATCATAAAGTCTGTTGAACAATCTCTTATGAATCTTAAGACGGATTATATTGATCTGTTACTTATCCATCGTCCTGATCCCCTGATGGACCCGGCGGAAACGGCAGAGGCGTTTAATCAATTAAAGGAATCAGGAAAGGTCCGAAACTTTGGAGTATCCAACTTCAAAAAACCGCAATGGGATATGCTTCAATCTTTTCTAGAATATCCGCTTGTGACGAATCAGCTGGAGCTTTCTGCATACAATCTTGAAAACTTCGAAGACGGAACCATGAACTCATGTCAGGAAATGGGCGTGGCTCCGATGGCATGGTCACCGCTTGCAGGAGGCAGCATTTTTGAGGAATCGAATGAAAAGGCTGTTCGCTTAAGAAAAACGTTAGAAATCGTAAAAGAAGAAATCGGAGCCAATGGAATAGATGAAGTGATGTATGCATGGCTGTTGAGACATCCTGCAAAAATCATTCCGATCGTTGGATCCGGTAAGAAAGAACGATTGGACAGCGCCATTGATTCACTGAACCTAAGCATGGAAAAAGAGCAATGGTTTAACATTTTAACAAGCTCGATGGGACATGATATTCCGTAATGAGCCTTCCCTTTGAACGCAAAGAATGGAACTTCCAATAGGGGGTTCCATTCTTTTTTGTGTTAAAAAATAATTACGGATAATTCAAGTTAATGGTAAACAAGCGTTGCCACTAATTAATTAGTGGCATTGCTAATTAATGATTGATCTTGGCAGAGAATATTTTGTTATTTCCCCAAAAAAATCTTCCATTCCAATTATGAAGTCTGGAGTCGAACAGCGGGACATATGTCCTTTCAGGAATCTTTTATCTATTATTTAATAATGGAAAGAAAGAAGGGGGGGAGAAAAAGTGAAAGGGGTTTTCTTAACATTTTTAGGTGGAGCTTTTCTAACGTTGCAAGGTGTAGCCAATTCCCAAATCAGCCGGGACCTTAGCACGTGGCAAGTCGCAACAATTACACAGTTCACTGGTTTCATCATTGCCGGGTTGATTTTATTTATGATGCGTAAAGGGGATTCTCTTGAATTTAAAAAAATTAAACCGTTGTATTTGTCGGGTGGAACCTTTGCAGCGGTGATTATTTTCAGTAATATTTCGGCCTATAAACAAATCGGAGTGACGTTTTCGGTATCAGCTCTATTGCTGGCGCAGCTAAGTCTTAGCTTTGTCATAGATAGCAAGGGATGGTTTGGGGTAACGAAACAGAAGATGCAACTACCACAGTTCATTGGGCTTGGCTTGATGATGGCAGGAATCATTTTATTAGCGGTATAATTGTATGGATATTAAGTAATAGGCAGGAAGTGAATCTTAATCAGATGAAAGAAATAATGGATTCGGAAAAACTCAATCACTACTTGAAGGCACATCAGTTGGAAAACATTTTTAATGGAGCCTTGATGCCCTATTTATCTCTATACCGGGTTAAGCCTGGTGAATGCATTTGCTCCCAAGGCGATCGAGTGAATTATTTGTACGTCCTGGTTAAGGGGAAAGTTAAAGTGTATACGACATCAGTTGAAGGCAAGAATCTGATTTTGTCATTCAAGACCCCCCTTGAAGTAATTGGAGATATTGAATACATACAAGGAATCGATATCATCAATACTGTTGAAGCGGTATCGGATGTCTATGTAATCGGCATACAGCATCAATGGTTAAAAAAGTATGCCGAAGGTCAACCGGCCTTCCTGCAATTTTTACTAAGGGTCATCACCCAGAAGTTTTATATTAAATCCAAGTCACTTAGTTTCAATTTAATGCATCCAGTCGAAGTAAGGCTTGCAAGTTACCTCCTATCCGTTTCGTTCGATGAAACAAGTGCCCATATCACTGGAAGGCTGAATACAGAGAGCCTGAAGGATATTGCAAACTTTATTGGAACAAGTTACCGGCACTTGAATCGAGTCATACTGAATCTTTGTAGGGACGGTTTGATTGATCGTTCCGATGGGTTCATCCAAGTTAAGGACTGGGAAGGGGTAAAGGCACTGTCCAGCCATAATATCTATGAGTAGAAGGTTTATATGATTTGAAGGAGGCGTTACGATGTTGATCGGATTAAGTTGGGCAATCCTCGCGGGTTCATTGGTCAGTTTACAAAACGTTTTTAATAGTAAAGTAAATGAACATGTCAATCCATGGTCAACGACGACACTTGTATTAGGGTTGGGCTTTCTTGCTTCATTTTTAAGCGGGGTCGCATTTGAGGGAATAGAGATTTTTCAACTGCATAATATGAAGCCCTGGTATTGGTTCAGCGGGTTGGTTGGCATAGGTGTGGTCATTTGTGTGACACAGGGAGTTAAGCTGCTGGGACCTACCTTCGCCATTTCAATCGTGATGGCGGCACAGCTTGTATTTGCTCTGGCTTGGGATTCTACAGGTTTGTTGGGGCTGGAGAAGGTTCCCTTTACATTCAAGCAGTTGGGGGGGATCCTGATTATCATTGCTGGGATGATAGTATTCAAAATAGGTGGGAAAAGGAAAATGGCCTTTGAAATGAACTAGAAAGACCATGGTATGGTCACGGGTATTCAAAGTTGGATGGAAACATTGAATGGAGCGATACACATGAACAGGTACAAAGCTTTATTTTTTGATATAGATGATACACTTTTAGATTTTCAGAAGGCAGAAAGTGATGCACTGCGCTTACTTTTCAAGGAGCAACAAATGTTGTATACACCGCAAGCGGAGGCGCATTATAAAACAATCAACCAAAACCTGTGGAAGTCATTTGAAAAGGGGGAAATATCGCGGGATGAGGTAATCAATACTCGATTTTCAACTTTTTTTAAAGAATATGGCCGGGCGGTGGACGGGGTTGCACTGGAGAAAACCTATCGTCGTTACTTGGAACAAGGGCATCAGGAGGTTAATGGGGCACATGAATTGGTTGCGATTTTAGAGCTGCACCATGATTTATATATTGTGTCAAATGGGGTTTCCAGGACCCAGGATAAACGCTTGCGAGATTCAGGTTTGCATGCTTATTTTAAACAAATTTTCATTTCAGAGGATACTGGATATCAAAAGCCTATGAAAGAGTTCTTCGATTACGTATTTGCCAGTATTCCTTATTTTAAACCGGAACAAGGATTGATAATTGGGGACTCATTAAGTGCAGACATAAGAGGCGGCCAACTTGCCGGCATGGATACCTGCTGGTTTAATCCTGAATGTAAGCAGAATGAAACAGGAATTGAGCCAACCTATGAAATCCAGCAGCTTAGTGATTTATATTCCATAATAAACAAAGCATGTGACTTGAGTTACAAAAGCTAGTTGCTATTTCATTGTATTTGCGATCAATACTATACAATAAAGAAAATGCTATATAATCAAGTATAACCTGAAGAAAAGAAGTGAATTAAATGGCTGAACCCTTAAAGGATTTATATAATGAAACATTCATGCGAGAATTCGGTGAAAAAGTAAAGGGTGTCCATCCGTCCTTCTCTACTGATTTATTTGTAGAAGAAGTGATGGATGAGCATTGGGACGAGAGGAAATTAAAAGAACGAATTAGACATATTTCGATTACCCTTGGAAAGCATCTTCCAAGTGATTACCAAGAAGCTTTGGATATTTTATATCGAATTGATAAGGATTGTGAAGGTTTTAGATATTTATTTTTTCCGGATTTTGTAGAGGTACATGGATTGAATAAGGAGGACTGGGCGTTATCGCTTGATGCCTTGGAGCGTTTTACTGCAAGATCGTCTTCCGAATTTGCCATCCGTGCATTTATCTTGCTTGATCCCGTTTTAATGATCGAGAAGATGAAGGAATGGACCAAGCATGAAGATGAGCATGTCCGGAGGCTGGCTAGTGAGGGATGCAGGCCCAGGTTACCTTGGGGGCAAGCTTTACCGATGTTCAAATCCGATCCGGCACCAGTTTTGGAATTACTTGAGAACCTGAAAAACGACCCGTCCCTATATGTTCGCAAAAGTGTGGCCAATAACTTGAATGATATTGCAAGAGATAATCCGAATGTCGTCATAGAAACTGCCAAGCGTTGGCATGAAAGCGGAGAACCCAACACGATTTGGATTGTCCGGCGGGGATGCAGGACCTTGGTTCGTCAAGCAGATCCTGAGGTCCTTTCATTATTCGGATACACGGATGTATTGAATAATCCACGTATCATTACAAACGCGTTTATTAGAAATGAACCAGACTCGATTTGTATTGGGGAAACGAGTGAACTTCATTTCGGTTTTCAAGTTCAAGAAAAGAACTCTGTGAAACTTCGCATCGAGTATGCCATCGATTTTGTGAAAGCGAATCAGAAAACTTCCCGTAAAATTTTCCTATTGGCAGATAGGGATTTCTCAGATGGTGAAGGAGTTGAAAGAGTGAGGATTCACAATTGGAAAGACCTGACGACACGTCGACATTATATGGGGATCCATCGAATATCACTCCTTGTGAACGGTGTGGAAGTTGCAGAAACACAAGTCAAACTAAATGATGGATGATAAAGGTTATTGAAAAGTGTGTGAGATCTAAATAAGAATACCAGCACTTATAGCTGACAAAAACGAGGAGCCTGAGCGTTCCTCGTTTATTATTTCATGACATTGCAAAATTATGCTTTATCTCATAACACATTAAAAAGCAATCAAATCCAAAAAGTTGGATAGCTCCGATTGCTGCGCAAATTATTAATTAACAATGCCAGTAAAACGATTATCACGGCACCAGTTAAAACAGGAGTAAATAAATAACTCCAGCCATACTGGCCAAGCATGACTACAAGCGGGTCTGCTCCAGCTGGCGGGTGCGTCGTTTTTGTCAGCATCATCACCGCAATTGCTAATCCGACAGCCAAGCCGATTGCCCAAGGTTCATCGCAAAAAAAATGATAGGAAGCTAAGCCTACGAATGTTGAAATAAAATGACCGCCTATAATATTCCGCGGTTGTGATAATGGTGCATTCCACAGACCGAACGCCAGCACACAGCTGGCACCAAATGGAGCCATTAACCACAATGCCGATGTTATTTTTGTTAAAAGAATTAAAGCGAAAATAGTTAAAAATCCACCGATTAGCCCGGTTAGTGCGTCTTTTACATTTATCTGTAAAGGACTTCTTCCTTTTCCCTTCATTTTAGCTAAAAACCGTATATGAAATGAGCGTGTTTCTTGTTGTCT
Source organism: Peribacillus sp. Aquil_B1 (assembly GCF_022603275.1). Taxonomy (NCBI): domain Bacteria; kingdom Bacillati; phylum Bacillota; class Bacilli; order Caryophanales; family Bacillaceae; genus Peribacillus; species Peribacillus sp. Aquil_B1. Next base: position 2,660,181 of record NZ_JAKXEE010000001.1, on the reverse strand, counting down.
CGCTACAGTTATGCGGTCCATTATTCCCCCTCCTTTTTTATATAATTAGACTTTACACGAAACATACTAACCTGTCAAAACCATTTTTAATGGTTAGTTGAAAAGGTCATGAAAAAACCAACTCTTTTAATAAGTTGGATCTTCATTCATCATCAGATTTCCGGTGTTGAAATCGGGCGACCTTTTTTCTATTCCCGCATATTTTCATTGAACACCACTTGCGTCTTCCGCTTTCATCGATAAATAACAGTACGCAATCATCATTCGAGCATCGCTTTAGTGATGTTAGCTTATTTTCTTCGATTAATGTTAATGTGTCAAAAGCAATATAAGATTGCAGGATATCTTCCGCTTCTCCAACAGGTATGGGAACCAGTTTTTGATCACTTAATTTATAAGTGAAAGGTGATTTTTCAATTTTATTTTCTAAAAAAGCGATAAACTCAGCTGGAATCGGATTCCCATCCGCTATTGATTCAAATTGTTTTCTTAAAATAGTACGCATTTCTTGAACGCCTACAAATACCTGTTGAATTCTTTCTTTAATTTTTAAGGATAGCTGACTATCCCAATATGGATTTTCCCTTTTTATTACAGAAATCCAGTCCAGCACATCCCGTTCTGAAAGTAATAAGTCTTGGCGCTGACCACGACTGACTAGTTCCGTATTCACTAAATCCAGAGATAGATGACCCGATATAAGTGGAAATTTATTGTTTTCAGACATAAGTTCATCGCCCATTTCCCTGCTAAATTCTAACCATTAAAATATAAATTGAGAGGTTATATCTTCATTATACATTATTTCTGAATTTTTCAGCTACTCGTCTAAAATCACGGGATAATATGAATGCTATCAAAATCCAAATGTGCAAGAACAGAATCGTAAATGAAAGTCCATGATCATCAATTCTTTTAAAGTGAGGAAAAAAGTTATTGACAATACCTGTACGTACAGGATAATATGAAAGCGTATACAGAACCTATACGTACAGGTGATAAAAACAACTATATTTTGCTTTCTAGGGAAAGGAAGTAGTGAAATGGGTAAATACACAGAACCAGCAACGGATTTGCTCCAACATGTCGGAGGGAAAGAAAATATTGCGACGGTTACGCATTGTGCAACAAGAATGCGTTTTGCGTTGAAAGATCCCGCTAAGGCGGACGTAACGAATATTGAATCGATTAAGCTTGTGAAAGGAACGTTTACACAAGCTGGCCAGTTTCAGGTCATAATCGGGAATGAAGTATCTTCGTTTTATAATGAATTCGTTTCCATAGCTGGACTTCAGGAAGCATCAAAAGAAGATGTTAAAAATGCAGCAAAACAGAATATGAGCTGGCTGCAGCGTATGATTGCACATCTTGCGGACATTTTCACCCCGCTGATTCCTGCCATAGTCGTTGGCGGACTCATTCTTGGATTCCGCAATATCATTGGAGATATAAAAATGTTCGATGATAGCACAAAGACCCTTGTGGATATTTCACAATTTTGGGGAGGGGTCCACGCCTTCCTATGGCTGATAGGTGAAGCTATTTTTCATTTTCTTCCTGTTGGGATTACATGGTCAATCTCGAAGAAAATGGGCACGACCCAAATTCTCGGGATCGTCCTTGGTTTGACCCTGGTTTCCCCACAGCTTCTTAATGCATATGCAGTGGCAAACACAAAGGCAAGTGACATACCTTTTTGGGATTTCGGTTTTGCCCAGGTCGATATGATCGGCTACCAGGCCCAAGTCATCCCAGCGATACTGGCAGGGTTCGTCTTGGCGTATTTAGAACGGTTCTTGAGAGATAAAGTGCACAATTCCGTTTCCATGATCGTCGTTCCATTTTTCGCTTTACTTCCAACAGTAATCATTGCCCATACCATTCTGGGGCCTATAGGCTGGAAAATCGGTTCTGTCATTTCCACGGTTGTTTATTCCGGATTGACTTCATCAGTTGGCTGGCTATTTGCTGCCGTATTCGGCTTTGCCTATGCACCGCTTGTCATCACAGGCCTGCATCACATGACAAACGCAATCGATCTTCAGCTTATGAGTGAACTTGGCGGTACGAACCTATGGCCAATGATCGCATTATCCAATATTGCACAAGGTACGGCAGTGCTAGCAATGATTTACATCAACAGAAAAGACCAGGAGGAAAGACAGGTTTCCATACCCGCTACGATTTCATGTTATCTCGGTGTAACCGAGCCAGCCATGTTCGGGATTAACCTGAAATACGGCTTTCCGTTCTTAGCCGGTATGATCGGTTCACTTTTCGCAGGCATCGTTTCAGTCGGATCTGGAGTAATGGCAAATTCCATCGGTGTTGGAGGAATCCCAGGTATCCTATCCATCCAGCCGCAGCATATGGGAATGTTTGCACTCGCGATGCTGGTTGCATTCGTTGTGCCATTCATTTTGACTATAGCATTCTCCAAGCGTCCTAATATGAACTTGAAAACAAGAACAAAAACAACGAAATTAAATGCTTAATAACGCGGAGGGAGAGCATTCTCCCTCTTTTTTACCATACTGACAAAAGATACAGCTGGGATAGCAGGGGAGGAATTACAATGAAGGATTTTAAAAAAAGTACCATCTATCAAATTTATCCGAAGTCATTTAAGGACTCGAATGGTGATGGCATCGGGGACATAAATGGTGTTATTGAAAAACTTGATTATCTGAATAAACTGGGAGTGGATTATATTTGGCTGACCCCTTTTTATCGTTCACCGCAAAATGATAATGGTTATGATGTAGCGGATTATACATCCATTGATCCTGTTTTTGGGACGATGGATGATTTTGAGAGATTGGTGAAGGAAGCTAATTCGCGGGATATTCAAATCATGCTGGATATGGTATTCAACCATACATCAACAGAGCATGAATGGTTCCAAAAAGCATTGGCTGGAGATAAAGAATATAAGGACTATTATATTTTCAAGAAATCGAAAGATGGAGAGCCCCCTACCAATTGGATTTCGAAATTCGGGGGTCCTGCATGGGAATATGTAGCGGAACATGATGAATACTACCTCCATTTGTTCGATCGAACACAAGCTGACCTTAATTGGGAAAATCCCAGAGTGAGGCAGGAAATCTTCAATGTAGTAAACTTCTGGCTGGATAAAGGTGTCAAAGGATTCCGTTTGGATGTCATCAATCTTATTTCGAAACCTGACATCTATGAAAATGATCAAGATGGAGATGGACGATGCTTTTATACAGACGGTCCCAAAATTCATCAATTCCTTAAAGAGATGAATGAAGAAACTTTCGGGAAGGATGAAGAGGTGATGACTGTAGGGGAAATGTCATCGACGACCATTGACCATTGCATCAAATATTCATCTCCAGCTGAAAAGGAGCTGTCCATGGTGTTCAGTTTCCATCATCTAAAGGTGGATTATAAGGATGGGGAAAAGTGGTCACTAGCAGATTTTGACTTCAGGCAGTTAAAGGAAATCCTAAGCAGCTGGCAATATGGGATGCAAGAAGGAAATGGATGGAATGCCCTGTTCTGGTGCAACCATGACCAGCCGAGGATCGTATCAAGGTTCGGGAATGATCAAGAGTATCATAAGGAATCGGCCAAGATGCTGGCAACAGCCATTCATATGCTTAGGGGAACCCCTTATATTTATCAAGGGGAGGAAATAGGGATGACCAACCCGAAATTCAAAGATATTGAACAATATCGGGACGTGGAATCGATTAATTATTACAATATATTAAAAGAGGCAGGCAAGGATGAAAAGGAAATAATCGAAATCCTTCAAGCTAAATCCCGTGATAACTCGAGAACTCCCATGCAGTGGGAAAATGCGGAGCATGCAGGCTTTACAAAAGGGAATCCATGGATTACAGTGCCTGATAATGCCAAGATCATCAATGCTGAACACTCACTGATGGATCAGGATTCCATTTTTCATCATTACCAAAAACTTATATCCTTACGCAAGAAACATGATATCATTGCATATGGGGACTATCAGCAAATTCTTGGCGACCATGACCAAATGTTCGCCTATGTACGCAGTTATGAAGACGAGAAACTTTTGGTCATCAATAACTTTTATGCAAAAGAAGCGTCCTTCGAAATGCCAAAAGATATAGACCTATCCGGATACAACTCAGAGCTCCTGCTGTCAAACTATATCGATTCGAAAAAACTTGCAGGTGATGTTATCCTTCGTCCCTATGAATCCGTTGTCTATTTGTTGAAAAAGGACGAGTAGCAGACTAAGAAAAATATATTGTGGTGATGAAATGAACAGCAAATATCTATCGCTATATGGTGATATCGTTTCAAAAATTGAAGAAGGAATCTTTCCGACAAATTCAAAGCTACCTTCTGAAAGCAGCTTTATGGATGAATATGATATATCCAGGGATACTGTGAGAAAGTCCTTACAAATGCTAGAACAAAATGGATATATCCATAAAATCAAAGGCAAGGGTTCCTTTGTCTTGGATTTCAGCAAATTTAATTTTCCTGTAGCAGGGTTGATTTCCTATAAAGAAATGGTGGAAAAGTTGAATTTGCATTCCAAAACGATCATCCACAAGTTGGAGCTTGAGACCCCCGATTCAAAAATGGCCAAGCTTCTAGATTTGAATGATGATGGGAAAATGTGGAAAGTTTTCCGGGTACGACAAATCAATGGGAAGAAAATCATACTCGACAAAGACTATTTCAAGAGCGAATTCGTAACGAACCTGACCAAGGAAATTTGTGAGGATTCTATTTATGGATATATTGAAAAGGAACTCGGGCTCCAGATTGGTTTTTCCAACAAGGAAATTACCGTGGAGCCATGCAGTGAGGAAGATAAACACTTATTGGACATTGAAGACTTCGATATGGTGGCAGTTGTAAAAAGTACGGTCCATTTAATCGATGGAAGCTTGTTTCAATATAGCGAATCCAGGCATAGACCCGATAAATTCAAGTTCACGGACTTTGCAAGAAGGACTTGGTGAGATAAGGAAGAAATGAACCACAACTCTTGAAAGTTCTGCTCCATTTAAAATGAGAACGCCGCCGTGGCAGGCTTTGAAGCCATTTTTATTTTTGAACGAGCGGGGAGAGAGGAGAGTCAAACTTAGTTTGACTCTCCTTTCGCTTCTTTAGCGGTATGGGTAGCATTAAGTAAAACCACTCCGCCAATGATTAATACTAAGCCGCCTAATGTAGTGATACTAAATGGTTCACTCCATAATAGTACGCCAATTAAAGCCGTTAAAGCTGTGCCTATTCCTGACCAAATGGCATAAGCTAAGCTTAACGGAATGGTTTTAAGACATATGGATAAGCTATAAAATGCAATTCCAAATCCTATTATAACCCCAAATGAAGCGAATAAATGCGTGAATCCTTCAGAAAACTTAAGCATGGTCGTACCAAATACTTCGCTTATGATGGATATTCCTAAAGCTGTGTATCCTTTCATACTATTACCTCCAATTACTAACTTGTTAATTGCCCCCACTCGAGAGCTTCAAAACCATCACTCCTCCAATGATCAGGACTAAACCTAAAAATTTTTTCATGTTAAAGCTCTCTTTGTAAACGATAACTCCGACTAAAGCCGTTAAAGCTGTGCCTATTCCCGACCAAATGGCATAAGCCGTTCCAAGCGGTATGGTTATTAATGATATCGATAGGCAATAAAAAGCCAAACCCATTCCAATTACCACTCCAATGGAAGGGAGTAACCTTTTAAACCCGTTTGAGACTTTTAACATCGAACTGCCAAACACTTCACTTAGGATGGCTATTGCCAAAAATGCATATGGATTCAAGATGAACTCCTCCTAAATATTGATCTATTTTTCAATCACTTCCCCCAAGAATCTTATCATCTAAAGGACTCATATAAAACTAATACCACCTATAGTCAATTTCAAATTTTTTGTTACTGCATTTCACGCTCAATAGTAGGCTGAAAGCGATACAATAAGCTGCTTCTTTGAACCTGATAGCAACATATAAGAAGGGTGAACAGGGATTTTTAGGGATTTTGTCGAATTATTCCTTTAACGATTATATTGGGGTGAACTTATTTCATGGAATTTATAATAAACAAAGAATACTTCAAAAAGGCGATTTCAGATGTCAGCCATGCCGTTTCCATAAAAACACCTATACCCATTTTATCAGGAATAAAGATAGTGGCTAATGACGATTGCTTAACCCTTCTTGGTAGTAATTCTGATATTGTCATTGAAAAAACCATTCCTTTAACGATTGATGGTGTAAAGGAATTGGAGGTTCATGAAAAGGGCACGGTTGTTTTATCGGCAAAATATTTAAGTGAAATCGTTAAAAAATTATCTGATGTCATCCATGTTAAGCTGAATGAAAATCATTCAGTTACTATTAAATCAAATGAAATAGTCATGAATTTAAAGGCTTTACATTCCGGGGAATACCCTAACCTTCCACAAATAGATGGAGCTTGTTATTTTAATATCCCCAGTGCTGAATTATTGGATATCATAAAACAGACTGCGTTTGCCGTTTCTAAAAGTGAGGCAAGACCTTCCCTGACAGGAGTCAATTTGACAATCAGGGAAAACTGGCTTTCTTGTGCTGCAACAAATTCCCATCGTTTAGCGTTAAGAGAGTTTCCGTTGAAATCGAAGGTGAATGGGTCTTTCATCGTTCCAAGTAATAGCCTTAATGAGTTAACCAAGTTAATTGATGATGACGCGGTTATCATACATATTTTCATCACAAAAAGCTATATCGTCTTTAAATCAAATAATATCTCATTTTTTTCAAGGCTGATTGAAGGTAACTATCCTAATATATCAGGACTGCTGCCAAAAGATTTGAAAACGATCATCACCTTGGATACGAAAACACTGTTAAGGGGTATTGATAGGGCCTGCCTTTTTGCAAGTGAATGGAAAAATAACAATGTACATTTAGAAATTCTGGACAATAGTAAGCTAAGGATATCTTCTAACTCAACGGAATTAGGGAAAATTGAAGAAACACAAAGCATCAAGTCAATCAGAGGTGATGCGGGGTTAAGAATATCACTGGATGGAAGTTTTTTATTGGATGCTTTAAAAGCGATAAAGGAAAAAGAGGTAAAGCTAAGTTTTGGCGGTCCAATGAGGCCTGTCTTAATAGAGCCAAGCGATAATTCTTCTTATCGTCATCTTATATCACCAGTGAGAACATATTAAAGAACAAAGGCTATAAAAAACGAACAACAGGGTGAACGGCGAATAACTGATAAATAATGTGTCCGTCCATCAATTCAAAACTAGTCAATATTCAGATATTTTCGGGATGTAAAAAGGGATTTTCTAAAGGAATATCCCTTTTTACTACTTCTTCAACTAACGACCCTTAAATCAAAAGCTATACAAAAAGGCTTTGGTTATACCAGTAAGTTTATTTGGCTAAGAAAGCAAGCAGACAAGAGTGGATTTTGGAATTAATGTACGTATTTCATCAGAAATTCTCCATATTTGCATTTATAAAAATAATGTTCCTTTATTTAGGCAAGCTTCTCCATTATCCATTGTTTAATTAACTTAGCGACTTGGGGCGGCGAAGTGGCAGAAGTGTCTAAAGTGGGTATTGGTGGAACGGATGTTTTGGCTTCTTGAACTAACTTCTCAGATAGCACATTCATATAATTAATGCTGTCAGTCGTCCATTTGCCACGAGCCGATAATCGTTGTGTACGTGCTTCACCGTTACAATAAAGATGTAGGTAATGAACTGGATTAAATAAAGGGAAATGGTCGCAAATTTCAACATTATAAGGATCGGGTACATTGCCGAATAATACGGAATTACGTCCGGAATATGCACTATAATAGGCAACTTTCAACCAATTATCACATGCTGTTTGATAGTCGTCATTGTTAACGATAAGATCCATGTCAAATACATTGAAATCCACCATGATTTTCTGCAATTCCAGTGAAGTTGCTGATTTACCTGAGCCACTAATGCCAGTCACAATAAAAAGAGGGTAAGTCATGGTCATCACCTTCCAGTATGTTAAGGAAATAGATTACTAATATCCTAATGGTATTTTCCACTTTATTTATTAGTATGTTCAAACTGTTAATTTGCGTCTTTTTTTTACCCAGAATGAAAAAAGAACTTTGCCTGCCTCTTTAGGAACGGGATTCTTCTTTACGGCTATTGACTGGCCTATATAAATAATCGTACTTTGAATGTGGACATTACTGGTATAAGGAATTCGCAGGATTTAGATAGGGGGATAATTATGTATGTTAGTCAAACCAGGAATCATGAAGTAATTGCAAAATTAAATCGAAATGTTCACGATCTGCATGCAAAACTATATCCTAAGCATTTTAAGGAATATAATTATAGTGCAATGAAAGAATCTTTCAAAAGATTGGTGGAGAATGACAGTTTTGTTTTTCTCGTTGTAAAAGAACATGAAGAACCGGTCGGTTACGTATGGATTGAAATTAAAAACTATCCAGAAAGTGCTTTTAAAAATGCGTATAAATCAGTATATGTGCATCAGCTTAGTATCGTTGAAAATCAAACCAAAAAAGGTTACGGTAAAATACTAATGAATGAGGTCTATGAAATGGCCAAAAAGAATGATATAGATTTAATTGAACTGGATTATTGGTTTGAAAACAAAGCTGCAAAAGAGTTTTACGAGAAACAGAACTTTAAAAAGTATAGGGAATTTGCATTTAGAAAGTTGTAAATCCATTGACTGTCAATATTCAAAGGTTGAAGGAAGGAATTAAAAAAACCCCGAATGGGGGTTTTTTTAATTAATATCTTAACATTCTCCTTGAATAACTGGGGGGTTGAGGAACTCCACAAATAAAGCTTTGGGAATAACACTCTTTCACGATACTTCGGGTATGCGGTATATATGTGTTGAAGTGTTTATTCACGGTAGTTGTATGTGTCGGGTGAAAAACCGGAATCACCGTGTTAATGACATTAGTTTTTACATATTGCTTAGCGGGGGAGATTTGTGGTGGATTATACTGAGTAGGCATTCTGTGAGGTGGGCAATATTGTCGTGGAAATTGACCGCCTTTCGGATGCCCCCAGGGCTTATTATACATTTAAACACCTCCTGGTTCTTTTTTGAAAGTCATTATTAGTTTATGAAAATAAATGATAAAGGGACTAGTATAAATGCCTTTATCAAAAATATCCTGGGCATATCAGATTTTTCACTCATCTTATAAACGAATTCGGTTAATCGCTTGACGAACAAATGACTTGTGTCTTTTTCGCCAGTTATTTTCCTTGCTTTTTTCGAAGCCCCATTCAGGAAATGAAGATAACCTTAATGCGGCAAATAATTGCCAGTAGGGTAAGCTGGTAAAATTCACCTCAGGCATCATGGATTTATATTGATTGGTGAAGTCATTCATCGCTTGCATTCCAAAATGATATAAGATTTCAAGTTGACTATTGGCAAGGTCAGCCAAAGGGTCCCCTATGCCTGAATCTTCCCAATCAATTATGGAAACTAGTTTATCCTCTTTCCATAATAGATTTCCTGGCCAATAATCACCATGAAGGATCACTTCCTTATTCATGGATGGTAAAGGCGTGAAATATGTTAATAAATCCCTAATCAAGCTCAGATTTAATGTTTCGTCCAGGATTACCCGATCGTTATTATTTAACATCTTGGTATATGTATTTTCTAATTTAGGCAGGAAGGATAAAGATAGATTTGCACAATCAACACGATGGATTTTTGCTAGATTGATTGCTGATTGCAAGATATGATCTTTGAGATTTGAGGGAGTGAATTCTGTCTTGCCCTCAATAAACTCGATAAGTATGGATGGCTTGGAAAAAATCTCGCACGATTGCTCAAGATGATATGGCATCGGTACAGGCAAACCAGCAGCTTTCAATATCCCTAATAGCTTGTGTTCATCTGCTGCAACATTTGGATTCCGTTTTAGGTCATGTTCACCATGCTGACGAACGATCATTTTCATGATCCGCCCTGAAGGATATAATACTTCAAGGCCTGTAACCTGTGCAGAAATACCGCCTTTTAATTCCCATGCGCGAATTAGCTTGCTCCCTTGATCAAACTTTTGAACCAATCGTTCAAACTTACCAAATTCATTCATCATACAACTCTCCTTTTAAAATTTAATAAGCTATAGGATAAGTTTCGAGATATCTTTCGAATTAAAGCATTATGTTAGAACTTCAATAAATGAAACCAATAGCTTGATACACACGTAGAGTAATCTAAACAAAGTGAGGTGCGCTGACATTGAAAATAGAAAAATATAAAGTGGAAACATCAAAAGGGACGTTACAATACAATATTAGTGGAAAAGGCAAACCAAATATAGTTTTGATTAATGGTGGTTCTGGACCGATAGAAGGTTGGATGAAAATACTGCCGGCAATTTCGGAAACAGCATCTGTATTTTCCTATAATCGCTTTGGTGTTGCTGGCAGCGATAAACCGAAGGAAAGCCAAGACGGGAAAAGTATGGTTAATACTTTACGTGAGGCATTAACAACAGTGGGGTTTGAACCTCCATACTTATTGGTCGGACATTCGCTAGGCGGCCTATATGCTAATTTATATGCCCGACTTTACACAAATGAAGTGGGGGGAATAGTTTTTTTAGAATCCAGTACAACGAAAGATATTAGCCTTAATGAATATCAAGGCAAGGCTGTAAAAGCCTTTAATAGGATGTTCAAGGTGTTTGATTCCTTATCCTCGCATAAACAATTCAATGAAGTTAATTTTGTGAAAAAAACTGTGGAACAAATCCAGCAAACTGCTACATTTCCCGAAATACCTGTATTTGTCATTACTGGTGGACAAGAAAATCGAATGATGCCAGAGGAAATTCGAAAAAAACGACTTGAGAACCAATTGGAATTGCTTTCATTGTCAACAAACAGCAAACACATTGTCGCAAAAAAAAGTGGGCATTTCCCGCAATTATCAGAACCAACTATAGTGATTGACTCAATCAAAGATTGTGCAGAACAATTAAATAAAACAAACCATAACTAGATGAATGCAAGCATTTTTAGAGTATTTTGTTAATGTTGCCTTTTATAATCTCTCTGTCTCCTTCTATCACTTTATTTTATAGATGCCCAATAATTCCTGATAGAATAGTATACAAATGGAGGAAGGCTTTTTGAAAAATTACCCGGCCATTTGGCGAATCTCATCATATAATGCCATGACACCTTTAGGGTGTATTTTTTTTGGACCTGTAGCCGAGAAGATGAATTCTTATTTTGAAATTTCATTAATCAGATAGTTATGTGTACAAGCATTTATTGATACGTAACATAAGATTAATAGAGGTGATAGAAATGGTAAAAGTATTTATTGATCCCGGCCACGGCGGTACGGATCCAGGCTCGGTGGGGAATGGATTGAGAGAAAAGGATTTAACTTTATCCATTGCAACTCGAATCAAAGACATCTTATTAGTAGAATATAATAACGTTTCTGTAAAAATGAGCAGGTACCAAGATACGTACCCCTCTTTAAACGATAGGACGAATGCAGCGAACGCGTGGGGAGCCGACTTTTATCTCTCCATTCACATAAATGCTGGCGGAGGCACTGGGTATGAGGATTACGTTTATACGTCTACGAATCAGATTACGAAAACGTATCAAGATCATATTCATTCAGAGGTCATGAAGCTTATCAACATCCAAGACAGAGGACAAAAAACAGGAGATTTACATGTGCTCCGTGAAACGGACATGCCTGCACTCCTGACTGAAAATGGATTTATCGATAATGTCAATGACGCAGCCAAATTGAAAACGGCATCCTTTATCGAATCACTGGCTCGCGGACATGTAAACGGTTTAGTTAAATGCTTCAATCTTAAAAAGAAAAATACAGCTGTATACCACACAGTCGTTAGTGGTGACACCGTATACTCCTTAAGCATTGCTTATGGCAGTACGGTTCAGCAAATTAAAGATTGGAACGATCTTGACAGTCAGTACACCATTACAGTAAACCAGAAATTGCGGGTTAAATGAATCATTAATAGTTGCCTGGTTAAATGATTTTTAACTTCCAGAAGCACACCACACAGGAAGCCCTTCTTAAAAAGAGAGGGGCTTTTCCTCGTTCACGAATAAAATAATCGTGTACATACTACTGTCCTATATGAATGCTTGAAATTAGCGGAAGAAGTGAAAGGGAAAAATAAATAATTTTGCTCAGGAGGCAAAAGAGGAATTTGATATATCTTCGCATTTTCCAGGAAACAAGCCTCTGACGGGATTCGAACCCGCACTCCTTTCGTAAGCATAGGCTAGGGGAGAACACGCTTCCCTACGGATTTTCACCGGCAGGAATTCCACCTGCCTCAGCTTATTTGCTTTTCGGTGCTTCTGAAACCCTTACCTTGCGACCCGGTGGCTACAAATGTTTTCCGGCGCTCTTCCCTTCTAGAGCTACAGAGGCAAATAAAACAATACTAAAAAGCACAAACCATGATGGCTTATACCTAATATGTATCAGTCAATAAGGAGAACTAAAGTAATTTTCCTTAAAAATTCTAAATGGATATTAATCGTATATTTTAATGGCTTGAACCACTTTTCCTAAAATTCGGACTCTATCATTTTTGATGTTATAGGTTTTTTTTTCATAAAAAGGATCTGTGCTGCAGGGAGTGAGTGTGATGTTTTCTTCATCGATACTCACTTTTTTGACCGTAGCATCGTGACCATTTACCAAGACCACTCCAATTTTTCCTTTATCGACGTAGGTTGTTTTTTCAACGAGAATCAATGATCCGTCACTGAATTCTTTGTTCATGCTATTGCCATTCACTCTCAGGAAAAAATATTCTTTATTCGTTTTTAACATCGAATTTAATGTCGGCATATATGCTTCTATATATTCATTGGTGAAATTAGGATCTCCAGCAGGGATATTGCCATAGACTCCAATTAATCTTACATTCTTTTCATTTAGAAATTCCATTCCAGGAGCATTTCTAACGATAGGTGCTCCTTCAATGAGGTGGGATAGCGGTATTTCAAAGCATGCGGACATCATGCTCAATTTATCCATTAAAGGTTTATTCCGTCCGGATTCCCATGCTGATACTGCCGTTGGCGCCACTTTTAATATATTTGCCAAATCTTCTTGTGTCATTTTTCTTTCTTTTCTTAACATTTTAATCCGTTCACCAATGTGCATATTTCTTCACCTCTTACTAGAATATACACCATGAGTGAAAGTGAGTAAACTTAAAGTGCGTGAATTTTGCGAAAAATTGTTGGTAACTATACTTCAAGTGTGATATCATTTTTTTAGATAGGTGGTGACAAGATATGACAAACGTTAAGTTCACACTTAAACAAGCGAGGAAGTATAAAGGTTTGACACAAGAAGAAATGGCTAAAGTGCTGAAAATGGCCAAAAGGACTTACATTGACTATGAGCAATATAAGATTCCTTTGCGAATCGATAAGGCTTATTTGTTTGCTGAATGTGTTGGGTTCTCAATCGACGACATCATTTTTTTTGATCCCCACCTACACTTCAAATGTAGTTAAAGGATCAAGACTATCAACCATTTCTTCACCAAAGTAACCATTCCTGGGGCAAGATTTAAGAAATGATCGAAAGAGAGTGAAAAAAAGAGGAAAGGAAAATCAGATAAACATATTGTACAATCGGAAGAACAGCATAGCCCTGAAATTATTTATCCAGTTCTCATTTGTGAAATACGCGTATGTGGGTTGAGGGAAGGCTTTAAGGAGTTAAAAATCCAAATAGACGATTGATACTGAGATCCCTATGAATGACAGCCAATTGCTGTGAAAGAATTTTTTTCAATAATTTACTTAATGTCTAGGATGGACTTCAAAACACCATGAATAGGAGCAATTGGACAGTGGCAAATTCGAAGAATAATATTTGGATGATCATAAAAAAGTCAAGCCCTATATCCTTTGCAGGAGAAGGGCTTATTCTCTTTTTTGTGAACTTACAGCAGTCGATATATGGATTTATCCTATAAGGATCATTTCATAAATGGAAAATGACTGTATACATAAACGAATCGAAGGCAAACCATCATACTATATCTCCATTTATTATGAATTCTTCTAGTTTTTTTCTCCCATCTTTGTGAAGATAGCAGGTAATGGTATGCAAAAGTACAAATATATACTAATGAAGGCTATGAAAGGCCTGGAAGGAGGGCGTTGATAATAGGATGAGTTCGAAAAAATTCCACTTGATATTGGAGGAGATAACAATTGAAAAGGAATGTAATCAATTATGTCGTTTTTCTTGTCCTCATTCTAACCATATTAATTATGGCTAATCCAGACATTTCCTCAGCAGGAAAATTAAAGCCTCCTTCCGAAACGTTCAGTCCAGGAGATTGGTTTCTTGGAAGTATTCCTCCCAATCTTGATACAAAGAAACCACCGATCGTGTTTGTTCAAGGGAAAAACGGCAGTTCAACCAGCTGGTACGGTGAAACGGATTATCATGGTGTCAATGATATGTATACCAAAGCGTATGAAGCAGGCTACCAAACTGTTTTTGTTCAGCTTCATGATTCAGCTGGAAATGGATCAGTGAGCCAATATGCTAATGGAAGGCTTTTAGCTCAAATGCTTGCAGAAATCAGTAACCATTTCGGGGGCGAAAAAGTAAATATTATAGCTCACAGCAAAGGGGGCCCAGATACCCAAGCGGCTCTAGTGCACTACGGAGCACACCAATATGTTGGAAGGGTGATCACTTTAGCTTCCCCTCATCATGGTTCTCACCTTGCTGATTTGGCTTATAGCTGGTATGCGGGCTGGCTTGGTTCCCTATTAGGTCAAAAAGATGAGGGAACTTATTCTTTACAAGTTGGTAAAATGGCGGAATTTCGTTCTGTCACGGATAACCATGTTAATTCTCGTAAAAACATGTATTTCACTGTGGCAGGCATGAACAGAGGCCCGGTTCTATCAGCCTTATCCATGGGTGGACAATATTTATCTTCATATGGGGAAAATGATGGTCTAGTGAATGTATGGAGTACAAAAATACCCTATGCAACCCATTTATTTTCAGATCCCAACTTTGATCACGACAATATACGAGTTGGCTCAGCTGTATTTTCAAGAATTGAACCATATTTAAGAAGCACTTCCGCCGCTGGAATCCCTGAATATAATGTCAATTATAAAGAACGGGTTGAAGATGATGTCATTACAACCGCACTCGCTCAAACCGTTTTGGGTGATGTCCTGAAACAAAATGTCTGGATCGAACGAAGCTTCCATGTAAATGAAGCAGCCCCAGGCAATATAAACATATATACAGCCTCAAATGATGTCGAGGTTGAATTGATTTCTCCATCCAATAAAAAGTATTCACCTTCCTTAAAGGTGCATTCAGCCAAAAATGAAACTTCCTTTTTTAATGGTGCAACCATCCACTCATTCAATAGAAACAACCTTGAAATGGGTGATTGGAAAGTGCGAATGAAGACAAAATCGTCAAAAGACGCCTACCTGCTCACTGCACAATTTAACGAAAAGAATCCCATTACATTAAGTATGGCCGGTAAAGTTAAGCAAAAAGATGCAAAATTTTTAATAAAGAACCCAATGAATGATAAAAAAAGGCCAATCAGCACAACATTTTCGGTTCATCTAATAGATGAAACCGGTAATGAAATTAGTGAAAAAAGCTCAATTAAGGCAATGGATACTGAAAATTTTACTGGCACCCTTCCAGAAGTACCTAAGTCAGGTGTTTATAATGTAACAATAGATGTCAAGGAAAAAAATGTGTATGGTACTGAAAGAACCCGGACGCTGATTCGTTCGGTCTATATTGAGAAATAGTGAAATCCTTTCTTTTCTTAAGGCTGTTTTCGCATACTTTGTTGCTATTTACTGCTATTTACCAAGTAGTGCGGTGTGGTTGATTTCCCCTCCAGATGCTCGCTTTCCGCGGGGCGGGCGGTGAGCCTCCTCGGCGTAAACGCCTGTGGGGTCTCACCTGTCCCGCTGCTCCCGCAGGAGTCTCGCACTTCCGCTCCAATCAACCTTAAATAGTTTTGTTTTAAAAACACCAATCTTTACGAAAAGAGCCTTTCTTAAAAAGGGTATCAGACTGTAGACAAATTCTAAGTTTCTTTTATTTTAAAAAAGATCCAGTCGATTGCAGAAAATCCGCTTCCTTTCCGCCGACGGTCTGCCAAGCATGCTCGGTTAGTCAGGAGTTTAAAAAACATAAAGGATAACTTACTTTTCCCGACAAATTGATCCCTTCTCTTAATTAAGGAGGGGTTTTTTGGATGTGTAAATGGGATGTAACATGGGTGTTAGTGGCAGAGAGAGACAACCTATATAGGTTTAATCCGTCTTTTTATAGGATTCTCTATAAGACAAAATATCAGTTTTGAGTGCAGCATAATTGCCTATGCTAGCATAGCCATAAAACCAGCCCATGAAAATTCCTGAAACAAAGTGATGACGATGACTGATGAAAATGGAAATGAACAAGCCAAGGGCCAAAGCGATGGCAGGGATGAATTTTGGACGAATATGAAACATGACCTTAATAAGTTGAGTAAGAATCATGATGGTAGGAATGGCTATCACTGCATCCCAAAAGTTTGTATGGATGGTTGGGTAGTCCATGATTTCACCACCTTGAATTGAAGTTTTTAAAATTAATTTTTGTTTTTCATCAATTTTTTATACAATGATTACAAATTTAAAATGAATTATTAAAAGTTTTAGACAAGTTTTGAAGATTTCCAGTGTTCAATTAAAAAAGCCGTCAATCCATTTTAATATATGGATTGGCGGCTTTTCCTGGTTGGTGGGGAAATGGATAAATAGTACGCGGAGCGAACTATTCGAGGTAAGTAATCTAAAAATCAGCCAGATCATCGGAACCTTTTGTACTGGACAAGCTGTAACCTTTTTCATAGATGAGAATACGATAAGAATGAGAATAAACAGTGAAAAATAAAGTAATGCCTATTAGTGGGAGGTTCAAATGAGCAAAGAAACATTTATTAAGGAAATTGCTCCCTATGCCCAGAAAATTCAACAGGAATTTAAAATATTACCTTCGGTTGTCATCGCACAAGCTTGTTTGGAGAGTGGATATGGGACAAGTTTATTAGCAAGCAAAGGAAAAAATATATTCGGTACAAAAGGTGACTTCAAGGGTGAGTCTGTCATTATTCAGACAATGGAATATGTCAATGGTGTGCCTGTTCAAGTATGGAACAAATTCAGAAAATATCCATCGTGGGAAGAAAGTCTTCGAGATCTTGCCAATTTATATGTAAAGGGGACTTCGTGGAACAGAAGTCTTTATACAGCTGTCATTGGAGAAAAAGATTACAGAAAAGCACTCAAAGCAATATTCGATGCGGGGTATGCATCGGATCCCAAATATATTGAAAAACTGGTGAACCTTATCGAAACAAGCGATTTAACAAAATATGATGCAAGCATTGAAGAGGTTTATCATATTGTCCAAAAAGGGGATACCGTCTCTGCGCTTGCAAAAGCATACGGTTCTACACAAGTGCAGATACAACAGTGGAATGGCTTGGTCGATCTTAACCTCATAAAGGTGAACCAAAGATTAAGAGTGAAGTGAATTTTAACTGGGAGCGATAATTGAAGCTCTCTTTTTTATTGTAATCAGATTGTTACCAAAGTAAATATTAGGCGATCGTATAACTCCGATCCGTAATAAAGGATGTTTAAATTCCCAAGAAAATCTGATTCTATTAATAAATATATCAATATCCACTCTTCCATATGCATATTGAGAGAATTCAGGACATAGATTAAACAAACAAAAAAAGCGCGGTTAGCGCTTTTAGTGTATTTGTCTATATAAGCCTATTACTTTTCCAAGGATCGAAACATCCCGTAAAATAATTGGTTCCATATTTGAGTTCTCAGGCTGAAGCCTTATGTAATCCGGTTCCTTAAAGAATCGTTTTACAGTGGCTTCATCATCTTCCGTCATGGCCACGACGATATCTCCATTATTGGCATTGCTTTGTTGTTTCACGATGACATAATCCCCATCATGAATTCCTGCTTCGATCATACTTTCACCCATGATTTCCAGCATGAATACATGGTCATCATGTGGAACCATGCTTTCGGGAAGCGGAAAGTATTCTTCTATGTTCTCAATGGCCGTTATCGGCATTCCCGCTGTTACTTTTCCAAGTAACGGCACGTTCACGACATTGACTTTGGGAATATTGTTCGCTTCCTCCAAATTCATTATTTCAATGGCCCTTGGCTTGGTTGGGTCGCGTCTAATCAGGCCTTTGCTTTCCAGGCGTGATAAATGTCCGTGTACTGTTGAACTTGAAGCAAGCCCCACTGCTTCGCCAATCTCCCGTACGGAAGGTGGATACCCTTTTTGGCGGACCTCTTCTTTAATGAAATCAAGAATATCTTGCTGCCGTTTTGATAGTTTAGTCATTTGTGCACCTCTTCCCCAATGTTCTTTGCTACATTATAGCATGGCCCCCAACTCTATACAAACATAAGTTCGAATTTTGTTGTTGACTGAAACAAACGTTCGTATTATAATTTGACCATAACATACGAACGAACATTCGCTTTGGAGGGATATTTATGAAAAATTTATACAAAAATTATATTTATACGATTCTATTAGCGGGATCAGTATTCATCTTTTCAATTTTATTCTCTTGTACATTGAACAACGATCCAAAAAAGGATTTCCTTTCTATAGAAGTAAGTGAAGGTGATACCCTATGGGGAATTGCCGAAGAATATGAAGAAGCAAATTTGACAAAAAAAGAATTCATTGGTTGGATAGAAGAGCATAATGGAGTCAGGGCGGATACAATTAAACCTGGTCAAGTCATCGTCATACCGGTTAAAGGGGAAGAGCTTGTCCAGAATTTGGCCAGTGAGCAGTAAGTAGTGAAGGTAGGGTATTATGAAGGCGGTAATCTATTGTAGGGTCAGCACAGAAAAAGAGTCACAGGAAACATCATTGGCAAGGCAGGAAGATGAGTTAGTCAAATTGGCAGAAAAGATGGACGTAGAAGTCATTTCCATAATAAAAGAACAGGCAAGTGGTTATGAGTTGAATCGGGATGGCATTTTTGAAATGCTCGAACTATTTAAAACTAAAGAAGCTGATGTACTATTAATCCAGGATGAAACAAGGCTGGGAAGAGGAAATGCCAAAATAGCCCTTTTCCATGTCATCCTTAAAGAAGATGTGAAGATTTATACGCTCTCACATGACGGGGAGCTTGAGTTATCGGATTCGGATGCCATGGTCATCCAGATAGTCGGTATTGTAGAAGAATACCAAAGGAAACTACATAACCTTAAAATAAAGCGCGGGATGATAAGAGCCGTTGAAAAAGGGTACCGTCCTCAAAAAAACCTTCAGAATCAAAGGAATTCCACTGGAAGGGACCGTATGGAAATTCCTATTGAAGAAATTATTAAACTTCGGGCCAATGGATTGACATTTGCAGAAATCGCAGCCACTTTAAGGGGCTTTGGATACAATGTTTCCAAGGCTACTGTGAATAGGCGTTTTCTCGAACATCAACTGAATAAAAAGGAAAGTCAATCTTAGAACTTGTAATTTCGCTTTTTTTTTAATACCATGACAATATCCGGAGATTATGAAGGAGCGAAATTATGTTATCAAAAGAAAAAATAACCCGTATTAATGAACTTTCTAAAAAGGCAAAGACTGAAGGTTTGACGGAAGTTGAGGCGAAAGAGCAAACCCAATTGAGAAGTGAGTATTTGGAAACATTCAGAAAGTCCATGACCGATACGTTGGAGCATGTGAAAGTCGTTGATCCAGAAGGTAATGACGTCACTCCTCAAAAGATAAAAAATATAAAAGAAAAAAGAAACTTACATTAATGCTTGAATTCCTCTCATGGAACGGGGATCCTATTAGCATTTAGGAGTAAAAAGGGAGTGCATGCATGTATGTATTCTCCTATTTAGTTTAATCTAAATAGGGGCTTCTCTTATTTCTAGGAAATTTTAATATTGAGGCAGTAAATAGTGATTTTAGTTGTGATATTATGCTTGTCACTATAATATAAAGAGGTACATTACAGGAAGGGATGTTTTTACAATATGTTAGATAAATTAGATGCACTTTCTATCAATACGATTCGTACATTATCAATTGATGCAATTGAAAAGGCTAATTCCGGCCATCCAGGTATGCCAATGGGTGCAGCGCCGATGGCGTATAAACTATGGACCGAATATATGAACCATAACCCGAAAAATCCAGATTGGTTTAATAGAGATCGCTTTGTTCTTTCAGCTGGACATGGTTCTATGCTGTTATACAGCCTTCTTCATTTATCGGGCTATGGCTTATCTATCGATGATTTGAAAAGCTTCCGTCAATGGGGCAGTAAAACTCCAGGACATCCTGAATTCGGACATACGGCTGGTGTAGATGCAACTACCGGGCCGCTTGGACAAGGTATTGCAATGGCAGTCGGAATGGCAATGGCTGAACGTCACTTGGCAGAAAGCTATAACCGCGATTCTTATAATGTTGTCGACCATTATACATATAGCATTTGTGGAGATGGAGATTTAATGGAAGGTGTTTCTGCAGAAGCCGCTTCATTAGCTGGACATCTACAACTCGGAAGACTTGTTGTTTTATATGATTCTAATGATATTTCCCTTGACGGCGACTTAAGTCAATCATTTAGTGAAAGCGTAGCAGACCGGTTCAAATCTTATGGATGGCAATATATCCGCGTTGAGGATGGAAATGATCTTCAGGAAATTGCTAAAGCGATTGAAGAAGCGAAAACCGACGATGCACGCCCAACATTAATCGAAGTGAAAACGGTTATTGGATACGGTTCACCAAACCGTTCAGGTAAATCCGCTGTTCACGGCGCTCCGCTTGGCGCAGATGAGCTTAAATTGACAAAGGAAGCTTATAAATGGACATTCGAAGAGGACTTCCATGTTCCGGAAGAAGTGTATTCACACTTCAATGAAGCTGTTGTTGATGCAGGCGCTCAAAAAGAAGAAGCTTGGAATGAATTGTTCAAAAATTACAAAGAAGCACATCCTGAGTTAGCACAGCAATTGGAGCTGGCCATCAAAGGAGAACTGCCTGCTGATTGGGATCAGGAAATTCCGGTCTATGAAGAAGGTAAAACATTAGCTTCCCGTGCTTCAAGTGGGGAAGTGCTAAATGCAATAGCCAAGCGGGTCCCTAGCTTCATTGGGGGTTCTGCGGATTTAGCCGGATCTAATAATACTGCCATCAAAGGTGAGACTGATCTATTACCTGGTAATTACAGCGGCCGTAATATATGGTTTGGTGTACGTGAATTCGCTATGGGTGCGGCTTTAAATGGAATGGCACTTCATGGTGGATTAAAAGTATACGGAGGAACATTCTTCGTATTCTCTGATTATCTACGTCCTGCCATAAGAATGGCAGCACTAATGGGACTGCCTGTAAACTATGTATTCACGCATGACAGCATTGCTGTAGGAGAAGACGGACCGACTCATGAGCCAATCGAACAATTGGCATCATTGCGTGCAATGCCTAACCTAGGGGTAATCCGTCCAGCTGATGGCAATGAAACGGCAGCAGCCTGGAAAGTGGCTATGGAGTCTACAAATAAACCAACGGCCCTTGTATTGACTCGTCAAGGATTGCCAACAATTAAAGACACGTCAGAAACTGCGTATGAAGGTGTTTCAAAAGGTGCTTACATCATCTCTGCTTCTAAGAAAGAAGTAGCCGATGCATTACTTCTTGCGACTGGTTCCGAAGTGAACTTGGCTGTGGAAGCACAGAAAGCTTTAGCGAACGAAGGAATTGATGTTTCTGTTATCAGCATGCCATCATGGGATCGATTTGAAACTCAATCTAAAGAATATAAACAAAGCGTAATCAATCCGGCAGTGAAGAAACGTCTAGCTATCGAAGTGGCTTCACCGTTTGGTTGGGATCGTTATGCAGGTGATGAGGGTGAAATATTGGCCATCAATCATTTCGGAGCTTCTGCACCAGGCGGTAAAATCATGGAGGAATTCGGCTTCACTTTAGAAAATGTAGTTGCCCGTGTTAAGGAAATGCTTAACTAATCGTAATGGAGAACTGACACCAACTAGTTTGGTGTCAGTTTTTTTATCAAAAACAATCCTGGTTTATTGCGTGCTCCTATTCTAAAGGGAAATCTTCCATTCGACAAAAAAAGAAGAAAATTTCTCCAGCAAACAACATATCTTTTTAGTTTGTCAATATATAATGAGAATAAATAAATTTCGTTTAAATGTGTCAGTTAAAGGGGAAAGTTATCAATAGTGGAAAATAGTGGAGAGGGTCCTGGTGGTTAGTCCAAAATAGGAAAGCTAGGAGGCATTGGCTGATGAGAACCTATCAAATTTATTTAATCGAAGATGAATTTGCCCATCATTATTATGGAAGAGAAAAGCTATTTTTCAATTTGTTTTTGGAGTATATTCAAGCAAAGGGCAGACTGAAGAGTATTTTGCAAAAACAAATCGAATATGTCACCAAAACAGTCCCGATTATCCAGTTGCAGTTAGCTATTGAACAACGTTTGCAAAAAAAGATGAATTATTGGACTCAAAATGGAAAATACTATTTAGAAAAAACAAACGGATCAAGTAAAGCCGTTTTAATCATTCAGCAAGATTCCATTACTCTAAAAGCTGAAGGAGACTATGAAGCGGAGACGGCTTTCTTTGAAAGTATTCGAAAATATGAAGCGAGTTTTCTGGCCATTGATTTTGAACATGAAAAATACGGTTGGTTAAAACCGATAAAAGAAAGAAAATTTGTCTAAATGGGGGACTTTTCAGTAGCGGGTATTGTATAATAACCTTTGGTCTAGTACACTGATGTTAGACAACACGAAGGAGGAAATAGTATGTGGGTTTACATTCTAGTTGGCGTACTGGCATTGATTGCTGGAGTAGTGCTGGGATTTTTCATCGCTCGTAAATACATGATGGATTACTTAAAGAAAAATCCGCCAATTAACGAACAGATGCTGAAAATGATGATGATGCAAATGGGTATGAAACCATCCCAAAAGAAGATTAATCAAATGATGAGCGCCATGAATAAACAACAAACAAAATAAGTTAGCAATTATAAGATAAGCAAATCATAACTACCGTGAAGAGTGAATCTTTCGTCATAAATTTTCCTTATTTTTGCTTTATCTTTCATTACTAATCCGAAACTTCTTTCTCTGGTGGAAACTAGATCAGAGAGAGGGGTTTTTTGTGTTGTTAGGGGATAAGCAAGAGGGCAATCATGGGGTTTAAAGGTTTCATTTAGAGGGATTCTAGTACATGTGTCTTTCAAGATACTACACAGGATTCATCAAATTCAGAAACTAACTATAATTCATGTATGGTTTCTGAATTTGAGTGCCTGGCCATTCAATTTTCTAAATAATACTTACGGCTTTAACACCACTTTAATGCATCCGTCTGTCCTTGTATCAAATACTTGGTAACCATGTTTAGCTTGATCCAATGGTAGTACGTGGGTTACGACATCGCCAGGATCAACTTTTCCTTCAGATATTAGATTATAGAGATATGGCATATAAGGGATAACGGGAGCTTGCCCGGTCTTGATATCCACGTTTCTTTGAAATATATCTCCTAGCGGAAAGCCATTATAACGCCCGCCGTAAGCACCAGTTATTTGAATGGTTCCTGCTTTACGGACCGCTTGGGAGGCGATTACAATACCACCCATGGCACCGCCATGAAGCTTAAGCCCCGTTGCAAGATATTCCATGGGCGTCATTTTACCGCTCATGCCTGAACAATCAATTACGATATCGGCTCCGCCTTTCGTTATTTCTTTGAGATAATCCCCTACGTTTTCATATTGTTCGAAATTTACAATTTCGACTTTATTTGTCCGTTTTGCATGTTCCAGACGATAGTTGAGATGATCGACGGCAATGACTCTTTTCGCTCCTTTGAACCAAGCGAATTTTTGTACGAGTAATCCAACGGGACCGCACCCTAAGATGATTACAGTATCACCTGGTTTTACTCCTGCATGGTCAACGCTCCAAAATGCGGTAGAAGCTGCATCGGCGAGTAATATCAATTTTTCATCGTCAATCTCACAATCTTCTGGAATCTTAAAAGGAGTGAAATTCCCATATGGAACCCGCATGTATTCTGCTTGTCCTCCAGCATACCCGCCAGTTGTTTCTGAATATCCAAAAAATCCGCCCATTTCCCCATGTGGATTCGAGTTATCGCACTGACTTGTAAGGTCGTTGTCGCAATACCAGCAGCTTCCGCAGCTAACGTTAAAGGGGATGATTACACGATCTCCCTTTTTCAATTTATTTACACCAGGACCAACTTCCTCGACAACACCCATTGGCTCATGACCAATAACATAATCGGTTGGCATATTGGGAATCATTTGATGAATCAAATGCAAATCCGAACCGCAAATGGCCGAAGCAGTAATTTTTACGATGATATCATCGGAATTTTTGATTTGGGGGTCCTTAACTTCTTTAACCTGCACATTTTTATTGCCCTGGTAAGTTACGGCTTTCATTAAACTTCCTCCTCTATTTACTCGGCGTTGCGAACATTCCAAGTCTATCAGTATCGTTAGGGAACAGCTTCATCCCAGCGATGCTGACTGCCATATCAGCTGATTTCAGATCCAATTCAACTTGCTTTCCAACATCATTTGGATAGAGCCAGCCTTTACTGATCATTAAATCGGTTATTTCTGCATGTAAATCAATGGAATGCTCCATTTGCCGGTATAATGCTTTACGCAATTCTGGACTTGCTGTTTCTGATAAAGCGATACCATACGTATGAATACCGCTTTTGACCGTCAGTAGGAAATCCAGGGCAAAAGAGGAATCTGCCATTTCAGGCATATGTTCAGCACCTTGGGGATCTAAAAAGTCCATTTCCATTAAAGCTCACCTCATTGTTTAAAGTTTGTTCGGGCACGATCGTAAAAAGTCTTTAGTTCATTAATGGCTACTATGGATTGCTGTACGTCTTTTTCCATTAATGCTTTCAAATCATTATCAAAACAAATTCCTTGCATTAATTTGGATTTCATTAAGCATATTGTCTTAAAATTTATTATTTCATGCGTCTCCATGGTCTCGTGAAATGCGAGCTTTTCATTTTCCATTCACTCACCTCCTAAGTCTAGGTAACAAAAGTAATTTTCCCTATTCAACACTCAGGTATACAGGGGACTACATGTTGCTTTCCAAATGGTTTTAATCTCCTAATAAAATGAAAAGGAATGAATAAGAGCTTTTGAACAACGAAAGATAAGTAAGTGATTGTTACTGAAAGGAGAGATGCTTCTAGTGGAAAAGTTGGGACTGCATGAAACGTTAGAACTGCATGAAATATTGAACTTCAAAAGCCTTTGTCTATCAAAAGCTTCTACAATGAATGGGTTAGTCCAAGATACGGAATTAAAAAACATTCTTTTACAAGACATGAGCAACGGCAGAGAGCATATTCAAAAATTACAGGAAATCCTGGTAAACCAAGGCGAGGGAAGACAATGACTAACTTTTTGCAAAATATGGCAGGAATGGGTGGTATGACCGATCAGGTGATTGCTACTGACTTTCTGAATTCTGCCAAATCAGGAATAAGAAATACGGCTTTCGCCATAACAGAAACAGCTTCACCTGAATTGAGGGCTGCATTACGGGAACAGCTGAGGTCTGCTGTAGAAACACATGGGTTAATAAGTGATTACATGGTTTCAAAAGGTTATTATCATCCTCTGGATATAAGTGAGCAATCGAAAGTGAATCTAAAAGCAGCTAATACGGCCTTGAATCTTTCTCAACGTTGATATCGGTTTGCAAAATTAGATGAATGAAATTCCCTCAATCCTTTGTGTATAGGAGGGAATTTCATTGCAAGCAAATAGTAATCAACAAAGTGCAGGACTCAGTTGAGTTTTTTGAGTTGACTTTATCAACTGTAAATATTAAAATTACAGTAATCTCCTTGAGGAGGATGCGAAAAGTGAATAGTGATTTTACAATAGCTGTGCATAGTTTGGTCTATTTAGCTTATCTACCAGATCATATGGCAAGCAGTGAGTCCATCGCAGAAAACGTTTGTACAAACTCGGCAAGGATTCGGAAAATGATGAGCTGCTTAAGAAAAAAGGGATTTGTTAAAACGAAAGAAGGCGTGGGGGGAGGCTATATTCTAGACTGTAATCCTGAAGAGGTGAGTTTGGCAGATATTTATATAACGGTCTCACATGGAACCTTGAAACCGAAATGGTGTACAGGTGATCCGGAGAAAAAATGTGTCATATCTTCCAATACCCAGGTAGTCATGGATCAAATATTCGATGAAGCAGAATTGTATTTTGAAAAATATTTGGAAGATATAACTCTCAGCACTTTTTTGGAAAAAATTAAACAATGTCCGTGATATTGATTTAGTTTTTTCTTTGCACAAAATGTATATTTTATTAATACAGTTAATAACTATAGATTTTAATATTAAATGAACATAAAAGGGGTGTTAAGGAAATGGTTGAAAACAATCTGTTCAAAAATGGGGATTGGGTACAAGGAAAATCAAGAGATGGAGAACTTATCCATGGCTTCGTTGAAAACGTGAGCGATAATCGTGAAATTATTAAAGTGAATGTGGTGGAAAGTGACAATGAAAAAGCGGTTGGGAAATCGATTTGGATTCCAAGTAAATGGACTGAAAAACTGCCGGATCTAGAAATCAGTAACGAAACTCATCTTTTGGCCTTAATTGATTTGGCTTTACTTTCTAAAGATGAAACATGGTTTATGGAGTTATCCGGTAAATTGGAATCCATCAAAATCCATCCGAAAATGAATGCGAGGAAATCTGAGGTTTTTATCCCGGGAAATAGAATCGCAAAACTTGATTTTAAATAGATGGTGAGTAAAGACCATAAATATTTCGGATAATACAAGGAGGAAATGATCATGACAATAGAACATGTTACAGATGATAATTTTGCTAGTGAAATCAAGGAAGGTTTAGTATTGGTTGATTTTTGGGCACCGTGGTGCGGTCCGTGCAAAATGATTGCCCCAGTGCTTAATGAAATCGATGAGGAAATGGGTGATCAGGTTAAGATCGTAAAACTTAATGTGGATGAAAATTCAAATACGACTAGCGAATATGGAGTGATGGGAATTCCAGCACTTATTTTATTCAAAGATGGAGAAAAGGTAGATCAAGCTATTGGCTTCCAGCCCAAAGAAGCCATTTCGGCATTAATCGCAAAGTATGCATGATATTTAAATTAGTTTGCGGATTTCAATTTATTATACAAACCGGCGGGTTACAAAATGGAGGATTACTAAATGAATTCTAATTATACACCATTATTTGAATCGTTCAATTTAGGAAAGGGAACAGAATTGAAAAATCGATTAGTGATGGCGCCCATGACAAATTTCTCTTCAAATCCTGACGGAACTGTCACCGACGCAGAAGTTAATTATTATGAACGTCGGTCAAGCGGGGTCGGCATGGTTATAACGGCTTGTACTTACGTGACGGCAAATGGGAAAGGGTTTCATGGGGAATTTGGCGGAGATCAGGATGAATTGATACCTAGTCTAAGTCGTTTGGCATCAGCGATTAAAGCGAAAGGGGCAAAGGCAATTCTCCAGATTTTTCATGGCGGCCGAGAGGTTCCACCGGAATTAGTAAATGGCGATGTTGTCAGTGCGAGCAATATTCCGTCGGAAGGCGAAGGGAAAGCAGTTCCGCGCCCACTTTCTGAAAAGGAAATAGAATCAATCATTCTCGATTTTGGTGAAACCACCCGACGTGCCATTGAAGCGGGATTTGACGGTGTAGAAATTCACGGAGCTAATGGTTACTTGCTTCAGCAATTCTTTTCGCCTCATTCAAACCGTCGTGAAGACAAGTGGGGCGGTTCCCTTGAAAAGCGCCTGACCTTTCCGTTAGCGGTTGTGGATGAAGTGAAAAAGGCTGTTGCTGAACATGCCAAGGATCCGTTCATCGTAGGATATCGTTTTTCACCGGAAGAGCCGGAAACACCAGGAATCACCATGGATGATACACTAGCATTAATTGATGGACTTGTAACAAAGGATTTGGATTATCTTCACGTTTCACTAATGGATTTCTGGTCAAAAGCAAGACGGGGAGCCGACGTTGACCGACCTCGAATAGAAATTATTAAAGAACGTATCGGAGAGCGAGTTCCCTTAATTGGTGTTGGTTCCATCTATACAGCGGATGATGCGATCAAGGCACTGCAATCCGGGATTCCATTAATCGCATTAGGGCGTGAAATCATAATCGATCCTGAATGGGTACAAAAAGTGGAACAAGGCAGGGAAGCAGAAATCGTGACAAAAATTAACAAAGATAAACAGCTGCAACTTGATATTCCAGATCCATTATGGCAAGCGATCATCCACTCTCCAGGATGGTTTCCAGGGGTCGAATAATAAAGTGAAAAATGCAGATGGTTTTCACATAACCCCGGATAAGGAACACATATAAAGTGTTCCTTATCCGGGGTTTTTTATGTTTATGGATGTGGCATTATTCTATAAATTCCGTTACAGAATCTATAACTTTAGCCTCCTCTTCAATTAATCGTCTTGAAACTTCAACAGGTAAATCCTCGGATTCTTCTTGAGTATTACCGACTTCATTTACAAGAAAACTAAACTCTTCTTGTGTCAGTATTTCTCCGCTAAGGCTTGTACCATTTTCCTCGGCAAATCCTATTGCAGCAAGACTAAAAGAGGTTAAAAATACTGTCACAAAAGATAAAAGCCTCATTTATTTTCATCACTCGGGGATTAATATTGTTTATCTAGATATGATCTTTTTTTATTAGAGTCTATATATCTATCGTTTGTATACGGAAAACCATAGGAACAAATTAAAGTACCATTGATTTCTATTATCTTCAGGATTAGATAGGAGCACTTTAACTGTCGCTGAGGGAATATATAACTTAGTTCAATAAAATAATAGCGTTCTTTTGATTCATTGAGGACACACCGGAGATAAAAAAAACATGAGGTTATGATCATTCTCATTATTACTGTACTCTTTATACCTGATTATGAGTCTTAGTTTTTAGACGTGATATTTCAAATTAGGAACTTATTGTTTTCCATCCAAAATTATCTTTTGGGGGAACAGAAAGAATGGGATTTGATGGTACTCTAAAATTTATGGCATTATTCCAACTCATTTGTGAAAATTACTGTGCTGCAGTGATTTCACAGGTAGTTTGTATTTCAATATTGAAACTATTTTAAATATGGGACATCCTATGTACACTGAAGTATCCAGTCCTAGAGTTTTAAGCTTTGATAACCAATATAAAAATTTCTGAGCAATGGGGAAAAAGAAAAAACACGGAGTGGATTAAACCATCCGTGTTATCTGTAATGTAGGAATTTAGCAAACCCAAGCGATTTCCTTAAAATAGAAAGGAATCAAGTGAGTATGGGCCAGCTCCTGTTAAAGCAACGCCAATCGCCACTGCAAGGATGGCAAGATTATATTCATAACCGTTTTGAGTAGCCCAGTAGCCATTTGCACCATGGACTTTAACGATCGCAACGAGCATTGTAAGTGCAATTAATATACCTGCAAGGGGTGTAAAGAGACCTAAAGCAAATAAAGCTCCGCCAATAAGCTCTGATAGACCAGCAAATAGGGCCATGGTAACTCCTGGCTTCATGCCAATCGAATCAAACCAGCCTCCTGTACCTTTCAAGCCATGACCTCCAAACCATCCAAATAATTTTTGAGCCCCATGACCAACAAACGATAATCCGATCACTACACGTATAACTAATAAACCTATACCAATCATTTATGATTCCTCCTGGAATTTTATTTTTAATTTAGATATCTTTAATTCGAGATTCATATCAAAAAAACAAGAGACATTATCTCGAATTAATTTATCTTTAATTAAAGATAATATGATTTTAATGATTTGTCAAACATAATTTTATCTCTTAAGGCTTTTTTCAATAGGGAGGGTTTAGAAAACAGGTGAGCTTCGCCTGGAGAAGAACAATAAATCAGTAACATTCCTTTATCGTAATGTAGGTTAGTTTCAGCATGAATGTCACAGTCGCAATTACTCGTGAAATTCACACTTTTTCGCGTGAATTTTGCACTTTTATGTGTAAATTTCACTTTACTCGTGAGTTTTGCACGTTTACTCGTAAATTTAACTGATTTACTAGTGAATTTGGCGCATTTACTCGTGAGTTTCCTACTTTTACTCGTGAGTTCCGCGCAATTACTCAAAATTACTCAATTTTACTCAAGATCAGTATATGGAATTCAAGTTCAATGTTATTGAAGGAGTCGACCTGGAATTAAGGAATCGTTTAGGAACAGGCAGCTTATTTAAATAATGAACATTTGCAGTATGATTGGTGTCCCTTTTATTGGGATATCAATCGTATTCAATTTAAGTTTTCCTTTTTCAACAGTGTAATTATCATGGGGCTGCAATACGCCATTTATGAATAAATTCATATAGGATACCTTTGATGGATCCAGTATTACCTGATTTTCTATGTCAGTTATTCCGTCTTTTTCTTCATAAATCCGTTGGCAGCCATTTGCAATGGCGTAAAATTCATAAGAAATGATTCTTTTGGGGATCCTTGTGCGAACTTCGTTGGGAGAGCACATAGGGAAAAACAACAAAGGTCTCGGGATTTTTGTATCCTCTTTAATGAATCGGCAATATTTATTGTCCATTTCTAAAAATTCTCCCCTTTTCTTATCTCCTATACATTTTATAAAAAGTACAGATTATCGTGAGGACCATTTTTGAAAATTGTCTATACAATTCCTTTCGCAAAGTCATAGCATGGAGAGAAGAGAGGTGAATATTTTGCCGTTAAAAATAATGAAGTTAGCGATTGCGGCTACCTCGGTGATCAATGTGAATCCATTGGTCACCCGATTATTTTATGAGGCGACTGCCACATCGACTGGTCCAACCACGCTTTCAATTGATCCAGCAAGCTTTTTCTCGGATACTGGTGATCCTGCAACTGTACTGCCTGCATTAAGTGCTGAAAACAGTTCGTATGAGGTGTTTATTAATGGGGTGCTGCAAATGGAGGATTTAACAGCATACACACCAGGTGCCACTGGGGTAGGAAGTCTTGTAATCACTGTTCCGGACGGTTCTTCCATCTTAACTGGATCTCCTATTGTTCTTGTTGTGACAAACTATGCACCGACATCCGATGTTGATATAGCAACGTGATTTCTATGCATTACTTTAAATGAAAAAACAGGAAAACAGGCAGCGCCCAAAGCGCTGCCTGTTTTTTAATATAGCAAAATCATGCCTATGTATTCTAATTGAGAAAGAATATAAAAAGGGGAGATTGACAGCATAAATAAATCATATAATTACATATGTGGTTATCAATGGGAGAGGTACTGGGTTAAAAATTTGTACCGGTATTATAAAAAAGTTCATTATATTTATTTAATAATTGATCAAGTTGCTGGCTGTATTCAACGGCAACATTTGAGTTCAAACCATCTTTAGCGACAATCTTGATAAGTTCATTTCTCTTCAATTCAATCTGTTCGAGAAATTCATTCTTTTTAGCCATTATATTTCCTTTCTGGCCCCAACATTTTTTTATGGTACCCTTGATTTATGTGTTCGTTGTAAAATCTGTATGAATATAACAATTATATCGGCTTGTACTAATGAATTCAAATAAGTTATCTTATGGAACATTAAACCTTCGCCCCATTCCGTTTTAGTAATTGGCTGTCATGAAATATTCAAAGTTCCATAAATGTATTTTTTTATCTTATTTGTTACAATGTTTATAGGTTGACATACATAGGAGTGAGCTTATTTGAATGATATTAATATGTTTTTAGCTTTTGGTGCGGGATTCCTGAGTTTTATTTCGCCATGCTGCTTACCGCTATATCCGGCCTTTTTATCTTATATCACTGGTATGAGTGTTGGTGAAATCAAATCCGAGAACGCCATGCTCCAAAGAAGAAGCATGCTGCATACTTTATTCTTCCTGCTTGGGTTTTCTCTGGTTTTTATTGCAATAGGTTTTAGCACATCATACTTAGGATCTTTCTTCTCGGATTACAAAGAATTAATTCGTCAGATTGGCGCCATCCTGATTATCATTTTTGGTTTATTCATTGTAGGAATCTTTCAGCCGAAATCTTTGATGAAAGACAGCCGCTTTGAATTCAAGAACCGACCTAGCGGATATTTAGGTTCCATTCTTATCGGACTTGCCTTTGCGGCTGGATGGACCCCTTGTGCAGGTCCGCTATTAGGAGCTGTCATTTCACTGGGTGCAACTAATCCTAGTGCTGCCATGAGCTATATGACTGCCTATATTTTAGGATTTGCCATACCGTTTTTCATATTATCCTTCTTTGTCGGAAAATTGAAATGGATCAAAAAGTACAGCCAATACATCATGAAGGTTGGCGGATATTTAATGATTGTAATGGGTGTGATTTTGTTTTTTGATTGGATGACCAAAATAATTGCAGTCCTGTCTAGACTATTCGGTGGCTTCACGGGTTTTTAGTCCATAATAAGTTATTTTTTCAATATTCTAGTTGATTGCCTGCTATTAGGTCTGAGGGTGTCAATTTCGTTGATTTTGGGTCTAAGGTCAGTCACTAAGTTGTCGGTATATCAAAATTAAATCCTGACCAAGGAAATTAAGAAGGAATTTCAGGCCGGGTGGACAGCAAAAATATGAAATATGGTTATCGAAGTCTATAGAGGCTGGGGTGCAAGATTTTATCTTCAAGCCTTTTGATGAGAATGGGGCATTGGAAGCATCAAAAGGGAGCTTAATTAATAACACCTCCTTGTTTATCTCAAATAGGTAATATATACTTTGTTTATAAATTGAAGTCATATATAATTTTTAATGGTACTTACCTATTTTTAGTTAAAAGGGATGGTTAAGAGATGATATATATATCAACAGGTATAGCGATTGTGATGGCTATAGGTGTTTTCATATTACGGATGAAGGAAACGAAAAAACCAGTGAATGAAAAAAAAATCATCTTACCGCCGCTGTTTATGAGTACGGGTGCTTTAATGTTTATTTTCCCGATGTTCCGTGTGACTCGATACGAATTGCTGGAGGCTATTGTTGCAGGGATGCTATTTTCCATCTTATTGATTAAAACATCTAAATTTGAAGTAAGAGATGAAAAGATTTATATTCTGCGCTCTAAGGCGTTCATATTTATATTGATTGGTCTCATGGTAATTCGACTGGTGGCAAAACTGATGCTTGGAAGCACGATTGAAATAGGAGTATTGAGCGGAATGTTTTTCTTACTAGCTTTTGCGATGATCGTTCCGTGGAGAATTGCCATGCTTTACCAATATAAAAAAGTTAAAGCAGCCAGTTTCGGCGGAAGCAGTATGGTGTGATAATCTAAAAAACCTGAGTCGATATTCATGAGACTCGGGTTTTTCATGTGTCTGGGCACTTTTCATGAGTAAAAAAATTAACCCAAAAACCTAGTAATTTCATCCGGATTATATTATATTAGTATTATACTTATTTTACTTAAGGAGGAAACGGTACATGTTACAAATGATTGTGTTTGGGATTATTTGTGGTTTACTGCTGGGATTTGTGCTTCAAAGAGGCCGTTTCTGTGTTGTTGGTGCATATCGTGATTTAATTTTAGCTAAAGATGGACGGATGTTCTTGGCTACTTTTGTTGTTATAGCGATACAAAGCATTGGTGTTTATGCATTGAATGATACAGGGGTCATTCAGTTTGGGAATGATGGTTTTCCATGGTTGGGAACAATCGTGGGTGGCTTTATTTTTGGTATTGGTATGGTTTTGGCAGGAGGTTGCGCCACTGGTACGTGGTATCGTGCCGGAGAGGGCATGATCGGAAGTTGGGTTGCCCTTTTTGGATATATGCTAGGGGCAGCAATGACGAAATATGGTATATGGAAAGTGGCTGGAGATAATCTGTTATCTTATCGTACAAATGATACGTATATTCATGAAACGTTAAATGTTTCTCCTTGGGTGTTAGTGATTATCGTGACACTCTTGGTTGGCATATTGGTGATTCGTGAATTGAGAAAACCGAAACTGCCAATCTTTAAAATGAAACCGAAAAAAACGGGATTGGCCCACATCTTATTTGAGAAACGTTGGCATCCTTTTGTCACAGCATTATTGGTCAGCCTTATTGCAATCATGGCATGGCCGCTAAGTGCAATGACAGGCCGGATGTTCGGACTTGGAATTACAGCGCCTTCCGCGAACATTTTAACTTTCCTAATAACAGGAGATGATGCGTTAATCGATTGGGGAACGTTTTTAGTATTGGGCATTTTCCTTGGCGCTTTCATTGCTGCCAAAGGGAGCGGGGAATTCCGTTGGCGTTTGCCTGATATGAAAACGTTACGTAACAATGCAATTGGCGGTGTTACCATGGGATTCGGTGCTAGTGTTGCCGGGGGATGCACAATCGGAAATGGTCTGGTGAACTCGGCACTATTTGCTTGGCAGGGTTGGATCGCGATTGTCTTTTTCCTGCTGGGTACATGGGTAGCAACTTATTTCACGATTATCCGTAAGCAAAAACAGACAGCGGCTTCATCCAAAGCGGCTTAAGATACGAGTCAAAAACTTTTTAATCAAGGAGTGGAATATAAATGGCAAAAGTATTGGAAACGACTGGGATGGTATGTCCATTCCCTTTAGTGGAAGCAAAAGAAGCGATAGTGGACATGGCAAAAGGAGAGGACTTGATCATTAATTTCGATTGCACACAAGCAACGGAAAGCATTCCGCGTTGGGCTGCTACTGAAGGTCATGAAATCACGGAGTTTGAGCAAATCGATGATGCTAAATGGCGTATAATCGTGAAAAAGGGAAAGTAAATTGATACGAAGAAAGCGTGCTCGGGTTTCCTGTGCACGTTTTTTCATTTTTTTAAGGTTGAATGATTGGCGCTGAAAGCTCCTAGTGATAACATGTCTTTAACCACTTTATTAAGGAGATGTTGATAATGGTAGACGAGGTCATTTTAAACGATGTTCCGCTGCATGTTACTGATTTTGCTTCTGAAACTGTAAAGGATTCCGAAGGTAAGGAAAGCAGAAAAGTCAGTTTTAATTTCAAGGTTACACATAGTGAATATCATGATATTACAACACTGCTTTATCAAATGGTATTTGATTTAAAGATTCCGCAGTCAAACGAGGAATTTCGTGCAGAGATCTTTAACTATGCAACTTCGGTCACGAATCTATATGAAGAAAATGCGGTGGGGGATTTTTCGCTTGTCTTGCTGGAAGTGAACGGTCAGGAATGATTGCATTGCCAGTCTTGTAAAGATATGGGTTACTGTCTATAATAATAGTGACGATCATTCTATACATAAGAGGTGGTACTTTGCTTAGCGGATGGTTTTTATGGTTTATTCTATTTTGGGTAGCCCTTTTAATTATATTGATGAGCATAGGTGGCTTTTTCATGTTTCGAAAGTTCCTGAAAAGATTTCCCAAAGAAGATGGGAAATCCGATATGGATTGGGAAGAATACTATTTGGAGCAAACAAAGCACTTATGGTCAAAGCAGCAAAAGGAATTATTAGAGGATTTAGTGAGCCCTGTGCCAGAACTTTTTCGTGATGTTGCACGTCATAAAATCGCAGGGAAAATCGGAGAGTTGGCGTTAAAGGAAAAAGCGGGCGATATTACGGAAGATTTAGTGATTCGCGGCTATATCATTGCCACACCAAAACGTGACCATAAATTTTTACAAAAAAAATTAGCTGAAAGAAAGGTGAATATGGTTCCATATGAACATTTATTCAGCTAATGATGAAAAAAGCAGGCTCTTTTGGAGTTTGCTTTTTTTATTCTGAATCTTTCAAAAGAAAGGTGCAGTGTGGTAAAAATTAGAACGTCTGTACCCAAACCATGCTATTCGTAAAATTTTTGATATAATAATAGTAAGTAAAAATTAGGACGGAGTGAAACTATGAAATTTATCCATACGGCTGATTGGCATTTAGGGAAAATCGTTCACGGGGTACATATGACAGATGACCAAAGGCATGCGCTCTTGCAATTCATAGAAATTGTCGAAGAGGAAAAACCGGATGCGGTTGTGATTGCCGGTGATCTATACGATCGTTCCGTTCCGCCGACTGAAGCGGTTGAGCTTCTAGATGAAATCCTTTATACGATTAATGTGAAAATGAATACACCGATCGTTGCGATATCGGGAAACCATGATTCTGCGGAAAGACTTTCATTCGGTACATCATGGTATCGTCATAGTCAGTTATACATTCATGGGAAATTGACAAAAGCATGTGAGCCGGTTCGCATCAAGGGCGTGAACTTTTATTGTGTTCCATATGCAGAACCCGGAACGGTTCGCCATCTTTTTGAAGATGATAGTATCCATTCCCATCAAGAAGCGATGAAGCGGATAACCGGAACGATTGCTGAGAATTTCAATAAGGATGAGCCGAATGTCTTCGTAGGACATGCTTTTGTATTAGGCGGAAAAACGAGCGATTCGGAAAGGGTCTTGTCGGTAGGTGGTTCTGGCTGTGTTTCATCCGACTTATTCGATGCGTTCGATTATACGGCACTTGGGCATCTGCATAGTCCAGACGCGATACGTCATCCTAAGGTGTTTTACTCTGGATCACTATTAAAATATTCTTTTTCAGAGGCTAAGCAGAATAAGTCGCTTTCCATCGTCGATATGCAAGAAGATGGAAGCTTTGATATACGCTATCGTTCTTTGGCACCCAAGTTCGATATGAGGGAAATATCAGGATCGATGGAAGAGTTGCTTGATCCCGCTTTTTATCAATCGCAAAAAATGGATGACTATTTAAAAATAACACTAAATGATGAGGGGGCACTCATCGATCCCATTAATCGCTTGCGCCAGATTTATCCGAACGTACTACATCTAGAACGTAAATGGGATTTGACGGACCTTAGGAGAAAAAATTCCTTCTCTTCTGTAAAAGATGAACGGAAATCAGAATTGGACCTGTTCGAGACGTTTTATCAAGAAATGACAGATCGGGACTTTGATTCCAAAAAGCAGGATTTGATGGTTTCGGTAATTGAAGCTGTTAAGAAAGAGGAGGCTTTAAAATGAGACCGGATATTTTAACGATGCAGGCATTCGGACCATATGCAGGAAGGGAAACCATTGATTTTAATTCCCTTGGAGAACGGACCATGTTTGTCATTTCTGGAAAGACAGGCGCAGGGAAAACTACGATATTTGATGGGATTAGTTTTGCGATATATGGTAAAGCCAGCGGTGAAGATCGTAGCGGGCAAGATTTGCGAAGTCAGTTTGCAGAAGATGATATGTTGACGGAAGTCTCATTACAATTTACCCTGCGTGGAAAAACGTATTTGGTGACCCGGTCGCCGCAGCAGGAACGCAAGAAAAAAGCAGGTGAAGGGACAACTACGGTTGGAGCAAAGGCTGAATTATATGAGATATTGGCAGAAGGAAAAAAATTGCTCGGTGCAAATGTACGAGAAGTTGAAGAGAAAATAAAAGTACTCATTGGTCTTGATGCGAATCAATT
This sequence comes from Peribacillus sp. Aquil_B1, assembly GCF_022603275.1. NCBI lineage: Bacteria > Bacillati > Bacillota > Bacilli > Caryophanales > Bacillaceae > Peribacillus > Peribacillus sp. Aquil_B1. Next base: position 2,622,399 of record NZ_JAKXEE010000001.1, on the reverse strand, counting down.
CCGGCAAATCCTGATGATTCCTCAGAATGAATTCCGAAAACTGTTAACTTCCGACAGCAAGGATAAGGAACAGATTCTTCAGAAATTATTTCATACTGAACTTTATAAACGAATAGAAGAAAAATTAAAAGAAGAGGCTTCCGTCCTAAGAAAGCAAAGTGAAAAAAGTGCTCAACGAAGAATTGAATTAATGAAAAGCATCCAGCCTGGCAATCATGAAGAGTTACAGGCGCAATTACAAGGGGGAGAGCCTAATGAACAGCAGGTCTTGCCCTTGTTACAGGAAGTCATTTTGCAAGCAACAGAAAAAAATGAGTATATAAATAAACAAATACAGGAAAAGCAAAAAGCTCGTGATCAAGTAAATCAAGAACTTTCAAAAGCTGTCGATTTATTAAATCGATTTTCGGAAAAAGAAACACTGCGAAAAGAAAAGGAGGCTCTTGAAGCAAGGCTGCCAGAAATGGAGCTAGTGAAAGTCCAAATAAAAATGGCACACAAAGCGGCATCGCTTGAAAAGCAGGAACAATACTATTTGCGTATCGGCAAACAAGTACAAGATGCTAATGCCGAACTCCAAAAGTTAAGTGAGCAGTCCGAAAAGCTACGGGCTGAGCGCATTGAGAAGCAGGATTCCTATGATAAGGAAATGCTGAAGGAACATGAAAGAGAGCAGGCAATCCGAACTGTTCATCAGCTTGAGCAGGTAAAAGAGGCTGTCATGACTTTTGCAAGCTTGAAAGCACAGGTTACTTCAGACGAAAAAGAGTGGCAAACCAGTAAACGACTTCGTGAAAAAACTGTTTCGGAACATCTGTCGATTGAAGCGGAAGCAGAGAAAGTCGCTCAAGAAAAAACAGAAGCGGAAAAAGCCGCTGCCCTTTATCGTGAGCAGGAAATTGAAGCAGAAAGAAATAATTCATTGTTATCGAAAATTAAAAAGCTTCAAGAAGTTCTTAATGAAATCACTAATACAAAACGGGTTCTGGATGAAAAGAATAATCGGTTCCATGAGTTACAAAGAATACAAATTCAGGAGAAGGAAAAACTGGAAACCCTGAATCGAAACTGGCGATCAGGCCAAGCGGGTATGCTTGCCTCCATGCTCCACTCTGGAGAAAACTGTCCTGTTTGCGGTTCGCAAAGTCATCCAAAACCTGCGCAAATGCATGAGCATATGCCGACAGATTTGGAACTGAAAGAGCAAGAAAACAAACTGAAATTTGCGGAACAACAAAAAAGCCAAGCGGAAAGTGAATATTATCAAGCGAAATCCAAATATGATGCTTTGGCAGAGTCCTCACAAGAAAAGCTTAGTGACTTACAACTTGACATGCCGGAGTTTAGGTTTGAGGAAATTGAAGGGCATTTGAGACAGTTTGTACAAAAAGGAAAAGTGCTGCAAGAGCATCTTAAAGAATTGATGCGGAAAAAGTCTGTATTCAATGATCTGGAAAAAAGGTTGCTGGATTTAAAAGACAAGGCGACCCAGCTAAAGGAGAATCTGATCTCTTTAGAAAGGAAAGAGGACGAAGGGAAAACGAGGTATATTGAAAACTCTACAAAACTAACAGGATTAACAGATTCCCTGCCAGACGGAATACGGACAGAGGAAGAATATAATGCTGCTTACCAAATGGCTGTAAAAACACAGAAACGCTTACAATCAGCCTTGGAAGATGCACAAAAAAACCTTCAACTGGTGAAGGAAAGAGAATCGGCCATCATTGCAAAAACAGAATCCTTGAGTGGAAATATAGAGGCTTTCAAGACAGAATTGAAAGAGGAGCGCGAAAAGTTAATTACGGAGATGACCAATCAAGGCTTTTCCAATTATAAAGAATATACGGCAGCAAAAAAATCGGAAGCTGCTCTTGGAAATTTGGAAGACCAAGTTCAGCAGTATAATCAAAATTGGCAAAGTGTTTTAAGTCTATTTCATGATTTGGAAATGAAATTAAAAGATGTGACCAAACCGGATCTTGAAGGATTGAAAAAGACATTCGATTTTATAGATGGAGAATTGGAGTCTTTACGCCTAAATCAGAATGAGCTGCAGGCTGAAAAACGGACTAACGAAGAAATCGATAGGAAATTGGCGCAAATCAGGGAAGAACAGAAAAGTTTGGATGAAAGGTACAGTATCGTTGGTCATCTGTCTGAGATTTCCAAAGGTCAAAACTCCTTCAAAATAACTTTTGAACGTTATGTACTGGCAGCCTTTTTAGATGATATCCTAAAACAAGCCAATTCAAGGCTGCTGAAAATGACAAGCGGAAGATATCAGTTATTGCGAAAGCTTGATCCTACACGCAGGAATATCCAGAGCGGTCTGGAGTTATCTGTGTATGATCAATATACTGGACAAGAGAGGCATGTCAAAACCCTTTCGGGAGGAGAGAGCTTTAAGGCTTCCCTTGCACTTGCCTTGGGTCTTGCGGATGTTGTCCAGCAGAATGCTGGCGGAATTTCACTTGAAACGATGTTCATCGATGAAGGTTTTGGTACGCTCGACCCTGAATCTCTTGATCATGCAATTGAAGCATTAATGGATATACAAAGCACTGGGAGATTGGTCGGGATAATATCCCATGTCCCGGAATTGAAAGAAAGAATCGATGCCCAGCTTCAAGTTATTTCGACACAAAAAGGAAGCCGGACGTCCTTTTATTTTGCTGGGTAATCAAGAAAAAAGAATGGCTAAGGGGAGGTTCCCCAGGCCATTCTTTTTATTTTTAATGAACGGACTACTCAATGTTAATATCTTCAGCTGTTTTTCCGGGGGAAAACTTATGGATGCGAATCACCAAAATCGGATTCGAGAATTCAGCGGTAATTCTGCGTGAGCAAATCGAAAAGGGGAAAGGGATTTTTCTCTGTGTGGGTAGTTTATCTTCTTTTTTTTCAAGAATTGGCTTATCAGTATCGTCAACGATGATCGATAGCTCATTATCACATAGGCAAACTTTTATATCTTTCACATCATGATTTTCCAAAACCGCTTCCACCATATACTCATCGTCACTTTCGTATATATCAATTGAAAAAAGTTGATGATCCAACGCACAAGTTTCCGGATCCAGAAAAAAACTTTTTACCCATTCATCAAACTTTTCAACCTCATTCATTTGCGATCCATATTGATTGTCTTGCATGTTGATACCCCCGGTTTTCCTTTGATGTATTATATGTTAGGAGCATGAAGAATGGTGAATGAAAAAGTGAAAATGGATGATGATAAAAAGTTTTCCGAAAAAGTGGTTGAAAAAATGAAAAAACAACCAATGCAAAGGAACGATGGGTATGTGGGTATAAAAGGGAAGCAAAAAGTAGATGGATTTCAATAAAAAAATGACCAATTCTAAATGAGTTGGTCATTTTTTTATAAATAATCAAGTTGATCGATCATGCCATTAAAGTTAATACAATTCAAGAATAATTGCGATTCTGAAAATACTCGATCTGTTTCCTCTTAAGCAAACTTTGTTACAAATTCAGCAGAACCGTATCATTTCTGAAATCCCATTGATCACTTTTGAAATTAACAAGTAGAAACTTAGTTTATTATGAATTCACTAAATATATAGTTAGGAGGTAATAATAATGGAAAAAATCAAGAAAACGAGATCCTTCCTGTAAATAGTAATTTAGTGAATTCCTATAAGGACTTTTTTCTATATCGGCAATGCCCCGGTTAATGTATAAACAACTAGGTATATAAGTATAATGGGCCAAGCATAAATTACATACTTTATTTGAAAGTCTATAAAGTTTGTCTCCGTAGAATCAACTAACATATATAAAGCTGGAATAACTGGTGAAATTAGGCGGAATGCTTGTCCCACCATGGAAGCTACAGCTGCTTCGCTAGCAGAAATTCCATATTGGCCCATAACATCTGACATAACCCCGGCAATCCCAAAGTAGAAAGCATCCTGCGGTAAAAATGTAATTGCAGGTGCTGCAATTAATGCGTAGATTGGTGCCATATTTGAGCCTAATGATTCTGGGATCATAGCTGTAATAGATGTTGCTAAAGCAGTTGACATCCCGCTACCTGTTAAGACGCCAGAGAAAACCCCGGCAGCCAAAGTTGCCAAAGCAGGTGCTAAAGCGTCTGCTGCCAAATCATCAATTCGTTTATTAATAAGACTTGTAGACTTATAGTTTACCGTAAGGGCAATTGCAGCACCTATACCAAATAAAACACCGCCATGTGCAACATCCATCACAAGCAAAACTAAAATAGCAAGCGTTAAAATCAAATTAAAAGCATATAGTTTAGGTCTCTTTAATTCCGGATCTTTTAGACGAATAGCGTTTAACATACTTTCCAATTGCTCTGGAGAAATATCTTTAGCAGTCTTAGGATCAAAGTTTAAGCGTTTTCTTTCTTTTATTCCGATAAAATAAGCCATAAAAATTGCAAACACTTCAGCAACTAGCATTCCTGGCAATAAATCTTTAAACAATTCGCTAATACTTACCCCCATTGCCGTGCTTGCGGCAATTGTTGGGCCTCCCCATGGTAACTGATTAAAAATTCCAATAGGAGTAACAATAATTACTGCTAAATAAATTAGCTTAATATTCATTTGTTTATAAAGCTGAAGGAAAGCAGCAACACAAATGATAATAGTTGTAGTGGTATCCCCATTCATAGTGACTACTGTTGCAGTTAAAACCGTTGCCATGGTCACTTTCAATGGGTCCCCTTTTGCCTTTTTTATAAAAAATTCACATAAAGGGTCAAACAAACCGACATTTAGCATTAAACCAAAATACAACACCGCAAATAAGATAACAATAGCAGGTGAAATAACCCCAGTAGAAACCTTCCCTGTTTCTTCATCTACACTAAATAAAATACCTTCTTTAATCCATTCAAAGAGATCCAAAAAGGAAGCGCCCGTTACAAAGGTTGCAATTGCTCCAAAAACAAATGGAATAATTGTTAATGCCCCGAAAACAGATAATTTATTTTTTGAGAGAAGTACAATGAATACAATGATCATTAATAATGCTAGGAATGTTAACATACAAACCAGCTCCCGTATTAAGTATGAACTTAAGTTATTTGTAATTTTAAATAGTTAAGTATATTACTGCGCTATTAAGCGAGAAGGGCCAACTTTTAATGAGGTTTTTAGGTTCTTTTTCATTTACTTGATGAAACTAACTTGTTAGCAATGGAAGCGTATACAAAATGTTCATCCCTTATGATAATACGAAAAAACAAATCGTGTGATGTTGGAGAATACACTGGTAGGGCAATGTTACTAAACGTTTTCTCTTTTTACGTACACCTCCATTTCTTTAATTTTTGAGTGACAGGATTTTTTTCTGAAATCTAAGTTTTCCAGCTTAAGAATGATTACAAAAGGAAATTTTATTTGAAAGCGCATCCATAATATCACCCTTTGTATTTCTAAATTTGATTGTATGTTAATGTATACGTTAATGTCAACTTAATTTTTAGAATATTCAACTTCTTTTAATGTGAAATTTATAAAAAATGTTGAAGAACACATTATATAGAGGAGTAATTGTGTTTTTGCCCAAAAATTAATTTAAATAATGTGAAATAAAAACATTGACTTTAATGTATACGTTATTTAATAATTAGCTCATAAGATATTTACATTACGCTGATTCACATGCAAGAAATCTGAAAAGGTAGGAGAGCTAGCAAAGAAGGAAAAACCTGTTTTGCATCCACCCCTGATGAAGAAATTTGAAAGGAGATAAACAATATGGTTCATGTACTGACTCATTTAGCTCAAGCATCAGGCGTGAAATTTTCTTTTGAAAGCGATTTCCCCCCTTTTAAGTTTGTGGGTATATCGAAAATGGGCATATGGTGGATGCTAAAAGATTTAACGCGATCCTGTTATTTGTTAGTTCACTCTCGTAGCTTAGCAATAAATAAAGCTAGAGCCGGAGTGTTGATGTCAGAAAATTCTTTCATTAGAGCTTTGAAGGCAGTTACCAATTTTCTTCCTTTCTACACAAAAATACTAAAGATAAAAAAGGAGAGTTATTATGAGTGTTATTATGGATAAGTTACAGCAAAAAGAAAAGATGACTGATTTGATGGCAAGGTTTGTCTCTCTTGTCAGCTACAAACTTCCTGATGATGTTGAAAGTAAACTGAAAGAACTAAGTGAAGAGGAAGATAATAAGCTTGCAAAAATCATTTACAAAACCATGTTTGATAATCAGAAGCTGGCTTATGAGTTAAAGAGACCTTCATGTCAGGATACAGGTGTTCTCCAGTTTTTTGTCAAGTGCGGACAGAACTTCCCCCTGATTGGACAGTTAGATAGTATTCTGAGGGATAGTGTGTATAAATCAACACAAGAAACTCCATTAAGACACAATTCTGTAGAAACATTTGATGAATACAATACAGGAAAAAACATCGGTGACGGTTCACCAAGCATCTTCTGGGAAATTGCAGAAGACAGTGATAAAGTGGAAATCTATACTTATATGGCAGGAGGAGGTTGTACCCTCCCGGGAGTGGCGACTGTTCTAATGCCGGGTGAAGGCTATGAGGGTGTGGTAAAGTTTGTACTCGATCGGATGACTAGTTATGGAATAAATGCCTGTCCTCCACTTCTTGTTGGTGTAGGCGTCGGAACTTCTGTAGAAACTGCAGCTATGAACTCTAAAAAAGCTCTTATGAGACCTGTTGGAAGTCATAATGAAAATGAAAATGCTGCTAAAATGGAAAAGCTTCTTGAAGATGGAATTAACGCTATTGGACTTGGACCTCAGGGACTTAAGGGATCTAAATCTGTCATGGGTGTAAATGTTGTGAATACGGCAAGACATCCTTCTACTATTGGAGTTGCTGTTAATACAGGGTGCTGGTCCCATAGAAGAGGAAAGATCACCTTTGACAGTAATTTGAACTATGAAATAAGTACTCACGAGGGGGTAACACTATGAGTAAAAAAGTATTAACCACACCTATAAAAGATGAGGATCTTAGGGACATAAGAATTGGGGATATTATCTACCTATCAGGTACACTGGTTACTTGCAGAGATGTTGCCCACAGGAGACTCATAGAAGAGAAAATCCCTTTACCTGTAGATCTTAAGGGCAAAGCCATATTTCACGCAGGTCCCATTGTTAGAGACCTTGGAAAGGAACAGTATGAAATTGTTTCTATTGGTCCGACAACGAGTATGAGAATGGAAAAATTCGAAAAGGAATTTATCGAAGAAACAGGTGTTAAACTTATTGTTGGAAAAGGTGGAATGGGGAAGAACACTGAAGAAGGATGCAAGAATCATAAAGCACTGCATCTCGTCTATCCAGCTGGAAATGCTGTTTATGCGGCAACAAAGGTTGAACAGATCAGAGAAGTACACTGGAAAGACCTTGGAATGCCAGAATCTCTTTGGGTATGTGAAGTGAATGAGTTCGGCCCTCTTATCGTTTCCATTGATACAGAAGGAAATAACATCTTTGAAGAAAATAAGGTGGAGTTCAATAAAAAGAAGGAAGAACAATATGAGTTAATCAGCAAACAAGTAAGATTCATCAAGTAAGTTATGGGTTGATGTGCTCGTGCAGGTATTACAAAAAACACAAACGATAGTTTGCTATCAGCAACATAACGGAAAAGTATATTACGGAATTTCCATAATGGGTTAGTTTATGATAGTTAACAAAATATCAAAACGATTTATCCATATTAAGTACGACTGTCTAATAAAAAAAGGCTGTAGTTGATTTCTGTGAAATCCCTGCAGCCTTTCTTTATTCATAATGATAGATTCTTACATCATGGAAAAGTCTCGTTATTTCCCGTTTCTTCGGGTAATGGAGGCATAGATTGAAGGGCATCAAGAATTTCGTTGCGCGCTCTATAGCGATGAGACTGCAACATAGTTCGAACAGCTTCAGGCTCGCCTGCTCGCATGACTGCTAAAATCGCCTTATGTTCAGTCACTGAACGTGTTGGCTTTGGGCGAAGCCCAATGGTGTATAAGCGTGCGCGATAGAGTTGGTCAGACTGACTGTCAACAATCCCTCTGAGGCGTGGGTTTTGAGCTAAATCAACAATATAATTATGAAATTGATCATCAAGTTCTGTCCATGCAAGCAGATCGTTTAGTTCCAGTGCCTTTTCTTGTTCTTCAATCAGATGTTCAAGTTGGTTTAACTCTTGGTGAGTAGCACGACCGGTAGCGAGTCTGCCTGCAACACCATCGAGCGCTTCCACCACTTCATAAATCTGTTGAAGATCATCTGCTACAAGTGGTGCAACAATAAAACCGCGACGCGGCATGAGCCGTACCCAGCCTTCCGTTTCCAAACGGACAAGTGATTCACGTACAGGTGTCCTGCTCATGCCCAGGATTTCTGCCATTTCCCTCTCTAGCACAGTCTGTCCAGGCGGCAATTGAAGGTGGCGAATCGCATGTCGAACAGCTAGATAAGCACGTTGTGGCAATCGTGACTCTCCATTTACATCTAAATTGGATAAAAATGAACGAACAGCTAGAGAAAGGTCAGACTGATCTAGTCTTTTAACATTAGAATCAATTGTTTGGGGTGTTTTTTGATTATTCATTTCATTATCACTCATCCCGACAAATTTCAAATTTTATGTAACACATAACCAAATTCTGTTGAGTAAGTTTTGATTAACAAGGTTATATTATGACTTTACAAGTAAAATCATAACAGAAAAGCAATCACTCACTCAATTGATAAAATAGAAAAACAGATAATCTTGGTGAAGGGGAAAAGTGATCATTATCTTATTATTTACAAAAAAAACACTCTATATCCTGAGGATTTGGCCGATTTTTCTTATAGTAAAGGGGTTTTCGTTAGAAAAGGGGTTGCTGTGGCAGCCCCTTTTCTTAATCGACACATAGTTTTTATGAACTGTTCTTCAAACATATCTAAGAGAGATGCTAATTAGTGAAAGTGGCTTGGATGATTCTTGGACACAGCGAAAAAATCTGTCTGCAAATGCGCAAATGCTAAATATCCAGGAATGGAAGTTGAGCTATAGCTTTTTTATTTAATGGACTCGTTAGCCAAGTTTCAGTAAATATTACACTTGCCCATCCTTAGCTGGATGGGCTTTTCAAATTTTTTTAATACAGCATGGATAAGGTCTAAATCACGATTCATGTGTAGTTATAATCTATAATATGGTAAAAACCAATTTTTAAATATTGTTAGAAAACCAATAAAAGCCTGATAGAATTCAAAAATGAATTATTGGCATTTCGATGAATCCCCTACAGAAAGGCATTATATGCTAATAAAATTCATTAATGAATTGAATGTTTTTGATACTAAGCGATTTTACACAAAAGTAGGACTTGGCATGCAAGTTGCATAATCATATAAGTATAAAACAAACATGCACGATATGAAATTCGTTTATGTGTGGAGGGATAATGGTGCGAAAAACGATAAATAAACCATGGGAGCAATGGTATGTTGAAAGTATGAAATCTATGAAGCTACCGGAAATATCCGTCTATTCACTGCTTGATATAACAGCAAGTAAGTTTCCACACCATACAGCCATCATTTATGAAGATCAGTCAATGGATTATGAGAATTTAAAAATGCAGGTAGACAAACTTGCTGGTAAATGGAGAGAAATGGGCTTTGTTAAAGGTGAACGGATTGGTCTGATGATGGCTAACCATCCTTATTTCATTATCAGTTATTACGCTGCCCAGGCACTGGGTCTGTTGGTTGTACAAATTAATCCCATGTATAAACCGCGGGAACTATTGCAAATTTTAATAGACTCAAATACCAAGAATATTGTATTTGACCAAACGGCTGCAAATACAATCGAAGAAACGAAAGCGATATATGAATTTGATGTTTGCATTGATGCGGAAAATGATCAAAACAGTTCTTATTCCCTTCAAACGATGATTGAAACCGGGGATGCGATTAAGAAGCCCGTAGTGATAAGCCCCCATGAAGATACTGCAGTCATCCAATATACTGGCGGCACCACTGGGAAGATGAAGGGTGTCATGCTTACTCACCATAATTTAACCTCCAATGTCGTGCAGAGCTTTGAAATGTATGGGGATTCCCTGAAACCTGGCGAAGAAATCGTTTTGGCAGCTACCCCTCTTTACCATGTTTATGCCATGACAAGTGCAATGAATCTAGGTATCTATATTGGGGCTGCCATCCTCTTATTTCCTAAATTCGAACTTGAAGATGTACTTGCAAAAATAAAAAAGTATCGTCCGACTTTTTTTCCAGGGGTTCCAAAGATGTATAACGCCTTCGTCAATCATCCAGGAATTGAAAACTATGGATTGAATTGTTTGAAAAGTTGTTCTTGTGGTTCGGCGCCCCTGCCGGTTGAAGTAATTAAGCGATTTGAGGAGCTCACCGGTGCCAAAATCGGAGAGGGTTTCGGTTTGTCGGAGGCTTCACCCTCCACTCATCGTAATCCGCCCTTCGGAAAAAGGAAAATAGGAAGCATTGGCATTCCTTTTCCAGGCACGGACTGTATGATCATTGACGATGAAAATAATGAAGTGCCTAACTCATGCGTCGGGGAGTTGCTCATAAAAGGCCCGCAAATCATGAAGGGTTATTGGAATAACGAAGCGGAAACCAAAAAGGCCTTACAGAATGATTGGCTATATACTGGCGATCTTGCTGTGATGGATGACGAAGGATATTTCTATATCGTTGGCAGGAAAAAAGAAATGATCATCGTCGGCGGATTCAATATTTATCCGCAGGAGGTAGAAGGGGTTCTGTATGAACATCCGGCCATTAAAGAGGCAGCTGTGGTTGGCATCCCCCATAAAGAAAAAGGCGAAATAGTGAAAGCGTTCATCGTACCTAAAGAAAGCGCTTCCGTGGATCTTGAAGAAATAGAAGGATATTGTTATTCCCAATTGACGCCTTATAAGGTACCAAAAGTATTTGAATTGAGAAAAGAACTTCCGCGAAATACAGTGGGTAAACTTTTAAAAAGATTGTTAGTTAAAGAGGAATTAGAAAAGGATTGAAAGAGGGGGAATGTGGTTCAAACATCTAAGGTGTAGCCTACGTTGGAAGTCGTGCCAGTTTGTAAACAAAAATTAAGAAGAGGAGGGGTTCATATGCGTTGGGTTGTTCTCATTCTATTATTCTTTGGAGCCGTCATCAATTTTGCAGATAAATCGATCGTGGGTCTCGCAGCTGTTCCCATCATGAAGGAATTCAATCTTACCTATGCGGAGTGGGGTCTTGTTGGAAGCAGTTATTATTGGCTCTACCCAGTAACAGGGATTTTTGGGGCAGCATGGGCTGATCGGCTGGGGGCTAAAAAGGTACTGGGGTTCATCATGCTGACATGGACCGTCTTGCAATTCGGGGTCTTAGCCATCACCGCTCTTCCATTATTAATTCTATACAGGATTTTGCTGGGTGCATTCGAAGGACCTTATAGCCCGATTGCTTACAGTCATGCCGATAAGTGGTTTCCGCCGAAACTGAAAGGCTTTGCCAATTCGGTGGTTGTTGGCGGAGGGACCGTTGGTGCGATGATCGTGGCACCGATCCTCGTTTCCTTAATTACGATATTTGGCTGGAAGGTTGCCTTTGCAGCACTTGGTGCAGCAAGCCTTGTTTGGTTCTTCCTCTTTCAATTTTTAACAAAGGAAAATCCGGTTGAAGTATACGAAAATGTACAAAAGAAAAAGAAACAAAAACTGGAAAAAATAAAAGTGAAAGACTTTTTGCTGCTATTGGCTTCACCTACTGCTTTGTTTACTACGCTCGCTTATTTTTCAACGTATATTTTAGTTGTTTGGTTTTCTGTTTGGCTCCCGATTTATTTAGTGGAAGCCGTAAAAATGACTCCAGGTCAAATGGGAACCAGCGTTGCGATAATCGGAGTCGTTTCCGTATGTATTTATATGGGTGTTTCGATGGCGTCCGATCATTTATTCAAGAAGAACCAGAATTGGCGATCATCAAGGGTATTCGTCGTCGCGGGCGCCATGATTCTTGGTGCATTGTTCTTTTCCTCAATCATGGTATTTCAAAATCCAATCTGGGTGATAGTCGCCATGTGTTTAGCAAAGGGCCTTACATATGCCATTCTACCGATCGGACCAACGATCATGATCAATGAAATGCAGGAGCGGGGGGGATTGATGACAAGCATCTTAACATCATCAGGAAATCTAGCGGGCATTGTTGCACCTCTATTAACTGGCTATATCATAAGTTTAGCTGGAGGAAATCAACTATTGGGTTATAACCTATCGATATTGTTCATGGCCATCCTTGTACTTGCTTTTGGCATCCTGTTTGCGATTTTCGTTAAGCCGGCCGGGAAACTTAAAAATAAAAGTTCTGATAACTTTGACCTTAAGTCCTCATAAGCAGGGTCGGACCTGCTTACATTCAATGAAACTAGTGAAGTGAATAGAGAAGGGATGCCTTCAAATTATGGTGTGAATATAAGGAAAAGGAGCGGATGGGAAATGAATAGAGAAGCCGTCATAGTTTCTGCAGTTCGAACAGCAATTGGAAAGCAGGGAGGTGCACTTGCATCGGTTCCTGCCCATGTATTTGGAGCAGAAGTGATGAAAGAAGCCTTGAAACGAGCGAATGTCGAACCTCGAATGATAGACGATGTAATCATGGGGAATGTGTTAAGCGGGGGTGGAAACATTGCCAGGTTAACTGCACTCGAAACTGGCCTCTCGATTCATCTTCCGGGACTGACTGTCGACCGTCAATGTGGCTCGGGAATAAATGCTGTCAACTTGGCTGCACAAGCGATCTGGGCTGGCGAAGGCGATGTCTATATCGCCGGTGGGGTAGAGAGCATGAGCAGGGCGCCATACTTGATGGACCGACCGGAAAAACCATACAGTTCAAAACCACCGCAGTTCAGAAAGTCCCGGTTGTCCCCGAAAGCGATCGGCGATCCCCCGATGGGAATCACGGCTGAAAACTTAGCGGAAAAATATGAGGTCAGCAGGGAAGAACAGGATGAATTCGCTCTGCAAAGCCAAAAAAATATGGCCAGAGCCGTGGAAGAGGGCCGTTTCAGTGAGCAAATTACGCCTATTTACATTCCCGTCAGAAAAGGTGACGATATCGAATTTAAATTGGATGAACATCCACGACCGCAAATAACGAAAGAAGGGCTAGCCAAATTACCACCTGCGTTTTTAGAAGGCGGGTCCGTGACTGCAGGCAATAGTTCGGGATTGAATGATGCCGCATCAGCATTGGTCATCATGTCGAGGGAAAAAGCGGTGGAATTGGGGATAAAGCCTTTAGCGACGATTAGGGCCCAGGCCGTTGCAGGGGTAGATCCAAATTATATGGGAATAGGACCTGTTCCCGCCATAAGGAAGGTAATGGAGAAATCAGGGCTTTCCTTAAATGTCATGGACATCATTGAAATTAATGAAGCATTCGCCGCTCAAGTCATTGCTTGCAATCGGGAGCTTGATATGAATCCCGCCAGAGTGAATGTGAACGGGGGAGCCATTGCCCATGGACACCCACTAGGTGCGACGGGTGCCATCCTCATTACGAAAGCGGTTTATGAATTGAAGCGTTCTGCCGGAAGGTTTGCTCTTATTACGGCTTGCATTGGAGGCGGGCAGGGAATTGCTACGATAATTGAACGTGAAGCCTGATTTTGTAAGAGTGAGGACCCTAATTTACCAGAATACAATGAATTCCATTGCATGATTAAATGATAACAGCCCTATATGCCCTATGAAGAAGCCTGTAAATGGCTGCTCATGAACAGACCTAAGGAGGAATAAACTCATGACAATCACTTTAACCAAGGAAATGCAGCAAATGAAGGAAATGATCCGTAATTTTGTTGAAAGGGAAGTCGAGCCGTACGCCATACAAATTGAAGAAGAAGATGCCATCCCGGAGCATTTGGTGGAAAAAGCTAAAGACCTTGGCTTATTCGGAATAAGCATTCCCGAACAATACGGTGGAATTGGCTTGAATGCTGTTGGAAAGGCTACCGTATTAGAGCAGTTAGGAAGGACCCATAATGGATTTGTTTCATTAATAAGCGCCCACACCGGGATTGGCAGTACAGGTCTTGTTAAGCTTGCATCCGAACATTTGAAAAATAAATATTTGCCTGAAATGGCAGCAGGCACGAAAATTGGCGCCTTTGCTTTATCTGAACCAGGAGCGGGATCGGATGCAACCAATTTAGCAACAAGTGCAGAAAAGAAGGGTGATTACTGGGTGATGAATGGGACGAAACATTTCATCACGAATGGACCGATAGCTGATGTTTATACCGTATTTGCTTTAACGGATAAAGATAAAGGGGCAAAGGGCGGGATTACAGCTTTTTTAGTAGAAAGAGATTTTCCCGGTTTAATTGTCGGCAAAAAGGACAAAAAAATGGGGTTAAGGGGGTCATATACCTCACAGGTCATTTTCGAGGATTGTATCATACCTGAAGAAAATGTTATCGGCGAAGTCGGAATGGGATATATCTCTGCCCTAAAAATTTTAGGTGAAGGTCGTGTGGGTTTAGCTGCAAGATCAGTGGGATCAAGCGGTAAATTGATTGAATTATCAGCAAAATATGCAAAAGAGCGCATTCAATTCGGCAAACCAATTGCGGACAACCAAGCGATTCAATGGATGCTTGCTGATATGGCAACTGAAACGGAAGCCGCAAGAGCATTGACGATGATGGCGGCACAAAAGATTGATGAAGGAAAAAAAGTGATCAAGGAAGCATCAATGGCAAAGCTGTTCGCTTCAGACGTTTTTAATCGGGTCGCGGATAAAGCGGTTCAAATTCATGGCGGAATGGGATATATGGCTGAATATCCGGTTGAACGTTTTTATCGGGATGCTCGGATAACGAAGATCTATGAAGGAACGAATGAAATCCAACGTTTAATCATAGCAAGGAATGTCTTGGAAGAGTGTTAATTTCTTACTGTTTGATTTGGGCAGGTATGAATCTGGAATTTCAAGGGGGAGAAACAAAATGGGAGAAGATATCGTAATCGTTAGTGCTGTTCGTACACCGATTGGAAGATACGGTGGAGCATTTAAAGAGATTAGTTCCGGTCATTTGGCGAGCATAGCCATCAAAGAAGCGATCAAGCGAGCGAATATTGCAGCAGAACAAGTCGATGAAGTCATTTTCGGGGAGGTTAGGCAAACGACCGAATCCTCGAATGTCGCGAGAGTGGCAGCTCTGCGCTCAGGGATTCCCGATTCTGCACCGGCTTTTACGGTAAACCGGTTATGTGCATCTGGAATGCAGGCCATCACCTCAGCAGCACAGCAGATAAGCTCAGGTCAAGCAAATATTGTCGTTGCCGGCGGTACGGAAAGCATGAGCCGTGCACCGCTTTATTTAAGAAGTGCCCGTTTTGGGGGTGACAGGACTAAGCTAGTGGATTCTAATACTGAAGCAGGGCAGCAGCCTCAAGAAATTTACGGAAAAAGTTTGGGGATGGGGATTACCGCTGAAAATGTCGCACAACGATACAGCATTTCCAGGGAAGAACAAGACGCCTTTTCAGTGGAAAGTCAACGTAGAGCGGCGCAAGCGATAGAAGAAGGAAAGTTCAAAGCTGAGATCGTTCCTGTTCAGGTCTCTGACAGGAAGAGTACGGTTACCATTGAAACGGATGAATATCCGCGTCCGGAAACCACAATGGAAAAACTTTCAGGCTTAAAACCGGCATTCAGGGAAAACGGAACCGTCACTGCAGGGAATGCTTGTGGCCGTAATGACGGGGCGGCTGCATTGGTATTGATGAAAGCGAGTGAAGCGAAACGGTTACAAATAAAACCAATCGCAAAGATCGTCGATTGGGCGACCGCGGGTGTTTCCCCTGAAGTGATGGGAATTGGTCCAGTACCAGCCGTCGGAAAACTTATGGAGCGCACTGGGAAAAAAGTAGAGGAAATCGGGCTTTTCGAATTAAATGAAGCGTTCGCTTCACAGGCATTGGCAGTAATCCGGGATTTATCGCTAGATGAAAACAAAGTGAATGTAAATGGGGGAGCGATCGCACTTGGACACCCAGTCGGATCGACGGGCGCCCGGATCGTGACAACGCTAATATATGAACTGATTCGCCGGAAAGAAAGATACGGAGTGGCTACACTTTGTGTTGGCGGCGGACAGGGAATGGCTATCATGATTGAAACGATATAGGCCAACGATAAAGGAGTGGAAACCCTATACGTTTCTGCTCCTTTCCGTATATAAGTTGAATCGCGCATAAATGAGGGGGGAGAAAGGTTGCCAGTTGAAGTGGAGGATATTCGGAATCAATTCGAAAGTAGTGCATTCTTTTCACATATAGGGTTTGAAATCATTCGGTTTGAAGAAGGGAATGTAACAATAAAGCTAAACATTGAAGAACATTTACTTAATGTTAATGGAACACTGCACGGGGGCATTCATGCCACCATGCTGGATACCATTCTAGGAATGGTGACTCGTTCCGTCACCAAATCTAAAGTCGTGACGACAAGCTTGACTGTACATTATTTAGCCAGCATTTCAAGCGGGGAACTATTCGCGGAAGCAAAAGTCCTTCAAAAAGGATACAAAATTGCCTTTACTGAAGGAGAAATAAAAGATGCTGAAGGCAACATCATTGCAAAGGGCACAGGGATTTTTAAAATCATTCGTGATAAATGAGGAAAGGATGACCAAAGTTGGCTTGCCTATGTTCCATTTTATTAGAAAAGAATGAGGTGTGAAAAAATTGACTAGAAATTGGCATGGATTTTATCCGAAAGAAACTCCTGCTGAAATTGACATTCCTACATTGTCATTATATGGACTCCTTGAACGTTCAGCCCAACTTTACCCAACCTGCAAAGCCGTAATAGATGGGGATCGGGAAATGACATTTATGGAATTAAAGGATGCCTCAGATTGTTTTGCTGTGGATTTAGACAACCGTGGATTTCAAAAAGACGATCGTATAGCAATCATGCTGCCAAATGGTCTAGAATATATCATTGCCTATTACGCCATTCATCGTTTGGGAGGTATGGTCGTTCAAGTGAACCCACTGTATCAGTCGGGTGAATTGGATTATATATTACGGGATTCAGAAGCCAATTGGTTCATTGGGCGTGAGGAACAGCGGGAAAAATTAGTGCTATCAAGTTTTTCTGATAAGTTAACCTTCATATCTGCCGAGCAATTAATGGAAACTGGAACGGGTTTATCAAGGAAAGATAAGGAACTTCCTGCCCTGGCTATCGACCCCAAGGAAGCTGTGGCTGTACTCCAATATACAGGAGGGACTACAGGGAAATCAAAAGGGGTCATGCTCACGCATTTTAATTTGATCTCGAATGTATTTCAAGACTTTGCCTTCACGGCAAATGCGCTTCAACTCCAAAGGCCTGGGGAACGGATGCTTGGCTTGACCCCATTATTCCATGTGTTTGGTAATGGACGATTGAATAGTGCCATATATGCCGGATCGACTTTTATCACATTAGAGAAATTTGAAATAAATAAAGTGGTAGATTTGATTCGAACACATCGGCCAACCATTTTTCCTGGTGTCCCGACCATGTATATTGCTTTACTGAATCATCCGGATTTAACGGCGGACGATTTAAGCTGCTTAAAGTACTGCAGCTGTGGCTCTGCCCCGCTCCCGATAGAAATCATTCAACAGTTCGAAAAAAAATTACGGGTTACAATATTTGAAGGATTTGGAATGTCTGAAACTTCACCCACTACCCACCGCAATCCAGTCATAGGACAGAAAAAACCAGGAAGTATCGGAATCCCATATCCAAATACCGACGCTAAAATCGTCGACCTGAAAACAGGTATTGATGAATTGCCAGCAGGTGATAGAGGCGAACTGATCATTAAAGGTCCCCAAGTAATGAAGGGATATTGGAAGAATTCAGAGGAAACGGCAACTGCTTTGCGGGATGGATGGCTTTACACTGGGGATATCGCGACGATGGATGAAGACGGATATTTTTATATCGTAGGCAGGAAGAAAGATATGATCATTGCAAGCGGATATAATGTTTATCCAATTGAAGTCGAGGATATTATTTATCAGCATCCAGCCGTAAAAGAGACTTGTGTATATGGGGTACCGGATTCTTACCGAGGTGAAACGATAAAAGCGGTTATAGTCTTAAAGAGAGGAAAGGCAGTCACGGAGCAGGAAATCAGGGAGTTTTGCATGCAACGATTGGCCAGATATAAAGTGCCGCGAAGTTTTGAGTTCAGGGAGCAACTGCCAAAATCAGCTGTCGGGAAAATATTGCGCAGAATATTAATGGAGGAAGCATCGCAGAGCCCTACTGCAGGGGAGAGATAAGCATATCAGTAATAATATGGGAGCTCTGATGAAACCTTAAATAAGTGAAACCTTTTTCGAGGTTCCCCTTATTTAGGGTTTATAGACTATTAAACTACTTTCCTTTTAGGGGAATTTCAAATGAAGTCCCATCCACTAATAATTCATGAGACTCACCATCCGCAATATCATCGGTAGTGAATGAAAAGGAATCGAGCCGATCAATGTTTGCCTCGGGATCAACCAATAAACCAATTGTGCCTTTTCTCAATTCTCCTGGTTGGTAATCTGATCGACTTACTTTTTTTGTCCCTATAAAAGTATCCCCGGAATGGATGAAATTTTTAGAAGGCACATCATATGTAAGATCATTATTGAAAGTAACATTTTCCATGCTGAAGAACTGAAGTTCCTTCGAATCCTTATTTTCGACAGAATAAGTAATCTCTAGATAAGAAACCTCTTCATCGATATCCGTTTTAGACAACGCCGCCTGTTGATCGATTTCCTCCATGGATAAATTCTCTTTATAATATATCGAATAGGCCTCTTCAAAACTCAATCCCGTATAGGACTTGAGCTCCTCCCTTGCTTCATCTGTGAGTGATGATAATTGAATCCTGCGGATATCCTTGACTGTGATGACCATGGGTGCCAATTCAAATGACTCATTAATAGACTTCGTTTCTAGTAATATGAATGTTCCCCAATTTTTTTGGCGAACCTTATCGCCGACTTTTTTAAGATGGATCCCGCCATAGTCCTCCACCTCAGGAATTTTGGATTCCTTGGTTTCCGCATTTTTCCCTTTTTCGGTTTTATCGCTCTTGAAATAATTGAAGGCAATTAGACTTAAATAAATAAGCAATAATCCAACCATTGCTGAAATGATCCAACGTTTACGAATTCTTCATCACTCCTTGTCTTAAACCATTGATGTCAAAGAATAATATACCATTTTTTTTGCAAAAGAAGGGAAGAAGAGTGCCTGAAAACATATGCATTACCTTATCCTAAAATTAGGCTGTTTTCGCATCTTTGTTGCTATTTGCCAAGTAGTGCGGTGTGGTTGATTTCCCCTCCAGATGCTTCCGCGGGGCGGGCGGTGAGCCTCCTCGGCGTAAACGCCTGTGATGTCTCACCTGTCCCGCTGCTCCCGCAGGAGTCTCGTACTTCCGCTCCAATCAACCTTATATAGTTTCGTTTTAAAAACAACCATCTTTACGAAAAGAGCCTAAAATTAAAAGAACGAGTTAAAGGACTAAGCGAAAAAAAGGACTAAGCGAAAAAAAAGGAAGTAACCAGAAAAGGTGAAAAAAGACTGGAATGTAAATCATCTCAAGTGACTCGGTACGAAAAATCCATGTAACCGCATACAAAATTGCTTGCTATTACATAAACAACCTGTTAATCTAATTTCAAGAATAATCTAAACGTTTACATTTTTAATTTAATTATTTTAATGATTTTTACTTGTTTTATACACACTTATTCTAAAAAATCTAAACGTTTACATTTTGAGGTGTTAAAAGATGGAGTCAAAGCCAAATATTCAGGATGTTGCAAACCTTGCAAACGTTTCTATTGCAACTGTATCCCGGGTCATTAATAACCAAGGTGGCGTTCGCAAAGTAACGGAAGAGCGGATTCTAAAGGCCATTGAGGAACTGGGCTATATTCGCAGTGCCGCCGCAAGGACCATGAAGCGAAAAGAAACAAATACAATCGGGGTCATTGTACCTGATATCATGAACCCGTTCTTTCCGCTTGTTATGGCAGGGATTGAACAAAAAGCTCGTGAAAAAGAATATTTTACTATTTTAAGCAGTACGAATGAATCACCAAAAATCGAAGAAGAGATTGTGAGGAATTTTATCGAGCGAGGTGTGGATGGTGTGATTATCACTACGGCCAATGAAGATGGTGAACACCTAAAACTGCTTGAAGAACAGGAAATTCCTGTAGTAGCAGTTGATCGAAGCATCAAAAAATTTGAAGTGGATACTGTTCTTGTTGATAACAAGAAGGGGGCCTATCAGGCTGTCCAGCAATTGATTCTTCAGGGGCATGGAAAGATAGCAATTATATGCGGGCCACAAAACACGACCCCTGGTCTAGAACGGTTCTGGGGTTATAAAAATGCCCTGGATGACTACAACATTGAATTAGATGAACAATATATCATTCAAGGAGATTTTGGAGAGCAAAGCGGCTATACGTGTACTGAAAAGCTTTTTGATCTTGATGATAGGCCAACTGCTATTTTTTCTTCCAACAACATGATGACTATCGGCTGTATGAAAGCGCTGGCCGATCTAAATTGGAAGCTTGGCAGCGAGGTGTCATTTATAGGTTTTGATGATGTGGATATAGCGACATTTTTGAGCCCGAAGCTTAGTGTAGTTGCAAGGCCAATGAATGCTATAGGGGAGATTGCCTTTATGCTTCTGCATGAGCGGATTTGTTTCAAAGGGGAGCTTCCGAAGCGGGAGTATCTATTGTCTCCGGAGCTTAAAATCCGGGAGTCTTGCCGGTTGGTGCATCATACATTCTGATTATATGAAAAGGGCACTAGGAATTCGATTCATCTGGTCGCCCGCTACCTTTTTATATATTGAAAGCGTTTTATTCTAACTAGAGAAAGGGAGAGATTAAAATGATTACTGCAAAAATGATTGACCATACCTTGTTAAAGGCAGAGGCAACAAAAGAACAGATAGTGACTCTTTGTGAAGAAGCTAAAGAATATGGTTTTGCTTCTGTTTGCGTAAACCCAGTCTGGGTGAAAACGGCAGCAGAGAAACTTAAAAGAAGCGATGTGAAGGTTTGTACAGTCATCGGTTTTCCACTAGGAGCCTCAACGGCTGCAGTGAAAGCTATTGAAGCAGAGAATGCGATTCAAAATGGCGCCGAAGAAGTGGATATGGTCTTAGCGATTGGTTTACTGAAATCAGGCGAATATGAGGAGGTTGAAGCTGACATTCGTGCTGTTATAGATGCTGTTAAAACAAAGGCACTTGTCAAAGTGATCATCGAAACATCGTTGCTTACTGAGGAAGAGAAGGTTCTTGCTTGCGAAATTTCACTTCGTGCAGGTGCCGATTTCGTAAAAACGTCCACTGGATTCTCAACAGGGGGAGCAACGGTTGAGGATGTTGCATTAATGCATAAGATTGTTAAGGGGAAGGCTGGCGTAAAGGCATCCGGAGGAATTCGTGATTTAAAAGATTTGAAGTCGATGGCTGAGGCTGGTGCTACCCGTGTAGGTGCAAGCTCGGGTGTGAGGATTATGAAAGGTGAAGCAGTAATGGATGGATACTGATACTGATTAAGAATCGTATAAGCGCTTTTAAAAATTATGGACACAAGGGGATGTTAGATAATGAAAAAACAAAACATAATTCAGCTGCCTGATGGTTATTTGAATCGTACACCTTTTTTTCAGTTTATCCTGTTGTCTTTGCTTTTCCCTTTATGGGCAGTGGCTGCCAGTTTGAACGATATTTTGATTGCACAGTTCAAACATGTATTTGAGTTAACTGATTTTGCGAGTGCTTTAGTGCAGAGTGCATTTTATGGAGGATATTTTCTGATAGCTATACCTGCTTCTATGGTAATCAAGAAAACTAATTATAAGTTTGCCATAATTACTGGCTTGCTTTTCTATATTGTAGGATGCTCATTGTTTTACCCGGCTTCGCATATGGCTACCTATACAATGTTTTTATTTGCAATCTTTTCCATCGCGATTGGCTTAGGTTTTCTTGAGACAGCTGCAAATACATATAGTTCCATGATTGGTCCGCGCAAATTTGCGATTCTTCGATTGAATATCAGCCAAACATTTTATCCAATTGGTGCGATTTCAGGAATTTTACTTGGGAAATACCTTGTTTTCCAAAAAGGAGCAAGTCTTGAGGCGCAATTGGCGACTATGTCTCCGGCGGAGGCACAGGCTTTTGGATTGGAAATGCTTGAAAATACCCTAGAACCTTACAGATATATGATTTTTGTCCTTATCGGTGTACTTATACTGTTTATTTTCACTAAGTTCCCGTCCTGTAAGCCGGAAGTGAAAAGCGGCAAAGTTACAGAGAAAACACCTGGAATCATTGAAACTCTGAAATACTTAGGTGGAAACAAACGATTCCGAAAAGGAATTGCTGCACAATTTCTATACGTTGGTATGCAGGTGACGGTTTGGTCATTTACTATTAGGCTTGCGCTCGATTTAAATCCTGACATCAACGAGCGTACAGCTTCAACCTTTATGGTTTATAGTTTTAGTGCCTTCTTTGTAGGGAAGTTCATAGCCAATTTCTTGATGACCCGATTCTCTCCATCTAAGGTATTGATTTGCTACTCCATCATCGGTTCAGCCCTTCTTGCTTATGTGGTGTTTGTTCCGAACATAACAGCTGTGTACGCTGCAGTTGCTGTCAGCATGCTGTTTGGACCATGCTGGGCAACGATTTATGCTGAAACACTTGAAGTCATAAAAGATAAGAAATATACAGAAACGGCAGGAGCAATCCTCGTCATGGCTATTGTAGGCGGAGCGGTCATCCCGGCAGTACAAGGGTTTGTATCTGATTACTTCGGTTCCATGCAATTGGCCTTTCTTGTATCGATGGCATGCTTTATCTACGTCGGCTGCTATTTCTTCGGTGAAATGAAAAAGCAAAATGCATCGGTCCAGCCTTCAGAAAAACCTGTGGAATCAGTCTGATTTAAAAATTGTCATCTGACCAGGACAGTTATAAACTTTGCTGTCCTCTTTGGATATAATAGGAAAGGGATGGTAAGTATGATGGGTACAATTGAACTGCAACGGGACTTTTTCAAGGAAAACAAAACCGTTTTTTTTACCAACAATGAACTCAGTGTAAACTTATTCCGCTATCCATCAGGTATTGAAGCGATTGAGCTAACAAATTCAAGAGGAAGAATGGTTGTCCTCCCATATATGGGTCAGATGATTTGGGATTTGGAATTTGACGGTGTAGATCTTAAAATGAAGAGTATGTTCTCTCAGCCTAAAAAGGTTGAGAGAATCGTAGATACATATGGATGTTTTGCCTTTCATTCAGGATTAATCAGCAATGGCTGTCCGGGATCGGATGATGACCATGAAATGCATGGAGAAATGCCATGTGCCGAAATGGATAGGGCTTGGCTTGAAATAACGGATATTGGTATAAAAATAATTGGCCAGACAGAGTACGTCAAAGGGTTTGGGCACCATTATCTTGCCACTCCGAGCGTTGAAATGTTCAAAGAAAAAGGTTTTATTAAAATGAGCATGAATGTGAAAAATTTATCAGGTGCAGAAATGCCACTTCAGTATATGTTCCACACTAACTATGCATATTTAGAAAATGCCGTAATGAAGCAGAACATTCCAGACGGTGTTTTCAAGCTTAGAGGATCGATTCCAGGTCATGTGAAGCCGACAGAAAAATGGCTGGTTTATAATAAGAAGCTGCTAAATGGCGAAGAATCGCTCGCAGTATTAAATAAACCGGAAATGTATGATCCAGAAATCGTTTTTTTTGCGGATGAGCTGAATCTATACCAAGAAGATGTTGAGTTTGAAATGGCTTCTCCAGATGGAGTTACTTTCTTTACAAGTTTTTCAACAGCGGAATTGAATTATGCTACAAGATGGTTATTGCATAATGCAAATCAGCATGTTGCATCATTCGTGCTGCCTGCAACATGTCGTCCAGAAGGTTTTAATGCTGCAGAAAAAGCTGGAACATTGATTACGCTCGAAGCAGGGGAAGAGAGGTCTTTCACGATTATAACCGGGAAGAAATAAGGGGGAAAAAGAAATGGATATAGCAGTAATTGGATCGAATATGGTTGATTTGATTTCATACATTGATAAAATGCCGAAAGAGGGAGAAACACTTGAGGCGCAGGATTTTAAGATTGGATGCGGGGGGAAAGGAGCAAATCAGGCAGTGGCAGCTGCCAAAATGGGCTCAAAGGTTATGTTGGTAACAAAGGTTGGCGATGATCTCTTTGCAGATAACACCATTCAAAACCTCGAAAGCCACGGAATCGATACTGAGTTTACCAATAAAGTCAGCGGAACATCAAGCGGTGTTGCACCAATTTTTGTGGATCAAGAATCAACAAATCGCATCCTGATTATTAAGGGAGCAAACCAACACCTGATGCCGGCAGACGTGGAGCGAGCAACTGATAAACTTAAGACATCCTCTTTAATTGTCCTTCAGCTGGAAATTCCGCTTCCAACCGTTTACCGTGCAATCGAATTTGGTTATGAGCAGGGCATTCCAGTCATTTTGAATCCGGCACCTGCATCAAAAGAACTTGATTTTGATTATGTGTGCAAAAGTGACTTTTTTATTCCGAATGAGAGCGAACTGGAAATTTTAACAGGAATGCCTGTTTCCTCTAATTCCCAAATTAGACAAGCGGCATACGAGTTAATTAAAAAAGGTGTAAAAAATGTCATTGTGACAATGGGAAGCCGAGGCGTCATGTGGGTAACAAAGGAAGAAACTCAAACTGTCGAGTCACATAAAGTAATTGCGAATGATACTACTGGCGCTGGGGATGCTTTTATAGGTTGCTTTGCACATTTCCTTGTGAAAAATGGCGATGTACTTCATGCGATAAAAATGGCTACAGCATATGCCGCATTAAGTGTCACTAAACGAGGAACACAGTCTTCTTATCCAACTTCTGAAGAATTAGAAGAGTTTTTGAATAAGCGTGATTAACTATTGCATGTGATTCAGAAATGCCGTTTTTATAAGCTATACATAATCAAGTGTGAAACTCATAG
Source organism: Peribacillus sp. Aquil_B1 (assembly GCF_022603275.1). Lineage (NCBI taxonomy): Bacteria > Bacillati > Bacillota > Bacilli > Caryophanales > Bacillaceae > Peribacillus > Peribacillus sp. Aquil_B1. Next base: position 2,597,241 of record NZ_JAKXEE010000001.1, on the reverse strand, counting down.
CTTTAGGATTGAAGTTTCTTTATAGAGAGGATAGTTAAGGATTTTTCTAGTTGAACGTTAAAAGTACTTTATTATTAATACAAGTCGAAGTAAAAGTATAGCTGGACAGATGGCAAACTATTTGTCATCTGTCTTTTTCATATCTTTTATTAAAGGAAAACTGACTTTACTGAGTTTGACACATTGGGATACCAGGGCATTCCAGTTGTATGTCAATTTCTCAGTAATTGTACAAGCCATTTTTCATAAATATCATATCTTGTTAAGAAGAGAGATTCGTTTGAAACTGGTGAGATACTTGGCGTTTTTTGGATGGGAAATGTGTATTTGTGGATTGTTTTCAGAAAATGAATTCCATGTATACAGCCAAAACACAATCTTTTACTTATTATCGTATCTTCTAAGTATTTTTATTGTTACAGCTCAATGGAACCCAATCTCTCTATTAACAAATATTTTAAAAAAGGAGACGTTTAGGGAATGTGGCCAATTAACAATGGGAAGGAAAGGAAACATCAGCCGAATGAAAGTACAATTCTGTCCATGCAAGAGATAAAAGCCATTGAGTCCTGGATATCTCAAATAGGGATATTCCAATTTTATATAACCGCTGGACAAATAGTATCTACCGCCAGAAAAACGCTAAAGTTCAAGTATAAAATGATCGGGCATGGTCTTAACCGGATCGTCTATGATTTAAATAATGGCTATATTTTAAAAATTGCTTTGTCAGAAGTAGGGTTACTAAGCAATGAAAATGAAGCTTATATATATGATAACTGTAATGAGAAAGTCAAAAAGTATATTTGTCCGGTTAAGGAGCATGGTACGGGCTGGATTATCATGAAGAAGGTGGATACGAAAGTGCCGTTTACAATCAAGGAATATACGAAACTGATCAAGTTGGAATTAAAACTCCTGAAGTACGGGATCATCCCAATAGATTTACGCTTGGATAATGTCGGATATAACGAGAATGACGAAATGGTCGTCATTGATTACGGTCTGTTCACCATGGATCTCAAAAGCCATGTGCTGCGATGGTTGGTTTGATGTGGGGGATATCTTCAAGTAAATATATAATGGAGCTCACAATGAAGTGATTAGGCGAAGCGGTAAATCTTGTGAGCCGTTCTTGATTTACCGAATTATTTAATTGAAAGAAGCATGTTACGAAAAGATTTTTTTGTGCAACATGCTTTTTTATCCGTTTAAAGGACCATAACTGATGACACAACACTTGCCACTTTTTTATTATTTTGAAATAAATCTGCCAGTACATAAGCTGTTTTTTTTCCAATTCGGTCTACTTTTGCTTCAACCTGTACGTCTCCTAATCTTACTGGTCGATGAAAGGTAGTATGTAAATCAATCGATGCGAAGGATTGTCCGATGCTTAATTTAGATGAAATCGCATAAGCCATCATAATATCTGCTGCAGAAGTAACAAATCCACCCATTGCTACACCAATTCCGTTAATAAACTTTTCATCTACTTTCCATACACCTCTCGCAATTCCATCTTGGGCAAAGTTTGCTTCAATCTGTAACGTTAAATCACAATTCGGAGGCTGTTTTCCCTCTGTTATAACTTGTAAAAGCTCGTTTCCTTTAGATGGTTCCCCCATAAAATTACCTCCTTGAATAAGTTGAAACTACAGAATATTCTAACATATATCTTGGTGTCAATGAAGTTATTGATTTACAAATAAAGTAATTAGAGATCCGAACCAAGAATGTAATTTGGTGGTGGATTTGATTTCCACTCCAGGCACTCGCTTTCCGCGGGCGGGCGGGAGCTTCCTCGGCGCGCCTGCGGGGTCTCCCATGCCACGCTTTTCCCGCAGGAGTCTCGTACCTTCCGTTCCAATTAACTTTGTTTTATTTAGATAGAATCCTTTTGTCTACAAACTAGATAATTTTTTTAGCCGACAGTCCTTTTTTGTGGGTTTATAAAAGGGGAACGTTGATTTCCACTCCAGGCACTCGCTTTCCGCGGGCGGGCGGGAGCTTCCTCGGCGCGCCTGCGGGGTCTCCCATGCCACGCTTTTCCCGCAGGAGTCTCGTACCTTCCGTTCCAATTAACTTTGTTTTATTTAGATAGAATCCTTTTGTCTACAAACTAGATAATTTTTTTAGCCGACAGTCCTTTTTTGTGGGTTTATAAAAGGGGAACGTTGATTTCCACTTCAGGCACTCGCTTTCCGCGGGCGGGCGGGAGCCTCCTCGGCGCGCCTGCGGGGTCTCCCATGCCACGCTTTTCCCGCAGGAGTCTCGCACCTTTCGTTCCAATCAACTTTGTGTTTTAAAAGAAAAAACTGTAGGCTGCTCTATTCGGAACTAAGTTTTAGACTAGTTCATCCCTTAAGTTTTTCAGATGTAATCCTCATTGGATGGAAGAAAATTGCGACACTGTGCCGAAAAACTGGCTAGCCTAGACCCCACAGACGCTTGCGTTAGGAGGCTTGGCAGGCAGTCGGCGGAAAGGGAGCGGATTTCAGAATTCAACGGGAAAGTTAAATAAGAAAAGTAGGCTAACCTCATCCCGAATTATTTTTAACTAGATAATCCTTTAAGTTTTTTTACCGTAATAAATAATAGATTGAAGAAAATTGCGGCACTCCTGCTGAATAACTGTCTAGCCGAGACCCCACAGACGCTTGCGTCGAGGAGGCTCGGCAGACAGTCGGCGGAAAGGGAGCGGATTTCTGAAATCAACTGAAATGTTTATTCTTAATATCTGAAAGGCAAATTGCTGCTGAAATTTGAAGTTTATAATTATCAAAAAAATCAAAAAATCTGCTTCTTTTTCTAATTAAATTGTGATAGTGTATAAAACAAAGAAGTATTTCCTTCGTCATTTTATTAAAAAGAAGTATTTGATTCACCAGAAAGGAGTGATAGTGTGGAACATCTTCCATTTAAATTATTAGTGAAAGAAAGATTTGACCATCTATCAACAGGTCAAAAAAAGGTTGCCGCTTACCTGATTGAAAATTTGGATCAAGCTGCCTTTAAAACGGCTTTCCAAATTGGTAGGGAAGCGGAGGTCAGTGAAACGACGGTCATTCGGTTTTCCTATTCATTAGGATTTGAAGGGTTTAGTAAAATGCAGGACAGAATTCAAAAACAGCTGCTGCACCAAAATCAAACGGATATATCCAATAGTGATTCCATTCTTAGCATTGATGACAAGCAAGATCCATTTACCAAAGTGATAGAAAACGAAGTTCATATTTTAAGACATCTATTAGATCATACGAACGTTCAGGATATATGGAAAGCGGTCGATGTCCTGATACAGGCTGACCAAATATTAATTGTAGGTCACCGGATTTCCCATGCCGCTGCCTATTGGTTTTCCTATACGCTAAGTTCATTAAGGGAAAATGTAAGTTTATGTTCTCCAACAGGTGACTTCTATGAAAAGTTTTGTAATCTCACTAACAAGTCTGTGATAGTTGTTTTTTCCCTTCCAAGATATGCGAATGAAACATTAAAAGTTGCGGAGTGTGCAAAAGAACAAGGAGTTTGTTTACTTTCAGTTACAGACCGCCTCCTGTCACCTGTTGGCCGCATCTCTGATATTGCACTGACAACTGAAGAAAACGCAGAAACCGGAACGAATTCAATTGCTTCCGTCATTAGCTTATTGGACTTGGTTATTGCAGGCATACATCAAAAAGACGCAAAACGGATAAATACGCATCAGCAAAAATTAGAAGGGCTATATTCAAGTTATGAAGTGTTTAATGAATGACTTTAAATTCATGTAAAAGGGGAGGTGCATCATTATGAACCCGATTCAATATATTGATCAGCAGCAAGGATTATTGTTAAAGTCCTATCATGACCTGCATTCCTTGGCTGAGCCAAGCTGGCAGGAGGAAAGAACGTCTAGCTATATTTTAAAATGTCTTAGGGAAGCGGGAATAACCGTAAAAACATTTCAGGGCCATTATGGAATCATTGCCGAAATTCCAGGCATCTCAAAAAAGGTTGTGGCATTAAGGGCTGATATGGATGCGCTTGTTCAGGAAGTAGATGGAATTGTAAAGGCCAATCATTCATGTGGACACGACGCACATAGCATAATGGTTTTATATACAGCATTGGCCATTGCCTCCAGCGGAATCCGGCCTAAACATACTCTCCGATTTATATTTCAGCCTGCGGAAGAAAAAGGGGAAGGCGCTCTTCAAATGATCAATGATGGCGCGTTGGAGAATGTTACATATTTATTCGGGATACATGTAAGACCCAGTACGGAGGTTCCTTATATGAAGGCTTCCCCCGTCATTGTCCATGGCTCTGCCGAAACGATAAGGGGAACAATCAAAGGCATTCAGGCCCATGCATCCCGTCCGCAAGATGGAATAAATGTAATCGAGGCAGCAGCTTTGCTTGTCCAAAAATTACAGCAGATCAATCTGGAGACTGAAACTCCTTATTCCATCAAAATGACTCAATTTGAAACAAACAACAAAGCATCAAACGTCATCCCGGAAACAGCTGTCTTTGCTATTGATGCCAGAGCGCAGTCAAATGATGTAATGAATCAACTGAATCACTTAACGAAGGTTGCTATTGACCAGACAATGGAACAAACTGAAACATCCATCTCCTGGTCTGCGGAAGAATATGTCCCCGCGGCGACCTTGCATGAAAAAGCGATAAAGCTGGCTGAGGCCGCAATAGAAGATATCCTTGGGGCGGAAAATGTCGTACCGGTCTGCGTTTCTCAAGGCGGCGAGGATTTTCATTTTTATACAGCTAAAAACCCTGAATTAACAGCAACCATGATAGGGTTAGGCTGTGATCTAACGCCTGGTCTGCACCATCCGGATATGATGTTTAATGTAAGAGCACTTATTTATGGAACGAAAATATTAATTAACACAGTAATGATGACGGCTGGAGAATAAAATTTTCACTAAAAAAATTAATGAAGGGGTGTTTTATGGAAAATACCGCACAAACATCACAAACCGGGGAACAAACAGCTGCTGAAGAAAAACAACTGGAGCGAAAACTCAAACCAAGGCATCTTTCCATGATCGCAATCGGCGGAACCATTGGAACAGGGCTATTTTTAGCAAGCGGTTCCATTATACATACTGCGGGTCCTGGAGGAGCTGTAGCTGCCTATATCATTGCTGGTATCATGGTTTACTTCCTGATGACTAGCTTAGCCGAAATGGCTGCCCTTATTCCTATCACAGGCTCTTTTAGTACCTATACATCAAGGTTTGTCGATCCGGCTTTAGGATTTGCGATTGGTTGGAACTATTGGTATAACAATGCAATCGTAGTCGCGTTGGAATTAGCAGCTTCCTCCCTTATCATGAAATATTGGCTGCCATCTGTTCCGGGCATCATTTGGAGCGCATTATTTCTTGCACTCATATTTGGCCTGAATATTTTATCGGTAAAAGGATATGGAGAATCAGAATTCTGGTTTGCCATAATAAAGGTTTTGACGATTATTATCTTTATAGCAGTAGGGATATTAATGATTGTAGGAATCATGGGAGGGGATGCCGTAGGTTTTGAAAATATCACCAAAGGGGAGGCACCGTTTAAGGGAGGCTTTTTATCCATTATAAGTGTCTTTATGGTGGTCGGGTTTGCCTTTCAAGGCACCGAGTTGGTAGGAATTGCAGCCGGTGAGAGTGAAAACCCGAGAAAAAATATACCAAAGGCCGTTAAGCAAATCTTCTGGAGACTGCTCTTGTTTTATGTATTGGCAATAATCGTGATTGGATTTTTAATAAGCTATAATGATCCGCGTTTGTTAAGCTCGGATATTGAAGATATTGCGGTAAGTCCCTTTACGCTAGTTTTTCAAAACGCTGGGCTTGCCATCGCTGCATCCGTTATGAATGTGGTCATTCTTACTTCTGTTCTTTCTGCAGGCAATTCCGCCATGTACGGAGCTTCTCGCGTGCTTTGGGTGCTGGCGAAAGAAGGAAAAGCCCCTTCGTTCCTAAAAAAAGTGAATTCAGGAGGCATTCCAGTGAATGCTGTATATTTTTCGACAATCGTTGGGATGGCAGCTTTCCTGACCTCTCTTTTCGGTGAAGGCACAATTTATACTTGGTTATTGAATGCTGCAGGATTATCCGGCTTTTTATCCTGGCTAGGAATTTCGATTACACATTATCGATTCCGGAAGGCATATATAGCACAAGGAAGGGATTTAAAAGATTTGCCTTATGTATCAAAATGGTATCCGTTCGGTCCGATCTTAGCGACATTTTTATGTGTTACGGCTATTCTGGGACAAAATTACTCTGCATTTTTCGGTCCTGAGATTGACTGGTATGGAATTTTAATTTCTTATATCGGGCTCCCATTATTTTTACTGGCTTTTCTAGGTTATAAATTAGTAAAGAAAACAAAAATGACTCCATTGCAAGAGGCTGATTTCAGTAAAGTGGAATAATTTCTTTCGTTAGAAAATAAGAGAGTATTTCGTAAACATAAATGATAGAGCTCCAGCGCCTTGTACGAAGCCGTCAGCAGTGGACTTCCTTGTCATTTTATGTTGTTGGGCCGATCAAGGCGCTTGTGCTTTTCATAGGAGGTTAATCATGGCGAATACAAATGAAATTGCAATTCATTCTCTTCATCGAATTGAAGAGCTAGAGGAAGTAAGAAAGCTAGAGTCCAGCATTTGGGGAGAAACAGACTCAATCCCCACACACCAAACTTTAACAGCCGTGAAAAACGGTGGTCTGGTTCTAGGAGCTTATTTTGAGGATAAGCTGATTGGATTTCAGTACAGCTTTCCGGGATTCAATGGGCAAACAGCGTATCTTTGTTCACATATACTAGGCATAGATGAGCGATTTCGCAACAAAGGTATAGGGGAGAAGTTAAAGTTAGCACAACGTGAGGAAGCGCTAAAGCTTGGCTATTCCCTTATTACCTGGACTTACGATCCTTTGGAAAGTATCAATGGATATTTGAATATAGCGAAGCTTGGTGGGGTTTGTTCCACATATATCGCAAACTGCTATGGTGAAATGGAAGATCTTTTAAACAGCGGAATTCCATCTGACCGCTTTCTTGTTGAATGGCATATTGGTAAAAAGGGGACAACGGATTCTAGTGGACGGGGAATTCCGCTTGACTTTGCGATAGAAAACTCACTTATTCAATGGGAGACCATTGAAAAGGGATTGCCTGTTCCATCTTTCACTCTTCCGCTGCCAGAACAAAAATGTGATACAGCTTTTGTGGCCATTCCAAAGGACTTCAGGACAATAAGGGTCACAAATAGTCAAGCAGCCACTGAATGGCGGATGAAAACCAGGGACACATTTACCGATTTATTTCAGCAAGGATGGGAGGTAACAGATTTTATAAAGAATTCCATGACGGAAATTCCCGTTCAGTTTTATGTGCTGACAAGGAAATAAGCAGGTTGATTTTAATAACGTAACTTCAGGCTGCTGTCAGCCTATTTAATAAAAAATTGGTAAGACTGTGTCTTTTAGCAGTTTTAACACAAAAGGAGAATTTCCAAGTGAAAATTAAACAAGTTATTCTAAGGCATCTTAAACTAGACTTGCTTGAACCTTTTACAACTAGCTTTGGGACGGAATACAATAGGGATTTCATCCTTGTAGAAGCAAAAAGCGATGATGGCATTTCCGGTTGGGCTGAATCTGTTGCGATGCTGGATCCTCTGTATAATGAAGAGACCTTAAAATCAAACTGGCATATACTTGAGGATTATCTAATTCCAATTATCCTTAAAAATGAAATCAAGCATCCGGATGAACTCTCTGAAAAATATTTCTCCCATATACGCGGTAATTATATGGCAAAAGCAGCTTTAGAGGGTGCTGTTTGGGATCTGTATGCGAAAAAGCAAGGTGCTTCCCTCTCAAGTGTGTTAGGTGGAACAAAAAAGGAAATTGAAGTGGGGGTAAGCATCGGAATAAAGGACTCGATCGATTCGACCCTGGATATGATTGAAGCTCGTCTCGGTGAAGGCTATAAACGCTTTAAACTAAAAATCAAACCGGGCTGGGATGTTGAATTAATAGACAAGGTCCGAAAAGTATATCCTGAAATCCCGCTCATGGCAGACGCAAATTCAGCTTATACCTTACAAGATATAGACCGGCTATCCGCCTTGGATGACTATAAATTAATGATGATTGAACAGCCGCTTGCCTATAACGATATCATTGACCATGCAGATTTACAGTCAAGGTTAAAAACACCTATTTGCCTGGACGAAAGCATTCACTCCTTAGAGGATGCAAGGAAGGCTATTAAATTAGGCAGCTGTAAAATCATTAATATTAAGATTGGCCGTGTCGGAGGTTTAACTGAATCCAAGAAAATCCATGATTTATGTCTTGAAAATGAAATTCCGCTATGGTGTGGGGGTATGCTGGAATCAGGCATTGGAAGAGCGCATAATATTGCCATCACTTCACTGCCAAACTTTACTCTTCCGGGAGATACCGCAGCTTCCTCCCTCTACTGGGCAGAAGATATAATTGACCCTGAAGTTACAGTGGAAAACGGAATAATCAAAGTTCCGGAATTGCCAGGAATCGGCTATGAAGCAAGCATGGAAAAAATCAATAAGTATACTATACACAGTCAAACATTTAATTTAAGTTAGAATTAGTTAAAAGAAAAAGGGCAGTTACTAGCTTCAACATCTATTTTCCTTACAAAAGGCATGATTCCCCATGAAGGGAACATGCCTTTTTTGATTACAAACAATAATAATTGGAAGTGCTTGAAATGCCACGACAAAGGTAAGTCTATTATTCGATAAATCTCTATCCTTAAGGAGTATGCTGAACTTAAATAGATAATAGAAGTTTGCAATAAAGTATCGAAAATTAGCGATGTAATACCTTATTGTTTTTTCAGTCTTTCTTGTCTTGTATCTCTTTTTCTGTTGTTATACCTTATTAACTTTTTGCAGGGTGTTTTCTTTATTGGTCCTGTTTTGCAAGCTGATAAAAACATTGAAGATACTATGAGTGATAACAATATCCGTTGAACGGTTTTCTTCATTAATTTCCCCAAGTGTATTTGCATATTAGTTGCATATACAAAGATTACCATGAACTTACTATTAGTAAAAAATGTCTCAATACGATGAGGCATTTTAAATAGATTTTACGACCATAGTCTAAGAAGAATCACCATTTACCTAACAAATTGACAAGCATGGCACCCGTAGGACTACGCACGAAATAATAACATCTTCATAATGATTCATCATTTATTTACAACCTCCTTATCGGTTAGATGAACATTGGGCTTATTTTGATCCTGAGGACGAACCCAGATCCAGAACAAGATACCGCTTACAAAAAGGAAAGTAGCTCCCAGATTAAACGCTTGATGGAAACCCACAATTGTGGTTGATGCATTTTGAATAATAACCCCTGTCACATATGGGGCAATAATGCCAGCTAAATAGTAGATGGCTGTATAACTTCCTTGAGCTTTTCCATAGTGTTGTTTAGGGAACATACTTGTTAAAATGGCAGGCCCAAGCACCATAATAATGCTTCGCAAAGCCACACCTAAAGTTAAAAATGTGACTGCCAACGTATTGGACTTAACTGTGGTTGCTAAAAAATAAAAAACCGCCGCCGCAAGAATCAAAGGTCCTACAATAAACACCCGTGAACGAACGATATCCTGCGTCTTGGCATAAAGCCAATCTGAAATGGTTGAAAAAGTAAATTGCGACAAAGTGGTAATAATCCAAGGAATCATGATCGCTAATTGTAACATGGTACCGTTTATTCCTCTAGCCTCTTCAAAATAGTTGGGAAACCAAGCTAATTCAATGGAAAAGAACCAGTATGAAGCAAAGGCACACAAAGAAATGAAAATGAAATTACAAGAAAATAACTTGGGTAGAACTTCTGACCAATTGGAGTTTTTATTTTTCACTTTACTCGTTTGCTTTTGTTCTACCTCTGGTTGTTTAACAATCAGTATCCAGAGAATCGTCCAAATCGATCCAACTATGCCTAGAAAGATGAATCCTGAACGCCAACCATAATTAAAAATAAAAAAGATTAAAACAGGAGCCGCAATGGCAGCACCTACTGTATTGCCAATGGAAACTATTGTAAGAGTTAGCCCCACTTTTTCTCTAGGAACAGATTTCGCAGCCATAGCCATCGAAAGAGCATATGTTGGTCCCTCTCCAGCACCTAAAATAATACGGGTCAAGACCAGATAAGGTAAATTCATGGAAAATATCGTAGCGAATTGAACGATTGACCATACGGTTGTAATAGATGTAATCACTCGTTTCGTCCCCACTTTGTCGGATAATGCTCCAATAAGTAAGGCTGATATTGAAAACAACCAGAAGAAAGAACTTCCGACTATTCCCCATTGTGATGGGGATAAATCTAATTCCTTCATAATGGGGACAGAGGCGAGACCGATAATTGCCTTATCAGCCACGTTAATAATGGAAACAGTAAATAAAAAAGCAATAGTCAACCATGCCTTTCGACCAATTTTTGTTTTAGAATGCGCTTTCATTTTAATCATTAACTTAATCCCTCCTTAAAAGTACAATTGAAAGAGTTTGCCTTCTTTGGTTTATCGCGACACTTTCCATTTAATCACGTTCGAAGTTTCTAAAATAAATAAAATTTTTGAAAAATCAGAATGACTAGTTGCTAATATTATCCTACCTGATTTACATAAATGTCAATTAAAATATTATCAATATAAGATAATACTTTAATATATAACTACCAATACTATATAAAATATAAAATATTATCAAAGTACGATATTAGCTAATTTGAGAAAATGAAATAATAATGTCTTTTCATCCTTCTTCATATAGAATGGCCATTGATAGAATATGAAGCGTTTGTATTTAGAAGTTTTTAAATGTTTCCTTCCGGAATGTAATTGTTTTTTTAGAGGGGAATCCAATATGGACGCTGAATCCATAGCAGAACATTTAGGAGTCTCCATACCCACTGCTTATCGGTATCTAAAGGAATTGAACAATTCAGGTATCATAGCGGAAATACAGGTGGAGTGTATATTCTTGGATCTAAAATTGTTGAACTTGATTATCAAATCAGAAACTCGGACCCGACCATATTTGTAGGTAAAACAATTATGCAAAGTCTAAGTCAATTTTATAATGATCAAATGTTAAACATTCATGAGGAACGAACTGAGGAGAAGTTGAATATCACCTTTGCAAGCGGGAGATCGCACCCTTTATTTCAAAGTGCAACCTCAAAAATCACTTTAGCCAACTTGCCTGTGTATCAACTTGAAAAACTGAAAACGAATTATCATTAAAGATTGGAGACTTCTAATATGAAACTTGCAACTTTTCGTTAGGAAAAAGCAGTAAGCTTTGGAATTGATTTAAATAAACAATTAGGCAAAAAATGTGAAAATTTAAAGTCATATATTGAAAGGCTTTTTCGTAAAGATTGTTGTTTTTAAAAACTAAACAATTTAAGGTTGATTGGAGCGGAAGTGCGAGACTCCTGCGGGAGCAGCGGGACAGGTGAGACCCCACAGGCGTTTACGCCGAGGAGGCTCACCGCCCGCCCCGCGGTAAGCGAGCATCTGGAGGGGAAATCAACCACACTGCTTTACCTGGTAAATAGCAACAAAGTATGCGAATACAGCCTATTGAAAAAAGGAACTGGAGAACCAAAAGGAATCAACATGCAAAAAGTTGATTTTTGTTTTTTTCAGACATTTCCTTGTTACCTGGTATCCCAAACCCAGATAAAATCACCTGTAGGTGTCATTAATGATGAGTTTAATTAAAAAGAGCGATTTTCATATTATGATAAAATTATAAATATTGTTTTGAGTTGAATCGGAAATATTCATAAGGGGAATTTGAGAATTCATTGGTTTTATAATGAATTTAAGTGGGAAAATCATCTTTTTTTAAAAATTAAATAAATTCAAAAAAATAATTGTTTTATTCTGTATTTTTTTGTATTATTAAATTATGATAATTAAATAATTCAAGAGGGGGTATCTGTATGATTAGCACAATCAAATTGAGTTATGCAGAATTTAATTGTAATGATTTAGGTTCAATGGCTAACTACTATGAAAATGTTGTTGGATTCTCGTTAACGAAAGACAGTACGAAAGATGAGAAGTACTTCAGCAGTGGCTTAGAGCATCATAATATCGCTTTAAAAAACAGTGATGAAAGCGCTCTCCATATTGTGGGTTACCAAATTGAACAAAAGGATTCCTTGGAAAACGTTCAAAAATACTTGAAGAGGGAATTCGATATTAACTCTGAAATCAAAACAGATATCCGTCCTGGTGTAGCTAAGCTTTTAGAGCTTGTTGATCCAGATGGGTATAAATTACATTTGTTCCAAGAGGTCGAACACACAGCAGTAGGTTACAAAAAGAACGCTATCAATCCGTTTAAAATCGGTCATATTGCACTGGGTTCTTTAAATGCTCAAAAGTCTATTGATTTCTACATGAATGTTTTGAACTTCCACTACACAGATAAGATTGGAACACGTGCTACTTTCTTAACGTGCAACTCTGATCATCACGTGCTGAACATCTCAACGTTTGGACATAAAATGTTGCACCACATCGCATTTGAATTAAAAGATGCAAGCCATCATGTGCTAAGTTCGGATCATCTAGCAAGCCATGGGACACCTATTAAATGGGGGCCATTCCGCCATACAGCTGGTCATAATTTAGCTTCGTATCACCAAGATCCTGAGAAAAATGTGATTGAGCTTTATACAGATATGGACCAGTTCATTCCTGAATTGAACTACTTTGACCCACGTCCTTGGCATGAGACATTACCTTTGCGTCCAAGGGTTTGGGATCATAACTGTGCTTGGTATGAAGCATTTGAAACTAATATTACTGATATCGTGTTACAAAAATTAGAAAGTGAACCAGTTATTTAATAGTAGAAAATAAGGGGGATTATTTATGAAATTAATTAGCTTTAAGGTAAAGGGAAAACAAAGTTATGGTGTAGTGACTGAACAGGGAGTCATTGATTTATCTAAACATCTACCTTATACAGATTTAAAGGACTTTATTACTAAAGGAAGTCTAGAAGAAGTTGAATCACTATCAGTTCAAGTAGATCACCGGTTTGATGATGTTCAATTATTGCCTGTAATTACGAATCCAGAGAAAATCTTTTGTGCAGGTGTTAACTACGATGCTCATCGTTTAGAAGTAAAACGTGACAGAACAGAACATCCTACTATTTTCTTCCGAGTTGCAGAGTCACAAATCGCACATGGTGATTCTATGCTTGTTCCATTGGAATCATCACGCCTAGATTATGAAGGGGAAATTGCGATTGTTATTGCTAAAGAAGGTCGTCGCATTTCTGTAGAAGAGGCTTATGAATATATCGCTGGATATGCTTGCTACAATGATGGAACAGTTCGTGACTTCCAAGTGCACACATCTCAATGGGGGCCAGGAAAGAATTTTTCAGGAACAGGTGCGTTCGGTCCTTATCTAGTGACACGTGGAGAAATTGAAGATGGTGAAGTATTGAATATTGAGACTCGTCTTAATGGAGAAGTAATGCAAAAATCAGATACAAATTACTTATTGTTCTCTATCCCAGAACTTATTCAATATGTATCACAATTCACTACTTTAAAACCTGGGGACGTTATTGTAACGGGTACACCTGGTGGAGTAGGGAATAAAAGAAATCCTCAAGTCTTTATGAAAGATGGGGACATCGTCGAAGTAGAGGTTACAAAACTAGGGGTTTTAACTAATCCGATTAAACAAGAGCAAAAAGTGGTAGTAAGCTTGAATTCTTAAGTAAGGTTAACCTGAAAAATTTTGAATGCATCACAATCCCAAATAATTATTTTAATTTTAAAAGCTGGTCTTACTTTATTGGGACTAGCTTTTAAAATTCTGATGGATTTAAAGAAAACTGAGAATTGTAAAGTTAACTTTTTGGAAACTTTAAAACATCAACTTATTTACTAATGATAATCTTCTATTTCTAAAGTGTAAATGCGATAAAAAAGGGAGATTATTTTTGATTTTATTTCCCTTAAATGTAAGCGCTATCTAAGAGAGGGTGATGCAAGTGGTACGGTATTTTAAGCGTTTATTGATTGTATGCCTATTATGTGTTTTGAGTGCATGTACAATGACAAGTGCCATGGAGGATGGAGGGGATTATAACATTATGCTTTCTCATTTCTGGCCTTCGTCCAATGTAATTCATACGCAGGTTTTAGAGCCTATGCGTCAAAGATTGGCGGATGAGTCGGATGGAAGAGTCAATTTAGAAATTTATACAACGGGTCAGCTAGGGAATGCGGATGAACAGTATAGTATTGCTTCTAGTGGTACAGCGGATATTGCATTAGGAGTGCATGGTTATACAGCTGGTAAATTTCCATTAACTTCAGTAAGTGATTTACCTTTTGTTTTTAGCTCTTCTGAAGAAGGTTCTCAAATTTTACAGCAACTTTATGATGAATTTCCGGATTTACAAGAAGAACATGGCGAAACAGTTCCACTTTGGTTCTTTACAGGGGAACTAAATCAGCTTTTAAGTAATAAAGAAATTAAGAGTTTAGAGGATTTAAAGGGACTAAAGGTACGATCTCCTTCCCTAATGATGAATAAAGTTCTAGAAGAACTTGGTGCTATTCCTGTCTCAATGTCTGTTACTGATATATATGAATCGTTAAGTAAAGGGGTAATTGACGCTGCAATGGCTGGTCTTTCAACTGTTAATGAGATGAAGCTAGATGAAGTAGTAGACTATATTACAATCGTTAATATTTCTTCATCCTCTATGTTTGTGACTATGAATAAAAATGTCTATGAAAACATCATGAATGAGTCAGATAAAGAATTGTTACTCGATTTAGTTAAAGATAGCCCTCGACTATCAGGCGAAGTATTTGACCTATCAAGTAAGGAGGGTTTGGAAAAGGCTAATATTGAGGGAATTCAAATTTATGAATTACCAGAAGAAGAGTTAAGGCGTTGGGAGGAGATAACACAGCCAATTATTGATAATTGGATTGATGATATGAACTCTCAAAACTTACCTGGTCAAGAAGTTTATAATCGATTAATAGAGCTTACGGAAAATTAATTAAATCAGAATATTTAATTAATTTTGATCCTAGGCAAAATGATGAAATTACGGACGCGAGGGGGATTGTGCATGAAACAATTACAAGTGGGAGTCACATATCAAAAATCTTCGAGTGGGTTTTCAAATTTAATAATAACATTAGATAAAGCTTCTTTTAGATTTAATAAACTACTGCATTTTGTAGGGTGCGTGCTGTTGTTCATTATGATGTTCTTAACGACAGTTGATGTAATAGGGCGTTATTTCTTCAATAACCCAGTTATTGGTGCAACTGAACTGATGCGTTTATTTTTAGTGGTTGTTGTATTTTTTGGCATTGGGTATACACAAAGTCATAAGGAGCATTTAGAAATCGATGTATTCACAAATAATCTTCCGCAAAAGGCCCAACTTATCCTTTCACTTATTACTTATTTGGTTTTGACACTTGTAATTGCTTTATTAAGTGTTCAGCTTTTCCGGCATGGGATCAATATGTATTTAGGAAATGAAGTTTCCGGTGATTTAGAAATTCCTCTGTACTATTTTGCTGTTGCTGCAGCAATTGGTAGTCTATCTTTTGCAATTACCTATTTTATTGACACGTTAAAAACAATAGAGAAGTTGGTGAAAAGATGAGTACGGAGTTAATTGGATTAATTGGTATTATCGCATTAGTCGTTCTTATTTTAGTAAGAGTACCTGTAGGTTTTTCACTTCTATTTGTTGGATTTTTAGGTATATCATATATAAGAGGGTTTGATGTTGGTTTAAATCAATTGTCGAGTTCTTCTTTCTCAACTGTAAACAGTTATTCCCTAACCGTAATTCCTTTGTTTATTTTAATGGGAATGTATATTTCTAACACTGGTCTAGGTAATGAATTATTTACAGCAGTAAATAAGTGGATTGGTCATTTACGAGGAGGTCTTGCGATTGCTACAATCGGAGCAGCGTCTATTTTTTCATCCATTTCAGGTTCAGCTAATGCAACGACCGCCACATTAACAAAAATCTGTATCCCGGAGATGGAAAAATATCAATATAGATCTTCTTTTGCAGCATCCGCTGTGGCTACAGGAGGAACTTTAGGGGCACTGATACCACCGAGTGTACTACTCATTTTATATGGAGCCTTAACCTCTGTACCAATTGGGTCATTGTTGATAGCGGGTATTGTCCCTGGTATTCTAATGGCGATAATATTTATGATTATGGTAAATGTTCAAGTGCGTTTAAAACCTGAAATCGCTCCTGTTAATCATGAGCCTTCATCGTTTAAAGAGAAAGTTTTTTCTCTTAAAAATGTTTGGCCGTTTCTTCTTATCTTTCTATTAAGTATTGGCGGTATTTATTTTGGAGTGTTTACTCCTAATGAATCTGGAGCGATTGGAGCAACAAGTTCTTTCATTTTAGCAGTCGTCATGAAACGTATTAACTTTAAAATTCTTGTTTCCTCTCTAGATGAAACAATTCGTATTTCGATTATGATTTTCTTTATTTTAATCGGTGCTTCTATATTTGGTCGCTTTTTAGCGATGACGAAAATTCCAGTCTACTTAACAACTACTGTTGGATCATTGGATGTCTCGCCTTATGTAATTTTAGCTGGTTTATTACTTATTTATTTTATATTAGGAATGTTTTTAGAAGGGATCGCTATCATGGTTTTAACGTTGCCGATTGTCTATCCATTGATTACTTCCCTTGGTTTTGACGGCTTATGGTTTGGGATTATTATGATTATGATTGTAAATATTGGTGTATTAACACCTCCGCTAGGTTTAAATGTATTTATTATTAGCGGTATGATGAAACATGTCCCGATAGGTAGTATTTTCCTGGCAGTTGTTCCAGCAATATTCGTTATGATAGGGTTTATTTTGGTATTAATTGTTTTCCCGGGAGTGGTTACGTTTTTACCTTCTCTTTCTAATTAAAATTAGAAGTCCCTTCTTTCGAGAGTGTAATGGTTAAAGTGGGGGCTTCTTGTGTGTTGCGCTTTTTTTGAGAATTTTTGTAGGATGATTTTTACATTCTATAGTTTTAGCATTATATATTCCCTTTTTATCACTTATAATAAGTCTTATAAGAAATAACTTGGAAAAGGTGAATTAGGATGTCTAGTCTTCAAAAAATGCTCCGCATTTTAGATTTGTTTACTATTGATCAACAGGTAATTTCGTTGGATAACATTGTTGATAAACTAAATATTTCGATTCCGACTGCGTATCGTTATATCAAAGAATTAATTGATGCGGGGCTCCTTGCTAAAGTTGAAAGTGGGGAATATATATTAGGCCCCAAGATTATAAAGTTGGATCGGTTTCTTAGGAGTTCGGATCCGATTATTAATAAAGGGAAACGATATATGCATGAATTGGCGGAATTAACGGGCCTGGTAGTATTGCTAAGCAATATCTATAATGATGAAATCATTAATATATATACTATTCCTTCCGCTGGGAGAAAGATAAATATAAAATATGATAGGGGGACACCGCAACCTTTGTTTAGAGGATCAACTTCTAGAATAATTGTGGCGAATCTTCCTCGTAATCGTTTAATCCGTTTGTATAATGAACATAATTCACATATTGAAGAAATTGGAATAGGGAGTTCCTGGCAGCAGTTTTATAGCTATTTCTCTAAAATCAAACGGGAGGGCTATTCTCTTTCTCACGGAGAACTTGATGATGATATTTCAGGGATTGCAGCACCTATTTTTTTTGGTAGTCAAATTATCGGTAGTTTAACGATTGCTCTAAATACCAGTCAGATTGAAATCTTTAATATGGATAAAATGATTTCGTTGCTTATTGAAGCTGCGGACAAAATATCCAAAGATATATCAAACAATATTGAAATAGAGGAGAATAAAAACACTTAACGTTTTCATTCGTTAAGTGTTTTCTATCGCTTGTTGAGATGGATCCGATTTCTTCTACAATCTTTTTCGTTTATTGACAAATTGCAAACGTTTTCAAAATAAACTTAATTTAAGATTCGAATAACGATTTTTTTTCGATTTGTAATCTATCAAGAGTAATTTGCAACTTCAGTAGGTTGAGAAATCGTTTCTTTTTCTTTTCCGTTCCCTGGCTTATAAACTTCTGAAAGCTTCTTTGTAAAGGAATCGAATTCTTCCTCGGAGAAAATGCCGGCTATATATCGATCAGGACGAATGAGAATAAATTTATTTTGAAAGTCTTTAAATAACTCTGAGACGTCTGTAAATACTTCTTCTCCATCTTGGGAGTGAGGTAAATAGTCGAACGGAACAGCCGATACTTTTTTTACGTTTAAGTTTGCCCAAATCCCTTTTGCTAAGGGCGGAAATTGAATTTCCTCGGGTTTCCCTACTTTTACTAGACTGAAATTTGGTCCTAGAACATGATCTAGTAATTTAAAGGAAGTATCTTCTGATAGCACTCTTGGTTGCTGTATCATTTCACCTACAAGTGACTTCCTATCTGGATCAACATCAATAAATAAACCCTCTGTACAAATAGGCTTTGGTTTAAAACGCATTTCTGTAACGTATTGTTTTAATGGTGGTACAACAGACATAAGTAAAAAAGCGGCGTCTCGGAATAATTTACGCTTTGTGCTTGTTGTTAAGATGAAATTCCCCATGGTTACTGCTAATTTAATCATTGATTTTATATGGTCTCTTCTTTCGTCCTCGTAGCTATCTAATATAACGGGATCTAATAAGCCTTTTAGAACAGAAACTACTTTCCAGCACATATTATAAGCGTCACGCAATCCGGAATTGAGTCCTTGACCAGCGAATGGTGGTGTCATATGGATAGAGTCGCCTAATAAGATAATGCGACCTTCTTGGAATTTCTCTGCTACTAAGGCATTAAAGCGTACAACAGCTTTCTTGACTAAATTCTCTGGTTTGTAATCTACATACGGTGCCATTATCCTAGCAAGATTTTCATCCTTTAATAGTTCATCTTCATCTTCTCCGTCTAAAAGCATAAATTCGTAACGACGTTGACCAGCTCCTGTTGCAGCATGCATCGATGGGCGAGGTGGGTTACAAAAGAATGATGTATGTCTTGAAGGTAAAGTATCATTTTTTAAATCAACAATAATCCAAGGTTCTTCGAAGCTTGATCCGGTTTTCTTATTTCCGATATCTTCAAGTTTTATCCCTAAATTTTTTCTTACTTTGCTTCGGCCACCGTCACATCCAAGTAAATACTCGGCTGTAAATGCCATTTCTTCATGTGTAATGCTATTAATTGCTTTTATTTTGACGTAATGTTCCGACTGTTCAAAACACACTAAGCTTGTATTAAATAACACGTCTATATTCGGGAAGCGATATACACCCTTTAGTAGCACATCTTCAAATTCAGATTGCAAAAACTTATTTCTAGCTGAGTAACCATAAGCTCCTACATATGGTGGTTTCACAATAGCAAACGGTTTTGTATTAACATCGGTAAAGTATTGTGCACCACCGCCCGAAGTAATAATTTTCTCCACTGCTTCAGCTAATCCTACTGATTGGCAAATTCGCATTCCTTCATCATCAATGACAATAGCTTTTGGAATTTGGCTAGTTGAAGGGTTTTTTTCAATTACTAAGGTTTTAATGTTATATGAACCTAATAGATTTGCAGCTATTAATCCTGTAGGTCCAGCCCCGACAATTATTACCTCATAATTATTCATCGGTTTCCTCCTTTTCGATTAAAATCTGACGACATTTCCTAATGGATGCCTCCGGTGCATTTAACACTGGGATTGATAAATTTAAATTTTTCGTAAGCCGAGCAATACTATATTGTGACAACACGATCACATCTACTTCATATTCCAGTTCTTTCGCCATTTCCTCCACGCGTTTGTCATGATATTCCGTATTACCAGCTTCTAATTCATCCATTAAATTATCTTCGTACTTAGCTTTCACGATAACATTAGGATTTTTCGCTATTAAGTATTGTTCTAACGCTACAGGTGTCTCTTTGATTGTTGCAACTAAGCCAATCCTTTTAAATTGCAAAGCTTCATCGAGCATTGATTCATCGGAGCGAAGTAATGGGATATTAAATTTTGGTTGTAAGATTTCAGCTATCCCGTTAAAGGCTGAGCATGTAAATTGAACACAGTTAGCGCCAGACTCTAACGCAAGATGTATTAATTTTTCAAATCGTTGAATTAACCCTTCTGAAATGCCTTCATCTCTGAGGTGTGTCAATAAACTAGTGTCTAGTAAATGAAAGTATTCAAATGGTTGGTCAGTATCTTGAATAGCTGTCTCAATAGGTTCTAATGATAATTTGGTTGCTGATAAAAGAGCTACCTTCAAAAAATCACCTCTTTTCATAATATGATAATTTTTAATTTTTATAAATCAATGATATATTCAGAAAACTTGTATGTCAATTAAAATAATATATATAAATCGATATTTATTTAATGTTTTAGGTTAAGCGAATAGAAAGTGTTTATAATATTTGATATTTTTAGTTAATTATAATATTATCAAATTATGATAATTATATAGTTTTATGTAAAGGGGATGTTTTCATGGCTATTCAAAGAATTGCACATTCAGCAATTAGGGTAAATAGTTTAGAAGATTCAATTAAGTGGTATAACGGAACTTTCAATTTTAAGGTTCGATCATCAATTACGCTTTCTACCAGGAAAATTGCATTTCTATATTTAGAACAAGCTCCAGATACAGAAATTGAATTAATTGAGGAACTTAAGAAGAATAGTGATTCTCCGGACGGGGATAATACCCAAATTGACCACGTTGCTTTTGCTACAGAAAGTGTGAGTGATACTTTAAAACGGTTTGAGCATAAAAAACTTGAATGCTTAACAAATGAACCATTTTTCACAGCAGCTGGAAAGCAATCAATCTATCTAAAAGGTATAAATGGGGAACTTATTCAGTTAATTGAATTATAGAGATTTTGGTTTCGTTTTTCTAAAGTTGGGAGTTATCAGCATTTTGAATTCCGTATATTGTAATCCTTGCTAATGAAGCAATAAACTTCCTTATAAGGAGTTATTTCATGAGAAAAAGTAAAGTATTGAGTTTATTCGCAGAAGCAGTTTAAGACAAAAAGTCTAAAGGAAGGTTTTTAAGAAATCGTATGCATTCAGCAGGTGCAACATTCCTGCTTAGTTATGCTAATCATTTTATTACAGGGTCAAAGAAGGGAAGAGGATGAGAAGTGAAATTACATCAAAATGTTGATTCAGCACTAGAACCTGTGAAAAGTAATCAAACTATTATGTTTGGCGGATTTGGGTTAGTCGGTGCACCTCTAACATTGATAGATGGATTGACAAAAAAGGAAGTAACCGGATTGACCATCATTAGTAACAACTTAGGTGAAAAAGGTAAGGGTCTAGGGATTCTACTGAATCAAAAAAAAATCAAAAAAGGAATAGGCTCATATTTTACTAGCAATCGTGATGTTGGTGATGCCTATCAAAGAGGTGAAATTGAATTACAGTTGTTGCCTCAAGGTACATTAGCAGAATCGATGCGAGCTGGTGGAGCTGGTCTTGGTGGGTATTATACAAAGACTGGAGTAGGGACGGAACTGGCTATAGGGAAAGAAGAGAAGGAAATTAACGGGATAAGATATATTCTCGAGCATGCATTAAGGGCTGATGTAGCTCTAATTCGTGCATGGAAAGCAGATACATTAGGAAATCTGGTGTATTACAAAACAGCCCAAAACTTTAATCCGGTAATGGCTACTGCAGCAGATGTTGTTATTGCTGAAGTAGATGAAATTGTAGAACCGGGAGAGCTATCTCCAGAGGAGATTGTGACACCTCATTTATTCGTTGACGGACTTTTGATAGCAGAGAAAATTTTAACGAAAGATGGAGTGATTGTTCATGAGCAAATATGATATTCAAGAGTTAATCGCAAAGCGTGCTGCAAGAACATTAAAAGGTCCTTGTGTTGTAAATCTTGGTATAGGGATCCCGACGCTAGTTTCGAAATTTATTGATGATGAAAATATCTTCTTTCATACAGAAAATGGCCTTCTTGGTGTATGTGATGTTGAGCCGGATAATATTGATCCCAATCTTGTTAATGCTGGGAAACTTCCCGTAGGACAAAGGATAGGTGCTTCATTTTTTAATAGTGCTGATTCTTTCGGCATGATTCGCGGAGGACATGTGGATGTTGCCATTTTAGGTGTTTTGCAAGTTGATCAAACGGGATTAATTGCAAACTGGGCCGTACCAGGTAAGAATATCATGGGTGTTGGGGGGGCAATGGATTTACTTGTCGGAGCAAAGAAAGTCATTGTGACAACTACCCATACATCCAAAGATGGGAAAAGTAAGATTCTTAAAGAATGTACTTACCCTATTACATCAACTAGAAATGTAGATATGATTATTACGGAATTAGCAGTTTTTGAAGTGCAAAATAATCTATTAAAATGTATTGAATTAATGCCTGGTGTCACGATTGAAGAAGTAAGGGGAAAAACGGAAGCTGAGTTTATTGAAGAATTGAATAAAGAAGTACTAGTAGATTAAATAGTTGGAGGATCATAAAATGCCAAATGTTGTAATCGTTGATTCAGTTCGAACAGCCATAGGAAAATTAGGTGGAGCATTAGGAAATGTACCTGTTGATTTCTTGGCGGCCACTGTACTTGAAGAAGTTGTGAAGAGATCGGATATTCCAAAAGAGATTGTTGAGGAAGTAATAATAGGACAAGCAAAACAAAGTTCTGATGCTTCAAACTTAGCAAGAGTAGCTTTACTACGGGCTGGGTTTTCTGTTGATGTCCCAGGATACACCGTTCATCGTCAATGTGGTTCTGGCGTTCAAGCTATCAATTCCGCAAGCCAGCAAATACAGTGTGGTTTAGCGGATGTAATCATTGCAGGCGGAGCCGAGTCCATGAGTACTGCACCATATTATATGCGCAATGTGCGTTTTGGTCTTAAATCTGGTAATGGGTTATTACTAGATTCAAATACAGAAAGTCAGCCAGGGTCACAGCCTATTGAGGAATACGGGATGTTAACAATGGGGGTGACGGCGGAAAATTTAGCAGAGAAGTATAATATATCTAGGACAGAGCAAGATGAATTTGCATTTAGAAGTCAAGAAAATGCACAGAAAGCCATTTCGTCGGGTCTTTTTGAAAAGGAAATTATTCCGTTTGTATTAAAATCAAAAAAAGGTGTTACCGCGTTCAAAGTAGATGAACATCCGAGGGAAACAACCTTAGAAAAACTAGCTACACTAAAACCTGTTTTCAAAGAAAATGGAACTGTTACTGCCGGAAATAGCAGTGGAAGAAATGATGGAGCAGCAACAGTAGTTCTAATGTCAGAGGAAGCTGCAATAAAACTTGGGAAAAAAACGAAAGCAAAAGTGATAGCTCAGGCTGCTTCTGGTGTAGATCCGAAATATATGGGTATTGGTCCGGTTCCGGCTACATTAAAGGCACTGAAAATGGCGAATTTACGTTTAGAAGACATCGATATAATTGAACTAAATGAAGCTTTTTCTGCACAATCTCTTGCGGTTATTAAAGAATTAAAAATGGATATAAATAAGGTGAATCCTAATGGTGGGGCTATTGCGATGGGACATCCAATTGGAGCAACAGGAGCGATATTAGTAACAAAGGCTCTCCATGAATTAGAACGGACAGGAAAACGTTATGGTCTAATCACGTTATGTATTGCAGGAGGATTAGGCATTACAACAATCATTGAAAATACACAAATATAAAGAGAAAAGCAGCAACGAGTTTAGATATAACTATGGGAAGCCATAACGTAGTTATTGTAATTAAAAGACCAGTAACAGGCATTGCCATCAGTATAAGTCCAACGCCTTCAGGAGGACCTATTACATTTGCTAATACAATTCCGTTTACGAATCCCAATATCTTTGTAATGAATGCGGCAACGGTTAAAAGCATAGTTCCTTTAAAAAGAGTTTGTTTAGCCATTGATTATTCACCCTTTATCTTGTCCATAATTGAATATATGCATGTTTTGTAGAACTAACAGGAGCGATCGTATTATAAGGTTAGCCAGTTTTTACTGGTTGACCTTTTTTAAATAGAATCTATTATATCAGTAGACAGGGTAGGACGTACGGGTGCGTGGGACTTGATCCCGTGAACTAAACTGTCCGCCCCCTACTTGTAGAAACATGTTTGAGGCTGGTTGGGACGTAGATCTCGTATAACAAGCGAAGCTATGACACTACATGGAGGACTAGGGGTACTGGTAATTATGTAGAGGAAGAAAAAACAATGAATCCAATAGTTGGTCTGGGTGTGGCAAAAGCAGAGAGTTAAGTTCAGGCATTTTTAAATCAATCTAAACCGTAGAAAGAGCTTTTCAATGAAGCATATCAAAGAGGAATTAAATCATTTTTTAGACTTTTAAAAGAAATTAGAAGAGGTGGCCGGGTATTAGAATCTATAGGGCATTACCGTTCCCCTATTATTCAATACTTGTAGGAATATGAGATTCTATAAATCTTAATATATCCGATTATTTCTTATCAGGCAAAGAAGTCCGGTTTACGGAAGGTAAAAACAGACGCTATCGATGCGTCCCAATTGTGTGTGTTGTATTAAAAGGTGAACCTCATAAATTTTGGGATACAGAGTAAAATACTTTTGCGAGTTATTTGGCATGGCCAAAAATAGTATATCATTTGAAGTGAACCCACAAAGTTAGACACTTCATTTAATTAGGTAACCTTGAGGGAAAGTCAGTTTCAACCTTCGTTTATGAGAGAAAACAGTTTACGAATGTTCTCGAACGAACTTACATATACTTTTCCGCAAATACTGAACGGAATAAAATTCGTGAAAACAAAAAATTATGAGGATTCCCCTTATTCCCCGATTAATGAGCATTATCTACAATCCATTTGCCATTCAAAAAAATATTGTGAATCGACTTTCTGCCATGTATGGTGTTATGAAATGCACTTTAGCTTTTCTTATATACTTTAAAAAGTTATCATGATAGAGTCTTTGTACATTGTAAATATACACATTAATGATACAAAACTGTATGTATGGAAAAAAGGGGTGAGGCGATGAGAAAGTTACATATTATCTGTGCCGTTATAACCGTCTTCCTTTTCTTTTTTGGTTGTTTCTTTCCTTTTGCGGTGCATTCTGAAGCCCCAAAAGTGATACGGGTTGCAGGGGATAATAACTTTCCACCTTTCGAATACTTGAGCGATTCGGGCGTTTATACCGGTTTTAATGTGGATATGATGAACGCCATTTCCATCGAGACTGGCATTAGGTTCGAATACTATCCAATGCCGTGGAACGAGGCGGTACAAGCTATGCGCTCTGGTAGGGTGGATGCGATTCAAGGCATGAAGTACAATCAGGAACGTGAAGGGATTTATGATTTTTCAGCCCCGTATTTCACAAGTTCACAAGGGATTTTTGTGTTGAAAGATAACATGTATATCCGAAAAATTGAAGATCTAAAAGGCCGGAAGGTAGCTGTACAAAAAGGTGATGTTGCAAGCGGCCTATTAAGTAAAGTAAATCGATTGCAATTGGTGGAAACTAATAATCAACAAGAAGCCGTTCAGTCGTTGATCGACGGAAAAGTGGATGCTTTCATTGGAAATCGGATTACGGGTCAATATTTTCTACAGAAAAATGAGCAGCAATCACTCATTAAGATTGTCGGTGAATCACTTGACACCACAAATTATGCTGTAGCTGTGATGCCAAAAAATAAAGAGTTGCTGACACTATTCAATCAGGCAATTTCTCAAATCAAGAAAGATGGTACGTATGAAAAGATAGAGAAAAAGTGGTTCGGGGAATATATCCTGCCGAATACTCAACGACTACGCAAAACGCTGTTGTATTTGGAGATTGGTCTTGTTATTACTTTAATTGTAATTTCTCTCATCTTATGGTGGAATCTCAGCCTTAAACGAGAAGTAGCTAAGCGAACCGAGCAAATTGAGCACGTGAATAAAGACTTGGAAGAGAAGATGATGCTACTTGAGGAAAACATCCATTTTCAGCAGCAAGTATTAAACAGTGCATACAGTTCGCTTATTACATTGAATCAGCAAGGTCTTGTATCAATGATCAATGTTAGGGCGATGGATTATTTGGAGTTGGACGGTAATGTTGTTAGAAAACGTTTTCAGGATCTGCCCATTACCTGTTTCATCCCAGAAAAGGAGATTAAGGCTGCGTTAGAGAGAAAGAGAGTTTTCTTACAAAAGGAAACGCTGTGGTCTCCGAATGCGGGCGAAAAAAGGTATATTACTTACAGCGTGTACCCAATTCAGACTATTGGGGGAGAAAATGTAGGTGCGGTGTTGAATTTTTTCGATATTACGGAACAAAAGCAGCTGGAGAGAAAAGTGGCTCAGGATGATCGCTTACGTTCATTGGGACAACTTGTGGCGGGTATCGCACATGAGATAAGAAACCCGTTAACATCGATCCTTACCTATACACAATTACTGCCGAAAAAATTTGCAAGCGCAGATTTCCGTACATTCTTTTCCGAACAGGTCACTAGTGAAATTACCAGACTTAATACATTGATTAATGATTTGCTCGATTATTCCCGCCCTAAAAAATCAGAACCTGTCACGTTTTCGCTGAATGAGACCATGGAAGGGATTGAGCTATTGCTTAAGCCGAAAATCAAAGAAAAAAAACTGCGTATTGTTCGTGAGTTCGCCGGGGACATTCAGGCAACTGCAGATACACAGCAGATCAAACAAGTGCTGGTGAACGTCATCCTCAATGCCATTCAGGCGTCCAATATAGGGGGAACCCTTATATTTCGGGCATATTATCGGGATATGTTCACTGTCGTTGAAATCGAGGATGAAGGCATCGGCATTTCGGAAGAAGACATTGATAAGATCTTTGAACCGTTTTACACCAGGAAAGCGAACGGGGTCGGGCTGGGGCTTTCTATTTCATATCAGCTTGTCAAAGAAAACGATGGTACTATTGAGACAAGAAGTGAAGTAGGAAAGGGGACAGTAGTTACCATTTATTTACGGCATTAATACAGAAAGGGTGAAGACGATGTACGATATCATGATTATTGATGATGAGCCAACCATTTGTCAGTCACTAACGTTTGCATTGGAAGACCAGTATCATGTTTATTCGTTTACAGACCCACGTGAAGCGCTTCCACTTCTCGAAAGAGCGGAAATCGCCATCGTTTTGCTGGATTTGAAAATCGGGGAATACAATGGGATGGAAGTGTTAGAAGAAATCAAGCGCCTCTCCCCCTCGACAGTCGTCATCATGATGACGGCCTATGGTACCATTCCATCTTCCGTGGAAGCAATGCGTAAGGGGGCGTTTTCATATGCAACAAAGCCTCTTCATATTGATGAATTGGAAGTGCTCATGCAAAAAGCAGAAGAAGTGTATACGCTTCAGTCCAAAGTGAAATGGCTGAGTGAAGAATTGGATAAGGTGGCAGGAGTGAACGGCCTTATCGGTGAAAGTTTGTCAATGCGCAAAATTTTCTCCCTAATCGAAAAAGTGAAGGATATCGATTCTAACATTCTCATAGAAGGGGAAAGTGGAACCGGCAAAGAAGTCGTCGCCAGAACGATCCATAATCAAAGCAAGCGCAGAAACAAAAAGTTTCAGGCCATTAATTGTGCCGCCATTCCGACTCACCTGTTGGAATCAGAATTATTTGGATACGAAAAGGGAGCATTTACAGGGGCAACACAGCGGAAATATGGACTTTTTGTGTTGGCGGAAGGAGGAACAATCTTTCTTGATGAAATCGGTGAGATGGATTTGGCGCTGCAAGGGAAAATTTTGCGCGTTCTACAAGAGAGAAAGGTAATGCCCGTTGGTGGGATGGAAGAAGTCAGCATCGATGTCCGTATCATTGCTGCGACAAACAGAGACTTGGTCAAAGAAGTAAAAGAAAATCGATTTCGTGAGGATTTATATTACAGATTAAATGTGATTCCGATTCACCTTCCTGCTTTACGTGAACGAAAAGAAGACATTCCATTGTTGTTGGAATTTTTCATTGCAAAAATCGGTGATAGAATGGGAAAGCCTGTAGAAGGAATTTCCCATGAAGCGCTGCAGCTTTTACAGCAATATGACTTCCCAGGAAATATTCGGGAACTCCAGAACGTGATTGAAAGGGCGATTGCGCTTACGAATGAATCTTATATACAGAAAGCCGATCTACCTTCCGATATCCAAAAAAGTTCGCGCGCATTTTTCGGCAACACTTTAATCCCTGTTTATGTCGGCGAACCGCTTGAAGAAATCGAAAAAAGAGTGATTCTTCATAACCTTGCCGCTTTTAACGGTCATCAAAGGAGGACCGCGCAAACAATTGGCATCGGGGAGAGGACATTGCGAGATAAGCTGAAGAAATATCGGGAAGAAAAGTAGGCGGAAATTGCCGAGCGGCAATTTTCGCCTACTTTTTATTTTGAATATATCTTAATTATCCACTGTTTTTAAGGCGATGAACTTGGCATGAAACTTGCTTAATTAATATTGCAGTACAACCATTAAGCAGAATGGAGGGAATATAGATATTACACCATAATGGTTTACGGTGCTGAACTGGGAGTTACAGTGCAGAGGAAGCGGGTGTGCAAAATGCATCAGGTTGTAAGTCAATAGCCTATCAACGTTTAACGAAAACTAAAAGGAAAAGCCATTGCACCAGATCTTTTATTATTGTACAACCCGAAATTGATTGGCGATTGCACATATGAAGTATTTTTATTAATGGGGAGGAAAAATAAATGTATGCGTTACCAAATATGGATTTATGGAAAGGCAGAACAGATAGTCTAGTAGATAAAGATGAATATAGAATCCATCAAATAGTTAAAGATAATCAAATAACTTCAATAAATCATGCATGTGGAATAATAGGTTTCTCTTGTGATGAGGGTGTACGCAGGAATAAAGGAAGACTTGGAAGCAAAGAAGCTCCCGATGAAATACGTAAATCCTTATCCTCTTTATCTTGGCACGGTCAAGCAGAGGATAGTCTAATTGATTTCGGAAATATCATTTGTGAAGATCAACAGTTAGAAGCAGCACAAGCTGAATTAGGAAGTCACGTAGAGAAAATAGTAACTAAAAATATGTTTCCTGTTATATTGGGGGGCGGACATGAAACCTTTTATGGTCATTATCTAGGGATCAGGTCGAGTGTAGGACCCAAAGCTAAGATAGGCATCCTTAACATTGATGCTCATTTTGACTTACGCTCATATGAAGAAATTACTTCTTCTGGAACGATGTTTAAACAAATATTAGATCATGATCATCAAGCTAGTTATTTGCCTATTGGTATACAACGTTATGGAAATACAAAAAAATTATTTGACACTGCAACTTCTCTTGGTTGTTCCTGGATATTGGAAGAAGAATTGGCAGATGGGATTTCCGAGAAAAACGAAAATGAAATTCTGAATTTTATGAATCAACATGACCATATTATTTTAACGCTTTGTATGGATGTTATTAACGCTTCAGAAGCACCAGGTGTTAGTGCACCTTCCTCATTTGGTCTTTCTGGAAAAATGGTTAGGCAGTTAATTCGTAAAATTACTTCACATCCGAAAACTATTTCATTTGATATCTGTGAAGTAAATCCATCATTGGATAATGATAATCGCACTGTAAAACTAGCTGCAAACCTAATAAATGAAGTATTTTTGTGTGTGGAGAGGAGATAGACAATATGAGCATCGAGATCAATCAAACGATTACTATATTTTTAGCGGTACTGCTTTTAGCACTAGGCGGGATTATCGTTAAGAATGTCAAAATATTTAAACACTTTTGCATCCCTGCACCTGTTGTAGGGGGATTACTGTTTGCAATAGTCGCGACAAGTCTTAAAACCTTTCTAAACGTAACCATTTCATTAGATACGACACTCCAGGGATTATTTATGTTAACGTTTTTTACGACTGTTGGATTGGGTGCCAGTTTTCAATTAGTAAAAGTCGGCGGTAAAATATTATTAATATATTGGTTGTTATGTGGTTTTCTGGCATTTGCTCAAAATTTAATTGGAATTTCTTTAGCACCGGTTTTTGGGATTGATCCATTGATTGGTATGATGGCTGGAGCAATATCCATGGAAGGTGGCATAGGTGCAGCTACAGCTTTTGGTGGTACCATTGAATCGCTGGGAATTCAATCTGCCCAAGCAATTGGAATAGCGGCAGCTACTTTAGGATTAGTATTTGGTGGATTAGTTGGAGGTCCAACTGTAAAATATCTAATTAATAAACACAAATTAACACCAAGTAAAAAGGATATTGAAATTCAGGAAAAGAAAGAAATGGAAGACAAAATAGAATTGAATGCAGCTTCATTTATGAAACAAGTATTAATACTGACATTTTGTATGGCTTTAGGTTCATACTTAGGAGAGTTATTTTCGGCGAAGACAGGTTATGTTTTACCGAATTATGTTGGAGCAATGATAGTGGCTGTAATAGTTCGGAATATTTTGGATAAAATAAATGGGAAAATCATCGAAATGCCTAGTATAAATTTTATTGGAGATATTACTTTAGGTATTTTCTTATCAATGGCATTAATGAGTATAAAACTATGGGAAGTTGCTGACCTTGCGTTACCTATTATTTTGATTGTGGTGATACAAGTAATTTTCATTATACTTTTAAGTATATTCATCATGTTTCGCTTTCTTGGCAAAAACTACGATGCGGCAGTTATGGTTGGAGGGTTTATCGGACATGGTATAGGGGCTACACCAAATGCTATGGCCAATATGTCGACGATCACTGCTAAATATGGACCTTCAAGTAAAGCGTATTTAATCGTTCCGATAGTGGGTGCATTTCTTATTGACGTTTTTGCCATGCCGATTATCATTGTAAGTATTAATCTATTAAAATGATAATGCTGGAATGAATTTCAAAATTAATAGTTTTTATGCAAAGCATGATATGGTCAAAGTATAGTTAGATATAGTGTTGATACCGAATGTTTTTAGTTGTATCAAAAACATTCGGTATTGTCTTTTTTTCTAAATTACCCATGATGTAGTTCACATTGGTTTTTCTGTCTGATTATTAATGTAACGGAACCTCATCGATTTCAAGTAGGTATGTAAGATGTATAGCACGATCAAGTAAGATGAAATTATGCTACGATGATCAGAGTCCAGTACACCAAAGCCAGTTATGCCTCTCTGTTTAAACAATTTTTTTGATCTTCACTCTGGTCGAAATTGTTTTCAACTGAAGTAAAGTAATAATAAAAGGGGAGAAAATGATTGTCATATTCACAAAAGATAATAAGAAAAAGTGAACAAATAACCAGTCTTTGGTCAGGTGGTAAAACAACTCAACTTGCCATTTATCCTGAAGATGGAGATTATTCGAAGCGTGATTTCAAATGGCGGATTAGCACCGCAGATGTCGAGGTGGACGAATCCTTATTTACTCACCTTCCAGGCATTCAGAGAATCATCATGATCCTTGATGGTGAAATGATGCTGGAACATAAGGGAAAGCACCGTGTGCATTTACAGCCATTTGAACAGGATCGGTTTGATGGAGGCTGGACAACCCGAAGTATTGGGAGGGTTACGGACTTTAATTTGATGTTAGCAGAAGGATGCGAAGGAGACCTTAGAACGATTCATTTGACTGATGGAATCCATTCTGAAGTGTTGGATTATGGGGAATCTACGAAAAGAACCAACGCCTATTATTGTTTCAAAGGAAAAAGTAGAATGAGTATCGATGAAAAAGAGTCTATTGTTTTAGGGCAAGGTGACTTGGTAATCTTGAACATGGATCATTTCTGCAATAACATAAAGTTATCCAATTACGAAGATCACGTATCTTCAACAATTATTAAGGTAAGTATTTTTTATTGATGGAAGTTTTGGTTCTAGTGCAAAAAACATTCAATTATGAAAGTAGAAAGAGTCTACTTTATTCAGATTAAATACAGTAAAAAGTAAACAGGATATTAAATATTGATTAATCAGAGCTGTCCTTAGACGGCTTTTCTTTTTGGCTCTTTTCGTAAAGATTGTTGTTGTTTTAAAACGAAACGATTTAAGGTTGATTGGAGCGCAAGTGCGAGACTCCCGCGGAAAGCGAGCATCTGGAGGGGAAATCAACCACACCGCTTTACTTGGTAAATAGCAACAAAGTATGCGAAACCAGCCTTCTTTTTAAAATAAATGGTACAGGTTAGTTGGTATTGATAAAAAGTCTATAAAGAAATTTTATAATTAAAATTATTTTGATATATCCACATTTGGTAATATTCAGTATGTGAAACCGGAATTAAAACACTTACATTTCCTATTATCTGTGTACAATTACCTGAAAATATAAAATTATCTTTAAATTGAAACGATTTAATGTTATTATTTTAGAATATTCAAACTATTAAATTGGCAGGTGAGGAACTCATATGTCACAGATGTTGGCCTTAGTTATTGTTATTCTGATTTTATTTGTAGGAGACATTGTGGCGGTCCGGACAAAAGCCTGGGTACCTTCCGTTTTCGTTTCCGCAATTCTGTTTTTATGTGGTTATTGGACATTCTTCCCGCAAGACATCGTTTCAATAGCAGGTGTTCCACCGGTAGTGGCAACCATGATGATGTACCTATTGATCACGAATATGGGAACATTGCTTTCAATAAGAGAGTTGGTAAATCAATGGAAAACGATTGTCATCTCCTTATCTGGCATTCTTGGTATTGTTGCACTATTATTCGCAATTGGCACATTTATATTTGATCTGCAAACTGTCCTTGTAGCAATTCCACCTTTAGTGGGCGGAATGGTATCTTCAATAATCATGTCAGAAGGAGCGGCTGACGCAGGACTTACGAGTTTGTCTGTTTTTGCCATTGTTATTTATGTAATGCAAGGCTTTGCTGGATATCCTTTAACTTCAATTGTGTTGAAGAAAGAAGGGAAGAAGCTTTTGGGGCAATATCGCAATGGGGAATTAACGGTTAAAAAGAGTGATACTGCAGCCGTTGCAGAAGGTATGACGGAACTTAAGCTGTTTAAAAAACTTCCTGAAAAATATAATACGGAATATTTTAAATTTTTCAGACTTGCGGTTGTTGCTTTTCTCGCTTACCTAGTTTCCACTGGATTAGAGCCGATCATATCAATAAATGCATTTGTTCTTTGCTTACTATTCGGTGTTGTCGGAAAAAGTATAGGTTTCTTGGAAAAGCAGACTCTGCAAAAAGCAAATGGATTTGGGTTTGCCATCATGGCCCTTATGCTTTTCGTCTTTGACGGATTAAAAAATGCAACACCAAGTATGATGATGGAGATTCTTTACCCACTTCTCGTTTGCATTTTCCTAGCTGTTATTGGCATGTATATATTCTCATTCATTGCAGGGAAATTGTTAAAAGTCAGCAAAGAAATGGCTTTTGCGGTATCTTTAACAGCATTATACGGATTTCCAGCCGATTACATTATCACCAATGAAGTCGTCAATTCATTAACAAAAGATGAAAATGAAAAAGAAGCATTGCTAAGCCATATGCTGCCGCCGATGCTTGTTGGTGGATTTATATCGGTTACAATCGTGTCGGTTATTTTGGCAGGAATATTTGTACAATTCTTGTAAAATAGGAGGAATTCCAAGTGAGTCTTATCGAACGTATAGAAAAGCAAATAAATGATTTGAGCGAATTTACATCAACACCCGGAAAAGGGACAACTCGGCTTACGTATAGCAAGGAAGACTTACTTACACGCAATTATATTAAAAATAAAATGATGGAATCCGGTCTAACAGTAAAGGAAGATGGACTTGGAAATATTTTTGGAAAGCTTGAAGGTACTTTAAAAGATGCTCCAAGCGTTTTGATCGGTTCGCATTTTGATTCCGTACCAAATGGTGGTGCGTATGACGGACCAGCCGGTATAATTGTCGCTCTAGAAGTGGCAGCCCTATTTGCAGAAAATCAATTAACACCTAAATATCCATTGGAAATCGTTGCCCTGATTGAAGAAGAGGGTGCTCGTTTTGGCGGGGGACTAATGGGGTCGAGAGGAATAGTGGGGACACTTAGTGAGGAAAGTTTTAAAAACTTAAGGGATAAAGAAGGGATCACGACAATTGAAGCGATGTCAAAAATTGGTCTGGATTCATCACTTCCGAAAAGGAGAAATCCTAAAAGTATTAAAGCATTTCTCGAATTGCATATAGAACAAGGGCCAATCCTTGAAGAGAAGAATATCCCCATTGGTGTTGTAGAAGCGATTGTTGGTTTAACTCAATTTGAAGTGACCATTGAAGGAAAGGCAGGGCATGCAGGCACAACCCCGATGGATCGCCGTACGGATGCATTGGTTGCAGCCGCTCAGATTATTTCTCAATTACCGAGCCTTGCAATTGAGGAAGGTGAAGGAACGGTTATCACGACAGGACGACTGCATGTTTTACCAAATGGAGCTAACGTCATCCCGAATAAAGTCGAATTTTCGATAGATATCCGATCTAGCAAGGAAGAACATATTAACAATGTTATCAAGCGGATGAAAGAATTAATCGAATCCTATCATGAACAGGGAATCCATACAACTGCGGAACAGGTATTATATATGCCGCCAAAGGTATTGAGTGATGAAATAAAAGCTTTATTAAAAGATAAAAGTTCTGATTTGGAAATTCCATACTGTTCCATTAATAGTGGAGCAGGTCATGATGCGATGGTTTTTTCCGATGTGACTGATGTTGGCATGCTCTTTGTTCCAAGTAAAGCAGGACTAAGTCATTGTCCAGAAGAATGGTCTGATGCACGTCATTTAGCAAATGGAGTGCAAATATTTTACGAAGTGGCTAAATGTTTAACGGAGGTAGAATGAGGATGATTAATCAAACGATAAAAGAAGCGATTCAAAATTATAGTGATGAATTAATAGAAATACGTAGAAAACTTCATAGCGAACCTGAGTTATCATGGGAAGAAGAAAATACAACGGCCTTTATTTGTGAATACCTTGAAAAATTAGGAATACCTTATCGAAAAGCAGAACCAACAGGTGTCATTGCAGAAATTAAAGGCGGTAAGGCAGGAAAAACGGTAGCATTAAGAGCGGATATGGACGCCCTTTCTGTTGAAGAATTAAATAAAGACTTGCTGTATGCTTCAAAAGAAGAAGGAAAAATGCATGCATGTGGTCATGATGCACATACATCCATGCTATTAATTGCAGCGAAGGCACTAAACGAAATAAAAGAAGAATTACCTGGGAATGTGCGATTAATCTTTCAGCCAGCTGAAGAAGTAGCAACAGGTGCAAGGGAAATGGTTAAACAAGGGGCTGTCAAAGGTGTTGATAATGTTTTTGGCATACATATTTGGTCACAAATGCCAACAAACAAGGTTGCTTGTTCTCAAGGACCTTCATTCGCTTCAGCAGATATCTTTACAGTAACGTTTAAAGGAAGAGGGGGACATGGTGCCATGCCACAGGATTGTATCGATGCTACTATTGTGGCTTCTTCATTCGTCATGAATGTACAATCTGTCGTATCAAGAACGGTCGACCCACAAAATCCCGCAGTTTTGACTGTTGGAAAAATGGCCGTGGGCACACGATTTAATGTCATCGCAGAAAATGCCGTTATTGAAGGGACTGTCCGTTGTTTTGATCCTAAAACACGTGACCATATTGAAAAACAACTCCAGATTTATGCTGAAAATGTTGCCAATATTTACGGTGCGACCGCACAGGTTGAGTACTACCGTGGAACGCAAGCTGTCATTAATGATGAATACAGTGCAAAATTAGTGCAAAAAGTTGCTTCAAATGCGTTTGGCGAAGACGCAGTATATAATGAAAAGCCAACAATGGGTGGAGAAGATTTTAGTTTCTATTTAGATGAAGTACCTGGAAGCTTCGCCTTAGTTGGATCTGGAAACCCTGAAAAGGATACGGAATGGGCCCATCATCACGGGAAATTCAACATCGATGAAGATGCGCTTGCTACCGGTTCAGAACTTTACGCTCAATATGCCTGGGCATATTTACACGAATGACGGACAGGATAAAAGAGGGAATATGGAAATTGTTAAAAGGTTATTTTAACGCCAGAAGGCCGCCGATTGGCGGCCTTCTGGCGTTAAGGTTTAAATTTAACTTATGCATCATATCAAGTGAAAATCCATCTAGTGGAAAAGAGAAGGATAATGTGTAATTGAAAATTCCTTAAGATCTTATTTTGGACTTTCAATAATTTTTTTTATAAATGTTTTAGCTGTTGATATGAGAGAAAAAGTATGTATCCCATTAAACTTGAAATCCCAATTTTTATTAGAGATAGAACAATATAAGGGAACAAATATACTAAATAAACAATGATTTGATTGTATATCTGTATTAGTACGAAGCTAGCCCGGGAAAATGACTATAAGTCTAGATTCCTGGGTTATTTGCGATTTGGAACATTCGAAAGTTGCTATTTCCATCAAAACCTCCTTTATTATTTCTCTCAAGTATTGTTGTCTCGAATTGGGCTTAGGGATAGATTCTATATCCAACCTCTATTTGCAAAGGAATCGATCAAGTGACTGAACATTAAATTGTCCATTGTAAAGTGTTACTGTCTCCAAATAGATACAGTATTGTGTTTTTTCGATTGTATGTATGTAGAAACAATCAAGGGAAGCACTTTAGCATGTGATTTTCTTGTGAAATATAAATTGGCACGGTAATTGCATTATAAATTAGTAAGAGAAATACTTCTCTACATAAAAATAATGAGCGGCCGGGGGTGCAATATTATACAAATATCTACTTTTTTAACCCTTATGGATTATTGAAAAATCATGATGGATGAGGGGATAAGAATGTTTTAGGAGATTTTTACTGTTTGATTTAAGATTCAATAAAAAATTCAAGCTAGTTAAGCAAGCTTTATAAAACAATAAATTCTATAAAATGGGGAGAAATAACAATGAATATTCATGTTCTATTAAAAAGAACGTTTGATACTGAGGAAAAAATAAACATAATAAATGGAGTAATAGATGAGGGAGGGGCAGAATTCATCATAAATCCGTATGATGAGTATGCAATCGAAGAGGCGATTCTATTAAAAGATAAACATGGTGGAACTGTTTCAGTTGTCACCATTGGCAATGACGTGGCTGAGAAACAATTGCGCACAGCACTTGCGATGGGGTGTGACCAAGCTGTTTTAATTAATACAGAAGATAACCTTGATGAAAGTGATCCAGTTACAACTTCTAGCATTCTATCAAAATATTTTAATGAAAATGAATTTGACTTAATTATAGGAGGAAATGTTTCAATTGATAAAAGTTCCGGTCAGGTCGGTCCGCGTCTTGCTGAATTGTTAGACATTCCATATGTAACAACCATTACGAAAATTAATATTGATGGCAAAACAGTTGTCATCGAGCGTGATGTAGAAGGAGATAGTGAAATAATTGAAACTGCGCTCCCATTACTTGTGACGGCACAACAAGGATTAAATGAACCACGTTATCCATCATTGCCTGGCATTATGAAGGCGAAGAAAAAGCCACTTGAAGAATTGGAACTAGATGATCTTGATCTTGAAGAAGCCGATGTAGCCCCTAAATCTAAAACGATTGAGGTTTATCTTCCACCGAAAAAGGAAGCAGGAAAAATTCTGGTAGGCGAGCTTGAAAATCAAATAAAAGAACTAATAAATCTACTTCATATGGAAGCTAAAGTAATTTAAGGGGAGGAATCATAATGACTAGAAAAATTTTAGTAATAGGTGAAAT
Source organism: Peribacillus sp. Aquil_B1 (assembly GCF_022603275.1). Taxonomy (NCBI): domain Bacteria; kingdom Bacillati; phylum Bacillota; class Bacilli; order Caryophanales; family Bacillaceae; genus Peribacillus; species Peribacillus sp. Aquil_B1. The sequence goes on along the minus strand of NZ_JAKXEE010000001.1, from coordinate 2,559,278 downwards.
TCGTGATGGTTTTCTTCGAAATGTATCATTTGAAGCGATTGCAGCAGCAAAAACAGTTTCTGAAGGCGGTGAAGTTGTCGGTGTGCTTCTAAATGCTAATGTCTCAGACCTTGCACAGGAAATGATCGCATATGGTGCTGATCGAGTAGTTTTAGTTGAAAATGAAAAGTTGAAATCTTATACATCTGATGGCTTTGGACAGGCATTGCTTCAGGTCATTGAGGCTGAAAAGCCTGAAGGAATCATCATGGGGCATACGGCTTTTGGAAAAGATCTTTCACCAAAAATTGCTGCAAAAATCGAATCGGGATTAATTTCCGACACAATTGCTGTTGAAGTAATAGGTGATCAAGTCGTATTTACTCGCCCGATTTACTCTGGAAAAGCATTCGAGAAGAACGTCATTACCGATGGAATTACATTTACGACCATTCGCCCAAACAATATTGCTGCACTCGAAAAAGATGAGATGCGTTCTGGTGAAGTAAGCTCGTTTGAGGCTGATATAAAAGACCTTCGTACTGTCATTAAAGAGATCGTACGCAAAACCTCTGAAGGAGTGGATTTATCAGAAGCAAAAGTTATTGTTGCAGGGGGGCGAGGTGTTAAGAGCGAAGATGGATTCAAACCTTTACAAGAGCTTGCAAACATATTAGGCGGTGCTGTAGGGGCATCACGCGGAGCATGCGATGCCGATTATTGCGATTATTCACTTCAAATTGGTCAAACTGGAAAAGTTGTGACACCTGATTTATACATTGCCTGTGGGATTTCTGGAGCCATTCAGCATCTGGCAGGAATGTCAAATTCAAAAGTCATCGTTGCCATTAACAAAGACCCAGAAGCAAACATTTTCCAAGTGGCAGACTATGGCATTGTCGGAGACTTGTTTGAAGTAGTTCCCCTTTTAACAGAAGAAATTAAAAAAGTTCTGGTTTCTGTTTAATATAGAATTCTGAATTATTCAAAATGGAGGAGGAACAAGATGCTATCACTGTTAAATTTACTAGCTTTCATAGCACTGTCAGGATTTGCAGTTTTCTTGTTTGTCCAGCTTGTATACACCCGCTATTTGTTTGTGAAACTGGGCAAAAAAGCTGAATTTGAACCAAGCTTTAAAGAGCGCATCAATGCTGTGTTAGTGAATGGACTCGGACAGCGAAAGTTGTTTAAAGACAAGAAAAGCGGGCTGATGCACTTGGTATTATTTTACACCTTCTTTATCATTCAAGTGGGACTTATTGAACTCATCATAAAAGGGTTTATTAGAGGGTATGAATTTCCTTTTGGTGATGGGCATAAATATTTTAGTCTTATGCAGGAGTGTGCGACATTCCTTATGCTGTTGGCGGTCGTATATGGATTCTTCCGTCGCTATGGGGAAAAGTTAAATCGATTGCAATGGAAGCGTGATGGTAAAGCTGCTTTTGTCTATATCGCTTTATGTACTTTAACTTTATCAATCCTGCTTACATTAGGATTCGAAGCGATTATGTTAGATCAAGAACCTAATCTGACCTACGCCCCATTTTCTGGTTCTATTACGTTATTATTTTCCGGCATTGGATCAACGGCAGGGACTGTATTGTTCTATCTATTTTGGTGGGTGCATATGATAACCGTCTTTTCATTCCTGGTGTTTGTGCCTCAGTCTAAACAAGCACACGAGCTATTCGCTATGTTCAATATCTTTTTTAAGAAAGTTGGTCCTGTTGGAAAATTGAGGAAGGTTGATTTTGAGGAAGAAGATGTAGAGGAATACGGAGTAGGGAAAATACAGAATTTTACTCAGCAGCAGCTGATTGATTTATATGCATGTGCAGAATGTGGACGATGCACAAATATGTGTCCGGCTTCAGTAACAGGGAAGATGCTTTCTCCAATGGATTTTATTATTAAACTGCGGGACCATTTAACCAATACAGGGGCTGCGTTTACGTCCAAATCGCCATGGGTGCCAGGATTTGCGTTTACTAACACAAAAGGGAATCAACTTGCGATGATGTCAAAAACAAATGGTGTTCAAGAAGCTGCGGCAACTCTTGATTATTCTCCAAGTCTTATTGGCGATGTGATCACAGAAGAGGAAATTTGGGCTTGTACAACTTGCCGTAATTGTGAAGATCAGTGTCCGGTTATGAACGAGCATGTGGACAAAATCATTGATCTTCGTCGTTACCTCGTATTAACAGAAGGTAAGCTGGATGCCGATGCACAGCGTGCGATGCAAAATATTGAACGCCAAGGAAATCCATGGGGCCTGAACCGTAAAGAGAAAGAACACTGGCGTGAGATACGTGAAGATGTCTATATTCCTACTGCAAAGGAATTAAAGAAACAAGGAGAGGAATTTGAATATTTATTCTGGGTGGGGTCTATGGGTTCCTATGATAATCGATGTCAAAAAATTGCTCTATCCTTTGCAAAACTTTTAAATGAAGCAGAAGTAAAGTTTGCCATTTTAGGAAGCAAAGAAAAGAACTCAGGGGATACGACCAGGCGTCTAGGAAATGAATTTCTATTCCAAGAACTTGCAACGAAGAACATTGAAGAATTTGAAAAAAATGACGTGAAGAAAATTGTAACGATTGATCCTCATGCTTATAATACGTTCAAAAATGAGTATCCAGACTTTGGCTTGGAAGCGGAAGTGTACCATCATACAGAACTTCTTGCAGAACTTGTTAAAGAAGGTAGACTAGTGCCGAAAAACGAAGTGAATGAGACCATTACTTTCCATGATTCATGCTATTTAGGAAGATACAACGAGGTATATGATCCACCGAGGGAAATATTAAAATCGATTCCAGGTGTAAAGCTTATTGAAATGGTACGCAGTCGTGACGCGGCGATGTGCTGTGGAGCGGGTGGTGGACGTATGTGGATGGAAGAAGATACGGGGACTCGCATCAACGTAGCAAGAACTGAACAGGCCATTGCAACCAAGTCCTCTACCATCTCAAGTGGATGTCCATACTGTTTAACCATGCTTAGTGATGGAACGAAAGCAATGGAAGTGGAAGGTGACATTGTGACCATGGACATCGCCGAAATTTTGGAATTAGCGATATAATTAAGAATTTTACAGTGAAGCATATTAATGATAATAGATAGGGTCAAGAAAGGAGAAATTATTAATGCTTGAAGGAATGCGTGTCATTGATTTTTCCCAATATCTCCCTGCCCCCCATACAACATTACGTTTAGCCGATTTAGGAGCCGAGGTTATAAAAGTAGAATCACCAACAGGGGATCCGTCGCGTGTATCATATAGAAAAGAAACGATGGGATTTGTTTTTCAAGCCCAGAACCGGAATAAAAAAAGTATAGTACTTAATTTAAAGGAACCAACAGATAGGCAGACTGCTTTAGAATTAATTGCCTCTGCTGACATAGTGATTGAAAGCTACCGACCTGGTGTAGCAAATCGTCTAGGAATAGGTTATGAAGAAGCCGCTAAGGAAAAACAAGACATCATTTATTGTTCGCTTTCAGGTTATGGGCAAACAGAAGCTATGCGCCATTTAGGAGGGCATGACCTCAACTATATGTCAATTAGCGGTTTACTTTCTCAATTAAAAGATGAGAAGGGGCGACCTATTCATCCTAGCGCACAAATTGCTGATTTTATCGGTGGAATAACAGCAAGTGAAGCGATCTTAGGAGCGGTGGTGAAGAGAGAAAGAACTGGCGAAGGGACATTCCTTGATGTGTCAATTACGGATTCACTATTACCATTAATGTCTAATCATATTCTAATTGAGGGTATCACAGGGGAGCAGCATGGTATAGAAAAGTTACAAAGTAAGCACGTTTGCTATTTTATTTATGAAACCAAAGATAACCGGTTTGTAAGTTTAGGAGCATTAGAGCCGAAGTTTTGGAGGAATTTCTGCAATGCATTAAAAAGGGAAAATTGGATTTCAGAACATTTTTCGCTTGCTCAGAATGAAAATCCTGTTTTCTTAGAAATGAAAGAGGTATTTGCTAGCCGAACAATGGCAGATTGGACACAGTTTTCGTTGGAAATTGACTGCTGTTTAGCTCCCGTACTTGAAACAGGTGAATTGTTTAATCATCCATTAATTAAGAGTAGAGGTTACATTTTTGAAAAAGAAGGTATCCGCTACACAGCAACAAGGTATGTTGATGATGATAATATCCAAAGTTGTATCGAACCTCCTCCAGAACTTGGACAACATTCGAATGTATTCAAGCAACTAAAATGAAAACCTTTGTGAGGAAAGAGCACTTAATTTGAAAGATATTTTCTAACTAATTATATAAATATGAATCTAGTTTCATCAAAAATGGATTATTACATCATACTGGTTGAAATTGAGAGGAGGAAAGAGTATGAAAGGAATTATTTCTTACGGAGCCTATATTCCATATAATCGGCTCCAAAGAAAAAAAATCGGCGAGTTTTTTGGCAAACGTACGTTCAGTGGAGAAAAAGCTGTTGCTGGATATGATGAAGACAGTGTTTCAATGGGAGTAGAAGCAGCACTTGATTGCTTACAAGGAGTTAATACCCAAAATGTTGATGCTGTTTATTTTGCTACAACAAGCGCTCCATACAAAGAAAAAGGATCGGTTTCAACTATAGCCACAGCATTAAATTTAAATGAAAGTGTACGGGGAATCGAAGCAACCTCCTCACTAAGAAGCGGAACCTCTGCTATTTTAGCTGCTAACGAAAAGGAACAAACACTTATCATTACCTCAGATTGTCGGACGGGTGCACCTACTGGACAAAATGAACAATGGTTTGGTGATGGGGCGGCTTCCATCTTAGTTGGCAGCGGAGCGGATGTCATTGCAAATATCATTGATGGAGGAACTGTCCAAGGTGAAATCCTCAGTCAGTGGCGTAGCCAATCTGACCTATTCACCCAAAACTGGGATGAACGATTTGGAACTTCTGTATTTATAAAACAAGTAAAGAATGCAATTGCTCCTTTTCTGGAAAAAAATGATTGTACTGCTGACTCGATTACTAAGGTTATTATTTCGGGACTTGGAACACGTTCTCATTTAGAAGCTGCCCGTGCACTAGGATTCAAAAGTAATCAAGTGCAAAATCCTTTGTTTGATATGGTTGGTTCAACAGGAACTGCTCATGCACCCATGATGCTCGTGTCTGCGTTGGAAGATGCCAAACCGGGAGATCGATTGGTAGTCGCTGCGTTTGCAGAAGGGATAGATTTCATGTTGTTTGAAGTAACAGAGGCAATTTCCGAATTTGGTAAACGCAAAGGAATTCAGGGCTATTTGAATGTAAAAAATGATCAAATTTCTTACAGTGACCATCTGAAATGGAGAGATTTAATAAGAACAGAAGCTCCAAGAAGACCAGAAACAGAACGACCATCAGCTCCTGCATTATATAGAAACTATCATCAAAACCTTGGATTTACTGGATCAAAATGCCGTAATTGTGGCACACCGCAATTTCCAAAACAACGTGTATGTGTACAGTGTCAAGCCAAAGATGAAATGGATGATTATCGCTTTGTTGGTCAATCTGCCAAAGTGACTACCTTTACCCTAGATTATCTAGCAGCATCTCCTGCGCCTCCAATGATTGTAGCTGTTGTTGACTTTGAAGAAGGAGGACGAATTATATGTGAGGTAACCGATTGTAATATGAAGGAAATTGAGATTGGCATGAAAGTAGAAATGACATTCAGACGCCTGTATGAAGCAGGGGGCATCAGTAATTACTTCTGGAAAGCGCGGCCTATTAGGGACAAGGAGAGTGACTGATTTGAGCAAAAAAGGAATTTGTGATCAAGTTGCCGTTATTGGAATGGGATGTACAAGGTTTACTGAGCATTGGGATAAAAGTGTAGATGATTTATTGGTAGACGCAGCATATGAAGCATTCGCTGATGCAGGGATTGAACCAACGGATGTTGAAGCTGCTTGGCTTGGAACGATGATTTCCGGGTATGCAGGTATCACGTTATCAGGGCCATTAAAAACACAGTTTATTCCAGTAACAAGAGTAGAGAATATGTGTGCGACAGGATCTGAAGCATTTCGTAATGCATGTTATGCAGTGGCTTCAGGTGCCTATGATATTGTCCTTGCAATTGGAGTAGAAAAACTAAAGGATTCAGGATTTAGTGGACTAAATTCACCAAAACCACCAAGTGATGGGACGGCACCAAATTATTCTGCACCCGCTTCCTTTTCATTCCTGGCACCGGCATACTATAAAAAATATGGATTAACCCCTGAACAAGGAAGAGAAGTATTATCACGAATCGCCTGGAAAAATCACTATAATGGCTCTTTGAATCCAAAAGCCCAATATCGAAGTGAAGTGTCGATGGATAAGATTTCTAAATCTCCAATGGTAGCAGCACCGCTTGGAATCATGGATTGTTCAGGAGTCGCAGATGGGGCAGCAGCTGCAATTATTGTGCGTACAGAAGATGCTCATAAATATAGAAAAGACCCGATGTATGTGAAAGCGCTATCTATTGCTGCAGGCCCTGGAGATGGGCGATTACGTCAGGACTATGACTTTACGACCTTTAAAGAGAATGTAGCAGCCTCCCAGGCAGCCTATCGACAAGCAGGTATAAAAAACCCAAGAAAAGAAATCAGTATGGCCGAAGTACATGATTGTTTTACTCCTACAGAATTGGTTATATATGAAGATTTAGGATTCAGCGAACGTGGGCAAGGGTGGAAGGATGTCTTGAATGGTGTGTTCGAATTAGGAGGCGAATTACCAGTTAATCCAGATGGAGGATTGAAGTCTTTTGGTCATCCGATTGGGGCAAGTGGCTTGAGAATGCTTTATGAAATGTATTTACAATTCCAAGGTCGTGCAGGGAAACGGCAATTGGATAATCCTAAGATCGGTTTAACCCATAATCTTGGTGGAACTCCTATGCAGTGTGTCTCTTTCATATCAATTGTAGGGAAAGAAATTTCGTAAAAGTTCAAAAAATGAGGAGTGATGATTTTGAGTACAGCATTAGAAGAAAAAATCGGTATGAAATTAGAATCCTATACCTTCAAAGTTGAAAAAGGGAAAATAAAAGAACTTGCATTAGCGATTAGTGATCTTGAAGAGGATTACCTGAAGGGAGAAAGGATTTTACCAACTTTTCCGACAGTCATAGACTTCTGGGGTGGGGGAGTTTCTACATCTGAGCTTTTAGGATTAAACGTTAAGAAAGTACTTCATGGAGAACAAGAGTACGAATATATAGAAGAAATTAAGCCAGGTGATGAGATTACTGTAAACAGTGTAGTTGAAAATGTATATACGAAATCATCCATGAATTTTGTCGTTCTAAAAAAAGAATATCTAAACCAATATGGCAAAACGGTATTAATTAGCCGTTCTACCGTTATTGAAAGACACTAGGGGGGGAATAGCATGGAAGTTGGTTATTGTTTTGAGCCATTGCAAAAAGAAGAAATTACCCATTCACAGCTCGTTCAATATGCAGGAGCATCGGGAGATTTTAATCCTATACACACGGTTGTACCATTTGCGGAGTCAGCGGGATTAGGTGGAGTGATTGCGCATGGCATGATGATTATGGGGTTTGTTGGTCAGGCAATCGGTCAATGGTTCTCCGTAAAAGACCTTGCAAAATTTTCTGTTAGGTTTCGGGCTATGACAAGACCTGGAGAAAAAATCACAGTTAAAGGCAGCATTGTAGATGAAACCAAAGATCGATGGATTTGTGAAGCTTCTGCTATTAATGAAGAGGGACAGGTAAAAGTAAAGGCTCAATTTGAAGTTAAAAAAACTAAATAATTTTAATTGTATTAATATTTAAGGAAAAGAGTGAAGTCGCTAGATTAATAGAATTTAAATATAACATACAGACATATAATATCGTTCAGTTTATCTGTTTCGGTAAGTGATAGAGTTTCTAATGAAGATTTCGAGATTTGAGAATTTTCAATTGGAGCGTGTAGAGCAGGCGGATTAACCAACTGAGGAAAAAATCAACAATTTAAAAAAGGAATTGTATCCTTATTTTTTAATAAAAGTTCCCAGTTTTTATAAAAATGGAGGTATTGAAATGACAAAAACTGCAGTATATGATGTCCAAAAATCAGAACGCCCTTATTTTTCCGAAGAGCATTTAATGTTTCGGGATTCGCTAAGAAAATTTTTAGAAAAGGAGGCAATTCCCTACTTTGAACAATGGGAAGAAGATCGACTGGTTCCCCGCTCATTTTGGACAAAATTAGGTCAAAATGGCTTCCTATGTCCCTATGTAAGCGAAGAGTATGGTGGAGTGAATGGAGATTTTGGTTTATCTATTATTCTGACTGAAGAATTAGGCAGGGTTGGGGCAGGACTTGCGGGACCAGGAACACATAGTAATGTGATCGTTCCTTATTTAGATTCATTTGGTACAGAAGAGCAAAAAAGAAAATACCTTCCAGGATGTGTTAGTGGGGACATTATTACAGCCATTGCCATGACAGAGCCAGGAACAGGTTCGGATTTAGCTAATATTCGTACAACAGCTATTAAGGATGGCGATTCCTACATTATTAATGGCCAAAAAACATTTATTACAAATGGTATACATTCTGATTTAATTGTAGTGGCCTGCAAAACAGATCCAACGGCTAATCCTCCTCATAAAGGAGTCAGTCTATTACTGGTAGAAAAAGACACACCAGGTTTTTCGAGAGGAAGAAAACTGAAAAAAGTTGGAATGCACGCTCAGGATACCTCCGAACTTATATTTGAAGATGTCAAAGTGCCCGCTACTAATCTACTTGGAGAAGAAGGCCAAGGCTTTAAATATTTGATGTCTAAGCTCCAACAAGAACGAATTTTAGTAGCAATTGGTGGTCAAGTCGCTGCAGAGGATATGCTTGATATTACGCTTCAATATGTTAAGGAAAGAGAAGCGTTCGGTCAGTCTATCAGCAAATTTCAGAATACTCAATTTACACTGGCGGAAATTGCAACAGAGATTCAGCTTGGACGTACATTTATAGATCAGTTAATAGTAAGGCATCAAAATGAAGAGGAAATCGTTACAGAGGTTTCGATGGCCAAATGGTGGATAACTGATATGGCTAGAAGGATTTCCTCTAAATGTATGCAACTCCATGGAGGTTATGGCTATATGGAGGAATATAAAATTGCCCGCCGTTATAGAGATATTGCAATCTCACCAATTTTTGCGGGCACCAATGAAATTATGAAAGTTATTATTGCGAAAAAAATGGGAATGTGAGGAGGGAAGATGATGAGTGAAATGTTAAAAAATCAAGTTGCCATTGTTACTGGATCTGCTCGAGGTATTGGACGCGAAGTTGCTCAAATGTTCGTTGATCATGGTGCTAAAGTGGTCATCACAGATAAGGATGAAGCCCCTGCTGCTGAAGCGGTTACAGCCATCCGGGAAGCAGGTGGTGAAGCCATTTCTTTCTGCGGAGATGTAACGGCACCCGATTTTGCAAAAAATATTATCGATACAACCATAAAGAATTTTGGAAGATTAGATATTCTTGTGAATAATGCCGGATATACAGCTGATAATTTAGTTCATCGATTAACGGATGAACAATTTCAGGAGATGCTTGACATACATTTAATTGCTCCATTTCGATTAATTCGTGAGGCAACTCCATACATGCGTAACGCTGCAAAAAAAGAGATTGAAAACGGGGTAACTAATTACCGGAAAATAGTTAATGTTTCTTCTATGTCGGGAGTTAAAGGAAATGTTGGACAGGCAAATTACGCAGCAGCTAAAGCAGGTGTACTAGGTTTAACCAAGACAATTGCTTTAGAATGGGGACAATTTAATATTAACTGTAACTCTGTTGCATTTGGATTTATTGATACACGTCTAACTCGTCCTAAAGAGGAAGGTGGAAGCGTAAATGGAGCTCAGGTCGGAATTCCAACTAAAGTGAGGGATGCGATTATCAATAAAATCCCGCAAAGACGGGCTGGAGAAGCTAAAGAAGCAGCCTCTGCGATTTTTTACCTGTCCTCTCCACTTTCAAACTATATAAACGGACAGGTACACCTAGTAAACGGGGGCTCATATAGTTAATATTCGGGAATAGATCATCAGCGACTACCTACTATATCTCCCTATCTATATTTTGGCTGTGAATATGATTGATCCTTCTATTCTGTTAAAAAAGGATCGATTTTAACAATTATTGTCTAGTGTCTCAATCAACTCCCTTCATAAGTGACATTTCTACTAAGGCGATACACTTATTCACTTCATTCATTATTGTTTTCACAGTTGTTTTCAATACTGGATTATGAAAGAAGGAGTAAATGGAACATCTCCTGGATAGGTGTAGAGATAGAGGTTTATGGACTATTTGACGCTTGCAAAAATTCAGGTTATACAGAAACCACAATTTAGTAGATTAAGAGAGTAGGAATGAAAATGAACTACCGGAAAATAGGTCCTGTGGAAATAATCATGGGTGAAAATAATAGCCATGTTCCATTCTCAACATCACTAATTATTAGGGGGAAAGAACATTCAACCCTTATAGATTGTGGTGCAGGCCGAAAAGCATTTAATTACATGCAAAAAGAACACAATGTGAAGCAAATTTACTTGACCCACCATCATGTTGATCATATTTGGGGGGCACAACTATTTACCGAAGCTGAAAAATTTATCAACCCATTTGATATCAAAAAGGTATCTGATATACATGAGATCTTAAAGTCTGAAGGTTTTTATGCTGTATTTGGTAAAGAAGACATTAAAGAATTGGTTCAGAGACAGCAGAATAGAAAATATCAAGACCATATTATTGGTAAGAGAACTCTAGATGTTAATGGTACTTATTCATATGATCTAAATATGAAGGTGTCGGATACCAATGTTATTATGATACATTCCCCTGGCCATACAGAAGGGTACTGTTGTCCTTATCTCATCGACTACGGAATCCTTTTTGTAGGAGATTTTGATTTAAGCTCTTTTGGACCTTTTTACTGTGATGCTGAAAGTAATATTGACAAATTTATAGAGTCCGCACGAAAAACATTAGATGTTGAAGCAAAATATTTCGTCACGTCACATCATAAAGGAATTTTTCTTAAAGATGAATATAAAAAGGAACTTAACGATTATTTGGATATTATTGAAATAAGGGAAGAAAAAATAAAGCGCTTCATAAAAGCAGGGTATTTACCTCGGGAGTTAGCGAGTCAAGAAATTTTTTATTACAAGAATCAATACAAACGAAGCCCATTATTTAAAAAGAGTGAAAAAATGGGAATAGTCAAACATTTAGTTCGGCTTATCAAGAAGGGAGAACCATTTAGAGATTTTTTAATGGACTTTATTATCGCTTACAACATGAATATGGAGAACACTGAGTATAAATCTGAAATTAATGACTCAACTCCTTCCCGTAACTATTATTGTGGTTGATTATATGTTGTATTGAAATAACAGCTCCTATCGTGTATAAAGCTCTATTTGGTTATTATTCAATTTTAACATTGTGACCATGTGTAACCTGCGTTAAACGATGGTAACCGTTCGTTAAATCACACAAACGATGTGGCTAGTGTCTTTTATTATTGACAAACTTTATAAGCGGTTGTGTAAGGGAAATGTAGTTTTATTTTTAAAGATAAGTACAGAATAATTTTTAATATTATTATTTTCAGAAAGGAGCTTATTATGGAAATAGGGTTAAACGGAAAGGTTGCGCTAATCACTGGTTCAAGTAGAGGGATTGGCTTAGAAACGGCACTATATTTAGTAAAAGAAGGAGCCGAGGTGACCATTTGTGCAAGAAATAAAAACCGTTTAATAGAGGCTGCTGCTTATATTTTTGAACAAACAGGTAAGAAAGTATTTTTTTTAGAAACGGATGTTACAAACGAAGAGGCTTGTCGAAAGATAGTTTCTGCTACAGTCGAAAAATATGGGCGTTTAGACATTTTAGTTAATAATGCTGGTACTTCTCAAGCCCATCCATTTGAGGAAGTAGGAACTGATCTTTGGCAAAAAGATCTCGATTTAAAACTATTCGGTGCCATTCATTGTTCTCGCTATGCCTTACCACATATGCGACAAGTTGGAGGAGGCGCGATCATCAACGTGACAGCTGTAATTGGAAAGACACCCCCTGCATCATCGTTACCTACTTCAGTCAGCAGAGCAGCAGGTATGGCCTTAACAAAAGCAATGAGTAAAGACTTTGGTCCAGACAATATTCGTGTGAATACCGTATGTATTGGTTGGATTCGAAGTGAACAGATTGAAAGAATGTGGAAAAATCAGAACCCAGAACTATCATGGGAAGAGTTTTCTAGTAAAGAACGTCAAATTCCTCTAGGTCGTATCGGAAATACGGATGAGGCAGCTAAAGTGATTACTTTCCTTGTTTCAGATGCAGCTTCTTATGTTACAGGTACATCAGTTAATATTGACGGCGGTATGGTAGGAACTTTATAAAATTATTAATTGAGTAAAGTTTTTTTCGAGAGAGTTCGAGGGAGTGACCCAATGATTTATAAGCAGGAATTGGTTTATGTTAACCGTTAAAGTGGAGAAGCGATTGTGAAGTTTTCTGCTTAAAACTAAATCGTGCGTTAGTAAAAAATAAACCCATGTTTTATCTTTGTATATAATAGATAAAATTTGGGTTTTTATATTTAACGTTTTAAATCAGCTTCTTCCTGACCCTGCCCCTAAATATAAAGGGGTTTATTTTTCTGTAATAGAATCTTTATATTTACTTCTCTACCCCCTTTATCAAAATCTTCTTCTAGTTAATAGGAAAATAACAATTTATAGATAAAAAAGATAACCTAACTAGTCACCTCATTAATTGAGAATCATGGCATGATTCTTGCATTTAATTTTAATAACTCTCTAAGTGAAAAGCTTTAAGAATTTTGTAGAACATCCGAAGCAGTATCCTTTTAGAGTAAATCAAATATTTTGATTGATGCATCAGAGAATATACTCCTCGTGTAGTAAGTTTATAATCCTTATCTGAAGGGGGGTGAGTTTAACCCGTGCTTTATCACTGGAATTCACAAAATGTAAAAGTAAAATGTATTTCTCCAAGTTTTATTGATACTCCCATAATTAAAAGCCTTAGGCTTGTGATGTTCAAAGACATTTAATGAAGGAATAGATTACCCTAACCATTGAAACAGCGTATGAAATTGCAAATTCTGTTTTGTTTTTTCTAGGGAGGAAGCTCGAAATAATGTTTATCAAGAGTCCACTTAGATGGTGGTTAAAGCTTTGGAGCAAGAAAGTTACTAATCTATAGAATTATATACAAACGCTAATAACCAAAATTCAGACTGATAAGGAGAAGATAAATATGCAATCATCCTTGGAAGGTATTAAAGTACTTGATTTATCAAGAACACTAGCTGGTCCATTTTGTACCATGTTGCTTGGAGACATGGGAGCGGATGTGATAAAGGTAGAGCAGCCTGGGATGGGAGATGAGTCAAGACGCTTCACTCCTCCTACATGGGACGGTGAAAGCTGTTATTATCTTACATCAAACCGAAACAAACGAAGTATTACGGTTGATCTAAAAAGTACAGAGGGAAGAGAAATCATATATAAATTAGCAAAAGATGCTGATATTTTAGTAGAAAACTATAGAACAGGTACACTGGAAAAGCTCGGTTTAGATTATGAAACTTTAAAAGAAATAAATCCCCGTTTGGTGTACTGTTCGATATCGGGATTCGGCAGAACAGGCCCCGAAAGGTTTAGAGCGGGCTATGACCTTCTGTTGCAAGGGTTTGGAGGACTAATGAGTATTACGGGTGATGCTGACAGGGCACCCGCAAAAGCAGGAATGTCCATCGTCGATTTGACAACGGGTATGTTTGCTGTATATGGAATTCTAAGTGCATTATTCTCTACACAAAAAACAGGAAAAGGACAGTTTATCGATGTAAGTTTGCTTGATGGGCAAATTGTTTTGTTAAATCATTTGGCAACCGGATTTATGGCAACAGGCAGCCCTGCTGGAAGAATGGGATCCGCTCATCCTTCAATTGTTCCTTATCAATCGTTCAGGACTAAGGACATGGATATCATATTGGCTGTAGCCAATGATGGGTTATGGACAAAATGTTGCCATGCTTTAGAATGGATGGATTTACTGGAAGATTCTCGTTTTATAACAAATGTTAATCGAGTTTCCCATCGCACAGAACTTGTAAAAATCATTTCTGAGAGAATGATTACTATGGAAAGTAAAGAGGTTTTTGAAAGGTTAAACAGAGCAGGGGTTCCGTGCGGTCCTATCCACACCATAGAACAAATTCTCAATCACCCTCATGTTCATTCAAGGGAAATGTTGATTGAAATTGAACATCCTATTGTGAAAAATTTAAAAGTTCCGGGATTCCCGGTTAAATTATCGGATACACCTGCTAACCTTCGACGTTACCCGCCTTTGCTCGGGGAACATACAGAAGAAGTATTAGATGAACTTGGTTATTCTACAACCCAAATTAAAAAACTAAAAAGCGGAAAGGTGATTTGAATTAGAATTCAAAACTAAAGTTGGTACCTCTTGTCTAGACAAGATCGATTTTGTGGCTGAAATGGCAGAGATTCAAAGTCCCAATGACGCTATTAAAATGGCTTTCTTAGAAACAGACAACGAAACCCGTCAGTTAAAAATCTAAAATTTTATAGCATGTATGGTAGCCACCTTTGTGAGAGCAGATTTAAGCCGAGGTCCACTCTTCTGTAATTGGGTGTAATGGAAGCGGTACAGGCAGGTTGCTGCACGCCATGAGTACCTTGGTGCAGAAACCGTTCGACTTTGAAACCAATACGGTGTATTAAATATAAAAAAGGAGGGCGTTTTGATGGAAAAAGCTCAATCAAATCGCAAATGGATTATTGTGTTCATCGCCTGTTTTCTAGGTCTAGTGGTAGATGGAATGGATTTACAAATCCTATCTTTAACTCTTCCAGCTTTAATGGAAGAATTCCAAATTTCTAAAACACAAGCGGGAATCATCAGCACCTGGTCCTTAATTGGCATGGCAACTGGCGGAATAATTGGTGGCTGGTTATCTGACCGATTTGGTCGGGTACGGATGGCAACCTATATGATGGTACTATTCTCTGTTGGTACTGCTTTACTTGGCTTAGTGCAAACCTACGAGCAATTTATCTTCATTCGTTTTATTTCTGCTATTGGGATAGGAGCAGAATATTCTATTGTCACGATGCTTATGGCTGAATATGTACCAACGAAAAAACGAACGACTATTTTGGGTTCATTACAAGCGGCTTATTCAGTTGGATACTTAGTAGCAGCCTTATTGGCAGGAGCGATCTTGCCAATTTACGGATGGCGACCTCTTTATTTTATATCTATTGTTCCTGTAATTTTGGCAATTTATATTAGATTAAAGATACCAGAACCAAAAGGATGGATAGAAGTAAAGCAACAACCTAAAAAAATCAAGAAAAATGAATGGTTTACAATATTCAACGATCCGAAAACAAGAGTGATTTTCCTGTTCTGGATCCTTACTTCAACCTTTTTACAGTTTGGTTATTACGGTGTAGGGACTTGGTTACCTACCTATATTGTAGATGAATTAGGATTCGATTTTAAAAAGATGACAGGGTATCTTGTAGGAAGCTATGCTGCAATGATCTTAGGTAAAATTCTTGCTGGTTGGTTAGCTGATCGATTTGGGCGTCGAAATGTGTATATTCTGGGAGGCATATCTACAGCAATTTTCTTACCAATCATTTATTTGTATAACACACCAGGCAATATCATTGTATTACTTACAATTCTCGGGTTCCTCTATGGGGCACAATACGGCATAAATTCAACGTACATGAGTGAAAGTTTCCCTACACATATTCGAGGTACCGCTGTAGGAGGAGCTTATAATATCGGGCGATTTGGTGCAGCTATTGCACCAATTACAATAGGAATAATCGCGGAATCGCAATCAATCGGATTAGGCTTGGCAATGCTTGGTATAGCTTATGGATTGTCGGGAATAATTCCTTGGTTTTTTATCCGAGAAAAAATGTATGATCCGTTTGAAAATAAAGTAAATGCACCTATAGAACAAAAAGAAAGCGCTTCCGAAAAGCGTGCTACGTGAGTGTATATTCTGTCCTTCCATTAACTGCACTTTGCAAAGAGTTTAGAGTATAGAAGTGTATCATGTTGTCTGCATTATGACACTCTTGTGTTTAATTTAACACAGTCAAGTGTACACGTTTTTAATAGGTTTTGCTGTGATTAATGTAAAGTAATCTTCAAAGAAACAAATCTTCACTTCGCCGTATTGGCATAATAATTGCATCTATAGATAGTAGTCAAATGATAGTCACCATTTCTCAATTATATAACTAGATTAACTTCAATGAAGACTTTGGCTATTATTTGACAGTAAAAAAATTTTTCCACCATGATCAATGATTGTTATCCAAATTTATATTCGTATTTTTGAAAGCGGTATCAATGGAGTGGGAAATCCATAGGAGGTGATATAAATCCTTTTTTTACAGTGGAAAGGCGACAGTATAAAACTGTAGTGGAATTTTGAAAGATGGATTTTTTACTGAATAAGAAAGGGGAATAGAACTTATGGAAAGTTTTAAAATTCGCTCCTGCTTTCGTTGGATCCTTAATTTAAATTGAAAGTTATCTGAATAAGGAACAGTCAGGACTGGGTGAAATCACGATATAAATCTCTTTAGATTCACAGATAATGGTATTGTTAAGAAATAGTGATTAAGAAAGGGCCAATTCTATATGATGATCAATTCCAGATAGAGTTATCGTCTTGAAGTCTAATAACCAAGGGGATTTTTCTGAAAAGGTGTTCCTGAACCCTTTACGGAAATAGGATTGATAGAAAAATTCAAGACTTTATGGAATGGAATATCTATAGAAGAAGCCAATATCTAAGAAGACAAACATTGAAGTTAAAAAGAAGTTTCTTCCATAGATAGATCACACCTTTTGGTATTAATAACATTTTGTATTGTAAAGAACACTAAATAAATTGAATGCTAACAAGTACTTTAATTTTATTCTACCGAACTCACAGGTGATTATTGCCTTCATCATGTGAATGATGCAAATCTTCTAATTAGAAAGATGAGTATGTTGGAAATAAATTAATGGTTTTTACTAAAGCATTCTGAAAGGTGTTAATGATTCGCTTTTACCTAAATTACGTGGTAGGAAATAAAATATAATGTTAATAGTCGAGGAGTGATTTTATTATGCGTTGGGCTATCCTTGCTTTTATGTTTTTTCTTTATGTAATTAATTTCGCAGATAAGGCAATTGCCGGGTATGCAGCTGTATCTATTACAGAAGAATTTGGACTGACACCCTTACAGTGGGGATTAGTAGGGAGTAGCTTTTTCTGGTCATTTGTTATATCCAATATATTTGGCAGTACTCTTTCGGACAGGCTTGGAACTAGAAAAATGATCACGATTATGGCAATTTCTTGGACAATTCTACAGTTTGGAGCATTCGCTATAACAAATCTACAATTACTTATAGCCTATCGAATTTTATTAGGTATTTTCGAAGGTCCTTTTTTTGCAACTGCAATTGCCCAATTAAATCATTGGTTTCCAGCAAAGTCACGAGGAATGGCCACTTCCATTCTTAATTTTGGAGGAGTTGTAGGCGGGCTTGTCTGTGCACCCATACTGGTTTATTTGATTGAAACTTTCGGTTGGAAAATATCCTTTGGATCATTAGGTTTTGTAAGTCTCCTCTGGACAATTTTATGGGTCTGGCTAGGCAAAGAACGGCCGGATGAAAGTAGTGAAGAGGTTGCTAAAACACCTATTATTAAGAAAAAAGAGAATTTAAAAGAAATTTTTTCAAGTATGTTTTCTTTAACGTTTTTGGTCACACTTTTTGCTGGGTTTACAGTTTATTGGTACCTCTCCTGGATTCAAGTTTGGATGCCTTCTTTCCTTATTAAAGCGAAGGCCCTTTCAACATCTGAAATGAGTTATGTAGCTTCGTTGACTGGACTTTTAGCGGGGTTAGTTACCATATCTATTTCCATTTTTTCAGATTACTTATTTAAGAAAAATTCCAGTTATCGAAAATCTCGAGTGTTAGTTGCTGGGTTTACATTTTTTATTGGGGCAGCCCTTTTTTATTCTATGACTGAAATTCATTCTATTGTTTGGACGATTGCTGTTCTTATTTTAGGGAAAGGTTGTCTTTCTGCTGTATTTGTTATGGGACCACATATATCAAGCAGCCTACTACCCCAGCGTACTTCTTTAATGATTGGAACATTTGCAGGGGTTTCTACAATTGCCGGTGTTGTCGGTCCGATTGTCAGTGGCAAATTAGTACAGGTGGCAGGTAAAGATATTGTTCAGGGATATGATAATACTATTCTGATGGTTGTAGTTCTATCTATAATCGCCGGCATCTTACTCATTGCTTTTGCTAAACCCGACAATGTAGTTAAAAAGAAACAAAAACTTATGGATGAATCAGAACAACAAGCATTGTAAATGATAGAAATTGGGAAGGGAACAATTCTATTATTTACTTCTGTGGTACTTGTCAACTTAAAATCTATCAAAAGAGAGGGTAAAAGTCATGACAAATGCTAAATTAGATTTACTTTTAGACAATACAAGGTTGCCTGTTATTTGTGCACCAATGTTTCTTGTTTCAGGTACAGAATTAGTTATTGAAGCTTGTAAATCAGGAATAATCGGTTCGTTCCCTTTATTAAATGCTAGGACTGGGGAAATTTTAGAAGATTGGATGAAACAAATAAAAAGAGATCTGGAAGAAGCACAAAATTTAAACCCTGACAAGATAATTGCACCATGGGCTGTAAACCTTAATGTTCATAAATCAAATAAACGTTATGAAACAGATTTAGAATTAATTAAACAATACAAACCACCGATTGTAATTACTTCATTAGGAAAGCCAGAAGCGATTGTAAGTATTGTTCATGAATATGGTGGGCTTGTTTTCGCTGATGTAGCCACACTTACTCATGCCAAAAAGGCAGCTGAAACAGGAGTTGATGGATTAGTACTAGTGTGTAATGGTGCTGGAGGACATGGAGGGACGATCAATCCAATTGCATTTATAGGTGCAGTTAAAAAGTTCTGGAATGGAATTACTCTTCTTTCAGGTTGTATCACTAACGGTCAAGACATACTAGCAGCCAAAGCATTAGGAGCAGATTTTGCTTATATGGGTACTAGATTTATTGCAACGGAAGAAAGTAACGCAAAAGAAGAGTATCAAAAGATGGTGACTGATTCAACAGTCGAAGATATTATTTATACAGATGCTTTTAGCGGAGTAAATGCAAATTATCTTGTTCCGAGTATTAAAAAGGCAGGCCTTGATCCGAAACGACTTAAGAGTAAAGAGACTGTTGATGTATCTCATTCCGATGCTAAAGCATGGAAAGACATTTGGTCTGCTGGTCAGGGAGTAGGCATGATTGAGGAAATTCTACCAATCGCCCAAATAGTCAATGAACTCGAGGAGGAGTATGAAAAAGCATTATCTGCACTAAATTCAACTAAAAAAATTCAATGTTAAATATTACATTAAATCGGTGGCTATGGAAAAAATCGGGCAGGAAATATAATCTATATTTTTAGAAAGTAAGACGGATTCAAGTTAGTTAAAATCTGCCAAGTCTTTCCTGGTGGAAAAGAAAAAAAGTTTGGTCTATAAAAAAACACATTTATAGTTTCAAAAATAATAAATGTATAAAAAGAATATTCCGAATATTGAATTCATTTAATGGTGTCCAATATTCGGGTTTTTTCTGTATGTTTTCGCTCAAGCGTTGTTCATCCATGTCTTTCTATTAGGGAAGGGTATTGCTTTCGGGATTAATGGCTCCTGGAAACAACTTATTTTTATTCCTTACTTTAACAAATACTTCTACAATTGAATCTCTTTCTTTTGATATTAAATTAATTTTATAATCAATTAATTCAAATTCCTCCAAATAGGTTCTACAACTATTGAGTGCATAACCTATTTGCAATTCTGTTATATGTGGAGTTTTGTAAAATAATTGGTTTTTGCTAGATTTACTCGGAATGACTGGTATCATTCTTGCATGTTTAATATGTGTAATCCATAAGAAAATCTTGTTATACCTTATTTCGCATCCCTTTAACCTGTTGTTGTTTGTCAGGAAAGTGAGGTTCGTATTAATCGTGTATATCAATGTACTCTTATTCAGATGAAAAAAGATCTAAAAATACGAATGAGGTGGTAAATGAATGAACGTTTTGCATATACCAGTTGTTCAACTTCCTGAAAAGATAGAAGATTTAAGAAACGAAATAAGACAGTTTTTAAGTAATGAAATCGAAAGTGGCGCAATCGAGCCAAGATGTGATAGCTGGCTGAGTGGATTTTCGGCAGAGTTTTCAAAGAAAATGGGAGAACGAGGCTGGATTGGAATGACCTGGCCAACTAAATATGGTGGTATGGAACAAACATCCATTGAAAGATTTATTGTTACTGAGGAATTACTAGCAGCAGGGGCACCGGTTTCTGGTCACTGGATTGCAGATAGACAGTCTGGACCGCTTTTTCTTAGATATGGAACAGAAGAGCAAAAGCTGTTTTTTTTACCTAGAATTGCAAAAGGAGAATGTTATTTTTCCATCGGTTTGAGTGAACCTAATGCTGGTTCAGATTTAGCTGCAATACAATCAAGAGCAGTCAAAGTCGACAAAGGATGGTTATTAAATGGTAGTAAGATTTGGACAAGTGGGGCACATGTTTCTCATTACATGATTACCCTTTGTCGCACCTCCCCTCAAAACCAAGAAAATCGTCATGCGGGAATGAGTCAATTAGTTGTAGATTTGTCAGCCCCGGGAGTTACCATACGACCCATTCATTTAATGACAGGTGAACATCATTTTAATGAAGTGTTTTTTGAAGATGTCTTTATACCAGATGAAATGGTGATAGGTGAAATTGGAAATGGATGGGCACAAGGGATGGCTGAATTAGCATATGAAAGAAGTGGTCCTGAACGTATTCTAAGTACTTATCCTCTTCTAAACGAACTAACGAATGAATTAATAGAAAAAGGGGATAAGAAAGGTTTAACTGAGGTGAGTAAAATGATTTCTAGACTGTGGACATTACGAAATATGTCACTTGGAATTGCACAAATGTTAGAAGAAAGAGTTCCTTCAAATATCATTGCGTCTTTAGTAAAAGATATGGGAACAAAATTAGAGCAAGAAATTGCAGAAATCACCAGATTGATCGTAACAGTAATGCCTTCCACTGATTCTGAATGCCGATTAGAAAAGTTAATGGCACAATCCATACTACAATCACCAGGTTTTACTTTACGTGGTGGTACAACAGAAATACTACGAGGGATTGTAGCTAAGGGGGTAATCAATAATGAGTGATATGCAAGAAATGATTATCGAATCAACAACAAAAATTATGGAGAAATATTCAACAAAAGATGTAATTAACAAGGCTGAAAATGGCATTTGGGCAGGGGAAGAATTATGGAATAAGTTAGTTGAATTAGGGATGATAACGGTTGCGATTCCTGAAGGATTAGGGGGAAATGGTGGGGATTTTTCTGATGCATTAAGCATTCTGCACTTAGC
Source organism: Peribacillus sp. Aquil_B1 (assembly GCF_022603275.1). Classification (NCBI taxonomy): domain Bacteria; kingdom Bacillati; phylum Bacillota; class Bacilli; order Caryophanales; family Bacillaceae; genus Peribacillus; species Peribacillus sp. Aquil_B1. Next base: position 2,537,619 of record NZ_JAKXEE010000001.1, on the reverse strand, counting down.
AGGAAAATACTCAGCACCTATTCCTCTTGCTGAAACATATATCGCTAATTGGTTATTATCTGGGATAGGAGAACCTGTAACAGACGAAATTTTAACGGTTTTTTACACAAAAGATATCCAGCCTTTTCAATTTAAAAAAAGTGGGAAGGGTTGGATTGTATCCGGAAAAGCAAAAAATGTTCCTTGGGCTCGTTTTGCTCAAAAATTGTTAGTCTTTGGGGAAACTTCAGCAGGCCCAATCCTCTCACTCGTAAAATTAGAAAAGGCAGACATTATACACGGGAAAAATCTTGCTGGAGAAGCAAGGGATGTGGTGATCTTTGAAAACGTCTTTATAGAAGATTGTAAGCATTTTGAAGTAAACCTTGATGAACAGGTGAAAAAATTGCTTTTTAGTGGTGCACTTACACGATGTGCAATGATGGCGGGTGCATTAGAAAACATTCTAAACTTAACGATCAATCATACTTCAGAACGATCCCAATTTGGAAGACCTATCCACCGATTTCAAGCAATTCAGCAACAACTAGCACGGATTGCTGGTGAAGTGGCCGCAGCTGGTGTTGCTACAAAATATGCATTTCAATCCTATACTAATGACAATTTATCAAAAGAAATAGCCTATGCAAAGATACGAGTTAACGAAGCAGCAGGTAAGGCAAATCAAATTGCCCATCAAGTACTCGCAGCCATTGGGTTTACATATGAACATACTTTACATCACAGTACAAGACGCCTTTGGTCATGGCGAGACGAATTTGGAACAGAATCAGACTGGGAGGAAATCATAACTGAAGAACTAATGAAATTACAGAAAAATCACCTTTGGTCTATGATTACTGGTATGGAAAACAAAAAAAAGGTGGGGAAATAAATGAAAGACTTACTCTTTACTGTAGAAAACAATGTTGCAAAAATTACTCTAAATCGTCCGGAAAGTTTAAATGCTTTCAGTGCAGAAATGATTGAGCTATGGATTGACGCATTGGAAACAGTTCGTGATTCTGAATATATTCGAGCAGTTGTCATATCTGGAAATGGCCGAGGATTTTGTTCAGGTGGGGATATTAAATCGATGGCAGAAGGGCAAGGGTTTTTAAATAATGATGGAACAGTAGATTTAACCTCAACTGCACTTGCAAGAAAAAATTCGTTGTGGAAAAAAGTTCAAAGAGTTCCTATTATCCTACAAGAAATAGATAAGCCGGTTATAGCTGCCCTGCATGGACTTGCATTTGGTGCAGGATTTGATATGACTTTGGCTTGTGATATTCGAATTGCAGCAGAAAGTACGAAAATTTCAGAAAGCTATGTAAAAGCGGGTATCGTTCCTGGGGATGGTGCAGCTTGGTTTTTACCAAGATTAATTGGTACAGATAAAGCATTAGATTTACTATGGACTGGCAAGGTATTAACCGCACAGGAAGCAAAAGACAAGGGATTAGTTACTTATGTTGTAGAGGATGAAAAGTTAGCAGAATTTGTTGATAGTTATGTTGAAAAATTAGTTCAAGGCCCACAGGCAGCAATGCGTTTTACAAAAAGAGCTGTTTATCAAGGGCTAGATATGAATTTACGTACGTCTCTCGATATGATTTCGTCAGCAATGGGAATCGTTACTGAACTAGAAGATTATCAAGAAGGTGTTAATGCAGTAGTGGCAAAAAGAAAACCAAATTTCAAATAATTTTATAACGTTGATGAAATCTTAATTACTTCAAAAATAGCAAAAAGACTGAAAGCTATGGTTTAGCATTTTCAGTCCTTTTTGCTATTAATTAGAATTGGATTTCTTGAATTTTTTGTAAAATTGCGACCTGCTCATCCCCAAAAGTTTTGCTGCTGCTGTACGATTGCCTCCTGTTTGTTTAAGTGCAAAATCAATTGCATCTTTCTCTGCCTTATCTATATTGTTTTTATAAAAATCGGAGATTAAAACTTCTTGAGATACTTCCTGTGTGGTGGACTCAAGATGTGGTGGAGAATCTAAATTTCTAATAGCTTTTGTTTTTTGTATATATTCAGGAAGATGCTCTATATCTATAATATCAGTCCTTATGCAATTCATCGCTCTTTCAATTGCATTTTCTAGTTCTCTTACATTCCCAGGCCAGGAGTGTAAAGATAGTAACTTCATAGCTCCCTCAGTAATATTAACTTCTCCTAACCCCATGAGATGACTGAATTTTTTTGTAATAGATTTAGTAAGAATAGGGATATCCTCACTACGATCTTTAAGAGGGGGTATATTAATGACAATGACATTTAATCGATAATACAGATCTTCCCTAAATTCATTGTTAGCAACCATTTGTTTTAAGTCTTTATTAGTTGCTGCTATGATTCGAACATTCACTCTTATAGTATCATTACCTCCGACACGTTCAAATTCTCTTTCTTGAAGTACGCGGAGTAGTTTCACCTGCATTGAAAGTGGCATATCTCCAATTTCATCTAAAAATAATGTACCATTATTGGCTAATTCAAATTTCCCAGGTTTTCCACCTCTTTTTGCACCTGTAAATGCTCCATCGGCATAACCAAAAAATTCAGACTCCCATAACTCTTCTGGTATAGCAGCACAGTTTATTTTAATAAATTTACCGGTTCGATGAGATGCATTATGGATACCCCGTGCAAAAAGCTCCTTGCCAGTTCCACTATCCCCCAAAAGAAGAACATTAGAGAATCCTGTTGCGGATTGTCGTGCGAAATGCTTTATCCTTCCCATTTCTTCATTTTGTGTTAGAATATCATCTAAATCAAAGGGTTTACCACCAATAAGAGATAGCTCACCCCGGTAAAATGAGACTTCTTTTTCTAAATCATTTAAAATCTTCACCACGTTTTTCCATTTGTTTAGATCTTTGTAAATAATTTTAGCTATAGCCCCTACAAGTTGTTTTCCCTTATAAATAGGTGTTTTCTGAATAAAACATCGATGTTTACCAATTATCATGGCTTCAAGTTTTTCACTTTGAAAACCCTGGGCTAGAGCTTCTTCTAATTTTATTTCTGGAATAATTTGAGTAACTGGTTGGCCTACAAGGTTATTTTTTGTTTTTCTAACAAATTCACAAGCTGCATCGTTGAACATTTCAATTATTCCGCTTTGATTAATGACTATATATCCGTCATAAGTAGTATCCAGAACCGTTTGCAATGTGCGTTCTAACTTTTTTGTAATTTCGAGTTCGTTGGCTATTTGTTCATAATCGGTTAAATCTTGTATTAGGATAATCCCCCCCCAATCATTACTTTCATTAGAAAGGGATTTGTATGTAATAAGGAGCCTTTTGTCTTTAATAGAAATTCGGTGAAGCTGAATATCTATTACAGTGAGGTCTCCACTTGAAATATTAGTTAATTGTGGTAATACCTCGGTATAATGAAATCCGATACTCTGTTCTTTAGATAGCTTGCACAAAGTTTCTGCTGCGTGATTTGTAATGAGAATCGTTCCATTATGATCTAAAGCCATGATGCCAGTTTGCATATGCTGAAAAAGGGATTCCAAAGAGTTTCCAAGAGATTCATACTTAGATTGATAAGCTTGTATAATGTTTTTCGTATCTAGTACTCCGGCAACTTGATTATCATCCGAGAGAACAACAGCCTGTCCAACCTTTTTATGTTTTAAAAATAGGCGTACTTTGGTTAAATTATCATTTTCATTCACTGTAACTGCATCTTTAACAATAAAAGGAAGTATGTTTTCATCAATGGAAACGTTTTCCGAAAATGCCTTAAAAATAGAGGAAGGTGTCATGATTCCACTGAACGAATTTTTTTTGTCCATTACAGGCAAAATCATTATTTTATCTTTTCGAAATATTTCCACAGCATCACGTATTGTATTATCACTGTACAATTTAGGAACATTTTTATTCATATAATTCTTAACTGTTTGAATAAATGAATTTTTAACGAGCATACAATCACTCACTCCCTAATAACTTAATTCTCAATAAGGCGATAAACACTCAATTGTCGGAATATTGTAATTATAACATATCTTTCTTAAAGGAATCTTGAAGAAACTTAATTTAGTTGCTATGGTGCTGCAGCCTGATTATATACGTTCACTTTGACGTGATGGTCATCAAATGGGATTATCCCGGTATGTTAGTGTTTTTTGTCAGGAAGTAGAACATCTCATTAGTAAAAATAATGGTTATGTGACTGAAGAGTAATCCGAATAAATTCTATTCCATTATATGTTTAGTAAGCAAAGATGTTAGGCTTTACAAGTTTGAGCGACCTTTGTAGTGAATAATTTTTAAAGTGGAATATAAGTTAGTATTGATTGGGATTTTGATTTTGGACAATACCTTACGTTTAAGTTTTTTTATACTTTACATTTTTAATTTTTAGAAGACTTGAAGGTTAAGGGAATGTTTAGGACCATTTTGCATATTTTGGTTAGATCGTTTTTCAAAAAGTATTTTTAATTTAAAAATAGTTGTCTCAAATTAGAAACACTGTCCATTTTATTACACATATGTCGACATTGGCTTACAGTTGACACACTACCTAGATCTACATATATCAATATAACCCTGGGATTATTGTTGGCATGAAAATTGCAATGTAATATTGAAACATATTTTAAAAAGGTGCCTACAAAGTTACGGATAAGGAAGCGAAACGTCAAGCCACTTTACAGGATCTAGCTATCAGAACTCAGGTAATAAAAAATTTATTGTCAAGGGGGAAACAATTTGTCAAGAAAAGTTCTATGGGAAAATCAAGGACGGGTGGCAATCATTCAACTTTCTAATCCTCCTTACAACTGTGTAGACGATCAATTTTTACAAGATTTTGATCGAACCCTGGATGAAATCGAGCTGTCTAATGACATTCGAGGATTGGTGATTTTAAGTTCGAATAATAAAGTGTTTGCGATTGGAAAGAATGGAGGGAGGATATCTGAGGAAGGCCTTGAGGAAGAACTGCTTTATAAGATTTTGAAAAGATTAACCCTGTATTCATTGCCAACTATCAGTATTATTTCTGGAACTGCAATAGGAGCAGGGCTTGAAATTGCGTTAGCATGTGATTTGCGAATTTCCAGTGAATTTTCGAAATTTGGATTTTATAGCCATATTAGTCCCTCATCTATTGGCAAGGCATGCTTAATCGAATTAACGAGCCCTTCTAAAGCAAAAGAACTAATATGGTTTGGACAATTAATCGGAGCAAAAGAAGCAGTTGATATTGGTATTATAAATCGCATATTCCCTGATTCTCGTTTAATAAACGAGGGGGTAGAAATGGCAAATTCAATTATTCAACAAAAAACTCATTAAATTTACAATCTATTCTGTATTATAAATCGTTGATTAATAGTATGAAAAGATTTAATAGTTTTTTATAAATGTAGTAATTGTATTATAAATAATATTATTTTTATGAAATTTGTGCAAAAAGTGAACAAATGGTGAAACAGTGTTAATAAGATTTCAATGGGAAGAAAAGCTGGAAAAACAAGAGGTGAAAAGTATGCCATTAGAAAATATTACGAATATCTTTGAGAATAGCCCCTACAACAAACATTTAGGGATCAAATTTGAAAAATTAGAAGAAGATTCCATAGGTTGTTATATTAAGATAACAACTTCTCATTTAAATGTAAATAAAGCTGTACATGGAGGAGTGTTCTTTAGCATCCTCGATTCAGTAATGGGTGCAACGATACGAACAGTGGTTAACCAGCCTATTGTTACAGTGAATATGAGTATCAATTATTTTGCTCCTCTTATGAATGGAGAAAAAATGATGGCAACAGCTAGAATCTTGCAACAAGGAAATAGTATTGTAACCGCTGAAGGTTTGGTGAATGACTCTAAGGGGAGTGTAGTAGCAAAGTCAATTGGTACCTTTAAAATAATGCGAATGAATAGGTAGGGTTATTGACATTACCACAATTCAATAAGTATTGATATTAGAAATGAAATGGCTTTAAAAGCCAGCAAATAAAGTGTTAAAAAAGTTGGCAACTTAATGGTGAAAAACCTTCATTAAATTCCATTAGAAGGGAGTTAATATGAAAATGATCAGGAAGGTCATGGCAAAACAATTACTTGTTGGAGAAGCTTTAAAATCTGCTGCACATAATGTACCGGACAAGGAGGCATTTGTTTTTGAAGATCAACGATTAACCTATGGAGAACTTCTTAAACGTACCCTTCATTTATCAGAATGGCTGCAAGGAAGAGGAATCGGAAAAGATGAAAAAGTAGGTTGCTTATTCAAAAACGGATTGCCGTTTGTTGAATTATACTTTGGAGTTAGTTTGACAGGCGGAGTATTTGTTCCAGTTAACTTCCGTTTGGTCTCGAATGAAGTAGATTATATTCTAAATCACTCTGATGTAAAAATATTATTTATAGAAGAAGAATTTATTGAGACCATCCGCGATATAGTAGAAAAACTCACACAAATCCATACGATCGTTATAGTAGGTTCCACAGATAAGGATTTAGGGAAAAATGTAATTTCATATCATTCTATATACGATACACCTGCTATTAATCAATCTAGAGAACAACTGAGTGACGATGATGCTCACGCAATCATTTACACCTCTGGAACAACTGGAAGACCAAAGGGAGCAGTATTAACTCATAAGAATCTTTATATGAATGGAATGAATAAGATCTATCATTCGCAATCCAAAAAAGGAAGCAAGCATTTGTTGGTTCCTCCCCTTTTTCACGTAGCGGCTTTATCACTTTTAGTACAGAACTGCTTGTTGGAAGGGACAATGTTCATTCACAGAGAATTCCAACCTGTAAAAGTTCTCAAAACCCTTCATTTAGAAAAAATCAACTCGATGTTCTTAGTCCCATCTATGTGGAACTTTCTTTTCCAAGTACCTAACCTATTAGAATATAACCTAAGTTCAATGAACAGTTGCTCGACAGGAGGAGCTATTTGTCCAGTAGAAATTAAGAAAAAAATAATGACTGTTTTTAAGAATGCCAAAATACATGAAGCATTTGGACAGACAGAAATGAGCCCGTCTACGACCTATTTATCAGGTGAAGATTCATTAAGATATAATAAAACGGCTTCTGTTGGAAAACCGTCTATAAATGTTCGTGTTCGGATTGTCGATGATGAAATGAAGGACGTACCACTTGGTGAAGTAGGAGAAATTATATACCAGGGTCCAACAATGATGAAGGAATACTATAAAAATATAGAAGCTACGAAGGAAGCCTTTAAAGATGGCTGGTTCCATAGTGGCGACTTAGTTCGGATGGATGAAGATGGATATATTTATGTGGTAGATCGAAAGAAAGATATGATTATTAGCGGTGGTGAAAATATTTATCCAAAAGAACTAGAAGAGGTTCTCTATAGCCATCCTGACATTTTGGAAGCTGCAGTAATTGGAGTTCCAGATGTAGAATGGGGTGAAAGTGTAAAAGTATGCATTGTATTGAAGCCTGGAAAACAATTAACGAAAGATCAAGTTGTTAAATTTTGTCAAAGTAGAATGGCGTCTTACAAAAAACCGCGTTTCGTACAATTTATGGACTCGCTTCCAAGGAATGCATCCGGTAAAGTCTTAAAAACGGTTTTACGCTCAAATGGTCAAGAAACAAACTTCATTAACTAAATGAGATCGTTTTGAGGACTAAATAATACTAGTAACTGGTTCGTGATATCTAGATGAAATTAGTAGAATCGTTAGAATTTTTCAACTTAAGTTCGTAAACTAACAAAGGAATCTCAATAAAAGGAGTAGAGAATGTGGGAGCACTTAGTGGAGTTAAGGTATTAGATTTATCAAGATTACTTCCTGGACCTTACTGCTCACTTATGATGGCAGACTACGGAGCAGAAGTAATAAAAATTGAAGAGCCAGATCTAGGTGACTATATACGTTGGAGAAAACCAGCTATTGAAGAAATAGGTGCGAGGCATTTAACAATAAATCGAAATAAAAAAAGTGTTGAATTGAACCTTAAGACAGAAGAAGGGAAAGAAATTTTTAAAAAAATGGCGGAAAGTGCTGACGTCATTTTGGAAAGCTTTCGTCCTGGGGTAATGAGCCGTCTAGGGATAGGTTTTGAGGAAATCTCAAAGATTAATAGAGGAATTGTTTATTGTTCATTAACTGGATATGGGCAAACTGGACCTTATCGCGATTTACCAGGACATGATATTAATTATATCGGCTACAGTGGAATATTAGGCTTAATTGGTGAAAAAAATGGAAAACCAGTCGTTCCTGGTGTACAAATTGCAGATGTCGGTGGAGGTGCGTTAATGGCTCTATCTGGGATCTGTATGGCACTATTCAACAAAGAAAGAACTGGAAAAGGGCAATATATTGATGTATCAATGATGGATGGCGCCGTTACCTGGTTATATGCTGCAGCATCAGATTACTTTGCCTCAGGGAAAGTTCCAGAAAGAGGGGAAAATCGATTAGATGGTCAATATGCATTTTATCAAGTATATGAAACAAAAGATAATAAATATCTTTCTGTTGGTGCTTCTGAAAAGAAATTCTGGAAGAAAATTTGTGAATTAATAGGGAAGCCTGAATGGATTGAACTTCATGGAGGTAATGATGATGTTCAAGAACAATTAAAGCTAGAAATGTCAGAGATATTCAAGAAAAAAAATCAGCAAGAATGGTTAGACTTATTAGCATTAGAAGAGACATGCGTAGGACCTGTCAATGATATAGAGCAAATCTTTTCGGATCCTCAAATTATCGAAAGAGAATTATTTACCGAAATGGAACATCCAGTAGCTGGTAACATCAAGCAAATTGGATTTCCAATCAAATTTTCGGAGACACCAGGAAAAATACATTCTCACGCACCGATACTCGGAGAGCATACAGAGGAAATTCTTCAGCAATTAGATTATTCAAGTGAAGCCATTGAAAACCTCAGAATTAGCGGGGTAATTGGTAAAAAGGTATCAACATCCGCCGTTAAATGATTGGCAGGGATTTTAATTAATGGTTTATCACAATTTGATAAAGGAGAACATTTTATGGGCACTCTGTTTTAACTAAAGTTGGATATGATTATTGTAAGGGCGTGTTTTGATCAAGCTTATTTTCAAAACACGCTCTTTCTTTTTGTTCGTTTATCAAGGTTATAAGTAGCAATTTGATCAAACTTTATTTCAAAGTAACATAAAGTCCTTTACTCTTGCACATTTCCAATTCCCTTGAATTCCTGTTATCGAAACAGGTTAAGTTACTAAACACTAAATTGTCTATTATAAAGTATGACTGTCTCCTAATTGATACAGTTGTATCATGTTTTTCATTTGTATTTGTATACAAACAACAAGAGAAGTACTTTATTTCGTGATTTATAGTGAAATATAAACTGGAACGATACTTGCTTTGTAAATAGGTCAGAGAAATACATCTCAAAAAAATACCCGAAAAAAGGATTCAATAATAGTTTAATGGGTCGTCTATCCTTATTCTTTTTTTAAAGATATTAATTGTATCAGAATAAAAACACTGTCCGATTTATCGAACAACTTTAGCCAAAAGGTACAAGCTGTAGAACTATCTAGTTTAGGGTTTTGAGTGGTTAACACCTAACTGGTTGATGGACTCTTTGCTACGGATAAGTGAGTCAATCCATATCAGACGGATTTAGTGACATATTTTTAGGTTTAAATTAATTTGGCATAAAAATTGCATATATTTTAATTGAAAACCTTATGAAAGATTTAGTAAATGAAAGTGAGGTTAATTGAGGGAAGTAATAGCGGGGTATTTGGTGAAAAGGCATCAAAATATAATTTTATAATAACAAATGTGGTAAATGGAGGCTAACAAATTATGGCGTTTGTTGAATGGAGTCGAGTTGGAAAAAAAGGAGTTATAGCAGAAATTGTATTAAATCGTCCAGAAGCCAGAAATGCATTTACGACAAAGATGGCTGAAGAGATTCTGGAGATTTGTCAAACAATAGACAAAAGTAATGTCAGGGCTGTTTTGATAACATCCTCAAACGATACATCATTTTGTTCCGGAGCAGATTTAAAAGAGCGAAATAATATGAATGAAACAGAATGGAAGGAACAGCATGTACTATTTCAGAAAATGTTTAACAGCATACAAGATATGAGACAGCCGGTTATTGCAGTAGTAGATGGTTACGCATTAGCTGGAGGTTTTGAAATTGTTTTAAATTGCGACATGATTGTAGCAGCAGAAACCGCAATATTCGGGTTGCCCGAAGTAACAAGAGGAATCATGCCTGGCGGTGGAGGTACAAGATTATTGGCTAAACGAATTGGTGTTCATCGTGCAAAAGAATGGGTTTGTACAGGAAGTATGGTTTCCGGTGAAGAGGCTGATCGAGCAGGTCTTCTAAATATCCTTGCTAAATCAAATGAATTACGAGAAAAAGCGCTAGAATTGGCGGAAAAAATTGCTGTTAATGCTCCTTTAGCTGTTCAAAATTGTAAAGCATCTATAGATGAATTATTTGGAATTCCAAATGAAGAGGCTAGGAAAATTGAAATAAGTTATTACAATCGATGCATCAATACCGAGGATCGTTTAGAAGGAGTCCGCGCTTTTGTCGAAAAGCGTTTACCACAGTTTTCTGGTAAATAAATTAGCAAATTCATATAAAAGAAAAGGGTGTGAATAAAAGGATGACGTATAAAAATTTGCAAATTACAACGCATAACGGAGTTTGTACTGTTAAATTAAATCGTCCAGAAGTTAGAAACGCTCTCGGTTTAGAAATGAGAGAAGAGCTAAGAGATTTTTTCACCCAAATGCAGGATAGTAATGAAGTAAAAGTCATTGTTTTAACAGGTGAGGGGAAAGCATTTTCAGCTGGTGGTGATTTAAATGCTTTAAAAGAAATTGATGCTTTTACAGGAAGAAAACGGTTACAGTCTGGTCACGAAATGATTCATTCAATCCTAAATTTAGAAAAGCCTGTAATAGCGGCAATAAACGGTACGGCTGCCGGGGCTGGTGTTAGCCTTGCATTAGCTTGCGATATGATTCTAGCTAGTCGTTCATCCTCTTTGATACAGAGCTTTGTAAAGGTAGGCTTAATCCCGGATCTCGGTTCTATTCATTTCTTACCAAGATTAATAGGCCGTCACCGCGCACTAGAGTTAATGTTTTTAGGGGAAAAAATTACAGCAGAACAGGCACGAAATATTGGAATCATTAATCGTGTTGTTGAAGATGATTTTCTAATGGAAGAAGTAAACTCTATAGCATTAAAGCTTGCTGAAGGACCTGATATGGCATTAGGTTTAATGAAAAAGTTAGTAAACAAAAGTGTTCTGACAGACATTAACGATACCTTTGAATTAGAGGGGTTTGCTCAAGGGATGTGCTTTGAATCAGATCATTTTAAAGAAGGTGTCAAGGCTTTCTTTGAAAAACGCAAACCTCAATTTCAAAAAACAAAAGCGCAAGCGCCTAGCTAAGGCTAGGGGTTGGCAGTGAAAAAAACTGCGACATCCTTTAGCAACGACTGCACATGCACGTCCTACCCTTCGAAGCTGGATGTCGTGCACTCTAAAGTACAAGCATTTTATAATTTCCTAAACGAAAATAAATTACCTTTTTAAATAGGAGGAATTCTTTATGACAGCATCGACTGAAAAAGTAAATACTCAATTCCATGATGAATTAAGACAAAGCGTACGCAATGTTTGCAGCAAATACCCTGACTCTTATTGGAGAGAATTAGACGCAAGATTAGCATATCCAGATGAATTTGTTAATGAGATTACTAGAAACGGATTTTTAGCGGCTCTTATTCCAGAAGAGTATGGTGGATCTGGTCTTGGAATAACAGAAGCTTCTATTATTTTAGAAGAAATTAATCGTTCAGGTGGAAATGCAGGAGCTTGTCACGCTCAAATGTACACAATGGGTACACTGCTTCGACATGGCAATAGTGAACAAAAGCAGAAATATTTACCGAAAATTGCTGATGGCTCATTAAGATTGCAAGCATTTGGTGTAACTGAACCAAACACTGGTACAGATACAACGAAATTAACCACTTTCGCCGAGCGTAGAGGAGATAAGTATATTGTAAATGGACAAAAGGTATTTATTTCAAGGACAGAACATTCAGACTTAATGATCTTACTTGTCCGGACGACTCCACTTGAGCAAGTGAAGAAAAAGACAGAAGGGCTTTCTGTTTTGCTAGTCGATCTTAGGGAAGCAATTGGTAATGGCCTATCCATTAGACCTATCCGTACGATGATGAACCATGCAACTACTGAGTTATTTATTGAGGATTTAGAAGTACCGGTTGAAAATCTTATCGGAGAAGAAGGGCAAGGTTTTAAGTATATTTTAGATGGTATGAATGCAGAACGTATTCTGATTGCTGCAGAATGTATTGGAGATGGTCGGTGGTTCATTGAGCGAGCTACAAATTATGCAAAAGAAAGAGTTGTTTTCAACCGACCTATCGGACAAAATCAAGGGATTCAATTTCCGATTGCTCGGGCACATGTAAATATAGAAGCAGCAGATCTTATGCGTTTTAAGGCAGCTCAATTATTTGACTCTGGTCAAAAATGTGGGGCGGAGGCTAATATGGCTAAGCTTCTTGCTGCAGATGCTTCATGGGAAGCAGCAAATTCTGCCCTACAAACACATGGCGGTTTTGGATTTGCAGAAGAGTATGATGTAGAACGAAAATTCAAAGAAACTAGATTATATCAAGTTGCACCTATTTCTACAAATCTAATTCTTTCTTTTGTAGCTGAACATGTTCTAGGGTTACCGAGATCGTATTAATTCAGGGGGATGGTCCATTGTTTATTCCAAAGGAAATTGAAATTATTGAAGTTGGGCCTCGTGATGGTTTACAAAATGAGCCTGAAGCGATATCGACAGAACAGAAGAAAGAATTAATTACCCAGCTAGCAAAAGCAGGACTTTCACGTATGGAAACAACATCGTTTGTTCATCCGAAGTGGGTACCTCAAATGGCTGATTCTGAAGAAATTGCCCGTTTCTGTTATGAACTTGGAATTAATTATATTGCGTTAACGCCCAACTACAAGGCTTTGGAACGCGCAATTGCAGCAAAATCCCCTCAAATTGCAGTATTTGTAGGGGCAAGTTCAGAATTCAATAAAAAGAATATTAATAAAACTACTTCTGAATCTTTAGATGAGTGTAAGCCAATGTTCGCCAGAGCAAAAAAAGAAGGAATGTTTATTCGAGCTTATATTTCAATGGCTTTCACTTGTCCTTTTCAAGGGCCTGTAACATTTGATGAAGTGAAAAATGTTTGTGAACGCTTTATTGAGTTTGGAGCAGATGAAATAGATGTAGGAGATACAAACGGGCAGGCTGATCCCAAAATGGTGTATGAGCGCTTTTCTAGATTACGGGACCTATATCCGGATACTACCTTTGTAGGACATTTTCATAATACAAGAAAAATGGCATTAGCAAATGTAATCGCCTCTATGCAGGCGGGTATATCGAAGTTCGATAGCTCTGTTGGAGGTCTTGGGGGTTGTCCGTATTCTCCCGGGGCAACGGGCAATGTTTCAACAGAGGAATTATTAGACATGGTCTTACGTATGGGGTGTCAAACAGGAATTGACTATAACGAACTAATAAAAGTAGGACCTTTAGCCAAAAGTCTTTCAACAAGGTAATAAATAACATATAAGATAGGAGAGTTAGGATGAGAAATGTAGTCATTATTGATTCTGTTCGTACAGCAGTAGGTCGAATGGGTGGAACATTAAAAGATGTAGAGGTTGATTATTTAGCTGCAAAAGTGCTAGACGAAATTTTGGTCCGTACTGGAATCGATAAAAGGGACATTGATGAAGTAATTATAGGTCAGGCAAAACAAAGTACAGATTCACCTAATTTGGCTCGCTTAGCACTTTTACGCGCTGCATTCCCAATTGAAATTACAGGGTATACCGTCCATCGTCAATGTGGATCCGGAATACAGGCAATGAATAGTGGGGCTCAGCAAATTATGTGTGGATTATCAGATGTAATAATTGCGGGTGGAGCTGAAAGTATGAGTACAGCGCCATTCTATCTCCGCAATGCACGTTTTGGATATAGAGCAGGAAATGGTGAAATCTTAGACCCTAATACTGAAAGCCAGCCAAGAGCACAGCCTATTGAAACATACGGACATTTAACAATGGGTATGACAGCAGAAAATTTAGCAGAAAAATACTCCATATCTCGTACAGAACAAGATGAATTTGCACTTAGAAGTCAAGAAAATGCCCAAAGGGCTATATCTTCAGGATTGTTTACCGATCAGATTGTTCCTCTTGAAGTAAAGACAAAAAAAGGAATGATCCCATTTATAGTCGACGAACATCCAAGAGAAACAAGCATGGAAAAATTATCTCAGTTAAAGCCGGTTTTTAAAGAAAACGGTACGGTTACTGCAGGTAATACAAGCGGACGTAATGATGGGGCAGGAGTTGTATTGTTGATGTCGGACGAAGCTGCAGAACGCTTTGGTAAAAAAACGAAAGCGAAAATTATTGCTCAAGCGGTAGCAGGTGTATCACCAGAGATAATGGGGATTGGCCCTGCTCCAGCAACACGAAAAGCATTGCAACAAGTAGGATTAACAATCGATGATATCGGACTTATTGAGTTAAACGAAGCGTTTGCAGCACAGTCTCTTGCTGTTATTAAAGAACTAGGACTTAATATTGACCGTGTTAACGTTAATGGTGGTGCAATTGCTTTAGGCCATCCAATCGGTGGAACTGGTGGCGTTTTAATGACAAAATTGCTTCATGAAATGGAAAGACGTGGAGAAAAGTATGGATTAGTCACATTTTGCATCGGCGGTGGCTTAGGAATAACAACTGTAGTCGAAAATATGCAAGTTTGAAAAATTTAGTGGATTTTTTGAAAAAATCTTAATATTCAAGTGCACGTTTGTTTAAAAGGCACTTCATTGATTTTTACAAAAACGGCGGAGGTGAAATAATCATGACAATCAAAGAGTGGGCTACTCTATATAGTTCGCGACAAAAAAGCGCAGAACTGGCGATTTCTACTATCCAGTCTTTTCAAAAGGTCTTTCTTGCACCTTTTTGCAATGAACCGCAAACACTAGTAGAGGAACTGGTTCGTCAAAAGACACGTTTACAAAATGTTTATCTATATAATGCAGTTATTGGCAGTCCATGTATATATGCTGATCCAACGTGTCACTCACACTTTAAAATCCGTACTTTTTTGGGGTCTTCTCTCCTAAAAAGTGCATACATGAATCACGCATGTGACTATTTACCGGTTAATCTCTCAGAAATTCCTCGCTGGGTAGAACAAGAAAAAATAGACGTAGCCCTAATACAAGTATCACCCCCAAACGATGAAGGCTATTGTAATTTAGGGTTGTCCGTAGATACAGTACAAACCTTAATTAAAAGAGCAGCAACCGTTATTGCACAAGTAAACAACGAACTTCCTTTCACATATGGAGAGACACTTGTACATGTATCAGAGATTGATCAATTTGTGCTTTCCGATCGGCCATTACTTTCGATTCCGTATGGAAAACCGTCAGAAGATGATATGAAAATAGGAAGATACGTTGCAGAATTGATACCTGATCATGCTACCATTCAAGTAGGACTTGGGAAGATTGCAGATAGTGTCTTAATATCTCTTAAATCGAAAAAAGGACTTGGTATTCATTCAGGATCGATCACAGATCCTGTTACAGAGTTAATCGATCTAGGCGTTATTACAAATGAGCATAAAGAGATTAATCAGTATAAAACAGTATGTACAACTTTAACTGGAACAAAAGAATTATATAAATATTCCCACAGGAATAAAGAAATTCAATTATACCCCTCAGATTATACACACAATCCTGCAGTTATTTCAAAAATGCGTAATTTTCATTCTATCAATTCGGCATTAGAAGTGGATCTATTCGGTCAAATAAATGCTGAGCAAGTGGGCGATTTCCCAGTAGCTGGAGTTGGCGGACAAATGGATTTTATTCATGGAGCAAGACTTTCAAAAGGTGGTAAGGCTATTATTGCTCTTCCTTCCACAGCCAAAAAAGGAGCTCAATCTCGAATAAAAGTTAAAATTCCATATGTCACATCTATTAAATCTGAAATTGATTACGTTGTAACGGAGTTTGGAATTGCATCCTTGTTTGGAAAATCACTCAGTGAGAGGGCACAAGCTTTAATGGCAATTGCTCACCCTGATTTCCGTGATGAACTTCATTCAGATTTTGAAAAAAAATATAAGATAGGTTTTAAGAAAAATATAAACTTCACTTCTTAATGATACAAGAAGTGGCTAGAATCACCTCAATTACAAAGTATTTTAGAGTTTATTAGACAAATTACAAATTATTTAATACCTAATTACTGGAAGGTTTATGCACAAAGTGTAAAAATTAAAAAATGAAGGGTGGATAATTATGAAAAAATTAGAAAATAAAGTTGCGATTGTTACAGGCGCTGGACGGGGAATCGGAAGGGAAATATCCTTACTACTTGCTAATGAAGGAGCAAAAGTAGTCGTCAATGATTTAGGAGGCAGTTCCGATGGTAAGGGTAATGATACAAAAGTAGCAGACGAAGTTGTTCAGGAAATTAGAGAGTTAGGTGGAGAAGCAGTAGCTAATTACCAGTCAGTAGCAGAATATGATAGCGCAAACAACATTGTGGAAACGGCAATTACTGACTTTGGTCGTGTTGATATTGTGGTGAATAATGCAGGAATTTTAAGGGATCGTATGCTTTTTAAAATGAGTGAAGAAGAATGGGATGCAGTCATCTCGGTTCATTTAAAAGGTTCCTTTAATATGACAAGAGCAGCTGCACCCTATTTTAAGGAACAAAAAAGCGGGCGTTTTATTAACTTCACTTCAACATCAGGCTTAATTGGTAATGTTGGTCAAGCTAACTATGCTGCTGCAAAATTAGGAATTGCTGGTCTTAACAAAATAACAGCTTTAGACATGGCTCGCTATAATGTAACCGCTAATGCTGTAGCTCCATTTGCTTGGAGTAGGTTAATTGGCTCCATTCCAACTGATACAGACAAGGAAAAAGCAAGAGTGGATAAACTAAAACAGCTATCACCAGCTCACATTGCACCGTTAGTAGCCTTTTTATGTTCAGATGAAGCTTCTGATGTTTCAGGACAAATATTTGGTGTTAGAGGCAAGGAGATCATGGTCTTTTCTCAACCTCGTCCGGTTCGGTCAGTTTATAATGCAGAAGGATGGACGATTGATAGTCTAAATTCTATTATAGGATCTTTACAATCGAGCTTTACACCACTTGAAGTAAGTGCTGATGTATTCCCGTATGAACCGTTGGTTTGATGATTATTATTCAATTAGGAGCTTAATAAATAGTTTCACCAGCAGGATTTGCAAATTGGGAACGGTATTTATAAGTTGTGGATTGCTTTGTAAATTGTGCTTGAAACCGGGAAATAACCTGATTAACAAACATTTAAAGATAAGGCTGTAAAGTAAAAAAGAAGGCTTCTCTATACTTCGACAGTAAATCTTATCTCAAACTATCAAATATCAGCTCCAGAGTTAGGTCAGCATATGAATGATATTAATCTGAAAGAACATTCATACTAGGGGGGAAGTGGTTGTGATAAATCTTGATAATATATCTCGACTTTCAATCTACGAGATGTTAAAACAAACGGCGTTAGAATATCCTGATCATTTAGCTGTGATAGATGGTCAACTTAAGTTGAATTATACTCAGTTAAAGGAATTCGTAGATAGTTTTGCCTCGGTCTTATATAAGAAAGGGTTTCAAAAAGGTGATCGAGTCGGTTTAATGGTACCAAATAGTATTCATTATATGATTTCATATTATGCTACTCTGCGTTTAGGTGGAATAGTAGTGCAAGTTAACCCTTTATATCAAACATCTGAGCTCGAGTATATGCTAGATGACGCAAATCCAAAATGGTTCATTTGCGATAGGCATCAATCTGAAAAGTTCAAATTAATAAAGCGATTTGAAAACGTTAAGGTTCTTTTCACAAAGGATGAGAACAACCTTGATCAAATATTATTAAAAGAAAATAATTCTGAACTTCCTCCACTGAATGTTGATCCAAAAGAAGATTTGGCTGTATTACAGTATACCGGTGGAACAACGGGCAAATCTAAAGGAGTTATGCTGACACATTTTAATATAATTTGCAACATTTGCCAATCCGGGGAAGTTATCTCAACGGTAATGAAAAAAGGTGAAGAGCGAATATTAGGTGTTGCACCTCTAACCCATGCTATGGCCATGACGAATATGAATAATACTGTACGAATTGCAGCTACATATATTATTCTGGATAAATTCGAAGTAACCAAGGTATTGCAGGCTATTAGTATATACAGACCAACAATGATGACAGGCTCACCTACTATGTATATTGCTTTATTGAACCATCCGGATCTAGGAAAGTATGACTTATCTTGCTTTAAAATCTGTGTTTCCGGTTCTGCCCCCCTTCCTGTAGAAGTCTTAAAAGAATTAGAACGAAAATCTGGAGCTCGTATTTTTGAAGGATATGGTTTATCAGAAGCAACAACATCAACTCATCGAACTCCAGTAAAAGGAGAACGGAAGATTGGTAGCGTAGGAGTCCCAATACCTTTAACAGAATCTAAAATAGTAAATGTAGAAACAGGTACTAAAGAGTTGGCGCCTGGCGAGAGTGGTGAGCTTATTATAAAAGGCCCTCAAGTAATGAAGGGTTACTGGAATAAACCTGAAGAAACCGCTCTTACGATTCGTGATGGGTGGCTATATACAGGAGATATAGCAATGCGTGATGAAGAAGATTACTACTTTATAGTAGGCAGAAAAAAAGATATGGTCATTGCGGGTGGTTTAAATATTTATCCAGCTGAAGTCGAGGAAGTACTATATCAAAATCCTGCAGTTGCTGAAGCGTGTACGTTTGGTGTGCCTGATTCGTATCTTGGTGAAAAATTAATAGCAATCGTGGTATTGAAAAAGGATGCAAGTATTACCGGAGAAGATTTAATAAGCTGGTGTGAAGGTCGATTGGCAAGATATAAAATACCAAGAGTAATTGAATTTCGTGACCAGCTTCCTAAGACATCAGTGGGAAAAATTTTAAGACGCATACTTGTAGAAGAGTTCAAAGAGAAAGTGGATTCACTGCCCAATAAATAAATTTGAACTTTTAAAAATATAAATCCGGAATTTTAGCTTATGTTTAAAACTACTAGTTAAATTAAAAGGAGTGTCTCTATATGAACTTTACCTTATCATCCGAATTAATCGAAATGAAAAATACAATCAGAGATTTTGTTGATAATACTGTGGATCCCCTTGCTGATCAGATTGAAAGGGACGATAGAATACCAGATCATATAATGAAAATGAGTAAGGAAGTCGGATTATTTGGGCTTAGCATTCCAGAGGAGTATGGTGGTTTAGGAATTGATATGGTAGGAAAATGTGCGATTTACGAAGAAATTGGTCGTACATCAAATGGATATACAACCGTTATTGGTGCTCATACTGGTATTGGTTCAGTTGGAATTGTTGAGATGGGTAATGAAGATCAAAAAGTAAAATATTTACCAAGGATGGCAACTGGAGACCTTATTGGAGCATTTGCATTAACTGAACCGAGCGCCGGTTCAAATGCCGTTGCTTTAAAGACAAAAGCATTCCGAAAAGGTGATAAATATATTCTTAATGGCTCTAAACATTATATCACGAACGGTCCTATAGCCGATGTATTTACAGTTATGGCTGTTACCGATTCTAGTAAAGGAGCAAAAGGAATCACCTCCTTTATCGTTGAAAAAGATTTTAAAGGATTAGTGATTGGGAAAACTGAAGAAAAAATGGGACTAAGAGGCTCTCATTCTTCTGAAATCTTTTTTGAGGATTGTGAAGTTCCGGTAGAAAATGTACTTGGTGAAGAAGGATTAGGATATGTAAATGCTTTAAAAATTCTTGCGAATGGTCGTGCAGGTCTAGCAGCCAGAAACCTCGGATCCTGTCAAAAATTATTCGAATTATCTGTCAAGTATGCACATGAAAGAGAGCAGTTCGGCAAACCAATCTTTGATCAGCAAATTATTCAGCATTACTTAGCTGAAATAGCATTAGACGTTGAAACATTAAGGTCTGTTACCTATAGAGTCGCTTGGATGGTTGATCAAAAAATGAACGTGATCAAAGAAGCAGCAATGGCAAAACTTCTTGGTTCCGAAATATATAATCGCATTGCGGACAAGGCTGTACAAATTCATGGTGGTATAGGATACATTAAAGATTTTCCGATTGAAAGATATTATCGTGATGCACGCATTACAAAAATCTACGAAGGAACTTCAGAAATTCAAAAGAATATTATCGCGGCTCAAATACACAGGGAATACTTAAAAACGGCCCCATCCATTTATGCTTAATTTAGGCTTACTAAACGATTAGTCTAATAGTAAACAGCGAAGGCGCTTGGAACTTTAAATTTGGGATATGGAGGCAAGGTATAAATTATTACAGGCGGTGTGGCAGTCGTATTGGAAAAGCATGGCTGAAAATTGAATAGAGGTAGCGTATGATGTTATTTTTGACCGGTATGCTGAACGACTATATGAAACAAAAAAACAAAACCACTACCATAGCCGGTAAAACGGAAAAGAGCGCGACAGTGGCGGATACAATTGGAACGAAAGTCTATACAACTAAAGCTGTTGCCTACGGAACCTATAAGGTAGCCATTCCCATTCAAAATGCAAGTACCAGCATCTCAGTAACAGCAAAAGATGCAGCGGGAAAAATATCCTTTAAAAAAGTTGCGCCAAACATTCCGACTGTTAATCCCAGGGAAAACGGAGAAGGAAAAAGTAACAGTTAAAATTTGTACAAAAATCTATTCAGCAAAAGCTAATGCCTACGGAACATATAATGTAAATACCCCAAAGCAAAAAGTGGGTACTAAAATATATATAATTGCAACAGATTCAAAAGGCCATGTGGCTGTCAAAAGGTCTGTCAGTGTCAAAGAATTTTGATAAAAAAAAGAGCAGAGGTAGATTTATAGACTCTGCTTTTTTTAGTTTCAGAAAATAACGTGGTTTCAGCCGGGAATAGTGTAGAACGAAAAGAAGCAGGGGTTGTTTTGTGAATCACCTTGAAAAAATATTCATGAAAAACGAGCTCTCAAGAGGTGGTGTTTTTTAGTAGATAAATTGATGAAGTTCTTATTTAAGTTATGGATGCAAAAAATGAACTTTATAAAGAAAATGGAGGTAGTTTTGTAATAGTATCCACTCAACCGTCTGGGTAGGATATTTTTGCAGGCGATCAATAATCCGGCAGTGGATTAACAATCGATGATCCATCTTATTCCTTTCGGGACAATCGTGTGTATCTACTCGTTTTACTACTTCATCTAATCCGCCAGTTCCGAAGGTTTTTATAATTGTTGTTTCATTGGAGTTAACAAATTACCTGATTCAACCTTTTTATTCTTCTAAACATCCGGTTTTTACAATCCAGAATGATTACAATTTATTATTGATATCAACGGTGCACCATCCAGCTGTATAGAACCTCAACCAACAGCCACTCAATCATTTATGTAAATAAAGCTAATAATAATGTTACTGCAGACGATAGTGAAAAATCCATTAATCCTTAAGCGAAGGAAACCCCCTGACTAATATTTTTTATACTCAATTTGAAATTTCACTTTCTCACTTATTGCCTTTTAATGAAGAGGTTGATAGATCCGGTTTGTTCGATAGACAGGGTCTTTTAAATTCCATTATATTTAATGGAAAAGTGGTAAAGTTAGAGGGGATTGAAGTTTTCTTTAGAATACTGGCCCTCTCCAAGCGGTTGTAGCTGCCGAATGGAAGGAGGGAAATTTAAAAATTAACATATGATATAAGACTTAGAAGGAAATTCACAAAAAGTATTTGCAGAGGAGTAGCGCATATGGACAATTACTTATCAATCAGTGAAATGGCTTCCATTCACAGTATCTCAAGGCAAACACTCATTTATTACGATAAGATCGGATTATTTAAACCGGTACATATAGATGAACATGGTTATCGGTACTATAGTGCAGTTCAGATTCCGTTTCTAAGGGAAATTTGCTTTTTGAAGTCGATTGGCATCAAACTGAATGATATTAA
Organism: Peribacillus sp. Aquil_B1; assembly: GCF_022603275.1. Lineage (NCBI taxonomy): Bacteria > Bacillati > Bacillota > Bacilli > Caryophanales > Bacillaceae > Peribacillus > Peribacillus sp. Aquil_B1. The sequence goes on along the minus strand of NZ_JAKXEE010000001.1, from coordinate 2,515,423 downwards.
GGACCATATAGGAAATCGCAATTTAACGACTGCCATGTCACTTTTGGAATTTCATCAAGAATTCATTGATAAAGAAATAAATGCCTTGATGAATACACGTACATTCATTCAACAGAGATTAATGAAATATTCAGAAGCCAAAAATATTAAAAGTGAATTGGATAAACCTATTATAGAAGAATTTCCTGAAAGGCATGTATTATTTATACCATTTGAAAATGAATTGTGCCGAGAAGAATTACATTTAACGCTGATGAAAGCTTGGAATGTATTAAGTAAACATGGGATGCTTCCGTCAGAGGGATTTGGCACGGTTATTTTAAAGGATAAGCTTGGAACGGATGATGTTTTCGAGGGGGCGGGAATATATACTTCCTTACCTTTTATCGATCCTGATTTGAATAATATGATGACGTTGCCTGCTGGGCAATATGCATGTATGTATAAATATGGAATGCCATATAACAAGGAGTTTTTAAATGAATTGGTTCAATGGGTCAGAAAAAATCAGTATAGAATTGTAGGGGACGTCATAGACGCTTGCTTATTGGATACGACCTTTTACGAGAATGATAATAGTGTTGATTTTTGTCAGCTGCAAATCCCTGTAGAGAAAATTACTTGAATTTTCAAATATCCATTGACTGTATAGTAGAAATACACTTTAGAATATCATTTGTAACCGATACCATATAGGTTATTTGAATTTGAGTGATACATAGGATACAGAACATGAAGTGATAGGGGGATTTTTATGTCTGAAAAAATGAACAAAGTGACAGATTTACGTTCTGCGTTGGAACTCCTGAAATCCATTCCAGGACAATTGATTGAAACGGATGAACCAGTCAATCCTCATGCTGAATTATCTGGGGTTTATCGTCATGTCGGTGCTGGCGGAACAGTCATGCGCCCAACAAAAATCGGACCTGCAATGGTTTTCAATCATGTATTGGGACATGAAGATTCAAGCGTGGTGATCGGACTTTTAGCCAGCCGGGAAAGAGTCGGTCTCATGCTGGATACAAAACCGGAGCGACTGGGATTCCTTTTAAATGAAGCTGTAAAAAATCCAATTGATCCAATCACCATTTCAAATGATAAAGCGAAGGCTCAGGAAGTGGTTCACTATGCAGAAAATCCGGATTTCGATATTAGAAAATTAATACCTGCGCCTACGAATACAGAGGAAGATGCAGGCCCTTATATCACGATAGGCATGTGCTATGCCTCCGATTCAGAAACGGGTGAATCTGATATAACGATACACCGATTATGTTTACAAAGTAAAGATGAGATGTCCATGTATTTTGTTCCTGGACGTCATTTGGAAGTTTTTCGTGAAAAGGCTGAAAAAGCAGGAAAACCGTTACCCATTTCCATTAGTATCGGTGTTGACCCTGCTATTGAAGTCGCTGCTTGTTTTGAAGCACCAACGACACCGCTTGGCTTTAATGAGTTGAGTGTTGCAGGGGCGATCAGGAAAGAAGCGGTAGAATTGGTCCAATGCTTGACGATTGATGAAAAAGCTATCGCGAATGCTGAATATGTAATAGAAGGGGAACTGGTTCCTGGAGTGCGTGTTCGGGAAGATCAAAACACCAATACAGGAAAAGCAATGCCGGAATTCCCTGGTTATACAGGTTCAGCTGTTGCGGATCTGCCACTAATCAAAGTGAAAGCTGTAACGCACCGAGTCAACCCAATCATGCAAACAGTTATTGGTCCGAGTGAGGAGCATGTGAATATGGCTGGCATTCCAACTGAAGCAAGCATCCTGCAAATGGTGGAAAAGGCCATGCCAGGCAAATTATTGAATGTATATGCCCATACTTCAGGAGGAGGTAAATACATGGCTGTTCTTCAATTCAAGAAAAGTCAGCCAAGTGATGAAGGGCGCCAAAGACAAGCTGCACTATTGGCGTTCGCTGCCTTTTCTGAACTGAAGCATGTATTCATCGTGGATGAAGATGTGGATCCCTTCGATAGTAATGATGTTTTATGGGCGTTAAATACTCGTTACCAAGGTGATGTTGATACGGTTTTCATTCCTGGAGTGCGCTGTCACCCGTTAGATCCTTCACAAGATCCGGCATACAGCCCTACCATTCAGGAAAAGGGGATTTCCTGTAAAACCATTTTTGACTGCACAGTACCATTTCATTTAAAAGATGAATTTATAAGGTCTGAATTTAAAGAGGTAGATCCAAGTCGATTTGTGCCTGGATTTTCCAATGCATAAGTTTCCATAAAGTTTCGATCCAATGACTAAGGAGGGGAATTAATGAAAATCATTGTTGGCATAACAGGGGCGACTGGAGCCATTTTTGGGATTAGGATTCTTCAGATGCTTAAAAGCAGTGAAGTGGAGACCCATTTAATCATGTCCCCGTGGGCACATGCCACCATTCAACATGAAACATCTTATTCTGTTAAAGACGTGGAGGGATTAGCTGATCATTCCTATTCCTACAAAGATCAAGCAGCAAGAATATCAAGTGGATCCTACCGGGTTGATGGCATGATCGTAGCACCTTGCAGTATGAAAACACTAGCTTCCATTCGCATGGGACTAGCGGATAATTTATTAACGCGATCTGCTGACGTCATGTTGAAAGAAAGAAAAAAATTATTACTAATGACAAGAGAAACCCCTCTAAATACGATTCATTTGGAGAATATGACGGCGCTTTCCAAAATGGGGACCATTATATTCCCTCCGATGCCAGCCTTTTATAATCATCCTGAGAATGTTAACGATATCATTGATCATCTGGCTTATCGTGCGTTAGATCAATTTGAAATCGATACTCTCGGTGCGAAACGGTGGGACGGAATGAAATATCGCACCAAAATATAACAGATTACTAGGGAATTATAGAAAAAGGTGAAAAAATGAATGGGATGGAAATGCCAGAAGAGATATTCGACTTGTTAAATGGTAAAGAATTTGTCGACAAGCAGCATGAAGCCATGATGCTGTTAACGATAAGTGAAGAAGGATGGCCGCATACCGCAATGATTAGCGTAGGTGAGATCGTAGCGGTAAGCCGGAAGGAATTAAGGATTGGCCTATGGCCGGATACTTCGACTACAGCCAATGTCATTCGTACCCATAAAGCCACACTGGTTTTGTTTTGGAAAGGTAAAGCACAATATATTCGCCTTTCATTAGAGAGATTAAAAGAGCTGGCATATGTCCAATATAAAAGAGTAAGATTCCACGCCAAAATAATAGAGGCACGGGAGGATATGGCTAAATATGCTGAAATAACCTCTGGAATTAAAATCGACTTGAAAAACCCTAAAGAAGTTGTTGAACGATGGAGCGCTACCATAGAGGACCTCCTTCAATAAAATCCCAGTTAACGACTTTAAGTCACTAAAGGATTCGAAATAATCAAATTATGATTGAAATTATTAGAACTTCATGTAAAATAAAATCATTACATGTATTTATATCTTGCCTATTCATTAATCATTAAAAAAAGCCCTTTTTTAATGAAAATTAATGAACGGACTGGCTATCTTAATTTCTCGATCAAGTTACCTTGATGGTGAATTTAAGATAGCTTTTTTTATTAAATATGCTGGCTGGTTTATGTTAATAATCATGAAATGGGGAATGTCACTATGGAAATGTATGTAAAGGAATTGGGGAACAAAAGAATTCAAATTGCGGATTATCCCGGAGAGAAAGGGCCAATCATCGCCATACATGGTTTAACGGGTAATCATAAGCAAATGCATTATTATGCAGAAATGCTAAAAGGAGAGTACAGAGTCATCTCGATTGACTTAAGAGGGAGGGGAAATAGTTCAGAAACAGATGAGCATACTTCTATTTTTAAACATGCAGAAGATATTATTGCGTTAATCCAAGAATTAGACATTGAAAATCCAATTTTAATGGGGTATTCAATGGGAGCCTTCATCTCAAGCGTTGTAGCCAGCAAATTAACCTCGGTACAGGCCTTGATATTATTGGATGGTGCGGCCATTTCCTCTCAACAACAAAGGGACATCGTACAACCATCACTAGGACGATTAAGTAAAGAATATGAATCTCAGGAAAGTTATATTGCTGAAATTAAGGAAATCTATAGCCGTTTGGGTATCAAATGGACGGATCACCTGCAAAGTGTGGCGGAGTATGAGGTTCATGAAGTGGATGGTCACTGGGAGAATAAATCATCAGAAGATAGCATTCTTAGGGATTTTGATAGTTTTTATTCTTTTGTCCCTAAAGAAGTTTGTAGACAAATTTCCTGTAAAACCTTATTGGTGTATGCCAGTGGGAAAATAGGGGGATTTCCTCCATTATTTTATGAAGAAGCCTATGCTGATACGAAGAAATATACGCCTGATATCGAAGCGATCGTTTCAACTTGTAACCACTATACAATGGTGTTTGAAAATAGGGAAGAGATTAACAAAGAGATAAAGTCTTTCTTAAAACGAATTTGATTTTTTTGAAGATATTTTTTAAAAAAATATTGAAATTAACAGAAAATAGTGTAATATTAAGAATATACAAAAAAACTTAATTATTGCCTATTCATTAGCTATTAAAAAATAACCTTTTTTAATAACAACTAGTGAACAACTGGCTACCTTAAACACCTGCTGTCATTTATTGATAGTAATGTTTAGGGTAGCCATTTTTGTCGTGATAATGTAAACGCTTAATGAATTTGGGGGTTTTATGGTTGAAAATCATTGATTTAACATTGGAACTTTACGATGGTCTAGTTACAAATAATGATTTACCTGCAATAGGCATTAAAGATGAACCTCTTGAACAAAAGGGGAAATCTGATTCACTTCCTAGAGGATACCGTTCCAAGTTGATTTCTTTTTCTGATCATAGTGGGACACATGTCGATGTGCCTTCACATTACTTTGAAAACGGCGAGTCGGTTGAAAACATCAATCTGAAGAATATGTTTGGTGATGCCCTCATACTGGATGTAAGCATGTTAAAAGCGACACATGAACCGGTGACGAAAGCTTTACTTGAAGAGGCGGAACGCAGGCAGGGGGTGTATGTAGAAAAAAACGATATCGTCCTCATCAGGACATGGGGGAAATCATGGGGGGAAGAAGGCTTTTTTGAAGCGCAGGCCTTAGATGATAGTGTGGCCCAATGGTTTATTGAAAAGCAAATACATATTGTCGGTTTGGATTTGCCCAATGCCGATTTGAACCAGGACTCAGAAAGCGGAATTCATCAAAAATTACTGAACCATGATATATATATCGTTGAAAATCTAGTGAATCTCGAAAAATTACCTAAGCATTCTCGCTTTCTTTTTTTCGGGATCCCTTTAAAACTAAAAAATGCAACAGCCTCACCTATAAGGGCACTATCGATACTTGATTCACAATTAATATAAAGAGGTGCAGACGAATGAGCGAGGGATTATTGTATTTCAAAGAAGTTTATGATGTGGTACCAGGCTGGGTGCAAAAAATGCACGATTATAGCCCCAATGCACTTGATCACTATACCAACTTACGCAGTGACATCATGCAAGAGGGAGCCTTGACGAAGAAGGAGAAAGATATATTACTGGTAGGCATGAATGCTGCGAGGTTGTATGAACGAAGTATGGTTTACCATACAAAAGGGGCAATCGATGGCGGGGGAACATTACCGGAACTGGTGGAATATCTAATCGTTTCATACTTATATAACGGAACAGAAGCATTAAAAACAGGAATGAAGTCTTTGGAGTATGCTCTTACACTTAAAGGCATTCGATATCCCGAAATAAGTGGCCATCAAGGAACAGCAGAAGAAATCCTGCTTTGTATGATTGAACTATTAGGGGATGAGGAGACGGGATTCGTCTCGAATGTTTTGAAACTGGTTAAATCAGAAGACCAAAACTCCCTCAAAGATTATATATTAAGTGATTCAGTGGTTTCAAAAAGGCTAAAACATCTTCTGATGACAGGAATATTCATTACAGAATTAAAAGGGGAACAGGTTGGGGAATGGATGGAGGCGGCAAGGTTAAATGGGGCCTCGGAAGAACAATTAGCTGAAGTGGGTCTGATTTGCTTATTGACTGCTGGAATACCTGCTTGGTTTGAGGCAAGTGATTCATTGATTGAAAATAAGTAACTGAGATTGGTGGGGAAAACATGACGAAAGTACATCAAGATATAGAAGCAGCTTTATCTTGTGTGAAGAACGGTCAAACATTAATGGTAGGTGGATTTGGCTTGATCGGTGCCCCTCTTACATTAATAGATGGTTTGGCCAAAAAGGATGTAGCAGGCTTGACGGTAATCAGTAACAATTTAGGCGAGAAAGGAAAAGGGCTGGGTGTTCTCCTAAGCCAGAAGAAAATAAAAAAGGCGATTGGTTCTTATTTTACAAGCAATCGTGAAATTGGGGAGTTTTACCAACGCGGGGAAATTGAATTAGAACTATTACCACAGGGGACATTAGCGGAATCCATTCGTGCTGGCGGTGCTGGCATAGGCGGTTACTATACGAAAACGGGTGTAGGGACCGATTTAGCTAAAGGAAAAGAAGAAAGGGAAATAAATGGGGCTACATATATTTTTGAACCTGCCATAAGAGCAAATGTAGCTTTAATTAGGGCATGGAAGGCAGATACACTTGGTAATCTTGTTTATTATAAAACGGCTCGAAACTTTAATCCGGGAATGGCAACGGCTGCAGATGTCGTAATTGCGGAAGTGGATGAGATAGTTGAACCTGGAGAACTCCCACCAGAAGAGATTGTAACACCGCATCTATTCGTCGATGGAATTATAAAGGCAAAGAAAATCCTGACGAGGGAAGGTGTCAAAGTTTATGAGTGACAAAGAAATCATGCAAAATATGATAGCAAGACGCGCGGCAAAAGAATTGACGAGTCCTTGTATAGTGAACCTTGGAATCGGAATTCCGACCTTGGTTGCAAAGTACATTGATGATGAAAATGTTTTTTTCCATACGGAAAATGGATTATTGGGAGTTGCTGATGTAGAGGAAGATGAAATCGATCCCAATTTAGTCAATGCAGGCAAGTTACCAGTAGGGCAATCGATTGGGGCATCATTCTTTAATAGTGCAGAATCGTTTGCAATGATCCGTGGAGGTCACATTGATGTTGCCATCTTAGGTGTTTTGCAGGTAGGTCAAACCGGCGAAATTGCAAATTGGGCGGTACCAGGCAAGAATATCATGGGTGTTGGAGGAGCGATGGACCTGTTGGTCGGCGCCAAAAAAGTGATCGTGACCATGACACATACAAGTAAGGAAGGTAAAAGTAAAGTTTTAAAGAAATGCACCTACCCGATTACTTCCACTAGAAGCGTTGACATGGTCATCACCGAGTTGGCTGTCTTTGAAGTTATTGACAAACAGTTGAAATTGATTGAATTGATGCCCGGTGTAACGATCGAAGAAGTAAGAGCAAAAACAGAAGCGGATTTTATCTATTAAATGTTAAAAAGGTGGATTAAATGAAAATACGTTCAGTAGATGTATACATTATTGATTTACCCACAATTCGTCCTCACCAGCTTGCCATGCATACGATCGTGGAACAAACGATCATTCTTGCCCGTGTCATGGATGAAGAGGGGGCGGAAGGTTGGGCAGAGGTGGCGACAATAGGCGGGGCTTCGTATGGTGAGGGGACACCTGAGGCGATCAAGGTGAATATTGATACATATATCGCCCCGCTTATCATTGGTAAAAACCCCGTCCATTATGACAAAATCATGCATGAAGTTTCACTCAATGTTAGAGGAAATAATTTTGCGAAGGCTGTCGTTGAATCAGCCATGGTGGATTTAGTAGCCAGAAGGAGAAACATCCCTGCTTATGAATTATTCGGAGGACAAATTCATAAATCATTGCCGGTAGCATGGACATTGGCAAGTGGGGATACGAATAAGGATATCGAAGAAGCGAAAGAATCCTTACATCAAAAACGTCATAATATCTTTAAATTGAAAATTGGCAAAGGGAATCCATATAAGAATGTGGAGCATGTACTGAAAATTATTGAAGCCGTGGGGGATCGAGCACGCATTACGGTTGATGTTAATCAAGCATGGGATGAAACAACGGCTACGTATTGCATTGAAGCTTTACAGGAAGGCGGGGTTTCCATGGTCGAACAGCCGCTGCCAGCTTGGGATAATGAAGGGATGTCAAGATTGACCGATCGTTTTAAGGTCCCGATCATGGCCGATGAGTCATTGAATTCTTTACAAGATTCGTTCCAAATAGCTAAACATAGAGCAGGTAATTCCTTCGCCTTGAAAATATGTAAACATGGCGGGATGACCCAAACGAAAAAGGTGGCTGCAATTGCTGAAGGTGTAGGTTTTGGTTTATATGGCGGAACGATGATTGAATCATCATTAGGAACCGCCATTTGTGCACAACTTTATTCAACCATTCCAAAATTCGAATTCGGTACTGAATTATTTGGACCGTTACTTTTCAAAGAAAATATTACGCTAAACCAAATAAAATATGAGAATTATGAAATAATCATCCCGGATGGTCCAGGATTTGGCATGGAGATAGATATGGAAAAAGTAAAACATTTTTCAAGAGGTCTTTAATTAATATAAACTGGAAAGGGGATTATGGAATACCCGCTGGTTTATGCAAGTAATCTTGAGAGGATGTAGTTTTTTATGGGACAGCCAACATTATTAATCACGGCCTATGCGAAGGCACCGCAAAATACGAGCATGTATGAAAATTATAAATACGCTGGGATGGTACTTGAAATTCATAAAGAAAGTCACATTATCATTAATGCAGAATTTACGTTTTTAACAACTTTGGCCCAGGATTTTTTTAAGCGAATGATAGTTGGTTTCGATTTTAGTAAAGATATTGATACCTTAATTGAGAATATTAAAACGGACTTTTTAGCTCCATCGCAGCAGTCGGTGATTGTTGCCTTGAAAATAGCTCACCAAAGATATAAGGATAGTTTAGAAGAAAGAAATAAAAATGGCAGGGGGTAAAAAATTGAGCAATGTAGTTATTATAGACTCGGTTCGCACCGCTATAGGGAAATTAGGGGGAGCATTGGAAAGTGTTCCTGCCGATTTCCTGGCAGCTGCTGTCCTTGATGAAGTTATTAAGAGAGCGGATATTCCTAAAGAGAGTATTGATGAAGTGATAATGGGACAAGCCAAACAAAGTTCAGACGCGTCAAATTTGGCAAGAATTGCATCTCTCAGGGCAGGTTTTCCTGTGGAAGTACCAGGTTATACCGTTCACCGACAATGCGGATCCGGCATCCAGGCGATCAATTCTGCCAGTCAACAAATACAATGCGGAATTGGAGATGTAATCATTGCAGGTGGAGCGGAATCAATGAGCACGGCTCCATACTATATGAGAAATATCCGTTTCGGGTTGAAATCAGGCAATGGACAGTTATTGGACCCGAATACGGAAAGCCAGCCAGGTTCACAGCCCATTGAAGATTACGGTATGTTAACGATGGGAGTGACAGCAGAAAATCTGGCTGAAAAATATTCAATTTCAAGGACTGAACAAGATGAATTCGCTTTAAGGAGCCAGGAAAATGCAAGACGGGCAATTTCTACTGAAATATTTTCGAAAGAAATCGTCCCCTATCAAATTAAAACGAAAAAGGGTTTAATGGAATTTAATGCGGATGAGCACCCAAGAGAAACCAGTCTTGAAAAGTTAGCTAGTTTAAAACCGGTGTTTAAGAAAAATGGAACGGTAACCGCTGGAAATAGTAGTGGAAGAAATGATGGTGCATCCGCTCTGATCCTTATGTCGGAAGAAGCAGCAATAAGGCATGGTAAAAAGCCGAAAGCAAGAGTGATTGCTCAAGCGGCAGCAGGCGTATCACCGAATATCATGGGGATTGGGCCTGTTAACTCAACCTTGAAAGCGCTTCAAATGTCAGGGTTGAAACTGAATGATATTGATTTAATAGAACTGAACGAGGCCTTTTCTGCACAAGCTTTGGCAGTAATCAAAGAATTGAAGCTTGATATGAATAAGGTGAATCCTAATGGCGGTGCCATTGCCATGGGACATCCAATTGGTGCCACTGGTGCAATTTTAGCAACCAAATTGATACATGAGTTAGAAAGAACCGGCAAAAGATATGGGATAGTCACACTATGTATAGCAGGTGGATTAGGAATCAGTACCATCATTGAAAATCAACAAATATAAAAACTCATAAAAAATTGGAGGAAGTATTATGAAGAATCAAAAAGTAATCGACGTTTATAATGGATTGGTAGTTAAATTCAAGGAATTAGTTAGCGAATACGAAATTGAACATAATGACTATCAAGCTCTTGTTGATTGGATGGATCAATTAGGCAGGGCAGGGGAAATTCCGTTATTTATGGATGTTTTCTTTGAAACTCATGCACTTCAGGAAATGTATAAGAGTGTAAAAGGGACTGAGCCTACTATTCTAGGACCTTATTACATTGAAAATACGCCAATCGTTCAAAATCCCGGAGTGTTGCCACAACGTGATGATGAACCAGGTGACGCCCTTTACTTTTCGGGATCTGTGAAAGATGTAAATGGAAATCCCTTAGCAAATACAAAAATCGATATGTGGCAGGCTGATACAAATGGTGAATACTCATACTTCGCTGAAGGTATTCCAGATAATAATTTACGCGGTGTTTTTTATACGGATGCGAATGGTAATTTTGAAATAAAAACAGTTGTACCGGGTAATTATTCAATTCCAACAGATGGACCTTCTGGTCAGTTCTTAAAGTGGATTGATCATCATTCATATCGTCCAGCACATTTGCATCTCTTATTCCAACCGGAAAATGGCGATAGATTAGTAACACAAATATATTTTGAAGGCGATGAATATTTAGAAAATGATGTTGCACAAGGTGTTCGCGGAAGCTTAATTACGAAGTTAGATAAACATTCCGGTGCAAAAAAAGGACTGAAAAATGATTATTATACGGCTCATTTAGATTTTGAACTTAGATTACAAGATAAACCTGTTTTCAATAAGGCTGTCGTGAAAAACTAAACATGAATAGGAATATGCATTGTTTGTTAATGGGCAATTCTAAAAGTTATTATCTGATTCTTCTGAGTATTATCCGAGTTCTATTTTGGAACTCGGATAATACATTCGAAGGATATTTTAATAAATGATGGGAGGCGGAAAATGCGTAGTGTGGTTGCTTCGGATATCATTGCTGTCAGTAAATTTAACCGCTTTCATTTACTTGTTTTTCTTTGGTGCTTTTATGCCATCGCTTTCGACGGGTATGAAATAGCGATGTATGGTGTGGGTTTGCCTTGGATGATGAAAGAGTGGGATTTAACTTCCATACAGGCAGGGGCAGTCGGCAGTTATTCCTTATTCGGCATGATGATTGGCGCCTTGATTTTAGCACCGATTGCAGATAAATATGGCCGGAAGAATGTTCTGGTCATTTGTATGATTTTGTTCAGCGTATTTACCTTGGGGGCAGGGATTGCACCTACCCTCACATGGTTCACGGTCATGCGTTTCATTGCGGCAATTGGAATGGGAGCCTTGATGCCGAATGTTATATCGCTAATGACTGAATATTCCCCAAAACAAAATCGGGCCATCATTGTAGCTGCGATGTATTGTGGCTATTCAATCGGTGGAATCATGGCATCATTAGTGGGAATGTATATCATTCCTTATACGGATTGGCGTGTTTTATACTTCATTGGAATTTTGCCATTACTTACACTTCCAATATTCATGAAGCAGTTTCCTGAATCCCTTTCCTACTATCTAGCAAAGAAGGAAATTCGAAAGGTTGTTGAAATCCTCAATAAAGTCAAATCAGAAGGGGATTTTAAAGAAACAGACGATTTCAGGCTTAGTGAAGCTGAACAGAGGGGGAAAGGATCTCCAGTAAAAAAACTATTCACGAACAAACGGGCATTCAGCACGGTTTCCATATGGGTGGCTGTGTTCTGTACATTGATGATGGCTTACGGATTAAATACATGGCTTCCAAAAATGATGCAGAATTCCGGATTCAGTATCACCTCAAGCCTTTCATTTAACCTGGTTTTATGCCTTGGTCAAATAGTAGGTTCCTTAGTAGGCGGTTATTATGCTGGAAAAATGGGGCATCGAAGAATTCTTGTTACACTATTCTTATTAGGAGCCGTTACCTTTGTCGCATTGAGCGCTACGACTAATACCATCGGAGTATATTTACTGATTTTTATGGGGGGTGCCTGTACTGTTGGTGCCATGAACTTAGCCAACCGTATATCACAGAATATTACCCCCGTGAAATCCGTACGACGGGTATGGGCTATTCGCAAGCTATCGGGAGGATTGGCTCAATTCTCGCTCCTACTTCAATTGCCTTTCTTCTGTCAACAGGCATGGATCCAAAGGTGGCTTTTGCTACATTTGCCCTGCCAAGTATCATCGCAGCGGTCGGTTATATTCTGGTCCAAGAAAAACATGGATCTTTTGACAGGGTAGTCAAGAAGGACAATGAAGAGGTAGAATCAGAGAAGACTGTAACTATTTAAAGAAATGATTCACAATTCGGAATACGATCCCCTTGGTTGTTTAATTTTGCAACAAGGGGATCTGCAATTCAATGTTCCTAGGTGCTGCTCTTGAAAATATAAAACTCAGGTTGTAAGTAATGGAAGGAAACATAGTAGCATTAAAATTTAGTAGAACGATGTACTAATATCGGGCATTAGGTTAAGGGGGAAAAATATTGAGCTCAGAATTAAAGGCAATAATAGAAGATCGCACATCGGGACCGGTAACTGACAGATCAAAAAAAGGAAAACAGAAAACTGTTCGATGGTTCATATTATTTCTAATTGCTTTAGTCACGTGTATTAATTACATCGACCGTGCCATCATTTCGCTTGCGGCTCCGAATATTCAAGCCGATTTACATATTGATCCGGCTATGATGGGAATCATATTTTCCGTATTTGGCTGGAGCTATACCTTCTCCATGCTATTCAGCGGCTACTTTCTTGATAGATTCGGTCCAAGAAAGGTATACACGGTTTCCCTCATTTTATGGTCTGTATTTACATTCATGGTAGGAACCGCGAAAAATATATCTTCACTTATTACATATCGCATAGGACTGGGTGCCTTTGAATCTCCCTCCATACCTACTAATGCCTGGTGTGTATCCGAGTGGTTTCCTAAAAAAGAACGTGCTACTGCTGTAGGGATTTATACGGGTACCCAATATATTGGGTTAGCCTTCCTGACTCCAGTTTTTACTTGGATCATCATAGCCTTTGGATGGAATTACCTTTTTTATATCGCCGGAATTATTGGGATTCTTATTGGATTTGTTTGGTATGGATTCTATCGGAACCCCAGGGAACATATGCGGATTTCCCAGGAAGAGCTAAACTATATCAAAGAAGGAGGAGGGATGATCGGAACTGAAGAGAAGCATCCTTTCTCCTGGAACCGAATAGGCCAACTGCTTAAACACCGTCAAATATGGGGAATGTTCATCGGGCAGTTTTCCATTCAAACTACTTTGTTTTTCTTTATGACTTGGTTTCCATCCTATTTAATTGATGAAAAGGGAATGACGATGTTGAAAACTGGAATTTATGCGAGTATTCCTTACATCGTAGCCATATTAGGAACTCTAATTGGAGGCCGATGTTCCGATTGGATGCTGACACGGGGGGTATCAACAGGATTGGCGCGTAAACTTCCCATCATTGTCGGATTGTTACTGTCTTGTTTGATTCTCGGGGGGAATTATACGGATTCACCAAACATAGTCATCTCCTTTATGGCGATAGCATTTTTTGGACAGGGGATGGCATCAACAGTTACCGGAGCCCTTTTAGCGGATATTGCCCCGAAAGGAATGGTAGGCCTAACGGGTTCCTCACTATATTTTGTAGCAAACATTGGCGGGGCATTATCTCCGTTAATCGTCGGTTTAATCATTAGTGCGACACATTCTTATGCAGCAGCGTTAACCTTTATATCAGTAGTGGCCCTAATTGGAGCTTTTGCTTATATCTTCCTTCTCGGAAAAGTACAGCGTATAGAAATCACAATGAAAAAATAAAAGGAGAAAGGCGGAATTACATTGAAACTGAGTTTATGCACTACAGGATTTAAAGAATGGGACATAGAGGAAATAATAAATTGGCTGCTTCCGTTGCAAGCGGATGTTAAAGGACTTGAATTATGGAATAAACATATTGAACGATTTCAGGAGAAGCATGGACCACTGGACAAGTTAGCCAAATTACTAGAAAACAATGATTTACAAATACCATCCATAAGTGGATATACGACTTTTTCAAAACTCTGGAACCAAAAAGAACATCAAAATGAAATCAATCATGCAAGAAAATTGTTAGATATGGCTCATCAATTAAACTGCCCATTAATACGGACTTTCGCAGGACATATAGCATCAAGGAATGCCTCACCGGAGCAATGGTCGGAAACGGCTACCGAATTGAATAAATTAGGGCAAATGGCCGATCTCTATGGAGTGGATGTAGCAATAGAAATTCATTATGACTCTTTTGCTGATAATCTCGAAGCCATACAAAAGCTTTTAGAAGATATTGACCATCCACGGATAAAACTGATTTTCGATGGTGCTAACTTATACGTTGATCAATTGAATCCGAAGGAGGTATTGGAATCCATCTTCCCCCATGTCAGCCATGTACATTTAAAAAATTATCACTATAATCATAAAGAGCGATATAAAAACAAACCAGCTCCAATTTTTAGTGGGGATGTTGATAATATACACTTACTCGAAGAATTGAGAAAGCGGAATTATACAGGCTTTGTTTCTCTGGAATATTTCGGTCAGGAAGGAATGCCTAACTTACTTGCCTCATTAGAACAATGGAAACAGCAATTGACATATTGATTGATTTGCTGAAGATATTTTGGTGGGAATTCAACTTTTATTTAAAATGCTTCTTGAGCAGGATATCCAAACATGACAGTCGAACATCAATGGGAGAGGTCCAATTAAGAGAAGCTGAATAGGAAGGTGAATATGCAAAATCATGAGTTGGAACAAATCATAAAAAATGCGGATAAGGCAATAAATAATGAGGATTTCGATCATTTAATGGAGTTTTATTCAGAGGAAGCGACTTTAGTTGTCAAACCTGGAACATTCGCAAAAGGGAAAGCGGAAATTCGTCAGGCATTCATTGCTATCGCTGAATACTTTAACCATAGTTTAATCGTCAATCAAGATAAGATGGCAATAATCGAAACGGGTGATACGGCATTGGTTGTGGCCAAAGCCCAGCTAAGTGCCAATCAAAAGGAAGGTTCCGAATTCTCTATGGAAAGAACCGCGACATATGTATTTAAAAAGGATTCCACGGGTACATGGCGCTGTATAATCGACAACTCTTATGGTGCTGAAATAATTGAAGAATTGAAGTAATAAGTGAAAGCTGCCGTATATGGTGGCTTTTATTTTTTTTAACTAGAATACATCAGTATGTAAAAAATCGCCTATGTATAGAAGTGAGGATGAAATGGAGAAATCATTGTACCCAATAGAATAAAGGCTACAATAAAAACATAAATTTACGACAAAACAAGAAGACGAAATCTTTAAGATATCGCCGTCTCATATAATAAGGGTTTATATTTATCACTATGTTCAATTGTCGCTTATTTTAAAACTGATAAACTTCTGCTCCATCATTTCATGCATCGCATATTTGACGCCTTCTCTACCAACACCGCTGTCTTTCCAGCCACCATAAGGCATATTATCAATCCGGTAAGTTGGGATATCATTGATTACAACTCCACCTGTTTCCAAGCGTTCCGCTGCATAAAAAGCTCGTTCTATACTCGGAGTCATCACTCCTGAGTTCAATCCGTAACGTGAATCATTTGCATCATTGATGGCATCATCAAGCGTATCGAATGGGAAAATGCAGACAATTGGACCAAATACTTCGAAACGAAATACCTTTGAGTCACGATTTACATTGGTTAAGACGGTAGGTAAAAGTACATTACCTTCCACTGTACCGCCGCACTCAATTTTTGCTCCTTCCTGTACTGCCTCATCAATCCAACTTTGTAACCGCTCCAATGATTTTTTTGAAATAACCGCTGTAATATTTGTATTTTCCTCCAGAGGTGAGCCGATGACAAGCTGTTTTGTTGCACTGACGAATCGATCTAAAAATTGTTGGTATAGTGATTGGTGAACATAAATTCGTTGAATCGAGATACATACCTGTCCATTATTCGTAAATGAACCCATTACACTTCTTTGAATGATTTTATCGATGTCGACTCCTTCATCAATGATGAACGGCGAATTAGATCCGAGTTCAAGGGTAAGCTTACGGAAGCCTGCCTGCTGCTGAATAAGGTGTCCGACCTCTACACTGCCTGTGAAAGTCACTTTTTTTACATGTGGATGGGTGGTCAATGCTTCACTCAAAACATCCCCTTTGCCCGGTATGATGTTCAATACTCCGTCTGGCAACCCTGCTTCTTTAAAAATTTCGGCAAGAACCAGTGAACTCAACGGGGTTTGTTCGGCAGGTTTTAACACTATCGAATTTCCAGCTGCAATAGCTGGACCAACTTTATGTGCCACCAGATTAAAGGGAAAGTTAAATGGGGTAATCGCAGTAACGACGCCAATCGGGGTGCGAACCGTGAAGCCAAAGCGGTTTACCCCGCCCACTGCCGCATCCATCGGGATTTGTTCTCCATAATTGTTCTTGGACGCTTCTGCAGCAAAACGATAGGTCTGAACCGTACGATTCATTTCTTCACGAGCATTTCGAATCGTTTTCGCCGCCTCTAGAGAAATGATTTTCGCAAGTTCTTCACTGCGTTCTTCCATGATTGCTGCAGCTTTAAATAAAATTTCTGCTCGTGCATGAGCCGGGTAGGATCGGTATTTCTGAAAAGCGGCATTTGCCTCAACAATCGCTTCAATGGCATCCGCTGGTTCAGCCTGTCCGATTTGTGCAATTTCTTCATTTGTATGGGGATTGAATAAAGGCTCATACGATTTAGCCTCCCGCCATTTGCCACCGATCCACAATTGCCACTTTTTCTTCATTTGACATTCCTCCAATAATACATGCTCTTTATAGTTTACAAATATAATCACCTAGTGTTTTCGATAGCTTTACATTTTCCGAATAATCGACATCCACATCAATCAAGACAATTTCCTGACTCGAAATCGCTTCTTCTAATGCATGAAGCAATTCATCGGAGTGGGTTACTTTCACTCCTTTAACACCGAAACTTTTTGCGAATCCTAAAAAGTCTGGGTCAGTAAATTCAATCGCATTCGTACGATCAAATTTATTCAATTGCTTCCACTCGATAAGTCCAAATTTTGAATCATGGAAAATGACAATAACGAAGGCAAGACCCAGACGTTTGGCAGTTGCCAATTCAACTCCATTCATCAGAAACCCACCATCCCCTGTAACCGCAATGACAGGTTTATCAGGTTTTGCCAGTTTGGCTGCAATGGCACCGGGAACCGCAACACCCATTGATGCAAAGCCATTAGAAATGATCGTGTGATTAGGCTTTTCCGGCTGATACATCCTGGCAATCCATAATTTATGGGCGCCCACATCCGAAATGACAATGGCATTCCCTTTTTCAGCCTTTTTTATATCGGCAATAATTCGCTGAGGGATGATAGGGCTTCCTGATACTTCATCCGAAGAATGAAGCTTTTCAACAATCTGAGACCTTAACCTTTTCGCTTCTGGCCAAAGTTCTTTTTCTTCTACACCAGTAGTCAAGGCTTCTAGCGCCTCTGTGACGTTACCGACCAATTCGGCTTGAACCGGGTAATAAGCATCTATCTCAGCTGCTCTGGCATCAATATGAATAATCGGATTTCTCGCCTCATCATTCCAATATTTTGGCAAGTACTCGACGAAATCATAGCCGACGGTGATAATGAGATCAGCCAAATCAAACCCGCATAGAACATAATCCCTTGCTTGCATCCCTACTGTAAAAAGGGTCAATGGATGGTCAGAAGGTAAAACTCCTTTGGCCATGAACGAATTCACAACGGGAATTTGCTTCTCTTCTGCAAATTTCCGCAAAACCTCAGCAGCTTCATCGCGAACTACGCCATTACCAGCTAGAATAATCGGCTTTTTAGCGCGATTGATTAATTCTACGGCTTTTTTGATTTCTTCCTCGGCAGGGCGAGATCTTGGAATTGGTGTAACCCTTAGTGGTTCACCTTCTGTATCCATCATCGCCACATCTTCAGGGAGCTCGATATGTACGGCTCCCGGCTTTTCAATGACAGCTGTCTTAAATGCTTTACGAATAATTTCCGGAATAGTATTTGGTACCTTAATTTGTTGATTCCATTTCGTTACTTCCTCAAAAACGCCAATAATGTCCACATATTGATGCGACTCCTTATGAATGCGATCAAGGCCCGCCTGACCTGTAATCGCGACAACAGGGGAATAATCCAGATAAGCATTTCCAATTCCAGTCAATAAATTAGTTGCACCCGGTCCCAATGTGCCCAAGCAGACGCCAGGCTTTCCAGTTAGCCGGCCATATATATCTGCCATAAAAGCTGCAGCTTGTTCATGATGAACCAAGATAAATTCAATATCAGAGTTTATTAGAGAATCAATAAGATCCGTATTTTCTTCACCAGGTATCCCAAAAATATACTGAACCCCTTCATTCTCTAAACATCTTACAAACAAATCAGATGCCTTCAAGTTATTCCCTCCTTGGATCATTTCAATTTCTTTCCTATATGTTGGCTTTGCCTATGAGAAATTATGTACATGCGTGAATTAAAACCATTTGGAACATTTGCAACTCTATATACAATTGTTATAACTAGGAGGGGGAATAGGGAAGCCGGTTCTAATCTATATAATAATGTTTGACCGAAATCAAAAGCATTACGCCATACTACTGATGCGCTAAAAATCCGGCCCGGATTTCAGCAATATTTATTTAACGTGGAAACTGAAGGGAGCCATAGGTTGCTTTATTTTTAAATAAAAGAGTGAATAAAACGGCTTGACAATATACCCCTATAGGTATAATATGAACTCACAAGTTAAGAAAACACAAACTCACGAGTAAACTGTGCAAACTCGCGAGTAAACTGTGCAAACTCACGAGTAAACCGTGCAAACTCGCAAGTGAAATGCCTAAACTCATGAGTAAAGAGCAAATTCGCGAGTAAAATGCCTAAACTCACGAGTAAAATGCGATTTATTTGGCAATGGGCTTATACTCATATGCACGATAATGTTGATAAAGAGGGCTGTGAATTCATTATGACTATTTGTAAATAGATGGGAGGCGGACTATGGAGTATAATAAAAGCAGCATTCATCGTTTGAGGCGGATTGAAGGACAAATCAAGGGTGTTCTTGGAATGATGGAGCAGGGAAAAGATTGCAGGGAAATCGTCACTCAGTTGTCGGCTGCACGTAATGCCATCGATAGGACCATGGGTGTTATCGTAAGTGCGAATCTTGAGCAATGCGTTCGGGAAAACGTCGAGAAAGGCGAAGGCACTGATCATTTAGTCAAGGAAGCGGTTAATTTACTGATTAAAAGCAGGTAAACGAATTTGATCTGAACTGTAGAAAAAGGAGTGTTATTCATGTCTTATATTTTACAAGTGGATTTTAAAATGGAGGGACCGTTTGGCCACGAAATGGTCAATGAATTTACTGATTTAGCAAAAGGCATTAATGATGAAGAAGGCTTGATCTGGAAGATTTGGACCGAAGACAGTGAGGCAAAGGAAGCAGGTGGCATTTATCTGTTTAAAACGAAGGAATCCGCATGTAAGTACTTGACTATGCACACAGCTCGGTTAAAAGGGTTTGGTATAGAGAAGGTTAATGGCAAAATATTCGAAGTGAATGAAGGATTGACTTCAATTAATCATGGACCAATTAAATAAAGAAAAACCCCATTCCATTCATTTTTCAGTGAAGTGGGTTGACGAACTATATTTTTTAGAATAATATATACCCCGTTGGGTATTTTGGTGAAATGAAAAATAAATCAGGGGGAAAACATAATGATTGAAAAGAAAAGAACGACGATCATATTATTTAGTGGTGATTATGATAAGGCTATGGCTGCTTATATCATTGCAAATGGGGCGGCGGCTTACGATCATGAAGTGACCATCTTCCATACATTCTGGGGATTGAATGCTTTAAGGAAGGATGAGCCGACCTCATTAAAAAAAGGTTTTCTTGAAAAAATGTTTGCAAAAATGATGCCGCGTGGTTCTGATAAAATGGGTCTATCAAACATGAACTTTGCTGGGATGGGGCCTAAAATGATCAAACATGTGATGAAAAAGCATAACGCCATGTCGCTCCCAAATTTAATTGAGTTGGCCCAAGAACAGGATATCAAACTTATTGCCTGTACGATGACAATGGATTTATTGGGCTTGCAGCAAGAGGAATTATTGGATGGAATTGAGTATGCAGGTGTTGCGGCTTATTTAGCTGAAGCAGAGGATGGAAATGTAAACTTATTTATATAAATTGGTTACTGGAGTGAGTCCAATTGGGAACTATATTTAATCTCATCATATTAGGTTTCATCGTTTGGT
This sequence comes from Peribacillus sp. Aquil_B1, assembly GCF_022603275.1. NCBI lineage: Bacteria > Bacillati > Bacillota > Bacilli > Caryophanales > Bacillaceae > Peribacillus > Peribacillus sp. Aquil_B1. Next base: position 2,494,756 of record NZ_JAKXEE010000001.1, on the reverse strand, counting down.
TTTTATATCAGCGCTTTGTCCCGGCAAAGGGGATAAAAAATATAAATGCGTTGGAGTTAAAAGCTGTGTTGAATAATAAAGGAAATAAGCAATTCATTGATGTCCGTACTCCTAATGAATATAGGGGCAATCACATTAAGGACTTTAAAAATATACCTCTAAACGAACTTGGCAAAAGGGCACATGAACTTTCAAAAGATAAAGAAGTGGTTGTAATCTGCCAAAGCGGGATGAGGAGCAGTAATGCGAGTAAAGCATTGAAGAAACTCGGGTTTAATGAAGTCACCAACGTAAAAGGCGGCATGAGTTCTTGGCGCGAATAAAAGGAGGATCTATAAAAAATGAAAGAAATCTTACCGAATGAAGTGAGTGCATTATTGAAGGAAAACTCGCCAGTTCATATTATTGATGTGCGGGAGGTGGATGAAGTAAAGGCAGGGAAAATACCAAATGCTTTGAACATCCCGTTGGGTCTGGTGGAATTCAGAATGCAGGATTTGGATAAATCAAAAGAATATATCATCGTCTGCCGTTCAGGAGGCAGAAGTTCAAGGGCAGCCCAGTTACTTGAGAATCATGGATATAAGGTGTTGAACATGATGGGTGGTATGAATGAATGGGAAGGTCCCACAGAATAATTTTATATCCAGTTATACCCCCATCCCTATAAAAGATACAAGGAGGAAATAAAATGATTAAAACAAATTCCGTTTTGGATGCTAAAGGTTTAGCCTGTCCAATGCCAATCGTAAAAACGAAAAAAGCCATGAATGGCCTGGAAGCGGGGGAAGTACTCGAGATTCAAGCAACTGATAAAGGGTCAACTGCCGATATGAAAGCTTGGGCGGAAAGTTCAGGTCACCAATACTTGGGTACGGTTGAAGAAGGAACCACACTAAAACATTATCTTCGGAAAGCGATCGGAGATGAAACAGCAGTGAAGAAGCATGAAAAAATTATTTCAAATGAAGAACTTCATCAACTTATGCAAAAAAACAGTAATATGATCATCCTCGATGTACGAGAAGCGGCAGAGTATGCTTTTCATCATATTCCAGCAGCTAAATCCCTTCCAATGGGTGAATTGGAACAACGTATGGATGAACTTGATAAAGAGTCAGAGATTTTCGTGATTTGCCGTTCTGGCAGCCGAAGTGATCTTGCTGCACAAAAGCTGACGGCGGCCGGTTTTGAACAGGTATTCAATGTTGTACCAGGCATGAGCCAATGGAACGGGCCTTCACAAAAATCCTTGAATGAATAAAAAAAGTATAAAGTGTTTAACATCACAACGGCAGCAGCAACAGATCAAGAAGTGACGATTTTCTTTACTTTCGAAGGCTTTAGAAAGGCCAATGTTCCTTCCATACCAGAATTAGTTTCCATGGCATAGGAAATGGACGTCAAGTTTTTAGGGTGTCTAATGATCAAGGACGTTTTGGGCATCGAAAAAGAAGCTTCCGTTCACGGTATCGAAGTAGGTGGAACGGTCACATTTTTGGAGTTCGCCAAGAATGCAGATGTTACATTAATCTTTTAATGAAGGAAAAAATTTTGAAATCAATAATACTACAGGGGGTATAGAGAATGGCGTATAAGCAAATGACAGCCGCTGAGGTTTCAAAGAAAGTAATCAATAAAACCGACTTATTTATTTTGGATGTTCGAAATGAAAGTGACTACAATGATTGGAAAATTGAAGGGCAAAATTTTGAAATCCTTAATATACCTTATTTTGATCTACTGGATGGCGTGGAAGAAATTCTCGATCAAATCCCAGACAATAAAGAAGTACTGGTAGTTTGTGCAAAGGAAGGCTCTTCCGTTATGGTAGCTGAAATGTTATCTGAAGCTGGATTGGATGTTTCTTATTTAAAGGGCGGCATGAAAGCATGGAGTGAACATTTGGAACCAGTGAAAATCGGTGAATTGACCAACGGGGGCGTAATTCACCAATTTGTTCGACTTGGTAAAGGCTGTTTATCTTACATGGTCGTGTCCAATGGTGAAGCAGCGGTTATTGATTCTACTAGAATGATTGATGCCTACCTTGATTTCGCCGATGATATCGGGGTGAAAATTACACATGTTCTGGATACGCACTTACATGCCGATCATATATCAGGTGGGAGACGAATAGCGGAAGTAACAAATGCAACTTACTGGCTGCCGCCAAAGGATGCGGCTGAAGTGACTTATGAATATCAGCCATTAGAAAACGGGAAAGTGATAACGATCGGTCATACAGCAATTGATATCCAAGCATTATACTCCCCGGGCCATACCATTGGATCCACTTCATTTGTGGTCGATCAAAAATACTTGCTAAGCGGGGATATACTATTCATTGATTCGATTGGCAGACCGGACCTAGCAGGGCTGGCTGAGGATTGGGTCGGCGACTTGAGAGAAACACTGTATACACGTTATAGAGAATTATCAGACGAGTTAATCGTATTGCCATCACATTTCATGATCATTGATGAATTGAATGAAGATGGAAGTGTCGCTAAAAAGTTGGATGCGCTGTTTGCTGAAAATCACGGATTGAACATTGCAGATGAAGAGGAATTCAGAGAGCTGGTAACAGGTAATTTACCGCCTCAACCAAACGCTTATCAAGAAATACGTGAAACCAATATGGGGAAAATCGAGCCTGATGATGAAAAACAGCGTGAAATGGAAATCGGGCCAAATCGCTGTGCGGTTCGTTAATAACGATAAAAATGAAGCGAAGAAAATAGGAGGAAACAAATATGAATTCAGATAAAGTGTTAGATGCTAAGGGACTGGCTTGCCCTATGCCGATCGTTAAAACGAGAAAAGCGATGAATGATTTGCAAACTGGGCAAGTGCTGGAAATACATGTAACCGATAAAGGAGCTAAAGCCGACTTAGCCGCTTGGTCAAAATCCGGTGGCCATGAACTGGTGGAAACGGCAGAAGAAAATGATATACTGAAATTTTGGATTAGAAAAGGTTGATAAAGAGAAGGGAACCATTAGGGTTCCCTTCTTTTAAGGGAGGCACTTACAATGGATATCACCTTTATCATGACCATCTTTTTGATTGGTTTTATAGGTTCATACGTTTCAGGAATGCTCGGCATAGGCGGTTCGATAATAAATTATCCAATGCTGCTGTTTATTCCCCCAATCTTCGGTTTAGCGGCATTTAGTGCCCATGATGTGACAGGTATAAGTGCTGTACAAGTCTTATTTGCTTCCATCGGAGGTATATGGAGCTATCGTAAGAGCGGACATTTAAATAAAACGCTGATTCTTTATATGGGGATCAGTGTGTTAATCGGAAGCGTGGTTGGAAGTTTCGGATCACAATCGATGTCGGAAAACGGAGTGAATATCGTCTATGGCATTTTGGCGTTGATAGCTGCTGTCATGATGTTCATTCCTAAAGGGATAGATGACATCCCTTTGGATCAAGTAACCTTCAACAAATGGCTTGCGGCCATCCTTGCCTTAATCGTTGGTTTAGGTGCTGGGATAGTCGGTGCCGGAGGGGGCTTTCTATTAGTTCCGATCATGCTTATCGTTTTAAGAATTCCAACCAGGGTAACGATTGCATCATCATTAGCAATCACTTTCATTTCATCCATTGGTGCAACAGCAGGGAAAATCTCAACGGGTCAAGTTGACTTCTATCCGGCATTGATCATGGTAGTTGCTAGTTTAATGGCATCCCCGCTTGGGGCGATGGCTGGTAAAAAAATGAATGTAAAAGTGCTGCAAGTCATATTGGCTTTATTGATATTAGCAACGGCTGTGAAAACTTGGGTCGGGATCATGTCTTGAGTTTTGACCCGGAAGGAAGCAGGTGTGAAAATAATATTAGTATTCTAAAAAGAGTTCTATGGTTAAAGAATTGTTCACTAATTCCTTTTCCTCCATCACCTTTTTTCTTATAGATAAGTCAATGGGACTTCTGTTAATAGAAAAAGCTGACTGTTTAAAGTCAGCTTTTTCTTATTGTGGCCGTTGACAAATAATTAAAAAATTACCGCTAAAATAAACCAAACAATCATCAATAATTGAATTAATACTTTGGCTAAACTGCCGCCTAAAAAACCGATGATAGTTGCAAACCCAACTTTAGTCGCCTTCATCATATCTTTTTGAATGATTAATTCCGAAACGAGGACCGCTAAAAATGGTACGAGAATTATTCCAAAAGGAGGGAAGACAAATGAACCAACAATCGTGGCAATAGCCGCTATTGTCTCGGATGTTTTTGACCCCCCATACTTTTTAACAAAATAACTATTTGCGATAATATCGGCCGCGATTAATACACCGCTCAACACAACCATACTGATCCAGAACCATAACGATAACCCATCAGAATCGATGAGGAATTGATAAACTGCAAATCCTCCCCAAATAGCAACAACCGAAGGAATAAAAGGATAGATAATTCCTACAAAACTTAAAGCAAATAAGACGATCGTTAACCCCCACCATAAAATATCCAATAAAACTCCACCTTTTCATACTTACTTATCATATATCTACTAAATTATATTTCTATTTAGGGACAAAAACCATTAATTCTTTTTTTGTATATTCGAATCCATCACACTTTCATTAACATTAGATGTATGATCCGTAAAATTAGAGTGAATTGCCAAAAAGAACTTGTTGATGAATCCTTATAATAACACTTTAACTAGGGTTGTTGCGGCAACCTTTTTCTTATTCAAAAAACTGGGCAGGTTAGTTGAAGATCATTTACAAGCAAATGACATATATAAGCCATTTCCTTATAAAGATGTTGTAATATTAAAGCAAATGTAGGAGGTTAATAAGATGAAGACTTTTGATTTAAAATCAGGAACAAAAGTAATAATAGACGAAAGTAGAATAGTAATAGAAAGAACAAGCGGAAAAAGTGCAATGAAGGGTTTGTTTGCAGGGCGAGCAATGGGGCAAATGACCATAAAAACGTCATCAGTGACTGGGTTAATTCACTTTGCTGACTTTTTAATGATTTGTGCTTCTGGACTCCCGACTCCCAATGATTTTAAATTATCCAGCGTAGCAGAGATAAAACAATACCCTAACTGTATTGTGGCAAAAGAAAGTGAATTAGAAGAGTTATATCAATTTCTCACTGGATTTATTAAGTAAGGTTTCCATATGGAAAAATAAAAAAACAACAATGAAAGCAGTTGATTTCATCTAAGAAATTCAACTGCTTTTAGCTTTTGAAAAAGTTTTTTACGGTATAGTTCAAATACAATTGGTTGTCATTTGAGAGCAATCAATAAGGTTGAAGCTGTCTTTAAGGCAGCTTATTACTTATGTCCATTAAATTATTTAGGCTCTTTCGTAAAGATTGTTGTTTTTAAAACGAAACGATATAAGGTTGATTGGAGCGGAAGTGCGAGACTCCTGCGGGAGCAGCGGGACAGGTGAGACCCCACAGGCATTTACGCCGAGGAGGCTTACCGCCCGCCCCGCGGAAAGCGAGCATCTGGAGGGGAAATCAACCACACCGCACTACTTGGTAAATAGCAACAAAGTATGCGAAAACAGCCATTATTTAAAACCTCCATAGGTAGTAACCCCAAACATTATTAGATGTTATATCTATTTAGGCTATTTAATTTAAGAGAGGGATTAATTTCATCTTCTTCATTGTCTTTTTAATGGGGTATTAGAGAGGTGCCATGTGAGAAATATGTAAGTATCTGCTGATAAGCCACCGGGTTTTTCTTTCAAGAGTTGTTTGTTCCTCATCATTATGAAATTGATCAAAAGTCCTTAGTCGTTGTTTGTGGAAAGGATCCTGCGGATATTTACTAGCAAACAAGTATACAAAGACTTTTATAATTTACAAAAAAGAAATAGCGCCACTGATTATAGCCAATACAGTTAAGATTAACGATGTCAATATGGCCCATTTGTATGCGAATTTCTGATATTCTCCAAGGTCTTTATCAACCATGCCAACTAATAAAATGGTTGATGCAACAAGTGGACTCATTAAATGAGCAGGTTGTCCCAATATAGAAGCCCGAGCAATTTCTAACGGACTAATACCATAGGAAGAAGCTGCCTCTGCAAGAATGGGGAGAACTCCAAAATAATAGGCATCATTCGATAAAACGAAAGTGAATGGCATACTTGTAATGCCAACAATGACAGGGAAAAACTGTCCGAATGAAGCAGGTATTATCGCAACCAGTCCATTAGCAATAGCATCAACCATTTTTGTACCGGAAAAGATTCCTGCAAATACTCCAGCCGCAAAAACTAATAAAACAACAATTAGAGCATTTCCAGAATGTGCTAAGATACGTCTTTTTTGCATTTCCAGATTAGGGTAGTTAATCATTAAAGCAATAGCGAAACCGACCAAAAATAAAATAGGGGAAGGTACCAATCCCATAATAAGAATGACCATAATGCCTACCACAAGTAGTAAGTTTATCCACAAAAAACGAGGGCGTTTAATGTCAATAAGAGGAAATACATCAGTGGCTTCATTTTCCACAGTAGCAGCAATTTCATTTTTCAACTCTTCAATGTGTATTACACCCAGTCGTTTACGTTCTTTTCTCCCTAAAATAAATGCGACGAAAATAACCCAAAGAGCACCACCGATCATGGTAGGAATAAGTGGAACAAAAAATTCGGATGCATCAAGTCCCAATACTGCTATTGCTCGGGTAGCAGGTCCACCCCAGGGGGTCATACCACTCATAACACTTAAAGCTAGCATGGCTACTGTGGCTAAAACCAATGGATTCATACCGATTCGTTTATAAAGTGGATACATAGCTGAAACAGTAATGATATACGTTGTTGTACCATCTCCATCTAGGGCCACAAGTAATGCAAGAATTGTGGTACCTATCGAAATTTTGACAGGATCTCCCTTGACCACTTTTAATAGCTTTTTGATAAGTGGGTCAAATAAGCCCGTGTCTATCATAATACCAAAAAACAATATGGCGAATAATAATAGAGCTGCAGAAGGAGCGACTAGCTTAATGCCTTCCATCATCATCGTGCCAATTTTACTTCCAAAACCACCAACCACTGCAAAAACGATCGGAACTAAAGTTAAAGCAACAATGGGTGATAAACGTTTGGACATAATTAAATAGGTAAAAACGGTAACCATGGAGATGCCTAAAATTGTAAGAAACATGATTAAATCCCCTCCCATATTTTGAATGCGCTTTCAAATGATCTCTGGATGACTAAGAAATAATTTTGTGACTCTTCAGAAAAATTAACTGGTAGACTAATAAGTTTTACACTATGCTTATGCGCTTTTCTTTATTAAAGGTAATACAGGGAGAACAATAAGTTAAATACATATTTTTTTTGTATTGGCATCAAAATAATTTATTCTTAAAAAAAGATTGGGGAGTAGAGCGAAGAAAGCCAAGGGATAAGTGATACAATAAAGAAATTTTTAAAAATTCAATGCTTTTTTTAGTGTTAAAAAGAAGGTCATCATCTAAATATTGTGGATGATAACCTTCTTTTCTTCTTTATAAACCTGACTTTTTCAGTGTCCTTGAGCAAAGCTCTCTCTTTTTTATTTAACATCTAGTTTTAACGTTACTGCTCTTTTCTTTTTTTCTTAAACTTAATTTTAATACCAATCTTAGTAATGGAGGCACTGCGGCATAAATAAAAGCCATCCGAAATAGTTGATAGCTGGTAACAGTAAATACATCAGCATTTACTTCTTGTGCAATGAGTCCCATTTGATCCATTCCACCAGGGGCTAAACTTAAAAAACCCGTAATAGTCGATAAATCATAATACTGGGTCAGTAGAAAACTAAAAAACATTGTTGCGCAGATTAAAATTAGTCCGTTCAACAAAGCAAATATTAAGGTTTTTCTTTTGTTGTCAAGTTGTTCCGGTTTTAATAGTAACCCGATATAACCGCCAACCATAAATTGAGATATATCAAGAAGCGTAGGGTGAAGTGGTGGTCCCTGCAAACCTAAAAGACCTATTGCAGCAGAAACGATTACTGGTCCTAAAAAGTAAGGGGCTGGTAATTTGAATATTTTACCTATTCTTGCTGCGAGAATACAAATAAGGGCGAACAGAAAGATAAGAGGAAATAAATCACTCCACTCTGGAATAGCGTTATCCATTATTTTAGAGGAATCATTGGCACTATTCGCCGCAAAAATGGGACTGATGATTAAAAGGGGAACTAAGAAAACAACCATTATCACTCTTGTTACATGGAAAAAGGTAACTGTAGTAATATCAATACCTTTCATTTCTTCTGCAAACACAACGATTTGTGACAAACCTCCAGGAATACTACTCGTTAAAGAGGTAGGATAGTCAATGCCGGAATATTTTGACATAACAAAAGCAGAACATGCACAAACAAGGACAATTAAGGTTGTAAGGATCAACATTGAGGGAAGGTGACTAATCATATCAGACAGTGAGCTCTTGGTAAAGGAGATGCCTATTGAATAACCTACAATAATTAACCCAGTATTTCTCATCGAAACGGGCCAAATTAATTTAACGTTTTTGAAGCGTGATGCAATTAATAGGGCTGCCATTGGACCAAGAAGCCATGGGATTGGAAACCTGATAAGAGAGAAAAGGCTGCCTCCAATAAAAGCAGTTAGAAGTGCAGCCGAAAATTGGATTGTCTTGCTTGCATGATTTAAATCCCACTTTTTCATAATAATTCTCTTCCTTTGTATTAGTTTTACTTCATTTCGTCTTATCATTGTTTAGTATCATTAAGAAAATCAATAAATGCTTTTACTTGTGCCAAATCCATAGTCACATCCCGATAAAAAACCCAAGTTTCTCTAAGCAAATAGCTATTATCGCTTAATACAATGGGGAAAGTATACAGTGGATCATCATGTTTAATACAGATTTCTGGTAAAATGGCATATCCTAAACCATTAAGAACCAGTTCCTTACATGTTTCAATCCGATCTACCTCCATTGAAATTTTAGGTGGTAACGCAAATGTTTCCTGCCACCAGTTTTCAATAGTATTACTTAACGATTGGTCTGTCTGATAATTAACTCTAGGAAGAAAAGGAAGTTCTTTTAATTCAATTTTTTTACTGGAGGCAATACAAATCTTTTCTTCTTGAAATAACACTTTATTTTCCTGCCATTTGTAAGGACCTCTAACTATCCCGAGATGTGCTTCTTCTTTTTGAAGCATTTGATGAATTTGAGAACTCCATCCAGTTTTCAAACTGATTTCAACCTCTGGATATAGGGTTAGAAATTCTTTTAATAATACTGGCAGTTTATATCGGGCAAACAAGCCAGATACACCCAATCGCAAAGTTCCTTTTACTTTTTTATCCAAATTTGAAATGTGTTCTTTTGCAGCTCCTAATTGCTTACGCATATTTTTCGAATATTGAACGAGGTATTCCCCTTCAACTGTAAACTCTACACCTCTTTTGCCTCTAGAGATTAAATTTGTTTTGAACTCTTTTTCCAGCTGTTTTATACGATAGGATAAAGCTGGCTGAGAAATAAATAGTCGTTGTGCTGCCTTTGTTATATTTCTTTCTTCGTAAAGAGTAATTAATATAAGCCAGTCTTTTTCATCCATAAAATTTTTCTCCTTTAACCATAAAAAATATTTATGGGTAATTATAAATATTGATAATTTATTTGATTTCTAAAAGTATAATACAACTAATGAAAAAAGAAATCTATCTTTTTATGTAAATCAACAGACTCACTATAGTTTTACGTTTCCAGCGTTCTTTCATAAATTTTTTCTATGGCAATGAATAAAAAAACAATATTATTTTTATTCTTTATTTTCACTTATTATTTACATGAAGAGTTATCACTACTTAACAGGAGGGGTAAAAATGTCAAATACACAAAATTATGATGTAGTTGTAGTAGGGGCAGGAAACGCAGCTTTGTGTGCCGCAATCTCAGCAAAAGAGGGAGGTGCTAGAGTTCTTGTATTAGAACGGGGACCAGTGGAAAAGCGTGGAGGGAACTCTTTCTTTACGGATGGGGCCATTCGTGTTGCATACAATAATTTAGACGCAATCAGAAAAATAATACCTGAATTAACAGATGAAGAATCCGAATTAATTGTAATGCCTGGATACACGGAATCCGATTATTACAATGATCTAATGCGAGTAACAGGTGGACAAAGTAATCCAGAGTTAGCAAAACAGCTGGTTTCTAGATCGTATGAAACAATTACGTGGATGCGTGATCAGGGAATAAAATTTGAATTGAATTATGAAAATCAATCCTTCGTACAAGATGGCAAGCGCAATTTCTGGGGAGGACTGCCTATCAAAACGGAGGATAAAGGCGTTGGCTTAATGAGACAGCTCTTTGCGCGGACTGAAGAAATCGGCATCGACGTTTGGTACGATTCACGTGCTGTGGAGCTTGTATCAGAGCAAAACACAATAACTGGTGTCATTGTTGAGAAGGATCATACAATGGTAACTGTTCAGACATCCGGTGTGATTTTGGCTTGTGGGGGCTTTGAAGCCAATAAGAAAATGAGAAGTGAAAATATTGGTGAAGAATGGGAAGCGGCTATTGTTCGTGGAACCGAGTTCAACACAGGAGACGGCATTTCCATGGCTATGGCAGTGGGTGCTCAAAAATTTGGGCAGTGGTCTGGATGTCATTCTATTGGGACAGATTATAATGCGCCAAAAGTAGGGGACTTCACGAAGCCGGGAGATATATTTAAAAAGCATTCTTATCCTTACAGCGTCATGCTTAATAATGAAGGGAAACGGTTTGTTGATGAAGGAGCAGATTTACGAAATTACACCTATGCCAAATACGGCCGTGAGGTATTAAAACAACCTGGACATGTGGCATATCAAATTTATGATGCGCAGGTACGCCCGATGCTGCGTAAAGAATATGACCTTGAAGAGGCGACTATTTATAAAGCAGATACGCTTGAAGAGTTGGCTAGTTTACTGCCGGTCAATCAAACACAATTTCTTAAAACGATCGAAGAGTATAACAGTGCGGTACAAGATGGCGAGTATAGACCCGCAGAGAAAGATGGCAAAGGAACAAAAGGAATTACTCCTCCTAAATCCAACTGGGCACTTCGAATTGAGCAAGGTCCATTCTATGCTTTCCCTGTAACGTGCGGAATCACCTTCTCGTTCGGTGGTTTACATGTAGATACTACGGGTCATGTGTTAGACAAAGAAGAACAACCGATAAAAGGTCTCTTTGCGGCTGGTGAAATGATTGGGGGGATTTTTTATGAAAACTATCCTGGTGGATCCGGGTTAATGTCTGGAGCGGTCTTTGGAAAATTAGCTGGATCATCCTCAGCACGCTATTCTCAAGAAAAGGTTGAAACGGTCAATAATCATTGAGTCTTTTCCTTGAATAGATAAGAGTGTGTCCAAAAAATAATAGAGTTACGTGCAGTAGAAGAATGCAAAATAGCCAAGGCTTAAAAAAGTCCTTGGCTGTTTGTTATTTTACATATTAAAAGTCTTTATGCTTTGACTAAAACTCATATCATATAGAAACTTAGTAACCGTTTATATATTGGAGTTTTTTTCAGACGGAGTGATTGTATAGCTTTAAGCGTCATGATGGCCAGACAATAAGATTCTTAACTACTAGCTTTTCGAGTTCAGCACCAGCTGGAATGGATCAGATGGGCTTAACGTGTATGAAATCAGTTCTAACTTATCAATTTACCAGTTATATTCCTGTTTATCACTCCGATGCTAAAGTTCAGCATGAAAAAGGGGAGTGGATTTGTGTCTTGGTATTTTCTCTAAACTGGATGATAGATAGTAATTAGCTTTTCTTAAATACCATAGTAACCATAAAACTCTGGTTTCAGTATCTATACCTTAATTGTATAGGAGTTTTAGCTTATTTGGAGAGATTCACTTATATTCTCATTCCTAAATTATTAATGAATTCTTAAGGCATTGTACATTAAAGTCTGGGCTCTATTGAATACTCATTTATACAAAGCAAGGGTCATTGAAGTAAACAATTTCGGAAAGAATTTTAGTGCCTTTCATATTTTTGAATCGTTCATTCGCTTCTTTTTCTGTGTCAAATTCAAATATTTTAATATTTCCTTTTAAAAAGACAGTGATGACCCACATTTGACAAGCCTCCAGAGATAGAAAATTTTTTATTGCCGTAGATCAATTCAAATCAAGCTAATTGATAGGAATGCTCGTAATTTTTTTTCGTGTACACGTATCCCTCCAAGATAATTCTTGCTGTGCGTACCACTTTAATAGCACGTATGTGTCCTGCCAAGAAATCAACCTTAGTTTCCATTATCCCCGCAGGATGTGCTAATCGGAAAATTTCGTGTTTAATGTTCACCATCTCAGATAAAACCGTTTCCTGTAAGTAAGCCCCTGCTGTTGCACAAATGGCTCCTGTAATAGCGAGCGCTTGATGGGGCTTTTGCATCGACATCATTCTGATCATCAAATCCATCTCTGACGCTTTCCTTTTAGCTCCGTTTAGATCGACGTAATCCATAGGAGGAGCAATTATGGTCATTTTAGGCACAGCAGGAGATTTCACAGTAGCTGATTTCTTATCGGAAAATTGACACATCTCTGCTGCAATCGACCGGATTTCTTCTAGTTCATTTAATTTTTCCTGTGAATAATCAGAGGGCAATTCGCTTCCGCTTAAACCAATATCCTGTGCCCTTACGAAAACGAGTGGATTGGCAACATCTATAATTGAAACTTGAATTAGCCGATTCCTGGTTTTTATCATGTCAATCGGGTTTCCTGTAGGGAAAAGTTTTCCTGTAACTGCTCCTTCTGCATGAGTAAAAGAAAGATAAATAGGTGATCCTTTACCAGGCACCCCAGGAATTGAGCAGCAGCCTTCTGATTTCACTTGTCCATTTTCAACCTCTACTTCTGCAATAATCAGTTTTTGTGTATTCACGTTAAAAATTTTCACCGTTGTAACAGGTTCTTTTACAGGGACTAATCCTTGCTCAATTGCGTAAGGTCCTACAGCAGATGAAATATTTCCACAATTTCCTTTAAAATCAACCATTTGATTATCGATGCTTATCTGAGCAAATGTATATTCCACATCGAATTCTGGTGAATCTGATTTCTTGATAATCGCTGCTTTACTTGTCAATGAATTCGCTCCTCCAAGACCATCAATCTGTCTCCGATCCGGACTGCCCATCACGTCAAGTAAGAAACTTTCCCAGTCTGAGGGATTCGAAGGCATATGTTCAAAGTTAAGAAACACACCTTTACTTGTCCCGCCGCGCATTACAACTACTGGTACTTTCATTGTATAAACACCCTTTCTCAACCAATTTATAGCACTACCGTTCCCTTTGAAAATATAGTATGATAAGTTCAATCATAAGTAAAATACATATTTTTTTAATAAAAATGATAAAAAAACTTATAATCCAAAAGACGGGAGATGCTTAAGTGGACGAAAAAGATTGGATTGCGATAAGGGTACTATATGAAGAAAAAAACATTAGCCGTGCCGCAGAGCGTTTATATATATCGCAGCCGGCGTTAACGTACCGGCTTAAAAATCTAGAAAAAGAATTTAACACAAACCTATTCTTCAAAATAAAAGGAGGCATTGAGTTCACTTCAGAAGGGATACATTTAGCGGGCTATGCGGAAGAAATGGTGAAAAAGTTGCAAAAAACGAAAGATTATATGCTGAATATGAAAAATGAGGTAAGAGGAACGTTAAGGCTTGGCGTTTCCAGCAACTTTGCCCAATATAAACTACCAGAAATACTGAAAAAGTTTTCCACACAATATCCTCATGTACAATTTAATGTGAATACTGGCTGGAGTACTGAAATCATGCATCTTCTGGATTCCTCTAGTGTTCAATTAGGCATTCTGCGTGGAAATTATGAATGGTATGGAATCAAATCGTTACTGCATAAAGAAAGACTTTGTTTAATTTCTAAGAAAGAGGTAGACTTGGATGATTTGCCAGAACTTCCATTCATAAATTATAAGACCGACAGTTCTTTAAAGAACTTAATAAATGGCTGGTGGCATGATAGATTCCCAGAGCCACCATTTGTAACTATGGAAACAGATCGGCAGGAGACGTGCAAAGAGATGGTCAAAAATGATCTTGGTGTTTCTATTCTGCCGGAAATATGCCTGCAGCCTTCAGATAATTTGCATACATACGGGTTATCCTACAAAAATGGGAAGCCGGTGTTAAGAAATACATGGTTAATGTATAACCAGGATTCATTAAAACTCTCTACTGTGAAAAACTTTATTGATTTCTTGAATAAAAATTCCAATCTTTAACAAAAAAGCACAATGAAATTATTGACAATTTCATTGTGCTTTTTGGATTTCTTAATTTAATATAAAATGGATTATAAGTTTTTTTTTCGTAAAAGTACAAAAAATATGTATTTCACTTATTTACTGTTATGAACTATTCTAAAAATAGAAAACAAAGCAACAGGGAAACTAAAAAATACAATGTATTATTTTTTAATTATTCAAACTCTTTATCCAATTTGTAAGCGGTTTCTATAATAGGAGGGATTCATATTCTAACGTTACTTGGAATTTCAATGGTCGTTGTCTTTACTTATTTAATCATGTCTAAACGGTTATCACCTGTTAATTCTCTTGTAGTCATTCCAATTATCTTTGCATTAATTGGCGGATTTGGTCCAGAGCTCGGAGATATGATGCTCGATGGAATAAAGGTTGTCGCACCTTCAGCCGCTTTGCTATTGTTCGCTATTCTGTTTTTCGGAGTCCTGATTGACGCTGGATTATTTGATCCACTTATTAAAACTATGTTAAAAATCGTAAAAGGGGATCCGGTTAAAATAGCGATAGGAACAGCAGTAATCGCAATGACCGTTGCCTTAGATGGTGATGGTACCACTACTCATATGATTACGATTTCCGCTATGCTGCCTCTTTATTTACGACTTGGTATGAACCCGCTTATTCTTGCCACTATTTCTATGCTGGCTGTCAGTATTATGAGTGGTATGACTCCTTGGGGAGGACCTGCTACAAGGGCAATTGCATCTTTAGGTCTGGATGCAAATGAATTCTTTGTCCCGATTATCCCCACACTATTCTCAGGAATAGCAGCTATTCTTTTTACCGCTTATGTACTTGGTAAAAAAGAGCGCAAAAGGCTTGGCGTTGTTTATATCAAATCCGCACCTGAAATGAAAGGGGCTTTTGCTGAAGCAGCGGTAGCATCCGCCATCCAAGATGATTTAAAGCGCCCTAAATTAATATGGGTCAATCTTTTGTTGACGCTCACAGTCATGGTCGTTCTTGTAATGGGCTTAGTACCCGTCCCGGTGTTGTTTCTAATCGGGTTTGTTCTTGCTTCGATCATAAATTACCCTAATTTAGAACAGCAAAAAGAGCGAATCGGGTCACATGCAGGAAACGCTATAACCGTTGTCACATTAGTATTTGCGGCTGGTATTTTCACAGGGATCTTTTCTGGAACGAAAATGGTAGACGCCATTGCAAATTCCTTAGTGGCCATCATTCCGGATTCTTTAGGCTCTTTTTTACCGATGGTCGTTGCATTCACCAGCATGCCATTTACGTTCGTTTTATCCAATGATGCTTACTATTTTGGTGTTTTGCCAATTCTTGCCGAAGCAGGAGAAGCTTATGGAGTGAGTCCTTTAGAAATTGCCAGAGCTTCCGTACTGGGCCAGCCTGTACATTTCTTAAGTCCACTCGTGGCCTCGACTCTTCTACTAGTAGGGATGGTAAAGACAGATATCGGGGAATTACAGCGGTATGCATTTAAATGGGCTCTAATTTGTTCATTGGTCCTTATCATTGCCGCTATCTTGACAGGGGCTATTATTTAAGTATAACGTTATCAAATAAATTCTCGAACATAAACAATTAGGGCTGTGCCCAAACCAATTATCATTGGTTTGGGCACAGCCCATTCTTTTATTTAATTCCAGAAGTAATGATTTTTACGATTTTATTCGCCAAATTCATAACCGTGTATAGACGAGTATCATTTAAAAATTGCATCGTTGGCAGCGGATCTATATAATTTACCATTCCTATAATATGATAGTCTCCCACTTCAGGCAATACTTTTTTTAAAGCTTTCCCTGGGACAAGAGGTCCATCCTTCAAGAAAACATAACCGACCTGGTTTTGTTCCCCTAAACAAGCATCCACACTAAAAATAAGAGGCTTTTTGAATTGTTTTTTAATTTCTTTCAACGTGTCTTTTAAATTAAATGCATGAACCGGATTTTCCAAGGTACCGTAAACACGATAAGGCACCGTATGTTCTTTAAGCATCGTTCCGACTAAAGGTCCCAATGAATCTCCAACTGATCGGTCTGAACCAATACACAGAAAGATTACATCTCCGTTTTGACATCCTGAAGATTGAATGATCTCTTTGACTTTTAATGCTAAACTGTTTATTTCTTCGCCTTTTGGTTCCACAGAACAAATCTGCTCCCTCTTTTTGTAAATTAGACTCATTTTGATTACTCTTTATTCTATTATACGAATTAAAAAGATATCATGCATGTAAATATGAGCATATGCTTGAGACTGATGGATATTTTTATTTTATTGGTAGTTAACACTCTTGAAAAATGGCAGTAATTCAAAACATGCCCTTTAATTTATTTGGCGAGGAAGTGGGAGTAGGTTTACAACTAGAATATTTCCAGATCAATTATATAGCATGTCTTTGACCGATTCCTCTTCAATAATTCAGTAGATATGAATTAATCGGGTTAACAAGTATGTCATATAGTATCTCTATATTTACAAACTATTAATAAGCTTTAATAATCTGCATCGGTCTTTTTATGACAAAATCCTTAGTTTTTTCTCCACTTTTGACTCAAACCATCCATTTCCACCTCTTGCATGTTGTAAATATGGTTATAAACTCCACTGTTTTTCGATAAACTGTGACTTTTGGTTTATTTTCCTTGCGAAGGAATAAAATCACATGGGATTAACAGAGCATTTAAAAAGGTCTGTTAATTTTGAGGGTAGGGTTTGCTATAAGGAATATAGCTCCCCTCAAAAAGATTTTTTGGAGGTAATATTGATGAAATCCAGCAATAGCGGTTTAAACAGACGTAATTTCTTAAAAGTTGGCGGAATGAGTACTTTAGCATTAACACTTGGTTCAACGGGGGTATTTTCTCTTGCGGGAGCTACAAAAGGATTTGCAGCGGAATCCAGTAATCCAACAAGTGGGTTTGGTGGCTATGGCCCATTAGTAAAAGACCCAAATGGAGTTCTTGATCTGCCAAGGGGATTTCATTACAAAATGCTTTCACGAACTGGTGATATCATGCCTAATGGTGACCTTGTCCCTTCTGCTCACGATGGAATGGCTGCCTTTAAAAGAGAGAAGGGTACAACCATTCTTGTAAGAAATCATGAAAATGGGACCAATTCAGATTACCCTGTAAATGGAAAAAAACCTTGGAGCGCTGGTGCTGCCGGCTGCAGCTGCAAGTCAATTTAGTACTAGACAAAAATTCGGGATTGTTTGGAAAAAATTAAATCCTGAAATTGCACAGCAAGACGCTAAGGATAAAGGCTGTATTCAGTTTAGCCGCTTAGAAGGGGCTTATTTTTCTGAAGGTACTTTATGGTTTGATGATACAAGCGCAGGTTCAGCACGTCTTGGCCGTGTTTATCGCTACACGCCAGCGACAAACACCTTAGAACTATTCTATGAGTCTACTGATAAAAATGATTTAGAAGCACCGGATAACATTACAATCACTCCTTGGGGAGATCTTTGGATCGCCGAAGATGGTGGCGGTAATGATCGTATCGTCGGTTTAACTCCTGAAGGAAATATTTATACTTTCGCTGAAAATATGATGAACGGTTCAGAATTTGCTGGCCCTACATTTTCTCCAGATGGAAACACTTTCTTTGTAAATATGCAAACACCAGGTATCACCTTTGCGATTTGGGGGCCATTTGCACGCAGAAATTCTACCCGCAGACGAGCTATGAACCAGGCTCTGCCGCCAGCTAGTCTTGCTCCTGTTGTTTCGGATAAACTTACTGCATTTGCAGATGAACAAGGCATGTCTATATTAGAAGCAGCAGCTTTAGAGCGTCATGGTATGCCAATTTTATAAGTAATGATCGCATTTTCTGGTTCTTTCAAACCATCATGGTAGGAGGTGAGACGTTTGTTATCTAGTATCGGCATCCCTGGCCTAATTCTCATTCTAGTCATTGCGTTAATCATTTTTGGCCCTTCCAAATTACCCGAGATTGGAAGTGCTTTTGGAAACACTTTAAAAGAATTTAAAAAGGCAACAAATGACTTGATCAGCAATGACAAAGAAGAAAAAACTAACTCTGAAGAAAAAAATAAACTAGTAGCTCTTGAGAAATCCGAAAAAACTGGGAACTAAATAACTTATTTTACAATTTAATAGAGTAATTGCTTGGAGGGAATAGTATGAAAAAAATGGGGAAGATATTTTTGACGGGCTGCTTTTCGCTGGCGATCACTGCCGCTTTTGTCGCAAAGCCCGTTACGGCAGATGCGGAGGAAAAGCTTAAGGAGGGAGAGAAGTTTAAACTCACCATCCTCCAGACGAATGACTTTCATGGTCATCTGGATGACATCGTCACGCTGGATGATGGAACCCTTCATCATAATTCTATTGCGAAGTATGCCACCATCATTGAAAATGTGCGCGATGAAGAGGAGAATGTGCTTTTAGTCGATGGCGGGGATGTCTTCCTGCGCGGCGAGTTTCAGGAGGGTCAAGGAGAGTTGGAGACGTCTCTTTTGAAAGCTTTGGACTATGATGCGATGGCTCTAGGAAACAACGACTTCCGCGTATACCCTGCCGGAGAGGGCACACCGGACAGCCGTTATGAACAGTTAAAGGATTACCACCGCAACGTGAATTTCCCGATCCTTACTGGTAATGTAATTGACAGGGAAACAGGAAAGTACATACAGAATGTAAAACCTTGGAAGAGCTTTGCTTTCAATGGAGTTAAAGTCGGCATGATCGGCCTTACATCAATGAAGCCGGAAATTCGCGGTTGGGATGATGTTGCAGACCTCGATTTCATCGAACCGGTTGAAGCGTTGAATGCATTGCTTCCTGAAGTGAGTGAAAAATCTGACGTTAACATTGTCCTTTCGCATGCCGGAAATCCTGAAGACCATAAGCTGGCTCAGGTTCCCGGAGTTTCAGCGATAATCGGTGCAGATACACACAAGGTCATCAAAACTCCCGAATACGAATTCAACGGAGAGGTGATGGTGCCAATTACTCAAGCTGGCGGAGAACAAGAACATTATTTGGGCCGCCTGAATTTGACCTTTGAAGTCGTTGACGCCAAAATGACTTTGATCAAATCCGATGGATTCCTCTACGACGTTACAAATGTTCCGGCAGATCCAGAGATACAAGCGATTATAGACGATTATCGTGCAGATTTGAAAGCACAATAATCAAGCCTTCATAATGCTATGAGGAAAGGACAAAGCGAAGTTATTCGCTTTGTCCTTCTATAATTAATGATAAAGTAAAGATTGCAAGGCTTTTTAATTTTTGCTCATTTCCCGTCATTTCCATTGACGAGAGTTGAGCTTAGGGAGAGATTATCTGTTTAGTTTAGCTTAATTCCACTAATTAATGTGCTAAAAAGGATCGTTAGTGAACAAATAATTTGTTAGGCTGTTGAGATTACAAAAATTTCACTTAAATTACCATTAAATACCTTATTTGCTGAAAATAGTTTGAAAGAGTACTAATGGGTTCATTCACCAAGTTTCATTATGAAGCTATAAATTGATTTCAAACCATTCTCGATATCCATAAACAACCAGTTATTTTTTAACCGCTGTTGGTCATGATAAATAAAGAAGAAGGGGCTACTGATTACGTATGATTCAACATCATATAGTAAATGAGGTGTAAGTTAAAGACGTTTAACTTAACTACAGGTAGCTTCATTAAAAAATCGATTCGCGCAAGGAGATGGTTCGCTTGCACGTAAAAGCAGAAAACTCATTCAATCATTGTCATTTATGCTTTGAAAGTTGATAAAACTTTTAAGATATAGGGGATGGTTGCTTTGGATGGAAAACTCTAGTCAGATACCCGTATTTACTCTAATGTAGATGAGGTGTTTATCGCAGAGAATTTATGCTGATTCGAAATGAAGCAAACCCCTTTTTCAGACAGGGTGCAACTTTCCGTTGCATCCTGTTTTTGTGTAAATTCTTGTTATCACTAGCGTGAGCCACTTTATTTATAGCCCCTTTACTTGCATATTTTTTCATTTTTACCGTAACCTGTGCTGTTAAAAATAGAAGCCCCAATAAGGAAAAGCATATGGGTAACAAGATGATAAAAAAATAATACACTATTATCGGGGAAGGCATAAATCAAACAAGAAGGATGGGATCCTGATGGTTGATGAAAATAAACAAAAGAACAAACGGGAACAATGGAAAAAGCAAATTATGAATAATCTGAAGAGGGAAGCTGTCAAAAATATCATAGCAGGAATGGGAGACCTAGCAAGAACAGATGCTAAAGTCAATAATACTTACACTGTATACATCAAGGATGGAAGGATGATAAAGCAATCTTCAAATGGCAAGTGTGTTGTCATTAATGGAAAAATCAAAGGTTAACTGAGAAGGGTTAGGGAAAACTTTAAGTAATTTTTTGGTAATTTAACTCAAGCTCTCTTCTATATCCAATTTTTAATAAAGAAATAATGAATAGAAATCACTGCGATTTGACAGGACTGCTACAATTGTTATAGGTGGATTCCCATTTCATTTGCGATTTTCGCTCTAGATATACTAAGTACGGTCTGCTTTGCCAGGGCATTAAGAACCACTCTAGCCGTCATTGCTGTTATGATGATTTATTTCCCGGGATTTAGCAATGGCCGAGTTGCAGTATTGGGAATGCTCTTTGCAGTAGTTACGACAACTGTCTGGTATCGATCGGTAATCACGGTTACATTGTTATGCTGATTAACCTGAGGGGGATTTCCCTCTTTTTTTAATTCATCCAAAAATCTGCGATTGTATTGAATGACATTGTGAGAAACTCAGTATTGAATATGTTTTTTGGAATAAATTCCTTTTTCAACAAATAGTTTGATCGAATCGAAAATCTTTTCTTACTTTTTTATCAAATCATCTTTTAATAACACATTTGATTTCCACGACAAATATATACAGGATAATACATTCAATGATTCTTGAGGTTTCCACGATTATTCCAACAATTCAAACCTATTCAGGGGTATAAACAATTTCATATAAAACAAACCAGTCATTCATTTTTACTATCTTTTATATGACCGGAACGAACCACTTTGGTTTTTAAATATTTTTCATTAAACTCGGAAATATCTCCCCATAACGGAACTCTGCCTGCAACGTTGGCACCTGAGTTTTGAAGAGCTTCTAATTTTCTCGGATTGTTGGTGATAAGAGTCACTGGATTAGAGCGCAATTTTTTTAACACTCGAATGGCGTCATCATAGTTACGTGCATCATCCACAAATCCAAGCTCCAAATTCGCTTCCACCGTATCCAATCCCTTTTCTTGCAGTACATAAGCCATGGCTTTACTAAATAATCCGATGCCTCTTCCTTCGTGATTCGCTAAATAAAATAAAGCTCCGGATCCTTGAGCTGCAATCATTTTCATAGCCTGCTTTAATTGAAAGCCGCAATCACAGCGTTTGCTGCCAAATATATCCCCAGTATGACAAATACTATGCATCCGGATAAGGGCATCAGCTGAATGTTGAAAATCTCCATACAGTAACACACTGGATTGCTGCATTTCCGCTAAGTTGGAAGAGGCTAAAGTTTCAATGATCTTTTCTATATTATAAGTACCGTCATCACAAAAATGACCCGCCATATTCTCACATCGTAACCAGCAATACCACTGGAATATAATTGTTTCGCCCTCTAAGTTAACGGGTAATTTGATTGGGCCGACTAAATAAATGGATGTTTCATCACTTTTAATAACGTTAATTTTATCTTCTAATATTAAAGCCACTTTTTCATTAATCATATAAACTTCCTCCTGAAAATTATAATACTAAGATAACGTTTACTAGTTCATTTCATATTGTACCCAATCCACTCTTTTGTGAATCTTTGATTTTAAATAGAAACAAAATCTCCCAAATGTACTAAAACGAAAGACAACAGCAAAAGGCTAACTCCATTTTTAGTGTGAAATCCCATGTCCATTTCTTATTTGAACAGTAACTCATATAACCTCAATAAATCCACAGCACCGATTTTTCAAATGGAATTCGATTAAAAACACTGTATCTCTTAATTACAGTAAAAAGGAGTGAGAGCCATTATTGCATCGATGGTATTTGGGTTAGTAAAAAGTTTGTCTGCAGCTGCCTATTTACCCGGGAAAATGATGTCTTTCCGTAGGAAATGTCCTTCAAAGTCCTTGGGAAGTTTTACATAGGTCAATCTTCTACTAATATGGAAAGGACACAGTCTTTTCATTCATTGTCATTTGTTGTGCTTACGTTTATTTATAAATTTCATCTAAGTAAAATCGTGATTTTTAAGTTGAGTTTACCTTGCAGAATGAGTTTGATTGTCGAAAATGGTAGGTACATCCTTGGTCTTTCACGCTCATCCACTTTTCTTGTTTTCGAAAAATTAGTAAGAATTAAAAAACTTCTTCAAAAGAAAACAAATATATTGTACAATAAAACAAACACAAATAAAGATAAACGGGGGTAAAACAAAATGGTTAATAATTTATGGAATGATAAGGAAGCGTCAAAAGTAACATCTGGAGTAGAGGAACTGGTATATCGGTCTAATTTAATCGGTACAGATCGAGCTGTCTGCAACTGGGGCGGGGGCAATACATCCATGAAAACAATGGAGAAGGATTTTCGTGGCCGGGAAATTGAAGTCATGTGGGTTAAAGGAAGCGGTTCTGACCTTGCGACAATGAAAGCTGGCAATTTCACAGGTTTGAATCTAGCGGATATTCACCCTTTGATCGAGCGTGATGCAATGCCTGATGCAGATATGGTTGAATATTTGTCACACTGCATGATCGACAGTAAGCATCCACGTATGTCGATTGAAACTTTACTTCATGCCTTCCTTCCCTTTAAACATGTTGACCATACACATCCAGATGCAATTATTAGTCTTTGCTGTGCAGACAATGGAAAAGAAGTCGCCAATGAAATTTTCGGTGATCGTTTTGTCTGGGTACCATATGAGCGCCCTGGCTTCACTTTGTCTAAAATGATCGCAAAAGGTGTGAAAAATAACCCGCAAGCCGAGCTTGTTTTAATGGAAAAACATGGATTGGTTACTTGGGGTGAAACATCGAAAGAAGCCTATGAAAAAACCATTTCGATCATAACGGAAGCAGAAGAGTTTATTAACAGCCGCCAGCATGAAGAAGATGCATTTGGTGGACAGGCATTTGACTCATTATCTGAAGAAGAGCGCAAAAAGGTACTTGCTTCGGTTATGCCGGTTATCCGCGGTACTGTGGGCGAAGAGAAAAAAATGCTTTTAACATTTGACGATTCTGATGATGTCCTGCAATTTTTGAATAGCAAAAATGCGGCAGCCTTATCACAAGTCGGTGCCGCTTGCCCGGATCACCTTGTACATACAAAAATGAAGCCACTTTACATTAACTGGGATCCTCAAAATGAACGGACTGAATCCTTGGTGGAAAAAGTTAAAACGGGTATTCAACAATATAAGGAAGAATATAAGCAATACTTCGAGCGCAACAAAAACGAAGGAGATGTGATGTTTGAGGCGGCACCACGAGTTATTTTGATTCCAGGAGTCGGAATGGTCAACACAGGCAGAAACGTAGCCATGGCAAACGTGAGCGGAGCACTTTACCATCGAGCGATTGCGGTTATGAAAGGGGCAACAGCACTTGGCGAGTTCGTATCTCTCAGTGAAAATGAGTCATATAACGTTGAATACTGGCCACTCGAGCTTTATAAATTGTCTCTTTCCCCGGCGGAAGCGGAGTTCTCACGCAAAGTAGCCTTTATTACAGGCGGTGCGGGCGGTATTGGAAGCGCAACAGCACGGCGTTTAGTTTCTGAAGGTGCCCATGTAGTTCTAGCTGATTTAAATATTGAAGGTGCAGAAAAAGTTGCGGATGAAATAAATAAAGAATACGGGGAAAAACGCGCTGCAGCTTTTAAAATGGATGTTACCAGTGAAGAGCAGGTACAGGATGCCTTTGATAAATCAGCTCTTACATTTGGGGGAATTGATATTATCGTCAACAATGCCGGCCTTGCCACATCCAGCCCGTTTGATGAAACAACCTTAAAAGAATGGAACCTAAACATGAATGTACTCGGGACAGGCTATTTCCTTGTAGCACGTGAAGCTTTTAAACAAATGAAACGACAGGGAACAGGAGGAAATATGGTATTTGTCGGATCGAAAAACTCTGTTTATGCTGGAAAAAATGCTTCTGCTTACAGTTCAGTCAAAGCACTTGAAACACATCTAGCACGATGCATTGCAGTGGAAGGCGGGGATTTCGGAATCCGTGTTAATTCTGTTTTGCCAGACGCCGTATTACAAGGATCTTCCATTTGGGGATCGGGTTGGCGTCAAGAGCGTGCCGCTGCATACGGAATAGATCCAGACCAGCTTGAAGAACATTACAAAAAACGTACGACATTGCTAGTAAATATATTCCCTGAAGACATTGCTGAGTCCATAGCGTTTTTCGCTTCATCAAAAGCAGACAAAACAACGGGTTGCATGGTCACTGTAGACGGCGGTGTACCTGGAGCTTTTAATCGCTGATAGGTTTTACCTGTTTTCTTGGACTTTGTTGCTTTAAGTGGAGGGCTTGTCATAGGCGAAATCAATCTATCAAAAAATAATAGATTAAGTATGTACTGCCCATTGTGATAAGTGAAGAATAGATGATTAGGAAAAGGTAGTAAGAATCGTGGAGTAATCAATTCAATCCGTTAAAAAGGATGGGACGTTATGACAATTAAAGAACAGTACGAAGCAGCGAAACAAGCGTATGCGAATTGGGGAATTGATGTTGATATGGCACTCGAAACACTGAAAAAAGTGCCCATTTCGATTCATTGCTGGCAGGGTGATGATATTGCTGGATTTGAAGTGAACAAAAGTGAATTATCGGGCGGAATTGATATAACGGGAAATTATCCAGGAAAAGCCACTACGCCGGAAGAGCTACGCATGGATCTTGAAAAAGCGCTATCTCTTATTCCGGGGAAACATCGGGTCAATTTGCATGCCATTTATGCGGAAACAAATGGAGAAGCAGTCGAACGCGATCAGCTTAAGCCAAAGCACTTCGAAAACTGGTTGAATTGGGCTAAAGAAAACGGTCTTGGTTTGGATTTTAACCCGACACTATTTTCCCATGAAAAAGCAGCAGACGGCTTGACACTTTCTCATCCAAATGAAGAAATTCGTGAATTCTGGATTGATCATTGCATCGCAAGCCGAAAAATCGGAGAGTACTTTGGCCGTGAACTAGGCAAGCCCTGCTTAACAAATATATGGATTCCAGACGGCTACAAAGATATTCCAAGCGACCGTTTAACACCGAGAAAGAGATTAAAAGAATCTCTTGATCGAATTTTTACAGCAGAAATGGATGAAACATGTAATTGGGATGCAGTAGAAAGTAAAGTATTCGGTATTGGCTCCGAGTCATATGTCGTAGGATCGCATGAATTCTACCTTGGCTACGCACTGAAAAATAACAAGATTTGTTTAGTGGATACAGGTCATTATCATCCGACTGAAACTGTATCGAACAAAATTTCTTCGATGCTATTATACAGTGATAAACTGGCACTTCATGTTTCGCGCCCGGTTCGATGGGACAGTGACCACGTCGTAATCTTAGACGATGAGCTTCGTGAAATTGCACTTGAAATTGTTCGCAATGATGCATTAAACCAGGTGATCATTGGTCTTGATTTCTTTGATGCCAGCATAAACCGTGTTGCTGCCTGGACGATTGGTACTCGTAATATGATTAAAGCCCTCTTATATGCCTTACTTGTACCGAACGATCATTTGAAAGAACTGCAAGAAAAAGGCGATTTTACAGAGCGCCTAGCATTAATGGAGGAATTTAAAACCTATCCATTTGGTGCAATTTGGGATTATTACTGTGAGCAAATGAACGTGCCGGTGAAGGAAAGCTGGCTGATGCAAGTAAAAGATTATGAACGTGATGTGTTAGCCAAACGTTAAATTAAGGCTATCCTGAATCGGCAAACCGATGTGTGACTAATTCATATGAATAAAATGGGGTCTAACGATTCGTCCCGAATGAATGATCTGGAATTTACGGAGTATTACAAAGGGATGGAGAAAAAGTAAAAAAGTTTTGTTATAAATTACAAAATTAATATAGTTAAAAGGAAAACTAATTAGAAAGGTAATTCCTTTATAAAATATACCTATAACGATCTATGACACAGGTCTTTCTATGGGTATATTTTATTTTTTTTGATTGCACGTTAATAAAACATGAAAGCTAGTCAATTTGTACTCGAAATGTAAAATTCCGGAATGAGAGTCTCGTGCACCATATTGTTTAATCAGTTGAAAATGAGACTGAGGATTGAGGAAGAATCGTTAAGGTAACTTTTTCAAAAAGGGGGAGGATGTGGAATTGAAGGTATCAATCTACAGTTTAAAATAATAAAAGCACTATGATAAAAGGATATAGAAAAGGTAATGATAGACTGCTTTGTAGTTTTTCAATACAACTAAAAATGAAATACAATGAGCAAGCGAAACTATATGAAAATATTATTTGAATTTTAAAAATATTTGTAAAATTGAATTGACAAACCTTTCAAAAACAGTAAAAATCATTAATACAAAGAAAAAGTGATGAGGTTCAAATGTACAATGGAGGTATTTTTAAAACATATAGAAGAGAATGATAAAGGCGTTCACTCTTGATGCTAAAATATGATTTTTCCAGTTTCCATTCCGCTTTTCGTGTAAGTTAGTAGTTGAACATAACAGAGAAGCTCATGGATGGAAAATAAATGGTAGGGAAATCTGAAAGTATTTAAAGATTTCCTATTTTAATAAAGAAAGTAAGGTCATACTCTAGGTAAGATTTATCATTTATGAAACCGTTTTCTTAGAAAGAACGGTGAATGTAACCCGAGGAGAAAAGCATTTCTTAAGTCATTCCTTATTACAATATCCATGATACGTGCTAATGTTTAGAATTTAAGAAAGAAGGTAGCTAATCATGTTAAGGATGCCCATCTTTTTTATTTTGTTTTTATTTATACTAAGCGGCTGTAATCATTCTTCAGAATACGAGATTATTTACAATGATGAAGAAAGTGTCGACGTCACTACAAAACCTGTCGAGAATAAAAAAGATTCGTATACGATAGCTGTTATACCTAAAATTGACGGTATTCCTTATTTTAAAGCGGTAGAGGAGGGGGCGTTGGAGGCGGGAAAAGACTTAGGTGTTAAGGTCATATATACAGGCCCACCTACCCCCAGCTCTGAAAAGCAGGAAGAGATTATAACAAAATTAATTGAAAAAAAAGTGGACGTAATTGCCGTATCTGCAAATGATCCATATAAGTTAGGTACGGTGCTTCAAAAAGCAAAGCGTAAAGGAATCAAGGTGATCACCTGGGATTCTGATACTAATGCAACATACAGAAGCTTTTTTGTGAACATGATAGATCCTGAGATAATCGGCAGGCATGTAATGGATACTCTCGCTATTGAAATGGAGGAAAAAGGGGAGTTTGCGATTATGACGGGATCTCCTACCGCTGCCAATCTTAATACATGGATTGATTGGATTCAAATCCAACAAAAAGAATATTATCCAACTATGAGACTAGTTGAAGTGGAATATACAAACGAAGATATTCATAAAGCGTATAAAGTAACACAAAATTTATTTAAAAAATACCCGGACCTAAAAGGAATTATTGGTATTTCAACGGTTAACCCTCCTGCTGCGGCTCAGGCTGTGAAAGATGCAGGGAAAATCGGCGAGGTTGCCGTAGTCGGTACATCGACTCCTAATTTAATGAATGAGTATTTACAGGAAGGGGCTGCCCAGACCATTACGTTATGGAGTCCACAAAAGTTGGGTTACTTGACTGTTAGCCTAGCAAAAAACCTATCGAATGATGAATTTCCTTATGAAGGACAGAACATTAAGAACATAGGCAGGATTAAATTCAACGGTGATATGGTCATTATGGGAGAGCCCATCGATTTTACAAAGGGAAATGTGAACCAGTATGATTTTTAAAGGGAAAAAGCCCATCCAGATAAAAAACTTGCGTTTAACAACAAAACTAGTTACAACCTATACATTATTAACGGTTCTACCAATGGCCTTCCTTGGGTTCATTGCATATTGGCAATACACAAAATCAATAGAAGAAGAAGTAGGCGAATATATTCCCCGTCTTGTCAAACAGGTTAATGGCAACATTGAAAATGACATTCAAAAACTAGAGACCTTACCTGATTTAATTTATAATTCCGGTGATGTTATGGCTATTTTAAGAGACAGCCAACCAAAAAAAAAATCGGTTTTGCTACACGATGAATATATCATGAAGAGTTATTTGACAAGGACCTATTTAAATAACAATTCATCTCATATTTTGGGGGCGTTTCTAGTTTCCAAGAATCGTACATTTGCAAGTACAAGTCTGCATTATGACAGTTTTGGATTTGAAGATGGGTCCTTGCCATATGCAGATGACCTAGGACTGATAGGCGAGATGCAGTTGCTCCTTCCTAACCAGACTAATTTAACGTTTGAAGGGGATCCCTCCTATTTCATGCTGGTCAAACCAATTACTGATTTCGATAATAGAAAAAATTTAGGAACGCTCTATATAGCCATCGATGTAGCCTTTTTTGAGCAATCACTACGGGATTTGCAAAAGGAAGAGAATGTTACGATGTGGATCATGAATAAGCGAGGGAAGATCATTTATCATAAGGATCATTCAAAAATTGGTTCTGTGGAAAAAGGAATACATGATTTCCCATTACTGAATGGTAGTTTTCGTACAGAAATAGATGGAAAACGGAATTTAATCAGTATAAGTGAATCAAATGAGCTGCCATGGGTACTCGTTCACAGCATGCCAATCAAAAATATGACGGAAAAAACGGATGTTATCCGAAATGTGACAATTTTCGTTTTTATCCTGTTCACACTCATTACTACATTGATCTCTATCTTTTTTGCCTGGACCGTTACACGTCCACTAAACGAATTAGGCGATATCATGAAGCGGGTGGAAAAAGGTGATTTATTAGTAGATATACCCATACATTCCAAGGATGAAGTCGGGATGCTCGCGAACAGTTTTCGGTCAATGCTTGCAGAGATAAGAGAACTGATTCAAAAAAACTATCACATTGAACTGCGAAAAAAAACAGCTGAATTATACGCCCTTCAATCTCAAATAAATCCTCACTTTATGTATAATACGCTGGAAACCATAGGTATGGCTGTGGAGGAAGGAGAGAGCGATGAAGTCGTGAAGATGGTGACACTGCTTGGTAGAATGATGCGCTTTTCAATCAGTAATAAAGAAAGCTTGGTTCCTATAAACAGTGAGGTTCAGCACATTGAAGATTATTTAAGCATCCAACAATTCCGTTTTGAAGATCGTTTGCATTTTATGATAGAAAAAGGGACTGATGTGGTTGATTATTATATACCCAAGTTTGTTTTACAGCCAATCGTTGAAAATTCCATTAAATATGGATTGGAAAAGAGAAAGGAAATAGACATTCAAATACATATTTCTGAAGAGGAAACTCAGACAGGTGAGGAAGATCTTTTGCTGATAGTCAGTGATAACGGACCAGGGATAACAGAAAGCAAATTATTAGAATTAAATGAAAAGTTACGTTTAGATCCAATGATGAAACGAGACTCTGGCTTTGGGATTATCAATGTAAATGCAAGAATTGGCATGATGTTCGGGGAACAATATAACCTTCAAATTAATAGCAAATACGGAAAGGGAACGAGTGTGGTTATACGACTTCCTAAAATAAATGCCCAACAAGTAAGCATGTATGTTCAAGGAGAGGAGAAAAACAGAGATGATACAAAGGGTCAGGACGGTCATTGTAGATGATGAACCAAGGATAAGAAGAGGCATAGAAAGACTAGTACAATCTTGTGGGGAAGAGTGGCAGGTTGTTGGTGTTTACTCCGATGGCCAAGAGGCCTACGATGCAATTATCAATCAAATAGAAGAAGTTGATGTATTAATAACAGATGTACAGATGCCAATCATGGACGGGTTAACGTTAATTCAACATTTGAAAAAAACTAAACCAACGCTATTTCCATTCATTATAAGCGGGTATGATGATTTTCTCTATGTACAGACTGCCCTAAGGGAAGGCGCTGTCGATTATATATTGAAACCGATTGATCGAGAAAAGTTTAAACTGCAGTTGAAGATTGTGCAGGAAAAAGTAATTGAGGAGCGAAAGGAAAGGGAAAAGATAGGAGAAATAGAAGAAAGAGCCTTGATATTAACCCATGAAAAGCAACTTCAACTGCTAATGGAAATAACGTGGAAAGATGCAATGGACTTATCATTACTTGAATGGACGCGGCAATTTCCAGAAGGAAGCTATTCCCTGATCCATATTGGAATCGATCATACATTTGCCAAAACCCAAAGTTTTTCACCAGAAGATTGGGGGAGATGGAATGGAGTAATAAAAAAACTTATAAAAGACTTACTAGATGATCATTCAACTCATTGGATGTGGAAAGATAGTCTACATGCGAGTTGGTTATTGATTAAGAATACTCCCCATACAGCTTTGGAGCAATTGTGTATAACATTAAAGACAACTGTCCAACGGCAAACCCCTTTTACGATTTCTATTGCCCTTGGGAATGAGTTTAATGACCTTACCCTTTTAGTAAATATGAAAGATGAATTACGATCTACCTTGCAATATCGAATGATTCAAGGAGGCAATAAAATTTTCAAAACTGAAATGCTTAAACATGTATCCTATGATAAAGTGATCGAAGTACCGCCATCCATCTATAAATGGGCAGAAGAGACAGTGGAGGCGATGGAGCATGGGGAAGAAGCTGCCATACGTTCTCTCAGGCAATTTTTTAACGAATTGAAAGATGTTACTTCCCCTTTCATAATACAAGAATCGGTTCGTTATTTGTCTATTAGAATTATTAATAGATGGATTAAAAGTGAAGGTTTTAAAGAGCTTCCGCTATTACTTGAGGAAGCATTTAGCATTGCCAAGAATTCTTCTCATTTTAATCATCTAAAAAAGGAGACGGAGCGCTGGGTCATGAATATGTTAAAAAAGCAAGCAGCATTTCAAAATGACCAAACAGATCCCATACGCCAGGCAAAAGAATGGATTCTAAAACATTTAGGCGACAACGTCACAATAAAAAAAATTGCTAATCATGTCCATTTAAATTCAACCTATTTTTGTGAGTATTTTAAAAATCAGACAGGTGAAACCGTGCTTGACTATGTAACAAATGAAAGGTTAAAAGTGGCCAAGGAATTATTAAGTCATACAGATTTAAAGATTTACGATATTGCTTCAAAAGTAGGCTATCAAGATACCAAATATTTTAGTCGGCTGTTTAAGCAATGGACAGGACAACTGCCGTCTCAATATCGAGATACTCATGAGTTTTCTGTCAAAATGTAGAAGCTTCCATTCTGGAGCTTTTTTTTATGTCTACATTGAAAATGTCCCGAAGAAAATCCCCCCTACCCGAATTTTATCACCTACCAGCTTATGCTAATTCCCTTTATAGTGAAAGTATCAACAAAGAAAGCGCTTTCTCGATAAAGACGAAATGGAACGGGAGTGTTTATATGACCTTAATTGGACCCTCACTTATGTGTGCAGATATGGGGAATTTACAAGAATCAGTAATGAGATTAGACCGTGCAGGTGTTGATTTCTTTCATCTAGATATAATGGATGGATCGTTTGTTCCTAATTTTACAATGGGCCCGGATCTAATTAAACGCATTAGGCAATTCTCGGATAAACCATTTGATATTCACTTAATGGTTGAAAGACCGGAAGACCATTTAGATCTTTTCATTCAGTCGGGGGCAGATATGATTTCCATACATGCAGAGGCAACTGCCCATTTACAGAGATCATTACAAAAGCTGAAGAATGATGGGATTAAGGCAGGGGTAGCCTTAAATCCATCAACCCCTATCACAGAGCTTGAACATGTATTGGATGTAATCGATTATGTAACGGTAATGACGGTGAACCCTGGTTTTGCCGGGCAGTCTTTTGTACCGCTTATGTATAAGAAAATAAAAAAGATAAAAGAATTAATTCAATCGGAAGGCTACCAAATTGATATTCAGGTAGATGGAAACATTGGGTTCGAAACCATTCCGGGTGTATTGAAAAATGGAGCCGACATGTTGGTTTGTGGTACGTCCTGTTTATTTAAAAACGATGTATTACTGGAAGATGCCGTTGGCCAACTCCGGGCATTCTTAGAGCAAATGAAAATGAAAAACGAGGGTTGTGCATGAAAGGGATTGTAGTGGTAGGGAGTATTAATATGGATATTGTCGCAATCACTAATCAGTATCCAGCCCATGGGGAAACGATCTTCGGAAAAAATATGAAACTATTAAGTGGTGGAAAAGGCGCAAATCAAGCAACGACGTGCGCTAAACTTGGAAAACCAGTAAAACTAATCGGTGCGGTTGGCGAGGACTCATTCGGGCATGAAATAGAACGTTCTCTTCTTCAAAATAAAGTGAACATATCCTCCTTGAAACATGTTACAGAACATCCAACTGGATGCGCAGTCATTACAGTAGATGCTACCGCAGAAAACACCATGCTTGTCATTAAAGGGGCCAATGAACATTTGAAAAGAAGTGATATTGACATTTGTTTTTCCACCATCAGTGATGACTATGCTGTTTTACTTGTACAGATGGAAATTCCTGATGAAGCTGTTCTACAAGCCATGAAAAGGGCTAAAGAAAAAAATATGTTTATTATCCTGGACCCTGCTCCGGCAGAAGGAGTAACGACTGAAGCACTGACGTATGCCAATTTGATTACGCCGAATTGGCAGGAAACAAAAGTGTTGACTGGGATCGACGTCAACTCGAAGGAAAGTGCATGCCAAGCGGGTGTTTACTTTAAGAATCATTTTGGCGTGGAGAATAGCATTATTAAGTTGGGCCACAAAGGAGCATTGGTTTATCAAAACGGTGAAACAAACTTTATCGAGCCCATTGCTGTAAAAGCTGTTGATACAGTGGGGGCAGGAGACTCGTTCGCAGGTGCTCTTGCCTGTGCCATTGCTGATGGGGAGACGATTGAATCAGCAGCCGAGTTTGCTTCAATTGTAGCGGCGATGAAGGTAACGAAAATAGGGGCCCAAGATGGTGTACCGAGGCTAGCAGAAGTGGAACATTTTTGTGAAACCAATAACATTCATTACTATGGAAAAAAACAAAAGTTGAATCAAATTTATGACTGATTAAGGTTGGAAAGGAGAGAAACATGTCTGATTTCTTATTGCAAATGACGAATGTCAGTAAAACCTTCCCAGGTGTAAGAGCACTGGATAGCGTTCAGCTTGAAGTGAAAAAAGGAGAAGTTCATGCGTTAATAGGTGAGAATGGGGCTGGGAAATCAACGCTCATTAAAATATTAGCTGGCATTTATCGGCCGGACCCAGGCGCCAAGTTTTACTTTGAAGGAAGAGAAGCCGAAATTCAAAAACCGATTGATGCAACGCTTAAAGGTATTTCAATCATTTATCAGGATTTAAGTTTATTTTCTAACCTATCTGTAGCTGAAAATATCTATATTGGCCGGGATAGTGACAAAAAACCATGGAAAAAGATTAGATGGAAGGAGATGGAGGATACAGCAAAACGGGCACTTAAAGAACTAGAATTTGAGATTGATGTACATACACCCGTTGAAAAATTAAGCATTGCTCAACAGCAGCTGATTGAAATCGCCAGAGCTCTAGCTTTTGATTCCAAGTTGATTGTAATGGACGAACCGACTTCATCCCTATCCGCAGGGGAAGTTGAAAAGCTTTATAAAGTTATACAAAAATTAAAGGATCGCGGAATTTCCATAATCTTTGTCAGCCACAAGTTAAAAGAGTTATTTACCGTTTCCGATCGATTTACAATATTGCGCGATGGGAAATATGTAGGCACTTATGAAACTGAAGAACTTGATGAAGATAAATTAATCACTCTAATGGTGGGACGTCAGATTTTATATAAAAAGAATATGGTAAAAGGAAAAACGGGAAAAACTCTTTTGGAACTGAATGGTTTATCAAAAGAAGGTAACTTTAAGGATATTTCCTTTGAATTGAAAGCTGGAGAAGTCCTTGGAATTACAGGACTTGTCGGATCAGGAAGAACAGAGCTTGCACAGGCGATATTTGGGGTCAACAGGCCCTACGATGGAAGTATGAAAATAAATGGGGTTTCTACTAAAATCAAGTCTTCTGAACATGCTGTCAAACAAGGGATTGCATATATTCCAGAAAGTAGAAAAACGCAAGGACTCATCCTTCGCCAGTCCATAATCAATAATATTTCATTACCTGTTTTGAAACAATTGAGAAATAAATTCAAATTGATTAAGCGAAAGGAAGAAGTTAAGCTGGCCGATCATTATATGAAAACGCTAGATGTTAGACCGGCTTTGCCTAAAAGAGCAGCTGGTGACCTGTCAGGTGGAAATCAACAGAAAGTCGTGATCGGCAAGTGGCTTTCTACTAAACCACAAATCCTAATTATTGACGAACCGACGAATGGGATTGATATTGGGGCGAAGTCAGAGATTCATAAGTTAATGAGGGAACTGGCTGCTGAAGGAATGGGCATTATTGTGATTTCTTCAGAGCTACCAGAAGTACTTGCTGTCAGTGATCGAATTTTGGTCATGAGACAAGGAAGAATAGCCGGAGAACTTGGTATAGAAGAAGCGACACAGGAAAATATCATGAATTATGCTCTGCTTGGTTCTCAATCTCCTTCCAAAAAAGGCCTGGCGCTAAAAGAGGAGGTACGTGCATGAACGCCATTTTGAAGTCGAAGGAAATCAGCATCGCAATGATTGTTTTGCTTCTATGTATTACATTGACATTCTTAAGCCCGTATTTTTTAACCGTAGACAATTTGCTGGATGTACTAAAAGGGAATGCTGTACTTGGAATTCTGGCTGTCGGTATGACACTTGTAATCATCACTGGAGGGATTGACGTATCGGTCGCCGCTGTTACAAGCGCTGTCTGTGTCATCGTTGGAAAAGTAATGATGCTAATGCCTGATCATCCCATCTCTATACTATTACTCTTTTTGATTGGGCCATTTCTTGGGGTTTGTTTAGGTGCACTGAATGGACTGCTTGTTGCAAAGGTTCAAATTCCAGCTATTGTCGTGACACTTGGAATGATGAGTATCATTAATGGGCTCGTGTTGTACATTACGAATGGACAGTATTTGAACAGCAGCAGTTTTCCAACCGTATTCATCAAGTTTGCTAGTTTTGAGCTGTTTGGTATATCTATCATCATTCTAATTTTTATCGCCGTAGCTCTGTTTACTTGGTATATTTTGAAATACACATTAATCGGTCGCGAAGTATTGGCGATTGGCGGTAATAAAGATTCAGCCATTCGGGTTGGGATAAATTTTGACAAAGTTCAGATATTTGTTTTCTCCTATATGGGGTTTCTTGCAGGAATAGCAGCCATTGCTCAAACATCATATACAAAGGCTGTGGATCCTAATGGAATGCTAGGTCTGGAGTTGATGGTCATAGCAGCCGTTGTTTTGGGCGGTGCGAACATCATGGGGGGGCGCGGTACCATTTTGGGAACGGTTTTGGGCGTTCTTCTGCTAGGCATTGTACAAAATGGTCTTATCTTGGCAAAAATTGATACCTTCTGGCAAAAAGTATTCACTGGATTGATTATATTACTGGCTGTGTCATACGATCACATTCAATATAAGCGCTCAAAAGATAAGTTAGCAAAAATTGAAGTGGAAGCGTAAGAAAGAGGTGAAAAAATGAAACGGCTCTCAATATCAAAAGAAAATACTTTAGGTGTCATTACAGCAGGCTTGTTTGTGTTAATGAGTTTTTCAATACCTGGTTTCTTTTCTTCAAATAATTTAACCAATATGATGTTCCAGCTCCCGGAGTTTGGCTTAATCGCTTTAGCAATGATGGTAGTGATTGTAACTGGAGGGATTGACCTATCGATTACGTATACAGCTGCCTTGTCTGGCGTGACAATCGCACTTATGGCAAGCAGCGGATACCCAATGCTCGGCGCAACCTTAATCGGTATACTAGTCGGGCTGAGCTGCGGATTGATTAACGGCGTACTCATCTCAAAAATCGGTGTTTCGCCTATACTGGTAACACTCGGAACGATGGTGCTTTTTGAAGGTTTGATCTTAAGCATTACGAAAGGAAATTCAATTTCAGGATTCAGTGAGGGTTATAGCCTAATTGGAAACGGTTACTATATGGGGATCGTTCCTCTTTCCATCATTATTTTTGTACTATTTGCAATATTAACAGCTATATTGCTGTCAAAAACCAAATGGGGCAGAAGTGTTTATATGGTGGGTAGCAATCCGATCGCCACATTATTTTCAGGGGTAAATAATAGCAAGGTATTAATGAGGGTTTACTTATATGCGGCCCTTCTTGCCACAATTGCTTCTATTATTATGACATCCCGTTATAATACTGCAAAAGTGGATCTGGGATCTTCTTATTTATTACAAAGTGTAGCGGCAGCCGTGCTTGGCGGAACGGAAATTCAAGGTGGTTATGGCAAAGTTATCGGCACTGTTTACGCAGTGGTCATTTTCCAAATGTTATCAAGTGGATTGAACTTAATGGGTGTACCACGATCGATTGTGACTGTAATGATGGGGGTTATTTTGATCACGGTATTGGTCATAAACTTCGTGAAAACGAAAGTAGATGAAAAAAGTCAAAAGAATGTACCTTCAAACTCTGTAGCGTAATTTACAGGACCATGTAATCTCTGAAAATACTTTAGAAAAAAATAAGAAAAAAATTCAAGGGGGATCATTATGAAGAAAATGACGGGGATCTTAGCAACAGCTA
This sequence comes from Peribacillus sp. Aquil_B1, assembly GCF_022603275.1. Classification (NCBI taxonomy): domain Bacteria; kingdom Bacillati; phylum Bacillota; class Bacilli; order Caryophanales; family Bacillaceae; genus Peribacillus; species Peribacillus sp. Aquil_B1. Next base: position 2,457,443 of record NZ_JAKXEE010000001.1, on the reverse strand, counting down.
TTTTAGCTGGGGGACTGTTAACAGGCTGTGTATCACAAGAAGGGGCATCGGGGAACAGTGAAAAAGAAACAAGTGGTGGAAGTGGTAATGAGAAGTTGAAAATTGCCGTAGTTCCAAAATTAATGGGGATACCATATTTCAATGCTTCTGAAAAAGGAGCGATTCAAGCAGGTAAAGATCTTGGAGTGGAAACCATTTACACAGGACCTACCGAACCGGATGCTGCACAGCAAGTAAAAGTCATTGAAGACTTAATTAGTCAAGATGTGGATGTAATCGCCGTAGCACCAAATGACGCTGCATCACTCTCACCAGTCCTTCAAAAGGCGAAGGATGAAGGAATAATTGTAATGGATTGGGATACACCAGCTGATCAATCCCTTGTAGAATTATCCGTCCACCAAATAGACGATGAAGCATACGGTCGCCATATCGCTAAATCCCTCGTAAAACAAATGGGTGTTGAAAAAGGGCAAATCGCTATATTAACTGGAGGGCTATCAGCTGCTAACTTAAACACCTGGATTGATGCAGCAAAAAAAGAACTGGAAGAGAATTATCCAGGTATTGAATTAGTATCGGATAAAATCGCGACAGATGAAAAACAACAGGTGGCATACCAAAAAACACTGGATTTAATAAAATCAAATCCTGAATTAAAAGGAATCATGGCTTTTTCTACTCCGGCACCTCTTGGGGCAGCCCAAGCTGTTCAGGAAAAAGAACTGCAAGATGATATTACAGTTGTTGGAACTGCTTTACCGAAAGACTCTTCACCATACTTAAATGATGGATCTCTAGATGTAGCCATTCTTTGGGAGCCAGACAAACTAGGTTATTTAACTGTTGCCCTCGCCAAACGTCTAGCTGAAGGGGAGAAACCAGAAGATGGTTTGAAAGTTGAAAATGTAGGAGAAATTGACGTGTGGGAGGATGGAAAAACAATCATCATGGGACCACCGACAGATTTTACGAAAGACAATGCAGCTGATTTTAATTTTTAAGGTTAGATAGACCTAAAAGTCCCCTCTCCACTATCTAGAGGGGACTTTTTATTAAAAATCATTGAGTGACTTGCATGTTAGGAGATGTTGAAGGGATGAATGAGAAATATACAATTGGAATTGATTTTGGCACTGAATCAGGAAGAGTGCTGTTAGTAGATATAACGAACGGAAATGAAATGGCTACACATGTTACATCTTATCGTCATGGAGTAATGGCTAATAGGCTTCCAGACGGACGGAAACTTGAAAAAGATTGGGCTCTCCAGCATCCAGGTGATTATTTGGACGTTTTATACACTTCTGTTCCTGAAGTGATTCGGTTAAGTGGAGTAGATGCGAATGATGTGATAGGAATTGGAATCGATTTTACCTCATGTACCATTTTGCCTATTGATAAGAAGGGAAATCCCCTTTGTTTTGATGAGAAATGGAAAAGGGACCCTCACAGTTGGGTCAAATTATGGAAGCATCATGCCGCACAAAAAGAAGCGGATGATATTACACGCATTGCACAGGCAACGAATCAACCATTCCTGCAACGATATGGCGGGAAAATTTCTTCTGAATGGATGTTCCCCAAGATATTACAAGTGTTGCGTGAATCACCTGATATCTATGAAGAAACGGATCTATTTATGGAAGCCGGAGATTGGATTACCTTCCGTCTGACGAATGAGCTGGTACGCAGCAGTAATATGAGCGGTTATAAAGCATTTTGGGATAAAAAAGATGGATATCCAGACCCTGCTTTTTTAGCGGCTATTGATGAACGGCTTCTGAATATACTGGAAACAAAAATGCGTGGTGAAGTGTTACCCATCGCTGGGCGGTCGGGTGGTTTAACAGAAGGGATGGCTAAGAAGATGGGGTTGAAACCTGGTACGGCTGTTTCTGTATCCATAATCGATGCCCATGCAGGTGTTCCAGCTGTAGGAGCTGTCCATTCAGGCCAATTTGTGATGACGATGGGAACCTCTACTTGCCATATGTTAATTTCTGAGAAAAAACAAACAGTTGAAGGTATTTGTGGAGTAGTGGAGGATGGAATAATTCCGGGATCATTCAGTTATGAAACGGGACAGGTGGCTGTTGGCGATTCGTTTGCATGGTTTATTGAGCAAACTGCTCCTGAGTATGTAAAGAAAGAAGCTGAGCAAGAAGGTGTTAATCTTCATGGCTTACTGGAAAAAAAGGCTTCCTGCTTAATGCCTGGTCAATCTGGGTTGGTGGCGTTAGATTGGTGGAATGGCAACCGAACAGTCCTTGTAGATGCGAACTTGTCAGGTGTGATTGCAGGGATTACTCTTTCTACGAAGCCGGAAGAAATATACCGTGCGCTTTTAGAATCAACAGCTTTTGGAACAAGGAAGATCCTTGAAACCTTTGAAAATGACGGTATAGAGATAAACGATTTGTTTGCCTGTGGCGGATTACCTCAAAAAAATAAACTATTAATGCAGATATATGCCGATATTTTAAATCGTGAAATTAAAATCGCGGATGGGGAACAAGTGGTTGCATTAGGAGCAGCCATATACGCTGCCACGGCTGCCGGCCGTATAAATGGTGGGTATGATTCCATAGAGGAGGCATCCTCTAAAATGGCAAAAGTAAAAGAAGATACTTTTATACCGGTTAAAGAAAATGTAAGTATTTATCAACAACTTTATGCTTATTATTTAGAACTGCATGACTACTTTGGCCGTGATCATATTTCCATCATGCATGGTTTAAAGAAATTGAGGAGTGTGGACTAATGATACATATTGCGGTGGATATTGGTGCTTCAAGTGGCCGGCTGGTCTTAGGGAAAATGGAGAACGGGAAATTAGTAATTGAAGAAATCCATCGATTTGCGAATGGTTTCACCACCCAAAATGAAACATGTTTTTGGGATATTGATCATTTATTGAATGAAATCTTAAAGGGGTTAGAGTCAGCAAAAAAGCTTGGATACGACCACTGTACACTTGGAATTGATACGTGGGGAACGGATTACGTATTGTTGGATGATGATGGACACAGAGTGCAAGAAGTTATCTCTTATCGTGATAAGCGCACCGAAAATACAATCGAAAAGGTCACAAGAACACTACCTAAAGAAATCATTTATCAAAAAACGGGGATTCAATTCTTATCATTTAACACGTTATACCAATTGTACGAAGAAGATATTAAGAACCTGAAAGTCACTAGAAATGTCATGACTGTGCCAGATTATTTAGGTTACTGCCTAACGGGGAAAAAGGTCACAGAAGTTACAAGTGCTTCTTCAATGCAATTATTGAATATAAACACGAAGAACTTTGATGAAGAGTTACTTAACCTGATTGCATTGTCAAAAGATCAATTCCCGCCTTTTGCTAACCCGGGAGAACGATTAGGGAAACTGATGAAAGAACGTTTTTCTACTTTTGATCTTCCCGATACAGAAGTGATTATCGTTGCTTCACATGATACTGCTTCCGCCATAGTTGGTTCACCTGGTAATGGCGAGAAATGGGCCTATATTAGTAGCGGAACGTGGTCGTTACTTGGGATTGAAAGCGATAAACCGATAGTGAATGAGTTAGCCCTTAAAAATAATTATACAAATGAATGGGGTGCATACGGAACCTACCGCTTTCTGAAAAATATCATTGGCATGTGGGTTATTCAAGAAGTCAGAAGACATTTAAAGGAAGACTATAACTTCGAGCAGTTTGTATATGAGGCAGAGAAAATAAATGAGTGCAGACAGTTCATCAACTTTAATGATAAACGATTTTTAAATCCAGAAAATATGATTCAAGAAATTCAGCAGTATTGTCGGGAGACGAATCAGGAGATTCCACATACAGTGGGGGAATTAGCGAACTGTATATTTACAAATATGTCTATTATTTATGCGATTTCCATTCGGCAAATAGAAGAGATAACCGGGAAAAGAATCGAGCAACTTCATATTGTCGGAGGAGGGGCGAAAAATGAATTCGTTAATCAACTTACGGCAGACCTTAGCGGGAAAACCATATACGCTGGACCAACAGAGGCTACAGCGATTGGGAATATTCTAGTTCAAATGATCTCAGACAATGAAATAAGCGATTTACAAACGGCACGTCAGTTAATACAACACTCGTTCCTTATAAAAAAATATGAGCCAAAAGAAAAAAATGAATCATCCCTGATTGAAAAATTCAAACAAGCAATTTCCATGAAAGAAGAATGTAAATAATAGGAGTGATAAAGTATGAATGAAAATCTGCATCCAGCCGAACAAATTGTTATGATCATGGAACGTGTCTATAAATATGGCATGACAACAATTTCAGGAGGAAACCTTTCAATTCTAGATGAAAATGGTGACCTTTGGATTACGCCATCGGGCATTGATAAAGGAGCATTAACCATGGATGATATCATGTGCGTCAAAAAGGACGGTACATTCATAGGGAAACATAAACCATCGGTAGAGCTTCCTTTTCATCAAGGAATTTATGAAGCAAGGCCTGATATAAAAGCTGTCGTACATGCACATCCCCCAGCATTGGTTTCCTTCAGTATGGCTCGTAAAGGACCAAACCCAAAGTTGCTTTTACATGCATATAAGAGTGTAGCAGATTCCCTTCAGGTTGCACCCTATGCGATCCCTGGAAGCGACAAATTAAAGGAAAATATTTCGGCTGAATTTGCAAAAGGAGGGGATGCGGTCATATTGGAGAATCATGGTATTGTGGTAGGGAAACCCACTATATTTGATGCCTTTATGTTGTTTGAAACCCTTGAAGATACTGCTTGTATGGAAATAAATGCAAGGAATATAGGGGAACCATCTGAACTGACCGAACAAAATTTACAAGAAATAGATTTATATAAAGCGGATAAATTAACACAGATAGAAATGAATCATCATTCCGTCGAAGAGGTTTCTTGCCGTCAAGAAATGATCAGGTTATTGGAACGGTTATACGATCGTCAGCTTTTTACAAGTATCTCAGGCAGCTTATCAACACGCCTTAAAGATGGATCTATTTTAATCACGCCTTCTCAACAGGACCGTAAATATATTAAGGAAGATGAATTGGTTCTGATTCATCAGGAGTTTAGTGAAGCTGGGAAGGAACCATGTGAGTTTTTTGAGCTTCATCAAAAAATATATGAGTTAAACCCGGAGCTTACATCCGTAATCATTGCCAACCCAAGATTTTTAATGGCCTATGCAGTGACAGATGTTAAATATAATACACATATAATTCCAGAGGCCTACATTGTTCTTCGGGATATAGATAAAGTGCCTTTTGGAATGGGAGAAGATCATAATAGAATGATTGCAGAGAAACTAGCAGAGGATAATCCTGTCCTATTAATTGAAAATGGGTATGCAGTTGTCTCAGGAAAAAGTTTACTGAGTGTATTTGATAGGCTAGAAGTAGCTGAATATAGTGCAAAAGCATTGGTGTACGCTAAAAGTATTGGCAAAGTAATCGATATTAGTGATGAAGATATCGAAGAAATTATTGAAGGTTTTAAGCTAATTGCCAAATAACGATATCAATGAAAAAAGGCAGTTCCAAAGCTCTCTATTTATATAGGGGGCTTTATATATGTTACAATACAAAAACAAACAAAAGTAAACAAAGATTATATAGATAGGAGAAAGTTGGTATGCTTGTAGCTCAAAGACACCAAAAAATTGTCGAACTCGTAAATGAACGTTCGAGTATTCGTGTTACAGAATTAAGTGAACTCTTTTCAGTAACAGAGGAAACAATCCGACGTGATCTCGAAAAGCTTGAGAAAGAAACAAAACTAAAACGCAGCCACGGCGGTGCCGTTAGCTTGCAAGAAGATGATTCGGAAATCCATTTTTCTGAAAGAGTGATAACAAATGCCAACGAAAAAAAAGTGATAGCATATGAAGCGGCAAAGCGGATAGTGGAAGGTGACAGGATTATTTTAGATGCAAGTACAACTGCCTGGTATATGTCAAAAGCCTTACCAAACATACCGTTAACGGTTATAACCAATTCCACCAAAGTGGTCATGGAATTGAGTAAAAAAGAAAAAATAGAGGTTATTTCAACCGGGGGAAGATTGCTGTCAACGTCTTTATCATTTGTCGGTCCGATAGCAGAGAAATCATTAACGATGTATCATGTCAACAAAACGTTTTTGTCTTGCAAGGGGATTCACTTAGAAGAAGGACTCAGTGATTCTAATGAAGGGCAGGCTTTATTAAAAAAGAAAATGATCGAAAGGTCGGATGCAGTGATCCTGATGGTGGATTCCTCAAAGTTTGGAATAAAGGCGTTTTCTTTAATCGTACCGACTAGTGAAGTGGATGAGGTCATTACGGATAGAGAAATAGATGAAGCATCAAGAAAATTACTTGAAAAAAGAAATGTAAAAGTAACGATTGTAAAATAAGTTAGATTCATTGGCGACAATTGTGAAATGTGTCCTTTAAAGCGAGCAATCTATAACTTATATAGGTTGGGTATCTTTACGCTACCCAACCTATTTTTTATTGCCTCGTTTTCAAAAAAGGGCTTTCAGTTTAGTAACATGCCCGTGTTAGGGTAAAGGGCACGTGAAACGTTAATTTTTTCTGGGGATTTGCATATAATCGAAGAAGAAAAAGAGTTATTTAGTCCTGGGTGATAGTTGAAATTGGAAAACCTTTCCGTTAACATATAATAAGAATCATATTTTAGGAGGTTTCGCATTGGTTTTACAAATTAAAGAAGTTACGAAAAAATTTGGGGAATTCACAGCGGTCAACAAGCTTGATTTAACTATCCCTGAAAAAGAAATGTTCGGCTTTTTAGGCGGGAACGGAGCAGGGAAAACGACCACGTTCCGGATGATACTCGGCCTGCTTGACCCCACTGAAGGGGAAGTGATCTGGGATGGTAAGAAAATCGATTATACGACGAGTTCATTGATTGGCTATCTTCCTGAGGAGCGCGGACTATATCCAAAACTTAAGGTGCGCGATCAAATTGTGTATTTGGCTAGATTAAGAGGGATGAACAAAAAGGATGCTTTGAAAGAGTTAGAGTATTGGCTAGACCGCTTTATGGTACCCGAGTATATTGATAAGCGAGTTGAAGAGCTATCAAAGGGAAATCAGCAAAAAATCCAGCTTATCGCTTCCATGATCCATAAACCTGAATTGCTTATCCTGGACGAACCCTTCAGCGGACTGGATCCGGTGAATGTGGAAATACTGAAGAAAGCTGTCATTGACTTAAGGGACAGCGGCACGACGATCGTTTTCTCGAGCCATCGCATGGAGCATGTCGAGGAGATGTGTGAGCATCTTTGCATCATGCATAAAGGTTCCCCTGTTGTGGCAGGAAAATTAAAAGAAATCAAGCGTTCTTTTGGTAAAAAGAATGTCTCAATTAAAGCTGATTTTGATCTATCTTTCTTGGATACTTATTCAGGCGTAACAAAAGTCAAGAACACGATGGAAGGGAAAATTCTTCAAGTCACAGGTGAAGATGTGGCTGAGAATATGATTCGTGATCTTGTTCCAAGAGGTTTCGTCAGGAAGTTCGAATTGGAAGAACCATCGCTGACGGATATATTTATTGAAAAAGTAGGTGCCGTCTATGAATAACTTTTGGATTGTCCTTTCCCATACATATCTCTCAAAATTAAAAACGAAATCCTTTATCATATCTACAATCATTATGATGGCACTGATTCTCGTTCTTTCGAATCTTTCGAACCTTATTGATAAATTCGACAGTGATGAACAGGAAAAGGTTGCCGTCATCGATCAGACCGAAGGCAGCTTATTTGATCCCTATAAAAAAGCGGTAGCAGGTGTGAACGATGACCTATCGATAATATCCGCCCAAGATGAAAAGGAAGCGGAGGGAATGGTCAGTGCGGAAGAAATCGTAGGGTATTTGTTAATCGAAAAGGATGAAACTCTCGGCTTCAAGGGAACATATAAAGCGAATCAAATTTCTGATTCTGCGGTAAGTAATGATTTGCTTTTAGCGCTAACCCAATTGAAGGGGCAAATAACCGCGAAGGAATTGAATTTGACAGAGCAGCAAATCGCTCAATTGAATACGCCGCCAGCATTTGATACGATTGCGCTTCAGAAAAATGCAAAAACGGAAGAGGATCTCAATCAGGCACGAGGTCTCGTGTATGTTCTCTTATTCGTGATTTACTTCGGTGTGTTGATGTATGCAACGATGATTGCAATGGAAGTGGCTACTGAAAAAACTTCACGAGTCATGGAAATCCTGATTTCAAGTGTCCCTCCAGTCACACAGATGTTTGCCAAAATAATGGGTGTTGCATTGCTTAGTCTTACTCAAATGATCTTATTTTTTGGAGTGGGCTATTTCTCGATTAAACAAAACTTGACAGGTATGGATGAAGGATTCTTTTCATTTTTCGGTTTCGGCAGCACCGATATCTCAACGATCATTTATGCAATCATCTTCGCTTTACTTGGTTATTTTCTGTACGCGACTCTTGCGGCATGCCTTGGGTCCGTTGTCAGCAAAATTGAAGATGTCCAGCAAATGATTTCACCGATGACCATGTTAGTTGTCATCGCCTTCATGATTGCGATGTTTGGACTGGGGAATCCTTCAGCCAGTTATATTACGATCACATCATTCATTCCATTTTTCACGCCAATGATCATGTTCTTGCGTGTAGGGATGCTTGAAGTTCCATTTTGGGAAATCGCCATCAGCATTGCAGTCTTGATCTTAACGATTGTTTTACTTGGAATAATCGGAGCAAAAATCTATCGGGGTGGTGTCTTGATGTATGGAAGCTCAAAATCACTAAAAAGCATCAAGAATGCCTTGCAATTATCCAAGAAAAATTAACATGAAACCTGGATCCTTCATTCCTGTTGGAGGTATTCAGGTTTTTTTAAGATAATAATATAGAAACGAAAAGTAGCATAGTTATAAGGGAACATAAATATATTCCATTTATGCAGCCACGATTAGGAGTGAATTATTATGAGCAATCTGGTAACGATGACGATAGCTTCAGAAGCGTTTCTCTTGCTATCCTTCATCATTATTATTTTATCGACCAAGAATCCGAAAAGGAATGTTCTCTGGGTCATCCTGTTCATCATTGGAGCTGCACCGCTTTTATATTTAGCCATAGATCATGTGAAAAACGATTATATGGACGCAAATATCGGATTGGGCCTTGCCTTTATGTTTACCTGGGTATATAGCGTTGCAGCCTTTATCATTGCCATCATTCTTTTAGTGAAAAAGAAAAGGGATAATAATATTTCAAAAGAACTGTGATAATCACATTTGGAATCTAAAATTAAATAAAAATTAAAAGCCCGCAGGCAAACTCGTAGAAAAAAGAGGTTGCCTGCACTTTTTTCTTTGAAAAGTCGCAGTTCCTTTCAGCAGGAGCATGTTATTCGACCGTCGAGGCAGTTATTCGACCGTTCAGAGATATATTCGACCTACATCGCCAATAATTCGACCGTTCAGAGATTTATTGGACCTACATCGCCAATAATTCGACCGTTCAGAGATATATTCGACCTACATCGCCAGTAATTCGACCGTTCAGAGATTTATTGGACCTACATCGCCAATAATTCGACCGTTCAGAGATATATTCGACCTACATCGCCAGTAATTCGACCGTTCAGACAGTTTATTCGACCTTCATCTCATAATAATCCGTTCCCTTTCAAGCCTTTGCACCGCATATTTCAGTGGGGACCAGTGGCTTGCCTGTTAATTCGGAAGGATTATCGCAAATGACATCTACAGTCATGCTGAGGACACAGGTTCGCCAATGTTTTTTGTGTTTAATAAACTGCCTGTATACAGCAAATAGGCTCTTGGCAGGCAAGGATTTGGATTGATTAACTCACAAAATGTGCGTTTCTTAGCTTAAGAATAGAAAATGATAATAAACGAATAGTAATAAAAAGGAACATAAATCTTATTCTTTGCATAGGGTAGTAGGGTATGGTATATTAATTTTCGAGGAGGGATGGTTAATGGATGAAATGATGAGTGGGCAAGAAATGATGAATGAAGAAGATTGCTGTACGACCTCTTCCCACGGCCGAAAGAGTCATCACTCAGAAGCAGTAAAAAAGAATTTAACGACCCGGTTAAATCGAATTGAGGGTCAAATTCGCGGTATAAAGGGTCTTATTGAAAAAGATACGTACTGTGATGATGTGATCACCCAAATAGCAGCTACACAAAGCGCGATGAATAGTGTGGCCAAGATCTTACTGGAAGGGCATCTAAGGAATTGTGTGGTTGAACGCCTGAATGAAGGGGATACAGAGGTTATAGATGAAGTGCTTGTAACGATACAAAAATTAATGAAAAAATAAAGGAGTAGTGGTTGAAATGGAAAATGTAACATTGAATGTAAGTGGGATGTCTTGTGGACATTGTGTGAATGCAGTTGAAGGGAATGTAGGGAAACTTGCAGGTGTTGAAAGTGTAAAAGTGAATTTGGATGCCGGAAAAGTGGATGTAGCGTTTAATAAGGAAAAAGTAACACTTGAGAAAATAAAAGAAACAATCGATGATCAAGGCTATGATGTCGAGTAAGTTATGAGAGTGCTGTTAAGCACTTCTTTTTTACGAAGATTTATACCCCATAGCGGTATAGGAAGGCGGGGATGATGTGAGCGGCCAAATAAAAGAAACAAGTATGCAGATTACAGGTATGACTTGCGCTGCCTGTGCTAACCGAATTGAAAAAGGGTTAAACAAAATGGAAGGCGTTGAGGAAGCCACCGTTAATTTGACTCTTGAGAAATCGGTCATTAAATATGATTCGGAAAAATTAAGCAACAAGGACTTTGAAAAGAAAATTCAAGATCTCGGTTATGATGTAGTAAAAGAGAAAACGGAATTTACGATTACTGGCATGACCTGTGCGGCTTGTGCTAACCGAATTGAAAAAGGGTTAAATAAGTTGGATGGAGTAAGCATGGCCAATGTGAATCTTGCGCTCGAAAATGCGACCGTCGAATATGATCCTTCCGAAGCCTCCCCAGTTGACATCATTCAACGGGTGGAGAAGCTGGGGTATGGGGCGGTCATCAAGGAAGATAATATGGAATCCGTGGATTTCCGTCAAAAAGAAATTCAAAAACAAAAGAATACATTCATCTTTTCGGTCGTATTATCTTTTCCATTGTTATGGGCGATGGTAAGCCATTTTAGTTTTACTTCGTTTATCTATATGCCTGATTTCCTCATGAACCCTTGGGTGCAAATGGCATTCGCGACACCCGTGCAATTTCTGATTGGAAAGCAGTTTTATGTAGGGGCATATAAAGCCCTGAGAAATAAAAGCGCCAATATGGATGTATTAGTCGCAATGGGAACATCCGCTGCCTATTTTTACAGTGTTTATCAGGCGATCATTTCGATGGGATCCCATCACAATACGGCACAGCTTTATTTCGAAACTAGCTCGATTCTTATCACCCTCATTCTTTTAGGAAAGCTGTTTGAAGCAAAAGCAAAAGGACGTTCTTCCGAGGCCATCAAAAAATTGATGGGGCTTCAGGCTAAAACGGCACTGGTTGTAAGAAATGGGGAAGAACGGGAAATACCACTTGAGGAAGTCATCGTAGGGGATACGATTTTGGTGAAGCCGGGTGAAAAGATACCTGTCGATGGAGAAGTAGTCGAAGGGAACTCTGCCGTCGATGAATCCATGTTAACGGGTGAGAGCATTCCGGTGGATAAAACAAACGGGGATACTGTAATCGGTTCAACATTGAATAAGAATGGGTTTATCAAAATGAAGGCGACAAAGATCGGAAGGGATACAGCTCTTTCCCAAATCATCAAAGTGGTTGAAGATGCACAAGGTTCCAAAGCTCCGATTCAACGTCTTGCTGACCAAATTTCCGGTGTCTTCGTTCCAATTGTTGTCGGGATCGCCCTTTTAACTTTTCTGGTTTGGATGATATGGGTTAACCCTGGAGAATTCACCCCGGCTTTTGAAGCGATGATTGCAGTGCTAGTTATAGCCTGTCCATGTGCTTTAGGTCTGGCCACTCCTACATCGATCATGGCTGGATCAGGTAGGGCCGCCGAATTCGGTATTTTATTTAAAGGCGGGGAACACCTGGAAACCACTCACCATATAGATACGGTCATTTTGGATAAAACGGGAACAGTAACGAATGGTACCCCAGTGCTGACCGATGTCCTCATCGAAAACGGTATGGAAGAAGAACAGTTTTTATCTCTAATCGGCTCAGCTGAAAAACAATCTGAACACCCTCTTGCGCAATCAATCGTTCAAGGAATTCAAGCAAGACAGATATCACTTGCTATGGTTGAGGAATTTGAAGCGATTCCTGGTTATGGGGTAAGAGCTGTAGTGAATCAAAAAGTGTTATTCGTGGGAACGCGTAAATTGATGAAGCAAAATAACGTCGATATTACTAAGGCACTTACAGCGATGGAAGAACTAGAAGAGCAAGGGAAGACCGCGATGCTCGCTAGCATTGAAGGGGAATATGCAGGACTCATTGCCGTTGCCGATACGATAAAAGATACCTCGCTTACGGCGATTAAAAGGTTAAAAGCAATGGATATCCAGGTCATCATGATAACCGGGGATAATCAAAGAACAGCAAATGCCATCGGCAAACAAGTCGCTATAGACCAAGTGATTGCAGAAGTCCTTCCTGAAGGGAAAGCGCAAGAAGTCAAAAAACTGCAGGCCGCCGGTAAAAGAGTGGCAATGGTCGGAGATGGGATAAATGATGCTCCTGCACTGGCGCTAGCCGATATAGGAATGGCTATAGGAACCGGGACGGACGTAGCCATGGAAGCTGCCGATATCACTTTGATCCGGGGGGATTTGAACAGTATTGCAGATGCAATCCTCATGAGCAGGAAAACGATGCGAAATATCAAACAAAACCTATTTTGGGCTTTTGCCTATAATGTAATCGGAATACCAATTGCGGCAATCGGACTGCTTGCACCGTGGTTAGCGGGTGCTGCAATGGCCTTCAGTTCTGTATCAGTCGTATTGAATGCACTTCGCCTTCAACGGGTAAAGCTCTAAAAAATCATGTAACATATAATGAAGGCTTTGCTACTGACTGAATATGAACATATCACGAACGTTTGGATTTTCATATAATAAAAGCCGATGATTCCTTGGCAAGAGGATCATCGGCTTTCATCTGGAATGAGCAGATCATGTTCCCTCGAGCTTGCCATACCGAGTTTACTTTAAACAGTAAAATACATAATCTGTAGGTGCGCCACGCTCGCCTTGTTGATGGAGCATCGCGGACACATTACCGCGATGATAGGTCCCATGATTCACTACATGATGGATGAGGTCGGCAAGTACAAACTCACAAACCCCCATTTTGGGATGTTCAGTTACAATCGTCCGTTCGAGATCAGGCTGTGAAGTAAGAAAATTGTCATATTCTTTTGCAAGTTCATCATAGCAGGATTCCAGTTCATTTAATGAGATTCCGTCCACTTCTTTCCGCCGCTGTTCAACTTTCCTAAAAGTTTCTTGGATGGTGCTTCCTTTCATTACCTCCAACCAGGTAATATCTGTTGCGTAAAGGTGAACAAGGACTTCCTTGATGGATGGAAAGACACTTTTTATCGTGTCAGCATAGACTCCCGCCGGTAATTGTTTTAAGTTTTGGAACACTTGCTGATTAGCCCAAACATGGTAATCATACATTTTCTTGGCACGGTTCTTTTCCATTTTTTCACTCCTTCAATTGTTACATATCCTTTTCTACATAATATAAAAAATACCTCTATAAAAAATAAAGGTCATCCTGTAAAGAAAAATTTTTTTTTGATAAGTGAATAAATTTGTTTTTCACCAAAAAAACTGCTGAACGTTCCACTTAGTTCCCAATACTAATCTATTCTTATTGTCTTTATTCATAATGATGTTGTTTGAATTATTAATCCAATAATTTTCCATTAAGATAACTTAAAGTTTAGTAGAGCCTAAATAAAAGAAGTGGGGTAGACACTTTACATAAAGTTTTTTAGAAGGTATCTGACAGTTTGTCCATGCAATTGCCTCGTTTTATACATACCATGATAAAAGATGCTATCCTGCTACTATTATTACGTTTAATTACCATCAATGCTGTGTCACCATTGTTAAGGGGGTCTATCCACTTTTAATCATATTGCAGTAGAGTCAGAGTAAATGATTAAAGGTTTCTCAAGTGGGGAATCCACAGACATGAAGTGATGACAAAGGTGATAAAAAATAAAAAGGAAAAATGGATGAATATGCAACCAATTGCCAATCAGGGATGGAAAGCGTAATCAGAGATTAGAAGTGCAGTTATTCATGCGAAAACCTGAAAAGCTGGCAAGGTCAAAGAACATGATATTACAGAAGTAGTGTGACAGATTGAAAAACACAACCATGAGACACTTGATACTGTTAGCGAATTAATTTGGTATAAAAATAGAACCATCATTAATTCCAATCTTCGATAGCTGGCAGTTATATTCTGACGGGGCTGATTTTTGATTTTTAGGAGTGTGAAAATTCGCTTTATTTGAAATTGTTGTTACTAATTATAATAACTCTTATCGAGAGGTGGTAAAAAATGAAAGCAGATGCCGTTTTTGAAGGTGGGGGGGTCAGGGGAATTGCTTTTATTGGAGCGATTCAAGCAATGGAAGAGGAAAAAGTAGAATGGGAAAGACTTGCTGGGACATCAGCAGGAGCAGTAATCGCAGCTCTTTTGGCTAGTGGCTATAAAAGCCATGAAATTAGAGAACGATATAGTGAAATCAACTACTCAAAGATGCGGGGCAGGACAATTCTAAATCGAATTCCCATTTTGGGCTCCTTTTTGGAACTTATGGTTCATCTTGGGATTTTCAAAAACGACTATTTGGAAAAATGGGTGGATTCCCTTCTTTCAGAAAAAGGGATTAGGACATTCGCGGATCTTCCAAATGGAAAGTTGAAGATCATTGCGTCTGATGTTTCGAATGGTCAGATGCTTATTTTGCCAGATGATTTGGAACGGTATGGGATGTCTCCTGCTGATTTAAAAGTTTCAACTGCCGTAATGATGAGTGCCTCTCTGCCATTTTTCTTCCGTCCGGTTATTTGGAAATCAAAAGACCGGAAAAAATCCTACATTTTAGATGGTGGTTTGCTTAGTAACTTCCCAATATGGATTTTTGATACAGACAATCCTCGCTTTCCAACATTCGGATTCCATTTTGTGAAAGATGAAGTTAACATAGATCCGGTGATACCAACACCAATCCACCTTTTCAAAAATATATTTAAAACGATGCTTCAAGCCCATGATTTACGACATATGAACGAAGAAACGATTGAACGCACGGTTCAAATTCCTACTGGAGGCATCAACGCAACGGACTTTGAACTGAATGAGGATGAAATCGACTTTCTCTATAAATCAGGCTATACTTCTGCAAAAGAATTTTTGTCTGAGTGGGATTTTGAACAATATAAGCTCAAACGGATGCAAAGAGTAAAAAATAAGTAAGAGAATCATTACGCTATCGTTTCAAAAGGGTGAAATAGGGGGACAAGGAGCTGTTACAACGGCTCTTTTTCTTATTGAAAGAACGAATAAATCGTTTTACATGGGGCATAATTGTCTTGAGCTTTTTAAAAGCAATAAGCGTAATATCGAAATCATAAAATATTAATATAATATATTAATTTTGATATTGCTTAACAAATATTATAAAAGCATTTAAATGTATGAGGAAATGAGACTTTTAAAAATTAATAGAAGACATAATAAATAGTATCTTTTACGACGTCTATGTGAACCATTCAAAGAATTGACCGAACATAAAAAACTACTTCTTTCGAAAAAAATCTTGACCGAGACTTATTCCAAGTTTGAATGAAGTCATAAAATCCCACAGCTTATAAAAGAGGTAACGATAATTTGGATAATGATTCTTCAGACCCTTATTTTTTGTATTTTTTTATAAAAATAAAATAAATGTAGTTATATTTTCATGAAAATGTTAATATAAAATGGTATATAATACCTAGATATGGGAATGAGAGGATTTTATAAACAGATATAGAAATCGGAATTGTTCCCGCCTCAGCCTTCAGCCTCTACTTAGAAACTGAAATAGCTCCTATTTATAGAACCTACAAAAATACCGGTGTAAATGAAGCCAAAAATCTAATTTTTGCATATATGATGAAAAAGATTCCTGAAAAATTGACAGATAGTGTATTCGCTAATTGGCTTTTTGTAAAGTTAAATAGCTGGTCCAAAATTAGTCCAACTTACGTGGGTTTTTAGGTATCAAGTTCATATAGCACTGCAGAAAAGAAAAGAAATTATCATGCGACAGTGGTTCATTATGGCTAAAGTAATTACACATCACCCAAATCAGTTCAATATTTCCAATGTAATTACTGGTTTGGGAAATAATAAATCGAGGAAATGGGGAATAAGATGAATTTGAAAATATTATTGAGAATAGGTATCTTTTTATTATTTTCTTTTCTTATGATTTTTGATTATTTCCCTCATCTCGTTCTCAAAGACATTCCTAAAACTGCACTGACAATTGGAATGATCTCATTTGCGGTTGTCTATATTGTCATTAATCGAAAGACTGAAAAAGATTGTGAAAATGCATTAATTGGAGAGGCAGTATTTATTTTTTATATGTTAGTGCTAATAGGAGTATTAACGGTATTGGGCGGAAAATCTACTGTAGGAATCTCTTTGAATAATCCAATGTTATGGTTTGTTTTTTTATTGACAATAGTTGATATGACCGTAAGATATAGGAAAATGAATGCTTAGAAAACGCTAGACTTATGAAATTGGGGGAATTTCTCGACGAAAAAACAGCCAGTTTCATTTCCCCAGTTTCCCGACAGTTTTTCTGGTTACTGGTTTATATGTAAAGTTTTTGGTGAAGTGATCCGATGTTTCAATGCCGTATTTATTAATTCTTCCTCATTGTCTCTATTTTTTTATGTAGCAGTCCCATAGTGGTCAATGATAATCCCCTCAAAACCTAACTAGATCAATACTTCCTTTCTCTGAATACATATCTTTCACTAAATCATAAATGAAAGAGAAATCAATGGAAGCCTGAATTTTACGAACCAAACGTTCGCAGGCACGAGTTGATCCAAAGTAATCATTCCAGTTGATCTCGCTGAATAGAATCATGTTTATAAAGCAAACTCATCATCTCAAGTTTTAATATATCTATTTTAAAACAAAAAAGACTGTAGGCAAAAGGAGTATTATACAAATTTTTAAACATAGTTGATTGGAGCGGGTGTGCGAGACTCCTGCGGGAATAACGAGTCCAAGGGAAACCCCACAGGCGCAAGTGCGCCGGCGGACCGCCCACGGAAAGCGAGTGCCCTAATACGTTCCAATCAACGTCCAAATTTGTACAATCAAAAAAAATTGTAGACAAATTCTCGATTTTGTTTACAGTCTGAGGCATCCACTGATCTTGGATGCTTTTTAATTAGGAAGAGTGATGATGTTAACAATTAACTAATGATTTAGCGGGTATTACATAAAAATTAGACCACGAGTCCAAAAAAAATATAAGAGGTAAGAGAAGCATGAACTAGACAGTGATGAATCCATGAAGTATTAGTAGAAAAATCAATCAGGCTTCATTCAGCTTTTTAGACATATTCTAAATCATTTGGTTCTTTTTCATTTGTAAGTAAATTCAACAGTTTATCAAGTTCCTGGCTTTTATGTAATGTTTTTGGGGCAGTAAATCCATAAATCAATCCGGTGGTTATTAGTTCTTTCCTCAATATCTCAATTTTTTCAAATATTGCTTCCATACTCTCCAATGCAGAATCCTCAAGTGCTTTCTTTTTTTTGTTATGAAACTATTATTACATAAATTAGGATGTTTTTATACAAAAAAAGTGAGTATTCACTTATATAAATATTGCTGAAGCATTATTTGTCCGATTTCAGAAAACTTTGATGATTTCTAAACCTTCCTTTGAATCAAGGTTTCCTTACTACGGTGGGTTCCAACCAAGTGATGTCGATCTTTCTTTTATTCCATTATTTCGCTGGCTTCTTTAGGCTTTTATAGTTTTTAAAGGTTTATTGTAAAAATAGCCCATAAAAGTTATTTGTAACGATTAAATAAATGATTCGTTAAGAGAACTAGGCTGAAAGACTGTCGTTATATGTAAATGTTTGTAGGTCTATGTAAATGGATGAGTGAATCAAAACTTTTTTTGTATTCAATAGGTGCCATTAGTCATGACTAAAAATTCCTAATTGGGAATTTATTGATTTACACATCTTCATACACCTTTAAAAATGGCCTTCTATACTTGAACCAGATTCAAATAATAGGAGGGAAAGATCAATGAATAATGAAAGAGCAATGGATGATTTAATTAAGAATTGGAGCGAATTAGGTAAGAATATGGACCGCCGAAATTTTATCCAGGGAGCAAGTAAGCTTGCCGGACTTTCATTAGGTCTTGCCCTTGCCCAATCAATGGGCGGGATTGAAGTGAATGCTGCCCCGAAATTCAGTGATTATCCATTTACTCTCGGTGTAGCTTCAGGTGATCCGCTCTCGGACAGTGTAGTTTTATGGACAAGGTTGGCACCTGACCCGTTGAATGGTGGAGGAATGCCAAAAGAAGCTATTTCCGTTAAATGGGAAGTGGCAAAGGATGAGAATTTCCGAAAGGTTGTCCAGCAAGGCAAGGAAATAGCCAGGCCGGAACTTGGCCACTCCGTTCATGTGGAAGTAAGCGGGTTAAAACCTGATAAGGTCTATTTTTACCGTTTTAAAAGCGGAGGGGAAGTAAGTCAGACTGGGAAAACGAAAACTCTTCCACCAGTAGGTTCAAGTGTTTCGAGCTTGTCATTCGCGTTTGTTTCATGCCAGCAATTTGAGCATGGTTATTATACGGCCTATAAACATTTGGCAAAAGAAGATCTGGATATTGTCTTCCACCTTGGCGATTATATATATGAATATGGACCAAATGAATATGTTTCTTCTACAGGTAATGTCCGTGTACATAGTGGTCCGGAGATCATCACGCTTGAGGATTATCGAAATAGATACGCACAATACCGCTCTGATACACATTTAAAGGCGGCACACGCAGCTTTCCCATGGGTCGTGACTTGGGATGATCATGAAGTTGAAAACAATTATGCAAATGTCATCCCGGAAAAAGGACAATCGGTAGAAGCATTCATCAAGAGAAGGGCTGCCGCCTATCAGGCTTATTATGAGCATATGCCCCTACGTAAATCATCTTTGCCTAAGGGGGCGGATATGCGGTTATACCGAAATTTCACATATGGCGACCTGGCCTCTTTCTTTGTATTGGATTCACGTCAATACAGGGATGATCAGGCAAACGGCGATGGAAGTTCACCGCAAACGCCTGAGTCACTTGATCCGAAACGGACATTGTTAGGTCCAGAGCAAGAACAGTGGCTAACTGACAATCTATCAAAATCAAAAACGAAGTGGAACGTTCTGCCTCAGCAGATTTTCTTTGCACAACGGAATTATGGAACACCAACCGCTCCCAAATTCAGCATGGATTCTTGGGATGGTTACCCAGCTGCACGCGATCGTTTAATTGATGTAATCAAAAGTAACAACCTGGAAAATCTGGTCGTGTTGACTGGTGATGTACATGCAAGCTGGGCAGCTAATTTAAAGGAGAATTTCGATGACCCAAATTCAAAGATTTTCGGTGTGGAGTTTGTCGGCACTTCCATCACATCTGGTGGAAATGGAGCGGATAAGCGTGCTGATACGGATAAAATACTAAGTCAGAATCCACATATAAAGTTCTTTAATGATTACCGGGGATATGTCCGATGCAAAGTAACACCAGAACAATGGAAGGCTGACTATCGTGTAGTCCCATTCGTGACAGAACCAGGTGCGGATATATCGACAAGAGCATCCTTTGTTTTTGATAAGGATCAAACAGGGCTGCGAAAGGTTGCATCAGCAGCGGTTATGGAAGGTGTACAAAAAACGAACGAAGTCGAGGAAGATCGGACACGGGCCCATAATCGCGCACATGAAAAGCAAAGAATGAAAAGTCAGGGGAAAGTGACTAATTGATAGGGAACCATTATGATGCTTGACAAGGATATAGCGAAGGAAAATGAGAAAATTAGAGGAGTGAATAAGAATGCTTTCAAATATAGGAATACCCGGTCTGGTGATTGTACTGGTGATTGCACTGATTATTTTTGGACCGTCCAAGCTGCCGGAAATCGGCCGTGCATTTGGCCGGACATTGTCCGAATTCAAAAGTGCAACAAAAGGTTTGGTGAATGATTCAGATAAAGAGGAAGAAAATGAGAATAAAGCTACGTTAAGAGCTGTTAAAAAAGAGGGATGAATTTAATGGGATAGAGCGGGCGGAAAGTCTCGCCTGCTTCTTTTCATGAGAAGGGTTCGAGGGAGAGTGCTATTTTGCAATAGTGCAAGAAATATCTAAAAAGGAGGAGTGAAGGTGGAAAGTAAGGATTTACACGTTATTGAACATATGGAGGAGCTCCGAAGCAGAATCATTAAAACACTGATAGGTTTTGTGGCTTTTTTCATAGTGAGTTTCATTTTCGTACAGGATATTTATGAACTGCTCATAAAGGATTTGGAAGGGAAGCTTGCCGTGCTCGGACCAAGTGAGATCCTGTGGGTATACATGATTATCGCCGCGGTTTGTGCAATAGCTGCAACGATTCCGCTAGCAGCCTATCAGTTATGGCGCTTTGTGGCTCCAGCTTTGAAACCGGAAGAGAGAAGAGTTACATTTCGGTTCATACCTGGGCTGTTCATTTTATTCATCACCGGTATCTCATTTGGATATTTTGTGTTGTTTCCAATCGTGCTGGGTTTCCTCACTTCCCTATCGGCCGGGCAGTTCGAAATGATGTTCACTGCGGAAAAGTATTTTCGGTTCATGATTAATTTGATCTTACCTTTTGGGATTTTATTCGAGATGCCGCTTGTGGTCATGTTCCTGACCAGATTAGGCATCATCAATCCCGCAGTGTTGAAAAAGTCACGTAAGATTTCTTATTTCTTCCTGGTCATAATCTCGATCCTGATTACGCCTCCAGATATAATTTCGGACATTTTGGTTATCGTCCCTTTGCTTGTGCTTTATGAAGTGAGTGTACAGCTGTCCAATATGGTTTACCGAAAAAGGCTTATGAAAGATGAGTCAGCATTACCTGTAACATGAAAATGATAATCACAACCTATTGAATGAAACATTTCTTAGGAAATAGTTAATGGAACACTAAAAAGTTGAGGGATATGTCCCCTCAACTTTTTTATTGCGGAATAATATTTGATGTGAATAAACGGGGGATTTTCTCTTGCATCTGTCTCCTTACAATAATGCTTTTCATATCTATTTTGTCAGATTTTTTGGGATGTCATCTTCGAATTATGTCCATTGAAGCGAGCATTATAAGATGCCTTCTCGATGTACTACCCTGTGGAATTTGTTTCATTCATTCAGATAAATTTGTACAGAAACTCTGCAATGTCTAAATGATTACGTGGTAAACAAGAAAATCCTCAACTTTTAAGGGGGATGTTTTATTTTGTTTATTAGAAGGAGAGAGGATTCTAGTTAGCGAATTATTCTAATCACTTGATCAAATATATGCATTCTTCGTAAAATCATCCAAAATATCGAAAGGGAAAAAGGTAGAATAAATTGGTGTAAGAGGTGAGTGTGTATCATATGGTTCAAGTATAAATATATATTTTAGGGGGGAAAGCCTTATCAAAAAATCAATATGGATGGTGAGAAGTTTATGAAGGATTTGATGAAAATTATTGCAGGAAACATTTCCATGACCTTTGCCTATGCTTATTTAATCGTTCCCAATGAAATTATCAATGGCGGGGTAACTAGCTCGGCATTATTATTGAATGCATTATCGGGTTATAACATTGCCATACTAGCCAACTTAGTAACAGGATTACTGTTATTCATTTGTTTAGTTTTTCTAGGGAGAGAATACTTTTTTAAGTCGATTGTAAGTTCCCTTAGCTATATGGTTTTTTTCAATTTTTTTTATTCATTGAACATTGATATTAATGTAAATATCGTTTTAGTGATTATCATTTCGTCGATTTTGATAGCGATAGGATATTATTTATGTATAACAGCAAATGCCTCCACTGTTGGCTTTGATGTGATTGCCTTAATTTTGCATCATAAAAATGAAAAAATTGATATCGCTGCGACAATCAGGATTATTAATCTTATCGTACTCATACTGGGCCTTCTTGTTTATGGGTTTACTTCGATTGTTAAGGGAATAGCGTTCACATTGTTTTTTTCATATCTTCTAAAGAAAATGCTGGATAGAAAACAGAAGGCCGTAAAGTCAGCAGTGGAAAGTGTGTTGAATGAAACTTCAAAGGTTAAAGAAGTAAAATGAAAGCATTGCCGACTAACTGGAGACCGTTTATTTTATTTAAAAATTTCCAATTTGTTATCTAAATATTCTGATTTTTAAATTGACTTTAAAAAAATCAGAGTGTATTATACACATAGAAAGTGGTACTAACATCATGACGTAATGATGTTATATCCGCTTTGACTTTCAAAATAGCCTTAAGGAAGGGGGAATAATGATATAGAATCTTAAGTTCATAGCGTCATCTCCTGTGTTGTTTTTTAAAATGCCATGTTTCCAAGTTCCCACTATCTTTGTGAAAGTGTAAAGGACAGGCAGTTGAAAAAGCCTTGTTTTTACATGCAAGTAGCGAGTGTTTTAGTTGATTTCCCAAAATATTGAAAGTTGGTGGAGGGTATGAAACATCAACAGGAAGAACTGAAACCAGGCCTGAAACAAAGACATTTAACGATGATATCCTTAAGTGGTGTCATAGGCGCTGGTTTATTTGTTGGAAGCGGTATCATTATTGGTCAAACGGGCCCCGGGGCGATATTATCATATGTTTTGGCAGGCTTGATCGTTGTTCTAGTCATGAGGATGCTTGGGGAAATGGCCACAGTTAATCCCAATACTGGATCTTTTGCCGTTTATGCAAGAGAGGGGATAGGTGAATGGGCCGGTTTTACAACAGGTTGGTTATATTGGTTCTTTTGGGTTATCGTCATTGCTTTGGAAGCAACAGCTGGAGCAGCAATCATACACAGCTGGCTTCCTTCCGTCCCCGTCTGGATCATAAGTCTATCATTGATCATCCTATTGAAAATGACGAATATTTTTTCCGTTAAATCGTTTGGTGAGTTCGAATACTGGTTTTCAATCATTAAAATAATCAGTATAATACTATTTTTGTGCCTGGGTGTGGCTGTGATATTAGGGCTTATCCCAACGATAAAACCACCTGGCGCTTCGAATCTTTTGAATTTTGGCGGTTTTGTTCCGAACGGGCTAAGTTCTGTGCTTGTTGGCGTCGCCATTGTTTTTCATGCATTTGTTGGAGTGGAGATTCCAGCGATTGCCGCGGGTGAGACCAGTGATCCGGTAAAATCAGTTAGAAGTGCATTGAATAGTGTCGTTTGGCGAATCCTGATTTTCTATATTGGGTCCATCGCGATACTAGTGACGCTATTACCCTGGAATTCGGCTTCTTTGCTGAAAAGTCCATTTGTTGCCGTCCTTGAATTGCTGGGTATCCCTTCTGCTGCCCTGATCATGAATATAGTGATTCTCATTGCGTTGCTATCCTGTTTGAATTCGGGATTATATACGAGTTCACGCATGTTATTTTCACTTGCACAAAAGGGCGACGCCCCAAAGGTATTTTCAAAAGTGAGCAAGAATGGCGTCCCTATATTTGCGGTAGTCGGCTCTACTTTATTTGCCTTTATCAGCACCATTTTCAGTTATGTTTCACCTGATAAAATCTTTTTCTTTTTAGTGAATTCCTCAGGTGGAGTCGGAATTCTTGTTTATCTGGCCATTGCGGTTTCCCATCTCCGATTAAGGAAGAGAATGGAGAAAGAGAATCCCGGAATTTTCAAGATCAAGATGTGGTTATTCCCATATTTGACTTATGCAACCATAATTTCCATGATTTCTGTGTTAGTATTAATGGCCTTTATTGATTCGCAGCGTCCTCAGTTTATCTTTACCATGCTATTTAGCTTGATCGTTATCTGTTCATTCTTTTTCATTCGAAGAAAAAAAGCGAAGTATTTGGAGAATGAATTAAATATTGTTTCTGGTTCCCCTAATTCTGAAAAGTTATAGTTTTGGCTCTATACCATTTTAAGGCAATTCTTCTTTTGCTTCTAAGGCACTCCTCAGACAGAATTCTTCAATCACTAATCAGCTAGAATATGAACCCATAGAAAAAGAGAGTTATGCCATTAAATGCTTGGTGCCATCTGTCTTTTAAATCATGAAGGAGGGATTATGTTGAATGGTTTCCGTGTAATGACTTATGGTGCTTTCCTTGGAGCCATATTGCTGTCTGGCTGCAACAATTCAGCTGAACCGGATGAGGCTCAACAAGAAAATAGTCCAGTCATGAATGAAAATCCGGATTCAAATACGAGTGAAACCCAGGTTATTAAAAAAGGTGTCGGCGATGTGATTCGATCCATAAAAGAATTGGATTCAGAAATAAGTATGGAGGCGGATTCAGAGAAAATTCAAGAATTGGGTAAAGAGGTCAGTACTACTTGGGATTCGATAGAAAAGCAAGTGGAAGATGAACACCCAAATTGGTATGAACGGATTGAGAAAAACCTTTATCCATTAATTGGGGAGTCAGGGAATCCGGATAAAGACCTTGAAAAGATTAAACGACTCTCTGAAGCTACTAAAAAAGATCTACAGTTATTTTTGGAAGAAGTTAACTGAATTGTCTCTATAGCCAGGTTTAGCATGTTTGGTGATTTTTGAGGAGGTAAGGATAAGGAGGGGAGCATAGATTGGAAAATGCGAAAGAATGCAAAGAGGTTCAGGCAGTCATATTCGATTGGGCAGGAACGACGGTGGATTATGGTTGTTTTGCGCCGGTCCAAGCATTTGTAGAGATATTCAGGATAAGGGGGATAGATATTACCATTAGGGAAGCAAGGGAACCTATGGGTTTATTGAAAATGGATCATATAATGGAACTCCTGAAAATGAAACGAATCTCCAATCTATGGATTGCTAAATTCGGGAAAGAACCGGACGAAAGAGATCTAAAATCATTATATAAGGACTTTGAGGCTTTGCTTTTTAAGGTTCTCAAGGAGAACGCCAAGCCAATACCAGGCGTTATTGAATTAGTCAGCCGATTAAGGCAGCAAGGAATAAAAATCGGTTCGACAACAGGGTATACTCGTGAAATGATTGATGTTGTTAAAGAAGAGGCGGAAAAATGGGGCTATCAACCAGATTCAATCATTGCGTCTTCCGAAGTGCCGACAGGAAGGCCTGCCCCTTGGATGTGCTTTAAGACGGCGATGAATCTCCAAGTGTATCCACTCAGCAAAATCGTTAAAGTCGGCGATACGATCAGTGACATCAAAGAAGGCATTTCTGCGGGAATGTGGACTGTTGCCGTATTGAAAGGCGGCAGTGAAATCGGCCTTTCAGAAGCAGAAATCAACGAAATGGACCCATATGATCTGCAAAAACGGATGAAGCATGCAGAAAATCGTTTTTGGAATGCAGGTGCCGATTTCGTAATTGATGAAATAGGTGATTTATTGGAGATCATCGATAGGATCAACTACAGATTGACAGAAAAAAAGGATATATTTATTGGTTAAATAAGATTCAAATACAGTATTTAGTGACTATGATGGTAAGATTATTTAATTAAATTCAAAATATTCAATTTATTGATTGACTGTTACGCCCAATGGTAGTATTATACATCTTATAACTGGTACGGACGTCGCAACGTCATTATCAGAAATAATATAATTAAGGAGAATGTGCTATGGTCGAAACAAAAATGTTAAGAGGTACGAAAGTTAAAATGACACCAAGTGAAGCCATCGTTGAGACATTAGTGGCCGAGGGAGTTAAACATATCTCGGGAATTCTGGGATCTGCTTTCATGGATATGCTTGATTTATTGCCAACTGCAGGCATTCGTTTCATTGGTGTCCGCCATGAACAAAGTGCAGCACATATGGAAGATGCCTATTGTCGTGTCTCCGGGGTTGCAGGAGTTGTCATCGGGCAAAACGGACCTGGAATGACGAATATGGTCACCTCTGTTGCAGCGGCCAATCAAGCTCATACTCCAATGGTGGTCATATCACCTTCAGCTGGTACACCAACGGTTGGATGGGATGGATTCCAAGAATGTGATCAGGTTTCCATCTTCAAGGCCATCACGAAAGAAACGGTTAGAGTGACACATCCAGGCCGGGTCGCTGATTGCCTCAGGACAGCATTTCGGATTGCCTATGCCGAGAGAGGACCGGTTTTATTCGATATCCCCCGTGATTACTTCTATGGTGAAGTGGAAGATCAAATCCTTCAACCACATCAATATCGCGTAGATGAACGGGGCTGCGGATCTTCTGAATCCTTGGATAGAGCGGCAGAAATTTTAGCTGAGGCTGAGTATCCTGTCATCATTTCCGGTAGGGGAACGGTCGATTCAGATGGCATCGAGGAAATAAAGAATATTGCAGAATATTTAACAGCTCCGGTAGCTGTATCCTATATGCATAATGATGCCTTTCCTGCAGATCATCCATTATCAGTCGGCCCGATCGGTTACATGGGTTCAAAGGCTGCCATGAATACCCTAAAGAAAGCAGACGTCATATTGGCGGTCGGTACAAGATTATCGGTTTTTGGAACGTTACCATGCTATGACATTGATTATTTCCCTAAAGATGCACAAATCATTCAAATAGATATTAATCCAAGGCAAATAGCGAGGACACACCCTGTGGAAGTTGGGATCATCGGAGATGCCCGTGAAGCGAGCCATGAAATCCTGAAACGGTTGAAGGCTAGTAAACCTAACCTGAAACAAGAAAAAAAGCGGATGGTCGAAGTAACGAATGAAAAACAAAAATGGGAAGAAGAATTGGTGAAACTTGCGATGGTCGATGGAACACCGATCAATCCACGTCGGGCACTTCTGGAATTGACTAAAGTTTTGCCTGAAAATGCCATCGTTACTACAGATATCGGTAATGTATCGTCAACTGCAAACGCTTACTTAAAATTCAATCAAAGCCGCAGGCATATCGCTGCGCTTACATTCGGGAACACGGGATTTGCTTATCCATCTGCACTTGGTGCCAAGTTAGCTGAACCGAATACACCTGTTTTAGCCATTGTTGGAGATGGCGCGTGGGGCATGAGCTTACATGAAGTGAGTACGGCCGTTGAAGAAAACATACCGGTCATAGCATGTGTCTTCAATAATAATGCATGGTGTGCAGAGAAAAAGAATCAGGTCGATTTTTATAATAACCGTTTTGTAGGGGCGGATATCCAAAATCCTGATTTCGCAGAAGTTGCCCGATCAATGGGTGCTGTTGGTATCAGAGTCGAAAAAGCTGACGAGTTAGGGGCTGTCATTGAAGAAGCAATAAAATCAAATAAACCGACTGTCATTGATATACAAGTCGATGGAACACAATTGGCACCGCCATTCAGAAAAGATGCATTAAAAATGCCTACTAGATTATTAGAAAAATATTCTCATTTAGATCATAAAAACTGGGATAAATAATGGTAAGAAATAGAGTGATATGACAGGTGCGATGACTTGAATTTTGGGTCATTGCACCATCACCCATTCGCTCTATAAAGGTCTGTAACAACATGGGAAAACTTAATTGCATTCGATGAATAATAAGGGGGTTTCAAAAGTGAAGATGGAGACTGAAACGAAAGACCTTGTTCAAATGGATAAAGACCATTTATGGCATGCGATGCATCGCTATAATGAAAAGGATGCTCCCATGATGGCTACAGAAGGATCCGGCTCATGGTTCACAGATGCTAAAGGGGATAAATATTTAGATGGGGTTTCCGGTTTATGGTGCTTGAACCTGGGTCACGGAAGAAAAGAGATTGCCCAGGCAGCCTATGAACAAATGGTTAACTTATCTTACTTCCCTTTAACATTAAGCCATAAGCCGGCAATCGAATTATCTGCAAAAATAAGTGAGCATTTAAAGGGCTCCTATACAACGTTTTTTACGAACAGCGGCTCTGAGGCGAATGAGACAGCGTTTAAAATAGCCAGGCAATATCATTCACAAAATGGCAATCAGGGTAAATACAAATTCATCTCTAGGTACAGAGCTTATCATGGCAATACTTTTGGCGCGCTAAGTGCGACCGCACAGGCAAACCGGAGAGTGAAATATGATCCGGCGGTTCCCGGTTTCCTGCATGTGCCACCGCCGTACAGCTATCGAAGCCCGTTTGGGGAAAACGTTCAAAACTCCGATTTGCTTGCAGCTGAATATATCGATCAGGTCATTAATTTTGAAGGAGCTGAAACGGTAGCTGGTGTTATTCTTGAACCATTTATCTCTGGTGGCGGGGTCCTTATTCCTTCAAAAGAATACTTAACGAGGGTTTCGGAAATCTGTAAGAAGCATGATGTTCTTTTAATTGTGGATGAAGTGGTTTCCGGTTTTGGAAGAACCGGTAAAATGTTTGGATTCATGCACTCTGATCGAGTTCAACCGGATATTGTAACAATGGCAAAGGGTTTGACCAGCGGTTATCTTCCACTTGGAGCAACGGCAGTAAATTCGAGAATTTATGAGAAATTCAAAGAGAACGGAAATTTAAATCATTTCAGGCATGTGTCAACATATGGGGGCCACCCTGCATCTTGCGCAGTTGCCCTGAAGAACATTGAAATCTTGGAAAATGAAAAAATCGTTCAGCGAGTATCTGAACTTAGTGAATCTACATTAAGTGAGCTAGTAGAATTGACAGCCCTTGATAAAGTAGGGGAAGTTCGGGGCGTAGGATTTTTATATGGCATTGAATTAGTGGAAGATAAAAAGACAAAAAAGCCAGTTTCCGATGAGTTCATGGGTAAAATAATCGGGGTCTGCAAGGAAAAGGGTCTTATTATCGGCCGTAATGGTGATACAGTTCCTGGATATGGAAACGTATTGATCATTGCACCGCCTTTATCTTCGACCGTTGAAGATTTACGCTTTGTCATAGAAACGGTTAAATCCGTTTTATATGAATTATGCTAACCAAATAGATGATTGTGCTTTAGGACTAAATAATAGACGAAAAATGAAGATGGGCATGATTTGTCTAACCGTTATGACATCCATGTCCATTTTTTCATGGAGGATCTAGCAACGGGGAAATTGGGGAATCCGAAGCAGGAGGAAATATGCAATCAAAACATAGGTTATTGGTGGTTCTTGCACATCCCGATGATGAGTCATTCCTGTGTGGCGGAACCATTGCCAAAATGTCTGAGCGAGGTGTTCATATTACATTACTTTGTGCGACTAAAGGCGAAATGGGCAGGCGCGTGGGAAATCCCGTTTTTACAACAAGGGAGGCATTGCCTGGACTAAGGGTAAAGGAGTTAAAAAACGCTTGTGAAGAATTGGGGATCAGCGACCTGCGATTTTTAAACGTAAGGGATAAAACGATTGAATTTGAGGACTTCGATTTATTGGCGGAGAGAATCGTAAAGGTGATTCGTGAAGTTCAGCCGGATGCATTAGTAACATTCCATAAGAAATATGGGGGGCATCCAGACCATTGTGCGATTGGCCGTGCTGCCGAATTTGCTTTTCTAAAATCCGGTGATCCCGAATTTTATCCAGATCCAGTATTTTCAGCTTTTGGGGTTCATAGTCTGTACTTTGTCCTTTGGCATGCTTTTTATGATGAATGGTTTAAGGAAAACGGGCTGAGCAGTATCATGGAAGTGGATATAGCAGGGACTTTACAGAAAAAAATCCGTGCCTTAAAGGCCCATCGCTCCCAGACTCTAGCCGTTCCTGAATTGTGGGGCAATCAAAATCCAAGCTTGCCTTTTTTAAAGGAATCCGAGTATTTTATCAAAGGGAATTCACCTACTTATATAGAAGAAACCGATTTTTTTCAAACGATTGAAAGGATGGGATGATACGTAGTTTGGGCTTAAGTTGTCTGGAAAGGGGGAAGGAATGTATGGAATTAGAAAAATATGAGCCACTGGAAGAAATACCTCAGGTGCAGCAAAAACCGCTTCAAAATAAGGTACTTTTGTGGCTGAGCGGTATCGCTTTCACCTTTTTTATTGCCCTCTTAGGCTTGGGGCTGTCCAAGATTTCGGGATTCAATCGAATCGGCCCTCTTGCATGCTCGATCATCATTGCCGTGATGTATCGTCAAATTGCGGGATATCCAGAAAAGTTCCGGACGGGAATTGAATTTTCCGCAAAAAAACTTTTGCGTTTTGCCATTATTTTATACGGGTTGAAATTAAATATCGATGTGATTTTCAATCAAGGACTGCCATTGTTGGTACGTGACATAGGAACAGTAACATTTGCCATAGTAGTGATGGTCCTGATTGCAAAGTGGATAAAGGCAGACGCTTCCATTTCCCTTCTTCTTGCTGTAGGAACCGGGATATGCGGAGCAGCAGCCATCGCGGCCATATCTCCAATCGTGAAAGCGAAGGAAGAGGATACAGCCATAGGCGTTGGGATAATCGCTTTAATGGGAACACTTTTCTCGATTATATATACCCTTTTACGTCCGATCCTTCCGCTTTCTGATTTGGACTATGGAATCTGGTCTGGGATCAGCCTTCATGAAATCGCCCATGTTGCATTGGCAGGAGCACCGGCTGGTGAAGATGCGCTAGCGATTGCACTACTCGCAAAATTGGGGCGTGTCTTTTTACTTATCCCATTATGTTTCATTTTTATGTATTGGATGAAAAAACGCACGTCCGGGAAAATGGGTCATGATGCCAAAATTGATTTTCCATGGTTCCTCGTTGGTTTTATAATCATGAGTCTAATTGGAAGCTATGTGTTTGGAACGTATATCACGGTGTCTCCTCTCGTAATGGATGGCATTTCGAAAACGACTACATTTATATTGACAATGGCCATGATTGGTCTTGGACTGAATGTAAGCCTGCAGGCACTGCGTACAAAAGCCATGCGTCCTCTTTTAGCCATGACCATTACCTCTTTGCTGCTTTCCATCATCTCGTACTTTATCGTTTAATATGTAAGCTTTCCATTGTTGTCCCAGTTAGATATGCCTGAAAATGTGATGAATAATGCATTTGGATAAGCCCTGAATATATTAATCTATTCAGGTTTTTTTTATTCATTCGAAGAAAACGTTTTTGGAAATGCAGGATTGCAAATATGAGGAAAGCCTAATTTAAGGAAAAAATTAAGTGTTGACATGTTTGAATATTATAACTACTTGGTTTACAATAAAAGAACTGATACGAACATTACGATGTCTTTTCTGTTTGGAGGAAATTTTATGGAGTTAGACTTTAAAAATCCAATCCCTTTACATGCTCAATTGAAAACCATATTGGAAAATCAGATTTTGGAAGGCTATTATAAAGATAAAATCCCTAGTGAAAGGGAACTCATGGATATGTATTCAGTCAGCAGGAGTACTGTACGGGAAGCCGTATCCATCCTGGTTCGTGAGGGAATATTGGAGAAGAGGCATGGGAAGGGAACGTTCGTTTCCCTTAAACCTGTACAAGAATGGCTTAAGATGATAAGTTTCACTGAAACCACTAAAAGCATGGGCATTAAATTACTAGATCATGGCCGCGTAATGACACCTGAAAATATTGCTGATGCAAATGGGTTCGAAGATGAGTCTTACCATATTAAAAGGCTGCGGTTGCAGGGGGATGTCCCAATAGCCATAGAATTGCATTATTATTCTTTGGACCTAGGAAAAAAATTGACGAAATTCGATTTAAGTACAACCGTATTGTATGATGCACTCGAAGGTGATCTAAACATTGACTTTTGTGAAGCGGAACAAATCATAACCTGCGGCTTTCCAACAAAAGAAGATGCAGAACATTTAGGTATAGCGGAAACGATGTGCTTGTTGATTACAGAACGAATGATTTTTGATTCTGATGGTAATTTAGTAGAGTATTACAAAGGACTATTCCGATCGGACATGTACTCATTCGCAATGAAAATGTCCCGGAAGAATTGATTTTGGGGGACATGAAATAACCTAAGCCTTTCTAAGAAGCAGAGAGGCTTAGGTTATTTTAAACATACCAGTATATACAATGATCCTGCTTTAATGGAGAGTTATAACATAGGCATGTTTTAATATAATCTATTGTTATGATCAAATTATATATGTTACTTCAAGATCTAGAATATTTAGGCTTGCCCAATATTTTCAGCCGTTTGTTTTTGGAGGGCTTGCCATCCTCCATTTTAGCCGAGATAAGCCCAAGTGCCACTCCAAGCAACGCACCTGCTCCCACTTCCACAGGCTGATGTCCGAGGAGTTCATTCAATTCCTTCTCACGCTCCACAAATTCAAAGCTCGGAAACTCTCCCGAAAATTTCGCCATATTATCTTCAAGGTCATTCACAAGCTTAGCAATTTCGCCTGTATGGCGCCGAATCCCCTGAGCATCATACATCACAATCACGCCAAACACTGTCGCAAGCGCTGTTTCCGTATGCAGCCAGCCTTTATTCGCTGCCACATAGGATGCCAGTGCGGCTACACCGGCAGAGTGCGAACTAGGCATTCCGCCCGTTGTGAAAGCCTGCTTCAAGTCCCACTTTCCCGTCAGTTTATAATGCGTTAAAATTTTTAGCCCTTGCGCAATGCCGATTGCCGACAGCGCCGTTAAAATTCCCCGATTCATCTTTTCCATGAGCAACTCCTCCACTCGGCTCCAGACCAGTCCAACCCAATCCAGTTTTTTATCTTCCCTCTTTTGATACCCCAATAATAATTTTTATATGCAGCAGTTCCATGATTATCGGCATTTAATAATAGCCTGCCAAATGAAACATAATGATACTTTTTGCTGTGTCGTGTCCAGTGCATGCTTAATATCCGACCTAGGGTTTCTGGATTGCTTTTTTCTGGGAAGGTCACCATTTAATAATAATATTTATAGGATGGGTCACTTAAGGAAAATATAAAACGGAAGATTATTAACAGGTGTTAAGGTGGCAATGGGATGAACAAGATCAAGGATATGAATCCGGAAGAGTTAAAAAAGATCATGGCGATAACAGAGCGAATGTCTTTCACAAAAAACTTCAGGTCTGCTACTGCTGAAGAATGGTTTGTTTTCATTCCCGGCTATAATGATCCAGATACTGGAGGAGCCGCTGGCAAGGCTATCGTTCACTACAATCTATATGGAAACAAAGATATGTTCATTAACACGACGGTTATTCTGGATGACCCTGTTTTATTTGAGGTGGAAAACTTTCAGCTGGTTTACTCTATTTGTGATGAACTTATAAATCGTCTAGTGGGATACGCCGATACTTTACTGTCCGTACACGCAGGTTCGAATTCTTACAATGCTGAGTACAAACGATAATGTTCGTAAGAGAACAAGGAGGAAAAACAGTGCATCATAATCTGGTTCAGTCAATAATCGAACAATCAGTCATGCTTACAAGTGAAGCAGATTGGGATAAGCTAGTTCAACAAGTCAATAATTCCAAATTCGTTTTGCTGGGTGAGGCATCACATGGAACATCCGAGTTTTATACGGCACGAGTTGAAATAACAAAAAAACTGATTCAAGAAAAAGGGTTCACCTTTGTAGCCGTTGAAGGCGATTGGCCCGCATGCCAGGCAATCAATAGGTATGTTAAAGGCTATGACCTAGTGACTAAATCGGCAAGGGATGTGCTTAAAAGTTTTAACCGCTGGCCGACCTGGATGTGGGCAAACGAGGAAATGATCGACCTGATTGAATGGATGAAAGAATACAATGAGTCCGGACAAAATCAAACGAAAGTTGGATTTTATGGGATAGATATCTATAGTCTTTGGGAATCCATGGATGAAGTCATCCATTACTTAAAACAAATTGATTCACCTGACCTCGAGGCTGCCAGACAGGCGTTCACATGTTTTGAGCCATTCAATCGGAATAATGAGGAGTACGCAGTTTCAGCAGGCATTTTTTCAGAGAACTGTATAGAGGAGGTTGCTAAATTACTGACGACTATTCAACGAAAAAAAGAAAAATACCCTCATCATGAAGAATTGAATTTGAACCTTCAAGTGAATGCGTTGGTAGCGTATAATGCAGAAAATTATTACAGGACGATGGTGGTTCATGATGATAAATCGTGGAATATTCGAGATATGCATATGGTGGATGCACTTAATGAAATTATGGATTTTTACGGTTCAAAAGGCAAGGCGATTG
Organism: Peribacillus sp. Aquil_B1; assembly: GCF_022603275.1. Classification (NCBI taxonomy): domain Bacteria; kingdom Bacillati; phylum Bacillota; class Bacilli; order Caryophanales; family Bacillaceae; genus Peribacillus; species Peribacillus sp. Aquil_B1. Next base: position 2,423,023 of record NZ_JAKXEE010000001.1, on the reverse strand, counting down.
TATGGGAACATAATACCCATGTTGGCGATGCTAGCGCTACAGATATGAGAGATTCGGGGATGATTAACGTCGGCCAGGTCATTCGTGAACAAAACCCAACTGAAGATGTATTTATCACTGGTTTCGGGACCTATAGGGGAACTGTTATTGCAGCAGATGAATGGGGCAGGGATTTTGAAATAAAAACAGTACCTCCGGCTATGAATGGAAGTTGGGAGGAGGCTATGCACCTTTCAGGCGCGTATGATAAGTTGCTCATCTTCACCGATGAAAATCGTCAGCTATTCCAAGAGAAAATTGGACATCGGGCTATCGGGGTTGTTTATCGACCGGAATATGAACAATACGGAAACTATGTACCTTCTGTAATGTCAGATAGATATGATGCTTTTGTTTACATTGATGAAACTCAGGCCCTTCATCCGCTTGTTCATGAGAAATCACCCGTTATGTAATAAAGAAAAAGCCGTATATAACATTTCGTGTTATATACGGCTTCTTCTTTTTGTTCGTGCTTATTCTTAATGCTACCCAATGGTGGAGATATTATCGCCGACGGAAACCGAATTTATTGGTTTGATCGTTTCTATTTTTATTTGAGACTAATGAAAATCTAATGAATCGCTACGTGCAAAGCGCGTTCAGGGGAGACCTCGCAGGCGCAAAGACGCCGAGGAGGCTCCCGGACCGCCCGCGGAAAGCGAGTGCCCTACGTTCCAATCAACGTTTAAATTATACAATCCCCTAAAAAAATCCATTTTCATCGAGTTTGTCTACAGTCTGAAACCATTCTATAAGATTGGTTTTTATCTTGATATTTATTTACGTATGGACTGGTTTCTTATATAAACTGCCCATTTATATTATGAAGTAATTAAGAATCTGGCTTCCTAAACAGACGGTTAATAAAGTTCCAGTATCTATTGGTCCGCTGAAAGTGATTGTCAAAACCAAGAAGAAAAGATAATGAATGTTTTTTAAATATAGAGTGTATTCCATTCCAGTTTGTTATACTCTCATTTAGCACACTTTTCATTCATTAATTCTTTTTATCATTAAAAGATGTGGGCCGCCATCTTCCATAAAGACATCGGATGAAGTATGATAGCCGAGTTTTTTGTAAAAACCCTCTGCCTGTGTTTGCCCATGTAATTTAACCTGGGATATTTCCTTTTTCTTTGCGATTTCTTCCAACGTGTTAATGATTATTTTTCCAAGACCAAATTTACGGTAAGGCTCTAAGATGCAAATTCTCTCCAATTTACCTAAACCATCAACAACTCTTAACCTGCCAGTTCCGACTGGTTTTTCATTATAATAGACTAATATGTGTTCAGATAAAGCATTAAGTGTATCGTATTCATCAAATTCACTTTCTAAAGGGAAGCCTTGTTCCTCGACAAATACTTCTTTTCTGATTTGAAAGGCTGCTTTTAAATCACTTTCTGTAGTTATTCTCTTTGAATCCAATGATCTTCATCCCTTTTCTAGATTTATTCAGTAAGACAAGTCATAATATATGTATAACTTTTTTATAGTATATACGAAATAATTTTTGTTGTAAATACAACAATAAAGTCAGGGGCTTTTTGAATGAAGGAAATACTCCGTGAAATTGGAATGATAGCAAGGGCATTGGACTCTATAAGTAATATCGAATTTAAAGAATTTGACCTAACAAAAGGGCAATATTTGTATCTTGTTCGAATATGTGAAAATCCAGGAATCATTCAGGAAAAGTTAGCAGAAATGATTAAGGTTGACCGGACGACAGCAGCTCGGGCCATTAAAAAACTTGAAATTCAAGGTTTTATTGAAAAGAAAAATGATGAGGAAAACAGAAAAATTAAAAAGTTATATGCAACTGATAAAGGTGATAAGGTCTATCCCTTTTTGAAAAAAGAAGGAGAGTATACCGACAAGGTTGCATTATCGGGATTTTCTTCGGAAGAAACGGAAATGATGCTTCTTCTTCTTCAAAGGGTCAGAAAAAATATTGAGGTAGATTGGGAATTTGTGAAAAAGGGCAATAAAAGGGGATATTGATACAGCTTATAAGTTATTACAGATTCATGATTGGAAAGGTATTGGAAAAGAATTTTATAAAGAGAGGCTCAATTTCTATTGGAAATTGAGCCTCTTTCTTATTATCCCGCTACATTTTCAGTGAACTGACTATTGTATAGCTCTGCATAGAAACCATTCTCCCTTAAAAGGTCTGAATGCGTTCCCTTCTCTATCACTTTTCCTTGATCCATAACAAGAATCAAATCTGCATCTTTAATTGTTGAGAGACGATGGGCAATGACAAAGCTAGTTCGTCCTTCCATCAGTCGGTTCATGGCCTTTTGGATAAAAACTTCTGTCCGAGTGTCCACACTAGACGTCGCTTCATCCAATATCATGATTGATGGATCTGCTAGAACAGCTCGGGCGATTGTCAAAAGCTGCTTTTGGCCTTGCGAGATGTTCGAAGCTTCTTCGTTTAAGATTGTCTCATAACCATCTGGCAGTGTCCGAATGAAATGGTCGGCATGTGCCGTTCGAGCAGCTGCAAAAATTTCTTCATCAGTTGCTCCATCTTTGCCATAAGCGATATTTTCTTTAATCGTACCATTAAAGAGCCAGGTATCTTGTAGTACCATACCAAAATTCATTCGAAGATCATTCCGTGACATATTCCGTGTATCAAGACCATCAATATTAATCTTTCCGCCATTGAGTTCATAAAATCTCATCAAAAGATTTATCATGGTCGTTTTTCCAGCACCAGTCGGTCCAACAATTGCGACCGTCTGTCCAGGCAAGACATCGATGTTCATATCTTCAATTAACATTTCTTCCCCATATCCAAAGTCCACATGTTCAAAAGAGACAGCACCTTTTGCCCTTTTTATATTAGCTGTTGTTTGTTCTTTCATTTCCTCTTCTTCATCAAGTAGTTCAAAAACACGCTCAGCGGCTGCAACCGTCGACTGAATAATGTTAGCGATGTTAGCCGTTTGTGTAATTGGCTGGGTGAACTGCTTTGAATATGTGATGAATGCTTGAATATCACCAATTGAAATCGAACGTTGCGTTACCAATATTCCGCCGACAACGCTGATGAGGACATAGCTTAAATTTCCGATAAAGAACATTATCGGCATGATGATCCCCGATATAAACTGGGCTTTGCTTCCCGCTTTATACAGTTCTTCATTAACCTCAGTAAATTGGTCACTCGCCTTTTTTTCATGTCCGAATGCTTTAACGACCTGATGGCCGGTATACATCTCTTCAATGTGCCCATTTAATTGTCCGAGCTTACGCTGTTGATCTGCAAAATATTTTTGTGATCTTTTTAAAATAGGCCGGATTGCAAATATTGACAAAGGTAAGCTGACTATCGAGATTAATGTCAATAACGGGCTTATCGAAAGCATCATGATGATAATCCCTAAAATCGTTACAATTGATGTGATGAACTGCGTTAAGCTTTGCTGAAGGGTGCTCCCGATTGTATCAATATCATTTGTCATTCGGCTAAGTGTTTCTCCGTTTGGACGTCCTTCAAAATATTTGAGTGGAAGTTTCTCGAGCTTGTCGTTCACATCTTCTCGAAGATCATATACCGTGTCTTGTGCAACACTTGACATAATGTATTGCTGTACATAGTTGAAAAGGCTGCTTAAAGCATAAAGTCCGGCAAGGAGTAGAAGGATCTGGCCAATTTTATCAAAGTTAATAGCTGCTCCTGGTATACCCTGGAGTTTTCCGTAAGCTCCTTCGAATAATTCTGTAATTGCATTTCCCATGATCTTTGGTCCTACAATCATAAAAATCGTACTCATGATTGCAGCGAAGAACACGGCAATCAATTTGTTGCGCCGAGGTTTTAAATAGGTCAATAGTCGTTTTAGTGTTCCTTTAAAATCTTTTGCTTTTTGACCCATCATCATCATGTTACCGCCACCAGGACCATGCCCAACCTGACCGCCGCCTTGAGGTCTTTTTTGATTACTCATGCAATTTCCTCCTCTGTGAGCTGTGATAAGGCGATTTCACGGTAAATGTCATTTGTACTAAGCAACTCTTGGTGTGTTCCCATACCTACAATTTTGCCTTCGTCTAACACAATGATTCGGTCAGCGTCCACAACCGTACTGACACGCTGTGCAACAAGTAATACCGTCGAATTTTTCGTTTCATCTTTCAGGGCTGCGCGAAGGTTGGCATCCGTCTTGAAGTCAAGTGCAGAAAAACTATCGTCGAATATATAAATATCGGGTTTCCGAATGAGTGCCCGTGCAATCGAAAGCCGTTGTTTTTGCCCTCCTGATAGGTTAGAACCGCCTTGATCGATTTCTGCCTCATAGCCGTCTTTCATTTTGCTGATAAAATCCTCAGCTTGCGCGATCCGGGCCGCATGCTCAACTTCATCTTGTGTGGCTGTTTGTTTTCCAAAGCGAATGTTTTCAGCGATTGTACCTGTAAAGAGGAAGGCCTTTTGTGGTACAAAGCCAATTCTTGAGCGAACTTCAGCTTGTGATGACTTACGAATATCAACACCATTGACGCGAATCGTTCCACTTGAAATATCATAGAAGCGAGGGATCAAATTGACGAGCGTCGTTTTCCCTGAACCTGTTCCTCCGATTATTGCTGTGATTTCACCAGGACTTGCAGAAAAACTAATATCCGATAATGCATGTTCTTCTGCTCCCGGGTAACTGAACGTCACATGTTCGAATTCAAGTGTACCGTGTTCACGATCTGCCTTTTCTGTTCCCTCATCTAGGAATGAAGGTTTCATGTCAAGGACTTCGTTTATCCTTGTTGCCGACACGGCCGCTCGTGGAACCATAACGAACATCATGGATGCCATAACGAGAGCGAACATAATTTGCATAACATATTGGATAAATGCCATTAAGTCCCCGATTTGCATACCGCCGTTATCAATACGAACTCCACCAAACCAAATGATACCAACAACCGTCAAATTCATTACAAGCATCATTACAGGCATCATGAAGGCCATGATTTTATTGACTTTGATCGAGACATCAGTCAATTCTTTATTCGCTTTCTTAAGTCGTTCTTTCTCTTGTGTTTCACGATTGAAGGCACGAATGACGCGAATACCAGTTAAATTTTCTCGTAATACAAGGTTCAACCGGTCTAATCGTTTTTGCACCGTTTGAAAGAGAGGCACACCTTTATATAGAATAAGTAAGATCGACCCAATCAATAAAGGCATTGTCACAACAATGACAAGGGATAATTTTGCATCCATGGATACAGCCATGATCACTCCGCCGATTAACATGATAGGCGCACTGATAACCATACGAAGCATCATGATAACCACTTGCTGGACTTGTGTTATATCATTGGTCGTCCGTGTAATCAATGAGGCCGTACCGACTTCATCAAATTCTTGTAACGAAAATTTTTCAACATGATTAAAGACTCTCAGGCGGAGATCGCGTCCCATACCCATTGCCGCTTTGGACGAATAGTAGCTTGCGATTATGGATGCAAAAGCTCCAAGTGCGGAAACCAACAGCATCAAACCACCGATTTTCCAAATATAAGGAGTGTCTCCTCGAACGACGCCTTTGTCAATAATATCGGCCATTAGTGTAGGCAGAAACAGGTCGGACATGGACTGAATAAAAACTAGACCGATAACTGCTGAAATAATCCACTTATAAACGGATAAATTTTTCAGTATTTTTATCATTTTGTACACTCTCCCTGTTCGGTAGCTTGTGCATCTAAAAAGTTTGTAATTTGAAGATGCCTTTCTAGCAACTCTTCAAACTGTTCTTCAGTAAGCATTTCGATGGCCGCTTGAAAGACTTGGTGAATGCTTCCTTCGTGAAAATGAATCGTTTTTAATAAATCTCTCCCCTGATCTGTTATTGACAACTGAATCTCACGCCGATTGCCCTCCACATGCTCACGATGGAGCATGCCTGCGCGAACGAGTCCATCGACTGCTTGGCTCAAGGTGCTTTTTGGAAGAAATGTTTTCTCTCCGACATTTTTTTGAGTGGTCTCTTTGTAAAGGGTAATAGTCATCAAAATGGAATATTGAGGAACTGTTAATCCATTTTCTGCGGCAGTCTTTTGAACAAACCTCATTATATTTTTCTGCACGTTCCAAAATGAACGCAATAGTTGTACGGAACGCATTAGTTGCTTTTCATTCTCCACCCAGCTTCACCATTCTTTCTGTTTTGAACTGTTCCATTACGAACATTTAATTTTATGAATCATTTTAATTTACAGCTATATATCCGCTTAGTCAACAAAAAAATAACTTCAACACCTCAGTGTTTAGTCTTTGGTGCATATATGTAGTTTTCAAGTCAGGAAAGCTTTCGCGTGAAAACAACCCAGACAAAGTGAAATTAACTTGAAAATGTGAGAGGAAAAGTGTTAGGATAATATTGCATTCAGTTAGTACCAGGTAATAATACTAGATGATAACGCTTTTGAGGATGTACGGATCTTAAATGGCAAGCATGTATGACATAATAGAGTTTTTTCTTCCTTAGATACATAACAGAATTTAAGTTTGCGAGACAAACAATTAAAAAGAGAGATTAGTAAATAAAGAGCCCATTTTTATTTACGTGCCAGCATGTGGGCAATAATCTGGTCTTAACAGAGAAAAGTATTAATTATTAGGAGGGGTGATGACATATGGTTGAAAATCGTCATCTACAGGCAGGTCTGAGTGATGAGCAGGTGCTTGAGATGTTTAGAATAATGTTGTTGGCAAGACGGATGGATGAACGGATGTGGCTGTTGAACAGATCTGGAAAAATCCCATTCGTGGTTTCTTGTCAAGGGCAAGAAGCCGCGCAAGTAGGTGCAGCGTTTGCATTGAATCGTGAAAAGGATTATGTCCTTCCTTATTATCGGGATCTAGGAGTGGTGCTTGCGTTTGGGATGACCGCCAGGGATCTGATGTTATCCAGTTTTGCCAAAGCGGAAGATCCAAATTCAGGCGGGCGTCAAATGCCTGGGCATTTTGGGCAAAAAAAGAATCGGATCGTGACGGGATCTTCGCCAGTTACCACTCAGGTGCCACATGCAGTGGGGATTGCGCTCGCAGCAAAAATGGAAGGAAAAGATATTGTTTCATTCGTTACATTCGGAGAGGGTTCATCAAACCAAGGTGATTTCCATGAAGGAGCGAATTTTGCAGGTGTACATAAACTTCCGGTCATCTTGATGTGCGAGAATAATCAGTATGCCATTTCGATCCCGATAGAAAAGCAATTGGCTTGCAAGAAAGTTTCGGACCGCGCCATTGGTTACGGCATGCCAGGGGTGACGGTTGATGGAAATGATCCAATCGAAGTATACCGTGTGGTGAAAGAAGCGGCTGAGAGAGGAAGGCGTGGTGAAGGCCCAAGCTTAATCGAAACGGTTTCATACAGGCTTACACCACACTCAAGCGATGATGATGATAGTCAATACAGGTCGCCTGATGAAGTATCGGAGGCAAAAAAAAATGATTCGATCATTACTTTTGGTGCCTATTTAAAAGCAGTGGGAATCATGGATGATCAAATGGAGAAAAAAATGAACGAGGAAATAATGGAAGTTGTGAACGAAGCGACGGATTATGCAGAAAATGCTCCATTTGCGAATGAAGATACGCTTTCAAAATACGTTTACGCAGAAAGGTAAGGAGGAAAGAAAATGGCAGTGATATCTTATATAGATGCGGTGATAATGGCGATACGGGAAGAAATGGAACGTGATTCGCGTGTATTTGTTTTAGGTGAGGACGTAGGGATAAAAGGCGGCGTTTTTAAAGCGACTTCAGGATTATACGAACAATTCGGGAAACAGCGTGTCATTGATACCCCGCTTGCAGAATCCGCAATCGCAGGAGTCGGCATCGGCGCGGCCATGTATGGAATGAGGCCGATTGCGGAAATGCAATTCGCTGATTTTATCATGCCTGCAATCAACCAAATCATTTCAGAAGCTGCAAAAATCCGTTATCGCTCCAATAATGACTGGCATTGCCCTATCGTCATCAGAGCTCCATACGGTGGGGGCGTACATGGGGCGTTATACCATTCGCAATCCGTTGAAGCCATTTTTGCCAATCAACCGGGACTTAAAATTGTCATGCCCTCTACACCCTATGACGTGAAAGGGCTATTGAAAGCAGCCATTCGTGATGATGACCCGGTCCTCTTCTTTGAACATAAACGAGCCTATCGCCTAATTAAAGAAGAAGTGCCGAATGATGATTATGTTTTACCCATTGGTAAAGCGGATGTAAAACGTGAAGGCGAGGACGTTACAGTGATTACTTACGGACTTTGTGTTCATTTTGCGCTTCAGGCAGCTGAAAAGCTGGCCAGTGATGGCATATCCGTTCATATACTTGATTTACGAACCGTTTATCCATTAGATCAAGAAGCCATTATGGAAGCTGCATCTAAAACAGGAAAAGTCCTATTGATTACTGAAGATAATAAGGAAGGAAGCATCATTAGTGAAGTATCGGCGATCATTGCAGAAAACTGCCTCTTCGATCTCGATGCCCCAATCATGAGACTCGCTGGCCCGGATGTTCCTGCAATGCCATATTCACCATCATTAGAGAAATCATTCATGGTGAATCCAGAAAAAGTGGAAAAGGCACTGCGGGACCTGGCTGCCTATTAAACAATTCTTAAAATGGAACAAACAAAGCATCCCTCATCTAGGGGGGTGCTTGTTTGTTCCCGTGATTAATCGTGCCGAAGAAAAACCAATAAAGGAAATCGCCAAGGATGTCCGTGAACTTGTCAAAAAAGTACGAACAGATTAAGTTGAAATCTGTAAATATGCAGAAATGGTACATTTTTTATGATAGATGCGTATGTTTGGTACAGTTCGTTTAATCGTTTTGGCAATTGCACTGATTGTATGACCTTCAACTTATTCTTTTGAAATAAGTAGAAAGCATCAGTTGAAGACATGGCTTAACCAAATCATTCATTTGATTTGTTTTATCCTGCCTTTATAAGGTTTTGTTTATTCTATTACCAAATGCGTCAGAAAAATTTTTAAGTTCATCTTATATATAGGAAATCAATAACAATGTTTGTCATAATAAGAAAGTAGGGAGGGGGAACATCATGCTTCGATTATACGGGGCTTTAATCGGTCTTAGTTTGATATGGGGTTTATCGTTTGTTTTCATGAAGTGGCTGCTCCCGCCAGCGGGCATTTGGGGGATTGTGTTTCTCCGCTGTTTGGCGGGTGCTGCTGTTCTGCTTCCCATTTTATGGTGGAAGCGCAGTGGAATTAACTGGAAATTACCATGGAAAGCACTGGCAGTTGTCGGAATCTTCAATTGCGGATTAGCATGGGGATTAATAGCTTTAAGTGAAACAGAGATTAACAGCAGCACGGCATCGATTCTTAATGCCACCACTCCGATCTGGACGGGAATCATCGGATTTATCATTTTTTCCTATGTTTTAACCGCCCGACAATGGATGGGCATTCTTATCGGTTTTTTCGGAATTCTAGTATTGATGGATTTTCAAGTCGGTCAGCTTTTCGGCAAGGAATTCATCGGGATAGGGACAATGCTGCTTGCATCCATCTGTTATGGTTTTGCCGGCCAATATACGAAAAGATTTCTTTCCAGTACCAGCATATTGGTCATTACTACGTTTACTCTGCTCACGGGTGCCTTTATCGGTTTGATCGGGATGCTACTAACAGCGCCGATTAAGCCAGTGATGTTGATGGACCCGCTAACGATTTTCTCCATAATCGGTCTTGGATGCTTTGGCTCTGGGCTCGGCCAGCTGATCTATTTCTACATCAATAAAAATGGCAGCCCAGAGTTAGCCGCATCGGTTACATACCTTATACCTGCAAGCGCTATGGTTTGGGGCTATGTCCTGCTTGGAGAAGCGATTAATCCTCATGTAATTATTGGCCTGCTGATTATTTTCGCAGGGGTTTATCTTTCTTCAAAGAAGTCAAAAGAAAAAGATGGTGCTAACTCTTCATCCGGAAAACAAGGGGAATTGCGTCATGTAAAATAAGGAACCAAAATGAAATAGCCCTCACGTAAAGGTTTTGTCTTTACCTGGGGGGCTTTCGTATTAAAATCCTGATTCAATTCAAGTGATCGATCGTCTTTGCCGCGACTTATAACTATTGATACATAACCCAAATTCAGAATGGCATTTCCTTTTGAATGGATATTCTGTTTCCATAATTTTTTTAAAAGATATTTAGAACTAAAATGAGAATTGACAGAGTTTTTCTAGAAAATATTTTGAATTTGAGATATATTGATTTGAGATATTGTTGTTGACAGGGAATGGCATTCGTGATAAATTATCTTTAAGTTAAGATATATTAATTCAAGATAAAAACATGTAAATTCTTATAATACCCCTTTAATGAATAGTCATTCTTTATGAAGGAAAAATATAGGGGGTAATGAAAAAGCTAACATCCAAAAATTGAATTGTTTTAATGGGAGGAATAATTGATGAATGGATTAAAAGGTATACACCACGTAACGGCCATAACAAGCAGTGCTGAAAAAAATTATGAATTTTTCACAAATATATTAGGCATGCGTTTAGTCAAGAAAACGGTTAACCAAGATGATATCCAAACGTATCACCTGTTTTTTGCCGACGATGTTGGCGGTGCGGGTACTGACATGACTTTCTTCGATTTTCCTGGAATTCCTAAAGGAGTGCATGGGACTAATGAGATCTCTAAAACGTCCTTCCGTGTACCGAATGATGCGGCATTGGAGTATTGGGTTAAGCGCTTCGACCGTTTAGAAGTAAGGAATACAGGAATCCAAGAACAATTTGGCAAAAAGATCATTTCATTTGTGGATTTTGATGATCAGCAATATCAATTGATCTCAGATGAAAATAATACAGGGGTTGCAGCTGGGATCCCTTGGCAAAAAGGACCGGTTCCTCTGGAATACGCTATAACAGGGTTAGGACCAATTTTCATTCGCATCGCCAACTTCGATTACTTTAAAGAAATGATGGAAAAAGTCCTGTTATTCAAAGAAATAGCCAAGGAAGGATCATTTCACCTATTTGAAGTAGGAGAAGGTGGTAATGGTGCACAAGTGATCGTCGAGCATAATTCGATCCTTCCTCAGGCACGGCAGGGATTTGGGACTGTTCACCATACAGCCTTCCGTGTTGAAGACCGTTCCGTTCTGGAAGAATGGATCAAACGAATGGAAAGCTTCCAATTTCATACGTCCGGGTATGTTGATCGTCACTTTTTTGAGTCGCTTTACGTACGAGTGGCGCCGCAAATTTTATTCGAGTTTGCCACGGATGGTCCTGGATTTATGGGGGATGAACCGTATGAAACGCTTGGGGAAAAGTTATCTTTACCACCGTTCTTGGAACCAAAAAGGGAGCAAATCGAAAAGTTGGTCCGTCCCATTGATACAGTAAGAAGCACCAAAGAATTCATTAAAGAATAAATGCGAATGATATATTGGTTGTTGCCCATACTAAAACAGGTAGAAAATAAAAAATGAAATAATCATTTGAAATAGAAAAAATGCTCTGGAGGAATGACTTATGACAAAAGATTTTTACACGGCCATTAAAGAGAGACGTTCATTTTATGGAATCAATAAAGAGGTCGGAGTATCAGATGAGAAAATTAAAGAAATAGTTGAATTTGCGGTAAAACACACACCATCGGCTTTTAATTCCCAATCTTCCCGCCTTGTTGTTTTAACTGGATCGGCACATGATAAATTATGGGATATTACGACGCAGGCTTTAAGGGAAGCGGTTGGTGAGGGAGATTTCTCTGGCACTCAACAAAAAATGGATTCCTTCAAAGCGGGATATGGGTCAATATTATTCTTTGAAGATGAATCTGTTGTAAAATCACTTCAAGAACAATTTGCAACGTATGCCGACAATTTCCCTATCTGGTCACAACAAACATCAGGGATGCATCAATTAGTTGTTTGGACTGCACTTGAAGCAGAAGGATTGGGAGCAACTTTACAGCATTATAATCCTCTAATTGATGATGAAGTGAAAAAAGAATGGGATGTTCCAATTAATTGGAAATTGATTGCACAAATGCCATTTGGAAATCCAACAGCTCAACCAGGTGATAAAGAATTCAAACCACTAGAAGATCGTATAAAATTTTATAAATGAGTGAGTTGCTAATTAGTCTACAGAGAGCCAATTCCCAATGGCTCTTTTTTCTTTGGGGATATCTTGACAACGAAAATGCCATATTATATATTTGTGACAGTCAATACTGACATATGATTAATGATAGAGGTTATATAAATGAATGGTAATAGAAAACAAGACACTTCTGATAAAATTATGATCGCTGCTATAGAACTTATGGCAGAAAGAGGATACAATGGTGTATCCACGCAGGAAATAGCTGATGCGGCAGGTTTAAGCGAAAAGACGCTATTTCGCCATTTCGGCAGCAAACAAAATCTTCTTGAAACCGCATTTGACCGATTTCATTATGCCGAAGAGATGAGAAGCCTTTTTGAGGGGAAACTCGTTTTTGATTTGTCTCAAGACTTGCTTCTGATCAGTCGAAAGTATCATGAAATCATGAATCATAACCGAAAACTGATCCAAATTGGAATGAAAGAGCAAGTTAATTTGCCAGGTTTACACGAAAAAATGCAAAAGCATCCTCAACAATTAATGAAGATCTTATCCGACTATTTAAGGGTTATGTCAGAGAAAGGAAAAGTTATTGCGGCAAATCCGGAATTGCAAGCCGTATCATTTATGATGATGCATTTTGGTGCTTATATGAACGATATACAATCCAGTGCTGATTTTTCAAGCATATCACTGGATGATTTTATCAAAGAGAGTGTCACCATATTCACTAGGGCTTTAACCCCTTAATATATTTTTAAGATATTCCTATATTAAAATCATTTTCCAAGTCTTTTTCCATAAAAGCAGGAGAATTCACAAAGGCTGGCCAAACTATAAAAAAACAAAGCAATAGGCAATCTTTTAGTTAAGAGAGCCTGTTGCTTTGCTGTTACCTGTCTTTGCAAAAGAAGGATGGCGTGTTTTTACATTCATTCACCCAACGGCAGTGGTGTGATTTTTTCCATCTTCATTATAATGAATCCACTCCAGGCAAACATTAAGGAGGCAATGTAAAAGATGCTGCCGATTGTTAAAAAGTCGACTAAATATCCGGTTGCAATCACCGCAGCTGCAGCACCGATGGATGTCCAAACATGGTAGTTTCCAATTTCCTCACCAGCTGTTTTCTTCGTAACATATCTTGCAAGTACCGTTTTTTCAGTGTTTTTTTGTATTGCCCCAAGTACCCCCATAATGATTTGCAGGAGATAGACATGCCAAATTTCATAGGCGAGGGGAAAGGCAAGAAGGATTAGTGCCATCCCCCATGAATAGATAAGGAGAAATGCTTTGTCACCGGATTTGTCAGTGAATTTTCCGATTAAAGGATAGCTAAGTGCTGCAGTAAGTGAGAATATTCCGTATGCCCACCCGAATTGCGAATAACTGGTGCCTACATTTTTGATTAGCAAAATATAAAAAGGGAAAATCATGCTCGCAGCCATTCCAACAGTGCCTTGGTAAAAAACAAACCGTTTATAATTCATGGATGGTACTCCTCATAGAAAAGATTCAAAAAGCGATTATCAGGATCGTACTTCTTCTTTAATCGAAAGAATTCCTCAGTGTGCGGATACGCTTCAAATAATTGTGTCTTGGTTGGATACCCATAATAGGGCAAATAGTAGCTGCCGTTATGGTCAAGCGTCACATCTATCATATTACGGATGACCCTTCCCGTATTTTCCTTACTATCGTTATCTGTCCCTTGATTGATGAGCATCACAAGAGCGAACATATCATCCTTGGCATAGGACATGAGTGATTCATCATTATGTTCCACATAACGAATTGTAATATTTAATAAATTAAAATCTTTCTCATCAGATAAGGTATTTCTTAAATCATCGATATAATCAGCAAATTGATCAATCGGAATGAAGTATTCTTGCAGCACTTCAGTTTTGGTCGGATTGCTGTAATCCATAAAGGCTGAGTCCGACCGCATCACATTATTCCTCGAAACCAAGTTGCCATCAATATTGGCCGTGTAGGTTTTTTGAGTTTCCCAAAACCTTTTTTTACCCCAGTCATTAAAACGTGAGAGGCCAAGAAAGAATTTAGGCACGGCAATGATCGTTTCCCGTTTGAGAGTATTATAGTCAGCTAGCTGTGTTTGGTCATTTGCCTTATAATAATCCGTTACATACATTTCATCCAAATAGGAGCCAGGAGCAACCGATATTCTTGCAAGATGCATTTTAACATCATCGTTTTGGAGAACTTCTCTTTTAAAGTACGAAGTATATTCATCATAATGGAGTGATTTAGTTTTAATGTTATAAAGTTCGTCATCGGTAAGGTGGAGTGTTACATCGAGTATTACGCCAAACAAACCATATCCGCCAATAACCGAATGGAAGAGCTCCGAATTTTCTTGGCGGCTCACTGTTAGGATTTGTCCTTTTGCGTTAAGCAATCTAAAAGATTCCACGGTTTCTATCAAGGCATGATGACGGATATCGCGGCCATGGACATTAACGCTCAAAGAACCGCCGATGGTAAAAATGTTTTGAGATTGACTGACCTTCAGAGCAAGTCCATATGGGTTGATATATTCTTGGAGAGCAGCCCAGGTTGCTCCGCTTTGGACCGTAATGCGTTTTTCTTTTACATCCAATTCAAGTATTTTATCATAGTGCTTCATATCGAGCAGGATCCCATTTGGATATAATGTCTGCCCTCCTTGGCTATGCTGCATTCCGGCAATGGAAATGGGATCATCGTTTTTTTCGGCATCCAAAACGACCTTTTTGATTTCTTCTTCACTATCTTCCGCTTTAATCGTTTTCATTTTAACAGGCATCAGCCGGCTGATATCTTTGGCAATAGGGTGGTCAAGCTTGAAATTAAAAGCCTGCAGCGATAATCCAAATAATAGTGCATATAGGATGATGAATAAAAATCGTTTCATGATATCTGGCTTTCGACTCCTCGTTTAATATGTCTGACACTCATTTGAAAATAATGATAAAGTATGAACTTTATAGGTTAATGGAGTTACCCCTGACCATTCAGTGAGATTGGGGTTTATATTGAAAAATGTCAGATTTATGAAAATGAATCTTTTGATTTATGTATTAGTTCTTAGTTTTCAGCCCGTTAATGATTGTTTTGGTTAGCGGTATGGATAGTGATTCCAAGCTTTGTTCTGAGTTGTTTAATCCCCAATGATAGATGATTCCCATCAGGCTTTGGGTGATAAGTTGTGAAATGTCGTTAACTGATTGGTCAGTGCCAATGTCGTTTTGTTCTTTCGCCTCTTCAATTAATGAACGAATAATTAGGAAGAGTGAGCGATTTGAATTTAAAAAGTAAGTATGTTCTTTTGAATCTAAAGCGGAACTGTAAATCACTTTCATTAAATCTTTGCCCATTTCTTCTTCCAGAAACCGCATCAATTTGCGTATGAAAATGAATAATTTCTCAGTAGCGTCCATATCGACAGGGAACGAACGGAAGACTTCACGATAGTAATCATCGACTTCTATGAATCTCACTAAAAAAATATCCGATTTCGCTGAAAAGTGTTGGTAAAATGACCCTTTTGATGTGCCGCTTTTTTTCACGATTTCGTCAACGGTAACTTTATCATAACCTTTTTCGCTAAATAGCTTTAAAGATGTTTTTAATATTTTTTCACGAGTCTTTTCTCCCCTAAGCTGTTTCTTTCTAGGCTCAATCATAAAAAAACCCCCAAATGATAATTGACAGAATATTCCTGTATGGTTTAATATCAGACTACAGTCTAGTTAAATGATAGGTGATCTATTCAATCTAACGTAGATCATCAATAATCACAACGCTTTCTTAATTGCATTTTGCATTTTTAGAAAGCGTTTACAAATTTTTAGGATCAAGTATGGGGAAGGTTAGTTCAGTTTAAATTAGGAGGTTTTTCAAGTAGAAGAATTAGGTGAAAAGGATGCAGTATATGTAAATGGAGGGGGGAGTGGGATTAACTTAAAGACCTAGGAATGAACCATAGTATCGGGAAGTAGGAAAAGTGGATTATTTTTTGGGAAATAGTAGCATGAAAAAGGAGGAAATAATCATGAATCATTCCAGTGGTGTGATAGAGAAAAGAACGATCAGTAAAACGATGAAACGCATTCTTCCATTTATCTTGCTCCTTTATATCATTGCTTACTTGGACAGGGTCAATTTAGGCTATGCTGCTTTACAAATGAATGCAGAATTAGCCTTATCCGCTGAAGTTTTTGGATTGCTTTCCGGCATTTTTTTTATAGGCTATTTCTTCTTTGAAGTTCCTAGCAACATGATCATGCATAAAGTGGGAGCTAGGATATGGATTGCCCGCATAATGATTTCGTGGGGACTCGTGGTAATATTAACAGGTTTTGCGCAAACAACGATGCATTTATATATTCTCCGTTTTTTATTAGGTGTTGCCGAAGCTGGGTTTTTTCCCGGTATAATTTTGTATTTAACTTATTGGTTCAGGGCCCGCGAGAGGGGACGGGCAACAGCGGCCCTGCTTTTAGCCTTACCGATTGGCGGATTGATTGGTGCACCTGTTTCGACATGGATTCTTGACAATATTTCCTGGTTCGGTATGGCCGGCTGGAGATGGATGTTCATCCTTGAAGGCATTCCGGCCATTATTATCGGTGTTGTGGTTGTTTTCTATTTAACTAATAGACCGACTAACGCTAAATGGTTATCTAAGGAAGAAAGTGATTGGTTGGAAGGGGAATTAAGTGCGGAAAGAAAAGTTAGCTCGAAAATAAATAAAGTCACAAAGCTTGCTATGTTGAAAGATGCAAAAATTTGGAAGCTGGCCCTATTTTATTTCACGGGGTACACATCTATCTATGGATTGTCATTCTGGATGCCAACCATCATTAAATCTTTATCGGAAAATGCAACAACCAATTTAGAAATAGGCTGGTTAGCGATGATTCCATCGTTAGTAGGCATACCTGCCATTATGTTTGTGGGCTGGAATTCAGATCGGACCAATGCACATAAATCACACTTGCTCGTTTGCCTCATGATATCAGTTGTCGGATTTATCGGGTGCGGCTTTTCAGATAGTGTTTTTACGATGGTGCTGATGTTAACGATTACCTCTTTCGGGTTATACGGGTTCAGTGGATGTTTCTTTGCCTATATGACTTTTTTCTTCACTGAGTCCACTGCACCAGTTGGAATAGCCATTGTCAATTCATTTGCGGCTTTAGGCGGTTTTGTAGGACCGATGATTCTCGGAACTGTTGCATTTACTCAAGGTATGTTTATTTTATCTGGTTTACTTGTAATAGGAGTCATCACTCTATTATCATTAAAATTGACAGATGCTTCAGCGGAAAACATCGTAAAAGAAGTTGAAGTCAATATTAATCGATTATAAAGGTTCTGAATGTATTGAAGATGAAAAGTGACTAAAAAAGAAACATCATTGGAAATCACAAAGTTCCTATGATGTTTCTTTTTATATTTTCATATGGCTACTTTGCGAGTAGATAAAAATAACGGTTGAGCATATCAAAAATTTAATCTTAATCGCAGGTTCTGCCCAATAAGACTTGTTTGTTGTTTTCGGCGGGATTAGAATGGAGATGAGATGCAAGCGCATTCGAAAAGACCGGGCATTCCTTTTCTCTTCAAGTTGTGCCTTCATATATTTATTTTCATTACAGGACGATCAGCGGAAATGAGGTGATGATGTGGAAATTCATTTGGTGGCAAAAGATGAGATTGAGGCTCAAGGAATTCGTTGGATAGTCGAGTCCCACCTAACGGGAGTTAGACTGATCCTATGGAAAACGATTGAAGAATTTGAAAAGGGCATCCGCAATCAGCAACCGGAATTCGTTATTTTGGATATGGATATTTGGACGGATGAAAGTGAGGCGATGGGTGTTTCGTTAAAGCGAAGGGGAATTCGATGGTTAGGCATTTCATCTGAGCGAATTTTTCAAACGGCTTATCGAGCCTTACGTTTCCGTGCTGAAGATGTATTATTCCGTCCTTTTTCTTCGGCGGATTTGGTAAAACATATCCAACAATTGCGTTTTCAATTAAGAAATGGTCCAAATCTTCTCTCGTCAAACACCCTGGATGATGGGAATGCTCTGGATATTGGGTATCCTGATTTCTTCTTGACGGACCGGAGGCATGAAAGTCGAATAACCATGGTCGCTTTTTTGACACCAGATAACAAGACCCTTCCTTTAGTTTATGATGAACTGCAACGCTATTCTTTTACTGGGAAGAATCAAATCTTCGCTTTATCGGATTTTATTTTATGTGTCCAGGAAACAAAGGAAGTTGAAGTTTATAAGGAAGAGTACCAAGCGTTTCTTGCCCACTGGAAAGAAAGAATGGAAGAGCCCCTTGCCATCATTATAAAAGCGGCATCTTCAGATGAGTCTTTAAAAAGGATGTATCAGCAAACACGTGAATTTACGAGGCAAATCTTTTTCGATGGATATGATATCATTTTAGCCGAAAGTCAGCAAACTTCGCCCCAAGAGATGGATCCATTCCTCACGCCTCTTGAACAAAGACTTTGGATAGAAATGCTCGAACGACGGGATGCGAAAGCCATCAGGAACTGGATTGAACGTGAATTTCTTACCTTTGAACGACCATACCCCGACCCGGAAATCGTTCGTATCCGCCTTACAAGCGTCCTCGCGCAGATTCGTAGGCATATGAAATCATACAACTTGCAAACTGCCTCTATAGAAGCAATATACTATGATGTATTTCAGCAAATTGTACATAAACCCGTCATTCATCAAATAGTAAAAGAGCTGCATGCGTTCACGACCCATATGCTTCTGCAGGATCATGGACAATTACAGGAAGGGGCACGCACAATTAGTGAAAAGGCAAGAGAGCTGATCGAGTCCAACTATTGGGACGCCCAGTGGAATCTAGCGAGCTGTGCAGAGACTCTGCGTATCAATAAAAGCACGCTCAGCCGTCGTTTTGCGGCTGAATCCGGCGAGTCTTTTCGAAATACGCTGCATCAAGTTCGAATTAGGGAAGCTAAACGTTTATTAAAGGAAACGGATTTATCATTGGAGGAAATCTCACAATTGGCCGGCTATTCACATCAAACTTATTTCAATGCAAAATTCAAATTGCTTGAAGCTTGTACACCATCAGCATTTCGGTCTGGTTTATAAAAAAGGACGATTCAATAAATGAATCGTCCTTTTTTTATTTATTTCATAACAATGTAATTCATGAAATTATTCATAAAAAAATAAGGAAAACTGCAAAAAGTGTAAATAAATTATAAAATTATCATTAAATTATAATGAATTATTCTGAATTTTTCTTATAGAATGAAAATATAACAAACCAAGGGGGAAAGTGAAAATGAATACGATTACAAACAAGGTTATACGTTATAGAGGTACTGATTTGCATACGAAAGGCTGGCAACAAGAGGCAGTGCTTAGAATGCTGATGAATAATTTGGATCCTGAAGTCGCTGAACGTCCTGAAGATTTGGTTGTATACGGAGGGATTGGGAAAGCAGCACGTAACTGGGAATGCTTTGATGCAATCGTCAAATCACTAAAAGAGCTTGAAAATGATGAAACTTTACTGGTCCAATCAGGGAAACCGGTGGCAATTTTTAAAACGCATACCGATGCACCCCGTGTCCTGATTGCCAATTCAAATATCGTCCCGGCGTATGCGAACTGGGAAACATTCCATGAACTTGATAAAAAGGGCTTGATGATGTATGGGCAAATGACGGCTGGCAGCTGGATATATATTGGCTCTCAAGGAATCGTACAGGGTACATACGAGACATTTGCCGAGCTTGCAAAACAGCATTTCAATAATTCGTTAAAAGGTACAATCACTCTTACGGCAGGTTTAGGCGGCATGGGTGGGGCACAGCCACTGGCAGTTACCATGAACGGTGGAGTCTGTATCGGAATCGATGTTGATGAGACAAGAATTGACCGGAGGATCGAGACTCGTTATACCGATGTGAAAACGGATTCTTTGGATGAAGCTATTCGTTTAGCCAAAGAAGCTAAACTTGCAGGAAAAGCATTATCGATTGGTTTGATTGGGAACGCTTCAGATATTCTTCCAGAAATGATTGCAAGGAACTTCATTCCGGATGTCTTGACCGATCAGACTTCCGCCCATGATCCGCTAAATGGATATACACCTTCAGGTTTGTCAATGGCGGAGGCGGCAGAATTACGAAATGCGAATCCAGAAGAGTATATTAAACTCTCTAAAGCTTCAATGGCCAAACATGTTAGCGCGATGCTTGAAATGATGGAAAAAGGAGCCGTGACGTTCGATTATGGCAATAACATCCGTCAAGTTGCGAAAGATGAAGGCGTAGAGAATGCTTTTGACTTCCCTGGCTTCGTTCCAGCGTATATCCGTCCACAATTTTGTGAAGGAAAAGGTCCATTCCGCTGGGTTGCTTTATCTGGTGATCCTGAAGATATTTATAAAACAGACCAAGCCATTTTACGCGAATTCGCGGATAATGAACATTTATGTAACTGGATTAGAATGGCTCAAGAAAAAATTCAGTTCCAAGGTCTGCCTTCCCGCATTTGCTGGCTTGGTTATGGGGAGCGCGCACGTTTTGGTAAAATCCTTAATGATATGGTTGCCAGCGGTGAATTGAAAGCACCGATAGTAATTGGACGTGACCATTTGGATTCAGGCTCTGTCGCTTCGCCAAATCGTGAAACGGAAGCCATGAAGGATGGATCGGATGTAGTGGCTGACTGGCCGATCTTAAATGCAATGGTGAATGCAGTGGGCGGCGCAACTTGGGTATCCGTACATCATGGCGGTGGCGTAGGAATGGGATATTCCATGCATGCTGGCGTGGTCATTTTGGCTGACGGCACCGAAGAAGCAGCAGCCAGGATTGAGCGAGTGCTGACAACGGACCCTGGGATGGGCGTAGTGCGACATGTTGATGCAGGATATGAACTTGCAGAGGAAACAGCCCGTGAAAGAGGTATTAATATCCCGATGCTTGATAAAGGAATTGATAAACAATGACAAAGCCAATTTGGATAAAACATGCCGCTCAACTTGCTACCCTTACCTCTGAAAGGAAAGGACCGCGTTCCAAAGAGGCAATGTCGGAGCTTGGTTTGATAGAGGATGGAAGTATATGGATCGAATCTGGGTTGATTCAAGCTGTCGGTACAACCAAGGAATTGGAAAAACTCTATGCTGATAGATTGCATGAAGCTGAAGTTTTCGATGCTACTGGCCATTTGGTGACACCAGGGCTTGTAGATCCCCATACGCATGTAGTATATGGCGGAAGCCGTGAGCGTGAATTCGAAATGCGTCTAGAAGGTGCAACATATATGGACATCATGAACGCAGGTGGGGGCATTCATGCAACCACCCGCATGACAAGGGAAGCAAGTGAAGAAGAGTTGATGAAACAAACCATACGCCGCCTTGATTCGTTTCTATCTCATGGCGTGACTACTGTAGAAGGTAAAAGCGGTTATGGAATGAATTTGGAAACCGAATTGAAGCAGTTGCGGGTGATGAAGAAGTTACAGGAAGAGCATCCGATTGATCTAGTACCTACTTTTATGGGAGCCCATGCGGTTCCAAAGGATTATAAAGGCCGTGAGGATGAATTTGTCGATCATCTGATTAATGATATGCTTCCAATCGTTTCTGAAGAAAAGCTTGCTGAATTCAATGATGTGTTTTGTGAAAAAGGGGTTTTTACCCCTGAACAATCAGAGCGGATTTTAAAGGCGGGGAAAAAGTACGGCTTGATCCCTAAAATTCATGCTGATGAAATTGAGCCATACGGGGGAGCGGAACTAGCTGCCAAAATAGGGGCTATATCAGCTGAGCATTTATTAAAGGCTTCCGAAGAGGGAATTCAGGCCATGGCTAAGTCAGGAACCATTGCCTGCTTGCTTCCAGCCACAGCTTTGTATTTAAGAGAAGATGCGGCCCCAGGACGCCGAATGGTTGATGAAGGTGTAGCTGTTGCCATTTCGACCGATTGCAATCCCGGATCCTCGCCGACGACTTCCATGCCACTTGTCATGAACCTGGCTTGCATCTCGATGCGGCTGACCCCTGCTGAAGCGCTTACGGCGGCAACATACAATGCTGCTTGTGCAATCAACAGACAAGAAAAGGTAGGTTCGCTTGAAGTGGGAAAACAAGCGGATGTCGTTTTATGGAATGTTGAAAACTATCAGGAATTGCAATATTTATTTGGGGTTAACCACGTTAAGGCTGTATGGAAAAACGGTGTTCAAGTTGTGAATGATAAAGTGAAGACTGATGCCAAAAGCCTGACGGGCCTTTAAAAATCACTTTTCTCAATCAATGTCTACCCATTCCATCCGCTGAATATTTAGGGGATGGAATGGGCTTTTAGAAGTATTCAACAAATGGAATGGTACTGAATAGTAGGATGATGATTTATCATCCTGCCCATTTTTAGCGATATACACTTTACTGCTTTACAGTGAAATTAAATGAAAGTGTTTTATGGAATTCGTGGAAATGAATCTTCCATGTGGAGGGGATTTTATGTGGATAATCACTATCCATTCGAAAAATGGCATAAAAATGTTTGAGTTTACCACAGAAAAGGAAGCTAGGGAAAAATTCGAGGTAATGGAAGGCTGTAAAATACTTAGTGAAGTCCTTTATTTCAATGATAAACAAATGATAAACAATTGATCGAATCTTAAACTATATTTTCATATATTAAATAGAAATTAAAAGGTAGAATGATTTGATATAGTTTATAAAAAGAGTATGATTTCATAATATTCTTTGCTGATCTTTTTATAGTATTAAGCTTAATCGATTCATTCAATTTCAGGGTCACTACTGGAGTTTTACAGGAATAGTGTTCTTTTTGAATCGATATATCTTATAAATCAAAAAGTGGAGGGGATTCTTTGAACGAACAAAAATTCACGATTGACGATGCCCCATTTAATAGGTTTCATTTTCGAATTGCAGGACTTACATTCGGTTCCAGCTTTTGTGATGGCTATTCTCTAGGGATCATTGCGATGGCCCTGACTGTATTCGGTCCTCAAATGAATATGAATTCATTGTGGACAGGGCTGATCGGCAGTTCTGCTTTAATCGGTCTGTTTGCGGGATCTTTAATACTTGGGAGACTTTCTGACCGTGTAGGCAGACAGAAAATCTTTCTCGTAAACTTTTTACTTATTACGGTAGCTACTATTTTACAATTTTTTGTTAGCAGCCCAGAAGAGC
Organism: Peribacillus sp. Aquil_B1; assembly: GCF_022603275.1. Classification (NCBI taxonomy): domain Bacteria; kingdom Bacillati; phylum Bacillota; class Bacilli; order Caryophanales; family Bacillaceae; genus Peribacillus; species Peribacillus sp. Aquil_B1. The sequence continues at coordinate 2,399,582 of NZ_JAKXEE010000001.1, read as the reverse complement.
TTTTTATTTTACGGTTGCTGATTGGATTTGGACTTGGAGGAGATTACGCTGTCGGTACGACTTTACTCGCCGAGTTTTCACCAAAAAAGTATCGCTCCTCTCTCCTCGCGTCTATAAACGTAGTATGGACGCTTGGATATGTAGCATCAAACTTTGTTGGTCATTACCTGGGACAGGCTGGTTCAGACTCATGGCGTTGGATGCTTGTCAGCGCTGCCATTCCGGCTATTGCGGTTTTAATCTTAAGAATAGGGACGCCTGAATCACCAAGGTGGCTTGTCAGCATGGGGCGTGTCGAAGAAGCTCGCCAGATCGTAAAAAAACACCTTGGATCGAACGTTGAAATGGGAGAAACGACGACTGGCACAGAAAATCAAAAGGCACTTGGATTTCGTGGACTTTTCAGTAAAAGGCTTCGTAAGCGTTTGGCTTTTGGTGGAATATTCAAATTAACTCTTGTTATTCCGTACTTTGCAATTTACACTTTCCTGCCTTCCATACTTAGTACAATGGGTTTTGAACAGAATTTTTTTGCCGATACAATGTTAAATCTATTCTTGCTTGTTGGGGCAATTGTGGGTCTATGGCTGCTTGCAAAATTTTCTCGTAGAGGATTTACCATCGGGGCTTTCACGATCCTTACCGTTTCATTGTTTTCACTCAGCTTCTTGCACAATGGTTCTCAATTCTTAATGTTGACAGCCTTCTTGATCTTTACTTTTTTCATGTCAGCAGCATCGAACCTTACATTAGTATACCCAGCAGAACTTTTTCCAACTGAGATCCGTGGCTCGGGAATAGGTATGGTTACGGCAATCAGTCGGATTGGTTCTGCAATTGGAACATTTCTGCTGCCTGTTTCTTTAAGCTCGTTTGGATTAAGTGCCTCAATGGCAGGAATGGCAGCCATTCTGCTGGTCGGTCTGATCGTATCGATCGCCTGGGCACCTGAAACGAAGAATCTATCATTACATGAAGCAAGTGACCCTTTGCTAGAAGCGGAGAATTCTCCGAAGGGAACCGCTATTCCCTTTACAGAAAATGAAAAAATAACATAAGATTAACTTCCAGCAAATAAATGAGAAGGACCAAAACGTTTTTCTCCTTCTTGATGAGTCATATGAGAGGAGATGTATAAGGATGACAACTACCGATCGTTTACATCCTATGGATATAAAAGAGGTTTTACTAGGTGATGATGCCATCTCAATCCAAGAGGTAATTGCAGTTGCAAGATATGGTGCAAAAGTTACTTTCACCGAGGCATATTGTGAAAGGGTGGATAAATCACGAAGCTTAATAGACAAGTTTTTAGATGATAATAGATTGATTTACGGTGTAACGACAGGTTTTGGCAGTAATATGACGGAGGTGATTTCTCCAAAGGACGCCGAAACCCTTCAACGGAATATTGTTCGTTCACATGCCGTTTCTGTTGGGGAAACTCTTGAAAAAGAAGTCGTAAGGGCCATTCAATTGATGATCCTCGTGAATTTAGGCCAAGGGTATTCAGGGGTCCGTTTTCAAGTTTTAAAGCTTATCGCTTCACTGTTAAATCATGATATACTTCCCTATGTTCCAGGTGATGGGTCAGTGGGGTATCTTTCTCCTGAAGCTCACATGGCCTTAGTGGTGATTGGTGAGGGGAAGGCATGGTATAAAGATGAGCTTATACCTGGCATGGAAGCTTTAGAGAAAGCTGGATTAGCACCTGTTACGTTGGGTGCCAAAGAAGGATTGGCGCTTACAAGCGGGACTACTTCCGTTACTGCGATGGCTGTCTTGGCTTTATACAATAGCATGCAAGCCGCAAAAACAGCCGACATTACGGGGGCTATGTCCTTAGAAGTGCTAAAAGGTACAATAAAAGCATTTGATCCCCGTCCCCACGCATTGAAAAAACATGAGGAACAGGCTAAGACAGCCAGAAATGTTACAAGGATTCTTGAAGGCAGCCAAATCATTGAAACTTACAAGGAACATAGATTACAAGATGCACTTAGCTTACGATGCATTCCACAAGTCCATGGAGCCATAAAAAGAGTATTGAAGGACGCTGCTTTTTCGATCGAAAATGAAATGAACTCTGTAAGTGACAATCCTCTGATTTTTCCGGAAGAGGAAGATGGAATGGCCATGATGGCTGGAAATTTTGATGGTTCATTTGTTGGGATTTATACGGATGCGATTTCCATCGCGTTAGCAAACTTAGCAAAAATAACAGAACGCAGAATAGATCGGCTTGTAAACCATCACCTTAGTGAATTACCTAATTTCTTAGTGGTTAATCCAGGCTTAAATAGTGGCTACATGATTCCGCAATATACAGTTGCCGGGTTATTGAATGAAATCAGGGTACTCTCGCATCCAGCCACAATAGATAATATCCCTACCTGCGCAAATCAAGAAGACGTGATAAGTTTTGCCTATTTCGCTGCGAAGAAAGCCTATCGGATTTCGAAGAAACTTGAATACATTTTAGCCATTGAACTGATGACCGCAACCCAAGCCATGGACTTTCATTTGCCCTTGAAACCGTCACCGGTTACGGAGGGGGTGTATCATTTAGTTCGGAGCGAAGTCCCGATGGTAGAAGAAGACCGTTTTTTCCATCCTGACATTGAAGTGATATATAGGCAAATTCATGAAGGGGAAATAGTGAAGTTCGTTGAAACGGCAATCGGGGAAATAGAATTCTAAAAGCATGTGGAAGCTGTTTTACTTTATTAAATAAAGTAAAATGGCTTCCTTTTTTTAAAATGAAGGATCATATTTAAAGGAGGAGGGATGAAAGATGCATTATGATGTAATTGTAATTGGAGCTGGATCTATGGGTATGTCTGCAGGTTATTATCTATCAAAAAATGGACAAAAAGTATTACTATTGGATTCCTTTGCTCCTCCTCATAATAAGGGCAGCCATCACGGGGAAACAAGAATTATTAGACATGCTTATGGTGAAGGCAAAGAGTATATTTCATTGGCACTTAAATCCCAGGAGCTATGGGGTGAATTGGAAGGGAATTCGGGGAAACAATTATTTCTTCCAACGGGTGTCCTGAATGCTGGTAGCGAAAATTCCAGTTTCATTAAGCAAGTGATAGCGGGATCAATCGAATATGGGTTACCTATGAAAATCTTGGATTCAGATGAAATTCATGATAGATGGCCTGGAATAACACTGCCGGAAGACTACATTGGATGCTATGAATCGACTTCGGGCGTATTGAAAAGTGAAGAGTGCTTAAGAGCATATCAGCAACTTGCGATATCTCAAGGTGCCGACGTCAGGGTAAACAGTGAAGTGAAGAAGATAGTTGTTCATGGCAATGGGGTCACGATTAACACGGATGAACAAACATTCCACTCAGAATCTTTAGTGGTTGCTGTTGGGGCGTGGGCACCGAAAATATTGGCGATGTTAGATCTAAATCTGCCGCTGCAACCCATCAGAAAAACATTTGCCTGGTTTCATGCAAATGAAAGATTATATAATCATCATGATTTTCCGGCTTTTTCTTTTGATACTTCAGTTGGTACATACTATGGCTTTCCTAGTATAGATGGTTCTGGAATGAAAGTAGGGAGACATGATGGGGGAACCCATATAAATCCTGATGGCTGTATGGAAGGTTTTGGTGAATTGGATGAAGATGAGGGAGATTTGGTGAAGTTTTTGGGGAAATATATGCCTGCTGATCAAAAATTGAACTATGGGAAAACTTGCATCTACACCATGACCCCTGATGAGCATTTTATAGTGGATAAACATCCTTATTATCCACACATTGCCATAGCAGCAGGTTTCTCTGGACATGGTTTTAAATTCAGCAGTGTCATGGGAGAAATTTTGAGTGACTTGATTATCTCCGGTACGAGCAAGGAAGATATTTCATTGTTTTCTATTAATCGTTTTAAAAATTCATTGTCATAATATACTCCAAACTTTAGCTGTGTAATCAGCCGTTGCTTCCTTTCAAAGGAAACAACGGCTTTTTTTATATCCAACTATAATGTTAGGTTATCTTACAAACTATTGTCGAAATAATTAAAATATGCTAGAATGAGAATATTCCGAAATATGAAACTAAAATTCCGAATTTCGGAACTAATGCATTTAAGTGATTGAAAGAGTAACTACATAATTTTTATTTACTGAAATTTCCGTTAATAAAGGAGAGGGTAGTATGAACACGGTTGATTTGAATTGTGATTTAGGAGAAAGTTTTGGCGCCTACCGGATAGGTAATGATCAAGAGATTTTGGACTATGTAACATCTGTCAATATAGCTTGTGGATTCCACGCTGGTGATCCGACAGTCATGAGAAAAACGGTCCAGCTTGCGTTAGGGAAAGGTGTCAAGATCGGAGCCCACCCAGGTTTACAGGATTTAATAGGATTTGGCAGACGCAATATGAATATTTCTCCACAGGAGGCTTATGATATTGTCGTCTATCAAATTGGTGCATTGAATGGCTTTCTGCAATCCGAAGGCGGAAGTATGCAGCATGTGAAACCGCATGGGGCTTTATACAATATGGCCGCAAAGAATAAAGAGTTATCCAGGGCCATTGCCGAAGCGGTCTATAAAGTGAATCCTGACCTTATCTTATTTGGTTTGTCGGGCAGTGAATTAATACGTGCCGGACAGGCCATCGGATTGCAAACCGGGAGTGAAGTTTTTGCCGACCGTACCTACCAACATGATGGTTCATTGACTTCCCGATTGGAAAAGGACGCATTGATCGAAAACGATGATGATGCCGCTGCCCAAGTCATTCGCATGGTGAAGGAGGGAAAGGTGCTGTCTCAGCAAGGCTCAGATGTGGCTTTAAAAGCGGATACCATTTGTATTCACGGGGACGGGGCACATGCTTTATCCTTTGCTCGGCTTGTTAAGGAATCTTTGCAATTATCTGAAATAACAGTAAAGTCCTTTACTTGAAAAAAAATAAACAATCAGGAGGCAGATTCCATTGGAGCCAATCAAAAATACAACAGCACAGAAAAAGAACCCGACTAAGCCAAAAACAAACCGCACTTTATTGTTAGGTGCCGCATTCCTAATGGCAACATCGGCAATAGGACCTGGTTTTTTAATGCAAACAACCGTTTATACCCAAAGTCTTGCGGCAAGTTTCGGTTTCGTTATTCTTATTTCGGTCATTCTTGATATATTTGCCCAAACAAATGTATGGCGCATTATTGCTGTATCCGAAAAACGGGGTCAGGAAATTGCAAACATGGTCCTTCCTGGGCTGGGTTATGTACTGGCAGCACTGATCGTTATGGGCGGGCTGGCATTTAATATTGGAAATATAGCAGGAGCCGGATTAGGTCTTAATGCAATGACGGGAATATCCCCAACAGCGGGGGCTGCAATAAGCGCAGTCATCGCCGTCCTGATTTTTGTAGTGAAAGAAGCAGGAAAAGCGATGGACCGTTTTACGCAAATTGCCGGATTTTTCATGATTTGTTTGATGATTTATGTCGCTTGGACAACCTCACCTCCAGTCGGGGAAGCGGTAGTGAGGACCTTTGCACCTGATAAAATCGATATTATCGCAATCGTTACATTAGTTGGTGGATCTGTAGGCGGCTATATTACATTTGCAGGGGGACACCGTCTCTTAGATGCAGGCGTGAAGGGCGTTGACTCATTACCTCAGGTCACGAAGAGCTCGGTAATGGGGATATTGATCACGACGGTCATGCGTGTTGCGTTATTTCTAGCAGTACTGGGTGTTGTATCGAAGGGTTTACAAATTAATCCGGATAACCCTGCAGCATCCGTTTTTCAACTCGCTGCCGGGGATGTAGGTTATAAAATCTTTGGAGTCGTCATGTGGGCAGCAGCTATCACATCTGTTGTTGGGGCGGCATATACTTCCGTTTCATTTATCAGAACTTTCAGCGAAAAGATAAATAAGAAGGCTAACTGGATAATCATTGGTTTTATTGTCGTTTCGACCATTTGCTTTCTATTAATTGGTCAACCGGTTAAAGTACTGCTAGTAGTTGGGGCCATTAATGGACTCATCTTACCAATTGCCCTTGGAACATTGCTGATTGCCGCATATAGGAAAAACATCGTGGGTGATTATAAGCATCCTTTATGGTTAACGATTTCCGGCGTATTCGTTGTAGTCATCATGGCGTTAATGGGCGTATATACATTAATGAAACAACTGCCAGCACTTTTTTAATGATTAATGAATGAAAATCCAATAAATAAAGGTGGAAGTGGCGTGCCAGTTCGTGAACTGGCTGTCAATTCGTACTAGGAGATGAATACTAATGATCGATCTTTCTCAAGCTACACCGGCTGAGTTGCGTACATTGATTCGAAACAACGAATTGATAAAACCGACTGCTGGCATGGCTAACGGTTATGCACAAGCGAACTTAGCCATCTTAAAAAAAGAGCATGCTTTTGATTTTTTATTATTCTGTCAGCGCAACCCTAAATCCTGTCCATTGCTGGACGTTACGGAAATTGGATCACCCATACCTAAATTTGCTGCTCAGACCGGAGATTTACGCACAGATATTCCAAAATACCGAATATATAAATATGGAGAATTAGTGGAAGAAGTAACGGATATCTCAAACTACTGGGAAGACGATATGGTTGGATTTTTAATTGGGTGCAGTTTTACATTCGAACACGCCCTTTTGAATAATGATATATCGATTCGTCATATTGAAGAGGGATGCAATGTACCTATGTATAAAACCAATATCCCTTGTATTGAAGCAGGGATATTTCATGGGAAAATGGTGGCTAGCATGAGGCCGATTCCACAAAAGGATGTGGTGAGGGCAGCTCAAGTGACATCGCGGTTTCCTGCAGTTCATGGTGCTCCAATCCATATTGGCGACCCTGAAGTGATCGGTGTTTCCAGCATTCAGCATCCGGATTTTGGTGATTCAGTAACGATTCGTGAAGGCGAAGTCCCAGTCTTTTGGGCATGTGGTGTAACGCCGCAATCCATTGCTATGGAGACTAAACCGGAGATCATGATCACGCATGCACCTGGACATATGTTCATAACGGACATTCGTGATGAAAAATTAGGAGTTTTATAACTGACAGAAAGAGATGAGTCCTATGCCGGAAAAGCTATTGAATATAACTGCATGTACACTTTCTCCATTGGGCGATTCCGCAATCGTGATTACATTCGGGAATGGAATGGAATACAGCATACACAAAAAAATAAAATTATTAATGGATTTACTTGAAGATGAACCTTTTGCAGGATTTATAGAATGTGTACCTGCTTTTACTAATTTGACGGTTTTTTATGATCCACTTGTTGTTTATAAGGATCAAAAACAAAGCAATGATACGGATCCCATATCTCCTTATGAAGTGGTCCGTTCCATCCTGGAAACGAAATTACAGGATTTAAAAGAAACGAAGAAACTCTCACACCGGACAGTTTCCATTCCCGTGTGCTATGGGAAGGAATATGGACCGGATTTGGAATATGTTGCCCGTTATAATGATTTAACTACTGATGAAGTCATTCATATTCATTCAACCGGGGAGTATTTGGCCTATATGATTGGGTTCGCACCAGGTTTCCCGTTTCTTGGCGGAATGTCAGAAGAAATCGCGACACCTAGGCGTTCCTCGCCCCGAATGACCATTCCGGCAGGGGCAGTGGGAATCGCCGGTATGCAAACGGGTGTATATCCTATATCAACACCTGGTGGATGGCAATTGATCGGACAGACGCCAACCAAACTATTTTTACCGAATGTAAATCCTCCAAGTCTATTACAAGCGGGAGACATTGTGAAGTTCCATCCGATTTCGGATCAAGAATATAAAGAAATGATCCTTAAGGAGGGATTACAGTGAGCCTGCGCGTAATCAAATCGGGATTATTGACTAGTATACAGGATCTTGGAAGAAAAGGATTCCAGCAACATGGGGTGATTGTAAGCGGGGCAATGGATGGACAGTCTTTACGAATTGCCAATATGCTGGTTGGCAATAAAGAAGGTGAAGCCGCCTTGGAAATTACTTTGATGGGGCCGGCCTTTAAAGTCGGGAAAAGTTGCCTGATTTCGATAACGGGTGGAAACTTATCACCTACAATTGATAATCAGGCTGTACCGATGTGGAGGCCTATCCTTGTGAAAAGTGGATCGATTCTTCGATTTGAAGGGTGTAAATCAGGTTGCAGGGCTTACTTAGCAGTGGCGGGCGGCTTCGCTATTCCTGATGTGATGGAGAGTAAAAGCACATATCTAAGGGCTGGGATTGGCGGCTATATGGGGAGGGCATTAAAGGCTGACGATGTCTTGGAGTTTAATGAACCTTCGAAAAATCTTGATGTTCGGGAGTTCAAAGGTTCATTTTCCTTCCCAAAGTGGTTTGTTAATGAGAAGGAGTTCATGCCAGGAGGAAAACCTCTCATCCGTTTCATCGATGGAAGCCAATATGAAAGTTTTACAGATTCCAGTAAAGATAGTTTTGTAGCGGGGGCATTTAAAGTTTCCAATCAATCCGACCGCATGGGATATAGATTCTCAGGACCGACACTGGAATTAAAGGATAATGGGGAATTATTATCAGAAGCGGTCACAAATGGGTCCGTTCAGGTTCCTCCTGATGGAAACCCGATCATTCTCCTTGCGGATAGCCAAACAACGGGGGGATATCCTAAGATAGCTCAGGTCATTACGGCAGATTTACCAATCATCGCACAGGTTAAACCAGGGGAATCTCTTCAGTTCTCACGGGTTACCTTAAAGGAGGCTGAACGGCTTTTCCTTCAAAAAGAATGGCAATTGAAGGAATTGCAAGTTTCGATTTCCTTGGCCCTGAACAAATGGATGGATATATCATTCCTTCGGTAAAAAACACGAAAAAAAGAAAGTACTCTTTATGAGCGCTTTCTTTTTTTTGTTAGATCCCATTATGCAATTCGGAAGTAGTCGAAATACATCTTTCACCCAAAAAAACTTGGAATCTTTAAGCCTAACACCCTCATACGTGCTTATTTACATTATTATCCCACTGCCAATCTAATAAGTTGATAAAGGGATTAAAGGAACTTCAAAGAAATGGCCGTTCTGACATCAGAACGGTTTTTTTGATTTTTCAAAAGTTAAGGGGATTTTTCCAAGATGATAGGGAAGTTCCCCGATACCGAACAACCAGGCAAGATCTTACAATTAGGGTATCGTAATTGTTTGTAATGAGGAGGAATAATAATGCAGGCAAAAGTCGCCGTAACTCAAAAAACCGGAAAATCGATTGATGATGCTTTTGCATCACATTTTGCCAAGTCTATGTTTCTAGCGGTTTGCGGACTTGTAATCTTATCGTTTATAGGTACGAGAATGTTTACACACGTAGATTTAAACCTTTATGGCTATATGGTGGGGACATTTATTTTTATTGGGGGTTTCTTTTACAGATTTATCGCATGGGGAGAAAGGCCGCCAACAAAGGTTTTTATAAAAAAAGGAATCAAAATTCTCTTTAGAAGATCAACGCCCAAAACAACAGTCGAACATTTAGCAACATACAATTTCATCTGGAATAGGGGAATCTACCGATGGACCCAGCACGTTCTAATGGGCTGGGGCTGCATACTTTCCTGCTTCGTGACATTTCCCCTAGTATTTGGATGGATGTACTTCACAATGGACGATAACGGTTATTACAACATCATCGCAATGGGGATCCAGGTAATGACAGTGCCAGCTGATGGGCTTATTGCGAAGTTATCATATAACGCACTGAACATTACTGCTGTAATGGTCATTGCCGGAGTATGCATGGCTCTTTACCGCCGTTTGAAAAATATGCAGGCAAGGGCAGAACAAAAATTCATGTATGACTTCCTTCCATTATTCATGCTGTTATTGGTCAGCGTTACAGGATTGGCATTAACGTTCATGAACATCTTTATGCACGGTTCAGGACAGCCAGCCATGTCGCTGATTCACCAGTGGTCAGTCATTATTACTTTGATTTATCTTCCGTTCGGAAAACTTGCTCACATACCTTTCCGACCACTGAGTGTATTGGCTAGAAACTACAGAGAGCATTATGCGGAACAATCCATGAAAGAATGCAAAGTTTGCGGTAATGAGTTTGTTTCAACAGAACAATCAAATGATGTCATAGAGGTTCTCGGTAAGAATGATATAGAATTTCAAACGAAGGATGGCCACCATCTCGCCGAAATGTGCCTACCTTGCCGAAGAAAATACCGGATTGCCCAATTTTCCGGTTTTCCTATCCACGAGGTAAAAGTTAAGGAGGCTAACCAGAATGCAAAGGGATAAGTTTTTCAAAGAAGTAGAGAATGTGTTGCACCCTAATGAAACATTGGTTAAAACGCATTGTGCATATTGTGGAATGCAGTGCGGGATGAATTTAAGGGTAAATAGAGCGACAAATAAAATCATTGGGGTTGAACCACGTTATGACTGGCCGGTCACTGTTGGGAAAATGTGTCCAAAAGGGGTTACAGCTTACCAGCAGACGAACCATGATGATCGCATATTAACACCGCTTATTCGTGATGATGCATCACTAAAGGGAACAAAGGAAGGCTTCCGAGAAGCAAGCTGGGATGAAGCATATGATTTAATCGCGAAAAAATTCAGTGAGCTTCAAAAAAAATATGGAAAAGATTCTTTATCCGTTTTCAGCGGCGTATCAATGACGAATGAAAAATGTTATTTAACAGGGAAATTTGCACGTGTGGCTCTTGGCACGCGCTACATTGACTATAATGGCCGATTCTGCATGTCTAGTGCGGCCGGGGGATTCCTTCGTTCTTTCGGCGTAGATAGAGGTTCAACATTACCCTGGACAGATATTCATGAAACCGATTGCTTATTTCTTGCAGGAAGCAACACAGCAGAATGCCATCCAACTTCCATGTTCAGAGTCTGGAACGTTCAAGAAAGGGGCGGTTACATTATCGTGGCTGATCCCCGCGAAACGCCTGTTGCGAGAAGGGCGGATGTCCATCTTGACTTGAAACCGGGAACGGACCTTGCCCTTGCTAATGGAATCTTAAATCTATTAATTCAAAATGGTTATGCAGATGAAGAGTTTATTAATAATCATACAAATGGATTTGAAGAAACAAAAGAGCTTGTAAAAGAATTTACACCGGAATATACGAGTGAGCTTACAGGTGTGGCACCGGAAAAAATCATTCGCGCAGCAGAGATCTATGGAAAATCACCGAATGCAGTTGTCATGTTTGCCCGTGGAATTGAACAGCAGCATAAGGGCGTTGACAATGTATCTGGATATACAAACATGGCGCTTGTGACAGGTAAGATTGGCCGTCCGAAGTCTGGTGTAGCAACTTTCACTGGTCAAGGAAACGGACAGGGTGGACGCGAGCATGGTCAGAAAGCGGATTTATTGCCAGGTTATCGGAAAATCACGAATCCTGAGCATGTGAAAGAAGTTTGTAACGTATGGAATATCACACCGGAGGAAATGCCTAAGCCTGGCGTTTCGGCTTATGAAATGTTTGAACTGATGGAGCAAAAAACGATTCGCGGATTGTATCTGCTATGTTCCAATCCTGCAGTATCTGCGCCTAACCTGAATTTTGTCAGAGGGGCGATGAAAAACCTGGATTTTATGTTGTGTTCAGATTTCTATCTTTCCGAATCAGCAGAGTTTGCGGATGTGATCCTGCCTTCCGTAACGTGGTCGGAAGATGAAGGTACAGTGACAAACCTTGAAGGGCGGATTATTAAGATAAATAAGGCACAAGAACCAATCGGAAAATCCAAGCCCGATTGGCAAATACAAGTAGAGCTTGCAGAACGTCTTGGGAGAGGAAAATATTTTTCCCATATGAAAACTGCAAAAGATGTGGCAGATGAATTCAGATTGGCCAGTAAAGGCGGAAATGCCGATTATTACGGTGCCACATGGGATAAAATTGACAAACAGGATGGGGTATTTTGGCCTTGTAAGGATAAAAATGACAAAGGAACGCCGCATATGTTCTTGGATAAAAAATTCTATCACGCAGACGGTAAAGCGAAAATTTGTGCACTTCCTTACCGTCCCCCTGCTGAGGAGCCAGATGAAAAATATCCGCTTCGTTTAACTACTGGACGTGTCGTTTACCACTATCTTTCAGGGAACCAGACGAGAAGAATTCAGTTCCTTCGTGATATGTGTCCGGAACCTTACGTGGAAGTACATCCGGATACAGCAAAAAAATACAATATGGACCATGAGGATAAGGTCCGCCTGTATACCCGAAGAGGTGAGGCAATCTATAAAGTGAAAATTACAGAAGCAATTCGTGAAGACACTGTATTTGTTCCATACCACTTTGGGCACGAGCAATCTATCAATCTATTAACCATTGCAGCGCTTGATCCAATGTCCCGTATGCCGGAATTCAAGGTCTGTGCAGCCCAAATGGAAAAAGTCGAAATAAAGAAGGTGCAATAAATGAAAAAGAGGCTCTACTTAGAACTTGAAAACTGCATAGGATGCAGGTCATGCCTAGCGGCTTGTACACAGTGCGGAGGGCATGAAGAGCGGAACAGAAACTATGTATATGATGTGAACCCTCTGGTCAATCGGCAAACGATGCCTCTTATGTGCCTTCATTGCGTAAATCCTGCCTGTGCTAGGAGTTGTCCTGCACAGGCAATCCAAATCCATGAGACAGGGGCCGTATTATCAGCACTCGTTGAAAAATGTATCGGTTGCCAAAATTGTACGATTGCTTGCCCGTATGGAATACCGAAATTTGACACGGAACAAAACTTAATGTACAAATGCGATTTATGTATCGACCGGACAAAAGACAGTATCCCGCCAATGTGTGCAAGTGTTTGTCCTTCCAATACACTTCAATGGTTGACAGATGAAGAAATTGAAAATAAGAGAAAACAATTTAATCTGGATAATGGAAAATGGGTGACAAGCCTTCCTTATCTTGAAAGTGAAACGAACGTTAAGGTCAATCTCCCAGGTATTTTACAGGGGATAACCAAGCTATATTAGGAGGGATTAAGATGCCGTCAGATAAAAATAATAAAATTCCCTTTAATGAAGATAATTACACTCATAATATTGAACGGAATAATGAAAGAAAGCTTGACAGACGTGGGTTCATGAAAACATTGGTGGGTGCTGCAGGGGTATTCGCGATTTCCTCCCTCCCTTGGGGAGCGATTGCGGCTAAAGAATTGATGGGGCTTGGGGAAAAGGAGTATCCTCACAAAAAAATCACCGATGTAAGCAAGCTTGCCATTGGTGACGCAGTGGAGTTTAAATTTCCAGGGGATCATGATGATGCCATTTTGATCAGATTGTCTGAAACGAAATACGTAGCATACCAAAATGCATGCACACATCTTCGTTGCCCGGTATTTTGGGTGAAAGAAGAAGGTGAAATGATCTGTCCTTGCCATCATGGGAAATTTGATGTTGAAACAGGTGTTCCGACTGCCGGGCCGCCAAGGAGGCCCCTGCCTGAGATTCAGGTGAAAGTGGAAAATGGGGCGGTATACGCAGTAAGGGTGAAGCGTTATGAAGTTTAAGTTTATCGGTGTCGCATTGCTTTGTGCCTTCTTGATGATGAATATTGTATTTACCCAATTCATGGTTCACCAATTTTATTATGAAAATTATGTAAATGTACTAATATTTGGTGGATTGAACATTGTTGTGTTTCCCTTAGCGTTTTTTACATATAAAAAAACCAAATACGAAAAGGCGTGAATCGAATGAATAGCGAAACTTACATTGATTTTTGTTTTGTAAAAGTAGCATCCGTTAACTTTGCTTCTGAAATCGATAAGCTGCTTTCAGACCTTTTTAATGACTTCCGCCTTAACTGGTATTTGGATGAAAAGTCAATGAACGGGATAGATATTGTTGTTGCAGAAGTAAAGGGAATGAGTGGTTGGGAATCTGAAGAAGAAACAATTGAATTTATCGAGAATCATGCAGATGATAGATTCTGGAAATGCTTACATGGTTATCAAATAAATGTATACAGTGCAAAGAGAGGGTGCAATACATGTGGAACACATTAATTTGGAAGGTTTACAATCATTAGTCTCGGAAAAAGCCAGAGTGGCAATCTTGGATGATGATGGGCAGGATAAAGCGCCTTTTGTTACTAAAACGATAGATAAGGTGGAGATTTGTCCTGACATGACCCATATACGCATTTATTTTGATCACCTTCATTTTTTCGCTGTCCCTTTAGTATGTAATATGGCTCGAAACAAAAATGAGTGGTCAGCTTTTGACGCAAACACGGGTTTACAATATGTAATTAGAAGAGAGAGTGATCAGAATGATTAAGAAAATACAGCTTCCATTACAGACTTTAAACTTAGTAGTAGGATTTATGGTATGGGTATTAATTTCATCCCTGATGCCCTTTATTAAAGAAGACATTGCTATACCTGAAGGTCAGCTCGCACTGGTGACAGCCGTTCCGGTTATTTTAGGATCAGTACTTCGTATCCCCCTTGGCTTTTACGCCAATCAGTTCGGGGCAAGGAAAATTTTCCTGATTAGCTTTATTTTACTATTGTTCCCTGTTTATTATATCAGTATTGCGGATTCCCTTGCCGATTTGTTGATTGGAGGACTTTTCCTTGGTATTGGCGGAGCCGTATTCTCTGTTGGGGTAACTTCTTTACCTAAGTATTATCCAAAGGAACGTCATGGCTTTGTAAACGGAATTTACGGTGCAGGGAACCTTGGCACGGCAGTATCGGCTTTTGCAGCACCTGTTGTAGCTGAGAATTATGGATGGTCAACAACTGTACAGCTTTATCTTGTGATTTTGGCGGTCTTTATCGCAGGTAACTTTCTGTTAGGGGACAAAAAGGAACTGAAAGTAAAAACACCGCTATTAGAACAAGTGAAGAGTGTCTACAAAAATGAAAAACTATGGCTGCTAAGTTTATTCTACTTTATAACATTCGGTTCTTTTGTTGCATTTACTATCTATCTGCCAAATTTTCTTGTAGCGAACTTTGGATTGGATAAAGTTGACGCCGGTTTGAGGACAGCAGGATTTATTGTTCTTGCTACCCTAATGAGACCAATTGGCGGATGGCTTGCAGACCGCTTTCATTCCCTCATTCTGCTCATGTTCGTTTTCGGAGTGTATACGGTTTCAGCGATGATTTTATCCTTTGCTCCATCGATTGGCTGGTACACTTTTGGTTGTTTGAGTATTGCCCTTTGTGCGGGAATGGGAAATGGTGTCATTTTTAAACTGGTGCCGATGTATTTCCAAAAGCAGGCTGGTATTGTGAATGGTATTGTTTCTGCAATGGGCGGTTTGGGAGGTTTTTTTCCGCCCTTAATTTTATCCTTGTTATTCAATATCACAGGACATTATGCAATCGGGTTCATGGCATTGTCAGAAGTTGCCCTTGCAAGTTTGATATTAGTTGTCTGGATGTATTTCCAAGGCAAAATCGGGCTTGCCAAAGAAGTGATTGATCATACAATAGAAGGAATCCTTATTACCGATACCACCGGCAAGATCATTTCAGTAAACCCCTCGTTTTGCAGTATTACGGGTTATCAGGAAAATGAAGTAATAGGGAAGAACCCTAGTATACTCAAGTCAGGTAAACAGCCCCAAACTTTTTATGAGGATTTGTGGAAATCCATTGAGATAAATGGATTTTGGCAAGGTGAAATTTGGAATAACCGAAAGGATGGGCAGCAATACCTGCAATGGTTGACCATTAGTTCGATAAAGAATGATGCAGGGGATGTCGTTCAATATGCAGGTATGTTTAGTGACATTTCAAGTCATAAAGTGAAGAAAGCATAAAATGAACTGCGCTCATGAAATGATTGGATTTGAAGGCTGAATTGGAGTTTTCAAAAATAAGAAGTTCTAATTCTACATTTCAGGTGGGAAAGAAGTTATACGGTAGTGTTCTCACTACTCTGCCGAAAGTGTAATTGGGAGAGCCTGTCGCATTTTGAATGTCCAATAATCAGAGACAATTGAAAAAGGAGGGTGGGAATGAATACTCAGCCACTTAAAAACAACATCAGTTCTTATATCATACAAACACATGAAGAAGAGATTAAAAGAATTGCCATGGAGCTTCATGAAGGTGTGGGGCAGTCCCTTTCTAGTCTTTTCTCCGGAATGCAGCTCATTGAAACGGCAATCGAACAGCCTGCCATGAAAATCTATGCAGGTGATATGAAACAGCTATTGGAGAAGACGATTCAAGAAATCAGGCTTTTGGCTGTAGAATTGCATCCTCCTACCCTTACGACTTTTGGGCTTATTTCAGCTATAAAAAGCTACATAAAAATATACACTTCAACCTATGGAATTGAGGTTGAGATGGAGAATCTGGGAATTGAATCGCAAATCTCTGATAGAGATAGCATTACACTTTTCAGGGTCTGCCAAGAAGCATTGGTGAATATAGCAAGGTATGCTGATACAACGAAAGCAAGTATAATATTCAAATGGGAAAAAAGCATTTTATTAATTATGATAAAAGATTCAGGGAAAGGGTTTGAGGTTGAGACCGCCATGAATAAGTTGAGCGGGCTTGCTGCCATGTGTGAAAGAATGCATTTGATTGGCGGGGATTGTTCCATTTTTTCAAAAATAGATGATGGGACTTCTATAGAGATTTCTCTGCCATTATATTAAAATGCTAAACAAGGGGTTTGCGAATTGTGCAATCCCCCTTGTTGTTTCATATAACGATACAAACACAACCAAAGCTAGGGGGAGCTGCTTTGATAAAAATTTTGCTTTGCGATGATCACGCCGTTGTAAGAATGGGCTTAAAGATGCTATTAGACAATCATGCGGATATGGAAGTCATAGGGGAAGCTTCAGAGGGGAACGAGGGAATACAACGGGCACTAGAGCTCCAGCCTAATGTGGTAGTCATGGATTTAAGCATGCCTCATGGGAAAGATGGCTTATCGGCTACTTCCGAACTGAAAAAACTAATGCCTGAGGTAGCCATATTAATACTTACCATGCATGATGATGATGAATATTTGTTCAGAACTATTCAAGCCGGGGCTTCAGGCTGTATTTTAAAAAGTGCACCACATGAAGAACTACTGGTAGCCATCAGATCCTTATCAAACGGAAATGCTTACCTTCATCCATCTGCAACAAAAAGGGTAATGGAAGAATATTTAGGGAGTGTGAAGCAGGGAACCGCTGATTCTATCAATCTGTTGTCTGATCGTGAAAAAGAGGTGCTTACGTTGATTGCGAAAGGATTTTCCAATAAAGAAATTGCCGGACAGCTTGTCATAAGCGTGAAAACGGTTGAAAGCCATAAAGGAAACCTAATGGAAAAGCTCAAGATGAAAACAAGGCATGAACTTGTTGAATTCGCTTTAAAAAAGGGGTTATTAGGGTATGGAATTTAACGGGGACAGTAAATCGAAAGAGGACCAACCATTTAAAAAAGCATGTGAAATTGTATTAGATGAAATGAACGGTGATTTTGTAGGACTTGCCTTACAAAACAGAAAAGGTCCTGACATAAGCTGGCATTATGCCGCCGGAAACAGAAATGATAAATACAAAAGGATAACTGTTCGATATGGAAAAGGAATAGCAGGTAGGGTCATATCAACGGGGACTCCGATGAAAATTGAGGGTTTCCCCAATAATATCCACGGCAAAGCTTTAGATTATCCAATCATGCTTGCGGAAAATCTCAGTTGCGCCTTCGCAGTTCCGATTCAATTTAAAGGTGTTCCCAAAGGGGTATTATTAGTAGGTAAACGAACAGAACAGCCTATTTCTGAAAGTGACCAGCATACGATCCTTGATGCAGCGAAAAAATTGGAAAAGGAAATGAACAGCTCGATTTAACATGGCAACAAGGAGGATTATGTATGGACTTGAATAAACATTTGGAAATGAAAAAAGGGGTTAGGCCTGGATCAAGCGATGCGACAATCCTTGTCAATGAATCAGGGGTCATCTCTTTTGCGGATCAACAAGTATATGAAAACTTTGGTTATGAACATCATGAATTGAATGGGGAAAAGCTCCTGAATCTTATACCAGGGGTAAACCTTCAGTCAAGTGGGGAAGGGGAAATTATCCACCATTTTGGAATACACCGGGATGGTCATGCTTTTTCGCTTTTTTTCAGGGTGAACTCCTTTCAGCTTGCGAAAGAGCTCTATTATTTAATCGTGGTCCATAAAGTGAAAGACCAATCACGGATTAACCAGCAGCAAACCTATCCGATAAATGAGCTGGTTGATTTAATTTACGCACTTGATGAATCAACGATTGTTGCATTTACCGATGAAAAAGGCAAGATAATATACTTGAATAAGAAATTTAGTGAAGTATCCAAATATTCAGCAGCAGAGCTCATTGGGAAGGACCACCGAATTATCAATTCAGGTTATCATTCAAAGGAATTTATGCAAAAGCTTTGGCGAACAATTTCATCAGGAAGTGTTTGGCGGGGTGAAATTAAGAACAAAGCGAAGGATGGAACTTATTATTGGGTGGATACCACAATTGTCCCTTTCTTAAATGAAAACGGAAACCCTTATAAATACCTGGCAATCCGGAAGGAAATTACCGAATATAAACGAGTTTTAGAGGAATTGGGGAAATCCGTAAATAAAATGGCCGATTTTCAATTTGCTTTGGATGCTTCCTCAATTGTGGCAATAACCGATCAAAGAGGGACGATCAAATATATCAATGATCAATTTTGCCGGATTTCAAAGTTTTCAAAAGAAGAGCTGATCGGACAGGATCATCGAATTATTAACTCGGGATTTCATTCAAGAGAGTTTTTCAATAATCTTTGGAAAACAATATCAGCAGGGGAAGTATGGAAAGGCGAGATTAAAAATAAGACCAAAGATAATTCTTATTATTGGGTGGATACGACAATCGTTCCATTTCTTGATGAGTTCCAGAAACCTTACCAATATTTAGCGATTCGTCATGAAGTGACCCAGCGTAAGCTTGCGGAAGAAGAGATTCAGAAAATGACCGGGAAAATCATTGATGTGCAAGAAGAAGAAAGAAAACGCATTTCCCGAGAGCTTCATGATGATATCGGACAAAACTTATACAGCCACCTCATAACGATTAACAGACTGCAGACAGAAATGGATCATCCCTTGTTAGAGCAGATGCAGGATGAAGCGACCGAAATTATCGAAGCGCTCCGGCATCTATCCTGGGAATTAAGGCCTTCGGTACTTGATGATCTTGGACTGTTCCCTGCCATTCGCTCTTTAGTGGGACAATTTTCAGAGCATCATCATATCAAGGTCCATTTTGAATGCTATTTGAATTGCCGTCTGAATACAAACAAAGAAATTACCATTTACCGTATTATTCAAGAGGCATTAACAAATATTAGGAAATATGCTCAAACCGAAGAAGCTACCGTGACGATCCAGGAAATAGAAGAAGAAGTTCGTGTAGTAATAGAAGATAAAGGACGGGGTTTTGATATAGAAAAAGTTACCCGTGGAGTAGGCTTATTCAGTATGGAGGAAAGAGCCAGAGTTTGCGGAGGAAACCTTATCCTTCATTCTCGTGAAGGGAAAGGGACAAAAGTCATATTGAAAATGCCTTTGCAGTGATTGGATTTTCGTAATGATCAAGCAACTTAATCCACTAAACGCTTCAGCATTTCCCATTAATGCTCGTTCTATCGGCTTGCAGGATGATAAAATGATTCGATCAAATTGAAAATAATGCCGGAAAATCAAATGAGAATACAGTCAGAGCATTCACGATTAAATAATGAATACGGTTATTTTCATTACATCCTTTCTTCCATGTTTTATAATAGAATGATAGTTAAGGAAAACATGTATCATGAAAGGAGACAATGTATGCAGGCACATAACAAAACAGTCGTGAAATCCATGCAAATCCTAACCCTCTTCATAAATCATCCAAAACTGACCTTTAATGAAATGATGGAGCTTTCCAATTTGCCGAAAACATCATTACACCGTATGGTAGGATCATTGGAAGAAATGGGGTTTTTAACAAAGGACGATGATGGCCACTATTCACTTGGACTGATATTCCTGCAGTTTGGCCAACTGGTAGGGGAGCGTTTGGATATCAGGTCAATCGCCTATCCCATCATGAAAGACCTTCGGGATGATGTTGAAGAAGCAGTGAATTTAATTGTGAGGGATAAGGATGAAGCGATGTATATTGAAAAGGTGGACACCCTGCATCCTGTTCGACTTTATACATCCATTGGAAGGCGTTCGCCATTGTATGCTGGAGATTCTCGAATCATCCTAGCGTATTTGCCAGAAGAAGAGCGTGAAAATTATTTGGGAAGCATTCAATTAAAGCCAATCGCCATTGGAACGATAACGGATAAAACTGAACTCCGTCACGCTTTGGATGAAGCGAAAATGAATGGTTACACGATAACTTCCTCAGAACTTGAGGATTATACAAAAGCGGTGAGTGCACCGATACTCAATGGGAAAGGTGAAATAGTAGCTGGGATTAGTGTCGCTGGGATTGAAGCAAGATTTCAGGAAGATCGCTTGCCTGAATTGATTGACAAGGTAACGAAAGCTGCCAAAGCCATTTCCGTGAAACTTGGTTCTCAAACACATTAATGAAAATAGAACAATCATGTCATTTTCGGAAAATATTTTTCTGAAATAAGATAACTTACATAAAATGTTCGATTCTCACACGTATAAAATAAAGCCACCGCTTATGGTGGTTTTTTGTCATGCTGCCATGGTTTGCAGCTTTATTTGGAAGTGCTTATCTGCAAACATTTCTTAAACTGAATCGTTCTTGATTTCGGAGGAAATTGAGCCAGGACGAAAAGGTGAACCATTCGGGGTTCACCTTTTCTAATATCGCAATAGCCGTTACATACGCACAAAGTCTGATTGATTTATATTCCTCGGCACCCCGATGTCGGCCATTGTAAGTAAACCTGGTTTACGGAGCGCATCAATTTGCTTAGCGGTATTGATAATCATTGCAGCAGTTGCGGTATCTCCAAAGATGCCGTTTGGAACAATCATTCTTTGGGTTTCGTTACCCTCAATTACGATTTCATCTTCCTGTTTAATACCTGCAGACATCGTTAAATCCAAGGAAATTTCCTTTCCATCCACAGTCCTGCCAGTGGAAATTTGATGAAGCCCCTTAACATCTCCTGACTTTAAGGCAGTTAGCGGAACGGTCATATTTTCGCTTGCAATTACTGGTTCAATGGTATTGATAACACTTGAAAGTTTCCAATTCAGTCCATAAGCGATTAACCTGACAGACTCCTCAAGACCAACATGCCCAATTTTATTCCGTTCAGCTAAACATTCAAACTCTTCTCTGGTCATCCCGATTCCGACCTTTTTTTGTAAGGGGAGGCGCCTTTTCGAAACATCTACTTTACGATTGACCTTAATTTGGTTAACCGTAGTCAATACTGTTGTAAATGAAATGGCCATAGTATCCATGATGTACCCTGGATTGATTCCCGTCCCAATGACACTAAGCCCTTTAGCTTTAGCATAATCATCTATTTCCTTTGCAAGTAGGGGGTAGCGATGCCAAGGGAAGGAAAGCTGTTCACAGGTGGAAACCACTGAAAAGCCGTGATCTAGAAGCTCTTTGATTTGGGGCCATACTTGTTGTGCGTCGGAACCGGTTGCATGTAGGGCTATAGGGTGTTCACCTTCACTATTTACATCCCGTATATGAGAGACTACACACTTGTTCGTTTCCTTTTCAAGAATTAGTAACCCAATATCCTTTCCTACCTTATCGGGATCAATATCGACAACACCGATAATCGATTGCGGGTTCGTTTGATAAGCACTGCGTAGAATTTCAATTCCGATGGGGCCCAGCCCGAATACTGCGAATTCAGAATAGTGCATAGCCATTCATCTATCATCCTTTCAAATAACTTATAACAAAATGCTAACATTGGCTGATAAATAATAAAAATAGTTAAATTTTATATATTTATAATGAATCGTTATAAAAGGAAAGACGGCTATGAATGAGGTGAAATAATGGAGAATCACACTTCAATTTTGAGGTTACATAGTGAAATGGCGGTTCACGACTCAAGCGGCAGCATCCTTTTGGCATTATTAGCAGAAGCATTTAGGTTTTATGTGATAAATGGTTAAGGTATTGTTTCCGTTTGTTTTAATCGAGAACCCCTTTAGAGTTTTGTATATAAAACTACTTTTTCCTTTGGAAAAATATTAGCCTTAATATTATTGACTATTATGAAAATTCAATATAACATTAAATATCGGTAACATTGTTTTTTATATAAAACAATCGTTGCTGCTATCTTTTGAAAGGGGGAATGGGTGAAGTTGATAGTTTGACAGGCATTTTCTTTATTGAAATCATGAAAGCGCATTCAAAAGAGCCTATTATAAGGGGGATATAACATGTTACAAGGTCAAAAAAGATGGTTGTACATTGCGATTCCTATTTTTTTCTTCTGGTTTTTCGGTCAGATTGATAAAGTAGGTATCTCTGTTATCCAAACCGATCCGGGATTTTTAAGTGATCTTGGATTAACTGGCCCGGATAAAAATGCGAAAATTGGCTTGATCTCCTTTATATTCATGATTTCATACTCCTGCTCCAACATTTTTTGGGGAGTTATTATCGACAAGTTAGGGGCAAGGAAAACAGCCGTTTTAGGTTTACTGGTATGGACAGCGACTATGGTAATGGGCGGGCTGTCCACTTCATACGAAATGTTTTTAATCAGTAGGGTAATCCTCGGAATTGGGGAAGGTATGATGATCCCGATATCGGGAAAATTCATTTCGAATTGGTTTAATAAACGAGAGCTTGGCAGGGCACAGTCATTCTGGATCACTGGAAACTACCTTGGCCCGGCAGTGGGTACCGTTATGTTGATACTAATTATTTCAACGTTTCATTGGCAGGCCGCGTTCTTTGCTCTCGCAGCTTTTAACTTGTTTATAAATATTCCAATGTTCCTGTTTTTGGCTCGTAATACGCCAGAAGAGCATCCACGCATGAGTAAAGAAGAAGTCTCTTATATTCGCCAAAAAGACGAAGCGGATGATGTGCAGTCGAAGCAATTCTTTGCAAAGGATTATCGTTATTGGATTGTCTGGTTTGGCAATTTGATGTCGTCCTTTCTTTTCTTTGGGATCAGTATTTGGCTGCCTACATATCTCGTTGAGGCAAAAGGGTTTGAAAGGGAAGCAATGACTGGTATTACTTCATTATCGTGGCTATTCGCGCTTGGATTTGTCCTGGCTGGCGGATTTCTGGCGGACAAAACGAAGCGTCCGAGTTTACTTGCGACGATTCTTTTCATACTAACAGCTGTATTTTTGACAATTGCTGTCATTGCACCAAATCCTATTTTCGCTGGCGTTTCCATGGGGCTCGCCATGGGAACTCAAGGAGGAATGTTTCACCTGACCAATTTCTTCATCATCAAATTTTCAACACCTGAAACAGCCGGCCGCGCAGCCGGTTTAATGGGATTCACAAATATTATGGGTGGATTTTCAAGCTACATTATGGGGTGGAGCCGCGATTTGTCTGGCGGTGATTTTGGTCCCTCCATTGCCATGCTGATTGTAGCAGCCATTCTTGGGTTTGTGGCGTACTTATTTATGATTAAACAAGAAGTTGCCGAATATCACCTAAGTAATGCGACAGGAAACAAAGTATCACTATAAGCGCTAAAAAGTTAAGATGTTTTTTATAAGGGTTTCTCGGTAAGATGGGAGCTTGGATCTTACTGAGAAACTACAAAAAAATTATACTTCTTGACGAGTGCCACAGTAGTAAGAATGACCGCAGATTGATATAGATCGTGTATTCCCGAACGATTTTTTCAGTTTTTTTACATTGACAATAAAGCGATTACATTTTAGAATTATTTATATAAAAAACACTGTTTTGTGTATAAAACACAATGTGATCGTTATGAAAAAATAAATGCTCGCTTGCTAGACCGCAAACTTGAAGGAACCGATCTTTGTATAACCGTTCATCACGTTTGAAAGATAATAGAAGGAGTGGAGACAATGGGCATGGCCTTAAAAGATAAAGTCGTATGGATTACAGGTGGAGCTTCTGGAATTGGTGAGGCTGTCACTCGCCGTTTTATACAAGAAGGAGCAAAAGTGAGCATTATCGGCCGCTCTAAAGACACGTTAGCGAAAATGAAGGAAGAATTTGGTGAAAATATCCTTACATATCAGGGAGATGTAAGCAAATACGAAGACAATGAGCAAGCGGTCCAAGCTACTGTTGAGCAATTTGGAAAGTTGGATGTTTTCGTTGCGAATGCCGGCGTGTTCGATGGATTTGCCAAATTTGCCGATGTGACTCCTGAGGCGCTTTCCGAAGCGTATGATTTCCTTCTCAATATTAACGTAAAAGGCTCTTTTTTCGGGGCGAAAGCCGCTCTTGAAGAACTGAAAAAAACTAATGGCAATATTATTTTTACCGTCTCCGGTGCAAGCTTTTATCCAGATGGCGGCGGTGTTTGGTATACAGCGAGCAAACACGCCCAAATCGGATTGATGCGCCAGCTTGCGTTCGAACTATCTCCTTCCATCCGGGTAAATGCGGTAGCCCCAGGTGGGACATTGACAGCACTTACTGTGATCCCGCCGCTGCGTCCATTTGTGAAAATCGTCGATAATGATACGAAAGCAAGCAGCATTAAAAAACGGAATATCCTTCAACTTGCCCAGATGCCGGAAGATCACGTTGCGGCGTATGTACTGTTAGCTTCCGACGAATCACGCGCAATCACCGGTGAGGTCATTTCCAGCGATGGCGGATTGTCAGTGCGAGGACTTGGCTAAGCTGGCACAGTTTATTAATACGGTTTTAGCTAAATTAGAAGGGGGCGGAAGTGGAATTTCCTGTTTAACTTCAGGATAGGAAGCACTTTCTTTATAGGAACGAAAACTAGTTCAAGCGAAATATAAAAATTTTTTAGAAAGATATTTAAAGTACAGCTGTTATAAGAATCAGCACCTTTAAAGGGGATTGATAATATGCCATACGTAAAAGTAGAAGATTTAAGCATTCATTATGAAATAGAAGGTCATGGAGAACCTTTAGTATTATTACACGGCATGAGTAATAATTCACAGTCATGGAAGGAGCAAATCCGGGAATTAAAGGAGCATTATACAGTAATTGCATGGGATGCTCCGGGTTATGGGAAAAGTTCAGATCCAGCAGAAGAATTTAAGTATTTCAAGGAGTTTGCACGTATTCTGAACAGTATGCTAGATCAGCTAAAATTGGAAAAAATCCATCTGCTTGGCCATTCAATGGGAGCGGCAATCGCAATAGAGTTCTGTAACCTGTACCCTCATAAGATTAATAAACTTATATTGGCCGATTCGACAAGAGGGGCTGCTGCTCTAACGCCAGAGGAGAACGAGACGAAATTGAAAAATCGATTATTTTCAATTGAAAACCTTTCTACTGAGGAGATCGCGGAAAAGAGGATACAAGCATTGCTATCTCCCCATGCTTCAGAAAAAGTCCATAAGCGAGTAAAAGAGATTATGACACAGATAAGACCGGCAGGATATCGTTCGGTAGCAAATTCACTTTATCATCTAAATCAAATGAGTTTGTTATCTCATATAAATGTCCCTGTTCTTGTAATTTGTGGTGAGTTGGATACTGTAACTCCTATAAAGGAGTCGGAAGCAATTCATGAAGAGTTAATGAACTCCCGGCTCGTGATAATTCCAGAAGGCGGGCATTTGTGTTATCAGGAAAATCCTCAAAAGTTTAATTCGAGCATTTTGGAATTTTTGAAAGATATTGAGTAGGAAAAGGCTTCTGCAAATACTTTAGAAAAAAAACCAGGGCCTAGTTTAGAGAGAGGAATGGATAGAAAAAATGGCTAATTATACAATCGTGGATAAAGAAACTTGCATTGCTTGCGGAGCTTGTGGTGCTTCAGCTCCGGATATTTATGATTACGATGAAGAAGGTATTGCGTTCGTTATATTGGATAATAATGTTGGGGCAGCGATTATACCTGAAGAACTTGAGGAAGATATGATAGATGCTTCAGAAGGATGTCCAACTGATTCTATAAAAGTGGCTCAATTATCCTTTGATGGTAACCCTAATAAATTTGAATAATAATTCTAGGTGCGTTTGTGACAGATAATAGCTTTATAGATTTTTAAAGTGGTGACATATCCAGATTGTCCTTGAAAGGGTGGATATTCAATTGCTCTTATCCATCATTTCTGGAATTGGAAAAAGGAAGTAGACAAGTACATGCCTTACAACCAATAAATCATATTCAGTATGAGCAACCATCCTGGAAGAACAAGGAGTGATTACATTGACAGAAGAAAAAACGGCCTATGACATAACAATTATTGGCGGCGGCCCAGTTGGTTTGTTTACGGCGTTTTATGGAGGAATGAGGCAAGCAAAGGTGAAAATCCTTGAAAGTCTGCCTCAATTGGGAGGACAGCTATCAGCTCTTTATCCCGAAAAATTCATTTATGATATAGCTGGTTTTCCAAAAGTAAGGGCCCAGGAATTGATAGAGAATTTAAAAGAACAAATGAATGTATTCGAACCAACAATTTGTCTTGAAGAAGCAGTTGAACAGATCGAAAAGCAAGCAGACGGAACATTCAAGATCACTACAAACCTCGATACTCATTTCTCCAAATCAGTGATCATTACTGCTGGAAATGGAGCTTTTCAGCCTCGTAAACTGGAATTGGAAGATTCAGCACAGTTCGAAAATAAGAATTTGCATTATTTCGTGAATGATATGAACCGCTTTAAAGGAAGAAAAGTGGCGATACTTGGCGGTGGAGATTCTGCTGTTGATTGGGCCCTTATGTTAGAGCCGATTGCTGAAAAGGTAACATTGATACACAGAAGAGATAAATTCCGTGCCCATGAACATAGTGTGGAGCAATTAGTGAATTCCTCTGTTGAGGTCAAAACACCTTATATTCCCTCCGAACTGGTCGGAGCAGAAAGAATTACGCAAATTGTTTTAGAACACACTAAGACGCAACAAAAAGAAGTGATTGATATAGATGATTTAATTATTAATTACGGCTTTGTCTCTTCTCTTGGTGCGATTAAAGAATGGGGACTAAACATCAACAAAAATGCAATTGTCGTTAATTCCAAACAAGAAACGAATATTCCAGGCATTTATGCAGCCGGGGACATTTGTACATATGAAGGAAAGGTTAAATTAATTGCATCCGGATTTGGTGAAGGTCCTACGGCAGTGAATAATGCCAAAGCCTATATTGATCCGATGGCGAAAGTTCAGCCGTTGCATAGTACTTCCTTATTTGGCTGACCTCTATCTAGCTACAAGGCTCTTCTGAAGAAATGAATTAGTACATAGGCGAGACCCTAAAAGATGGATAGGGGTGGGCGATTGTCCTGAATTTAATGGAAATGAAAAGTAAATAGAGGCTTTCAATGTCTTGTTGCCTAACAATGTGAACAGGCTAATATGACTGTAAAATAAAAAGTCGAATTCCTTCAAAATTAGGAATTCGACTTTTTTAAGTATCGCTCCTTTAGCGATTCTTCACAATATTAATGCGAGACGTGAAAATTTTTCGATAACTGGTATCCTGTCTAAACTCATTCAAATGTCCCTTTTATCAACGGAATACCCTTATCTACCATAACTTGTCCTTTTGCCATTACAGTGACAATTGCCAATGTTTCCTTTTGCAATAGCACAATATCAGCATCATTGCCTGTTTGTATACTGCCCTTGGTTGATAGTTTCAGCACTTGAGCGGGATTCGTGGTGATGACCTTCAGTGCCGTTTCAAGGGGGATTCCTTCTTCTAAAACAGAATCACGCACTTCGTGATATAGCGAAGATACTTTTCCCACTTGAAGGCCTGCATACCCCCCGTGGGTGTTGAAAAAGGGAAGGCTTGCCTGTCCGTCTGAAGAGAAGGTTATGTGTCCGACTGGTATCCCTTCTTCAAGCATCATCCGCAAGGCAATGCTGCACTTCACTTCGCCATCATCCAGAAACTGAGGAATGGTGCTTGTTGTAAAGTCTACGTACCCGCCGCGCTTAGCGTAATCAATTCCCTCCTTGAATAATTCTTCATTTCGGTTGATATGTGTCGGATGGAGCTGCCGAATCGGAATGTTGGTTTTATCAGCAATTGCATGTAACAACGAGAGCTCGCCATCTCCGTCTCCGACATGAACTTCTAAAATACCTGCTTTTCCTGACAGAATACCGCCGTTGCGTGCCGCTGCGGCGATTTTGGTCAATTCTTCAAAAGTGGGTTCTGATGATCTATGGTCGGAGATGGCAATCTCCCCGACACCGATGATTTTGTCGATGAAAATAAGGTCATCTTCGATTTTTCCTGTCAATGTTTTTACTGGCACTTGGTAGGAACCTGTATGAATGAAACAGGAAATACCCTCTTCATCAAGCGCCCGTGCCTTGGCAAGCAGGCTTTCCATTCTACGCGTAGTTCCGTCCGTACCGAGCAAGCCGACCAGTGTTGTAATACCGGAAGTCGTAATATCCGTAAGCATCAGCTCAGGGGTGCGGGTTTTGAATCCGCCCTCACCGCCTCCGCCAATAATATGAACATGTGAATCTATGAAACCTGGAACAACTAAAAGATTGGTTGCATCAATGATATGAATAGGAGCGAAGTTGCCAGGAATCTCGATTCTGTCATCGATGAATGCAATTTTATCATTTGTGATCAAAACGTCTTTCCGTCCTAAGTAATTGGGTGAGTATATCTCGCCATTTTTGATTAAAGTAAGCAATGCGTTTCTCCTCCTGTAATTAATTCGTGATTTTTATCAGAATGGACCATATCCGATGAAGTGAGCCATGATGACGGCTATTAATCCGATGATATATTGAATGAGTACCAGGGGCAGAATCCACTTCGCCCATTTTGTCCAAGGTATGCCTGCAATTGCCAAGCCCGCCATCAAGGTGGTCGCGGTCGGGAAAATCATATTTCCAATTCCGTCCGCAAAAGAGAAAGACAACACTGCAGTTTGACGTGTAATATCCAATAAGTCTGCGAGCGGAACCATAATTGGCATGGTCAACATCGCATGACCGGTGCCGGAAGCTAGAATAAAATGAATGAGAGTTTGGAAGCTGTACATGCCGGCAACGCTTAAATAGGCGGGAACATGCTGAATAGCTTCAGATATTTGATGGAGCATAGGGTCGACGATATGTCCCTCATTCAATACAACAAGAATGGCGCGTGATAAGCCAATAATCAAAGCACCGCCCAGCAATGCTGCAGATCCATTGGTAAAGGAGCTGACGATGTGATCCGCAGACAATTTTCCAATGATTCCAATAACAATTGTCAATATAATGAATAAGGCTGCGATTTCTGTCATGTACCATTGGAACTTGATGACTCCAAACGCCAAGACGATATAGTTAATTAAAAAACTGCCTAAGATGAACTTATGTCTCGCTGTTAACTTCACACTTGATTGCAGCAGTTTTATCGATTCTTCTTTTGTATATTTCCCATAGATTCCGATGGAAGGATTTTTCTTTACCTTCATTGCGTAACGATGGATATAAAGAACGGAAACAAGGTAGACGATAATAAATAAAATAAGGCGCAACCCTATTCCTGAGAACATCGGCAATTCAGCAATTCCTTGCGCAAGTCCTACTGTGAATGGATTCATGATGGCAGTCGTGAACCCGGACAATGCCCCAACAATGACGATGGCGGTTCCTGTAATTGTATCGAATCCGAGAGCCAACGCCAGCGGAATGATAAGAGGAAGATATGCTAGTGTTTCTTCCGCCATTCCCATTAAGGAGCCGCCTACAGCAAAAAACAACATCACGACAGGAATTAATAGCTTTTCACGTGTCGCCAACTTCCGAGCCATTGTGGCGATAAGCACATCAACCGTCCCTGTTGCTCTTAAAACGCCGAAAAACCCTCCAATAATCAATAAGAAAAAGATGATATTGCCGGCTTCAACCATTCCTGTGTGAATAGCTTTTATCATATCGAACAATTCCACCGGTGCAGATTCTATCCATTTAAAAGAAGTGGCGTCAACAGTTGTCCGTCCATCTGCTTCGATCCGTGTATATTCCCCGGCTGGCAAAATGTAAGTAAATAGAGTTGCTATGGCGAGAATGCAGAGCAGCAATACAAAAACATTGATTTTTCTCTCTTTTTCCCCCGCTGTTTCAAGCAAAACAGCTTTCTCTTCTATTCGGCTCATAAGTGTCTCTCCTTTTTATTTAAAATGAGTGCATGGAACTAATACGCTTACAAAGTATTGCCGGCCCATCGCCTATCTTCTGTTTTTCTAGTATTCTGCTGTTTCCCTCCTTTACAAATCCATTGGCACGTCAACGGACGCCAATGTCAATATCAATAGATATGCAAAATCTGTGCCAATGTGGGGTGATTGATTTTTATGAAAACTTAAAGGTTGGATTGAAGTTTTAGGTCTTTATTGGTTCTTTTTGGTGATATAATAGTACCAATTAAAGACAGGTAGGTGTTTTTATGTCAAAATCCTCACTTACACTTATAGCGGGAAGCTCAAAAACAAAGGAAGCCTTGCAGGAGCAACTGGAACAACTGCTTGGAGACTACGTGCATGTCAAAAGCCATTCTACCGAGGAGGGAATACCTCGTTCTCTGGGAGATGGAATTATCTTGTATTCATCAGATGCCGCTTATGATAAGAAAGAGGGAATGTATAGCGTAAATCCTGAGAAAATAATCGTGGGAAAGAGAACTGTTAATCATGAATACATTGACAAGTTATTAAGAATACCAGTGGGTTCGGCAGTTCTTTTGGTGAATGATGATGACGATGCAACTATAAACCTTATTGAATCCTTATATCAGCTTGGCGTCGATCATGTTCAATTTATCCCTTTCAGGAAGGGGATATTATTTTATGAGAATGTCCAAATAGCCGTTTCACCAGGAGAAACTCACCTATGTCCCTCTTACATAAAAGAAGTAATCGATATAGGCGTGCGTCTTTTTGATATAACAACAATTTTGGAAGTTGTAGAATGCTGTGGTTTACACAAGGATATATCCTCGAAGATTTCGGAAAGGTATATTAGCAATATCATAGAATTACAACGTAAGCTGTTATATGCAGAACGTGATGCCAAGCAGATGAGCGATCATATTCAAAATGTGTTGGGGACTGTAGATGACGGCATATTGGTCGTTAACGAGGAAGGGCTGATAACGGTATTCAATAACCAGCTTGCAGCATTGTTCCATGTTGATGCAAAAGATGTGGTTAATAAGTATCTGGAGCATGTGTTGAATCGCCGGGATATTATCGATTTCATCATGGGAAGTAATGATGAAAGCAAGTTCTTCAACATAGACGGAGTGGATGTCGTAATTTTTCGATTGCAAATGATGAAAGAAAATACAATCGTCGCAACCTTCAAAAGCGTACATCAAGCTTTCGAGATAGAAAAGACTGCACAAAGAGAAATGCGAAATCAAGGTTTTTATTCAAAATACAGCTTTGAAGATATTATTGGCGAGAATGAAGTAATGAAAGAGCGTAAGCAGATTGCCAAGAAGCTTGCCCTGTCTGAGCATCCGATTTTGATCCAGGGAGAGACAGGTACAGGAAAAGAGCTATTTGCTCATGCGATTCATGAGCATTCATTGCGAAAGAACGGGCCGTTTCTAGCGGTCAACTGTAGCGCTTTAACAGAAACTTTACTTGAAAGTGAATTGTTTGGTTACGAAGAAGGGGCATTTACAGGAGCACAAAGGGGAGGCAGGAAAGGACTGTTTGAAATGGCGGATAACGGGACTATCTTTTTGGATGAAATTGGTGACATAAGTCTCACAGTTCAATCCCATCTGCTTCGGGTTCTTCAGGAGGGTGAAATCCGCAGAATTGGCGGCAAGAGAATCATTCCCATTAATGTTAGGGTGACCACTGCGACGAATAAAAATCTTCATGATAAGATGCGGGACGGTTCATTTAGAACAGACTTATTTTACCGTCTGAATGTACTCAATCTTTACATACCGTCACTAAAAGAGAGAAGAGCGGATATTCCACTTTTGATAAAGCATCTCATCACAAAAAGCGGGAAGTGGGTAAAAGTAGAGCAAGATGTTCTGGAGTATTTCATGCAATACGAATGGCCCGGCAACATAAGGGAACTAAAAAGCACGATCGATTACATGCTGACGGTGTGTGAGGGGAATGCCGTGACGAAGAGTGATCTTCCGTTCATGCACGGGAATGCGGAAGACAGTGTTACGGCAGATTATCCCGTCTGTGAAAGTATACTGGAAATTCAGGAGCGCACTTTCATCTTGGAGGTAATCAAGCAATACAACGATAAAGGAAAAGCGGCGAGCAGAGAACTGATTTCTAGTCAGAGTCAAGAATCGGACTTTGTCTTGTCCCCTCAGCAAATCCGTCGCCGCTTGGATATTTTGGAAACAGAAGGATTTGTCGTTAAAGGCAGAGGAAGGGCCGGAACCAAAATTACCGCCGAGGGAATGGAGTATTTATATTTTCTTAAGTCAAAGCATGCTATGTATTGATATAGTTAGTCACTACCAATAAGTTGTTAATTAAAGGTTTTAATCAGTTATGGAAGAGGTCCCGTCCCATCGCCAATAAGAAGTTTAAGAGGTGAAATTATCCAATAATAAGCCCCATTTCTCAGTGGCACAAAAGAGAAACGGGGCTTTTTTAATACCGATTAGTATAGTTCTTTTTATTAAAATTGACCCTTTTTCACTCCGAGTTTTTTTCGCAGCATTTTTACTCCCTCATATCGTTAAAATCATTATCATTCTCTAACGTTTTCAAAATATGCTTGGTCAGAATGGATGCATCCGTGCTTTTCCATACTGCCGATATGGAACTGGATAATTCCGAGTTATCGATGTTCAAGGCTTTAACTTGGGTTTTTCCCAACAAACTCACCATATCTTCCGGCATGAGGGCTACGCCGAGGTTATTGGATATTAGATTGGCGATCGTCAGTAATTCAGAGCCTTTACATAATTCTTTAGGTGAAAATCCAGCAGTCAGGCAAGCTTTTTCCAATAGGAATTGAAGGGAGTGTGCTTGAACGGCATCATAATGGATAAAAGGTTCGTCTTTTGCTTCGTGTAAATGTATCGCATCCTTTTGGGCCAGTGGATGATCAATGGAGACGACTAATTGTAAAGGGAACCTCATGAATTCAATCATGCTTAATCCTTCATTGGCGATGATGTTACTGTGAATGGGCGTTCTGATGAAACCGATATGATAATTTTGTTGGTTTACGAGTTTTACAGCCCTTGAGGATGTTGTTTCATGCACATAAAATTCTGTATCCGGGTATTCCCCCACTATCTTTTTCAATAACTTCGGGATATATATACTAGCTGCAGAGGGGACGGTAGCAATCTTCAATTTAGGCTTGGGGATGGCTTTATTTTCAACTATGTAATTCACTGTTTTCTCAATATCTTCAAAGGAAGGAGCAAGTTTTTTATAGATGTACTCTCCTTCTTCCGTCAATGTAATTTTTCTTGTGGTTCGATTCAATAGTTTAAAGCCTAATTGTTTTTCGAGGGATAAAATCTGTTGGCTAAGTCCGGGCTGGGATATATGCAGGGTTTTGGAAGCCTCGCTGAAACTAAGATGGTTAGAAACCTCTATGAAATAGCGGAGGGATAGGAAATTCAAACAATCACCCACTTCAGATGGATTTGAAAATACTGAGCTAAAATGGCGGGTAAAAGAAAGGGTTGGATAGTTGATTCCCTCTCAAACAATGCTGGATATAACGATTAAAGGCTAGGAAGATCACTTTTATAACATCTACTTATAAGTTTATAACAATAATATATTTCTAAAATGGAAGAGTCAATATTATCCTTAAAGAAAGGAATAATCGGTAATAAAAGGTAAAATATTACTATTGGATAGCGAATTTTCCTTGTTTTTAATAGGTGTTTTTACACATTTATGCTTGGTGATTGGATTTCTATAAAACTATTTAATGTATTACTAGTGCTTTTGGATGATGTGTCTAATTTTGTAAAAAAAGGGAAAGTAAGGCGGTCGGTAGAATAATAACATTATCATCTTTTGCAGATGATGAAAACACATGAGGGGGAGTTTTATGAAAAAATTTCATAAGTACTTTTTATTGGTCATGATTTTGACGGTATCCGGTATTATCACTGCCTGCGGAGACAGTAAAACAGGTGGGTCGGATAGCGGAAACCAAAATTTGAGTTTGTTGACTGGTGGTACGGGAGGTACATACTATCCGCTCGGAGGACAAATTGGAAAAATCATTTCCGATAAAACAAAAGCGAACATAACACCTCAGACATCTGGAGCCTCTGCCGAAAACATGGAAACGTTAAGGGCTGGAGAGGCTGAAATCGCTTTTTCGCAAACGGATATCGCGGCATATGCACTTGAAGGAACGGAAATGTTCGACGGGAAACCCATTGACAATATAATGGCGATCAGCTCTCTATATCCTGAAACTGTTCAAATTGTAACGACTGCAAAAAGCGGAATTAAATCAATTGAGGATTTAAAGGGTAAAAAGGTATCAGTAGGTGCTCCGGGTTCCGGTGCATATATCAATGCCATGCAAATCCTGGAGATTCATGGTTTGTCTGAGAAAGATATTAAAGGACAAAATCTGTCCTTCGATGAGTCGGCCGAAGGAATTCAAGCAGGAAATATTGACGCAGCTTTCATTACTGCCGGAACACCAACAGGTGCAGTTGAGGCGCTATCCGTACAAAATGATATCATGATCCTGCCTATTGCAGAGGACAAAATTCAAGCATTGGTTAAAAAGTATCCATACTATGCTGAAGATACAATTCCAAGTGGTACGTACAAAATCAAATCCGAGATAAAAACAGTTGCAGTGAAAGCGATGTTAGTAGTTACAAAGGATCTTGATGAAGATTTAGTTTATGAAATGACTAAAGCTGTTTATGACAACACAGATCAAATCACACATGCAAAAGGCAAGTTCCTTACAGCAGAAACTGCCCTAGAAGGATTAGGGGAAATGGAAGTGCATCCTGGAGCAGCAAAATACTTTAAAGAAAAAGGTGTTTCCAAGTAATGCAATTGGGTCGGTAGCTCGCTTTATGTGGCCTATCGGCTTCGTTTTTTTCTGAATGGGAGATCTGATTTTGAAAGGGGTACCTATGAAACTCAAGAGATTCATGGCATTTGGTATACCTCTGCTCATCGCTTTTTTATTCTTTTTCCCTTATAAGCATGTAATTGCCTTTTCCTTTGAGGATCAAGGGGAATTAATCGCATACTTTCCTTTGAAAAAAGAAAAAGAATTCAAGATTGAGTATACACACTCCATCCACCTCACGGATGTTTTGGAATCATATCGTTTATCGGATAAGCAAATCGAACAAACTGAACTTTCTTATCATGATTTTGCGGTCGGTATGCCTTCTAATGCGGAGGGGGAAGAAGTATTTGAAGAAAAAGACGGTACCTATTTCATAAAGAATATGAAACGCAATTTCACCCATATCGATTTACGGGTAGGACAAGTTAAAGCTGACCATCGTTTGATATATGATGAAAAAACATACAAATTGGCAGACTTCATTAAACCAGGAACATGGGTCAGGATTTCATCGAAAAGAATTTCATTGTGGGAACAGTTGAAGGGAGTGAAGATTAGTGTCTGATAATGAAAAAATGAAATATTTAACCGAAGCGGAACAGCAGGAGTTATTGGAAAAATATGATCCGGAAGCCGGGACCAGGAAATTAACTGGTGTCTTGGGCCACATCGCGTTTTTTGGGCTCCTCGCTTTTTCGCTATTCCAATTATATACTGCCATTTTTGGTGTTTTTACAGCACAAATCCAACGGACGATACATTTAGGGTTTGCACTCTCCTTAGTATTTTTACTATTTCCCGCAAACCGGAAGAAGCGTGAAAAAGGAAAGTTTCAAATTGCCTGGTACGATATCCTATTAGCGATCCTTAGTATCGGGGTAGGTGCATATTGGCCCTTATTTTTCGAAGATATCGTCATGAATGTAGGACGTTTGGGCGCATTGGATTTTGCCGTTGGTTTAATGGCCATTCTCCTCGTTTTGGAGGCAACCAGGCGTGCAGTGGGGCTTCCCATTATGGTCATTGCTTTGATATTCATTTTCTATGGGATTTTTGGACAGTATATGCCAGGATTCCTTGCTCATCGCGGTTTGACTCTGGAACGGATGGTGCAAACGATGTTCTTCTCGACAGAGGGCATTTTAGGCACTCCGTTAGCGGTGTCATCGACATTCATCTTCCTATTTTTACTGTTTGGATCCTTTCTAGTCCGAACAGGTGTCGGTCAATACTTCAATGATCTTTCTACCGCCATTGCCGGCAGAAGGATAGGGGGACCTGCGAAGGTTGCGATTTTTTCCAGTGCTCTTCAAGGAACGATTAGCGGAAGTTCGGTAGCTAATGTTGTCACGTCGGGAGCATTCACGATACCGATGATGAAAAATCTTGGATATAAGAAGGAATTCGCTGGGGCAGTGGAGGCAGCCGCTTCGACAGGAGGTCAATTGATGCCTCCGGTAATGGGGGCGGCGGCATTCTTGATGGTTGAGTTCATTGGGAATGGGATAACGTATTGGGATATAGCAAAGGCGGCTGCGATTCCAGCTATCCTTTACTTTTCAGGAATTTGGATCATGACCCATTTTGAAGCGAAACGACTTGGACTGCGTGGGTTAACGAAAGAAGAGATGCCAAGTAAAAAGGAAGTGTTCGGCAAATTTTATTTACTAATACCGATCCTTGCCATTATTTTATTGCTCATGCTGAATATCACGGTTACACATGCAGCACTATATTCCATTGCTATCTCGGTTCTTGTAGGTTTCATAAACAAGGATGTCCGCATGAAATTCATCGATATCATTTATGCATTGGTGGATGGAGCCCGAACGGCACTTGCAGTTGCAGCTGCTACCGCAGCAGCAGGCATTATTGTAGGAATCGTCACGAAAACCGGATTAGGGCTGAAGCTGGCTAATGGTTTGATCGATTTGTCTGGTGGATATTTGATTCCAACACTGATGCTAACTATGGTAGCGGCACTTATATTAGGGATGGGTTCACCTACGACCGCCAATTATGTCATCACATCGACGATTGCGGCACCCGCGATCATTTTGCTTGGTGTTCCTGATTTATCTGCACATTTATTCGTTTTCTATTTTGGCATTATAGCAGATATTACTCCTCCAGTTGCTTTAGCCGCATTTGCAGCGGCAGGGGTGGCAGGCGGTGAACCGATAAAAACGGGAATTGAGTCATCCAAACTTGCTATCGCCGCATTTATCATTCCATATATTTTTGTTCTTTCCCCACAAATGCTGATGATCGATACAACTTGGATGGAGGTTGCCTGGGTCGTACTTACAGCAATGTCAGGAATGATTGCAATTGGTGCGGGTGTTATAGGTTACTGGATGAGAGGGATGCACTGGTTAGAAAGGGTCCTTGCTATAATCGTTGGTTTACTATTAATCTATCCTGAAACGATATCGGACATCATTGGGGTATCCGCTTTTATCGTATTACTGGCTTTACAATATCTTTGGAAGAGTGACAATCACGACAGCCCCAAAATCTTGGAAAATAACCAAAGCATAGAGAAAAATTGAGTCTAAGAATATCGTTCCTAAAAGTAAATGATAGAGCTGAATCATTCGGGGGGTGATTTTTTGAAGTGAAACATCATTGAGAACACAATGCCCAATCGGAATGTGCAGACTGCTTTTCTCGAGAACAACAAGCATATTCCTACTAGGGTCATCTGCTCGCATTTTCAGTTGCATTATGATAAAACCCTAATTGGTTTTAATTTGAAAGGAGACTAATTCATGAGATTTTTAAAAAGTTTAATTTTAGTTACTTTCAGTTTCTTTTGCATGATCACACCAGCTTTTGCAAGTGTCCCGGGAGTGGATACTTCACTGAAAAAAGGAGCAACAAAAGGAATCGTATCAGTTTCCCACCCTTTAGCGGCTGAAGCGGGCATAAAGATATTAAAACAAGGTGGAAACGCAGTCGATGCAGCAGCAGCCATCCAATTATCGTTAAATGTAGTTGAACCGATGATGTCTGGAATCGGCGGCGGTGGTTTTATCATGATTTATAATAAGAAAGAAAATAAAATAACGATGATCGATAGCCGCGAAATGGCACCGCAAAATGTTACGCCTGAACTCTTTTTAGATGAAAAGGGAAAACCCGTACCTTTTAGTAAACGGCACACAACTGGAAAAGCTGTCGGTGTTCCTGGAACCCTTAAGGGGATGGAAGCTGCCCTGGAGAAATATGGAACATTGAAATTATCACAAGTTATGGACCCTGCCATTAAACAAGCTGAAAAAGGAGTTAAGGTCAATTGGATAACGGCGCAATATATCGATGAAAATGTAAAAAAATTAGAAAATAACGAAGAAGCTGCAAAAGTATTTGTGCCTAACGGAGTGCCATTGGAAGAGGGAGACACTCTCGTTCAGCCCAATCTTGCAAAGACTCTTAAGTTAATAAAAAAACAAGGTTCAAATGTTTTTTATAAAGGTGAAATCGGGGAAGCCCTCACCAAAGAAGTTCAAAAACGTGAAGGGACGATGACAACTGAAGATTTGGAAAACTATGTGGTGAAAGAGAGGGAGCCAATTAAATCGGAATATAGGGGATTTGAAGTGGTAGGGGCGGCTTCACCAAGTTCAGGCAGCTTGACTGTCCAACAGATTCTTGAGCTTATGGAAGGGTACGATGTGCAAAAGATGGGGGCGAACTCTCCTGAGTATCTTCATCATCTAACTGAAGCCATGCATTTGGCTTTTGCCGATCGAGCTGCCTATATGGCGGATGAAGATTTTTATGATGTACCCACTAAAGGACTATTAGATGAAGAATATATAAAAGAAAGAAGAAAACTCATCAATCCAAATAAATCAACAGCAGATGTCAAAGAAGGCGATCCATGGAAGTACGAAGGCCAAGAACCGGTTTCAATGGAGAAGGTAAAAGAAGAGAAAACACCGATTGGACAAACGACTCACTTTTCTGTAATGGATAAGTGGGGAAATATGGTTTCTTATACGACTACGATCGAGCAAGTATTCGGTTCAGGTATCATGGTACCTGATTATGGCTTCATGCTTAATAATGAAATGACGGATTTTGATGCCACACCAGGTGGCGTTAACCAGGTGGAACCAGGAAAAAGACCAAGAAGCAGTATGTCACCGACCTTCATATTAAAAGATGGCAACCCTTTCATGGCCATCGGGTCACCGGGTGGAGCCACGATTATAGCATCGGTATCTGAAACGATTATGAATGTGATCGATCATCAAATGACAATTCAAGATGCGATACTTACGCCGCGTGTTTACTCTGCTGGCTATCCGACAGTTAGATGGGAACCGGGAATCGATCAAAATACAAGGTTAGAGTTAATGGCCAAAGGGCATGTTTATGAAGAAAAACCGCAGCATATCGGAAATGTGCAAGCTGTTATTTATGATTATGAAAGGGAAAGAATGTATGGGGGTGCCGACAATACAAGAGAAGGAACAGTTCTCGGTGTGGATGGGTTTTCCTATAAATCGAAACAGCCAAGAGAAATGAAAGAAGAAAAAAAGGGGCCGTTCACCTTAAAAGTGAATGGAGCCGTTTATCCTTACACAGCAAAACAAATGAAACTGATTAATGGAAAACCCTATATCCAATCAGACAAATTGCTTCTAGGTTTGGGTGCAATTGAAACAGTGGATTTAAAAACATTTAAACCGGATAAAAAATCCTACTTACCGGTGCTAAAAGTCGCAAAATCATTAGGATATAAAGCAAAATGGAACGAAAAAGACAAAGTTGCACTTTTGGAAAAAGATCCGGCTGATAGTGAAGATCCAGACGATGATGGCAGTGTCACGAATTAATCCAACCTGCTCTAAGAATAAAATCGAATTCTGTATGACTCAAAAAATGGAAAACCCCTGGATTCTCTATGAAAAGAGAATTCAGGGGTTATTTATAGTTCATAGCGGTTCTTTTATCAAATCTGATCATTTCAAAAGTGGATGGCCGCTTAAATTGGATTTTGTCTGTTCAATTGCCAATTTTGCTAAATTCTTTATCGTTACATCGTCCATCGGAGGATTGTGTAAACCAGCTCTTACATCCCTATAGTGCCTTTGTAGTGGATTATTGCGTTGAAGACTCTTTGCACCGACTATTCGCATGGCTTTATCGACAATTGTAATGGCTGCGTTTGTAACAATATGTTTTGCAGCCCCCAGCTCATTTGTGAAATGGATTCTTCGTGATTCATCATCATAAGCCTCGGCAACGCTATATAAGAAATGCCTGGCTTTCATTAATTCCAAATCAATTTCTCCTAACAGTTGTTGGACATTAGCCAGCTGGCTGATAGGTGCATTTATACTGTTTGGAGTATAGGTATTGGCAAAGTGTATGGCGTAATCCCTTGCAGCTTGCGCAATGCCAAGGTAACAGGCTGGAATATGAAGGATCCATGCATTGAATCTGTTTCCACTTGGCATTTCAGGTAACTCTACAAGTTTTGAATCATCAACTTCAACATCTTTAAGGACCAAATCATGACTTCCTGTCCCCCTCATTGAAATTACGTCCCATGTTTCATCTATGTAGAGCCCATCCAAATCTTTATGCAGGAGAAAAAATCCAACCTTTTGCCTTTCCTCGATCCATGCTGAAACTAGGAAATAAGTTAAAACGGGGGACATGGTTGTATAGGTTTTACGTCCGGAAATAACCCAGTAATCTCCCTTTTTGACTGCCTTCGTTCCAGGGCGTCCCCCGCGAGTCGGACTGCCAGTTTGCGCTTCACTAACGGAACGGTTCACTAAAGCGCCATTTAGAACTTCCCCTGCAATAAAATCTAAGTTCGTGTTTGTCCAACTTTCCTGTTCAAAAAGGTCTCCTATCACTCCAAGGTTCCAACCAATGGATAGCGCAGTCGCTGAATCAAAACTAGCCAATGTTTCTTGAAGGAGAATCATGTCATAAACTTTTAACCCTCCGCCACCATAGGATTTGGGAAGAGTTGAACTTGTATATCCCATACGAATTAAATCTTGAATATGTTCTTTCGGAAAAAAGGCCAATTCATCAATTTGAGCAGAATTATTTTTGAATTTTGATTCTACTTCATATAATTTTTTCAGCCACGCTTTTTGACTCTCCGTCTTAATGAATAGGTTAATCACACGGTTCCCTCCTTCTATAACCTTCTGTTTTTGTTTTAATTCCTATTAATCTTATTGGTTTAAATAATAATTAAGGTGTGTTTAGTTGTCAAGGAAATTAAGGATTTGCAGATAAACTACAACTCTTTTAATAAAACAGGTGTGTGCAGTTGCTTGAAAATTTTAAATATACACATTGACTTTACAAAAGTATCCATCTATTATGTTTATAACCAAATAACTTACTTAACCTACCTCAATAGTTGGTATTGGGTGGTGAAGGGTGATGTATTTATTTCCTTTTAATTTCAGGAAATACCAATGTAAGTAAAAAAAGATCGTAAAACGAAAGGGGTTCCACTATGAAAAATAAAAAAATTCGCCATGTTTTAACTATCGGTTTAGCGTTTGTAACCATATTAGCGGGGTGCGGATCAGGTACATCAACGAGTAATGAAGCCGATGCAAATTCAGGTAGCACTTCAGGTGTCCGAAAGGTAAAAGTAGCATATGACCAAGCATCAAAACCTATGTCTTGGCTGGATGAGAAGGGAAATCCAACTGGATATGATGTGGAAGTTATGAAATTGGTAGATGAATTACTACCGGCATACGAATTCGAATATGTTGGCACATCAAGCGATGACCTGTTAGTAGGCATTGAACAAGGTAAATATCAAGTGGGGGTTAAAAATGCTTTCTGGACAGAAGAAAGGACTGAAAAGTTCATCTTTCCTAAAGAATTCCTTGGATTAAGCAGTGCGGGCCTTGTTTTAAAGAAAGAAAATTCAAAGATCAAAAATCTCAAGGACTTTGCTTCATCGGGCTTCTCATTAGCACCAATCGCAGCAAACAACGCTCAATACACGATCGTTGATGAGTATAATCAGGCCAATCCGGACAATAAGGTGAAATTGAAAGCAGGAGATGCATTCACTGTAGATGTAATTCAATGGGTAAATGAAGGTCGTGTCGACGGTGGAATAGCAATCGAGGGAGCTTTTAAGAAGCAAGTGGCCGATGATGGCCCCTATCATAATTTAGTGGATGATCTTGTTTACAATGAATTTGCAGTCATTAAAACCTGGCCATTATTCAACAAAAAAGAACAACAATTCGCAGATGCTTATGATGAAGCGATTAAAAAAATTAAAGACGAAAAGAAGACGAATGAGTTAAGCAAAAAGTTTTATGGCCGGGATTTATTCGAAGTTTTGGGAACTGTAGAGAGATAACGAAGCCCTTTGCAAAAAAAGCATTAGAATGTCAATCAATAGGTTATGACTTGTCATTTTCTTAATATGGGTTTTCTTGGATAACTCTTGGTATTTTAAGAGATGGCAAGTTTCTAGGTACTGGCCTTGAATAGAATGATTGGATTTGAAAATTCGAATCTTCAATGAAAGCAGATGGAGGTGAAACATGGAAAAATACTTTGATTTAGCTTACATAATAGAGTCGGTACCAATGTTAGTTCCTTTTCTAAAAGTAACATTAATCGTTACGGGTCTATCAGTCTTGTTCGGGACAATCATAGGGTTCATCTTAGCAGTCATGAAACTTGGAAATAGTAAAATCGCCAGGAAAATTGCTTATGGATATACAACGGTACTGAGATGTACGCCCTCTATAGTTCTGCTTTTTTTGACTTATTATGGTATCCCTGCAATTGCAGGGAATTTTGGCATAAATCTTAATGATATTGATAAAGCAGTATTTGTAGTCATAACCTTTTCGCTTCAATTTGCGGCTGCAATGTCAGAAGTGATCAGAACATCGCTTGAATCTATTGATAGAGGGCAATTTGAAGCGGCAGTAAGCGTTGGATTAAGCAATACGCAAGCTTACCGGAGAATTATTTTACCCCAGGCTGGCGTAGTCGCTTTACCAAACTTCGGTAACAGCTTACTTGAATTAATGAAAGAAGGGTCTTTAGCATATACAATCGGCTTGATAGATATCATGGGGAAGGCAGAGCTTATAATCGCCGGGAACTATAACACTCATGCATTAGAAATTTATCTTGCATTGGCGGTTATTTACTGGACATTATCGATTGCCATTGAACAACTGTTCTTAAAATTGGAAAAGGCATTCAGTAAAGGAAAACAAGTGATAACAACTGCATAGAGGGGTGACGGAATGTCAGAAGGTCTGGATTATAGGTTTTTAGTGGAAACCTTTTTTGTAGCGTTATCGGGGGTGCCGACCGCATTATTCATTACAATTGTTGCTTTGATTATTGCCTTGCCATTAGGGTTTTTACTTGCTTTATCAAGAATAAATCAAATCCCGGTATTGAATCGCTTAGCACAGATATACGTTTCATTTGTCAGAGGAACGCCTGTCATTATCCAAATTTTCATTATATATAGCAGTGTGCCATTAATGCTGACTTCGATATTTGAAAAGTATGCTGTCGAAATGAATGTATACGAT
Source organism: Peribacillus sp. Aquil_B1 (assembly GCF_022603275.1). Lineage (NCBI taxonomy): Bacteria > Bacillati > Bacillota > Bacilli > Caryophanales > Bacillaceae > Peribacillus > Peribacillus sp. Aquil_B1. The sequence goes on along the minus strand of NZ_JAKXEE010000001.1, from coordinate 2,355,776 downwards.
GTAAATCCGATATGGTACGCTTTCATTGTTTTCTCGTTGAATACGACAGCTATTCTCACAGAGGTGTTTCGTTCGGCAATTAGCACAGTGAGCAAGGGGCAGCTTGAAGCTTCTTATGCTGTCGGATTAACAACTGTGCAAGCATTTAGAAGAATTATCATTCCACAGACATTGGTAGTGGCATTACCGAATATATGTACAGCAACAGTCAATCTGATTAAAGCGACATCATTAGGTTATGCTTTGTCATTGCAGGAAATCACTTTAAAAGCCAAAGTAGCTGCCAATGTTGGCTACAATTATGTTGAAGCATATATTGATATCTTTCTTGTTTACCTAATTTTATGTAGTTTGGTGGAATACTTGTTTAAAAGGTATGAAAAACGAGTAAGCAGGTTTAAAGCAGTTAGTATCTGAAATTAGGAGGTGTGGCCGAAATGCTAGAGATTAAAAATATTCATAAATCATTCGGTGAGAATGAGATTTTAAAAGGTGTGGATTTAAATATAGACAAGGGGGATGTGGTGGTCATTCTGGGTCCAAGTGGTTCAGGTAAGACAACTTTACTTCGATGCATTAACTTTCTTGAAAAAGCAGATCAAGGACATGCCGTTTTTGGAGATATTGATGTAAGTCTTAAAACGGCATCTAAAAAAGTGATTCATGGAATAAGGCAGAAGATAGCCTTTGTTTTTCAAAATTATAATCTTTTCACTAATAAAACGGCATTGGAAAATGTGACGGAAGGACTGGTTATTGGAAGGAAGATTGCGAAAGCAGAAGCATATGAGATTGGTAAAAAAGCATTGGATAAAGTAGGCTTGTCAGAAAAATATGATGCTTACCCTAGTGAACTCTCAGGCGGGCAGCAGCAAAGGGTGGGCATTGCGAGAGCAGTTGCTTTAAACCCTGACATTATTTTATTTGACGAACCAACTTCGGCATTGGACCCGGAATTGGTCGGTGAAGTACTGACGGTGATGAAGCAAATTGCCAAAGAAGGAACTACGATGTTAGTCGTCACGCATGAAATGTCTTTTGCAAAGGATGTTGCAAACAGAGTGATTTTTATGGATGCAGGTGTCATAGTGGAAGAGGGATCGCCTAAAGAAATTTTTGTGAATCCAAAAGAAGAAAGAACGAAGAGGTTCTTAAAAAGAGTCTTGCCGGAGGATTATATTTTTTATATTTAGGTTATGTTCACTTCTCTTTTGAAATGTGATTGAAACAAACGAATGAAAATAACGTTTGTTAGGGTAATTCAGAATGCCGTTAAGTGAATTGATAGTAAAAAGTCAAAATTTGTATTAAACAAAAATACATCGATTGAAAGAATTCTTTATCCATTTACTTGCATCATCATTTTCTGCAAGTGAACAAGCATTTCAAGAAGTGACCGAACGCAAAAATAAAGATGGCTAAACTTATGTAGATTTTGACTCTTTAAACATATACCTCTACAGTTCATTATCAAGCAGATAGTATAATGAAAGAAATATGCTTTTGTGGAAATTGAAAACTGTAAAGGAGAATAAAAACATGCGTAATCAACAATGGAGTAAAGTAAAGAAAAAGTTAGAGAGTTTTATCTGTGACTCTCTAAAAAATAGAGTTCAGTTTACTGTTACGAATTATCGAAAGGCTCACGACCGATTAGGACGAGCTTTTATTACTGTTGATAAAAAGGAAATCCTAAATATGTGTACGATAACATCTGATAGAGAAATGTTCAGAAAAGAAAATGAAATAAGAAATGCCAAAAGTATTGAATACGATGTCTATAATGGAAATCAGAACTATGAGATAGGGATACAAGCACATGAAATGATTAAAGCAGATGGGATTTTTGCGCAGTATGACTTTTTTAATGCGGTTGAAGAATATTTTAATATACCAATAGAAATTTACTTAAAATCAGATGATATGATTTTAAAGATTCTTTCTCTGATAGATAGAAGAGTTGGGATGCGTACTTTACAAGGACTAAAAAAATCTATCCTAAATGAAAAGGAAATTATCCAGTATTTTTATATCTTGCGATGTGAAGCAGAGGGAATAAGAACTTCCTAAAAAGCGCTTAATGAATTTTTATTGAACACGTATTTTACTTGGCATTGAAGTGTGAGCGTTAGGACGTTATTAATTAGTGAGGAAAAACAATATGGATGGAGAGTGAAAACACATGAACCTCCTGCAAATATGATGGGGGAATCTAGCTCATTGGCAGGAAGTCTAAAGTGTTTTCTTTATATAAAGTGAATCACAATGAGCCATGGTGTCTTTCCCATTAAATTAGAGAATCAGCATTTAGGTATCGTTCCTAACATCCCACCTAAAAAAGCAATGTATGTCCTCGACTAACTTACATACAGCAGGAGATAGATATCGATCTTTCAAAAAGGCCAGGTAAACAGTCCTTTCCAAAAAATTCGAATCAATCGAACGAATTGCAGTATTGGGGGTTGCAGCGGATTTTATATAGCTTTCCGGTAAAATTGTAACCCCAAGACCTTCTTCCACCAAACTGCAAGCCGTTTCAAGTCTTTCTATTTCGTATAGGATATTCGGAATTGCATTTTCATCCTTAAACGCTCTTAAGATATCATCTCTAGTTTGAAATCCAGTTGTGCTGATGATCAATTCTTTCTTTGCAATGTCTTGGAAAGTGATGGACTCTTTTTCATTTAACTCGTCATCTTTATGGATCAAAAGCATGAATTTTTCTTTATAAAGGGGAGTGGACAGGATTTCATCATTGTTGATGGGCTGGTTCGTGATGGTGAAATGAACATTATATCGATTTAACGAATCGAAAACTTTCTCTTCCCCTAATATTTCACTTATTTTTATATGAATATTAGGATAATTGATTTTGAAATTCCTGATTATCTTCGGGAACCAAAATTTGAATGATTCTATGGAACCTATAGATACTGTTCCGCTTCCAACATCCTTCATTTCCTTAAGCTCCACTTGCATATTATCGAATCTTCTTAACAGATCAACAGATCTCGCATAAAAAAGACCTCCTGCTTCCGTAAGCTCAAGACCCCTTGTATTACGTTCCAAAAGCTGTAAACTAACTTCATTTTCTAATTTCATTATGGCATTACTTAGGGAAGGTTGTGATATATGCAGCATTTTTGCCGCTTTTGAAAAATTCTTTTCCTGGACGGTAGTAGTGAAATACCGAAGTTGACGAAGATCCATTTATTCTCCTTACTATAGCTTTAAACTATAGATATATTGAATTTTTGTATTGGTAATTATATATTATCTCATTTATAATTTTTTAAAAAGATATTTCGGAATTTTTTAAATAAAGGAGAAATTATGTATACTAACCCGACTTCAAACTATTGGAATGGAAGAATTGACTCCCAAACTGACCTGGACAGCTTTAGATACCACCAAAGAGTACGGTTGGCTCCAATATCGGAATTGGCCATCTCTTCCAATGCATCAAAGACCTTTGGTTTGATTGGCTTCAAATGTGATGAAGGCGTCAAAAGGAATAAAGGCAGGATTGGTGCTGCTGAGGGTCCTGATCATATTAGGCAGTACTTGGCGAAATTACCCTGTCATTTACCGATCCATACCGAGCTGGTGGATGCTGGCGATGTAATATGTGAAAGTACGGAGATGGAGGCCGCCCAATTCGAATTGGGATCGGCTATTGACAGAATATTGGAGACTAAAGCGATTCCTATCATACTTGGGGGAGGACACGAAACCTTGTATGGCCATTATCTTGGAATTAGGAAATCCATTGGACCGAAAGCTAGATTGGGGATCATTAATATTGACGCGCACTTTGATATGAGGCCTTATGAAAAAGAAAGTTCATCAGGAACGATGTTTAAGCAGATTTTGGACGAAGATCAAAGTTGTGGATATTTATGTGTCGGAATTCAGAAGCAGGGGAATACGAAGGCACTGTTTGAAACCGCTGAGAGAAGTAAGGTCGACTACATATTGGAAGAAGATTTGTCATTGAACGAAATGGATGAAACAAAGCGGCGGATAAATGAATTCGTTAATAAAAATGACTACATTATGCTAACATTATGTACGGACGTTATTGATTCAGCCTATGCACCTGGGGTAAGTGCACCATCTCCGTTTGGACTGAACCCGAAATTGGTCCGTGCGATTATTAGGCATATCGTATCAAATGAAAAGATTCTCTCCTTTGACATTTCGGAAGTGAATCCTTCGTTGGACGAAAATAATAAAACCGTAACATTAGCAGCACATTTAATAAATGAAGTTTTGCTGCATTTTAAATAATGAGTGGACATGGAAGAGGGGCAATTCGAATTTGGTCCTTCCAGCTTTCCTCAATGTTATCTCCATGATCAACTATCAGTTGAGGCTAAAACCTTTGACAGCACCCAGGCTGTCCGTGAATCATTCATGGACGGTCTTTTTTACGCCTTATTTACACGGGTTAATGGTCCAGCAATTGCTTGCCTACCCGTTATTGGTTTAACCATGACTCGGCCAAAGTTCACTATGATACTTGTGGGTTTTTGGTTTATAATAACAACCATCTAGGGGGGATTTTTTTATGAATGAATATAAAGTGACGGTCAGGAATGGCAGTACCTTGATCTTGTCGGAAATCATTAAAGCTGAAGATGAAAGAGAAGTCCTTGGAACTCTTTTGATTTCCAGCGAATTATTTAATCAACCATTTACCGACATCAGGATTTTAGAACGCTGATTTGTGCCTGCCCGTGTGATTTGTTACACTGTAATAAATTCTAATACGGTAGGCGATAGTATGTGTGGACGTTTTACTCTTTTCACTGATATTGAAGAAATAAAAGATCGGTTTGATATTCAAGGATCGTTTGATGAGGAATACCAATTCAGCTACAATATTGCTCCCTCCCAATCCGTCCTCTCCGTCATTAATGACGGGGCAAGGAATCGACTTGGATATCTTCGGTGGGGACTCATTCCTTTCTGGGCAAAAGACGAAAAAGTGGGCTACAAAATGATTAATGCCAGAGCGGAAACCATTGCTGAGAAAGCAAGCTTCAGGAATGCGTATATGAAGAAGAGATGCTTGATAATCGCTGACTCTTTTTATGAATGGAAGAAGACACCGGAAAGAAAAATACCGATGCGAATAAAACTGAAGAATCATGCTCCATTTGGAATGGCGGGTATCTGGGAATCCTGGAAATCTCCTGAAGGCATCAGCGTCTATTCGTGCTCCGTTATAACAACCGTTCCTAATGAGCTAATGACTAGCATTCATGATCGTATGCCTGTCATCCTTAAACCAGAAGATGAAAAAGATTGGTTGAATCCAACCAATAATGATCCTGCATATCTGCAGCAGTATTTAAAGTCATTCGATTCGGAACAGATGGAAGCCTTTGAGGTATCGACTGATGTGAACTCGACAAAGAATAATTCATCGACCCTAATACAACAAATTTGCTGAGAGGTCATTAGACCTCTTTTTTATATGAACTCTTTCCGATAAATGAAAATAACTGATTAACTGCATATGTCAAGATCTCTTTATAATCAGTAAGGAGTGCATGAGAAATAATTTAAAACTAATCCTTGCGAAAATAGACAAAATGCTGTACTCTTATATTTGCTTTTCAAAACGACTTTCGGTGACACTTTCAGAAACTAGATCGGTTTCGGCAACTTTTCAGCCTGGTCCTTTTCTGGTAGACATCGTAATTTTTGATAAATTATATAATTTAGATCTTCTTATCAAGAGAGACGGAGGGACTGGCCCGAAGATGTCTCGGCAGCGGACTTAATAGGAGTGCTGTGCCAAATCCAGCAGGCTGATTTTCGCCTGAAAGATAAGAAGGGTGTTTTTTATAAATTAAAAGACCTCTTCTTGTTGTTAACATAGAAGGGGTCTTTTTTATGCTGACAGTTTCTTGGCTATAGCTCCATGACTTGATAATCAAGTTCAAACGGGTGTTATTTGCGAAAACTGTTAATAAAATAAGAGCTGTGACACATGTCACGGGAAAAATAAAAAGAGGTGTACATCATGAGTGCAAACAAGAAAGGGAATCCATGGGCATTGATCCCATTTGTCGTATTTTTAATTTTATTTATAGGGTCCGGAATCATCACTAAAGATTTTTATTCATTTCCGGTGATTGTAGCGATTTCAATTGCTTCGGCAGCTGCATTGGCAATGAATCGGAAAGAGACATTCAATCAAAAGGTTGATATCTTCTGTAAAGGTGCCGGGGACGCCAATATTATGTTAATGGTTATCATTTTCCTTTTAGCCGGAGCTTTTGCCGAAGTTGCCAATGGCATGGGGGCAGTTGAATCAACAGTGAATCTTGCCTTAGCCGTTTTTCCGCAAAATTTATTAATGGTAGGGATTTTCATCATCGCTTGTTTTATTTCACTATCCATGGGGACAAGCATGGGAACGATTGTTGCACTGGCACCTATCGGGGTCGGGATTAGTGAGCAAACAGATATTTCGCTTGCCCTTTCAATGGCGGCCGTTATTGGTGGTGCGATGTTTGGGGATAACCTTTCCTTCATTTCAGATACGACAATCGCTGCAGTTCGAACTCAGGGAACGAAAATGAAGGATAAGTTTAAAGTGAATTTTTTCATCGTTTTACCTGCAGCCATCATCACATGTGCCATCCTGGGAATTTTAACGATGGGTGAACAAGCCGACATCTCCCAACAGTCTTATGATTGGGTGAAGATTCTTCCATATCTTTGCGTATTGATCACTGCATTGGCAGGAGTCAATGTGTTCTTGGTCCTTTCCATCGGAATCGTCTTTGCCGGAATTATCGGGTTGGCGGACGGAAGTTATCAACCGTTGGGTGTCATCCAAAAAGTTGGAGAAGGAATGGCGGGAATGTATGAAATCTCCTTCCTTGCCATTTTAATTGCAGGTATGGTAGCTGTAATCAAACATAATGGTGGCATCGATTATCTACTCCACCTAGTGACCCGAAATAGCAAATCAAAAAAAGGCGCGGAATTCAGCATTGCCGGGCTTGTTGGTTTGACGAACCTTTCAACGGCAAATAACACGATTTCGATTATAATTGCCGGGCCACTTGCCAAAAATATCGCTGAAAAGTATGGGATTGATCCGCGGAAATCAGCGAGCTTGCTTGACATATTTGCATGTTGTATCCAAGGGTTGATTCCATATGGGGCACAACTGCTTGTTGCAGCAGGGGTAGCAAAGATTTCTCCGATAAGCATCCTGCAGTATTCATATTACCCGATACTAATTGGACTTTGTGCTGTCATTGCCATCCTGATTGGTTTTCCACGGTTTCAGCCGGGAAATGATGGATCGAAGAACTAAAACAAAGTTGAGGAACGGGTGTGCGAGACTCCTGCGGGAAAAGCGAGTGCCCTACGTTCCATTCAACTTTCAAATTGTACAACCCCCTAAAAAAACTGTAGACATACTAGATTTTCATCGAGTTTGTCTACAGTCTGAACACCCTGAATCATTGGATACAGGGTGTTTTCTGTATGGGTTAATATCGAACGTATATAGTATCAATGTTTAAAAGAAATTAAAGTGAGTCTTCAATTTATCTACTTATTTCCGGTCCAAAATGATATGGTTGTGTGTGCGAAATTTGTCATGAATAGAGGACGACTCCAACTAAACCAGAAAGAATAATTACATAAGCTGGGTGCCAGCGTAATTTCATTAGGGCAAATAACGATAATCCAAAAACGAGTAATAAGCTTATCGTATGCCATGAAAAGTTCAACGCTATCATATGATTGGAAAGTGCAAAGCTGATCGCTGCAAAGAGGATTAAACTAGTGACAATGGGTCTTAGTCCATAGAACATGGATTGAATAACTGAGTATTGATTCAATTTGCTAAAGAAGGTGGCTATAACGGTTACGAATATAATAGCAGGAAGCAAGATTCCGACAACAGATGATATGGCTCCTGCAAATCCGGCAGTAGAATAGCCAACGAGAATGGCACTATTGGCAGTGACAGGTCCTGGGGACATACCGGAAATGGCAATGATATCAGCAAATTGCTGCGTCGTCATCCATCCATGCTGTGAGACTTCCGATTCTATTACGGGAATCATGGCGTATCCGCCTCCAAACGATACAAAGCCGATAATAAAGAAGGTGCTAAACAACTCCCACAACTCCATCATTCTATCACACGCTTTCTTCAAAATTAGTTAGACCCTTCTTTTGATATACCTATATGCCAGCACCCATGTAAGGTTCGAAATCATTTTCTTCATTTCCTATATCTTTTCTGTCCATTTTGACATCGTAACCTAATTTTCTCTTAATGGAGATGGTCACAATTCCACCTACAGCTCCTGCTAATATAACCATCACAGGGTGCAGAAAAAAAAGGACTGGAATTCCTGCTATTAAAATACAGAAAGTTGTTTTATCTACAATAGCCGTTTTACCAATCTTGATAGCCGCATAGGCGATGATGGCTACTATGGAAGCTCTGATCGCTACGAATGCGGATTCTATCTTCGGGTTATCATGAATGAAAAAATACAAAATGCCGAGGAGCAGAACAATTAAAAAGGTAGGTAATGAAACACCGATCATGGCTGCCATTGCCCCCTTCATTCCGGCAATCCGATGGCCGATAAAGGTGGCGGAGTTAATGGCGACTGCTCCCGGTACGGACTGAGATAACGCAAAAACATCCGTAACTTCTTCGCTTTTCATCCATTTCCTCTTTCCGACCACTTCTTTTTCGATTAAAGGGATCATCGCAAACCCGCCTCCGAATGTGACAGGTGCTATTTTAAAAAAGGTCCAAAATAATTGGAATAGAATTTTCCATTGCCCTTTCATTGACATCAGTCACTTCCTTTGCATGCTTTGTTTAAATCTTATTATTAACATATCAAAGAAAAAGGGATGGGTAAATTGCAACAAAATCATCGGGTATAACAAAACGTTATACCCAGAAGATTTATCCGTTTTATAAAGAATGCCGCCAAAAATTGAATAGCCTCAGAATGTATCATACTATTTTCATTTCGCCATTTACCTAATGATGCTATCATTTTAATAAACTATCTAAAAACATGGAGGTCGTTTTCTTGAAATTGGAAAATCTGAAAATGTTTTGTTTGGTGGTGGATGAAGGAAGCATAAGCCAGGCAGCTAGGTTAAGTTTCCTATCTCAACCCGCTGTAACACGACAAATCCATCAACTTGAAAATTATTATAACACTTTGTTATTCGACCGTGAGGAAGGAAGGCTGAGAGTTACTGAAGCAGGAAAGCTGTTATACCCTTTTGCAAAAGCTATTGTAAATGACTTCAACCATTCAAAAGTAGTGATCCAGCAATCGACGGGCGAGTACAATGCAAACCTCATAGTGGGCGCATCTTTGACTATCGGTGAGTATTTGTTGCCGAGCTTGCTGGGGAGATTTAAAAAACAACAGCCTGAAATAAAAGTGACCTTAACGATAAAAAATACCCCCCGGGTTCTGGAGGATCTTTCAAACGATGTCATTGATTTGGCCTTGGTGGAAGGACTTGTGGAAAACACCGATTTTATTGTAGACAAGTTCGCCGAAGACGAATTGATATTGGTATGTCCATCCGACCACCCATGGAAAGACAGAAAAGAAATTCAGCTAGAGGAATTGGGAAATGAAAGGATGATTTGGCGTGAATCCATTTCCGGAACACGGCTTATCGTAGAAAACATGTTAAGAGAGCATGGGGTTTTAGAAAAAATAGAAAGCTACATGGAGATTGGCAGTACACAAGCGATAAAAAGTGCGGTTGAAGCTGGACTTGGAATCAGCATTTTGCCAAGGTTGACAGTGGCCAGGGAATTGGAGCAAGGCTTTTTGTGTAAAGTGGGTATTTCCAGAATAGAAATAACAAGAAATTTATGGCTAGTCAGGAAAAACAAGCGATTCAATAAAATAGGGGTGTCTAAATTTGTTGATTTTCTTCGATAAGGAATGAAGGCTACCTCCGTTTACTATTACAATTGCGGGAAACGGTATGGCCCCGAACTCCTTGCCTTGGAAAAGTAATAGCAAATTGAATATCCAGCATTGTTATACATTAAAGCTCTTCCCTATCGGGAGGGGCATTTTGTATTTGGTTGTTCAGCCTTCGGTTAGACAAATAAAGGAATTGTTATTTTTTTATATAAATAAAATTGAAGTTACCATTAGAAATAGGAAATATACTTAAAGGCAAATTAATTATAAAATAAATTCACATTATTCTAAAAATTTATAAAAAATGAGAAAGTTTACTGCTGCAACATTCGGAATAGATACATGATATCTACTTAGAAAGGGGTATGAAATGTCCAAAGTATCTTTTATTAAAGGAATTATATCCATTCCCATTGTTTTTGTTTTACTGGCAGGGTCTTCTGTTACAAAGGCTGCGTCAGATGAGCCGATGGCGGCGACAGATGCAACCATTTCAGCAAATAAGGCTTTTTATGAACAGTTGAATTTTAAAGATAAGGAAGATTTCAAGAATGCACATAAAGGGTTCATTGCGCCTTTGAATATGAATCCAATTAATAATTCAAAAGGTGACGTAGTTTGGGATAGTAATCGATATTCATTCATCAAAGAAGATCAGCCGGCAAGTTTTACTGTAAATCCAAGCTTGTGGCGGCAGGCTCAATTGCAAAATATAACAGGCTTATTTAAAGTGGTAGATGGTGTTTATCAAGTTCGGGGCCAGGATTTATCGGTGCTTACCATTGTTGAAGGAAAGACAGGATTAATAGTTTTGGATACACTTTCTACAATTGAAACGGCCAAAGCAGCCATGGAGCTTTATTTTGAACATCGGCCCAAAAGTCCGGTGAGTGCAATTGTAATTAGTCACAGTCATGCGGATCATTTTGGTGGTATGAAAGGCATTGCTCAATACGCTGAAAATCCAGCTAAGGTGCCGATTATTGTCCCAGCAGGTTTTAACGATGAAGCGCTAAGTGAAAACATTCTATTAGGCAATATAATGTCTCGCCGTGCAGGTTATATGTTTGGAAATCTCTTACCCGCAAATGAAAGGGGATTTGTTACTTCTGGTATTGGCCCTGGATTAAGTAACGGAACTTTTAGCTATTTACCTCCAACAATGGAAGTCAAGGAAGATATTCAAACGGTGGAAATAGATGGAATAACATTTAAATTTTTATTGACGCCGGATTCGGAAGCTCCATCTGAAATGCATTATTATATCAATGATTACAAAACTTTAGTGGTAGCGGAAAACACCGGACACACGTTACATAATATTTATACATTAAGGGGAGCTAAAACCAGAGATACCTTAAAATGGGTGAAAGCACTTGATGAAACAGTTGATCTGTTTGGAAACGAAGATATAGATGCTATGGTTACGGCCCATACATGGCCCATATGGGGAAGGGACAATGTTTTGGAGCAGTTGGAAAGTCAGCGTGATTTGTACAAATATATTCATGACCAGACCATACGATTAGCTAATTTAGGTCTAACACCGGATGAAATCGCGGAAGAGTTAAAGCTTCCTGAAAAGTTGGATAATGTCTGGGCCAATCGGGGGTATTACGGAACATTGAAACACAACGTAAAAGCAGTGTACAACTTTTATTTAGGATATTTCAACGGTAATCCATCCGACTTGGATCCATTACCACAAGAGGAATCGGGCGCTAAATATGTACAATATATGGGTGGGGAAAAGAAGGTAGTTAAACGGGCAAAACTTGATTATAAAAAAGGGGAATATCGCTGGGTGGCTCAAGTCTTAAAGCATGTCGTCATGGCCAATCCGAAAAATACAGAAGCAAAAAATTTATTGGCTAAAGCATATGAGCAATTAGGATACACAGCTGAATCTTCTGTGTGGCGTAATTTCTATCTTACCGGCGCAGATGAATTAAGGAATGGTGTGGCAGACTCGAAAGGAAGTGGCGGAATGATGAATCTCGATACACTGCTCAATATGCCAACGGATGATTTTCTGAAATTCTTGTCCATTAAATTAAACGGAACAAAAGCGGAAAATAAAAATATGACATTCAATTTGTCATTTACAGATTCGAAAACCAAATACACGATTGAGCTGAATAATTCTGTATTGAACTTCAAAAAAGGGGAAATGGCATCCAACCCTGATGCAACATTAACATTAGATAGAATAACCTTCTATCTGATTGCTCTGGGACGTGAAGATCTATCCAAAATGGAAGCATCCGGTAAAGTTGCCATTTCCGGTGATAAAAAACAGTTTAAAGATTTCCTGACTTTGCTGGATCAATTCCAACCAAAGGTTAATATTGTAACTCCATGATAATCAACTACTTCATATTCTAAAAACCAGGATGGATCGGTTACCCACTAGTCTACATAGTAGTCTCGTGGGTTTGAATGTATTAATTAATCCTGTAGGCATCCAGTTTCATTTATAATTTTTTATAAAACGCTCCTAATAGTTACAGAACATAAGTCAATAACCGTTAAAAGAAAATTTTAGGTTTTGTCATTCGAAAGGAATTGTAAGCGCTTCCTATGTGACTGAGGTTTTGTGAAAATATAAGAAAATGGAGTGATGGGGAATGCAGTTATATGCAAGTAAGAAACGAAAAATAATGATTAGCGGCCTTTTATTTGTAGGAATGATTTTAAGTTTTTTTGATCGCGTTGCCATAAATGTCGGGATCATTCCTATTGCAGATGAGTTTCATCTCAATACGTCCCAGACAGGTATTTTAATTAGTATATTCTTTGTTAGCTACTCACTCATGCAACCGGTTGGCGGATGGATGACCGATAAGTATGGCGCCAGAGTCATGGTTGCTGTTTCTTTGTTTAGTTGGTCCTTGTTCACTGTAATGACCGGGTTTGCTTGGTCATTTATGTCTTTATTATTCATCCGTTTTCTGTTCGGGTTAGGTGAAGGGCCTTTCTATCCTGCCAGTATGTCCACTATAAGAGATAACTTCCCGGAAGATGAACGGGGCCGGGCAAATTCGTTTTTCCTGTCAGCCCAAAATATTGGCGGGATATTAGGTACGGCACTTGCCGCTTCCATGGTGGTGGCATTCGGTTGGCGGGGCATGTTTACCATTGCCGGAATTCTAGGGATATTGGCTTCTTTCGGAATTTGGTTCATTCTAAAGCCTCAAGGAAATCAAGAGGTTAAAAAAGACAAACCGAAACAAAAAAAGGTTGCTCTGAAACTGTTATTTAAAATCGAAAATATTTGGAAACTCATAACATTCAAGTTTATATCAAATATTATCAACTATGGTCTGATCACTTGGATGCCTATATATTTGGTTAAAGAAAAAGGGGTGGATCTAATAGCCGCCGGAGGTTTATTGGCAATTCCTTATATATTTGGTTTCTTGATGTTTAATGTAAGCGGGTGGCTTCTGGATAAGCATATGGCTAACCGGGAGAAGTATCTTGCCGCTGCAGGCGCTTTATTATCGGCAATTTTTCTGTTTCTAATGTCTAACGCCACGTCTATAGCACTTATCATCACTTATCTCACTCTCAACTCCATAGCACTGTCTTTCTTTGGAACGGTTCTTTATACGATCATCATAAAATACTCACCAAAGGAACTAACGGGCTCTGCTTCCGGACTCGTAACTTTTGCCGGTCAAATTGCCGGTGCAGTTTCACCTTTAGCGCTCGGTTTGATTATCAGTTTGTTTAATGACTCCTATAATGCCGCTTTCCTGTTCTTGGTGATAATAGCGTTATTGGGAACGGTTGTTGCCGTATCTATTAAAAATAATCGGGCACAACCCGTAAAAGACTATGAAAAAACAACTACTATTATATAAAACGGGCATTCTGCTTTCGATGAGACCGTTTGAAGTGTCCTGAATCCACTTCTCTAAAATTGAAAGGGCTTTCTGTTCGAGGTATGATATTAGTAATAGGCTAGAAGGAGAATGAAACATGAATATTGAACAATTGGAATATATCATCAAGGTAGCCGAGGTTAACTCGATTTCCACGGCTTCAGAAAGCCTCCATATCTCCCAATCTGGAATCAGCATGGCCATTACGAGTTTGGAGAAGGAATTAGGTATAAAAATCTTCAAGCGGTCAAGGTTAGGAACCATACCTACAGAAGACGGAAAGGAAATCATCCAGAAAGCTCTTGAAGTATTAAGCAAATTGGAAGAAATAAGAGACAGTGCCCAAATACATACAGATACGATGGAAAAAGAGTTACGTCTATCATCTACACAAGGGTTATTTCTAACGGTTTTGCCTAAATCCCTGGCCTTATTTAAGAAGAAGTATCCCGAGGTGAAAATCGTCATTGAAGAAAAAGGGGGACAAGAGATAACCGAAGAAGTACTGAATGGTAAGATAGACATCGGGCTATTGAATATCCCAAAGGTTAAACCAAAAGAAATTGAGCTGGAATTCCAGCCCTTGATGGAAGCTAAAGTGATTGTGATGGTCAGTAAGAACTCCCCTTTAGTGAACCGTAAAAGTATAACCCCAAAGGAGCTAATGGACCAAAATTTGGTCATTTACAATGGTCCAAGAATGAAGTCTTTCATTAAAGGTTTTTTTGATCATTACGGTGAGATGAATATTTTGTTTTTCACGAATAATACAGAGATCATCAAAAAAACCGTCGCTGAGGGATTAGCGATTGCCTTTTCTTATGATATTGGAGTAAACAGCGACCCCTATTTCCTAAGCGGGGAGCTTGTTGCCATTCCTTTGGTGGAACTGGAAAATGATACAATGGAATTCGGTTACGTTCGCTCTAAGAAGCAGTATTTTTCAAAAGCTTCCAGGGAGTTTATTAAATGTCTCGATTTCTATACTACTCTTAAATATTAGTTTCCTATGATGATAGGGAACTAATATTTTTTTATTTACTTCAATATTTTTTATATTTATATCATATATCCTTATTTTACTTAAATATTATTTACATTTAAAATTAATTTTATAACATTTTAAATATTTAAAAAGTTTAATGATAATAAACATCGAAAGGGGAAACTTATGGTAACGTCCCAGGAAGAGAAATTAGAGGTACTTCAAACAAAATTGCAGGATTTCATCCAAAATGAATTGCTGCCATATGAACAGGAGCATGGATTGAACGCTGAAGAAGATGTCCCGATGGAATCCATACAATGGGCAAGGAAGCGATCCAGGGAATTGGGTTTTTACGGAATTAACCTCCCTGAAACTTATGGCGGACAAGATGTTAGCTTAAAAGGCTTATGCATGTTTAAAGAAGAATTGGCCCGTTCCGGAGCGGTTTTATGGGGGCAGGTTATCGGCGAGATTGGCGGGCCGCTAAGAATTGGTCAGATGTTGGAAAGTTTTACACCGGAGCAAATAGAAAAATATGTGATGCCCGTTGTAACGGGAGAAGCGAGCTGCTGCTTTGCCTTAACAGAACCAAATGCCGGTTCGGATGCATTCGCTATCGAAACAACAGCCGTTAAAGACGGAAATGATTATTTATTAAACGGAAAAAAACATTTTATCAGTGCTGCTCCCTATGCTGATTTTGCCATTGTCATAGCGAAAGAATCCCGGAAAGGAGAAAAAGAAAGAATCACCGCTTTCCTAGTTGATAAAAAAACACCCCAACATCCGGGGTTTGAACTAGGAGACATTCAAGTTCCTCTTTCAGGAGAACGCATACATGCTGAATTGAATTTCAATCAATGTCGAGTGCCTGCCTCCAATATAATCGGAGAACCAGGAAAAGGGTTGCTGCTCGGATTGAAAAGAATAAACACAAATCGCGCTTCCCATGCCGCCGGCTTTATCGGAATGGCTCAACACCTTCTCGATTTATCAATTGAACATGCCAAAACGCGAGTCCAGCATGGCCGGCCCATCGGTGACTTCCAGGCAATTCAGCATATGCTCGCAGATATGGCGACTGAAATCTATGCAGCAAAGTGCATGGTCTATGATGTGGTTGAAAAAATTGATCAAGGAAAAGAGGATCGAGCCGGCACGTCCATGGCTAAGCTGTTTGCTTCAGAAGTAAATTGCCGTGTGGCTGACAAGGCTGTCCAAATCTTTGGCTCCAAAGGCTTGGTAAAAGGGCATCCAGTAGAAAAAATGTACAGGAGTGCTCGGATGTATCGTATTCTGAGCGGAACCTCAGAAATTCAAAAAAATACAATTGCCAAAGCATTATTAAAAGGGTAAAACCTTTTTCGAGGGAGGAAATATAGATGCTGCACAAGATGACATTTCAGTCACTGTTGAATAAAGGAATGAAACGATTCGGCGAACTGCCTGCTATTACCTTGTTGCCAAACGGTGAAACGCTAACCTACGGCGAGTTATGGAAGAAAACAGAACTTATCACTTCTTATCTACTTCGTTTAGGTGCAGGAAGGGGTGTCCGCATAGCGACCATCATTCCAAACAGTTTGGAAAGTGTGATGTTTGGTTTGGCCATCCAGCAATGTGGAGCCACCTTAGTGCCATTAAGTGAAAAACTGGGGAAACGAGAAATACAATTCATTTTAAAGGAAGCAAAACCAGAAGTGGTAATAATAGCTACACAGACACACTTTGACACCTTTTTTGAGTATTTGGAAGAAATGAAGAAGGAAGATGTCCATGTCATTGGGCTCCCAGGCTTCCATATTAATTATCCGGAGGAGTTTGAACAGTTTCAATGGCCTCGCGACATAAATAATCTAGACTTGCCATTAGCGGAAGAGGAAGACATTGCCCTTCTGTCATATACAGGCGGGACAACCGGTACACCGAAAGGCGTCATGCATTCCCAGAAAGGACTCGGCGCCGCCATACTTTCTGCCGCTATCGAAGACCCGCTGGACGACCGTGACCGGGTATTGCTAAGTACGCCCATTGTGCATTCAGCCGGTTCATTACTTTGGAGATCCCTTGTTTCAGGCGTCCATGTCTATGTGATGGGCTCATTCGACGCTGCAACATTCATTCAGGCGATAAAGGAACATAAAATCACGACGACATTCATGGTACCGACCATGTTATACAGGCTCCTTGATCAGACAAAGAAGATGGAATATGATATGAGCTCCATGCGCAATATCTTCTACGGCGCGTCACCAATTTCTCAAAAGCGCCTTAAAGAAGCTTTTGAAGTATTCGGGCCTATCATGCGCCAGCAATACGGCATGACAGAATGCAATATTGTCATTGCCAGACTATCGAAGAGCGCTCATGTATGGGCTTATCATAACAATTCTGAAATTTTGAAAAGCTGTGGGAAACCGTGCATTCTTACCGAAGTTCGACTGATTGATGAAGATGGAAATGATGTAAAACCAACCGAGCTTGGAGAAATAATCGTAAAATCACCAGCGATGATGGCAGGCTATTATCAAAGACCGGATCTTACCCAAGAATACATCCGTGATGGCTGGTTCTACACTGGGGATATTGGCAAATGGGATGAAAGCGGTTACCTTTATATTGTAGATCGGAAGAAAGATATGATCATTTCAGGCGGGATGAACGTATATTCTTCAGAAGTTGAGCGGGTGGTGAACCTGCACCCTTCTGTTGCATTAAGTGCTTGCATAGGTGTTCCCCATCCAGATTGGGGAGAAGTAGTGTGTGTCGTTGCATCACTGCAAGAAGGGCTGGACTGTACGAGTGAGGAATTAATTGATTTCTGCAAACAAAGAACCTCAAAGTATATGGTTCCTAAAGTAGTCTATTTTCTTGATAAGTTTCCATTAACGCCGATTGGAAAAATTGATAAGAAAGAATTAAGAAAGATGTTTGCACAAGGTATTCTAACCATCTAGCAGCAATGAGAACTATAGCAAATATAAGATAGAGCAGAGGAATGCAAAAAAAGCCTCGCACGTTAACCTGGGATCAGGACGTGTGAGGCTTTTTTGTGCTATACCAAGATGTGTTTGGAATATGAATGGAATAATCGTTGCAGTGAATGTTAACTGAATAGAGGATAAAGATTATGATCTAAAAGAAAGGCTCTTTTCGTAAAGATTGTTTTTAAAACGAAACTATATAAGGTTGATTGGAGCGGAACCTGCGGGAGCAGCGGGACAGGTGAGACCCCACAGGCGTTTACGCCGAGGAGGCTCACCGCCCGCCCCGCGGAAAGCGAGCATCTGGAGGGGAAATCAACCACACCGCACTACTTCGTAAATAGCAACAAAGTATGCGAAAACAGCTAAAAGAAATGATACTGAAATATAAATTCATGAATGAAAAAAATAGAGTGTTAGGATATAATATATTATTGTATTGGAGATTCATTCTGGAATTTCCTTTTTTTATGGGCTTCACTTGTTTATCTCCTCATTGTACGGGGAAATAAATTATAGTTGTATATGTTTTTATAATAATAATTAGAGTTAAGTAGAGGGGTTTGGTTTAATGGAGATGTTAGAAAATTTTATTAGTGAGACAAATGATGTGTTATGGTCTTCCATATTGATCATCATGTTGGTTGGATTGGGCCTCTATTTTAGCATCCGCACGAAGTTTGTCCAATTCAGAATGGTAGGGGAAATGTTCAGGCTTTTGGGAGAGGGGGCCACTGCGGATAAAAAAGGTGTAACATCTTTTCAGGCATTTTGCATAAGCACGGCATCGCGGGTAGGAACGGGTAACCTTGCAGGTGTTGCCATCGCGATCACGACGGGCGGACCGGGAGCCGTTTTCTGGATGTGGTTAATAGCACTGATCGGATCTGCTTCCGCATTTATTGAAAGTACACTTGCTCAAATCTATAAGGTCAAGGATGGGGATGCATTCCGCGGCGGTCCTGCGTATTATATGGAAAAAGCGTTGAATGCACGCTGGATGGGCATCACGTTCGCTGTGTTGATTTCGCTTACATTTGGACTAGCTTTCAACTCGGTACAAGCCAATACGATTACGAGCGCATTCAATGAATCGTTTGGGATTGAAAAGTGGGTTACGGCAATCATCTTGGCTATGGTCACGGCTGTCATCATTTTTGGCGGGATCAAAATGGTTGCAAAGGTCTCTGAAGTCATCGTTCCGATCATGGCAGGAGCCTATGTGATAGTGGCATTGGTTATCATCATCATGAACATTACCGAGTTACCCGGTGTCTTTGCTTTGATCTTTCAAAGTGCATTTGATGGAATAAAAGAAGTGGCTGGCGGAGTACTGGGAGCTGCCATGATGCAGGGAATCAAGCGCGGCCTATTTTCAAATGAAGCCGGGATGGGTAGTGCACCAAATGCTGGCGCCACGGCTGATGTCAGTCATCCCGTCAAGCAAGGTCTCATTCAGTCTCTAGGTGTTTTTGTCGATACGCTCATCATTTGCAGCTCGACAGCCTTCATCATTTTGTTTTCAGGTCTTTATACATCGAAGGAAACGGATGGAATTGTCCTTACCCAAAATGCCCTTGGAACGGCATTGGGATCGTGGGCCGGTATTTTCCTTGCCATTATTGTCCTGTTATTCGCTTTTAGCTCCATTGTTGGCAACTATTATTATGGAGAGTCGAACATCGGCTTCATCAATGAAAATAAGGTTTGGCTGAATATCTATCGTATCGCAGTCGTAGGGATGGTGATATTCGGTTCGCTTGCCTCACTGGATTTTGTTTGGGGACTGGCTGACTTGCTGATGGCCCTTATGGCCATTATCAACCTGATCGCCATAGCATTACTAGGGAAGATTGCATTTGCTGCACTGGCGGATTATCAAAAACAAAAGAATAGCGGGAAAAATCCTGTCTTCCATGTGAACAATATTAAAGGTTTGAAGAATGTGGAATGTTGGGGTGACTCATCCGATAATGTGGATGGGAAGAAGGAAGCCTAAACTATCAATTAGCTTACATGTAAAGTCCTTGAAAGGGGATTTTACTTGTAAGCTTTTTTCCTTTTTCCTCCTTTTTTTACATTATTGAATATTGCTTCATTTTTTACACAAAATACCTTTGACTTTAATTATGCTGTCAAAATGTTTGGATAATTCAAAAACTAGGAGTGAATAAAATGGGTAGTAAGCAATCAAAAAATGAATCTTCAGAAGTTGCCGGAAGAATATATGATGTCAGCGATTATAAACGGGAAGATCCATTATCCTCTGGACTGGCCAGAACTCACGAACAAGTCTCCGATACTTATGCGGAAGGCGAAATAAAGGCAGTCATTGATGATGTAAACGGAAGAGATATTGAAATTGCAAAAGAAAGATCTAAAGAAGAAAGGTAATAAAATTTTTTAGGAACAAGAATTATTGCCTTTATTTTATAGATATCTCGGTTTGCTCCCCTAGCTTCTGGAAATATGAACAAGAGCTAGGGGATACTTAATTAATAAATTCTTTCTGTCTCCAACTTTTGAAGCAACTCTTCCTTCGTCCTTGGAAAAAAGTCCCTTTCGGCAGCACTCCTTGATTGAAGTAGTGCTTGAAACATTTCAAAAACCCACGGTTTTTCCAGATGTGCCTGCAGTAAAACGTCTTCATCATGGAAAACGGAAATAGGATCCCCCTGATATATGACCTTACCATCGTTCATGACAACGACTTCATCAGCCCATTGATAAGCTAAATTAACATCATGAGTTGATAGAATAATCGTTTTTTCAGTGTCGTGGATACTGTCCAGCAGAGCCATGATCTGTCTAGAGAAATAAGGGTCCAATCCAGCAGTAGGCTCATCTAAGAGCCAGACATCGGGTTCCATGGCGAGTATCCCCGCAATAGCGACACGTTTTTTTTGCCCAAGGCTTAAAAAATGGGTAGGTCTGTCTTTCAGTTCCGTTACTTCCGTTTGGGCCATTGCCCAATTTACTTTCTCGTGAACCTTCATTCTATCCCATTCTAAATTCATCGGTCCAAACGATATATCCTGTTGAACATTAGCGGAAAAGAGCTGCGAGTCGGGATCTTGAAAAACAATCCCGACTTGCTTTCGTAATGATAATAATGACTTACGGTCATATTTCATTTTCTTGCCCTTAAATCTGATCTTTCCTGCCGTAGGTTGTAAAAGACCATTTAAATGGAGGAATAAAGTCGATTTGCCGGCACCATTATTACCTAATAACGCTATCTTTTTACCATGTTGAATCGTTAGCGACAGTTCGTTTAAAGCGAACGTTCCATCTGCGAATTGATGGGTGAGGCCGTCTATATGAAAAATATGCTCGTCCATTGTTGGGTTGCCTCCAATTTACAAATATCCATTAATAAAGATTAAGCTTCCTAATATTATAATCGTGATCAGCCAATTCCGTGAGGAATAAGTGTAACTATCCTCGATATAGGAAAGGTTCTCCTGGTAGCCTCTTGCGTTCATGGCCATCGTCAATTGCCCAGAGCGCTGCAATACTCCTAAAAATAAAGACGAGATTAGTAATCCGAGAGATCGTATGCCTTTCCTTAACGAAACATACCCGAGCCGTGAAGCTTGTGCTTGGTGAATGGCCAAAGCTGTATCTAAAAAAATAAAAATGAAGCGATAGGTCAATTCTATTAAATCGATCAATAAGGAAGGCACTTTAAATTTTCGCAGCACGGATAGGATGACGGTAATCGGTGTAGTTAAGGTAAGGAAATATAAACAGCTGATGCAGCCGAATACGACACTGATCAAATTGGCCACTGTACCGACGCTGTCATCGCTGATGAATATTTGCCAGTTCCCGACCTTCCAGGACCACCATATATTCGATATCGATGTAAATTTACTTGTGAAAGAAAAAAGAATGGTAATTGTTCCCGATAGTATAAAAAATCCTGGCAATAGAAGTAATTTCAGATAATAGGAAAGCGGGATTTTTGCCGCAAAAATGATTAAAGCGCTCATCACCGTAAAAGTGATGAGCGAAACGGTCATATCCCTTACCGTTAACGAAAATAGCAATATGGAAAGTGAAAAAACCATCTTTTCTAACGGATGTACATCCTTTAGCCCATTGAAATAGGCATATTTATCAATGAGTAACATGCTTCGATTTTTCGGGAATTTCTTGTTTGGTTTGTTTATTCCTTTGTCTCGTTACACCTATGAAATAACCGATGAAACCAGCTCCGATTGCAGCTTGCAGCGCAAATAATAAGCTTTCGGTTTCTGCACCTGGCGGTTCCCAAATACTGTTGAACCATGGCTTGTATTCCGGATGGATCTTAGTGATGGCTTCCTCAGCTTCACCGTCGGCACCGCCAAATTCCGTTCCTTGTTGGGTGATTAACGGTATGGTTGCAAGAATGACAACCAGGAAAAGCAGCAGTAGACTTTTTTTCATATTAACGGGCCTCCTTTGATAAAACTCGCAGCAATTTCAATTCACCTAGATTGTATTTTTTTAAGAAATTCATCACGACGACTGTCAATAACCCCTCACTGATTGCCAAGGGAATTTGGGTCAGGGCAAAAATGCCTGCAAATTTACTGAAAGAAGCCATGAATCCTCCTACCTCGGATGGAAAAGCAAGAGCAAGTTGAACGGAAGTGACTACATAGGTTCCCAAATCTCCAAAAGCAGCCGCCAAGAAAACGGCAAGTGAAAAAGACCACCCCAATTTAGTTGCGCCCTTGAAGACGAAGTAAGCAATGAACGGTCCGCAAACGGCCATGGAAAATGCATTGGCCCCTAATGTCGTCAAGCCTCCGTGAGCCAGTAAGACAGCTTGAAATAACAGAACGATGGAGCCAACGACACTCATGGCCAAAGGCCCGAATAATATGGAACCCAAACCAACACCCGTAGGGTGTGAGGAGCTTCCCGTAACGGAAGGAATCTTTAGGGCCGATAAAATAAATACAAATGCACCCGATAGGCCAAGTATCATTTTAGTTTCTGGATTTTCCCTTACTTTGGACCTGATGGAACGGTAACCCATGATTAAAAATGGAAGCGTTACGGCCCACCAGAATATGGCCCATTCAATGGGTAAAAAGCCCTCCATGATATGCATGGCCATTGCCCGGTTCGGGACAAAAAGCAGTAAGATGACAAAATAAATGATTTTCCAATTGGTTCTTTTCATTCTTTCTCCTTTCAACACTTTTAAAATTTTTCTGATCAATCTTGAGAAGAAAAGCGGCGCCCAACATAAAAAGCACTTCTCTCATAGGAAAGAAGTGCGTAATGAACAGGAATTTTGCAGTATGAACCAACCATGGGCCATTCTGCCTGATCCGCACGCCCATCCTCGTAGGCTGAAACAGTTTCACGCTTCATGGCAGGTCTCCTGGCTTTGGTTCATCATCCCATTACATCCTTCCCATCTCATTTGACAGTGGATTAAAGTTAAAGTAATAGGACTTCCCTTTACAGTGGCGGGACCGCTCCGGATTTTCACCGGCTTCCCTTTTAAGCTGAATTCCGAGAAATTCAACACCATGAAACTTATGTAATTATTTTGAAAATTTTCTCGTATAGTGTACCATAAAGAAATAATTCCAGCTACACTATCTTTTTTTTCGGGACGAAGTTTGTTGCAAGGAAAGGATTTTAACTGGTTTTACAAGATTAAACTTTTCTAAACAGTCGGAATAAACTATTGAATTTTGATAAAGTTGTTATATGATAGATTAAGTTAGTTAGAAATGTATAATAAAACCAAATATTTCATTTTAAAAGTGCCCTTGTGTGAATAAGCAAGGGATAATAGGGAAATCGGTGAAAATCCGATGCAGCCCCCGCTACTGTAAACGCTGATGAAATTGTCGATAGCCACTGGCATTGTTGCCGGGAAGGGACAAAGTAAAATGAAGCGTAAGCCAGGAAACCTGCTTTTAAAATTGCATGATACTTTTCGGAGGGAAAGGTAGAAGGACTATGACGATTTTGGGAGGATTTGGCATGCTTGCCTTTGGCTCCTCATTCATATAGTTTTTTAAACCTTGACTCTTATGTTAAGGTTTTTTATTTTGCCTTTTCCCTGAACTCAGGAGGAAGAAGATGACTACTTGGAACTTGACGGGTACAAATACACATCTGTTGATTTGTAATGGAAGCAGCTGCATGAAAAAGGGCGGGGAAGAAGTAATCCAAGCGATTCGTGATGAAATTACTTCAAAAGGACTGGATCTGAAAATCCATACAACCAGGACACGCTGTAACGGAAGATGTAAGGATGCCTGCGTTGTGATTGCCTATCCGCAAGGAAACTGGTATCGAGTGGAAACGCCTGATTTCGGTCGGCAGATCGTCAGTAATATCGATGAAGGTGAGTTTGTTTCACAGATGATCTATCAATTCAATGATGGGGAAATGACACCTAATCCAGATTTTCCTGCTCATACGGGTATTTCAAAGAACAAAGCGTAAAAGGAGATGTCTTAATGAGTACAAACGGTAAATTATTCGTCGTGGGCTTTGGGCCCGGGAATTTTGAACACATTACCAAACGTGCCGTCGAAGCCCTTCAAGAAAGTGACTACATCATTGGTTATAAAACTTATGTTGAACTCATTCAGGGACTGCTTACAGATCAAACGATCATTAGTACGGGGATGACTGAAGAGGTATCACGTGCACAGGAAGCAGTGAAACAAGCGGAGCTGGGAAAGAAAGTGGCGGTGATTTCCAGTGGGGATGCTGGAGTTTACGGGATGGCAGGGCTGGTTTATGAAGTATTGATTGAGAAAGGCTGGAAAGAAGAAACAGGAGTGGGCATTGAAGTCATTCCTGGCATATCTGCAATCAACTCATGTGCGTCTTTACTTGGGGCACCAGTCATGCATGATTCGTGTACGATCAGCCTCAGTGATCATTTAACTCCTTGGGAACTGATTGCTAAAAGGGTTGAAGCAGCTGCGATGGCAGACTTTGTCATTGCACTTTATAATCCGCGCAGCGGCAGGCGGACCCGGCAAATTGTTGAAACACAGAAAATTCTCCTTCGCTACCGCTCGCCGGATACACCTGTCGGGTTGGTGAAAAGTGCTTATCGAGATAGGCAGGATATTGTCATAACCAATTTGCAGGATATGTTGAATCACGATATTGGAATGTTGACCACCGTCATTATCGGTAATTCATCCACCTTTTTGTATGATGACAAAATCATCACACCAAGAGGCTATCAGAGAAAATATACGTTGAATTCGGAAAAGCAAACATTGAAGCCGCATCAACGACTTCAAAAAGAAGCGGAACCGTGGGCATTAGATCAAGAAGCCTTAACCGAGTCCGCTGGAGGAGTTGGATTGCTTACAAAAGCACCAGAAAAGAAGCCAGCCTCCTTTGAAATGGCAATGGAGGCCCTGTCAAGAGTCAAGGGTCAAACCGTTAAGCAATCCATTCAGCCGATTGTTCAGCAAAAAATGGAGTCAGTATTCGAACTTGCCGTTAGTCCAGGTGTGGCGAATAAACAATTCACTCCCAATCAAATGATGACACTTGCGGAAGTTGTCGGGGAAAAGGGAACGATGGAATACACGCCAAATCATAAAATCGTCTTAAAGATCCCGACAACGGATCCGGAAGTCATTACGGGGAAATTGCAATCAGCAAACTTTCTTTTGTCGCCGATTGGAGATGTACTGACATTAAAAGCCTGTGATTTCTGTGATGGTGAAAAAGCGGAATCCATTCCTTATGCAGATGAAATACACAGGGTGCTTGGCGGAATGAAAATGCCCAAGGAACTGAACATCGGTTTTAATGGGTGTGGGATGGCTTGTTATAGTGCTGTGATGGATGATATCGGGATTGTCTTCCGAAAAGGGAAGTTCGACTTATTTCTTGGAGCTAAACCGGTTGGAAGAACAGCCCATCCGGGTCAGCCGGTTGCGGAAGGCATTGAACCGGAACAGCTTGTTGAACTGATCACGGACATTGTCGGGGAGTATAAGCAAAATGCCCATCCAAATGAGCGGCTTTTTAAATACTTCAAACGTTCGAAAAAGATACAGAATTTTTCTTATCAGGACATCGCTCCCAAAATAAACATAGAGCCTGCGCCTTGTGAAGACTAATCAAGAGGGGGAAAGTAAATGAAAGCAGTTTTGTTCGTAGGACATGGAAGCCGGTTGGCTTCGGGAAATGAAGAAGTCCGTCATTTTATTGAAAATATGATTCCGGCAATGGACGAGCGTTTCCTGGTGGAAACGTGCTTCTTGGAATTTGCGGCACCGAATATATCCAAAGGAATTGATAATTGTGTAAAACGAGGGGCTACTGAAGTTATTGTCATACCGATCATTTTATTGCATGCAGGACATTCGAAATTACATATCCCAGCTGAAATAGAGGATGGGAAAACCAAGTATCCAGAAGTGAAATTCACATATGGCCAAACGATCGGGGTCCACCATGATGTATTGACGATCCTGACAGACCGTCTGGAGGAAGCGGGATTCGATACGGCCACTGAACATTCTGAGACAGCGATATTGCTAATTGGCCGAGGTGGCAGTGATGCTGATGCAAATAGTGATATATATAAAATTTCACGGTTATTATGGGAAAAATTAAACGTTAAATGGGTTGAAACTGCTTTCATGGGTGTAACGGACCCGCACGTTGATGAAGGTATTGAAAGATGCATCCGATTAGGGGCAAAAAAAGTAGTGATGCTGCCATATTTCCTCTTCACAGGTGTGTTGATGGAAAGAATGGAGGATATGCTGAAAGGCTATCAAGAGCAATATCATGATCGAGAATTCATTTTGGCAAAGTATTTTGGATATCATCAAACCTTACAGAACATTCTGCAAGAACGAGTAATTGAAGCCAGTGAAGGCAGGTCAAGCGGGGCGCGTGATTTGGAAAACTATCGTAAACATGTCGAGGAACATGGACATGCTCACCATCATCACCATCACGACCACGACCATGATCATCACCATGACCACGACCATGACCATGATCATCACCACGACCATGATCATCACCACGATCATGATGGGCAAGTGGTGGGGACATCAAAATGATTTTGTTCTTGGCGGGTACAAGTGATGCAAGGGAATTAGCGATTGAGATACAGCAGGTGGGGTTCAAGGTTTTGGCAACTGTTGTAACCGAATCGGCGGCTAAGAGTTTGCAAGATGCTGGGATATCCACCCGGATTGGCCGATTATCTGCAGAAGATATGACCTCTTTAGTCTCTGCAAAAGGTTTTCAGGCTGTAGTCGATGCGAGTCACCCATTTGCCGAAGAAGCATCCAAAAACGCCCTTAACGGAGCAAAGGCAGCAAATGTTCCTTATATTCGTTATGAGCGTGAAAGTCAACGGTTTCAGAATGATAAATTGATAGTTGTCCGTGATTATGAGGAAGCTGCCAAGCTTGCCGCTGCAAAACGGGGAGTCATCATGCTCACGACCGGAAGTAAAACACTATCCGTGTTCGCAAAAGAATTGGTAGGGCTCGAGAATACCAGAGTCATAGCGAGAATGCTGCCACGCATGGACAATATGGAAAAATGTGCACAGCTGGGCATCGAACAAAAAAATATCGTCGCGATTCAAGGGCCGTTTTCCAAAGAATTGAATAAAGCTCTATATGAACAATATGGGGTCACATTGATGATAACGAAAGAAAGCGGCAAGGTCGGTGCGGTTGATGAGAAATTGGAAGCCGCGTTGGAATGTGGAATCGAGACGATCATGATATCTCGACCGGATGTTGACTATCAGAATGTTCATTCCAGTTTTGAACATGTCATTGCCGAGCTGAATAATCAGTTAAATGAAAAATAGGAGGAATGCAAGATGGATTTTAAAACGGATTTTAAACCACTAACGGTAGACCCTGACAAAATATATGATTATAGCTTTTCAATCATCGCTGAAGAAATGGGCAATCATGATTTTTCTGAAGATGAATGGAAGATCGTCCGCAGGGTCATTCATGCTTCAGCGGATTTTGAATTGGGAAGAAGTGTCATCATCCATCCAAATGCCATTCAAGCTGGTGTGGAAGCCATTCGCAAAGGCAGACATGTCATTGCGGATGTGCAAATGATCGAGAGCGGTACAGGCAAAAAAAGATTTCAAAAACACGGCGGGGACGTTCATTGCTATATTTCAGATCCGGATGTGATGGTCGAAGCAAAACGTTTGAATACGACAAGGGCGATCATTTCGATGCAAAAAGCGGTAAAAGAAAATGAAGGGGGCATTTATGCGATTGGCAATGCACCTACCGCTTTACTTGAGCTCATTCGCCTGATTAAAGAAGGGATTGCAAAACCGGACTTAATCATTGGAATGCCTGTTGGGTTTGTTTCTGCAGCAGAATCGAAAGAGGAACTCGCTAAGATCACAGAAGTGCCATTCATTACGAATATTGGCCGAAAAGGTGGAAGTACTGTCACTGTTGCAGCATTGAACGCGATTTCCCTTTTAGCTGATAGTTAAAAAACATGGAAAAGAAAGTGAAAAAAGACCCCTCACAAATGCGTCATGGATATACGACGGGAGCATGTTCGACAGCCGTGACCAAAGCGGCATTGACCGCTTTGATCACGGGGGATGCACTAGAGGAGGCAACCATTTCCTTGCCAATCGGCCGAGATGCCACTTTCACTATTGAGAAATATGAAATATCGGAAAATGCGGTAAGTGCAGAAACGATTAAAGATGCCGGAGATGATCCCGATGCCACACATCTGGCCCATATCATCTCTACTGTCAGCTGGTCGGATGCACCGGGGATTATTTTGGATGGAGGGACCGGAGTTGGTCGTGTAACCAAACCCGGTCTTCCCGTTCCAGTTGGAGAAGCGGCGATTAATCCTGTACCGCGCAAAATGATTTTAACCACTGTGCAACAAACATTGGAAGAATTCAAGATCAATAGAGGAGTGAAAGTCGTCATCTCCGTGCCCGCAGGAGAAGAAATGGCGAAAAAAACATTAAATGGCCGCTTGGGGATTGTAGGAGGCATTTCCATTTTGGGAACAAGGGGCACTGTCGTCCCTTTTTCCAGTTCAGCCTATATGGCAAGTATCGTCCAGGCTATAAGTGTCGCCAAAGCGAGTGGGTGTGAGCATCTTGTCTTAACGACTGGCGGGCGCAGTGAAAAGTATGCGATGGGCCTTCTCCAGGATTTACCTGAGGAAGCTTTTATAGAAATGGGTGACTTTGTGGGCTTCTCACTTAAGCAATGTAAAAGGCAGGGAATTAAAAAGGTCTCACTGGTCGGCATGATGGGCAAATTCTCCAAAGTGGCCCAAGGTGTGATGATGGTGCATTCAAAAAGTGCCCCGGTCGACTTCGGTTTTCTATCGGAAATCGCCCAAAGCGTCGGAGCTGATGATGATCTTGTTCTTGATATCAAGAATGCAAACACAGCGTCACAAGTCGGGGATATGATGTCAGCCATTAATAATTTTGACTTTTTTAATAAACTTTGTGAATCTTGCTGTCACTCTGCCATAAACCAAGTGAAGGGCGGCATTGAAATGGAAACGGCGATTTATTCGTTGAAAGGACAATTACTGGGAAGGGCTGTTGGAATTGAGTCAATCGATTAAATTAATCGGGATAGGGGATAACGGTCAGGAAAGCTTACTGCCTCAATATGCCCAATGGATAGAAGAAAGTGAAGTGCTGGTCGGAGGTGAACGGGTCTTATCCTTCTTTCCGAACTATTCTGGCAAAAAGATTGTCATAAAGGGCGGTTTGAAAAAGGTGGTGGAGCAACTGCAGGATGAAACTCGTCCAACAGTGGTTTTAGCTTCCGGTGACCCAATGTTTTATGGAATGGGAGGCTATCTTTCCAGCAAAATCAACATGGATGTTTACCCATATTTCAGTTCAATACAGCTTGCTTTTGCAAAAATGGGGGAAAGCTGGCAAGATGCCTTCCTTGTTAGCATTCATGGCCGCAGTATGAAAGGGCTGGCCCAAAGGATTGATGGGAAAGCGAAAGTTGCCTTGCTTACTGATAGTGAAAATAGCCCCAATCAACTGGCAAAATATCTCCTTTCATTCGGAATGACGGAATACCGGGCATTTGTGGCTGAAAATCTTCAAGGGGAAACCGAAGAATCTGGCTGGTATGAACTTGATGAAATGATGGAGCGGGAATTCTCCCCGCTGAATGTCGTCATTTTGAAAAGAAAATCAGAAGGGCCAAGCTGGTCATTGGGGATAGAAGATGAAGAATTTTCGCAGCGTAAGCCGGACAAAGGCCTCATAACCAAAAAGGAAATTCGGGTACTAAGCCTGCATGCGATGAAACTCCGGAAAAACAGCACAGTTTGGGATGTTGGGACGTGTACGGGCTCAATGGCAATTGAAGCGGCCAAGCTTGCATCCGAAGGTCAAATTTTCGCGATTGAAAAAAATGAGCCAGATTTAGAAAACTGTTATCAAAACCAACGTAAATTCCGTACCGATATAACGGCGATTCATGGTAAAGCCCCGCATGGATTGGAAAATTTTCCTGATCCTGATGCAATCTTCATTGGCGGGACTGGCGGCGAAATGGTAGATCTGATCAATACATGCTGTAAACGGCTTAAAGAAGGCGGAAGGATCGTTCTTAATGCTGCGACGATTGAGAATCTTTACCGGGCTAATGAGGCATTTGCGGAAGCTGGTTTTCACACCTCCATCATGCATGCGCAAATCTCCAGAAGTAAGCCAATATTGGGAATGAACAGGTTTGTACCTCTTAATCCGGTTTATATCATTACTGCACAACGAAAGGAAGACATGAATGAGTAATCTTGGTACATTATATGGCCTTGGCGTGGGCCCGGGCGATCCAGAGCTAATTACAGTAAAGGCATTTCGCGTGATTCAGGAATCTCCGGTCATTGCGTATCCCAAAAAAAGAAAAGGGAGTAAAAGCTACGCCCATCGCATTGTTGAAGTTTACATTCGTCCTGAAGAGAAGGATATGCTGGGCCTTGTTTTTCCGATGACGAAAGATCAAGCCATTTTGGATCGGGAATGGAATGGAACGGTTGAAAAGGTTTGGCAAAAATTAAATGAAGGAAAAGATGTGGCTTTCGTTACGGAAGGCGATCCGCTTTTATATAGTACGTTCATACATATGATGAAATTGATGCAGGAGTTGCACCCCGAAGTCGAAATCAAGACAGTCCCGGGCATTTCTTCCTTTAATGGATCAGCGTCAAGGCTGGGCATCGCTTTGGCTGATGGTGATGATCATGTTGCAATAGTTCCTGCAAGGGATGATTATGAAGCGATGAAGAAGGCTATCGAAGATCATGATGCCGTGGTGTTCATCAAAGTCGCAAAGGTCATCGATTTAATGATTACCGTTTTAAAAGATTTGGACTTGCTTGAAAAGGCCTCGGTCGTAACCAAAGTCACTTCCGATGAGGAAGTGATTTGGAAAGTGAGTGAATTGGAAGGACTTGAACTGGAATACTTAACATTGATGGTGGTGAGAAAATGAAGATATATATTGTAGGTGCCGGACCGGGTGACCCGGATTTGATTACTGTAAAAGGATTGAACATTCTCCAAACGGCTGATGTGATTTTATATACGGATTCATTAGTGAATGAAGAATTGATTGCAAAGGCAAAACCCGAGGCCGAGGTGCTAAAAACGGCTGGAATGCATTTAGAGGAAATTGTTGGCATCATGGTTGAGCGTGTTAAAGAAGGAAAGATGGTTGCTAGAATCCACACAGGTGATCCTGCCATGTACGGTGCAATCATGGAACAAATTGTCCTTTTGAAGAAAGAGGGTATTGGTTATGAGGTGATTCCTGGCGTAAGTTCGGTATTCGCCTCAGCAGCGGCAATAGGAGCAGAGCTGACCATCCCTGATTTAACTCAGACACTCATATTGACGAGGGCTGAAGGACGTACGCCTGTTCCTGAATTTGAGAAGCTACGTGATTTGGCAAGTCACCACTGTACGATTGCCCTCTTCTTGAGTGCGACCTTGACCAAAAAAATCGTTAAAGAACTCCAGGAAGCCGGGTGGAAGGATGATACTCCGGTAGCGGTCATTCAAAGGGCAACATGGCCGGACCAAAAAATCGTTCGTACCACGTTAGTGAACTTGGATGAAGATATGCGTCAAAATGGCATCCGCAAGCATGCGATGATTTTGGCTGGATGGGCGTTAGACCCTGACATTCATGATAAAGATGAATACCGTTCCAAATTATATGATGCGAGTTTTACCCATGGTTTCAGAAAAGGTGTTAAGCCATGATCATTGAACTGAAAGAAGCGGAACTTGCTCCCATTAAACGGTCTCATACTTATGCGGTCGTTGCGATTACAAAGCATGGTGTTGAGCTGGCACGAAAATTACATACCGTTTTTTCGAATTCCGATCTATATTACATGAGCAAGTTTGAAAAAGGGGACGAAGAGCATAAACAGATCCAGCTTTTTTCGGGCAGTGTCCGTATGCTATTGCCAGCTTTATTCAAGGAATATAAGGGAATCATTTTAATTATTTCACTCGGGGCAGTCGTGAGGATGATTGCACCAATTTTGAAGGATAAGAAAACGGATCCAGGTGTCGTAGTCATTGATGATAAAGGGGAAAATGTTATCAGTGTACTGTCAGGGCATCTGGGAGGGGCAAATGAACTGACTAAGGAAGTTGCTGCAGCCCTTGATGCAAGAGCTATAATCACCACGGCTTCGGATGTACAAAAAACGATTCCTGTCGACTTATTTGGCCAGCGCTTCGGCTGGATTTGGGATTCCGCAGAAAAATTGACGCCAGTAAGTGCGTCCGTTGTAAATGAAGAGCATGTTGCCGTTGTACAGGAATCAGGTGAACGGAACTGGTGGTCTTATGAAACCGCATTACCTGAACGAATTATCGTGTACCCATCCATTGAAGAAGCGCTTCAAGCAAAGCCGCAAGCAGCTCTGGTCGTGACTCACCGCATGCTTAAGCTGTCGGAAAAGAGGATCCTGGAAAATGGAATCGTATATCGTCCAAAGGTCATTGCTCTTGGTATCGGGTGCAATAGGGGAACGGCGGCTGCTGAAATTGAGCAGGTGATTGCAGAAACACTAGCCGATTTATCATTTTCATTAAAAAGCGTTAAGGCGATCTGTACAATTTCTTTAAAGAAAGACGAACTTGGCTTGATTGAAGTAGTTGAAAAATATGGCTGGGAATTCGTGCATTATGAACCCGAAGAGCTTAATCAAGCCAAAATCGAAGCGCCATCGGATACAGTATTTAAATACACGGGTGCATATGGTGTGAGTGAACCGGCTGTGAGGATTTATACAAAAGCCGAACAATTGGAGCTAGTTAAGAAAAAATCGGGGAACGTAACCATATCAGTTGGGATCATTCCTTTTTAAGGAGGGAGAAACAAATATGAACGATAGAAGACTGGTAATTGCGGGTACCGGAAGCGGTGTCGGCAAAACGACATTGACCATCGGAATCATGGCAGCCCTCCAGAAGAAAGGCTATACCGTTCAAGGGTTCAAATGTGGTCCTGACTATATTGATCCTACTTATCATACTGCAGTTACAGGACGGGTTTCACGCAATCTGGACAGTTGGATGTTTGAACATGACACTGTTCGAGAAATTCTTAACAAAGCAGGTGCCGGAGCTGATATATCGATCATCGAAGGAGTCATGGGCTTCTTCGATGGCAAAAGTCCATTAGCCAATACAGGATCGACGGCTGAAATCAGCATCATCACGCAAAGCCCTGTCCTGTTAGTAGTCAACTGTGCCAGCATGGCACGGAGTGCAGCTGCCATTGTAAAAGGATTTCAGGACTTTTTGACCGGACCGAACATCATTGGGGTCATTGCCAATCAAGTGGGAAGTCCAGGTCATTACAAAATTGTCAAATCAGCCATTGAGCAAGAATGCGATATACCGGTGCTCGGTTATATGAAGCGGGAAATGGATATTGATATTCCAAGCCGTCATTTAGGTTTAATTCCTGCTATTGAACGCGGGGAACTAAATCCGTTTTTTGATAAGCTTGCACAATTAGTCATGGAAACGATCGATATCGAACAGTTGTACCGTTTATCCAAGACAAGCTCCGTTACCAGTACAGACTCAAATATTTTTCAACCCAAAAATGAAAATGACGTCTGCATTGCCGTCGCAAAAGATGCAGCCTTCAATTTTTATTATCAGGAAAACCTTGAGCTGCTTGAAGCATATGGGGCAAACATCAAGTATTTTTCTCCATTAAAAGGGGATGAAGTACCATTGGATGCTGATGGTTTATATCTTGGAGGCGGTTTTCCTGAGGAATTTGCAGCTGAACTTTCCGGTAACGTGGATGCTATCTTATCCATCAGAAGCTCCATTGAAAAGGGGATGCCGACTCTTGCGGAATGTGGCGGTTTCATGTTTTTGAGCAAATCGATTGAAACAACTTCCGGAGAAACGCATCAGATGGCAGGAATGATTCCGGGCAGGATTAAAATGCAGAAAAAGCTTGCAGCACTTGGGTATCGTGAAATTAAAGGAACTCCAGGCAATTTTTTGATCAATGAAATGGAGCAGGCAAAAGGTCATGAATTCCACTACTCGACATTTGAAGCGGATGATGATCTTGCACATGCTTATGAAGCCAAAGGCAGATTCGGTTCGAAACAAGAGGGGTGTGTATTGGGCAACCTTGTTGCTGGGTATACCCACTTTCATTTTGCTTCCAATCCAACACTTGCTAAGAACTGGATCGATGCTTGCATAAAACAAAAAAACAGATCTGCCCATGAAACTATCAACTAGGAAAAAGGTATTTTTTGAAGCTTAAGAGGAGGCGCGAGCATGAAACCGGGAAAAGTTCATCTGGTCGGTGCGGGTCCCGGAGATCCGAAATTGATTACGGTATATGGACTGGAATGTATCCAAAAGGCGGATGTCATTGCATATGACAGGCTTGTCAATCCAGAACTATTAAACTATGCAAAAGAAGATGCAGAACTGGTGTATTGCGGGAAATCACCAGGGAAACATCATCTCATTCAAAATGAAATACATGAACTGTTAGTGGAAAAAGCCTTACAGGGGAAAAACGTCACCCGTCTGAAGGGTGGAGATCCATTTGTCTTTGGGCGGGGCGGTGAGGAAGCGGAAATACTGGCTGCTAAGGGGATTGAATATGATATCGTCCCAGGAATCACAGCGGGAATCGCCGCACCGGCTTATGCGGGAATCCCGGTAACCCACCGTGAACATGCCTCAAGTTATGCCATAGTGACAGGCCATGGCCGTGATTACAAAGGGCAGGATAACCTGAATTGGCAGGCATTGGCTCAAGGGATCGATACCATTGCCTTTTATATGGGAATAGGTAATATGCCGTTCATCTGTGAAAAATTGATGGAGCATGGCAGGGACGGTAAAACGCCAGTGGCCGTCATTGAATGGGGCACGACAGATAAACAAAGGACGATTACCGGTACTTTAAGTTCGATTTCCTTGAAGGCTATAACAGAAGAAATTCAAAATCCGTCAATCTTTCTAGTAGGGGATGTCGTCCAATTAAGAGAAAAAATCCAATGGTTTGAAAGAGTGATTGAATCAGAGTCCATTAAGAAAGGGAATGAGTTGGAATGTCCATCATTCAAGAATTGAAGGAGCGCCGGGCAATAAGGAATTACGAAGAAAAAGAAGTGGAAGATGAAAAAATCAGGCAGTTATTGGAAGCGGCTACCTATGCCCCTAATGACCGATTGCGTGAACCTTGGAGTTTTTATGTTATCAAGGGGGAAGCGAAGCACCGTTATGAAAGATTGGCAGAAAGGTATTTACATGAACGCTTTCCGACCAAACCAAAATTGATTGACAGTTCACTGGAAGTTGTAAACACGACACCGCTTATCATTGTCGTGACTTCTGATATTTTACCTGACGATCCAGATTCATCTGAAGACAATGTATTCGCTTCTTGTTGTGCCGTCCATTCGATGTGGCTTGCCGCAAAAGAACTTGGTCTTGGATTCGTTTGGCGCACTAGAGGAGTGGGTCTTGTCAGGGATGAACGCCTGCACGAATTTATCGGTTCACCGGAAAACAAAAAAGTGATCGGCACCATTTTTGTCGGTTACCCTAAAGGCGACCAACCGGTTCCTGCTACTAAAAGGACTTCATACATAGAAAAAACAGTTTGGCTATGAAGGTAGGTGAGTGAGTGGCACGCAGAGGATTAATGCTTATTTATACGGGAAACGGGAAGGGCAAGACGACTGCCTCATTAGGGGTGACTTTAAGGGCAATCGGCAGAGGAATGACTGTTAAATACCTTCAGTTCATTAAATCTCCAGAGCGTACTTATGGGGAAGCATTGGCTTTGAGAAAATTAGGAGTTAAAATGGAACAGTTAGGAATTGGTTTTACATGGACCAAAACACCAGAAGAACATCGCGATGCCTTATCGTTAGCTTGGGAAAAGGCGAAACTGGCACTTACTGATCCGGATATTGATTTACTTGTTTTGGATGAGTTGAACAATGCGCTAGCGATCTCCAAATTCCCGATTGAAGATGTCTTGCCATTGGCTGAAGTCATTGATGCAATTCGAAATCGTCCCGCTCATATGCATATAGTCATTACCGGCAGGGATGCCAGGCCGGAGCTTATGGAAATGGCGGATTTGGTTTCATCGATCGAGGCGACCAAGCATTATTATGACGAGGGTATCGGCGCTGTCAAAGGATTAGAGTTTTAGGGGGTGAACGTAATGAAGGCACGATCCATCATGATACAAGGGACGTCATCTGATGTAGGGAAAAGTCTGATTTGTACGGCATTTTGCCGGGTATTTTCCAATAAAGGATTACGTGTCGTCCCATTCAAATCACAAAACATGGCTTTGAATTCTTATGTAACCTTGGATGGCGGTGAAATTGGACGGGCACAGGGAGTACAAGCGGAAGCAGCAAGGATTACGGCAACGACCGATATGAATCCAATATTACTGAAACCGAAACAGGATATGGTTTCGGAAGTGATCGTGCACGGAAAGCATTTCCTTGATATGAATGCAAAAAGCTATCGGTCCCAATTTGTCCAGGAAGCCATGCCCATCATCCGTAATTCGGTGGAAAAACTTCAAGATGAATATGACATCATTGTACTCGAAGGGGCAGGAAGTCCGGCTGAAATTAACCTTAAGGACCGGGATATAGCGAATATGCGAATGGCTAAACTCACGGATGCGGCTGTCATTTTAGTGGCCGATATTGATCGTGGTGGAGTATTTGCGTCCATTATCGGGACACTTGCCCTATTGGATCAAGATGAACGAGATAGTGTAAAGGGCATCATCATCAATAAATTTCGTGGCATGCGTGAATTATTGGACGATGGCATTGAATGGTTGGAAAAGGAAACCGGGATTCCGGTTCTCGGGGTGCTGCCCTATCTAGACGTGAATATTGAAGCGGAAGATTCACTTGCCCTCTCTTCCTTACGTTTTAAAAAACCTAAAAAGGCTGAGTTTCCGATCGATGTTGCCGTCTTGAGATTTCCGCGGATCTCCAATTTTACAGATGTAGATCCTTTTTTTGATGAACCCGGAGTAGGTGTCCGCCTGGTAAGCACTGTCCATGAGTTAGGTAATCCCGATCTGCTAATTTTGCCGGGTACAAAAAACACGATGGAAGATTTAGAGTGGTTGAAACGTATGGGATTGGATCGGGCCATCAATGAATTGCGGAAACATGGAACGATGATATTTGGCATATGCGGCGGTTTTCAAATGCTAGGGACAAAACTTTTTGATCCGGACGCGGTCGAGGGTGACGGTGTGAACGCGGAAGGGCTTTCGCTTCTTCCGGCGGAAACCATTTTTCAAGCAGAAAAGAAAACGGTACAAATGGAAGGTGTCCTTTCTGCCGGGATAATGGAAGGTCAAATGAATCTTAACGGTTTCGAAATACATTTAGGCAGAACGACATTGAAGTCACAAGCAAGGCCCTTTCTTTTATTGAAGGATGGAAGAAAGGATGGAGCCATTTCCAATGATAGCATGGTAATGGGAACATATCTTCATGGGATATTCCATAATCGCTTGTTCACTAGATTACTTGTTAACCAAATTCGACGGAACAAGGGGTTGGAAGAAGTGAAGGAAAACGTCCAAAGCGACTCGGAGCGTAGGGAGGAAGCTTACAATCTCTTGGCTTCCCATTTGGAGGAAAACATTGATATGGATACCATCTATCAATGGCTGCAGCTGGAATCTGCAGAAAGTTGAAAAGGGGCATTAGTTAATGTTGATCATAGCCCTTTTAGCTTGAAAAAAGATCAATTTATAGCGATAATTCCTTTTATTTAGCCATTTTAAGTGACAGAGGCATACAAGATATGTTATGTTGTCTACTCTACATACTTTATACAAAATAAAAGGATGAGGTGTTCATATGAATAAAACAGAATTAGTGAGCAGTGTTGCAGCACAAGCTGAACTGACAAAAGACGACGCAAAAAAAGTAGTGGACGCATTGTTTGAAACAATCACGGCTACACTTGCTAAAGAAGAAAAAATCCAATTAGTTGGTTTTGGTACATTTGAAGTGCGTGACCGCGCTGCCCGTACAGGAAGAAACCCGCAAACTGGCGAAGAAATACAAATTGCAGCTAGTAAAGTACCCGCTTTTAAAGCAGGTAAGGAATTAAAAGAAGCTGTAAAATAAAAGGTGAACGAAGAAAACCCTGGCGAAGCAATATTTGCCAGGGTTTTTTGTTTATTGACTGATTTGGGAAACGGTGTGTTATATCAAAAGCACACTGAAATGGAAAAGATAAAAAATCGACTTTGTCATCTATTCGTATTTTGAAAGAGCCATTAGAAGTTTCATTAATTGATTATTTTTGTATATTTGGTCAGTCGAACGGAGGACCAACAATGAAACAAGCCGACTCCATGAAGCAGTATTGGACTGTAACACAAATGAAAAAAAATTATAGTACTTATTAATAAGGTTTATACTGTGACTATGTTAGGCTAAGTAATAACAAGTTGTAAAACCAAAATAAAAGAGGTGAAAGATATGCTGAAGAAAATAATGAAAAAAATCAAACAGCTTTCCCAAGGCAGCAGTGAGCGAAGACATGGTCATTATCGCCGAGGCAGCAGCAGTAGCAGCCGAGGCTACAAAAGGTATCCCATGAGTGGAAGTGACCGCTACAAGAGAAAAGGGCGCGGCAGTAGCAGCTAATTCAATTTCTTAGACTTCAATGCAGCCTGCAGGTCCATTGAGATTTCTTTAATATCTGAATAAGGTTCTTGGATGCTTAATAACCTTTTCAGTAAATGCACGGTTTCCTTTTCTAACGAAAGCTCTTCTGTCCAAGGAAGAGTCTTTTTACTTTTGGAGACGTACGTCGTATAAAGTACATATAGAAGTATTTCCCCCAAGTCGTAAAAATCCTGCCTTTTCAGCTGCAGCATGGATTCATTAGTAAAATCCTCTGAATTGAACATTTTAGACAAACCAAAGTCTATCAAAATGGGCTGATTGTTCTTTAGTAAAATATTTGGTATACGTAAATCTTGATGGAAAATGCCATGGTCATGTAGATAAGATACTAAACCGACCAGCTCATCCAGAAAAAATAGAGACTCTTTCTCATTGAAGATTATATGATTCAAGAAAATATGGTCTTCCAAATTATCTCCTTCTATGAAATCCATCACAAAATAAACATTTCCCTCATGTGAAAATCTCTCGTGAAATTTGGGGATGTTTTTGTGGTTTAACCTTTGTAATATGGAAATTTCATTTTCAAACTGCCTCAGCTCTTTTTTGCTGCGGCGTTTACTTTTCCGGAGCTGCTTGATCACTATATTTTCATTTATTTTCAAATCATTGCAAAGATAAATAATACCGTAGCTTCCTGTTCCGATTACAGTTTTAACATCGTAACGGTCATTCAAAACCACTCCTTTTTTTAAAGGAATATCCACGAAAAATTGGTAGAACTTTCTAAATGTCCGCAAAATTGAAACTTTCCTCACCACTTTCATCTATTCAAGTCAAAACCAAAAAAGTCCATTATTAATTAAACTGGAAATATGAATGAACATGGATATTTTAACACTGATTTTTGATAATGCGGTAATGAAAGTCTTTTTTAAGATAAGTCACCATTAAAACGACCAAATTTAAAAAAATTCCTTAAATTTCATAATATGAAATTATATGATTTTTTTAAATTATTAAGTTTACTATAATGAATTCATAATAAAAGAGTAGGAGGTGATAAGATGGATGGGCGCGAGTTGAGAAATTGCTTTGGTAAATTCCCAACCGGAGTCACGATAGTGTGCGGGATTGATGGGAAAGTTCAAAAGGGCATCGCTATGAATTCATTACCTAGGTTTCCTTGGATCCCCCCGCTCGCTTTAGTATCAATTCATAAGTAGCAAAAGCCCGCACTAGCATGAAAGATAAATCTTTTACCATTAATATTTTCCGATGAACAAGAACTGCGGGCAATGAACAGGAACATTTGAAATTGACTGGGAGAAAAAGGGGATTTCGCCAAAAATAAATGGAAGTGTTGCTTGGATGGAATGCAAACCATGTAGAGAGTTTGTGGCTGGTGATCATGTATTTTCATCGGTGAGATCCAGGATTTACATTCCAAAGATTTGGAAGCGCTTACTTTTTATCAAGAGAAAATGGGATCTGCTAAACAACTTGTAAAATAAGGGGGTTTCTTATGGGCATTAAAACCGGGGAAGAATATATTACTAGAATTAAATCAAGGAAACCGGAAGTCTGGCTTGGTGGAAGAGTTGTTGAGGATATTTATAATGAGCCAATTTTTAAACAGCCAATTCAAGAAATTGCGAAGTTGTATGACATTCAACATGACCCGGAATATCAAGGTGAAATCACTCACATTTGCAAAGAAACCGGTGAACGTGTCAACAATGCTTTTTTATTTCCAAAGACATCGGGGGACTTGCAAAAAAGAAGTAAATTATTTGAAGTGTATGCAAGGATGACATATGGACTAATGGGGAGAACACCGGACTTTTTAAATGTCGTGGTCACTTCCATGGCACATAATTCCTGGTTTCTTGATAAATACAACAAAGACTGGTCAAAGAACATCAAGGATTATTATACCTATATTCGTGACAATGATTTATTCTTGACGCATGCAATCATTAATCCTCAAAATGATCGAAGCAAGCAATCTCATGAACAAAAAGAAACATATACCCACTTAGGGACTGTCGAGGAAAGAGAAGAAGGAATACTTGTACGCGGTGCAAAAATGTTAGCAACACTGGCACCGATTACAGATGAAGTGATTATCTATTCTTTCCCAGGATTCACACCAGGCGATGAGCGTCACGCGGTTGCATTTGCATTGCCGATCGATACGCCCGGACTGCGCATAATCTGCCGGGAACCAATGCAGGACGGAACACGCTCGATGTTTGACCATCCACTGGCCTCCCGCTATGAAGAAATGGATGCCTTGCTAGTATTCAATGATGTACTTGTTCCTTGGAATCGTGTCTTCTTATACAACAATGTGGAGGCGGCAAACCGCTTGTATCCAATGACGGGAATTGCTGAACAGCCAGCTCACCAATCAGGCGTGCGTGGATATATTAAACTGGCATTTGCCGTTGAAGTAGCTTGTAAAGTGGCAGACTCTATCGGAGTTGATGGATTCCTGCATGTACAGCGTGATTTGGGTGAACTTGTTCAATCTGTCGAAGTCATCCGTTCACTGCTTCGGGTAGCGGAATATGAGTACACGATTAATGATTACGGTGAGGCCCGGCCAAATCCGGATGCATTGGAAACGATTCGCGGCTTCCTTCCGGAGATGTATCCACGTGCCATCGAAGTTATCCAGACCATTGGAGCTGGCGGGCTGTTGATGTCTCCGACAGAGGCCGACTTTGATAATCCGGAATTGCGAGTAGATATCGATAAATATTATGGAGGACGAAGCGGGGTCTCGGCTGAAGAGCGTGTACGGGTGTTTAAACTGGCCTGGGATTTATGCGGAGAAGCATTTGGACAGCGCCTCCTTCAATACGAACGCTATTACACGGGTGATCCAGTTCGGAAAAGAGCGATTTTTTATAATAAATACAAGAAAAACAAGAACTTCGCCATGGTCGAAGAAGTTCTTAACAAACCGATGCAAGAAGCCATCAATTCGGTTAGCCAGTAACTTTAATAGTTGAATAGGGAGGGGGGGGCCGTCATGATTTCGTCCGTTGAGAAGCTAATAAAGATACTTGATTTATTCACAAATGAAGAACCCTCACTTGGAAATAAGGAAATAGCTGAAAAATTGAATATGAGTCCAAGCTCATCTCATCATTTAGTGAAAACGATGTGCAAGGATGGAATGCTGATCCAAGGCAAAGATCGAAAGTACCGGCTTGGATGGAGGTTGCTTGAGTGGAGCAGTAGAGTCATGTATCAGCAGGATATTCATTATGAAGCAGGTCCAATTATAAGTAATCTTGTCCTGCAATTTAGAGGAAATTCTCACATCGGTATGTTTCACGAAGGCGAAGTCAGGTTTGTGATGAAAATGTCGTCCCCTCACGCTGAGCATATGACCACATATATAGGAGCAAGAAAACCAGCTCATTGTACGAGCGCGGGGAAAGTATTACTTGCCTTTAACCCATCCTTCATTCAGCCTACGCTGGCAAAAGGGCTATTAAAGCACTCAACTAACACGATTACTTGCATCAACCAATTGAATGAAGAGTTAAAGGACGTCCGCAAACAAGGATTTGCGATTAGTGATGATGAAAATGATTTTGGGTTATATGGCGTTGCTGCGCCCATTAAATCCTATAATGGCCAAGTTATTGCAGCACTTAACCTTGTCGGGGAAAGAAATTATATGATAGGAAAAGAAAAAGCGAGAATCATTCAGTCTGTGATACGATCGGCACAAATGATTTCAAAACAGGTTGGCTATATGTCGTTAATGTGAATTTTCTGATTATTAAAAAAATGGAGGTAGTTTAATTATGAAAGGATATGCTCAATCATCAAAATTACAGGCTAGATCATTAAATCTAATGAAAGTTATTGAAGACAATAAAAATTTATTGAAACCGCCAGTTAATAACAAAGTGCTTTGGGAAGATTCCGAATTCATTGTCATGCTTCTGGGTGGTCCGAATTATCGTCGTGATTTTCATGTAGACCCTTCAGACGAGCTATTTTATCAGATAAAAGGTTCCTGTTATGTAGAATGCATCAATCAAAACGGGGAGCGTGAAGTAGTGGAGGTAAAAGAGGGGGAAATGTTCATGCTGCCAGCTGATGTACCTCATTCTCCTCATCGTGTATCTGATACTTACGGCATTGTCATAGAGCGCAAGCGTGCTAAAGGTGAGCTAGAAGATTTTGTTTGGTTCTGCGGGAATTGTAACCATGAGATGCACAAAGTTACGATCCAATTGACGAATATTGAGGTCCAGGTGAAAGAGGGGATTGAGGCTTTCAACGGAAGTAAGGAACTTCGCACCTGTAGTGAATGCGGCCATGTCATGTCAGAAAACGTTGAGGCTTGGAAATGCGAATAGATTTTCACACACATATTCTTCCTTTGGACCTGCCGGACTTAACCGGTGAATTTGGTCAGGGACGCTGGCCAGTGCTAGAGCAGAAATGTTCTTGCGGGGCGGATATCATGGTAAGCGGAAAGCTCTTCAGGAAAGTGACTGACCAGGTATGGGACCCTGAAAAGCGCATTCAGGATATGGATGCGGAAGGAGTCGATATGCAGGTGCTCTCACCGGTGCCAGTGACATTTTCATACTGGGCGCCAATTGACCAGGCGCTTTACATGTCCCAGTTCCAGAATGATTTCATTGCTGAGACTGTGAACAGGCACCCTGACAGGTTCATCGGTCTAGGTACTGTACCGCTTCAGGATATGAAAGCAGCCATTTATGAAATGGAACGCTGTA
Source organism: Peribacillus sp. Aquil_B1 (assembly GCF_022603275.1). NCBI lineage: Bacteria > Bacillati > Bacillota > Bacilli > Caryophanales > Bacillaceae > Peribacillus > Peribacillus sp. Aquil_B1. The sequence continues at coordinate 2,311,940 of NZ_JAKXEE010000001.1, read as the reverse complement.
AATTTGAACTTGGCCTGGCGGGGATCGAGATCGGTACTAACATAAATGGAGAGAATCTGGATTCACCTGTTTTATTGGAATTCTTCCAAATGGCTGAAAAATGGAATGTTCCGCTGTTTATACATCCATGGGAGACAATGGCCAAAGACAGAACGGAACGACATAATCTCATGTATACAATCGCGATGCCGAGTGAAACGGCATTGGCAGCAGCAAGCATTGCATGGAGTGGCGTCTTGGAAAAGTTCCCGGATTTGAAACTCTGTTTTGCACATGGCGGGGGGTCTTTTCCATATATTTTACCTCGGATCGATCAAGGATGGGAAGTTTGGCCGGAGTTAAGGAAAACATCAATGCCACCAAGCCATTATGCACAAAAGTTCTATTTCGATTCCCTCAACTATGATCCCCGGAATATTCAGTATTTGATTGACCGTTTCGGATATAAGAAAGTGCTGATGGGTTCCGACTATCCATTTTTATTGAGAGAGAAGCCACCAGGTCAAGTGATTGATGACACTTTAAATCTATCAGATGAAGTGAAAGCGAATCTTCTAGGGAGAAATGCATTGAGGTTTTTAAATTTGGAATCAAGAAGGGAGAAGCATGGAAAAACAGATTAAAGCACCAGAACAAGTCCTTGAAGAACTTGGAATCATGCTTGAGCCGTCAAGGGAAGCGGTCGGCAACTACGTTAGCCACGTCCGGGTGGGAAATTTGATTTTTACATCCGGACAAGGTGTTGATGAATATCACGGAAAGGTTGGCAAAGAGCTGACGGAAGAGGAAGGGTATCAGGCAGCGAGGCAGTCAATGATTAATCTTCTGCGGGTGCTGAAAGATGAGCTTGGGGAACTATCCAGAGTGAAGAAGGTAATCAAAATTCTCGGAATGGTTAATTCAGCCGAAAATTTCACAGGACAGCCCAAAGTATTGAATGGCGCATCAGACCTGCTTGTGGCCGTATTTGGAGAGAGGGGCAGACATGCCCGGTCAGCAGTGGGGATGGCCCAGCTTCCAAATAACACGGCAATTGAAATTGAAATGATTGTGGAAATACAAGATTGAGACACTCGAACTAAGCGGGTGTCTCAATAAAGGGAGAGGAATGTTTCATGCAAGCAGCAAAAGATAGTATAAATACAGCTAAATCAATAGATTGCCGGCACTTTATTAACGGCGAATTCCTGAATCCAAATCAATCCAAGACTTTTGACAATATCAATCCCGCCACGGAAGAAATACTTGGATGGGTTGCAGAAGGCGGGAAAGAGGAGGTGAATCAGGCTGTTTCTGCAGCAAGACATGCGCTCAAAGGTCCTTGGAAATCTTTTACCGATAATGAACGCTCGGCGGTTCTAAGGCGAATCGGCGATCTCATTTTGGAAAAGAAAGAAGAATTGACAATGTTGGAAACCCTTGATACAGGGAAGCCATATAGCCTTGCACTGGAAATGGACATCAAGCGTTCAGCTCACAACTTCCACTTTTTTGCGGACTATATCACTACACTTGGTAATGAATCCTTCAACCAGAATAACATTGCACTTCATTACTCTATTAGGCGGCCGGTAGGAGTGGTAGGGATGATTAATCCTTGGAATTTACCATTGTTATTGTTGACATGGAAATTGGCACCATGCCTGGCAGCCGGCAATACAGCGGTTATGAAACCAGCTGAACTGACACCGATGACAGCGACAAAGTTAATGGAGATTTGTAAGGAAGCGGGAGTTCCCGATGGCGTCGTCAATCTTGTGCATGGATATGGTGTAAATTCAGCAGGAGCTGCCCTAAGTGAACATCCGGATGTCGATGCGATAACATTCACTGGGGAAACAAAAACGGGAACGGCAATTATGAAAGCTGCCGCGCCCACGTTGAAAAAAATCTCTTTTGAGCTGGGCGGGAAAAATCCCAATATTGTGTTTGCTGACTCGAATCTTGATGAAGTAATCGAAACCACATTGAAATCAAGCTTCATGAATCAAGGTGAAGTTTGTTTATGTGGATCACGAATCTATGTTCAGCAAGGTTTATATGACGAATTCCTTGAAAAGATGGTCGCACAAACAAAAAAATTAAAAGTTGGGGACCCGTTTGATTCCGAAACGGAAGTAGGAGCTGTAATAGGAAGCGAACATTATAAAAAAGTGATGAGTTACATTGATCTGGCGAAAGAAGAAGGAGCGAAAATATTAACTGGAGGAAGAAGGGCAGGCCAGTTTGAAAAAGGATTCTTCATTGAACCGACGATCATTGCCGGAGTTACGCGTGACTCCCGGTGTGTACGGGAAGAAATTTTTGGTCCTGTGGTAACGGTCATGCCTTTCGAAACGGAAGATGAAGTACTGGAGCACGCTAATGATACTCATTACGGACTTGGGGCAACAATCTGGACCAATGATTTAAGGAGGGCGCATCGTGTCGCTTCCAAAATAGAAGCGGGCATTATCTGGGTGAATACCTGGTATTTACGTGATTTGCGCACACCTTTTGGAGGCATGAAACACAGCGGAATCGGCCGCGAAGGCGGATCGCATAGTTTCGAATTTTACAGTGAATTGTCTAATGTCACGATTAAATTATAAAGAAGGAGGGAAGCACTCATGATCGGTAGTTTAACAGAATGGTCTGACAGGTTTTTGAAAGCGGAAAAAACAGGAATAGGAATACCGGCCCCTACTAGTGAAATTCCGGGTTTTGATGTGGAGGATGCCTACCAAATTCAGCTTGAAACGATTCGAAGGAAAATCCAGTCCGGTCTGGAAGTATCAGGAAAGAAAATAGGCTTGACTTCAAAGGCTATGCAGGAGGCCCTGGGAGTGAATGAACCGGATTACGGACATTTACTTGATGTGATGGAAATAGAAAATAATGGCTGTATATCGAGTTTGCGGTTAATCCAACCAAAAGTGGAGGCAGAAGTAGCTTTTATATTAAAGAAAGATTTACATGGCCCCCATATTACGGTTGATGATGTAATCGAGGCAACCGATTATGTGGTTGCTTCAATCGAAGTGGTTGATAGCAGGGTGAAAGACTGGGAGATTAAACTTCCGGACACTGTGGCGGATAATGCATCATCGGGCTTATATATTCTGGGGAATCGCAAAATTCATTTGAGTGAAATCGACCTCCCTTCCATTCAAATGAGCCTTTATAAAAATGGCGAATTCATAAACCAAGGGACAGGTGAAGCAGTACTTGGAAATCCAGCAACGTGTGTAGCATGGCTAGCAAATAAACTGCATCGTTTTAAAGGTTCCTTGAAAGCGGGCGAAGTCATTTTATCCGGTGCATTATCAGCAGCGATCGAAGCGAAACCGGGTGACCGTTTTACTGCTGACTTTGGAGTAAAACTTGGAGCCGTCACGGTTAATTTTGAGTGAAAGGAGCACAGCGGCCTTGAAAAAACTAAAAGTAGGCATTATTGGCTCAGGTAATATCGGAACGGATTTAATGATGAAAATTCATCGGTCGGAAGTTCTGGAAATGTCGGTAATGATTGGTATCGACAAGGAATCAGAGGGTTTGAGGAAGGCAAGGATGCACGGACATCATGTCATTGAAAATGGCATGGATGGATTTTTGGAAAGGCCGGAGCTTGCAGACATTTTATTCGATGCCACATCTGCGAAGGCGCATGTTTTTCACTGCAAAGCCTTAAAAAAGATGAACAAGAAGCTTATAGACTTGACGCCTGCCGCAATCGGACCGTTTATCGTTCCTTCCGTGAATTTAAAAGAGAATTTGAATGAGATGGTCGTTAACATGATTACATGCGGCGGTCAGGCGACAATCCCCATCGTTCATGCGATCAGTCAAGTGGCCATGGTCGAATATGCCGAGATAATAGCGACAATTTCCAGCAGGAGTGCCGGTCCGGGAACCCGTGCCAATATTGATGAATTCACCCAAACGACGGCAAGGGCCTTGGAACAGGTAGGTGGAGCGAAAAAAGGAAAAGCTATCATACTGCTAAATCCGGCCGAACCGCCACTCATCATGAGGGATACCATTCATTGTCTGCTTCAATCGGATTCCTTTGATGTGGAAGAAATAACAACGTCCATAAATAAGATGGCAAAAAAAGTCTCTGAATATGTTCCAGGATATCGCCTGAAGACAGAGCCGATATTTGATGGGAAACAAATAACAGTCCTTCTTGAAGTGAAAGGGCTAGGGGATTTTCTTCCCGTATATGCTGGTAATTTGGATATAATGACGGCTTCAGCTGTAAAAGTAGGGGAAGAGATCGCTAAAAGCCAATTCGAACAATTTGTTTGAAAAAGGTAATCGGAACTATAAAGGTGGGGTTCATTTGAGTAAAGATGTATTGGTGACTGAAGTTGCATTGCGGGATGGGAGCCATGTAGTGGCACATCAATTCACCATCGATCAAGTAAAGAACATGACTGGGAAACTTAGTGCTGCAGGTGTTCCTTATATTGAAGTGTCGCATGGAGATGGACTGGGCGGTTCATCCTTACAATATGGTTTTTCAAAAGTGAATGATATTGAATTGGTGGAGGCCGCTGTTGAAGCTGCAGGCGAATCCGTTATTTCAGTACTATTAATCCCTGGTATAGGGACGATCGACCAATTAAGAGAAGCCGCTCAAGTGGGGGCGAAAATGGCGCGGATTGCAACCCATATAACGGAAGCGGACGTCTCAAAGCAACATCTGGAAGCTGCGAAACATCTTGGTATGGAAGCAATCGGGTTTTTAATGATGTCTCACATGGCATCACCGGAAAAACTTCTTGAACAAGCCATTTTAATGGAATCCTATGGAGCGGATGCTGTATATGTTGTTGATTCCGCAGGATCTTTTTTGCCTCAAGACGTGAAGACCCGAATCCGGTTATTAAGATCACAGCTGAATATCGATATTGGTTTTCATGCTCACAATAACTTATCGCTCGCTGTGGCAAATTCTCTTATGGCAATTGAAGAAGGTGCGAATAGAATCGATGGCAGTATCCGCTGTCTGGGTGCAGGTGCTGGTAATACCCAAACGGAAGTGCTTGTTGCCGTTCTGGACAGGATGGGTATCCGTACCGAAATTGACTTATATAAAATGCTTGATCTTTCTGAGGAAGTTGGAAATACAATCATGCCCAAACCCCAGGAAATAACAGACTCGAGTTTAATCATGGGTTATAGTGGCGTGTACTCCAGCTTTTTATTGCATGCAAATAAAGCGGCTGAAAAGTATGGAGTCGACGCCCGGGATATTTTGATGGAGCTTGGTCGACAAAAAGTGGTTGGTGGTCAGGAAGATACCATAATTGAAGTAGCTGAACAAATGGCGTTTCAGAAAGAAGGGACATTAAGATGAAACTAGATCAACTGGCAAAACGGGTAGCCGATTCGCAAAAAAACGGTCGTGAGATGGATAAGCTTACATTATCCAATCCTGATCTAACAGTAAATCAAGCATATGAAATTCAGAAGTTGAGCATAAATGAGACACTTACTGGTGATAACAGATTCATCGGATGGAAGATGGGCTTGACGAGCAAAGCCAAACAACAGCAAGTAGGTGTAGAGGAAGCGATCTATGGCAGGTTGACATCTGCCATGGAACTAACTAAACCAGTATTAAAAGTTGGGGAACTCATTCATCCGCGAGTGGAACCTGAATTTGCTTTTTTGTTCAAGGACGAACTGAAAGGTGCAAACATAACCGCGAAAGATGTCTGGCCGGCTGTAGAATGTGTATTTCTTGCCCTGGAAGTTATTGATAGTCGTTATAAAAATTTTTCTTTTACACTTACCGATGTAGTGGCGGACAACGCATCCTCAGCCAAAATCCTGCTAAGCAATCAAGCTTATTCTCCATATCACACGGACTGGGCTCAAGCAGAAGTTACGCTATACCAAAATGGTGAAATGCAAAAGAGGGGACTTGGAGAGGCTGTACTCGATCATCCGATTCATTCGATTGTGGAACTTGTAAAAATGATTAGCCGTGAAGGACTTTCCATTCAGGCTGGAATGATTGTTTTGGTAGGCGGAATAACAGATGCCGTTTCCATACAGACAAACGATGAAATAATGGCAGATTACGGTGAACTAGGGAAACTGACATTACATGTTATATCGTGAAATATGGAAAAGGGAGGGGAATTAATTGCGTGAAGTCAATGCTTCGGAAGTGGTAGGTAATAGTAGATTTGGCCGTTTTCATTTAATGGTCTTCATGTGGTGTTTGTTTGCAATTACTTTCGATGGATTTGATATAGCCATGTACGGAGTAGGTTTACCTTTGATGATGGAGGAATGGAACTTGACGCCAGTCGAAGCTGGCGGAATAGCAAGTTATTCATTATTCGGAATGATGGTGGGAGCCCTCATTTTTGCACCTTTGGCGGATAAAATAGGGAGAAAAAAAGTGCTGGCCATTTGTATATGTTTATTCAGTGTTTTTACATTGCTTTCAAGTTTTGCACCCAATCCTGCCTTTTTCTCGGTTATGCGATTTATAGCAGCCTTGGGAATGGGAGGATTAATGCCAAACGTCATCTCTTTAATGGCGGAATACTCACCCAAAAAGAATAAGGTGCTCATTGTAACCGCTATGTACTGCGGTTATTCCATCGGAAGCATACTTGCTTCTTTAATTGGAATGTATGTAATGGAACAAATGAGTTGGAGGGTTTTGTATTGGATAGGGGCACTGCCCTTACTGGCACTGCCATCCTTCATGAAGCAATTTCCTGAATCGCTTTCCTATTATGTTATTCGAAAACAAGGAGCAAAGCTTGCTGGAATCCTCAATCGCATTGATCCAGACGGCGACTATAAAGAGTCGGACGATTATGAGTTTGCCAAAGTCCAAGAAAGGGCAAAGGGCTTTCCAGTCAAGAAACTCTTTGAAAATAAGCGTACTCTCAGTACATTTGCGTTTTGGTTAGCTGCCTTTAATTGTTTACTAATGGTATACGGACTCAATACATGGTTACCTAAAATCATGCAGCAATCCGGATACGGCCTTTCATCCAGTTTATCTTTCAATCTTATATCGGGAATAGGACAAATTGGCGGATCTATAATTGGCGGATACCTAGTTGGAAAAATAGGCCATAGAAGAGTACTGGTATCCCTCTGTGCCATAGGTACGGTCTGTTTTGTCATATTAGGACTAACCTCAAATGCTGTAGCATTATATATTCTCATCGCTTTTGGAGGAGCATGTACAGTCGGCACAATGAATTTAGCCAATACGTATATATCCGAGTATTATCCTCGGGAGATAAGGACCACCGGGATAGGCTGGGCCTTGGCTTTTGGCAGAATTGGAGCCATTGTTGCCCCAACATTAATAGGATTATTGTTGGCTGCAAACTATTCACCACAAAATGCATTCATGGCCTTCACGGTTCCAAGCATAATGGCTGCCTTGGCGTTACTCGCTGTGAAGGAGAGGTATGGCAGCTATGATAAACTACAGGTTGAAGGAGAGATAAAACTAAAAGCAACGTCGAATGTATAATTTTGTTTTTTAGTAGATGGTCTATATGTCAGCGAACAGTCATGCAACTGTTCCTTGACATATAGGCCATTTTTTAGAGAATAAAAGAATTCACGAGTAAACCAGTTGAATTCACGAGTAAATCGGCAAAACTCACGAGTAAACCGGCAAAACTCACGAGAAAACAGCTGAATTCACGAGTAAACCGGCCAAATTCGCAGTAAAACAACAAATGAACTCCCATTTTATAGTATTTGATGGGAAAGTTATGTATAGTTAGTATTATATTTAAATTGAATATTCTGATAAAAAAGTGAGGAGCGGTGTTATGAGTTTAACAATCACTGATTTGTTCATCGGCCAGGTTGCTAGTATGCATCGGACATTTAATGAATCTGATGTAAAATTATGTAATGAATTAACAAAAGACTACAGTCCGATTTATGAAGTGAATAATGAAGCATGGAAAAGTAATTTCAGCAAGCCGGTTGTACCTGGTTTGTTAACGGAAGGCCTTATCACTCAAGTGATCAGTGAAAAACTCCCTGGTAGAGCCTGTATACTTTTACAAAAGGAATTGGTCTTTTATCATCCAGTACATATAGGCGATATGATTTCAGCCGAACTGGAGGTCATTGATATTAATTTGAATAGAAATTGGGTTACGCTAAAGGTGACTTGCTTTAATCAGGCAGGAATTGAAGTCATTAAGGGTCAAGTTGTGATCTTTGTTTTAAGTAATCAAGGTATTGGGTGATGTGAATGGAAAATGTTAAAAACGTAATAAGGAATTGGGGATCGATTGAAGTTGATGAAAATGGAAGAATTATAGGCGCCACTGCTGATTTTTATGAATATTTCATGATCATGCCGACTGATTTGATAGGAAAGTCCATTACGAGAGTCATTCACACTTCTTCCAACTTTTCTTTGAAAGGACTTGCTCACAAACATGTGTTTTCTGGTGTGATCAGCGGACACTCTTGTTTTATAAGGGTATTTCGACGAGAAGCTGACACCCTTTATACCATAATCATCCGGCAAGACGAACTGGAATACAGTGACTTGGTGTATTTTGCTAACGCTTTGGATAAGAATAAGGCCAAGAATAATTCCGTGGTTCAAAGTCGATATAGCTTTGAAGAGATTGTTGGAAAGAGTAAGGAGATAGAGAGGGTTAAAGAGCTGGCCGCCAGAATAGCTACTAGTAGTTCAACCGTACTGCTTACGGGGGAAACGGGAACGGGAAAGGAACTTTTTGCCCAAGCGATCCATAGTTTGAGTACAAGAAAAGCACAGCCCTTCGTACCGGTAAATTGTGCCGCGATTCCAGATGAATTATTTGAATCGGAGATTTTTGGTTATGAAGCAGGCGCATTTAGCGGGGCGAAAAAAGAAGGTAAGCCTGGAAAAATAGAATTAGCCCAAAATGGTACGTTGTTTTTAGATGAGATTTCTGAATTGCCTTATCAGGCTCAAGGTAAGCTATTACGAGTTTTACAGGAAAGGGAAGTGGAAAGACTAGGAGGGACGGGGACTAAAAATGTTGATATACGTATTATTGCGGCGACGAACAGGGATTTAAGAACCCTTATTCATGAAGGGAAATTCCGCCAGGATTTATATTATCGACTTTATGTTTTTGAATTAAAAATTCCTTCTTTAAGGGAGCGGCACGAAGATATTCTTCCTCTGGCATATCATTTCGTCGATTATTTCAATAACAAATTAGGGTCCAATGTGAAAGAAATCGATCCTAAACTCCAAGATTGGCTTATCCAATATGATTGGCCTGGTAACATCCGTGAAATCAAAGCGTTAATCGAACGCGGAATGAATATCGTAGATGGTGGGACTCTAACTCTGGATTCTATATATTTTACACCTAATATCTTATTGGAGGTTCCATCAGCTATGGATAATTCTATGTCCGGCACGTTGGATGAAGTTGTAGGTAATGCTGAAAAATCAGCCATTCAGCGCGCATTAAAAGATTCGGAAGGGGATCGTTCTTTAGCAGCTCAAAAGCTGAAAATTCATGTTGCTAGTTTATATAGGAAAATTGCCAAATACAAATTGAAATAGTAGTAGCATCCAATGAAATATAAACAGGGTAACCAATAGGGCACACTTATAAAGTGTGTATTTTTTTTGTGAAGTTTCGCAAGCTTGATTTGCAGAATTGCGAAAAACTGCAAACTTGCAAAAGTTTTAGTAAGCTATCGTCAAATTTGTAGCGAATTCAAGTTGGCACACAACTTGCAATGATAGTTTGTCATGGAAGAGATTTCTTGCTTTGTAAAATGACCAAAATGGAGGTATTGGATAAAAAAGTAAATAAATAAGGAGGTAATGATATGCTGAATTTTTCTTTTACTGATGAGCAAGATTATTTTCGTAAAACATTAAAAGAATTTGCTAAGGAAGAGTTGCTTCCACATTATACAAAATGGGATCGCGAAGAGATTACTCCAAAACATTTGTGGAAAAGGCTGGGTGATCTTGGCGTGAATGGTCTTCGGATTCCAGTGGAATATGGCGGAAGCGGTGCGGATTGTGTGACAACGGGGATAGCTGCTGAGGAGATAGGTCGTGGTGATTTCAATCTTACTTACGCGGTGATGTTGAATGCATTAATAGGTGAAATTATCAATAATCACGCTAGCGAGGAACTGAAAAAGGAGTGGCTTCCCAAAATTTCAAGTGGTGAAAAAATTGTGGGCATTGCCATTACGGAGCCATCCGCCGGTACGGATGCAGGCGGAATTAAAACAACAGCTGTACATATAGGAAATAAGTATGTGCTTAATGGAGAAAAGTCGGGAATTAGTGTAGCTATGTGTGGAGATGCATTTGTTTTATTTGCAAAGACGGAACCTGAATGGGGAAATCGAGGGATAAGTGCCTTCATGGTTCCTGCCGATACTCCAGGTGTTGAATGTAAAGGGTACACAGATATGGGGAATATCCCCATTGGAAGAGGTTCGATATATTTAAACGATGTCGAGATTCCGGAAGAGTATATGATCGGTCTTCAAAATAAAGGGTTTTCCCAAGTGATGAATGGGTTCGATTTAAGTCGGCTGTTAATAGGGCTGCAATGTGTGGGCACTGCTTCACAAAGTATCGATGAAACCATCGAATATGTGAAAATCAGACATTCATTTGGTAAACCGCTGGCGACATATCAAGGGGTCTCCTTCCCCATTGTGACCCACTATACCCAATTGGAACTGGTGAAGTGGCAAGCCTACCGAGGACTTTGGCTACGTGACCAAGGGCTGAATCATAGTAAAGAATCGGCTTCCGTTAAGTGGTTAGGTCCTAAATACAGTGTAGAAGCTATCCATGAATGTTTACTGTTGAATGGTCATTATGCTTATACGAAGGAAATGCCTCTTGAGCAACGCTTGCGTGATGTGATTGGGTTGGAAATTGGTGATGGCACTGCACAAGCCAATATGATGGTCATTGCAAAGGACATTATAGGAAAGGAGTTCCGTTCTCATTAAGCCAATGGATTAGTATTTTTACATTCAGTTTAAACGGAAAATATTACGAAGAAATCGAAATTATTTACAGTCGTATTAGGTACCGGTTCCGTTCGAAATTAACAGTGAATTATGTGATACAAGGCAAATCATCCTTTAGTAGACTAAGAGAATGAAGGGAATGAAATCGATGGAATTTACAGATGTAATCTATGAAAAAAAAGGTGGAATTGCAAAGATAACCATGAACAGACCTAAAGTTTACAATGCTTTCCGTGCCAGAACCATTCAGGAATTAATTTGGGCTTTCCGGGACGCTTGGGATGATAATCGTGTTGGTATAGTGATTCTGACTGGAGCAGGTGAGAAGGCATTTTGTGTAGGTGGAGATCAAAAAGAAAAGGGAGAAGAAGGAGGATATAATCATTCGGGTGGTTTAGGTGGTGGAATGGGACTGGAGATCGAAACGCTGCACCAAACGATCCGCAATATTCCTAAGCCGGTCATTGCAGCGGTTAATGGGTTTGCCATCGGGGGCGGGCATGTCCTTCATGTAATATGTGACCTAACCATTGCATCTGACACTGCAAAATTTGGCCAGAGCGGGCCAAAGGTCGGTAGCTATGATGCAGGTTTTGGTTCAGCTTATTTAGCACGAATTGTCGGAGAAAAGAAAGCGAGGGAAATCTGGTATTTGTGTGAACAATATTCTGCACAAGAAGCAAAAGAAATGGGACTTGTGAACAAAATCGTTGCCCAAGAACAATTGCACGAGGCAGCAGAAGAATGGGCAAGAAAGATTCTTGATAAGAGTCCTACTGCGCTAAAAATGCTCAAATATTCCTTTAATGCAGATAGTGCCAATATTCAAGGGATTTCACAACTTTCGATGGGCAGTTTAGCGATGTTTTACAATACACAAGAATCGGAAGAAGGAAAAAATGCCTTCCTAGAAAAGAGGCCTGTAGATTTTAAAAAATTCAGAGGTTGATGAGGGGGAAGATGACTAGTGAAATTGGAGACGATTTTGACTCAGCAATATGTGGAGAAATATCAAGACGTTTGGCCAAACCGAACCATCTTGGATTATTTGAATGATGCTATAGTCAAGCATCCAGATAAGATGGCGATTATCGATAAAAAAAGTAGTTATACTTACAAGCAGCTTGGTAAGTTGGTCGATCGAATCGCATTGGGTCTCTTGCATATAGGGTTGGGTAAGGGGGATGTTGTCTCTTTTCAACTGCCTAACTGGAATGAATTTATAATCTTACACTATGCTGTAACAAGAATCGGTGCCATTAGCAATCCCTTGATACCGATTTATCGAGATAGGGAAATTGGTTATATGGTTGGGATGGCAGAATCTAAAATGATAGTTGTGCCAGATTATTTCCGTGGGTTTTATTACCCTGACATGATTGAAAGACTAAGCCATCAATGGCCATCAATGAAACATATATATGTGATTGGGGACAATGCACCGAATGGGATGAAACTGTTCTCCTCATTATTTGAGGAACCTTGGGAAGATCGGATGGATTCATCCATTTTGGATGAAATCACACTTGACCCCAACGATGTGACTGAAATTATCTTTACCTCGGGAACTACAGGGAGTCCAAAAGGAGTTATGCATACACATAATACTTTATGTACATCAACGGATTATTGGATTGACCGCTTACATTTAACTTCCGATGATGTTCTTTTCATGGCGTCAACGTTCGCTCATCAAACAGGTTTTGGTTATGGAGTTAGGCTCCCTACACATATTGGAGGTACGGGAGTCTATCAGGACATTTGGAATCCGAGAGAGTTTATTGAATGGGTAGAGAAGGAAAAGATAACGTTTACGGCCGGAGCCACTCCTTTTTTGCAAGATACGGTCCAGATGGAAGGGATAGAAAGATTTGACCTTAATTCGCTGCGAGTCTTCGTAGCTTTAGGTGCCCCGATTCCCAGGCATTTAGTAAAGGAGGCCGTGAAAAAAGTACCGTTCAAGATATTGTCAGGATGGGGACAAACGGAAGATGGCTTGGTTACCTTGACGAGACTTGATGATCCAGAAGAAAAACTGACGAATACCGACGGAATCCCGTTTCCGGGAATGGAGTTAAAGATAGTGGATTTTGAAGGGGAGATCTGTGCCCCGAATATAGAAGGCTCTTTATTAGTAAGGGGTCCGGCTCTATTTGTCGGCTATTTTAAACGAATCGATGATACTTTAGCTGAGTATAGTGACGGATGGTTCATTACCGGTGATCGAGCATTCATTGATGAAGACGGATATATCCGGATTTCTGGAAGAAACAAAGACATAATCATACGTGGCGGTGAAAATATTCCTGTCGCTTATGTAGAAAATGTATTGTATGAACACCCGGATATTTCAAGTGCTCAGGTTATTGCGGTTCCAGATTCCCGTCTACAGGAAAAAGCATGTGCATGTATCAGCATGAAAACGGGGAAGAGCCCGATTACGATGGATTCACTGCAGGAATTTCTCTCGGAAAAGGGTTTGGCCAAACAATATTGGCCTGAATTTCTTGAAATAATGGATGACTTTCCTCGTACGGCAAGCGGGAAAATCCAGAAATTCCGGCTCCGGGAAATGATTAATGAAAAGATAATCGACAATCAGCTTAAATAAATCCATATTGACTAAATGGTGGAAGTGGAGGGAAATAAGATGATTAAAAGAATGGCATTCATCACAGGTGCTGGGAGCGGAATTGGCAGAGAAATTGCAAAAAAATTGGCTTCTCGCAATTTTAACATCATCGTGGCTGATATAAATCTTAAAAATGCAGAGGAAACGGTTTCTATAATTGAAAAGTCGGGTTTTGAAGCCAGAGCGGTTCATTGTGATGTAACGAAATTAGAAAGTGTTAAAAAAGCCGTTGAAGAATCAGTGAACCATTATCATAGAATAGATATATTGGTTAATAATGCAGGCTGGGATAAGGTGGAACCTTTTTTAAAAAGTGATCCTAGCACTTGGAAAAGGATTATTGATATTAATTTACTTGGGCAGATCCATACTTGCAAGGAAATTTTACCTCTCATGATTGAAAATGGTTACGGAAAGGTAGTAAATATTGCATCCGATGCAGCTAGAGTAGGATCAAGTGGAGAGGCAGTTTATTCGGCTGCAAAGGGAGGGGTGATTGCCTTCACAAAAACGATAGCAAGAGAAATGGCACGTCACAAACTCAACATCAATTGTATTGCGCCAGGTCCTGCCGATACGCCCCTATTTCAAGAAATAGGCTCTTATAATGAAGGTATAGCAGGCGCCTTGGAAAAAGCGATTCCATTCCGCCGGCTAGCACAACCAGAGGACATTGCTAGTGCTGTTGCCTATTTCGTTTCAGAAGATGCAGGGTATATTACGGGGCAAACACTTTCCGTAAATGGTGGATTAACAATGGTTTAAACGATCAAGGTAAGGGTGTTATGCAAGATTGAAAGGTTAGTAACCATAAATCAATAAGTTGAAAACTTTTTCTAATACGTTTGACAATTGAATTTATCGTGTTAATATAAAGGCAAATGAGATTTAATATACAATTTGTACCACTAGGGGTGCTTTATAGGTGAAAGTTGATTTTTACCGCAGAAGCTGAGATTAAAGTATGACTTTAAGACCCTTAGAACCTGATCTGGTTTATACCAGCGTAGGGAAGTGGGGTCTGGAACAATACGTTTCTGTATTATTTCAAGTACAACCACTTTCTTTACGTTTAAGAAAGTGGTTTTTTGTTTGCAAAAAAAGGGGTGACAAAAGGTTTTTTTTTCGTAATATTTCTTAAAAAATATCATTTGGAGGTAATGGACATGAAGTTTTCAGAGGAAATTCGTCAGGAAGCTGATCATATTTGGGAAGCTAGTTTTAATCACCCGTTTGTTGCAGGAATAGGAGATGGCACATTGCCATTGGAGAGTTTTCGTTTTTATGTCATGCAAGATGCCTATTATTTATCTCATTTTGCTAGAGTTCAAGCTTTAGGGGCAGTTAAAGCTACGGATTTACATACAACAAGCAGGCTTGCCGGCCATGCACAAGGAACATATGAAGCGGAGTTGAAGCTTCATGAGAATTTTTCTGAGAGGTTAGGCATCACTAAAGAAGAACGGGATAATTTCAAACCTGCCCCGACTGCTTATGCTTATACTTCCCATATGTATCGTGCGGCTTATTCGGGGCATTTAGGGGATGTAATTGCAGCTATCTTGCCGTGTTACTGGCTGTATTACGAAATAGGTGAAAGACTGCAAGGGTGCATGCCCGAAGAGCCGATTTATCAAGAATGGATAGCGGCTTACGGAGGGGAGTGGTTCCGCACGTTGGTGGAAGAACAAATTGCGAGGCTTGATGAGATTGCTGAAAAAGTGACTGACGAAGATAAGGAAAGAATGAAAGAGCATTTTATCCTCAGCAGCCAATATGAATACTCATTTTGGGAAATGGCTTATCGTTTAGAGACATGGCCTGTGCATAAGGAAACACTAGAAGTATAAAGGGGAATGAAACAATGAAAAAAGGATTGAAATTAACGGACATATTGGTAACGATCGTGATTGCGGTAGCATTTGGAATCGTTTATATCCTTTGGGGTTCGATTTATTATTCCGTTAAACCGTTAGGATTACATCTGGATCAACTTATTTATGGAATGTGGTTTATAGCCGGCCCCGTCGCCTTTTTAATTTTACGGAAACCGGGTGTGGCACTTTTGGCGGAGATAGCAGCAGCTTCCGGGGAGTTCTTTCTTGGTTCACCATGGGGGCTGACCGTACTTTTATATGGGGTGGTACAAGGTTTGTTCGCGGAACTGATGTTCATGGCGTTCAAATATAAAAAATTCAATATGCCGGTGGCCGTTTTAGCTGCGATAGCTTCCTGCCTGGCATCAGTTATCATGGATTTTGCATACGGGGAAATAGGTGCGCTTTCTACTTGGAATCTATCGTTATTCATGATAGCGAGGTTTGTGGGTTCCATATTCTTTGCAGGTGTTACCGCTTATTATCTAGTTAAAGTCCTGGAAGCAACAGGAGTAACTAATCTTGTGCGTCCGGTTTCAAATAAAGATTATGCAGAACTGGATCAAAAGTAGAGGTTGAGGGCCATGGAACCAATCGTTTCTGTTGAAAAGTTAAGAATGAAATTTCCAGGTGATGAATCTTTGATATTCAAGGACCTATCACTATCGTTTGATCAAGGAGAAAAAGTGCTATTGTTGGGTCCGTCAGGATGTGGTAAGTCGACTCTTTTACAAGTGTTAAGCGGATTGATTCCGAATTCCATCGAAGTACCGATGAAAACGGATAAATTGAAATGCCCTTCTTCATGGGGGTATGTTTTTCAAGACCCTGATAGTCAGTTTTGCATGACATTTGCCGATGAGGAAATTGCCTTCGTCCTTGAGAATCTTTCCGTCCCGAAAGAAGAAATGAAAGAGAAGATTCAAAATCATTTCCGTAAAGTAGGATTGAACCTGGGCCATACAAGTATTGAAACATTATCAGGCGGGATGAAACAGCGTCTGGCAATCGCTTCAGTATTGGCCCTTGAACCAGAAGTGATATTTTTAGATGAACCAACCGCCATGCTTGATCCCGAAGGAACGAAAGAAATCTGGGAATTGTTAAAGGAAGTCGGAAGAGACAAAACGGTTATTATCGTCGAGCATAAAATTGACCATGTTTTAGAATTCATCGAAAGAATCGTGCTTTTTAACGATGACGGTCAAATCATAGCTGATGGTCCAAGAGACACCATTCTTTCACTTTATAAAAATGAAATGAAAGAACATGGAATTTGGTTCCCGGGTGTTTGGGATGAATATCTACAGAAGTATGCACCGATTCGGGAACACCCCTTTATAGATGACTCACCCCTTATGGATGTGCAAGGCTTTAGCGGTTTTCGGAATAAAGAGGAAAAAATCAAGGTTGAAGAGCTGATGATACATTCAGGGGAATGGATTGTAGTCAGGGGTGAAAATGGCGCGGGGAAGAGTACGCTTTTGCATGCATTGATGCAGTTCATAAAAACCAATGGTAAGTATGAATTATTGGGAACACCCATTAAAAGGGTGAAAAATCCAACAGATCATATGACGTTTGTCTTTCAAAATCCTGAGTTTCAGTTCGTTGCAAATACTGTATATGAAGAGATTGCTTATTCATTGCGAATTGATAAAAGGCCGCAACAAGAAATAGATGAGAGAGTCCGTTCATTGCTTAAAGTGTTCCGCCTGGAGGCACATCGGGATAAACATCCGTTTCAATTATCAATGGGTCAAAAGCGTCGATTAAGCGTAGCCGCCTCAATCGTAATAGACAAAAAAATCATTCTCCTGGATGAACCAACCTTTGGCCAAGATTCGAAAAATACCTTTGCATTACTGGAATGGTTTGAGGAATATCGAAGGCGCGGAATAACAGTGATCATGGTGACTCATGACGATCATATTTCAAGAAACTTTGCAACTAGGATCTGGACGGTTAAGGACGGAAACGTAATATGTGATGAAAACATTGCGCAATCAGGATTTGTGGAGACCAAAGATAAAAGGAGTGTCATGTAGATGAATGATTCAAATGCAGAAACATGGCTCCATAAAATTAATCCAAGCCTTAAACTTGGTGTACTGATTGTGTTATGCATCTTGGCGTTATTCATTCATGACCTGAATTATATGATGAATATCACCATTGGCGTATTATTTTTATTTTTGTTTTTTACCGGACATTCGATAAAACGCATCTTACTTTTGTCGATTCCCTTTTGTTTCATTTTTATATCCACCTCTTCTGCAATGATACTATTCGGGCAAGGTGAGACGCTTTGGTTTGAGTGGGGCCTTATATCGATTACGGAAGAAAGTTTCATGAGGGGATTATTGGTAGGCTTTCGAGCTTTGTTCTTTGGGGTCCTTGGTTTAACTTTTTCCTTAACGACGAGACCAGTGAACCTGTTTTATTCGTTAATGCAGCAAGTTAAGCTTAAACCGAAATATGCCTATAGTTTCATGGCGGCATTAAGGCTGATTCCCATCATGATGGAGGAGTTCCAAACGATACGCAACGCGATGAAGGTACGCGGCTTTGAAAGGGGAAAAGGGATAAAAGCGGTATATTTTAAAATGAAAGCCTATTCCATCCCGTTGTTATCCGGAAGCATCAGACGTGCTCACCGTATCGCGGTTGCGATGGAGGCAAAGCGATTTACAGATACACGGGATCGAACGTTCTATTATGAATTCGGTTTTTCAAAAAAGGACCATGGTTTCATTTTGTATTTTATCATCTTGTTGTTGGCCGGCTTTTATCTGTCGATACAATTCCCGTTAGTTTCTATTTGATTTTATGAGATTGTAACTTTACTTGTTAGGGGTCCTTAGTATGAATGCACATGAATTGCATATTATTTCTACTGGGAAACAGCCAATTGAAAAGTTTGTGGAAATCGCTTCAAACATTCAGGAACATGTTGATTTCTTTCATCTAAGGGAAAAGCATATGAGTGCATCGGAACTTTATCGAGCAGTGACCTTACTACATGATAATAAGATTCCGCTTTCTAAGATCATCCTTAATGACCGGGTGGATGTAGCTTGGGTACACAAAGTATTTGGTGTGCAATTGGCTTTTCATAGTTTAGATGCGGGAGTTGTAAAAGGAGCTTTTCCAGGGATGAATGTCGGCTGTTCGATCCATTCCATGGATGAAGCGAATGCCGCATTCAGCAAAGGGGCCGATTACGCGATTTATGGACATGTTTTTGAAACGAATTCAAAAATAGGCCTTCCTCCTAGGGGAGTTGAGGAGCTTCATGCAATCTCAAGAAATGTCAATCTTCCGATAATTGCGATAGGCGGAATAACCCCTTTCAATTGCCAAGTCGTGCTTGATGCGGGGGCACGTGGAATTGCGGTCATGTCAGGTGTCCTTGAAGCTGAAAATCCGATTGAAGCCGTTAAAGAATATTCGAAGTCTTTGGGAAAGGAGACATAAGATGAATACCATATATGATGCAATCATTGTTGGGGGAGGAGTAATAGGTGGATCCATTGCTTTTCAATTAGCCAAACGAGGTAAAAAGGTCCTCTTATTGGAAAAAGATAGACTGGCCAGCAAAGCATCTAGTGCTGCAGCCGGGATGTTAGGGGCACAAAGTGAGTTAGATGCTGATAATCCGCTTTTTACATTGGCAAGCCGAAGCAGGGAGATGTTTCCTGCACTGTCGGAAGAATTAAAGGACATAAGTGGAATAGACATCGAATTAGTGAACAAGGGCATGTTTAAGGTGGCACTAACGAATGATCAGGTAGCCGAGTTGAAAAACATGATCAGAGTCCAGCAAGATGCGGGACTTGAGGCTGAGTGGCTATCGACTGCCGAAATAAGGAAAACGGAACCGCTTCTATCAGATGAGATTAAGGGAGCCATGTTCATTCCGAAGGATGGACAAGTTTCAGCCACTAGGCTGTCACTCGCTTTTACTGAATCTGCCGCTGCCCTTGGTGTAGATATAAAGGAATTTGTTCATGTCTCCGACTTAGTTACGGAAAACGGATGTGTAACGGGAGTGGACACGAACATAGGTAGATTTTCAAGTGAAAATGTCATCGTGGCAGGTGGAGCCTGGAGTACTTTCCTCCTTGAAAAATCAGGGGTGAATCTCGACAGTTATCCTGTAAAGGGAGAGTGCTTTTCCGTCCTGACCGATCGTCCATTGCTTGGAAAAACGATCTTCTCGCATGGCTGTTATCTTGTGCCCAAAGTTGGCGGAAGAATCATTGTCGGGGCAACGGTTAAGGCGGGCACTTTCGATCAAAAGGTAAGTCTTGACGGGATTTCTACTTTAATAGAAAGAGCAACGCAATTGCTTCCGGCGATTAAAGGAACCGAATTGGAAAAGACATGGGCAGGTATACGCCCACAAACTGGGGACGGCTTGCCGTACTTTGGTGAACATCCGGCATGCAAAGGACTTTTCATTGCAACGGGGCACTACAGGAATGGCATCCTGCTTTCCCCAATTACAGGTGTACTTATAGCGGATATTTTGGAAAGGAAGATAAATCCCGAATGGTCCGCTTTTCGATTGGACCGTTCGATACAGACCCTTTTATCTTAATGGAGGTGGTTGAATTGGAATTGGTCATTAACGGCGAAAAAATACGGATTCCTGCTGATGAATCAACAGTTACAGGACTTTTGCAACACTTTAATTTACATCAAAAAGTAGTGATTGTTGAATTGAATGATGAAATATTAGCAAAAGAAAGTTTAAGTGAAACACTTTTGTCTAATGGAGACAAGGTAGAGATTGTACATTTTGTAGGAGGCGGATGATTATGTTAAAGATTGGTTCTTATGAATTTTCTTCAAGATTATTGTTAGGTACTGGAAAATATCCAAATTTCGATGTTCAAAAGCAATCAGTGGAGGTTTCGGAGACGGAAATATTAACATTTGCGGTCCGGAGGATGAATATTTTTGAAGCAAGTCAGCCCAATTTTTTAGAAAAGCTTGATTTGAAAAAATACACACTCCTTCCCAATACAGCAGGAGCTAAAACTGCCAAGGAAGCAGTGCGAATAGCCCACCTTGCAAAGGCATCTGGATTATGTGACATGATTAAGGTAGAAGTTATTGGCTGCCAAAAAACACTGCTGCCTGATCCGATTGAAACATTGAAAGCAGCTGAAGAATTAGTGAAATTGGGATTCACCGTATTACCCTATACTTCGGATGATGTGCTGCTCGCTAAACGCCTGGAAGAAGTGGGGTGCCATGCAATCATGCCTGGTGCTTCACCAATTGGCTCTGGTCAAGGCATTATTAACCCATTGAACTTACGATTCATCATGGAACAATCAGAGGTTCCAGTAATTGTTGATGCAGGGATTGGGACGCCCTCCGATGCGGCAATCGCCATGGAATTAGGGGCGGATGGAGTATTGCTTAACACTGCTGTTTCGGGAGCAAAAGACCCAGTCAAAATGGCGAAAGCAATGAAACTTGCCATTGAGGCAGGTCGATTAGGATATGAAGCAGGAAGAATCGAAAAAAATGATTATGCGATAGCAAGCAGCCCAGTTGAAGGATTGAGCATTGGATGAATGAACGTTATTCACGTCAAGAACTTTTTGGCCCTATAGGAGAAGAAGGGCAATTGAAAATTCGCAAAAAACACGTTTTGGTGATTGGAGCAGGTGCTCTCGGTACGGGAACTGCGGAAGGTCTTGTACGAGCCGGAATTGGGAAACTTACCATTGTGGACAGAGATTATGTAGAATGGAGCAATCTTCAAAGACAGCAGCTTTATTGTGAAGATGATGCACAAAAAAGAATACCGAAAGCAGTGGCAGCGAAGAATCGTTTAAAAGCGCTAAATTCGGACGTTATCGTTAAATCGCATGTGGCGGATGTTTCGGTTGATGAACTGGCGAAGCTGGTTGAAGGCGTGGATTTAATATTGGATGCCACAGATAATTTCGATACCAGGATGCTTATAAACGATACTGCGCAAAAATATAAAACACCTTGGATTTACGGGGCCTGTGTAGGGAGTTATGGGATAAGTTACACAATGATCCCAGAGGAGACCCCATGTTTGAATTGTTTGCTGGAAACGGTTCCAATGGGGGGACTGACATGTGATACGGCGGGAATCATCAGCCCTGCTGTTCAAATGGTCGTTGCCCATCAACTGACGGAAGCATTGAAAATCCTTGTCGAAGATCATGCATCGCTAAGAAATAAAATCGTCTCGTTTGATCTTTGGAAAAATGAACATACATCCATAAATGTAGCGCAATTAAAAAAAAATACATGTTTGTCATGCGGGGCAAATCGAACGTATCCACACCTCTCATATACAAATCGAACAAAAACAGCCGTTTTATGCGGAAGGGATTCTGTCCAGATTCGGCCGGCAATGAAGCTTGAACGAGACTTAGCGGAACTTGAAAAAAATCTTCTCGCACAAGGTGGTAAGATCGTCAGGAATCCTTATTTACTTTCATTTACTACCGGAAACCATCGGTTGGTCGTTTTTAAAGATGGAAGGGCGTTGATTCATGGAACAAAAGATATTGCAGAGGCTAAAACGTTATATCATCGTTATATTGGCTGAAATGAATGGCGAACTTGAATTGAAACCGTGAAAGAGTGCCCAAAAAAGACGCCCTTATAATAGGAAGGAATCGAACATTTTCCATGAGACTTATTTGCTGCACAAATATAAAACGAAAGCGGTGTCTGCCTTTTTGGGGCGGCACCGCTTTGTTTTGGAACGTTTATTTAAGCAGCCTACATATCATGACTGCTATTATGCTTCTGACGGGAGTGCTGTCGGTTTTTCACCTTATGAGAACCGCTTAACGGTGCAGGTTGACCTGAGTTATTTCCTTTAGGTGCATTTTTCCGAATATCTTTACCATCGTTTTTGTTCATGTGCGATCCCTCCTATCTCTTAAGATAATCAGTCCGTGAAATTTTATTCACATACATATATTTGCAAACCTCGTACATGCTATGGATGGACACTAAATAAGGAGCTGAACCAAATGCAGGATAAACAAGATAAGCGAAGGACTTTCCAGGAAGCCCAGCAAAGTTATCAGCAAGTATTTGATGTATACTCATCCATTGAGAAGAACGCACCGAATTACGGAACGGAATTGAAACATGTGAAGCAGGAAGTGAACGAGGCCTATCAGCAAATACAATCTGCTTTAGTCACCGCTTCCGAACATCAGAAAGAACAATTGAAAAAATTCGAACAGGATATTCAGGCAATCGTCAATGAGGTCAATTCAGAGGACTATTGAGTGACAGGTTCCATCATCGTGGGTTCATGCACTTTACTTATGCGTTTCCTGATTTTAGAATGGAATAGGCTTTTTGAAAAATGCAGTCAACTGCCATTTCAAAAAGCCTATCCTGTTTAAAGCCTAGAAATGAGGGAAATCATTGGTTTTTCTTTCTTTTTTTATTGTTTTGCCTTTGCATTTCCGATAATGGCGGTTCATTTCCCATTTCATCATTGTATCCGGCTCCATTACCTTGCGCTTTTGCAGCATTCATACCCGGTATAACATGATTTGCCTTTTGTTTTGTCATTTCGACACCTCCACCCATAGAATGCGATAATGTCGAATGATTATGTATGAAGTACTAATATGTTTTGCTGGAATAATTTATCAGGCCGTAAATAGGCGTATTTCAATAAAAATCATATCAGCAAGGCTTCCTAAATGCACTTTAATATATGGGGGAATTTTTTCTATAAGAGAAACTTATCAAAAACAATAACTTTCTTGTTATTTACTTATACTCATTTCTATATTAGTATTAAGTTGAAGGAAGAGTTAGGGTGGGAGAAGAGAGAGAAAATTCGACAATCTAACTTTTTTACTTATATTTATAGTAAACATGGTTTCAGTGAACCAGGTTTTACTTTTATGTGCAGAATACGTTCTGACAGTTTAATAGGGGGTAATATTCATGACGAAAAATGACGTATACCAAGCGCGTAAGTCCTTTGAAATTGAAGGGAAACGCTACAACTACTACAGCCTAGACGCTATTGAAAAAGCAGGGGATGGCAAAGTATCACGCCTTCCATACTCCATTAAAGTATTACTTGAAGCGGTACTTCGCCAAGTAGACGGAAGAGTAATCACTAAAGAACACGTTGCGAACCTTGCTAAATGGGGAACAAGCGAGCAACAAGATATAGATGTTCCGTTCAAGCCATCACGTGTAATCCTACAAGATTTCACTGGTGTTCCAGTTGTTGTTGATTTAGCTTCTTTACGTAATGCTTTCGCAGCTCTTGGTGGAGATCCTGACAAAATCAACCCGGAAATCCCGGTTGACCTTGTAATTGACCACTCTGTACAAGTTGATAAAGCAGGTACGATGGATTCCCTTGATGCCAATATGGATCTTGAATTCGAACGTAATGCAGAGCGTTACCAGTTCCTAAGCTGGGCTCAAAAATCATTCAACAACTATCGTGCAGTTCCACCGGCAACGGGTATCGTTCACCAAGTTAACTTAGAGTACCTTGCGAACGTTGTTCATGCTGTTGAAACTCCAAACGGCGACTTCGAAGTATTCCCTGATTCTGTTTTCGGTACAGATTCACATACTACAATGATCAACGGTATTGGTGTTCTTGGTTGGGGTGTCGGCGGTATCGAAGCAGAAGCAGGAATGCTTGGACAGCCATCTTACTTCCCAGTTCCAAAAGTGGTTGGTGTTAAACTGACTGGTCAACTTCCTAAAGGTACAACAGCTACTGACCTTGCATTGAAAGTAACACAAGTTCTTCGTGCACACGGCGTAGTTGGTAAATTCGTTGAGTTCTACGGCCCAGGAGTAGGATACCTTCCACTTGCTGACCGTGCAACAATCGCTAACATGGCTCCTGAATACGGTGCTACAGTTGGTTTCTTCCCTGTTGATGCAGAAGCGATCGATTACATGCGCTTAACAGGCCGTGATGAAAAACAAATTAAAGTGGTTGAATCATACTGCAAAGAAAATGGATTGTTCTACTCTCCTGAAAACGAAGATCCAGCATACAATGATGTTGTGGAAATCGACCTTTCAGCAATTGAACCAAACCTTTCAGGCCCTAAACGCCCGCAAGATTTGATTCCACTTTCTCAAATGAAAAAATCTTTCCATGACGCTATCAATGCACCTATGGGCAACCAAGGTTTTGGCATGGACAATTCTGAATTGGATAAAGAAGTAACTGTTAAATTTGCCGATGGCAAAGAAACGGTAATGAAAACAGGTGCGATTGCAATTGCTGCAATCACAAGCTGTACGAACACTTCTAACCCGTACGTAATGCTTGGAGCAGGTCTTATTGCTAAAAAAGCAGTTGAAAAAGGCTTGACTGTTCCGGATTATGTAAAAACATCATTGGCACCAGGTTCTAAAGTTGTTACTGGTTACCTTCGTGATGCAGGTCTTCAACCATACCTTGATCAATTAGGATTCAACGTAGTTGGTTACGGCTGTACAACATGTATCGGTAACTCAGGTCCATTGGCTGACGAAATCGAAGCAGCAGTTGCTGAAGCAGATCTTCTAGTAACTTCAGTACTTTCAGGTAACCGTAACTTTGAAGGTCGTATTCACCCACTAGTGAAAGCAAACTATCTTGCTTCACCTACTTTGGTTGTTGCATATGCTCTTGCTGGAACTGTGGACTTCGATCTTAACAATGATTCTCTTGGTAAAGACAAAGATGGTAACGATGTATATCTTGCTGATATCTGGCCATCACAAGAAGAAGTTAACGCTGCTGTTAAATCAACAGTTACACCGGAATTATTCCGTAAAGAATACGAAACAGTATTCAACGATAACAAACGTTGGAATGAAATCCAAACAAGCAACGAAGCGATTTATGCTTTCGATTCTAAATCAACATACATTCAAAATCCTCCATTCTTTGAAGGATTATCACCAGAACCGGGTTCAGTTAACCCACTTTCCGGCTTGCGTGTAGTTGGTAAATTCGGTGACTCAGTTACAACTGACCACATTTCTCCTGCAGGTGCAATCGGTAAAGATACACCAGCTGGTATCTATCTTCGTGAAAACGGTGTGAAACCGCGTGACTTTAACTCTTACGGTTCTCGTCGTGGTAACCATGAAGCGATGATGCGCGGAACGTTCGCAAACATCCGTATCCGTAACCAAGTTGCTCCAGGTACAGAAGGTGGATACACAACTTACTGGCCAACAGGCGATGTAATGGCTATCTATGATGCTTGTATGAAATACAAAGCTGATGGAACAGGTCTTGCAGTCATCGCAGGTAAAGACTATGGTATGGGAAGCTCTCGTGACTGGGCTGCGAAAGGTACTAACCTTCTTGGCATCAAAACAGTCATCGCTGAAAGCTTTGAACGTATTCACCGTTCAAACCTTGCATTAATGGGTGTTCTTCCACTTCAATTCAAAGAAGGCGAAAACGCTGAGACACTTGGATTGACTGGTAAAGAAGCGATCGCAGTTAAAATCGACGAAACAGTTAAACCGCGTGATATCGTAACAGTTACAGCTACTGATGAAGCTGGAAACGTAAAAGAATTTGATGTACTTGTTCGTTTCGATTCCGAAATCGAAATCGACTACTACCGTCACGGTGGTATCCTTCAAATGGTATTACGTAATAAATTAAAAGGCTAATTTCAGCTTTTAGGAAGCGGTAAACCTATTTATCAGGTTTACCGCTTTTTTTGTGTCAAGTTTATGAAACAATGTGACATCATGTTATGATTTAAAGGAATTGTACTTTTCCGGAGGTCCTTTTATTGTTAAGATGGAATAGGGAAGTTGTTCTATTTCTGGAAATGGACTAATATTTTTATTGTAATGGGATTAGGGGGACGAGTATGCTTAAAAAAATTATTGCTTCGGTGGCCTTACTATCACTTATTACTGTAGCGATCGTGCAGGCGATGGATAATGACTCAAAGGAAAATGACGAAAATGATGCTCTAGGCGGATTGAAAATAGGAGCTAAAGCACCGAATTTCTCCCTGAAAACTTTAGATGGGGAGCAAGTTGAATTATCCGATTACAAGGGCAAAAAGGTAATGCTGAATTTTTGGGCAACGTGGTGTCCGCCTTGCAAGAAAGAAATGCCGGATATGGAGAAGTATTCACAGCAAGCGGGTGATGATGTCGTCGTACTTGCCGTCAATATTGACCCTGAAAATGATGTACAAGCATTTGTAGAGGATAATGGAATTACTTTTACCATACCGCTGGACAGTCAAAGTGCCAAAAATCCAGTGAATGAGCGCTACAAGATTCTTAGCATACCGACAACTTACTTCATCGACAAAGAAGGCATCATCAGGAATAAGGTAATTTCAGCCATGCAATTAAAAGATATGGAACGAAATATAAATAGTATGCAGTAGGGGAAAAACCCGGTTAAATACTTGTGGCTAGGAAACTTGGCGGCAGTTAGAGTGTTCTGAAAACAAAGAATTCGGTTTGACGGAACCTTTATGAGGTTCCGTTTTATTGTATGTTAACAAAGTTGTCAAACTTTGATGGAAAAATCAAAAAATTTAAAAAATTATGGTTAATGTTCATGGAAAAAGGGTTAAAGTATAGAGAGCGGATAAATGGAATTTTAATCAGAATAAAAATCTGATAATTATGACAATTATAGGGGTGTAAACCATATAGTCATAATTTTACGTTAATTTGGCAATACTGAAAATTATATTAAAAAATAAGTAGGTGAAAAGCATGAAAAAAAGAAAAAGGACATTTGAAGAATTAATTAAAGAAAACAAAAGGGAATTATTGATGGACGTTAAGCAAATGGAAAGACTTGAGGAACGTCTTGAAAAAAAACATATGCAAAAGGCTGAATAGCTTTTGCTTAAAAGAGCCAGTGCCATGAAGGTTTCTTCAAGGTGCTGGCTCTTTTTTCATGGCTTTTTCAAAAACTGGCATTCATGAATTACCTCTTTTTTATCCATGATAAGAGAAGGAGGCGATAAAATGGGTAATCCAAAAAAAGATTCAAAACACTTTAGACCGAGCCATCAAGGGACACAACCAATAGCAGCTGGTGGGAATAATGGTAAGAAAATGCAGGACAAATCCGGTAAACATGCTCAGGTCATTCAAACAAAAGGCGAGTAATCAAAGGGCCTAAGCTAATAAAGTAATCGTAATAATATTATAAATAAAAAACATGAGGTGAAATTAATGGGCACAAATAAGCACAATCCGGATAATCGTTTGGATAATGTTGAAAAAATTCAAGATGCAATAGAAAATACGGAAGAGAACATAACCGCTGCAAATGAAACGTTATCATTCTCTTCAGGGGTGGAGAAACAGGCAATTGAGGTTAAAAATGAACGAAGAAGAAAGAGCATCGATGGAATGAAGGAAGAAATGCAAGATGAGCAGGAAGCACGGGAAAGCGGTTATAGTAACGATAATATGTAATCAAATAGGGGAAGGGGAGAAAGATGCGAGTAATCTTTCTCCTCTTTTATTTAGGTTCATCGAAGGGAAGCAGTCCAGATTAAGACAGCTTAAATGAAATTTGCACAATTGTTATGGTAAAATGTTTATTGCAATAGAAATGAAAGTGGGGAAACAAAATGTTCATAGCTGAAAACGAAATTGAAGTGCGATATGCAGAGACAGATCAAATGGGTGTTGTTTACCATGCGAATTATTTTATATGGATGGAACTGGGCAGGACAAAATTGATAAATGATTTAGGGTTTTATTATGCTGATATGGAAGCGGATGGCATCCTCTCACCTGTTATGGATATCCAGGCTTCGTATAAAACCCCTGTTAGATATGGCGATAAGGTAAAAGTTAAAACCTGGATTGAAAAATATGACGGCTTGCGGGTCGTTTATGGGTATGAGATCGTTAATGGGAAAAATGAAGTGGCTGCTACAGGTCATTCTTCCCACGTTTGCGTTAAAAGGGAGAGCTTCCGCCCGATATCCATTAAACGCTTGTATCCAGAATGGCATGAGGCCTATGAGAAAAATAAAAAACAGGATGATTTGATTTAATTATAATTATTGAGGTGATCAAAAATGGCTTTTGGGATAAAACGGGTAGACGTAGTAGCCTGGAAGCAGAAAATCGATCAAGGCCAAATAGCTTTTTTGACACATTATTGGCTGGATGACCGATTTCCCGGTTGCAAGACGGTTACAAAAGTCGGATGCAAAGATTTACGGCGTTTATCGGAGTGGGGTAAGCAATACGGGCTTAAAAAAGAGTGGATTCATCACAGGAAGGATGGTTATTCACATTTCGATCTTTTAGGGGAAAAGCAAGCGGAAATTCTTAGGGCGGAAAATATTAAAGAGCGTCTGCTCGATTGAACAAGAAAAAACAGCAGTTTACACCGCTGCTTTAATGTCAAACACTCTTTTCATAGTGAAATTCTGGTTCAGTCAGTTTTTCATTAAAAGTAATAAGTAAATCGTGACCATCAAAGTACCATAAATCTTTTTCTTCTACATAAAAATTAATCTCATTCATAGTTGTTGCGGCTGCTGCAGTTTCAGGTTCTTCCTGCATGATACCTAATGAAAAGCCGCTTTGGACGGTACTATGCCCGCCATATCTTACATAAAAGCGTAAATGAGAGCCTTCTTGAAGCCCCAGCTCATCCATATACCACTTAGCTGCTTGATCGGAAATGGTCAGTTTCATACTCATTCTCCTTCCTAGAGGTTCGTTATTTAAGTATAAAGTAATTATGAAGTAGATGCGAATAATGTGCGTTCAAGAAAGGATATAACCTATGGATATTATCTATAATATTTGTTTCATAACGCGAAAAAAATTCAATGAAGTCGAAGTGTTGATGCTATTTCGCCAAAAGAATCCCAATAAGCATAAATGGAATGGTATAGGCGGGAAGATAGACCAAGGTGAAACCATCGATGAATCGATGGAACGCGAAATTTTTGAAGAAACTGGATTGAAAGTAAGGGGGATGGCCTTTCGGGGGATCGTGACATGGAATCAAACGGGTGGAATGTATGTTTACAGAGCTGAAGATGCAGGGGGCGGGCTATCTGCCTGTGATGAAGGGGAACTTGCCTGGAAGCCGTATCAATGGGTTATGGAGGCAAGTGATGTTGTGTCCAATATAAAGTATTACCTAAAAGATATATTACAGGATGAACCACCACAAGAATTTGTCTGTACCTATGAAAATGAACAATTAATATCAGTCAAAAAAAGGCCATTGCCTGATTGGGCAAAGGAATTGACTTTCAATTGAAAACCGCCCATGTGCGGTTTTTTTGCTTTTTTGATTCCTAAGCTAAATATAACTAAGTAGCAGATTAGGAATTTTGGTATTTTTAAGCAAGGTACTGAAATTATTTAATGTGATGATTTACGATAAAAGAGTTGTTAAAGGAAATACGGAAATGGTGCTTTTTTGATTATTGGCTAAGTGGGGGTTATTTACATTAGGTTATATCCCGATTTATAAGGCAAGAGTATTTAATTAGTAACTGGGGGGAGTCTATAGAGGACCGAAAAGAAAAACAATTTATGCGACGAAATTAAGGTCGTATCGCACACCTAGAAGTATTCACAAAAATAGCTGCAGATTCCTGCAGCTATTTTGTATTTCCTTTTTCTTTTGCTTCAGCCTCGGCAAGCTTTCTCAGCAAAACAGGTGTAGGCATATGCATGATTTGCTCTAAAGGCAAGTTTAGTGACTTGGATAACTTTAATGCGGTTTCCGGTGATATTTGCAATGGCTTCATGGAATTTTCTCCTATCGATATTTAATAACTAGTTACAGTGTAGCCTCTGTTCCACTATTATTCAATCCTTACTTGACCATTTCTCCATTAAACGAAATCCATACTATTCCTTTCATGGGAAGTTAATGTGGAAAAGATATAGGTCCTTTTACCTTGACAAATGGCTTGGATTGAGGCCAAAATAAAAATATGTGTAGTCTATATGAATTATTTTATTCATATGAATCTGATTCATTTTATTCTATTTGGATATAAAGACCTATACAATATTGATAGAATATCTTGGATCCGCTTTATCGTGAATTACAAAATCAGGGGGAGTGGGATATGGGGATCTTCATGAAAGCGAAGTCGGAAAAAGCAATCTGGTTTCAAAAAGCAAAAGAAACAGATGGCATATTGGATGTAAGCAGTGAACAGGTGAAAATGCAGGTGACTATCATCGATTTAACCGAATTCGATTTAAAGCTGATCCATGCCTTTAGAGAGGCAATAGAGCCCCAGTTAGAGGGAGTTGTTGATGCCTTTTATCAAACGATTCTGCAGGTTCCTGATTTGAAAGGGATAATCACAGAACACAGCACGGTGGGAAAATTGAGGAAAACGTTAATTACCCATATGCTATCTTTATTCAATGGTGTGATTGACGATGAGTTTGTTGAATTGCGGACGAAGGTGGCGAAGACTCATTATCGAATTGGCCTACAGCCCCTGTGGTATTCATCTGGTTTTCAAAATGTTCAAAATTACTTGCAAAGAATTGTCTTTGATCAAACCAAGAATGAAGAAGAGCAGCAGGCATTAATATCAGCGATAGGAAAAATACTCAATCTCGAACAGCAATTGGTCCTTGAGGCATATGAAGTTGAAAATTTAAAAGCTAGGGAAAATCAATATAAGGAAATAAAAGAGGAAGTGAGAAGGAAAATCTCGTTTGTTAGTGAAGAAGTCCTGAATTTAAGTGAGGAAACGGATGCTTCCGTAAAGCAATTGATAGAAAACGGGCAATATGTCAAAACGCAAATCGCAACGCGTGCTGAACAATCACTTCGTTCAAAAACAATGGCTGAAGAGGGGCAGGATCGTATGCAGATCTTAACGGAAAAGATACAAAATCTTGTTATCTTCATGAAAAATGTTGATGAAAAGATCGTTTTATTAAATCAATCTTTCTTAAGCATTACCGAGTTTGTTAAGCTTGTACAGGGAATGGCCGACCAGACAAATTTACTATCATTGAACTCAGCCATCGAGGCAGCACGGGCAGGTGAACATGGTAAAGGATTTGCAGTTGTTTCAAATGAGGTCAGGAAACTTGCAGAACAAACTAAAAAATCGATAGCTGAAATAGATGCAATCGTGCAAACATCAAATGAATATATGAAAGATGTTGTTGATTCTGTCCTAAGGGTCAAGGAAGTGGTTCAAGCAGGCGAGAAAGAATCGAAATTGACAGAAAATTCTTTTAATGAAATAATCGGTGTTATCAAAGGGAATATAACCGATTCTGCAGAAATGGAAATGAAGATTCAGGGATTAGTGTCAATCCTCCAGGAGATCGGAAACGATACTGAAAAGGTTTCGAGGCATGCCGGTATCCTGAATAACACGGCTAATGAATTGTAGAATGGAAAATAGGCCCATGCATACGGGCCTATTTTCACTTGGATATGCGCATGTTCTTATAACCACTTTACCTTCGGTTCAGTTTTATCAATAATCCGCTTGATGTTTGCGCGATGCCGGTAAAAAATGAAGATCGTTATTAAACTGATTACAATAATGAGCGCCGTGTCATGAATATGAAAAACTAAACTGTAGATGAGAGCAAGTAGACAAGCAATCATGGATGAAAGCGAGACATATTTGGATATGTATAAGGATATAAAGAAAATGATGACGGCAAAGACAAAAAACCATGGTTCATAAGCAAGAATGACACCAGCAGAAGTTGCCACCGCTTTTCCGCCCCGAAAGTTTGCAAAAATGGGAAACATATGACCGATGACCGCAATAACTCCGGCTAGCAATAAATGCATGTCCACGCCTAGCATATACGGCAGACAAGTTGCTAGGGTACCCTTAAGTATATCCATGATAGTAACGGTCAGTCCTGCCTTGACACCAAGTGTCCTGAAGGTATTTGTACCGCCCAGATTTTTACTGCCATGCTCCCGGATGTCGATTTTGTAAAATGTTTTACCAATAATTAAACCGGAAGGAATCGAACCGATCAGGTAGGCAGCCAGTATAGTGATAAATGTAAGCATTCTATTACCCTTTCTTTTAAGAAATATCTTCTTTTTTTATCACGTTCAAGGGACGAATGTTCCCCTTTTCAAAAATAAACGTGTAGAAATAGCCAAAAACAGCCTTAAAATGCCTGTTAAGCTTCTCTTATTGTAACATTTTCGTGACAAAATGGTACGGCTGTCCAAAAAAAATCCATTAAAAAAATGAATTTTCCTTGATGAACTTACATCTTTTGATATACGTTAAGTTCATGTAGGGAAAAAGGTTTAGGCTTCCTTATTTTCGTAAATATAAAATGAAGGATGCCTCCTTGTATAAATTGTTACTATACGTGGTAGTCTGTATGAACATAAAGGCAGTTAAGTGAGTCCTGCCTTTTCGAAACCTATTATTTCTTGTATAATGGTTTTTCTTAATAATGGTAATCCGTAAAATACACTTGTTAAGGAATACTCTTTATTCAAATATTACATTTTATTATAAAGGGGATTGAAAAGAATGATAGAAAATCCAAGCAGAGAAGAAATGGGAAAGATGTTGAAAAATTCGAAGCGCATCGCTGTCGTCGGTTTATCTGATAACCCTGAGCGCACTTCATATATGGTATCGAAGGCCATGCAGGATAGCGGTTATGAAATCATTCCGGTAAACCCTGCTGTATCTGAAGTGCTGGGTGTGAAGGCAGTTAAAGCCCTGAAAGATATTGAAGGGCACGTCGATATCGTCAATGTTTTCCGCCGTTCAGAGTTCCTTCCTGAGATAGCCAAGGAATTTGCTGAAATCGATGCAGATATCTTTTGGGCGCAGCTAGGGGTGGAGAATGAAGAAGCGTATAATTTTTTGAAGGAAAAAGGATATACTGTCATCATGAATCGATGCATAAAAGTCGAACACGCCCTTACTAAGTAAAAATGAAGAGCGGAACTTCCGCTCTTTTTTTAAGGTATTGCTGTATCTCAACCCGGAGATAAACTAAAATGCAGGGAAAATTTTATCCATTAAAGCTTAATTTCATTAAAATAATAAAAGTATATTTGCCAAATGAAAATTTACCGCTACAATTAGAATGGTAGCTATGATACGTTTTCATGTTCCAATCAAGGTGCTAACGCTAATAAAAGGGACGAAAAAAATAGAACACTTGTTCTTTATTCGTAAAAGTATTATACTTTTTATATGATATTAACGTATGAATGGATTTATTAAGCTAGTGAGTCATTTCATTGCAGTATGATTTGGCCCGGAAATTGTGTTTAGTAAGGAAAGGGGAATTTCTGTGGCAAAGAAAGTAAAAACAATCGAGTACAATGATGATGCAATTCAGGTACTGGAAGGACTCGAAGCGGTCAGAAAACGTCCCGGTATGTATATCGGCAGTACTGATGCACGCGGACTTCATCATTTAGTGTACGAGATTGTAGATAACTCCGTAGATGAGGCTTTAGCTGGATATGGAGACCAAATTAGTGTGAAAATACATAAAGATAACAGTGTAAGTGTGTCTGATAAAGGGCGCGGAATGCCTATTGGCATGCATAAATTAGGTAAACCGACACCTGAAGTCATTTTGACGATTCTTCATGCTGGAGGTAAATTTGGACAAGGCGGATATAAAACGAGTGGAGGCCTTCATGGAGTAGGTGCTTCGGTCGTTAACGCGTTGTCTGAATGGCTTGTTGTGACCATCAAAAGGGACGGGTTCATTTACGAACAACGTTTTTTCAATGGCGGAAAGCCAGAAACCACACTGGAGAAAATCGGTAAAACCAATCAAGCCGGTACCAAAATCCACTTCAAGCCCGATCCGAAAATATTTTCGGTGACGACTTTTAATTATGAGATCCTATGTGAGCGTCTTCGCGAATCGGCTTTTCTTTTAAAAGGCATGAAGATAGAATTGACGGATGAGCGTAACGACCATAATGAAATTTTTCACTATGAAAATGGCATTGAAGCGTTTGTTGATTATTTAAATGAAGAAAAAGAGACCCTTCATAGTGTAGTCAGCTTGGAAGGGGAACAAAATGGAATAGAAGTCGAACTCGCCTTTCAATTCAACGATGGCTATTCAGAGAATATTTTAAGCTTTGTAAATAATGTTCGGACAAAAGATGGAGGCACCCATGAGATTGGCGCAAAAACGGCCATGACACGGGCATTTAATGATTATGCCAGAAAGATGGGTCTATTGAAGGAAAAAGATAAAAACCTCGAAGGTACCGATATACGTGAAGGCTTGTCTTCAATCATTTCAGTACGTATCCCTGAAGAACTTCTTCAATTCGAAGGACAAACCAAGAGCAAGCTTGGAACAAGTGAAGCCCGTTCTGCAGTCGATTCCATCGTATCAGAGCACTTAGCCTACTTTTTTGAAGAAGATCCGACCACGAGTACCCTATTGGTTAAAAAAGCGATTAAAGCGTTCCAAGCAAGGGAAGCGGCACGCAAGGCTCGTGAAGACGCAAGAAGCGGGAAGAAACGGAAAAAATCCGATGCCATCCTTTCTGGGAAATTAACGCCAGCTCAATCGAAAAATCCCGAACGGAATGAATTGTATCTTGTTGAAGGGGACTCTGCTGGGGGATCTGCTAAACAAGGGCGCGATCGCCGTTTCCAAGCAGTGCTGCCATTACGGGGTAAAGTAATCAATACGGAAAAGGCAAAATTGGCCGATATTTTTAAAAACGAGGAAATAAATACGATCATCCATGCCATCGGCGGAGGTGTCGGTGCGGAATTCAATACGCCGGACACTAACTATGATAAAGTGATCATCATGACTGATGCCGATACGGATGGAGCCCATATCCAAGTGCTGCTGCTGACATTCTTTTATCGTTATATGAAGCCGTTAATAGAGGCAGGAAAGGTTTACATTGCCTTGCCTCCTTTATATAAAGTGAGTAAAGGGACCGGGAAGAAAGAAGTCATTGAATATGCTTGGAGCGACGAGGAACTTCAGGGGGCGATAGACAAAGTGGGGAAAGGCTATATGATTCAGCGCTATAAAGGGCTGGGTGAGATGAATGCCGATCAATTATGGGATACCACGATGAACCCGGAAACAAGGACATTGATACGTGTGAAGATCGATGATGGTGCCCGTGCGGAAAGACGTGTGACAACGTTGATGGGAGATAAGGTTGAACCGCGTCGTAAGTGGATTGAAGCCAATGTCGCTTTTGGTCTCGAAGAGGAATCGAATATTTTAGATAATGAAAATATGTCGATTGAAGAGGAGGTCATTAACGATGGTATTTGAAGAAACGTTTCGAGATTTGCCGCTTGAAGAGGTAATTGGTGACCGCTTCGGGCGCTATAGTAAATATATCATCCAAGATCGGGCACTTCCAGATGCAAGGGACGGTTTAAAACCGGTGCAGCGCAGGATATTGTATGCGATGCATGTTGAAGGAAATACCCAGGAAAAAGGATTCAGGAAATCCGCAAAAACGGTCGGTAATGTAATTGGTAACTATCACCCTCATGGAGATTCATCCGTTTATGAGGCAATGGTTCGGATGAGCCAAGACTGGAAGCTGCGGAAGGTCATGGTCCAAATGCACGGAAACAACGGCAGTATTGATGGCGATCCGCCTGCTGCGATGCGGTATACGGAAGCAAGGCTTTCATCGATTGCCTCCGAGATGCTGCGGGATATTGAAAAAAGGACGGTCGATTTTGTACCGAACTTTGATGATACTTCGGAAGAGCCCATTGTATTGCCTGCAATGTTCCCTAACCTGCTTGTAAATGGCTCTACAGGAATTTCAGCAGGCTATGCCACTGAAATCCCGCCACATCAACTAGGTGAAGTCATTGATGCGGCCATTATGCGAATTGATAAGCCGGAAGCGACTGTCGCTGACTTAATGACGGTCATTAAAGGGCCGGATTTTCCTACTGGAGGTATCATTCAAGGCATTGAAGGCATTCGTAAGGCCTATGAAACAGGCAAAGGGAAAATAATCATTCGCGGGTTGGCGGAAGTGGAAACGATTCGGGGCGGCAAACAGCAAATCGTCATCACTGAAATCCCATATGAAGTCAATAAAGCCAACCTTGTTAAGAAAATGGATGAGTTCCGCCTCGACCGGAAAGTGGAAGGTATCGCGGAAGTAAGGGATGAAACCGACCGTACAGGACTGCGTATTGTCATCGAACTGAAAAAAGAAGCAGATGCAAATGGAGTCCTGCATTATTTATACAAAAATTCCGATCTCCAAATTGCATACAATTTCAATATGGTTGCGATTTATAAAAAACGTCCAACATTGATGAGCCTGCCAAAAATGCTCGATGCATATATCGAACACCGTAAAGAGGTAATCGTGAATCGTTCACGTTATGAGTTGCAAAAGGCGCATGACCGGGCACATATCGTCGATGGTTTAGTGAAAGCTTTGTCCATATTAGATGAGGTCATCGCTGTCATCCGGGCATCTAAAGACAAACGGAATGCCAAAGATAACCTCATTGCTAAATTCGATTTTACAGAAGCGCAAGCTGAAGCCATTGTCTCCTTGCAGCTATACAGGCTGACAAATACGGATATTACAGCACTTGAAGCAGAGGCAGCGGAATTGAAAAACAAAATTGAGGAATTGACAAAGATTCTTGGCAGTGAAAAAGTTCTTCTTCAAGTAATTAAAAAAGAACTTCGATTCATTAAAAAGGGCTTTGATGACGGACGGCGTTCCAAAATCGAAAAAGAAATTGAAGAAATCAAAATCAATCTTGAAGTCTTGATTGCGAGTGAGGACGTGATGGTGACCGTAACGAAAGAAGGCTATGTCAAACGGACTTCGTTACGATCTTATGCAGCATCAGGCGGTCTTGATTTTGGCATGAAGGATTCCGATCGCCTGCTCCAGAGGCTGGAGATGAATACAACGGATGTCCTGTTGCTATTCACATCCAAAGGGAACTACCTCTATTGTCCAGTTCATCAGCTTCCTGATATTCGCTGGAAGGAAACCGGTCAGCATATCGCGAACATCATTCCAATCGACAGGGAAGAACAAATCATAAAAGCGATTCCAATCAAAGAGTTTGCCGTGCCGGAATTCTTAGTGTTCATCACGAAAAATGGTATGGTGAAAAAGACAGAATTAGCTTCCTATAAAGCCCAGCGTCATTCAAAACCTCTGGTTGGTGTCAATTTAAAAGGTGACGATGAACTTGTCGATGTCCATCATACCAATGGACAGGCTGACCTTTTCCTGGTTACCCATAACGGCTATGGTTTATGGTTTGATGAAGAAGAAGTAAGTGTTGTCGGTGTTCGGGCAGCAGGAGTCAAAGGGATTAATTTGAAAGAAGATGATTATGTCATTGGCGGAAAGGTTTTGGCCAAGGATAGTAAAGAATCGATCTTTATCGTTACACAGCGCGGGGCCATAAAGAAAATGAAATTAACCGAGTTTGAAAAAACGAGCCGGGCAAAACGCGGTGTCGTGGTCTTGAGGGAATTGAAATCGAATCCTCATAGGGTCATTGGATTTGATATCATTAACAAAACGGACAGTCTATTCATTCTTTCTGAAAAGGGAACCATTGAAACGATTCATGCCGCTACATTAAAAAATCATGATCGATATACGAATGGATCATTTGTTTTTGATGAAACGGTCAGTGGAAAAGCGAAAGAATTATGGAAAATATCATTGGAAGATGACTCCGCCATAGAGCAGTGAATCATTTTTTAAAACGGGATGCTGATCTTGATCAGCATCCCGTTTTATTTTCAAAAAATATCCTTCAAGAAAAACCCCGCATGCCCCGCACTACAAGTTGAGTCCTTTTACGAAAGCACCTCTAAATTCAAAAATGACTTATTGAGTCAATTTTAAATCCTAGCTTTATGAACCTAATATTATTAAGGGCGCAGCAAATAATTCAATTTTGAATTGTACCATTGATTGAATCAGCGTAACACAACAATTTTATTTTTGGCACACTCCTTGCATATTGTTTAGTATGACTTCTTTATTTATTTGAATGAAGAAAGGGGAGGGCCAATGGATAGACCTTGGAAAAAACATATCCCGCAAGGAAATCCAAGCGAGATTGATATTCCTGACATGTCTTTGTCAGAACTATTTTATCAATCAGTCGAACAATATTCGGATAAAACAGCGGTTACGTTCAGGGAGCAGAGGTATACATATTCAGAGTTGGGGGCGTTAGTGAAAAGATGTGCCCGCTTGCTTGCTGCTGAAGGGATTGGAAAGGGAGATCGAGTGGCTATTATGCTTCCTAATTGTCCCCAATATCCAATTGGTTTTTTTGGAACTCTTTTGAATGGAGCCATTGTTGTCCAAATCAATCCAATGTATAAGGCGAACGAATTAATCCATGTCCTGAAAGACTCAGGTGCAAGGCACATCATTGTGCTAGATGATTTATTGCCAATAGTTGAAGCCGTCATAGCTGACACCG
The DNA here is from genome assembly GCF_022603275.1 of Peribacillus sp. Aquil_B1. Classification (NCBI taxonomy): domain Bacteria; kingdom Bacillati; phylum Bacillota; class Bacilli; order Caryophanales; family Bacillaceae; genus Peribacillus; species Peribacillus sp. Aquil_B1. The sequence continues at coordinate 2,272,926 of NZ_JAKXEE010000001.1, read as the reverse complement.
ATCTTGAAAAGGTATTGAGCGTGTCGCTGGAAAAGGGCAAATGTGAAATGACAAAAAAACTGCTATCAGTAACAGAAGCGGATTTCAGTGTGGAGATTGATCCTGCTAGAGATGTCGCCGTTCTACAATATACAGGAGGAACGACAGGTCTTTCTAAAGGGGCGATGCTAACCCATCGTAATATCGTAGCCAATACGTTGCAGAGTGCAGCCACTTCAAGAATCAATACTCAAAAGGGTAAGGAAAGGGTACTTGGCGTTTCCCCATTATTTCATGTTTACGGCATGACTTCAGGGATGAACCTGACGTTTTATAATGGCGGGGAATTAATTCTTGTATCCAGGTTTGAGGTGAGGGAAATCGTCGATATTATCAATAATCTTAAACCGACAATTTTTCCAGGGGTACCGACGATGTACATTGCTTTATTACAATATTACCAGTCCCATCCATTTGATTTGCATGCATTGAAATCTTGCGTTTCGGGTTCGTCACCATTGCCATTGAATGTATTATCAAGGTTTAACGAACTGAGCGGGACAAAGATTGCAGAAGGCTATGGCCTATCCGAGGCGTCACCAGTCACGCACCGGAATCCAGTTAGCGGCCTGCAAAAACCCGGAAGTATCGGGATTCCGATACAAAATACGGATGCCGCCATAATTGACAGTATTACAGGGGAGCCTGCCCTCTTGGTTGATACACCAGGTGAATTGGTCATAAAGGGTCCACAGATAATGAAAGGTTATTGGGGCATGCCTGAAGAGACGCGGCAGACGATTCAAAACGGATGGCTGCATACCGGTGATATTGCCAAGATGGATGAAGATGGCTTCTTTTACATTGTGGGACGGAAGAAAGAAATGATCATAGCAGGCGGATTCAATATCTATCCAATTGAAATTGAAGATATATTATACAGCCATCCTAAGGTTCTGGAAGCTGCCGTCTTTGGCGTTCCCGATCAATATCGCGGTGAAACGGTACATGCAGCGGTAGTTCTAAAACCAAGTGAAAGAATAACTGAAAACGAATTGAAGGATTTTTGCCGAAAGCAGCTCGCTGCCTTTAAAGTCCCAAAAGCAATCACATTTGAAAGTGAACTTCCGAAGACGGCAGTAGGTAAAATCCTAAAACGCAAACTTCAGGAAAAACATATTGCTTATTCGGATAATATATGAAAGCGTTAACAACCAATTCGCAGATAAAGGGGAATGCAAATGGACTTTCGCTTAGATGAAGACATCCTGCTATTAAAAGAAAATATACGCCAGTTTATCGAAGAGCAAATCGATCCATTTTCCATGCAGATAGAGGATGAAGATCATATCCCGGAATCCATTATAAATTTATCGAAGGAAATCGGGTTATTCGGGCTTAGTATCCCGGAAAGGTATGGCGGGCTCGGAATCGGGATGGTGGGGAAATGCGCTTTATATGAGGAAATCGGGAAAACACATAATGGATATACCACTCTGATTGGGGCCCATACCGGCATAGGTACGGTAGGGATAGTCGAAATGGGCAATGAAATGCAAAAGGAAAAGTATCTACCAGATATGGCAAGCGGTAATAGAATTGGCGCTTTTGCTTTAACTGAGCCTGCAGCGGGCTCACATGCTACGAATCTCAAAATGACGGCAGTCAAAAATGGCGATAAATATATACTTAACGGGACTAAGCATTATATAACGAATGCTGATGTAGCAGATATTTTTACAGTTATGGCCGTAACGGACAAAGATAAAGGGGCAAAAGGAATCACCTCATTCATAGTAGAAAAGGATTTTCCGGGTTTTAGAGTTGGTAGCCTGGAAAGGAAGATGGGTCTTCGAGGCTCACATTCGGCCGAATTGGTTTTTGAAGATTGCGAGGTTCCTGCCGAAAACGTACTGGGGGACGTTGGACAAGGGTATGTAAATGCATTGAAGATCCTTGCAAATGGCCGGGCAGGCCTTGCTGCCCGTAATTTAGGATCCTGTCAGTACTTGCTCGATCTATCTACTAAATATGCCATAGAACGTGAACAATTCAATGTCCCAATCATAGATCACCAAGCAGTATCCCATATGATTGCCGAGATGGCAATGGAAATAGAAGCACTTCGCTCATTCACATACCGGGTCGCATGGATGGTCGATCAGAAAGAAAAAATCATTAAAGAAGCGGCAATGCTAAAGTTGTATGGTTCGGAAGTATATAATCGTGTCGCTGATAAGGCCGTTCAGATTCATGGCGGTATGGGATACATGAAGGATTATCCAGTTGAACGTTTCTATCGGGATGCCCGAATCACTAGAATATATGAAGGCACGTCCGAAATCCAAAAAAATATCATTACCGGACAATTGAAGAGAAAATATCAAAACTAGTCTAATTGGAAAGCGGAGGGGTTAACATGGATTTACGACTATCGGATGAACAAAAAATGGTACAAAAAACAATACGCAAGTTCGTGGAAAATGAGTTGATTCCATTGGAAAATGAAGTGCTTCGCAATGAAATGGCAGGGAAACCTAGTTTACCGGAGGGGACATTGAAAGAATTACAGGAAAAAGCAAAAAATGCTGGATTTTGGGGGATCAATACCCCGGAGGAATTTGGCGGGGCTGACCTAGGGCAGCTTATGATGGCAATTGTCCTTATGGAAGTGTCAAAAACGTTTGTACCATTCAGCTTTGGAGGTTCGGCTGATAACATCCTTTATTATGCAAATGAAGAACAGAAGCAGAAATATCTGATCCCTACGATTAATGGTGAGAAAAAGTCCTGTTTTGCCATGACGGAGCCGGGGGCTGGGTCCGATACGCGAAATATTAAAATGACGGCAGTAAAAGAAGGGAACGAATGGGTGCTTAACGGTGAAAAAACTTTCATTACTGGAGGAAATGATGCCGATTTCGTCATGGTCATTGCTGTAACTGACAAAGAACGTCATCAAGCAACCGGGACGGAAGGGGTAACCTGTTTCATTGTTGACCGTGATATGGGCTGGAGATCAGAGTATATCAATACGATGGGAGAATGGGGACCGGCCGGTTTAGTTTTTGATAATGTCAGGGTACCCGAAGAAAACATTTTAGGGGAAGTTCATGGCGGTTATAAACTAGGCTTGGAATGGATTGGGTTTGCAAGATGGATCGTGGGCGCACGCGCTGTCGGTTCTGCAGAAAGATTGTTGCAAATGGCTATAGAGTACGCTAAAGAACGAGTCACATTCGGTAAACCGATCGCGGAGCGCCAGGCCATCCAATGGCAGATAGCTGATTCGGCCGTAGAAATCGAAGCTGCAAGATGGCTTGTATTGAATGCGGCTTTTACACTTGATAATGGAGAAGACAATCGCCATTTAGCTTCAATGGCTAAACTTTATGGAGCCAATATGGGGAATCGGGTCGTTGATCGCGTATTGCAGATACACGGAGGCATGGGCTATACGAAGGAGCTTCCCATCGAGCGTTGGTACCGCGAGGCTAGGCTTTGGAGGATTTATGATGGTACAGATGAAATACAGCGTATGATCATTTCCCGGAATTTGATTAAGGGGCATGTTAAATTAGGACAATTTTTATAATAGATTAGGAGGAAATGATTATGACAGGGAGATTTTCAGGGAAAACGGCTTTAGTTACAGGTGGAAGCAGGGGGATTGGTCGGGCGATCGTCGAACTATTTGCCAGTGAAGGCGCAAACGTGGCGATTATCGATATCAACGAAGAGGTGTTGACATCAACAGGAAATGAATTAAGGGATAAGGGGTATACCATTTTTACCAAAGTTGCCAATGTGGTCAATTCCGAAGAGGTGGAAGCATCCATAACAGAAATAGCCGACACATTCGGATCGCTTGATATTCTTGTGAATAATGCGGGGGTCATCCGGGATAATCTACTTTTCAAAATGACCGATTCAGATTGGCAGACGGTAATGGATGTGCATTTAAAGGGTACTTTCAATGCAGTACGTGCCGCCCAGAAGCATATGGTTGCAAATAAATACGGAAGGATCATCAATATTTCATCGACTTCGGCCCTAGGGAACCGCGGTCAGGCTAATTATTCAGCTGCTAAAGCCGGACTTCAGGGGTTAACAAAAACACTGGCGATCGAACTTGGCAAATACGGGATAACGGCTAATTCGGTCGCACCTGGTTTTATCGAAACCGAAATGACGAAAGAAACAGCTAGGCGGGTGGGAGTGAGTTTTGAGCAATTCATCCAGGATAGGGCAAATAGTATTCCGGTTGCCAGAAGCGGTTTGCCAAGTGATATTGCTCATGCTGTTGCATTCTTTGCCGATGAAGCATCTTCATTCATTAGCGGGCAGGTTTTATATGTTGCGGGCGGTCCAAAAAATTAAGGAAAGGCGGGATGTTATGTTCAACGAAAGTATTGGAAAACGATCCAACCCCGTTAAAAATATAGTTGAACGGGGAGCCGTTAAAAAATTCGCATTATCGATTGGCGATCCCCACCCGATTTTCATTGATGAAGAAATAGGCAGGCAATCAAGGTACGGAACGAATATCGCTCCACCAACTTTCCCAAGGGTCTTTGATTTCGGGACGATTGAAAGTTTAAATCTCCCGAATAAAGGGTTGATTCATGGTGAGCAGATATATCGCTATAACAGGCCGCTGAAGGTAGGGGAAGAAATCACCTGTTATACGGAAGTGAAAGACTATTACGAGAAAAAAGGAAAACAAGGGGAAATGGGATTTCTAGCCTTTAAAAATTATGGGACGGATGCAAATGGGGAAATTGTCTTCACTGCTGAACAGCTTGTCATTATAAATGAAACGATCAGAAGGATGGTGATGAGTAAGTGACGACATTAACCGAACTTCATATTGGTGACTCGTTACATTCAATCGAGCTTGCACCTGTAACGCGACTGGACCTCATTAAATATGCCGGGGCATCAGGTGATTTCAATCCCATTCATACGATTGATGAGGAAGCAAAAAATGCTGGTCTTCCCGGTATCATTGCGCATGGAATGTGGACGATGGGAAACCTCGCAAAGCTTTTCAGCAATCTTTATGAAATTGGTTTTATCGAAGAATACAAGATTCGTTTCAAAGGTATGGTTTTCTTGAATGATGTCATAACTCTTCAAGCGGATCTAAAAGAAAAAAATGGGGATAGATATTTTTTCAACGTTGCGGCCACTAACCAGTCAGGCAAGGAAGCGATTAGCGGAGAGGTTATTTTTAAGACTTACTGAGGGAAAGTAGTGATGAAAATTATTTCATCACTACTTTTTTTCGAGCGAAATTCGACAATATTAAAGGACTTTCGAAAATTATCCAGAATTGTACTTAAAAAGAATTCTTTTTGCGGCGGTGAATAGTAATGAATCAAGTGAAACAGGATTCTCAGATTAATTTGCTCAAAGAATGGACCTTTCCTGCACTAGTCGTGGATTCTGCAAATCGGATAAAGGATTGGGGCAACTATTTTAATCAATCGTTAAATCAGGATGGAAATAATACACTAACCGAACAATTTGATGAGTGGCAATTTCTCGATAATAAAAGGCTTGCAGCTGCAAGGCTGCATGATAAGCGGTATTTATTTTTATTAATGAAACAAATGGATGCTGACAATATTCTATATATAGGCAGTGAAACAGAATTTTTGGACGATTTATTGATTGATGCGCATGAAACGGATAAATTGAATCGCGCACTGGATGCCATTATCGAAAATTCCTATGATGGAATATACATCACCGATCAAGATGGAATCACACTTTATACCAATTCGGCAATTGAACGGATCACTGGCATACCAAAAGAGTATTATATCGGCAAATCTGTGGACCAATTAATTAAACGCGGCATACTGAATGCTTCGGTGACGCATAAGGTAGTGAAGCTGAGACGAACGGTATCAGTCGTACAGGATAATTTTGCTGGAAAGGAAACATTGATTACAGGAAGTCCCGTTTTTAATGCAGAAGGGGAAATAGAGCAAGTCGTTACGAATATAAGGGATTTATCCGATTTAAATGAACTGATGCATGAGTTGACGAAAGTTAATGAACTGAATAATCAATATAAGCAGGAAATCGAAAAACTGCGGAAGATAACAAGCAAGGATGGAGTCGTATTTGTCAGTGATAAAATGAAAATGATTTATGAAATTGCTGAAAGAATATCGGATATTGATGCGACAGTACTCATTCTGGGAGAAACGGGTGTTGGAAAGGATGTCCTTGCCCGCAATATTTATAATCGGAGCATCCGATCTAAAAAAGGAGACTTCATCAAAATAAATTGTGGGGCGATTCCCGCTGATTTATTGGAATCCGAGCTCTTTGGATATGAAGGAGGGGCATTCACCGGAGCCAATCAAAAAGGCAAACCAGGGATGTTTGAGCTTGCAGAGAGTGGGATCTTATTCCTGGATGAAGTTGGTGAGCTTCCCTTGCAACTTCAAGTGAAGCTGCTTCGGGCCCTTCAGGAAAGGGAGATTCAAAGAATCGGTGGTACAAAGCCAAAGAAGATCGATGTTCGCATAATTGCAGCCACGAACCGAAATCTATCGGAAATGGTCAAATCGGGTGACTTTCGTGAAGACCTCTTTTATAGGCTGAATGTCATTCCGATTACCATTCCTCCTCTACGGGAAAGAAGAGAGGATATATTGGCATTGACTGATTTATTTTTGACAAAAGCAAACGAACAATATAAATTCTCAAAAGAAATAGATTCGCGGTTGAAGGAATATTTTTATCAACATGATTGGCCAGGTAATGTCCGTGAATTGATTAATATAGTGGAAAGGCTCGTCGTGCTGACGGATAATCAAATATTATCGATTAGCGACCTTCCGGAAGAATATCAGCCGGAAAATCGGAATCAGCCGAACCTCAATGCTGCCCTAACTTTAAAAGAAGCGGTGGAAAGAGCCGAAAAGGAAATCTTGACAAAGGCGGCTCAGACCTACCAAACTACATATGAAATCGCAGAAGCCCTTGAGTCCAGTCAGGCAACAATAGTGAGGAAACTTAAAAAATATCGATTGAAGGTCAGCGGAAAAGAATAGTTTAGTTATGATCAGCACCTCCAAGGTTGGACCTAATCCAACAATGGAGATGCTGTTTTTTTGTGCGATTTTTGGTTCCTTTTCCTGTTATATCTTCATATTAATTTTTTTATTGATTCAGAAATGATTTTTTCAGTCAATAGTGAATGACGAACTTCCCTTATGGAACCGTTACTTTTGATTTTTATAATTCAATAATGAATTCAATGACTGGTGAACAGCCTTATTGTTGGTGATTTAATTTTGGCACGGCACTTGCATTTATATACAATACAGGAAATTAATCCACTTATTGGTCCTTTAGATGTGTGGAAGGGGTGAACGAACCAGACGATTACCATGGGGAAACCGTTATTAAAGAGAAGTTGGAATCATGGTCTATCCCAAAAACAGCATATGCTTGTCTGCACAATCGTATTGCCTAGATTCATTAGCACGTGAGGTGCATGTACTGTAATAAGTGGTCATTATAAATGAAAGCGCTAACAATGAATCAGGTGTTTTTTACGCTATACCTTAGGCTATATCTGTAAGTGGATAGTATAGGGGAAATAATACTTACTTTTCCTCCCCGGAAGATAAGGCCTGTGAGGGAAAAATTGAAAGTGTTTTTCATCGCAGAGGTGTACTTTCAAAATATGGACAGGATGGTAGGCCAGGGAATGAACAGCAAATTGAAATTCAATAATGTTCAAGGAGGAAGTAAATGGAAATTTTGATCCAGCAGCTTTTTAATGGTTTGACGATTGGCAGCGTATATAGTCTTGTTGCCCTGGGATTGACTCTAGTATATGGAATATTGCATATCCCGAACTTTGCCCACGGTGCCCTATATATGTTGGGTGGGTATATCACGTTATCAATGATGACCTTATATGGGGTCAATTACTGGATTGCCATGTTCGTATCCATTATCGTTGTTGGTTTGTTGGGAGTCCTTTTGGAACGTTTCGTGTTCCGCCTGTTAAGGGAGGCACCTCCATTGCACGATAAGATAGCGGCAATCGGAATTCTCCTTTTTCTTGAAGCTTTTGCCCAATTTGTCTGGGGTGCCGACTTCCATACAATGACTTCTCCATACGGCCAAGTGGTCAATATCATGGGCCTGACGTTCACACTTCAGCGATTATTGATCATCGTATCAGCTATCGCAGTGATGGTTTTACTATACCTTTTCCTTAAGAAAACTTATGCCGGTTCCACGATAATAGCGATGTCCCAAAGCCGTGAAGGGGCGTCATTAGTGGGAATCAACATTCATAAAGTCGCGATGCTTACCTTCATGATATCGGGTGGATTAGCAGCGATCGCTTCATCCCTTGCATCACCGATCAACCTTGTTTTTCCAGGCATGGGGCATTTAGTCATCCTAAAAGCATTCGTCATTATCATATTGGGCGGGATGGGGAGCATCCCGGGGGCGATCGTAGGCGGATATATCCTAGGTTTCAGTGAGAGCCTGGGCGCAACTTATATTTCAAATGATTATAAAGACATCATTGCATTCATTCTTTTAGTCGTAATATTAACCGTGAAACCAACAGGTCTTTTTGCCAAGGGGGAGAGGTAGCGTGAATATATTAACGAAAAGAAATGGGATTATCGCACTTATCATCTTTGCTTTTTCATTCCCCTTTATCGCGCAAAACGACTATTATCTCCATATGCTGACACTTTCGTTCATCTGGGCGATAGCTGTTTATGGAATCAATTTATTATCAGGATATACTGGATATCTCTCACTTGCACATGCTGGTTTTTTTGCGATTGGAGCATATTCCCTTGGCCTCCTGACGGTAAAAGCGGAAATGAACTTTTGGCTGGCACTTGTATGTGCATGTTTAATCACCTGTGCAATTGGGTTTTTAATCGGTTTGATCGCGCTGAGGACAAAGGAACACTTTTTCGCGATATATACACTATGTGTGGGTTACATCATATATCTGGTCATCGATAAATGGGAGGGACTTACAGAGGGGGTTAGGGGATTGATCGGTATCCCTGCTCCCGGGAATATAGGGCCTATCACATTCGATACTGCCGCATCCCAATATTATCTAGTCCTCATTTTCCTGCTTGCAGTGATTTTAATCGTGTATCGAATTATACGCTCGTTGACCGGCAGGACGTATATGGCCATCAGGAATAGCGAGGACCTTGCACAAACCATTGGCATATCCACAATGAAGAATAAGTTAACCGCATTTGTCCTATCCACATTCTTTGCAGGTTTGGCAGGTGCTTTGTATGCTTCATTCATTCGTTTCATTGGACCTGATATCGGATCAACTGCCATAATGTTCGATCTATTGATGTATTTATTGGTTGGTGGAATCGGGACACTTTCAGGTCCATTGGTAGGAACATTATTGTTAGTAATCCTTTCGCAGAATCTGCAATTCCTTCAAGAATATCGAATGTTGATATTCGGGCCATTGCTTACGGTGATCATTATCTTTTATCCGCGCGGAATCGCAGGGGCCTTGTTTGATTGGCAAAGAAAGCGAAAGGATAATGAACTGTCCAGGGTGAGAAGCGAAATGCACATAAAAGCTGAGGAGGGATGAATTTGCTAATCGAAACGAAGAATTTGACAAAGCGGTTTGGAGGATTGGCGGCCGTCAATAATGTGGATTTTACGATTGAAAAAGGCAGAATCAATGCAATAATCGGCCCAAATGGTGCTGGAAAATCAACTTTTTTCAACTTGATCAGTGGCTTTCATCGACCAACTTCCGGGACAGTCCTTTTTAAGGGGATTGATATCACCAAACTTCCTGCCAATGAAATAGCGGGGCTCGGAATTTCAAGAACCTTTCAAACGACAAGCCTTTTTGATCAAACGACCGTGCTGGATAATGTCATTGTCGGTCATAGGCTGCGAACCAAATCCAATCTGGTGGATGCCATTTTAAGAACAAAACGTTTAAAACGGGAGGAAGCGGCTTGCAGAGATAAGGCAATGGAAGTTCTTGATATTGTCGGATTGACGGAATCGGCTGACAGAATGGTCTCCAGCATCTCGCAGGAGGAAAAGAAACGGACAGCCATTGCCCTTGCCCTTGCGACTGAACCGGAAATTATCTTTCTTGATGAACCCGCTGCGGGAATCAATCCGGATGAAACGGAAGGCTTGACAGAACTGATTAAAAAATTGAATAGATCGGGACTGACCGTTTGTTTAATCGAGCACAAAATGCATATGATCATGAACTTGGCAGACCACATCATGGTCCTTAATTACGGAGAAAAAATTGCCGAGGGCACACCTAAGGAAATCCGCGGAAATGAAGCGGTGATTAAAGCCTATTTGGGAGGGAGTGCCAGTGCTTAAGTTAACTGATGTCGCCGTGAATTATGGAAGCTTCACTGCGATAAAACATGTGAATATCGAAGTTGCCAAGGGAGAGATCGTTGTTTTGTTAGGAGCTAATGGGGCAGGAAAAAGCACGACTTTTCGTTCCATAAGCGGAATCAGTAAGCTGTCCAAGGGGGAAATTCATTTTCTGGGCATGCCGATAGGGGGCCGTGCTCCGGATAAGAATGTTCGGGAGGGAATCGTCCAGTGTGCCGAAGGACGTAAACTGTTTCCACAGATGACCGTCCAGGAAAATCTGCGGATGGGTGCTTATGTGCATCGAAAGAAGAAAGCGGAGATCAAGGATTCCTTGGAATACGTCTATCACTTATTCCCGATTTTAAAAGAAAAGCATCACGATGAAGCGGGAAGCCTGAGCGGGGGCCAACAGCAAATGCTCGCAATTGGAAGAGCCTTGATGTCGAAACCGAAATTGTTGATGCTTGATGAGCCTTCGGTGGGACTCGCTCCACTTATTGTCGAACAAATGTTTCGGGTCATTGAAGAAATAAACCGCGAAGGAATCACGGTCTTGCTTGCTGAACAAAACGCGAATGCTGCTCTCGGCATTGCAGATAAAGGATATGTTTTTGAAAATGGGGAAATTGTCGTTCAAGGGACAGCAAGTGAGTTATTAGCCAATGATGAAGTAAGGAAAGCGTATATTGGGGCCTGAAAAAATTGAATGGGGGATTTTTATGAAAAAACTGAAAGTATTATTTATTTTTCTCCTGCTAATGATCACTGTGTTGACTGGGTGCAATAAAGGGGATAGCCCTGTGTCAAGCAGTGGCAGTAAAGGCAAAAGTGACAATGTCGTTAACATCGGTTTTAGCGGTCCTTTAAGCGGGGCAGCAGCGTTATATGGGAAACGGACATTAAATGGTGTGGAAATGGCTGTCAATGAAATTAACGATGCTGGTGGGTTTGAAGTAAATGGTAAGAAATACACATTAAATTTAGTTTCATTGGATGATAAATATCTTCCCAATGAAACAGGGTCGAATGCTAAACGGTTAATTCAGGAATATGATACGCCGATCATTTTCACGCCTCATAGCGGAGGTGTGCTGGCACTTCAGGTTTTTAATGAACAAGAGGAATTCATCATTGGAGCATATACGAGTGAACCGGCAGTGACCGAGAGCGGAAATTCATTAACCGTTCGAATTCCACCGAATTACGAGGGGTATATAGAACCTTTTACAACATATGCAATGGAACATTACGGCAAGAAGATTGCCGCTTTGCCAACATCTTCGCAATACGGTAAAGACTGGACAGAGGCTGTGCTCCCACATTGGGAAAAGCAAGGCGGAAAAGTCGTTTATAATTCCTCGATTGATTTCGCCAAAGAAACCGATTTCTTTACGATTGTCACCAATGCCTTGAAAAAAGATCCTGATGTGCTATTTATCGGTGGTGCTTCGGAACCTACGGCAAAAGTAGCGAAGCAAGCTCGGGAGCTAGGATTTAAGGGCGGTTTCATCATCATGGATCAAGCAAAGCTGGATCAAATGAAGCCGATTGCAGGTTCATATGAAACATTGGAAGGCTCGATTGGCGTTCTGCCACTGATGGACTCAGATGAAGAAGCAATACCTGCTTTCGTTGAGAAATATCAAAAGAATTATAAAGAAGATCCAAGCTCAGAAGTAGGATTGAATTATATCGCCATGTATGCGTTTGTGGAAGCGATGAAATCTGCAGGCAGCGTGGATGATGCCAAGGCCATCCGTAAACATATGCAAGATGGACTTACAAATATCGGGCCGGATCAAAAAATATACGATATTCCCTCGATTGATGAAAATGGAGGATTTGCATCAACTATTGTCGTCGGTGCAGTAGAAAACGGGAAAGTAGTCCCTATCCGTTAACTGGGTAAAGGAATGAGGTATCCCGAGGACGGAGTAGTATACTAGTTTGGCATTTTGTTATATTACTTGTGCGTGTATCGTTCCCAAGTTTGGGGACGGTACACGTTTTTTATTGTTGAAAATATTTTTGGGGACAATATCCTCAAAAATATCTTGTATCCGAGTAATGAAAACGCTATCATTGAATATAATATGAAATATAATTTCATTATTTTCTATTAAAAAATGAAATTATATTTAAGTAATTGTTTATGGGAGGATTTAATTGTCTATGGAAGAACACTTGCGTTCATTAACGACTGAATTACGGAACGAAAAGACAATGAATATCGACAGTGTAAATACGATGGAAATCATCTCTGCAATCAATAAAGAAGATTTTAAAGTGGCAGCAGCGGTTGAGGAGGTATTGCCAGAAATTGAAACAGCGGTTGAATGGGCTTGCGAATCGTTAAAAAAAGGAGGGAGACTCATTTACATCGGCGCAGGAACGAGCGGAAGACTCGGTGTGCTGGATGCCGTGGAATGTCCCCCGACTTTCAGCACACCGCCTGATAGGGTACTGGGAATAATCGCAGGAGGGGAAAAGGCGTTTGTTCGGGCTGTTGAAGGAGCAGAGGATAAAGAAGAGTTTGGGGAATGTGATCTGATTGATGTGGGCCTTACAGCAAATGATACGGTTATTGGCATTGCGGCAAGCGGCCGTACCCCTTATGTGAAGGGGGCTTTACGTTATGCAAGAAAAGTTGGGGCTAAAGCGGTCGCTTTATCATGCAATAAAAACGCGAGCATCACCGAAGCAGCAGATATAGGGATTGAAGTGATTGTCGGACCGGAAGTGTTAACAGGATCCACGAGAATGAAAGCGGCAACCGCACATAAAATGGTACTTAATATGATTTCAACGGCAACCATGATTCGGCTGGGGAAAGTCTATGAAAATCTGATGGTTGATGTAAATGTCAGTAATCAAAAACTGAAGGACCGTGCAATAAGCATCATAGAAACTGTAACGAATGCTGACTATGATCAAGCATTGAATACGCTTGTAAAGGCAAATAATCAAGTTAAGCCAGCGATTGTCATGATAAAAACGGCAACAGATTATGAAAGAGCAATGGAGTTACTGAAAAAAGCGGATGGAGATGTCAGAAAAGCCATCTCCATCTATGAAGATTAAGGAGGGAAGAAATGGCTACAGGAGGATTATCAATCATACAGACGATGTTGAGCAAGCTGCCGCAATCTGAACAAAAACTAGCAGAATATATTCTCAAGAATCCTCATGAAGTTGTGAACAGTACTGTACAGGAATTAAGTACGTCTGCCCAAACAAGCGGGGCTGCTGTTATTAGGTTGTGTAAGTCGCTTGGCATAAAAGGATTTCAAGATCTGAAAATAAGGATTGCCGGAGATTTGATGAAGACCGTTGAACAGGGCTACCGGGATATCGAGCCTTCCGAATCACTATATCGGATTGTGGAGAAAACAACGAGTAATTCGATTCAGACCATCCGGGACACATCTGAAATAATCGATCACGATAATCTCAAACATGCGATAACGCTGATGCTGAATGCTAAAACCGTCCACTTTTGCGGTGTCGGTGCTTCGAATATAGTTGCGGCTGACGCTCAGCAAAAATTACTTCGCATCAATAAAGGGGCAACGGCTTTTACAGATATGCATTTAGTTGCAACTTTGATTGCAAATGCAGATGAAAATGATATCGTTTTTGCCATTTCATTCTCAGGGGAAACACCAGAAGTTGTCAATATTTTGAAGCTGGCAAAAGAACGTGGGGTCAAGACGATCGGGCTGACTCATTATGGCCAAACAACAGTATCTTCTTTGTGTGACGCCACGCTGTATACATCCTTTTCGAATGAAGCACCGTTTCGTAGTGCAGCCACATCCTCACGATTGGCACAATTATATATGATTGACATTTTGTTTTTGGGGATGGCTTCAGAGCAATATGAAGAGACTGTCCAATATATTGATAACACCAGGTCTGCCATTAAATCGATGACAGATCGATATAAATGAGTGATACGAGATTTGACAAAGGGGGCTTTTGAATGGGTAAGGGGGATAAGTACGCCAGTTTAGCCGAAGAATTATTGGGGAAATTAGGCGGGGCATCAAATGTTGCCGATGCTGCGCATTGTATGACCAGACTAAGGGTATTGCCAATTGATCGTTCGAAAGTAAAAATGGAAGATATAAAAAATACGGAAGGCGTTTTTGGAGTCATTGAAGAGGAAACGATACAAATCGTCCTCGGGCCAGGCGTGGTGAACAAGGTTCATTCAGAATTTGAAAAGCTTTTGGAAGATTCTTCGGGCAAATTGAACTTAAAGGAAGTAGCCTCGAAGAATAAATCAGAGATTGATAGGAAAAATGCAAAACCTTTTAAACTTTTTTTACGCAGGATTGCAAGTATTTTCATCCCTTTAATTCCCGCCTTAGTGGCATCAGGTTTGATTACCGGTATAACAAAAGCAATCGTTCAAGCAGGCTGGCTAGCAGCAGAATCACAATTAGCCATCATTTTAACCGTTATTGGATCGGGGCTGTTTGCCTACTTGGGGATTTTGGTTGGGACCAATGCTGCAAAAGAATACGGTGGATCACCTGCACTTGGTGCACTTGCAGGTATTTTGGTCATCAACCCCGCCGTCGGCGACATTTCATTGTTCGGTGAAAATTTGCTCCCTGGCCGCGGTGGATTGATAGGTGTCCTCTTTGCAGCTATTTTCATAGCCTTGGTGGAAAAACAGGTCAGGAAATTCGTTCCTCAATCACTGGATATCATTTTGACGCCAACCATTGCTTTACTCATTACCGGGATTGTCACTTACATTGTATTTATGCCGGTAGGTGGGTTTTTATCTGATGCCATTACGACTGGGTTATTGAATGTATTGGATTTCGGCGGTGTTGTAGCTGGGTTCGTCCTTGGTGCGGCCTTCCTCCCTCTCGTCATTACTGGCTTACATCAAGGTTTAACGCCTGTCCATCTAGAATTGATCAATTCGATTGGAGATGATCCACTGCTTCCCATTTTGGCGATGGGTGGCGCGGGCCAAGTGGGAGCGGCATTTGCCATCTATATGAAAACGAAGAAAGCAAGTTTGAAGAGAGCAATCGGAGGAGGCCTTCCTTCCGGGATGCTTGGTATCGGCGAACCTCTTATATTTGGAGTGACCCTGCCATTGGGCCGTCCTTTCTTAACGGCATGTTTAGGTGCAGGAGTAGGCGGGGCATTCCAGGCTCAATTCGGAATCGCAACGTCGTCCATCGGTGTGTCCGGACTGCCGCTCACCTTTTTAGTTCATCCAAATCAAATCGCTCTGTTCCTCGCTGGATTGTTCATTTCCTATATAGCAGGATTTATTTTTACGTATCTGTTTGGATTTAAAGATGAAATGGCGGTTGAATTCAAGTGATCGGAATCTCTTTTTATCTACAAGACCCGCATGCAGAAACACAAATCATACATGCTGCTAACCTGGGAGTGAAGAGAGCATTTACCTCGCTTCATATTCCTGAAGAAAAGGGCGACCTGGTGAAGAGAATGATCATGCTTTTAAAGCTTTCAGAGTCCTACGGAATGGAAATCCATGCAGATGTCTCAATAAACACCCTTGACCATTTGGGGATTAGCAAATTTACGGATTTATGGCCATTAGGTATTAAAGGTATTCGCCTTGATGATGGATTTGATAAAGAAACGGTCATATCATTATCCAAGGTGTTTTCACTTTCACTGAATGCAAGTACGCTGAATGAAGATGAACTTTTAGCCGTGCTTGAAGGCGTGGACCCGGAAAATCTGATAGCTTGGCACAACTTTTATCCAAGGCCTGAAACGGGCCTTGATGAAGAATTCTTTCATGAACAAAATCGAATGTTCAAGAAATACGGCATTCCGATCTTTGCTTTCATCCCGGGTGCAGAAAGTAAACGCGGTCCAATTCATGAAGGTCTTCCGACGCTTGAAAAACACAGGTTGATGAATCCTTACGCTGCCGGTATCGAGCTGTTTCAGCATGTGGAAGGAGTTTTCGTTGGAGATCAAGGAACGGAGAATAATCTGCTTGAGAATCTGACTGCTTATAAAAGTCAAAATATTCTAACTGTTAGAGCGGAATCCCGACTCTTGCAAAGCGGTCAGTACGAATTGAGGCCAGATGTTTCTCAAGATGTTTTCCGGCTGCAGAATACCCGGGTCACAGCAAAGGTTGCGCCGAGTAATACAGTTGCACGCAGTCTTGGATCCATAACGATGGACAATGATGGTTACGGAAGATATCGGGGAGAGGTCCAGATATGCAAGAGAGACCTAGGGGCAAATCACCGAGTTAATGTGATTGGGCGAATTATAGAAGAAGATCTTCCCTTGCTGTCCCTTCTAAAGCCTGGTCAAACGATAAAACTTATATTGAGTGACCAATTGGGCTCTATGATTCAATTATACTAGGATAAATGGATATCTTTCATGATGGCTTGTTTAAAAGAGGCGGCTGACGGGATTCCCAATGCTGCCTTGATTTCTTTATAGGATCTATATAGTTCTTTTCCATAACCCCTTCATGGTAGTGGTTATGGAATTGCTGCTAAAAGAACTAAAAAGTACACAAGGGAGGAAGCCTAAATGATAAAAAGGATATGTGCCCCTGCTGGAATCGCATTATTCTTGGTTATATCCATTCTGGGAGGGAATGCGGCAGCAAAAGGATCAGAGACTGAAAAAACGGTATCGGATATTCAGGAAATCGTAGCAAACATGACAGTCGATGAAAAAATCGGACAAATGATCATGCCGGATTTTCGAAATTGGCAAAAACAAGGAGAAGCGAAGGCGACGGGGTTTATTGAAATGAACTCAGAAGTTGCAAGCATCATCAAAAAGTATCATCTGGGCGGTGTTATTCTGTTTGCTGAGAATGTAGTCGATACCGAACAAACGGTACGACTCACCGATGGTTTGCAGATGGCAAGCCGGGAACTTCCGCTGTTCATAACGATTGATCAGGAAGGTGGAATCGTAACTCGCCTTCAAACTGGAACGAATCTTCCCGGTAATATGGCACTTGGTGCTGCCAGAAAAGAGAGTTATGCTTATCAATCTGGAGAAATCATTGGCAAGGAACTGTCGTCACTTGGCATAAATGTCAATTTCGGGCCGTCCGTCGATGTGAATAATAATCCTGGAAATCCCGTTATTGGCGTTCGTTCCTTCAGTTCTGTTCCGGAACTTGTAGCAAAGATGGGCATTCAGACGATAAAAGGATTGCAAAATCAAAACACGATAGCAACGACCAAGCATTTCCCCGGCCACGGAGATACAGCAGTCGATAGTCATTATGGTCTCCCCCTTGTTTCTCATGATAAAGAACGTTTGCGTTCAATCGAGTTGATGCCATTCCAAAGGGCCATAGATGCTGGAGTTGATATGATGATGACTGCACATGTTCAGTTTCCTGCATTCGATGACACTACGTATATCAGCAAAAAAGACGGTCAAGAGATTATGGTTCCTGCAACGTTGTCACATAAGGTCATCACGGGTCTATTACGTGAAGAAATGGGTTTTGACGGTGTCGTGGTTACAGATGCATTGAATATGAAAGCCATCGCGGACAACTTCGGACAGGAAGAAGCTGTTGTCCTTGCATTGAAGTCTGGAGTTGATATTGCATTAATGCCTGCACAGGTTAATTCGCTTCAAATGGAAAAGAATTTAACCTCTGTATTCAATGCAGTGAAGTCAGCAGTGGCAAGCGGGGAAATTCCTCTAAATCAAGTCAATCAATCTGTAACAAGGATACTTGAACTGAAAGAGAAAAGAGGGATATTAAACCCTGATGAAACCCCGATCGATAAAAAAATCGAAACCGCGCTTCAAGTGGTAGGGAATGAAGATCATTTGAAAAAAGAAAGGAAAATCGCGGAAGATGCCATCACCATATTGAAAAATGAAGAAAAAACATTGCCTTTCAAACCTAAGAAAAATGATAAAGTTTTAATTCTTGCTCCTTTTGATGACCAAGTTGAATCCATGTCCAGGAGCATCAGCGAATTAGCTGTTAAAAAGAAAATAAAGAAAGTCCAAATAACGGGTATGAGTTTTTCAGGAAAGTCATTTACAGATCAAGTGGCCAGACTCATTGATGAATCGGACTTCGTCATAACTGGTTCCTATGTTGTCAAAAACGATCCGGCTGTCAATGATGGAGTGATCGATGATAGCATTCAAGATTCTTCGAAGTGGGCAACAGCCTTCCCTAGAGCGGTCATGAATCATGCTAATAAGAAAGATAAAGAATTTGTTTTAATGAGTTTAAGAAACCCTTATGATGTTGCAAACTTTGAAGAAGCGAAAGCTGTCCTTGCTGTTTACGGATTTAAAGGGTATTCGAATGGGCGTTATAGACAGCCGAATATCCCGGCAGGCATCTCGACCGTTTTTGGAGAATCAAAACCTAAAGGCACGTTGCCCGTCGATATACCATCAGTAACTAAGCCCTCTGAAAGTCTTTATAAATTTGGATACGGATTAGATATTAAATCAGGAAGACCCATAAAAAAATAAGGAGGGAAGTATTTTGAAAAGAATCATAATCCTATTTACCATTTGCATGCTTTCTTTCGGCATCGCTTCCTCAAAAAGTGTAACCGCTGTTAAAGAGAAGAAAAAACAAAAGGTCAGTCCTGGTATTGAAGTCCTTTTAAAAGAAGAAAAGAACGTGTTAAGCGGAAAGAAGGTCGGCTTGATTACGAACCCAACTGGCATCGATTCAAAATTAACCAGCATCGTCGATCTACTTCATGATGATCCGAACATTAATTTGACAGCGTTATTTGGTCCTGAACATGGAGTGCGTGGAGATGCGCAAGCTGGTGCAAGCGTTGAATATTATATTGATGAAAAAACAGGGTTGCCCGTTTATAGCTTATATGGCAAAACGAAAAAACCGACGCCCGAAATGTTAAAGGATGTTGAGGTCCTTGTTTTTGATATCCAGGATGTCGGAACGCGCTATTACACTTATATCTACACGATGGCATATGCAATGGAAGCAGCCAAAGAAAATGATATCCCCTTTATCGTGCTGGACCGGCCGAACCCACAGGGCGGGGAATCGGTAGAGGGGCCGGTACTTGAACCTGAATTCTCATCGTTTGTTGGATTGTACCCAATACCGCTAAAGCATGGGATGACAGTTGGGGAACTCGCGACTTTGTTCAATAAAGAATTTAATATTGGTGCAGATCTAAAGGTCATCAAGATGAAAGGCTGGAAACGAGATATGGACTACGATGATACTGGTCTCCCTTTTGTCTTGCCGTCACCGAATATGCCGGCAGTTTCCACAACTTTTGTATATCCGGCTACTGGCTTGATCGAGGGAACGAATGTCTCGGAAGGCAGAGGAACGACTAAACCATTCGAGTTGATTGGTGCTCCTTATATAAACAGTGATGAGCTTGCTGGGAAATTAAATGCATTAAGGTTACCTGGAGTAAAATTCAGGGCCGCCTCCTTTACACCTACATTTTCAAAACATGCAGGTAAACTTAGCCACGGAGTGGAAATTTATATAACGGATAGAGAGGAATTCAAGGCTGTCCCTACTGGACTTCACATCATCAAGACCATTCAGGATTTATATCCTGGTGATTTCGAATTCCTTGCAGCCAAAAATTTCAATTTATTGATTGGAAATGGCTGGGTAATGTCAAGAATTGAAGAAGGTTCATCAGTAAATGAAATCATGAAAGAATATCAAGCAAAGCAGGATGCTTTTAAAAAGGTTCGTAAAAACTACTTGCTCTATAAATAAGTTAAAAAAGAAAAGTCCGGTTGGACTTTTCTTTTTTTTATGGAGGAGTAAATCGTTAAGACTTTATTCCTGAATATAGCCAACTTTATATATGAAATGAAGTTCTAAAATGGAAGGAACCGTTGTCTAATAGAATATGGGGTTTGCCCTAAATCAGTAATTGACAGGAGGAAAGCGGGATGAAAAAATATCTTCAAAAAATTGGGCGTTCCTTGATGCTGCCAGTAGCCGTATTGCCGGCAGCCGCCATTTTAATGGGGATTGGTTATTGGATAGATCCGGCAGGATGGGGTGCGGGAAGTCCGTTAGCGGCTTTCTTAATAAAAGCAGGTTCTTCGATAATCGACAATATGGCTATCTTGTTTGCTGTTGGAGTGGCGTTGGGAATGTCGAAAGGAAAAGATGGAGCCGCCGCTTTAAGCGGGCTGGTAGCCTATCTAGTTGTAACGACGTTGCTTTCCACGGACTCTGTAGCGATGCTGCAGGGAATTGATGCAAAAGATGTAAATCCAGCATTCGTGAAAATAGAAAATGCATTTGTCGGAATCCTCTCGGGCCTTATCGCGGCAGCTATGTATAATCGGTTCAGTAAGGTCGAACTGCCGGATGCACTCGCTTTCTTTAGCGGTAAACGCCTTGTCCCGATCCTTACTGCGGTTGTCATGTTACTTGTTTCCCTTATATTATTCTTCGTATGGCCACTCATCTACTCCTGGTTAGTTACATTTGGTGAAGGAATAAGTGAATTAGGTGCTGCTGGAGCAGGACTCTATGGATTCTTTAATCGGCTTTTGATACCAACAGGTTTACATCATGCATTAAACTCTGTATTTTGGTTCGATGTAATAGGACTTAACGATATCGGTAAATTCTGGGCTGGTACAGGAATAAAAGGAACCACAGGCATGTATCAAGCCGGATTCTTTCCCGTCATGATGTTCGGTTTGCCGGCAGCAGCCCTTGCCATGTACCATACGGCAAAATCACGGAAGAAAAAACAAGTTGCCTCATTAATGCTTGCAGCCGGTTTCGCTTCATTTTTCACAGGCGTTACTGAACCGTTGGAATTTGCTTTCATGTTTGTTGCACCAGCACTATTCGTTGTTCATGCCTTATTAACTGGAATATCATTAGCAATTGCTGCGACCTTCCAATGGACAGCAGGGTTCGGTTTTAGCGCAGGATTCATTGACTTTGTTTTAAGTTCAAGGTTGCCAATGGCAAATGAACCTTATATGCTACTTCTTCAAGGACTGGCTTTTGCTGTCATCTACTATTTCTTATTCCGATTCTTGATAACAAGGTTCCATTTAATGACTCCTGGCAGAGAAGATGATACAGAAGATGAGCTTGATGGCGGAGGAGCGAGTGCGGAAGCAGACAGCAGTCAAGGCGGGAAAAACGAGAGTAAATTCTTTGGAATGGCTTCCGCTATTTATGAAGGACTAGGCGGAGACGCAAACGTCACATCTGTAGATAACTGCGTTACCCGTTTAAGAGTTGAAGTGGAAAATATGGGAGCTGTCGATCAGAATAAAATCAAATCAACAGGGGTTGCTGGAATCAATATCGTGGGTCCCCAAAGCATTCAAGTCATCGTAGGGACACAGGTACAATTCATAGCTGATGAAATTGAAAAGATCCGGCGGCAATAGCTAATACACTAAAAATCTACGATCAGGATTATATTTTCTGATCGTAGAGATTTTTATGATAAATTACTGATTTTTAACGTACAAAAGATTTATCTTTATAAACTCTGCGCTTAAAATAGAATAAAACGAATCAATGTTCTATAATATATAAGGGTATTGAATGAAGGATTTGCCATGAAACTTGGAGAACTAGTAATGAAGAACGACCGCCAATCATTGATACATCGGTGATGAAGGCTGTATACATACATATCAACCTAAAAACACGATTGTATAGGGTACTATGATACTGGGCAAGCGATATCTTATGAATTTTTCTGCCTTTTAATATAAGGGAGGTTCCGGTCATGTATAAACAAAAAACCAAAGAAACTGACAGTAGTGTCATTGAGTTCATTGAGAACGTCGATAACCCGAAAAAACGTGCAGATGCATACGAATTGCTGGATGTTTTTACCGAAACGACAGGTTATGAGGCAAAGATGTGGGGACCGAGCATCATTGGGTTCGGTACTTATCATTATAAATATGAATCAGGTCACGAAGGGGATGCCCCCCTGGTAGGCTTTTCTCCTCGAAAAGCAAAAATCAGTTTATATTTTGCTACGGGGGACAAAAAAAGAGAAGAATTGTTACTGGCATTTGGAAAACACACTTCCGGAAAAGCGTGTGTGTACATCAATAAAGTGGCAGATATCGATATTAATGTATTGAAAGATTTGATTAATCAATCTGTCAAGTTTTTGAGAGATGCATACCCGGACAATGAAATATAATAAAATGTATGTTTAAGAGGAACAAGAAAGCGAGTGGGACAGAAAAATGAGAAAAATTAAAGTTGGCATAGTTGGATACGGATTGTCAGGAGCTACTTTTCACGCGCCATTACTAAGTGTTTTAGGGCAGTTTCAAATTGCGAAAGTTGTCAGCTCCAATAAGGAAAAAGTCCAAAAAGATTTGAAAGATGTGGAAGTGGTAAGCAGCTTAGAGGAAATTCTTGAAGACCCGTCCATTGATTTGGCTGTTATTACGACACCGAGTGGTTTACATTATGAAATGGCCAAGCAAAGCTTGTTAGCAGGGAAGCATGTCATCCTTGAAAAGCCAATGGTAGTGGAAGCCTGGGAGGCGGAGGAGCTCATTAAGATTGCCGAGGAAAAGAATCTGCTATTAAGTGTCTATCATAACCGGAGATGGGATAATGACTTTTTGACCGTGAAAAAACTTATGGATGATGGAGTGCTTGGGGAAATCAATACATACCAAGTCCATTATGATCGATACCGGCCTGTGGTCAGGGATAGATGGAGGGAAAAACCAGGCCCGGGATCAGGCATGCTTTATGATTTAGGATCACATCTCATTGATCAAGCACTTCATTTGTTTGGATTGCCGCAATTCGTTTGGGCAGATGTATTTTCCCAAAAGGAAAATGCAGAAACGGATGATTATTTCCATGTAATATTAGGATATGAAAAGCTGAGAGTTATCTTGCATTCAGGCTCAATCGTTCCATTTAATGGACCGCGCTATCAAGTGCATGGAAGTAAAGGATCATTTATCAAGTACGGTCTTGACTGCCAAGAGGCAGCCCTAAGTGAGGGAAAAAAACCGATTGATGACTCTTGGGGTGCAGATGAACCCGAATGCTATGGTAAGCTGGTTACGGTTGAAGGTGAAAATGAGACTCATGAAACCATTGAAACACTGCATGGATCTTATTTAACATATTACCAGGCAATTGCCGATAGTATATTAAGCGGGAAAAAAGCTCCAGTAACCGCCCAAGAGGGATTATCGGTCATTAAAATCATTGATGCGGCTTTTGAAAGCAGTAAAGGGAAAAAAGCCGTATATATTAAATGAAATTCATTTTCCACTTATAACAATATAAAAGAAAAAAACTGAATGATAAGCGGCCTTATTTTCTTTTAGAGGAAAAAGGCCGCTTTTTGTTTTGGTCCTAGCATCATTAACATAAGAAGCAAATACTCGTGAATTAGGATGTAACGCAGGATTTTGAGCTGATCCAGCATGAAAAAGGAGCGAATATCCAAGAGATTGAGCGTTTACTCGTGAATTTGACGCATTTACTCGTGAATTTGGAGCAAATACTCGTGAGATTCACCCAATTACTCGTGAAATTGAAGCAATTACTCGTGAATTCGGATGTAACGCAGGATTTTGAGCTGCTCCAGGATGAAAAGGAGCGAATATCCAAGAGATCGAGCGTTTACTGGTAAATATACAGTTTGAAGGATTACAATTGATATGAAAATCATAATGAAAAACCCCCGAATGGCGGCGGCTACTCGGGGGTTTTGTTAAGGCAGAAATGCCTTTTAAGCTCTAGGATAATGCCTTTGCATGAAGTGATCGCTTTTGCCATGCCATGGTAATCATCAAAGTAATGAATAAAAGGATAAGGCCCAACATGAACGGATAGGTAATGTGGACATCATACATCATTCCGGCAAGTGTAGGTCCGAGCACATTTCCGATGCTCATATATGCATTATTCATACCCATTGCAAAGCCCTGCTCATTCCCTGCCATCTTGGAAATCAGTGTGTTAAGAACTGGACGCAAAATGGAAGTGGAAAGGAAGATGATAAGCGAAATCAAAAAGAAAATCAGATAACTTGTAGCAAAAAGTGATAGAAGGAAACCGATTGCTGCAACACTGATAAAGATATTCAGCACATTCACTTCCCCGAATCGCTGTACGATCCGGTCGACGACAAACAGTTGCACTATTACACTGACGATACCCGTAGCTGTAACCATGACAGCGATGTCCTTAGGACTTGAATTGAATTGATTATCAAGATAAAGACCAATTACGGATTCATATGCCATTAAGCCAAAGCTCATTACAAGGGTAATGATGAGTGGGATGAAATAAGGCATTTTCACGGATAAGGCAATCTTCCGAATCATCGTTTCAGTTTTTGCATCCATGGATTGTGCAACCTGTGCCGTTTCGCTTTCTTTTAAAACAAAAATCGAAAATACCACAGCTGATAGGGATACCAGCGCAGAAATCAAAAAGGGAAACTTCAAGCCAAAGTCAGCTAAAAAACCTCCAATTCCCGGACCGACTACAATTCCCAGGGACATGGCGGCCGATACTAAACTATTGCCTTTGGCGCGTTGATCAAATGTGGTGATATCGGCTACATAAGCAAAAATTGCGGGTATAAGCAAAGCTGCTCCGATCCCGCCAATGATACGTGAAGCATATAATAACCAAATGGAATTGACTGCATAAAAAATAAACATGGATAATGTCAAACCGACCAATCCATAAATAATCATTTTTCTGCGCCCGAATTGGTCAGTCCATTTTCCGGCAATTGGCGAAAAGATAAGTTGTGCACCAGCGAAAATGGCGATCATTAGGCCAGCGGCGGTGCCACCTTGATTAATGGAGGCCAGGTATGCTGGTAAAATGGGAATGATGATACCGAAACTTCCTATTGCTATAAACATATTGATCATGAGGATAATGATCTTTTTGCGTTGTTCTGCTGACATGGACAGCCTCTCTCTCTCTTTAAAAAATCAATAACCAATTTAATTCGCATGGTTAATTTTTTGATACGTTAATTATGTTATAGTTTTAGATAGATAGTGTCAATAAGAAAGGATTGTCAAACATGAATTCAAGTGAATTGTATAATTTACATCTAGAGATCAGGGAACTAAGCAGCCTATCACAAGAATTGGTTGAACCGCTATTGGTTAAATATGATCTAACTTCTGTACAGTATCGCGCATTGCAATTAATAGTCTTGAATGAATCCATAGCTGTTAAAGATGTTTCGAATCATTTGAAGATTAAACCTGCAGCAGGAACTGCATTAATTGATCGGCTTGAACGGAAGAAGTTGATTGAGAGGGTACACAGTGAGGATGATCGGCGGGTAGTTTTTATCCAATCCACCGTAAGTGGAAGGAATACCTATCATTCGATCAATAAGTGTTTTACCAAAATCTTTCGTGACTTTTATAGCGTCCTGAATGAAGAGGAAACGGAACGGCTCAAACAAATCGTTGGGAAACTTACCGAACATCTGTCGTCTTGCATAGATAATAAAATATAATCTTCCTGACGTATACAGTTTCCATTATAATAGAAAGAAGGAGCACTATTCTTTATTAAAGCAGTGAATTCCACTGTTTTATGATAAGAATTATCAGAATAATTAAAAAATACTCCAAGTATAAACGTCATTCAATGATTTTTTTATGGTGTAAGGACTCCATTAAAGAAGATATGACGGCTGGAAAATGAATATGTATCAATAGGATAAGAAGTTTTTTTCTCAGGATTCATCATGACGAACGAGGCAGGGTGCTGGATGCAAAGAATTTGAAAAGAAGGAGATGGTAAAATGTTTTCCCCATTAACCCCAATGGATTGGAAGCGCAGGGCCGTAAAATATTATCCTCAAAAAGTGGCAGTCATCGATGAAGAGAAAGAGTTTACATATAAGGAATTCGGGCAGCGAACAGATCAACTTTCCAAAGCATTGCATTCTTCGGGGATTGAGAAAGGCGACCATATTGCAGTAATGTTGCCAAATACCCATTATATGTTGGAATGTTTTTATGGCATTTGTCAAATGGGAGCGGTAATGGTTCCTTTGAATTATAGGCTTGCTGCAGAGGATTTGGAATATATCATCAAGCATAGTGATTCAAAAATGTTGATAGTCGATGAAGAATTCACCGCTCCGATCGAAAAGATCATTACTAGACTATCTTTGGAAAAAATCATCATCGTGCCTGTTGAGGGACATGAAACCACTTTACCTGGGATAGATTATGAGAATTTCATTTTGCATGCAATTGATGAAGGTTTGCCAGAGGTTATAATCGATGAAAATCAACTTTTGACTATAAACTATACGAGTGGAACGACTTCAAAACCAAAAGGGGTAATGTTGACCCATCGCGGGAATTACATGAACGCCGCTAATTTCATTTATCACCTTGGCGTGAATCATGACGATGTATACTTACATACCCTGCCAATGTTTCACGCTAATGGCTGGGGAGGTGTATGGTCGGTAACGGCTACTGGCGGGACTCATGTATGTTTAAGGAAAGTGGATCCCCCTCTTATCCTCAACTTATTCGCCCAGCATAAGATTACATTATTATGTGGAGCACCTACTGTCGTAAATATGCTAGTGAATGATCCTAAAGCAAAAGAAACAAATATCAAAGTGCGTCCAAGGATGGCAACAGCAGGTGCTCCTCCAGCAGCAGCGCTTATACAAAAGGCACAAGAAATCCTTGGTTTGAATATGATTCACGTATATGGATTAACAGAAACATCCCCTTTCATCCTATATAACGAGTGGAAGGATGAGTTTGAAGCAAAATCGGCGGACGAACAAGCAATAATAAAGGCAAGACAAGGTATTGAATTGATTTTCAATGGGGAAACGATGGTAGTCAATCAATATGGGAAAGCAGTCGCTTGGGACGGAAAGGAACTGGGGGAAATTATTACTCGCGGCAACGTTGTAATGGAAGGATATTATAAGGATCCGGAAAAGACGGCCGAAGCAATTCGGGATGGCTGGTTTCATACAGGGGATCTGGCAGTGACCTATCCCGATGGATATATTGAAATACAGGACAGGGCTAAGGATTTAATCATTTCCGGCGGGGAAAATATTTCTTCTACAGAGGTGGAAGGGATATTGTATAAACATCCAGATGTTTTGGAGGCAGCGGTCATTGCCATCCCACACGATAAATGGGGAGAAACGCCTAAGGCAATCATAGTGCTGCATCCCAATGCGGAAGTGACAGAAAATGAGATTATTGCCTTTTGCCGTTCAAAAATGGCCCACTTTAAAGCACCGACAAAAGTTGAATTCGTAGAGTCTTTACCGAAAACGGCAACAGGAAAGCTACAAAAATACCGTTTGAGGGAAATCCATTGGAAAGGATCGAAAAAGGTAAATTAAAGGCTTTCCTTATAGGGACGGGTTGTCATAAAAGTTTAAAATCAAATATAGTGCTGTAAATAACAAGACCAAGAATGCATATAAATAACTATTCTTGGTTTTATAGTTATGGAAAGCACCATTTCCGGATAATTAGAGTAGGAACTTACAGCATTGGTTATTGGTAACAACTCATAAACAAAGGCGGGAGAAAAAACAAATTGTTTTTTCTCCCGCCTTTGTTATGAATAAAAAAATTTTAAAAAACATAATGAGATCATATTATATGAAGAAACTAAGAAACACAACAAACGATGAGCTATTAAAAATTCTGTAAATTTAATTCAAACATTATAACGTTATATTGATTAGTTTGAAAAAATATGATAATCTATTTTTGTAAAGAGAAATAAAATGAATTCTCATACAATTCAGTGTAACCGTATACAAAGTACTTGCAATCGATAGGAAGTATCAAAAAGGATGAGGGAAATGACAGATACGTTAGTTCTGAAGAATGTAAAGATGTTAGAGGGAAATGCAGCGGATATCATACTGGAAAATGGGATGATTAAAGAAATTGCACCTCCCGGAACTGCAACAGGGGATAAGATAATAGATTATGATCAAAAAGTTTATGTTTCTAGCGGATGGATTGATATGCATGTACATGCTTTCCCGGAATTCGATCCTTATGGTGATGAAGTTGATGAGATTGGATACAAGACTGGTGTAACAACGGTCATTGATGCGGGAAGCACGGGGGCAGATAGGATATCTGATTTGGTAAACAGCTGTAAAAATTCCAAAACCAATGTTTTCGCCTTTCTGAATATTTCTCGGATTGGATTGAAAAGGATTGATGAGTTATCTGATATTTCATGGCTGGACGAAGGGGAATTAAGAAAGGCAGTTTCCAAGTACGGGGATTTTGTCGTTGGGCTTAAAGCGAGAATAAGTAAAAGTGTGGTTGGTCCAAATGGTGTCGATCCATTAAAAATCGCTAGGAAGTTCTCGACTGAAACTGGTTTACCATTAATGGTCCATATCGGTTCAGGGCCCCCTGATATTAAAGAAGTCCTTGAATTACTAGAGGAAAAGGACATCATTACACATTTCTTAAATGGTAAAGCGAATAATTTATTTAATGAAAGAGATGAGCCGCTGCCTGAGTTCAGTAAGGCGATTGAACGTGGTATCCATTTGGATGTAGGTCATGGAACGGCAAGCTTTTCTTTTAAAACTGCAGAAATGGCGAAACAGCGGGGAATCCGCTTCAATACGATCAGTACGGATATATATCGGAAAAACAGAGAGAATGGGCCGGTTTTTAATATGGCAAATGTGCTTACAAAATTTTTGTACCTCGGTTATCCGTTAAAAGATGTAATAGATGCAGTTACGGTGAATGCAGCTGCTTGGTTGCATAAACCAGAGCTTGGCAGGATTTCATCTGGGGATATTGCGAACTTGACCTTATTCTCGATCGAGAATGAACCGATTCTTTTATTGGATTCCGAAGGTGAAAAAAGGATGGCAGAAAAAAGAGTTGTTGTAAAAGGAGTGGTGATAAATGGAGAATTCATTGAACGCTAAATACGGTTTGAAAAGAGTCATCAATGCAAGCGGAAGAATGAGCATATTGGGGGTTTCTGCCCCAACTGACACAGTGATGGGCGCGATGAAACAAGGTGGGCAAAATTATGTTGAAATTTCTGATTTAGTTGATAAGTCAGGGCAGCATATAGCGAATTTGCTTCATTCTGAAGCAGCGGTCGTCGTAAACTCAGCATCAAGTGGAATTGCGCTTTCAGTAGCGGCGATCGTGACTGAAGGAAACAGAAGGAAAAGTGAAAGGCTTCATCAAGATCTCATTCAAAAGAATGAAATCATCATGCTGAAAGGCCATAACGTTCAGTATGGTGCACCAGTTGAAACCATGATTTACCTTGGTGGCGGAAAATTGGTTGAAGTTGGGTATGCAAACGAGGGGAAGGCGGAACATATTGCGGATGCCATTAATGAAAATACTGCCGCCATTTTATATGTGAAATCACATCATGCTGTTCAGAAAAATATGATATCGGTCGAAGAAGCATGGGAAGTGGCCAAAAAGAATAGTATCCCTCTGATTGTTGATGCAGCAGCCGAGGAGGATTTGGAAAAATATGTACAATTATCCGACTTGGCGATCTATAGTGGATCAAAAGCCATTGAAGGACCCACATCAGGTATCGTTGCTGGCAGAAAAAAGTATATCGAATGGGTAAAGGTTCAACTGCACTGTATCGGAAGGAGCATGAAGGTTGGAAAGGAAACTACCTTTGGGCTGCTACAGGCATTGGATGAGTATTTTGTCAAGACAGATAATAGCGAAAAAGAAAAAGCTAGTTTACAAGTTCTCACATCACTTGACTCCATTGATGGCGTAAAAGTAACGATAGTGCAGGATGAAGCCGGCCGTGCCATATACAGAGCCCGTATTTCCATTGATCCTTTGATAACGGAAACAACGGCGAAAGAAGTGAACGAGCAGCTCAGAAATGGGGATATTGCCATTTATACACGTGATTATGGGATACGGCAAGGGTTTTTCGATATAGATCCGCGTCCATTGCAAGGTGATGATATACATGTCATTGAAGGACAATTAAGAACCATATTAGGAGGACAACAAGGATGACAAACATAAACAAACGGTTATTGAATGATCGTGTAGCCTTAAATGTACTTGCAAATAGTGTAGAAAATGCAGTGGAAGTCTTTGAAGCGGCGGAAGGCCATGTATTGGTTGGCGTACTCTCAAAAGATTATCCAACTGTGGAAGCTGGTGTTACAGCAATGAAAGAATATGGGGAAGCCATTGATGAGGCCGTTTCAATAGGATTGGGCGCGGGCGATAATAGACAGGCAGCAGTGGTCGCAGAAATCGCAAAATCCTATCCTGGCAGTCATATTAACCAGGTTTTTCCGGCTGTTGGTGCTACGAGGGCCAATTTAGGTGTGAAGGATAGCTGGATCAATTCACTTGTTTCTCCAACTGGGAAAGTCGGTTATGTGAATATCTCCACTGGTCCAGTAAGTGCAGGTGCAAGTGAAACGGCCATTGTGCCTATCAAAGCTGCCATTGCGCTTGTTCGCGATATGGGAGGAAATGCATTGAAATACTTCCCGATGAAAGGCCTGAAGCATGAAGATGAATATCGTGCTGTGGCAAAAGCTTGTGGTGAAGAGGGATTTGCTTTGGAACCAACAGGGGGAATCGATTTGAATAATTTCGAGACCATATTGGAAATTGCATTAGAAGCAAAAGTGCCTAAAGTCATTCCCCATGTATATTCTTCCATCATCGATGAAGAGACTGGTAAAACGAATGGTGAGGATGTACGGAAATTATTGGCCATAACAAAAAAATTGGTTGAAAAATATGCCTAAAAGGATTGTGGCATTCGGGGAAGTAATGATGCGTTTGCAGGTACCGGGGTATGATTTGCTATCACAGGCTAACACTTTGCAATACTCCTTTTCAGGCACGGGAGTAAACGTAGCTTCTGCGATGACAAAGCTTGGTCATGATGGATATGTTGTGACCAAGTTACCGGATAACCCCCTTGGGGATTCAGCGATTTCAGCTTTGCAGCGCTTAGGAATTGGAAGGAATTTCATCTCCAGAGGCGGCAAATACATGGGGATGTACTTTTTGGAAAATGGTTTTGGACAGCGGGCGAGCCGTGTCACCTATTCCAATCGACTCGAAAGCAGTTTTAATACAGCCACCTTATCTGATTACGATATGGATATAATTTCGGAAAGTACGGATATCATCCATTTTTGCGGAATCACGCTTGCAATGGCGGAAAATGTACGGGAAAGTATGAAGGCGCTGGCTGGAAAGGTCAAAGAAAAAGGCGGTACAGTCTGTTTCGATTGCAACTACCGTCCCACTTTATGGGAGGGAGGTTACGCTGTCGCAAGGCCTCATTATGAAGAAATGCTTTCTTTGGCTGATATCGTCATGATGAATGAGAAAGACGCCCTATATATTTTAGGTATGAAGTCAGAAGGCTCCACAAGGGAAGAGCAGCTTATTGAGTTGATCCCAGAAGTGGCCAAGAAATTCAATATTCAATCGATAGCAGGAACACATCGTTCGATCAACAGTGATAATAGCCATACATTGAGGGGGTATATATACAAGGACGAGACATTTTACTTTTCCGATATCCTATCATTTTCCGTATATGATAGAATAGGTTCAGGCGATGCTTACACAAGCGGAATCCTACATGGCGAATTGCTAGGATATTCCCCTGAAAAGACAGTTCGGTTTGCGGCTGTTTCAGGAATGCTGGCGTGTACGGTCGTTGGAGATACTCCATTGGCAACCGAAAAGGAAATACTTTCGGCAATGGAAGGTAAAATGGAAGATATTAAGAGATAAAGGCAGGAGATTAGGAATGAATGTGAACAGAAAAAATGGACCGATGTATTTACAGATAAAAGAAATATTAAAGGATCGTATTTTACATGGGGTTTATGCCATTGACACAAACATTCCCTCTGAGCCTCTTTTGGAAGAAGAATTTAACGTAAGTAAGGTCACTGTCCGTAATGCAATCAAAGAACTCGTGCAAGAGGGCTATGTTGAAAAGAAAAGCGGCAAAGGCACTAGGGTCATAGCTAATGGTGCGATTGTCAAACTTTCCAAAGGAAAGCGTTTCACAGAGCTGTTGGTGGAGGAAGGGCACTCCATTTTAAAAAAGGTGTTAAACATAAGTCATGTTGACCTTTCTTCAGACTCAAAGCTGCACTCTTTATTTGGTGATCATTGCATAAGTATCGAACGGATATATTTATTGGACAATGAACCTTATATTTACTTTACACATTATATTTCACTCGATATGAACGATGAAGAAATGAAAGAGGTCCAGATCAATTCTTTGTACCGCTTTTTGGAAGATCAAAACGTCAAACTTGAAGCATTCAGAGATGAGTTTGCCGTTGCTATCGCTCCGGATCACATTTGCGAAACACTGAAAATCGAAAACAATAGTCCTGTACTAAAAAGGATTCGGATTTCCAGTGATGGGGACGGAAATGTTATGGAATACAGTGAAGGATATTACAACACGGCTAAACAGAACTACATTGTGACATATAATGAGCCGGTACAATAATTCGATTATTGTATCGGATTGATTGTAAGCGATTTCAATAGGGTGGGGAGAACATATGGATCTATATTTATTAGGAATCACGCTGATAGCTATCGTAATTGTTATTTTGGGGGTATCATGGTGGAAATGGCATGCTTTCATTAGCTTGACTGTAGCCAGTTTATTTTTAGCGGTTTTTTCTGGATTGCCGATGGACAAGATTGTAGGAGCATATGAAACGGGTGTCGGAGCGGTCCTTGGTCACCTTATAGGAATATTGGCTTTAGGGACCATCTTAGGAAAGATGATGTCCGACTCTGGAGCCGGTATGCAGGTTGCTGACTTTTTCATTAATAAATTCGGCGTGAAAAAACTGCCATGGGCCATGCTTTTATCTGGTTTCATCATCGGCATTCCGGTATTTTTCGAGGTTGGTTTAGTAATATTGCTTCCTTTGGTCATTTCCATTCGGAAATCTACCAAAGTGAACATCTTGTTAATTGGTATTCCAGTACTTGCTGGTTTATCGATCGTACATGGGCTGGTACCTCCGCATCCGGGAGCCATGACAGCTATTGGAATCTATAATGCTAACATGGGGCAGGTACTTCTGTACTCATTGATCATCGCTTTCCCGACTGCTATAATTGCGGGACCTCTATTCTCAAAATGGATTCATAAACGGGTTATTCCTGTCGGAGAACCGGAATTGATCCGGGTGGAAACAAAATCAAGTGGATTACCAGGCACTGGAGTTTCGTTCTTCATTATCCTTTTGCCAGTTTTGTTGATGGTTTTAACTGTAGTGGCGCCTTATATGCCGATTCCGGGTTCCATTGAAAAATTCTTATTGTTTATCGGAAGTCCAGTGATCGCCCTATTAATCTCCTGTTTTGCAGCTTACTATTTCTTGGGCTACAGACAGGGAATGGACAAATCACTAATTAAACAGCTGACGGAAGAATGCTTATTGCCATTAGCTTCCATAATTCTTATTATCGGTGCTGGCGGAGGGTTCAAGCAAATTTTAATTGATAGTGGCGTAGGGACTGCAATCGCTTCCATGTCTGAGGAAATTTCTTTATCCCCGATCGTTCTTGCATTCCTTGTGGCCGGATTGATTCGGATTGCCACAGGTTCTGCAACCGTCGCTTTGACTACGGCAGCAGGGATCGTTTCCCCGGTCGTTGCCAATATGACGGGTGT
Organism: Peribacillus sp. Aquil_B1; assembly: GCF_022603275.1. Taxonomy (NCBI): domain Bacteria; kingdom Bacillati; phylum Bacillota; class Bacilli; order Caryophanales; family Bacillaceae; genus Peribacillus; species Peribacillus sp. Aquil_B1. The sequence goes on along the minus strand of NZ_JAKXEE010000001.1, from coordinate 2,238,797 downwards.
TAATCTAGAATTGCTCGTTATTGCCACGGGAGCAGGGTCACTTATGTTTTCCCATGTTAATGACGCCGGTTTCTGGTTAGTAAAAGAATACATGGGACTAACCGTTAAAGAAACTTTCAAAACATGGACAGTGATGGAAACATTACTTTCCTTCGTAGCATTCGGTTTGGTTTTAATTTTCGATATATTCATTTAATTAAAGAAAATTTCTGCAATGTCTGATTAAGTAACATTTACCTCCGTGAACTGTCTTAAGTTGGCAGATCACGGAGGCTTTTATTAGTTATGAACATATTGAGGAGAGAGGAAATGACCGACTTTACATTTATGGATAGGTCGTTGCGGAAAAAACAGAAACTAAAATCATTCACAATTGGAAATAGTATGACCAGTGACAAGGGTGTAGTTTCACCCAGGAGACGTTTGCTTGGCCCCTCGAAGATATAAGTCCTGACAGAGACTTCTATATTGCAAGATTGACAGCTTCCCGTTTACATATTCATTCTGAATATAATCCAATAATTCATTGGCATGGTTAGGCTTTTGACGTTTTTCCTGAATATAATGGAGAATTAAAACTTCTATATTCACACACTCACCTTACTTGACAAGTATTTTTTTCCATTAACAATATAACATGGGTAATCAAAAAAATATCATTTTTTGAATATTTTAACTATCGACATATTTATACAAATAAAGGAGTGATTCGGAGTAAGCGTTGAAAATTTTATCGGGAAATGCAAAAAGAACGATATTGACTTGATTTTAAGGTCGGCACAAAAAAATCCCTTGATAATTCAAGGGTTTTTTTGTTGATTTAGGTGATAAAAATGACCTTTCAAGAACTTCATGCTTGTATCTTTTGTACAGGTAAAGGTGATAAGCGCAGTTCTGCTGATTCTCTCTTAATGGAGAATAAATAAGCTGCCAAACCTAGGAAGGCTGTAAAAATCAGCATCGCGATCGATGAACTGAAGTCCCCGCCAGACAAGTCACGAAGCCATCCCATGATATAGCTCGAAAAGCCGCCCATGATATTCGTGAACCCAATTAGACCAGCGGCTCGTCCTGCAGTTTCAGGTGTTGAGTATTTTACCATGAGCATATTACTTAGATGGAACACCCCGCCTTGACATCCCATTGCCAGTCCCATACATAGTCCTGCCAAAATAGGGTTGGGGATGAAGACAGCTACAGTCAAAAAGACAGCCGTCAATGAAAATAGAATCGTGGCCATCAAACTTGGACGTCTGGTTTTGTCAGCAAGAAAACCGCATGCCAAGACAAATCCTAAAGCGAATAGCCAGGAAAGTGAAGTAATGCTCGACATTCCTTCCTTTTCGAATCCTTTTGCCTCAATGAGGTAGGTAGGAAGCCAAATGCTGATTCCGAAGAATAAAAAGGAGCATACGAGCATGCCGAACCAAACAATCCAGAAACGATAATCTTGGGCGAAACTCTTCTTGTTCTCGGAGGATGTGGTTTCTTTCATTTCATCATCCGTTTGGCGAATGAAAGCCAATTCTTCCTTACTTATACGGGAGTGCTCTTCTGGCCTATTCCTCGTCATAAAGATGAACATCGGGATATTTATAAATAAGTTGAAAGCTGCGAGCATAAAGAAAGCTGCTTGCCAGTGGAGTAAAGATATCACGAGCACCAAAACAACGGCTCCCATTGCCGGTCCTAAATAGTTTCCGGTAAGCCAAGATGCCTGGGCCCTCCCCAATTCGCGTTTATTAAACCAGTTAGAAATGAGCTTTCCGGAAACCGGAATCATCATCCCTTCACCAAAACCAAGAATGATCCTGCTAATTAAAAATATTTCATATGAATTTGCCAGGCCTGACATAATCATCGTGAGTGTCCAAACGAATAAACCGGCGATGGCTGTTTTACGGGCACCTAATTTATCAATGATGAAGCCCCAAAAAAGATTTGAAACTCCATAAGCAATGGTGAATACAAATGATAGAAGACCGATCTTTGCATTTTTGTCATCACCTGTCATACCGAGTGCATGCAGGAATTCTGGATCTGTTTGAATGATGGAAATGCCAACCTTATCAATTTGCCCGAAAAACCAAAAGAAAAAAATTGGAACGGCAATATACAACCATCTTTTTTGCCCATTTAACATAATACCATCTCCTTATCGCTTTTTAACATTCCTTAAAACACTTACATGTGAGAATAAGTGTTTTACGGTTATCCCTTTAGAAAGGTACTAGTTTTGATTTTTCCCGCCTTTCTTTATAATTTTGATAGATAAAAAGGAACAGAAGTGTTTTGTAAGGAAAACAAAGTTTTACTTTCTTAACGATAAATTAAAATAATTTGATTGTCAATTTAATATTTTGACAATTTTATATTTTTGGAATAAACAATCTTATAAGCGCTTTCAGTTAAAAGTCGAACTCTGTTTCATCTTTTTTGAGTAGATGGATCTCTATCAAGCAAGGACTTATATTGGATTCTTTGTGTCAAAAAAACAAATTATTATCAAATTATTAAAAATTCTGACATGTTGATATTGAATTTAAAATCAGGAAAATCTATAATTCATTTATATTGTTTTGTATATGAAATACTTAATAATGGAAAATTTCTTGATTTGGCAAAGAATATCGGTGTATTAAAATTCTTCATTTGTTTTTACTTGTATATTTGGTTATATTTGGTTATATAACAACGAGCTTTTCTGTCGATAAGTCAATTACGCTAGGCCTTCCAAATAGTTTTATATATGTAAATATGCTTTAATTGACACATATACACTATTCTACTTAAACATGAAGGGTAAAGGATTGCGAGGTAGAAATGGTTGCCAATTTGCAGTACTGCCCGATTCGTTATCAGGAATAGGGATAAGGAATATCACTTGAAGACACCAGCTTGGTTATCGCTCTCGGCCTTTACTAGCCGTTATCCGGAAGCGGTGAAAGAGTTGATTGTATCTGATGTGACTCGCGGACCAGCTGTTGTTAGCATGAAAGAAAGTAATCGGAACGTTTGAATTGATTACAATCCATCGAAATATGATCGGATGAACTTGTTAAGCAGAGGGAAGTGCGCAGCTACTGGCGCCAAAGTTCCTGTCTAGTTAAGGAAGCAAAAGAAAACAGCCAACCATTGAAGGCTGCATCAAAAACATTCACCAAATGAACTATCAGAAAAAAATGTACATATACTGCAAGTTCTTCTTTCTAGTTATGAAGAAAGCTTTACTGAATGGTTATAGTCAGGAGAAAATGAGATTTATTCACAACGGGGGGAATACTCGAATGGCAAGCGAAGAAAAAGAGAAAGAGAAATATAGTGCTAATTCATTGGTTAGAGGTTTGGAAATCATTAAGCTCTTTAATGAAGTACAGCCGAGCTTGTCTCTTTCAGAAATAGCAAAACAACTGGGAGTAAGCAGAACAGTACCATATCGTTTATTATTCACATTACAAAATATTGGTTACTTGTCTCAGGACGAACATACCAAACGTTATAGTTTAACGCCAAAGGTCCTTGAATTGGGATTCAGCTATTTGAATAGCTTGAAATTCCAGGAAATAGTCCAACCTTATATGGAGACCTTGCGTGATGAAATCGGAGCCTCCTGCCATCTTTCCATTTTGGATGGACAGGAAGTTGTTTATGTTGGAAGTGCCCCGATCAGAGGTGTATCCGCTGTCAATGTAAACATAGGTTTGCGGCTGCCGGCACATGCTTTGGCCAATGGAAAATTACTTTTGGCATATCAACCGAAAGAAATGCTAATGCAAATGTTCAAAATCTCAAACCTAACTCCTTATACAGACAAAACACTCACTGCGCCTGGTGAATTTCAAAAACAGCTGGAATCGATTCGGCAAAATGGTTATTCGATGACAAGCGGTGAATTCCACCCTGGCATCCGGTCGGTTGCCGCCCCGATTTTTGACAGGACAGGGAAAGTATTGGCTGCCTTGAATGTCGTGGCAACAGAGTCTGCTTACCAGGAGGATTTCATCGATAAAATTGCCTTGCCGAAACTGTTGGAAGTTTCTCGACAGTTATCCGTTTATATGGGATATAGCGGGGTTAAGCCTTATCAACATGAAGATGTCTGAACGATTTAAAATCTATTAATAAATGAATAACCGCTTTCGAAAGTGTGGATCCCCAATAGGGAATCCACACTTTTTGTGTTAATAAAAGCAAAGCATTACAAGTTTATCCTGTATTGGTGAGCATTCGGATTATAAAAATAGTTTTAAATATTCTAAAAACTATTTGACAATGAAGCGGTTTCATTTTAGACTTAATTCATAGACAAAACAGTGTTTTGCTTATGAAACATAATGCGGTTTGGAAACAACAAATAAGGGAGGAATTTTAAAATGACTAAAGAAGCTTTTTCAGTGAAGGATTTTGAAAAAAAATATGTTGCCCGATTGCAAGACCGTTCGCTTGATTGGGATGTCTTGAAGTTCCAAGAAGAAATTGATCCCGCTTATAAACGCGCACAGATGAGATATATCGGACGTGGTGCGACTGCTAATAATGATACGAATGTAATTGCAGGTGTACATTTCACTTTAAGTACAATGGTGCTTCCTCCGGGATGTATCGGTCCTTTGCACCTGCACGACGATGTTGAAGAAGTGTTTTTCATTCTTGAAGGTGAAGTCACCGCATTAATTCAAGAGGACAGCTACAGTGAAGTGCATGAAATTAAATTAAGTGCGAGAGACTGCATCAGCAGCCCACCAGGGGTTTATCGGGGAATCAGGAATGACGGGGATGTAGAGGCGCGCATGCTCGTGATGCTAGGGGCAGTGAAACCTAACTTGCCGACTTATCCTGAAGGCAGTGACCTCGAAGAACTGCGTAAACAACGCGCTAAAGAAAGAGAAGCCATCATTAAAGAGTGATCATTTAGCTGAGAAGGGCACCTGCATTATGAAAATTAATGAGGCGCCCTTTTCGATTAGATTGTTAAATATGGCCAATGCAATTTATCTAAAGTCCAATTAAATTATGGGAGGTATAAAAAATGCTTGGGATTACTCATTTACGGCATATAAGCATGATAACTCCGAATTTCGACGATCAAGCAGAGTTTTATGAAAAGGTTTGGGGACTGGATAGAGTGGATGTTCCGGAAGAGGAGAATACGGTTTATTTCCGCGGGGCTGGACCGGAACATCATATTTTGAGCCTTCACAAGGGAGAAAAACGTGGTTTGCATCATATAGCTTTTGGCATGGTCGATAAAAATGCGGTGGATCGTGCAGCAGGGATATTACAATCGAAGGGCGTTCGAATTATTGAACCACCTGGATATTTGGATGAAGCAGGGGCCGGTTATGGCCTGCGGTTTATTGATCCGGAAAACCGCGTGATTGAGCTTTCGGCTTGGGTTGAAGTGCAAACGTCTATTTGGAGCAAGAAAAATGTTGACCCAGTGAAATTGAACCATGTTGTGATGAACACGAAGAACTTAGATATGATCGTTGAGTTTTATACGGATGTACTTGGTTTTAAAGTTACTGATTGGAGTGAGCACCAAATGTCATTCCTCCGGTGCAACAGAAAGCATCACTCCATTGCCTTCAATCAAGATGAGCATGCGTCAGTCAATCATATTGCATACGAGGTCGATTCCGTGGATGAATTGATGCGAGGAATAAGCAATGTGCGAAAAGCGGGCTTGTCAGAACTTTGGGGACCTGGACGTCATGGGCCGGGAGACAATATCTTCTGTTATTTTCAAGACCCAGGCGGTTTTGTTATGGAGTATACATGCTATCTGGAAACGATCGAAGATGAATCTGAGTGGAGAGCACGTGTATGGAAACGGGTTCCGCATTTAATGGATCAGTGGGGGATTGCAGGGCCGCCGAAACCTGAAGCCCGCAAAGCAATGGGAGGAGATCCCGATCCAGGCTGGGTTGATTCTCATATAGATGGTTCTGTCATGGCGGAAAAATGAGGAGGATTTTTGATTTCCTCCCATGATTCTTGCACGTAGTTACAGCGTTTGAGGAAAATGGCTTTGAAAAGGAGTGAAGAGAGTGGATTTAGGATTGCAAGGAAAAGTGGCTGTCATTATGGGCGGCACGTCGGGAGTGGGATTAAAAACAGCAGAAATGTTTTTAGCAGAAGGAGCGAAAGTGGCTATTTGCGGCAGAAGCGCTGAGCGTATGGAAAGTGCACAAAGTCAATTGCTCTCATTTGGTGAAAAGGCAGATATTTTTGCATCAACATGTGATGTCACCTCGAAATCGGATGTGGATTCTTTCATTAATGGTACCGCTGAGAGGTTTGGCGGAATCGATATATTGGTGAATGCAGCCGGTCAAAGCGTGATGGGTCACTTTTTTGACATAACGGATGAGCAGTGGGAAGAACAGATTCAGTTAAAGTTCTTTGCCATCATATATGCCGTTCGTGCTTCGCATCCTCATTTAGTGAAAAGGGGAGGAGGGCGGATCATTAATATTAATGCAACGCTTGCTAAAGAACCTGAACGTCATATGGTAGCGACTGCAGCAGCAAGGGCTGGTCTCCTTAATTTAAGCAAAACCTTGTCCCAGGAATTGGCTTTTGACAATATATTGGTTAATTCAGTGAGTCTTGGATTGATCCGGACCGATCAATGGGAGCGAAGAAGATTGAAAAATGCACCTGATATGGACCCTGAAGAGTATTACGGAGACCTTGCGAAGAAACGTAATATCCCTCTTGGACGTGTAGGTGAAGCGGAAGAAGTGGCCAGTGTCATCGTTTTTCTTGCTTCAGACAAAGCAAGTTATGTAGCGGGTTCGACGATTGAGACGGCAGGAGCGATCGGAAAGGCACTTTAAATATATTACTAAAAAAGGTAGGATAACGCGATGAAAATACAAGAAGAAATAGAGTTTACGACCGCCGATTCCATCGTAAAGGAGCTTGTACAAGCAGGAGTGGAAGCTGCTTTCGGGATTGTCAGTATTCACAATATGCCAATCTATGATGCAATTCTTAGAGAAGGGAGCATCAAACTCATTTGTTCACGCGGTGAGAGCGGTGCCGTGAATATGGCTGATGGATATGCCCGCGCCACTGGGAAACTGGGTGTAGTGATTACAAGTACCGGAACAGGGGCAGGAAATGCTGCTGGTTCTCTGGTGGAAGCATGGGCAGCTGGTGTCCCCCTTCTTCATCTTACCGGTGAGGTGGCTTCTTCTTATCTTGGTACAGGTAAAGGATACATACATGAGTGTAAAGACCAGCTATCAATGATGAGCGGAGCTTGTAAAAATGCGGTGAGGCTTAGAAACCCTGACCAATCAGCAGCAGTGGTAAGGAAGGCGATCCAAGAAGCATTAACTGCACCAACCGGTCCGGTTACATTGGAAATCCCGATTGACTTTCAATCGGCGATCATAGAAGATCTTTCACTCGAAGGGTTGCGGTCTTCAACATCTGAAACAAATTCATTGCCATTCATTCCTGAACAAGCCGTGCAAAAAATGGTAGGCGCACGCCGTCCTGTAATATGGGCTGGTGGTGGAGTCATCAGTGCCAATGCTTCGCAAGAGCTGCAAAAATTAGCGGAACTCCTTGGTGCTGCGGTTATAACAAGTCAGTCAGGAAAAGGGGCTATTCCAGAAAACCATGAACAATGCATCGGACATTTTGCAGCATATGAAACAACAAAAGAGTTTTTAAGAAATGCAGATTTATTGATTAGCGTAGGTGTAAGGTTTAGGGGGAATGAAACATCCAACTGGAAAGTGCCGGTGCCACAAGAACATATAGCGATCGATGCGGATTGGCAAGCCATTAACCGGAACTATAAAGCTTCGTTAGGCTTGGTTGGCGATGCGAAAGATATGCTGGCTGCCATCATTCAAAAGCTCGAAGACCATTCAGTTCATGCGGAACCTTCTTATTTAGAAGATGTTCTTTCACTTAGAAATGAAGTGCGCACCCAACTCAGGGAAACGCTTGGACCTTACGAGCAATTTGTGGATGGCATGAGGGAGATATTACCAGACGATACCATTCTGGTTCGTGATGTAACCGTACAGGCAAACGTTTGGGGCAGCCGTTTATTTGAAATCTATGAACCGAGAACATCCATTCATGCATCAGGCGGCGGAATTGGTCAAGGTCTTCCAACAGCAATCGGTGCCCAAATGGGTTGTCCAGATAAGACCGTCGTTTTAATGGCTGGGGACGGTGGGTTTATGGTGAATGTCGGGGAAATGGTCACGGCAGCCGAAGAAAACTTACCAATTATCATCGTATTGTTCGATGACTCAGGCTATGGGGTTCTTCGAAACATTCAAACAGCCGCATACGGTCGGCAGGTAGCCGTGGATTTATTGAGTCCTGATTTTGTGAAATTGGCTGAGTCCATGCATTTTGATGCTGTCCGTATTGGTTCTGGAGATGAATTCATATCCGAACTGAAAAAGGCAAAGGAAAGACGTAAACCTTCAATGATCGTTGTTGATATGGAAGCTGTAGGGCCAATGGCCAAGCCATTTGGCGGACCGCCCGGAGCTGCGGAAGCATTCAAGCCCAAAAAACTATAAGGAGGATTGAGAATGATTTCGACATACCCATTTGTTTCAGGGAAATATCTAGTTAATGGAGAATGGTTAGAAATATCGGAAAAAGTCGATGTAGTAAATCCGGCAAATACATCAGAAGTAGTTGGCCAGGTGGCAAAATGCTCTGAAGAAAACGTGAATGACGTGATTGAAGCGGCAGAAAATGCTTTTGAAACATGGTCCCGCTCTGATATCGGGGAACGGGCTAAGCGGATGAATACTGCTGCAGATGAACTTTCAAAAGTAATCGAGGAAAATGTTACAGTGTTTGTACGTGAAAATGGGAAAACACTTGTAGAAGCTAAAAAGGATTTACTGCGCTTTGTTGAAGTCATGAAGGGCTGTGCAGCAGAGTTACTCCATTGGTGGAAGCCTGAAGTGCTCCCTGGAAATCAAAAAGTCCAGATCCGAAGAAGGGCAAGAGGTGTCACGGCCATTATCACACCGTGGAATTCTCCGATGATATTAACATTTAAACGGGTTATACCTGCTGTTCTGGCAGGCAATGCCGTTGTCGTAAAACCTGCAACGAATTGTCCTTTAACGATAATGACCTGTTTAAAAGTTGTTGCTGAACATTTTCCTCCAGGAGTCATCAATATAGTCTCAGGATCAGGAAAAGCAATTGGCGACAAACTATGTTCCGATTCACGCGTACGGACATTGGCGTTTGTCGGAAGTACGGAAACCGGAAAAGATATCATGCAAAAATCAGCTGGAAATCTGCAAAAAGTATATATGGAACTTGGCGGTAATGATCCTGCCATCATTTTGGAAGATGCCATTATGGATGAAGCCGCTATCAAGCGTTTGAGGATGGGGATTTTACGAGCAGCGGGTCAGGTCTGTTCTGCAGTAAAAAGAGTGTACGTCCATAAATCACGTTATGAAGAGGTTGTGGAAAAGCTGACCAAGGAGTTTAGCCGGATGGTAATTGGTGATGGCATTCAGCCTGACGTGACTATGGGCCCATTGAATAATAAAGCACAATATGACTTTGTGAAGGGCTTGATCGAACGTACCGCTAAATCAGGAGGAAATATAATCACGACTGGCATTCAGTTGAATCCTGAGACTTGGGATAAAGGTTTTTATATGCTTCCTTCCATTATTACTGGTGTCGATCAGCAAAGCGAATTGGTACGGGTAGAACAATTTGGACCCCTCATTCCAATTTTACCTTTCAATGATATTGATGAAGCTGTAAAATTAGCGAATGATAGTGAGTTTGCACTGCGTGCATCTGTTTGGACCGAGAATGAAGATATCGCTGTCGAAATGGCAGATCGCCTTGAAGCTGGTGCGGTTTTCCATAATAATCATACCGTTTTCAGCGACTTGGCTCTGGATTTCCCTGGCTTAAAAGAAAGTGGTGTTTCTCGGGAAACAAGACATTGCGGGTTGGAATTCTTTGCGGACTCATACGGGTTTGCTGATTGAGGAAGGATGAAACTAACATGAAATTAGGTTTAATCGGGTGTGGTAATATCGGAAAATTTCTGCTTCAGGCCATTAATACCGACGGGCTTCTTCCGGGTGGGAAAATCGTTGCGATTTATGCCCGCCGTGAAGAAATCGCGGCACAGCTAGCAGAAGAATTCAGGACACAGTCATTTAGTGATGTCGATGAACTCCTTAAATCCGATGTGGATTTAGTCATAGAGGCTGCTACGATTGAAGCAGCTGAAGAGTATGCATTGAAAGTGCTTAAAAGCGGGAAGGATCTCTTGCTAAGCAGCATTGGCGTGATGGCGAATCCTGCATTTGAAGAACAATCAAATCAGATTTGCAAAATGAATAATGTGAATATTCTCCTTCCGTCTGGTGCGATTGGAGGTCTCGATGTACTTAAGTCGGCAAAAGCGGTGAATGGCCTTGAATCTGTTTGCATCACCACAAGAAAACCGCCAAACGCATTGCCTGCAGGTTCTACAGTGACAGAAGAAACGGTATTATTTGAAGGAACTGCTGCAGAAGCGATTAAACAGTTTCCGAGAAACATTAATGTTGCGATTGTGCTGTCCTTGGCTGGCCTTGGAACTGAAAAGACGAAAGTGAAAATCATTGCCGATCCAAATGTGTTAAAAAACAATCACCTCATAGAAGCGTCAGGTTCATTCGGGAAACTGAAACTGGAAGTCGAAAATGATCCGATGCCAAATAATCCGAAAACGAGTTATCTAGCGGCATTAAGTGTTTTGGCTACTCTGCAAAATAAGGAAAAGAGCGTTCAAATCGGTTAAAGACTTATGATTTAAAGCTTGGAAGGGAGAGAAAAAGTATGCTTAAAACTGATAAATCCTTAGAAGAAATGTCGAAACAGCAAGTTATTAACTATCTGAACGAAACGGTTAAACCAGAGGAAGGCGCTATACCTGCATACCTCCTTGGTGACCCAAAGGTTTATGATATAGAACATGAAAAAGTGTTTTTGAAAACATGGGTTTTTATCGGTCATGATTCTGAAGTACCCAACAAAGGAGACTTCATGACCCGTGAACTGGCTGGCTACTCACTCATCATCACTCGTGATGCTGAAGGGGAAATCAGGGCGTTTTATAATATGTGCACACATCGCGGAATGAAACTATGCCGTGCAGATAAAGGGAACAAGTCACTATTTACGTGTCCTTACCATGGGTTTAATTTCAAAAACACTGGTGAGCTCGTAGGGGTGCCATTACAAAAGGACATATATGGGGGCAACCTTGACCGGGCGGAAATGGGCCTTCACAAAGTGAAGCTTGAATCCTATAAAGGTCTTTTATTTGGAACTTGGAATGAAGATGCAGAGCCGCTTGAAGAGTTTCTTGGAGACATTAAATGGTATTTGGATATACTCGTAGGTCGTGCAGAAATGGAAGTAATCGGGGTTCCGCAAAGATTCGTTGTCAATTCCAACTGGAAAGTTGGTTCCGATAACTTTGTTGGTGATTCCTATCATACGATGGTCACACACGGATCGATTGCCAAACTGGGCATGGTGCCCAATGCTACCTATTCAAAGCGTGGTTTTCAAATCCATACGGAAAACGGGCATGGACTAAACTTAGGGACACCTAACCCTGAATTCGCTTTCCCGGAAGAATTGAAGGATGAATTTAAAACTAATTTGTCTGAAGAACAATATGGAGTGTTATCAAACTTAAAGAATATGATTGGGAACGTTTTCCCTAACTTATCATTTTTAATATCCCATACAAAAATCAAAGACCAATTTATCTCCAACACTTCAATTAGAATGTGGCGGCCAATCGGTCACAATAAAATGGAAGTGATCGCTTGGATGCTCGTGGAAAAGAACGCCTCCCAAGATTGGAAAGATAGATCAAGAGATTCATTTATATTGACCTTTAGCCCATCCGGTATTTTCGAACAGGATGATACGGAAGTGTTTACGGATATTACTGAAGCAGCCCAAGGCCCAATGCCTTTCCTAAAGAATTTAACCTACAATTATACAATGGGGCTTCACCGTGAACCTGTTGATTTTATAGGACCGGGTGTTGCTTACGATGATAAATTCACTGAAGCGAGCCAAAGGAATTTTTACAAGTATTGGCTTGAATTAATGACGAAATGATAAGCGGGAGGGGGAACGGAAATGAATGTGGAGAAAATGTTGCTCAAATGTGAATTTGAACAGTGGCTGTATGATGAAGCTCAATTACTGGATGATATTGAATTTGATGATTGGTTCGATTTAATGCACTCGAGCTTACGTTATCAAATGCCTGTACGTGTTAATAAAGAAGGGGTGGAACGCCCGGATTATTCAACGGAAATGTTTACATTTAATGATGATATTGAGCTGCTGAAACTGCGCGTGGATCGTTTGAAAACGGATTATGCTTGGGCGGAAATACCTCCATCAAGAACACGGCGTTTTGTCTCTAATGTACGCGTTAAGGACTATGTTGAAGGCGAAAAGGCAGTCGTAAAGAGCTACCTGCTCATCTATCGAAACCGCAGCACGGATATTCAACATGATTTGATTTCGGGGGAACGAAATGATGAATTCATTTTCGAAGAAGGTAAATGGAAGCTATCCAAACGGATTTTCATTGTTGATCAATCAACGATAAATACTAGAAATCTTGCTATCTTCATATAATATTGACTCGGAAAAAAGAGGAGGCTGGTTACGATGGCAATGGCATTAAAGGATAAAGTAGTGTTGATTACCGGGGGCAATTCAGGTATTGGAGAGGCTGTCACTAGACGTTTTATACAAGAAGGGGCAAAAGTCAGCATCATCGGCCGCTCGATAGAAACGCTAAAGAAAATGAAGGAGGAATTTGGTGAAGAGATTCTCATTAACCAAGGCGATGTAAGCAAATATGAAGACAATGAGAGGGCTGTACAGGCCACAGTCGAGCAATTTGGAAAGCTGGACGTTTTCGTTGCTAATGCAGGTGTCTTTGATGGATTTGCTAAATTTGCCGACGTAACTCCCGATGCACTTTCCGAAGCATATGATTTTCTGATCGATATTAATGTTAAAGGATCTTTCTTCGGTGCTAAGGCCGCTCTTGAAGAATTGCAAAAATCGAATGGCAATATTATTTTCACCGTATCCGGTGCCAGTTTTTATCCAGATGGCGGCGGGGTGTGGTACACAGCGAGCAAGCATGCCCAAATAGGGTTGATGCGCCAACTTGCCTTTGAACTTGCTCCTAACATTAGGGTGAATGCTGTTGCGCCTGGTGGCACTCTGACAGCATTATCGGTGATTCCTCCCCTACGTCCATTCGTTAAAATCGTGGATAATGAAACGAAGGCCAATAGTATTAAAAAAAGAAACCCTCTTCAGCTTGCACAGATGCCAGAAGATCATGTAGCAGCTTATGTCCTGTTAGCGTCGGACGCAGCGCGTGCAATTACCGGCGAAGTCATCTCCAGTGATGGAGGATTGTCAGTTCGCGGATTGGGTTGAGTTCATTACAAAATAAACTATGGGAAGAAGGTTTATAAGTATGGCTGAATCACTATTGGGCAATAGGAATATTAATCAACTTGCATTTGTTGTAAAAGATATTGAAGCTGCTAATATAGCTTTCACAAAACTGCTGGGCATTAAGAAGTCAGAACCATTTCTAACTGGTGACAGTGCTGTTTCGAAAGTCACTTTTAGAGGTGTGCCAACGAAATCACAATCCAAACTGGCTTTTCTGAATACACCAACCATCCAATTTGAACTAATAGAACCCGATAAAAATCCAGGAACGATGCGTGAGTTCCTGGATGAAGTAGGTGAAGGGATTCACCATATTGCTTTTGATGTAGACTCTATCCAAAAAAGGCTGCCAATCATGGAGAAAAGTGGATACCCAGCTTTGCAAACGGGAGAATTCACTTCAAGTGACGGCCGATATGTATATGTGGATACACTGGATGATCACAAAACGTTAATTGAGATGCTTGAAAGTGCAGAGCCGAGAGAAACGGCATGGGAAAGACCAGAAGATGATAGCGTTCAGCCGTTATTAGGGACTAACAAAGTGGAACAGATAGCGTTAGTTGTAAAAGACCTCGATGCGGCTGCAGAAGCATATTGTAAGTTGTTGGGGATTGAAAAACCTCCCATCATCCATTCTGGTTCAACCGATATTACAAACGTGATTTACAAAGGCAAGCCCACTGAAGGAAAGTCAAAATATATGTTCATCAATACGCCGTTAATTCAAATTGAATTGATTGAGCCGGGTGAATCACCCAGTACGTGGAAAGATCATCTTGAAACAAATGGTGAGGGTGTTCACCATATCTCTTTTGTCGTTAAAGACATGGAGGCTAAAATGAAGATGTTAGAAGAAATGGGCTATCCGGTCATACAGACAGGTAACTTTTTTAACGGAAAAGGCCGATATGCCTATATGGATACAACATCGACTTATAAAGTTATTATTGAATTGCTAGAACGTTTTGATGAGTAAAAATGTATCAATTGATCATCAAAAAGTGTTCTGGATGCAATTGTCTGAGCACTTGGGCTTACATAATTTGTAATAATGAACCCCGGCGGCCATTAAATCAAAACGTGGCTATTTTTCCACCTAATCCGCTGATTAACTAACTAGAAGTGAAACCGTAAAAAGCATACAAGGCAATGGGGAGGAAGGGGACTTCAACCATGGCCTTGTACGGTAGAAATAAAAGTGAAAAAATTAACAACAAACAGAAAAAAATATTGACAGATAATTCGTAATATTAATATTATTAAAAGTAATCATTTGTTTGGTTTTTTTTAAACTAAGGTGTATACATGTATGCAGGTGAAGGTGTTCTTTTATCAAAGGAGCAAAAGGTTATAAAAAATTTGTACGATCGGGGGCGAAGAGAATTGGAGATATCCGGGAAAATAAACTTTGATTATAGTGCAGAAGTGATTTGGGAAGCCATGCATAATCCGGAATTACTTAAGAATGCCATTCCAGGCTGTCAAGACCTTTCATTAGTTGCAGATGGTGAGTATGATGTTGAACTTAAGCTTGGTGTTGCAGCTGTAAAAGGTGACTACAAGGGGAAGGTGAAATTGAAGGATTTGGAAGTGCCCCATCAGTATATTTTAAATGCTGATGGCAGCGGGAAGCCAGGTTTTGTTTCTGCTGAAATGGACTGTAAAATCATTCCTGATGGTGATGGTTGTCAATTAATTTGGGAATGTAAGGCAGATATAGGTGGAATGATCGCTGGTGTGGGAAGCAGGGTAATTGGTGGTATTGCAAAATTCATGGCAGGTAAATTTTTTAAAGATATGGAGAAACAGTTAAAAACGCATCAAAGAATTTGATGCATGTCATTCAATTACGAATGGAGGGGTTCCTATCAAACCAGCTAAGTTTAATTACCTTCGGCCTTCGAGCTTGGAAGAAGCGGTCCACTATTTATCAGAATACGGCGAAGATGCTAAAGTTTTATCCGGAGGACAAAGTTTGATTCCATTATTGAATATGAGACTTTCAACGCCAAAATACCTGATTGATATAGGCAGAACTGAAGGGTTGAGTTATATACAAGAAGATGGTGATTCATTGGTCATCGGGGCATTGACGAAACACAGGGAAATAGAAAAATCCAAGTTGGTTAAGGAAAAGTGTCCATTGCTATCGGAAGCGATCCGGTGGGTAGGCCATGAACAAATACGCAATCGGGGAACTGTTGGCGGCAGCATCGCCCATGGTGATCCATCTGCGGAACTACCATGCGTTTTAACCGCTTTAAAAGGAGAAATAGTCCTTGCCGATGTAAACGGCGAAGAAATAGTAAGCCCTGAAGAGTTCTTCCTTACCTATATGCTTACATCCTTACAGCCGGATCAATTGGTTAAAGAAATTCGGTTCCCGATAATAAGGCCGACTAGTGGATCGGCATTTGTTGAAGTGGCTAGAAGGCATGGGGATTTTGGTCTGGTAGAGGTGGCTGCAGTAGTGGATTTAAGTGAAAATGGAAGTTATTCTGAGATTAAATTAGCCATTGGTGGCGTGAATTCCATTCCTACAGCCTTAGAGGATGTGGAGAGGCTTTTGGTTGGAAAGGAACCGACTGAAGAACTTTATAAGGAGGCTAGCGATTTAACAATGGAGCTGGTAGAACCTGAATCAGATCTCCATGGTACTGCTGAATATAGAAGGGAACTATCCGGTACGATGGTCACCCGGGCCTTAAAGCAAGCGACTGTTCGTGCACAAGGGGGCAGGGTGATGTGATGGATGAAGTTAAGATAAAACTAAAAGTAAACGGACAAGATATATCGAGGGTAGTAGACACTAGATTGCTATTATCGGATTTTATCAGGGAGAACCTTTTGCTTACTGGAACACATATTGGCTGTGAACATGGAGTTTGCGGAGCTTGTACAATCCATGTTAACGGTGACCCAGTCCGCTCATGCTTAATGCTTGCAGTCCAAGCGGATGGATGTGAAGTCAAGACTGTGGAGTCACTCATCAAGGAGAATGGGAAACTTAATCACCTACAGCAAGCATTTTCGGATAATCATGCCCTCCAATGCGGATTTTGCACACCAGGGTTTTTGATGACGGTTTCAAGTTTCCTGGAAGAAAATTCAAATCCAGGTGAAGAAGAAATAAGAAAATGCATTTCAGGAAATTTATGTCGATGCACCGGTTACTCCAATATTATTAAAGCTGTGAAGCAGGCAGCCCAAACTGTGTCCAATTAAGGAGGGAACATGCATGACAAAATACGTTGGCCAAAGTGTTAAGCGGAAGGAAGATTATCGTTTGGTTACAGGTACAGGGGAATTCGTGGGAGATATCCGAATGGCAAATATGGTTGAAGCAGTCTTTGTCCGCAGCACACATGCACATGCCGCAATTAAAGGAATTGATATCTCTGAAGCTCAGGCATTGGATGGGGTGCATGCCATTCTCACGGGAAAGGATATAGATGGGATCATAAAGCCTCTTGTCCAATTTGAATCACATTGTGCTTTGCCTCCCAATCTGAAGGAAGCGATCAATCCCACTATCCATTATTGCTATGAAGATGTCCTGGCCAAGAATAAGGTGATGTATGTAGGGCAGCCCATTGCAGTCGTCGTTGCAGAAAACAGGTATGTGGCCGAAGATGCAGCCGATTTAATAAAAGTGGAATATGAAACGTTACAAGTGGTTGTCGACCCATTCAAGTCAATGGATAAAGGAGCACCCTTGATTCAAGAGCATTTACAGAATAACGTACAGTCAAATTTCCATGTTACGACAGGAAATGCTGAACAGTCGCTTAAAGATGCAGATCAAGTTCTGAAGGCAAGAATCCAAACGCCAAGAGTTTCTTCCAACCCGCTCGAAACGAGGGGAGTAGTTTCCACCTATGAAAACCGTACAGATCAATTGCATGTATATTCGTCCACTCAACTTCCTTTTGAAATTAGAACTTATATTGCTAGATCACTGGGGTTGGTTGAACAGCAAATCAGGGTGACAGCACCTGACGTAGGTGGTGGTTTCGGACCAAAAGGTGGGGTTCACCCAGAAGAAATCATGGTTCCATATCTCTCCAAGTTATTGAAGAGACCAGTTAAGTGGATTGAGGACCGTCTGGAACATTTGACAAGTGCCCGCCATTCACGGGATCAAATCCATGATGTTGAGGTTGCTTATAATCTGGATGGCACTATTTTGGGAATTAAAGATCACTTCATCATTGATAGTGGCGCTGTCAATTATTTCGGATTAACATGTGCCTACAATAGTGCCTACCATCTAAGGGGAGCCTATAAGATTCCAAACTATGATGTTACTTGCCAGATTGTCTTAACGAATAAAACACCGAATGTCCCATTTCGGGGAGCAGGGAGACCAGAGGTCGTTTTCGTAATGGATCGAATCATCGATATGGTCGCTAGAAAGTTGAAAAAAGATCCAGTGGAAGTAATGCGAAAGAACATGATTCAAGCGGAGGATATGCCCTATGACCAAGGGATTTTGGTTAAAGATGGTGCAAAGCTGATTTATGATAGCGGAGACTACCCCGCTGCACTGGATCAAGGTTTGAAAATGGTCGATTACAAAGAATTTAGAGTAAGGCAAAAAGAGTTGAAGAAGCAAGGAAAGCTAGTCGGTGTCGGCATTTCCAGTTATGTAGAGGGCACCGGTGCAGGTCCATTCGAAAGTGCCTATGTCACGGTTGATGGTTCTGGACAGGTTGTTGCCTACCTTGGAGCATCCCCACAGGGGCAAGGTCACGAAACTGTATTCTCCCAAATCTGTGCGGATGAATTAATGCTTAGCCCAAAAGAAATTACAATAAGGGTCGGGGATACAGCGAACTTGGCCTTTGGTGCCGGAACGTACGCAAGCCGGAGTGCAGTAAATGCTGGATCTGCGATTCAAATTGCTTCAGCGAAATTAAGGGAAAAAGTATTGGCGGTCGCAGCGGCCATGCTTGAAGTTGAATCCTCTGATTTACAAATGGAAAATGGTAAAGCCTTTGTTAAGACCGACCCTGAAAAATGTGTGAACTTTAAGGAAATTGCGGAAGCGGCACGTCCAGGAAACAGATGCAAGGTGCCGGTTGGTATGGAACCAGGCCTGCAAGTCACACATTACTTCGTTCCGCCCACCGTTACTTTTTCATCGTCCGTCCACATTGCCATGGTGGAAGTGGATAAGGAAACTGGTTTTGTCGAGTTGAAGGGATATAGTGTGGTTCATGACGCAGGAAAGGTCATCAATCCAATGATCGTGGATGGTCAAGTGCAGGGTGGCATAGCCCAGGGGATTGGTGCAGCTCTATATGAAGAAGTCATATACGATGAGAAAGGCCAACTTTTGACGGGATCTTATATGGATTATTTATTGCCGACTTCAATGGAGATCCCGACTGTTGAAAAGTCCCACCAAGAATTCCTCTCTACCCGAAATCCACTTGGAATCAAGGGAGTAGGTGAAGGAGGAGCCATTTCCCCGCCTGCAGCCATAGCGAATGCTGTCGTCGATGCGCTCTCACCATTAGAAATCACGATCAATCAATTGCCCATTAGCCCAAGTAAACTCCGTAATTGGATAAAAGAAGCGGAAACGAAAAAGTGCAAAATCGAAATAGGTTAAAAAGTTCAATTAGCGATTTAGAATTCATTGTTGATGGAAAATGCCCTATGCCATGACAGAAGAACAGACGAGCATGAAAATGGAAGTGTAAATAGGGGATTACACTAGTTACGACATTTCATGATAATAGGGGCTGATTTTTTGAATAATTTAAATCCACAATTGCATGATGCATCGGGCAAAATGACGAATGCCCGTTGGTTCTTTACGGCTTTTCCTTTGCTTGTTCTTTTCACTGTTTCCATGATGGATAAGGCAAATATTAATATTTTGCTAGCCAACAAGCCTTTTCTAACTGATTTGGGCATTGATGGTAACTTAGTGAAAGGTACGCTTAGCAGCATATTTTTAGTGACTTATGCTTTTGGTCAATTGGCTTGGGGCTTCATCGTCGATAAGATAGGTGCACTACGCAGCGGTTTCATCGGCATAGCCCTGTGGGCTTTTGCGATGGTTTTAGGTGGAATGGCCGATTCCATCAGTGCGATTTTATGGTCCAGGGCCATTTTGGGAATCGGTGAAGGAGTCCTGTATCCAATGGCATTGAAATTAACTTCAAGCTGGTTCCCGCAGAATGAACAAGCAAAGGCACAGACAACCTGGTATAACGGAAATGCGATAGGACCAGTTCTGGGGCTTCCGCTAATAGCGATTATAGCGTCCACATATGGCTGGAGGGAAAGTTACTTTATTCTTGCGGCATTATCTGTCTTGTGTTTGATCTTATTTGTAATCATGACAAGAGATAATCCAGCTAAGCATTATGCGGTTAATTCAATGGAATTAAACTATATACAAAGTAATCAAAAAGCTGGGAAAACTTCAACCGCAAGTAAAGGCAATGTTAAAGCGGTTCTTTCGAGTCCGATGTTCTGGATCTTAACGATTGTATATTCTTGCATTTCCATTGCTTATTACGGGATTTCGACCTTTTTACCAAGTTATTTGACAGAAGAAAAAGGGATTGCTTTTGTTAATTCAGCTGTTATAAATGCAGGTGGATTTGCATTAGCCATTGTTGTACAAATGGTGGCGGGGTTTCTCTCCGATCGTTTCATGAAGAGGGCGATTTTTGTAGGCGGGGCATGCGGTCTTATCATCGTTTTCATGCTTTTCTCACTTTTCACTACAAATAGCTCAGTGGCGGCCGTCTTGAGCATTTTATTGATAGGTCTTCTGTTTATGCCAGCTGCCTTGACCATGACCATGCTTCACCGAGTCGCTTCACCCGAGGTTATGGGGAGCATCAGCGGGGTTTTCGGCTGTGTATCGTATTTAATTGCAGCTCTTGGGCCCATGGTTGTCGGTTTATTCAGTCAAATGAGCGGTTCATATAATGGCGGGTTCATTGCCCTTCTCTGTTTTGTTGCCCTCTCCCTTTTCTTAAGTGTTTTCTTAGTCAGAAAAGGATATTAGTGCTCTGATGTAAATCATTGAAAATGAATAATGGGGGAGAAACAAATAGGTCATTTTCTATTTGTCTCCCTTTTTCTGCTTCCAAATGTGAATACCAGATTTAGAGGAGGGGTTAGGGATGTCAAGGTTACAAGAATTTAAAGATGTGTTGGAGAATATAAGTTCCGCATGGGAGCGGCATGAAAAGGCAGCCATGGTCATGCAGATAGGTGTCAAGGGTTCAGCATACAGACTTCCAGGTGCAAAAATGATGATGGCAACGGACGGTCGTATGTTTGGTACGATAAGTGGCGGGTGTTTGGAAAGCGATTTATATGGCTGGGCGGAAAAAGCTATGGAAACTAACACTTTCGTTACCCACCAATATGACTTAAGTGAGAATGAAATTTGGGGGTTGGGAATAGGATGCAAAGGTAAATTGGATATATGTATCCTCCCTATTGAGCCAAATGACGAATTCTGGATGATGACAAATCAAATTGTCCAGAAAGGTCATAAATTCACGATGGTATTGGATGTATCCACCGGTAAAGGTCTAATCGTCGATAAATATGGTAACCTCATTGGGAATCCTGGAGGTATACCATCTGAAGTCGTTGAAAAAGCAAGGATGGTAATGGATACACAAACTCGAGCGGAATTGATGGATCTGAAGGGAAAACGATATCTAATTGATGCAATAAAACCCAGTGAGCATTTGATTATTGCCGGGGCTGGCAGGGATGCTGTTCCAGTGGTCGAATTAGCAGCAAAAGCTGGGTTTTCCGTAACGGTATTGGATTCACGTAAGAATTTCAATAATGATCGCTTGTTTCCTTTAGCTACTAATTTGCAAAAATGCCCAGATGAAATAGACCCTTCTGAATTAACTGGATCATGGTGGGTAGTCATGAATCATATCCAGTCCTTGGATGAGAAAACCTTACAAGTGGCTTTGGAAAGTGACCCTCGATATATCGGGGTGCTTGGCCCGATCTCCCGTACCACGGAAATGCTTAATACAATTGGAGAAGACTTCAACAGCGGTCCGATCCACTCACCAATTGGTTTGGATATCGGTGCTGAAACGATGGATGAAGTTGCAATAAGTATTGTGTCGGAATTGATGTCGGTTAGAAATGGAAGAATTCCCGCACCCTTGCATGGAAAAGTGAAAATTCATGCCTAAAATAGGTGCGATTATACTTGCGGCAGGCATGTCGGTTCGAATGGGAGAACCGAAACTGTTACTTCCTTTACGGGGCAAACCTCTATTTCGTCATGTCATGGATTCTATCCATGGCAGTTCCATGCAGCCCATCTATTTGGTTGCCGGTAAATATATGGAAGAAATCCGGCAACATAGTGAAGATTATCCAGAATTGAAGATTATTCATAATCCGAATTATGCAGATGGATTGTCCACTTCTCTAAAACTTGGAGTTCAATCCATTAAAGAACATGTGGATGCAGTCATGATCTTCCTTGCGGATCAGCCCCTTATTTCCCTTGAAGTCATTCAAGCTTTAATTGAAAAATATAAAGAGTGTAAAGACGAAGGAGTACGGATCGTCCGGCCAGAATATAAAGGAGAGGTAGGACATCCGATACTAGTGGATGCAGTAATACTCAAAGAATTCCATTCAATAAAAGGTGATCAAGGTGGTAAAAACATCATCAAAAAAAATGATGAGGTGACTGAGACCGTTTCTTTTGACAATTCGATGTTGGGCTTTGACATTGACACGCCTGAAGACTTCTTTAAAGTGAAGCTGCATTTGGATTCAATTCATTGAAATGACATGAGTAATCCTGGTCGGAATTTCGAGCGGGACGGCAGAAAAAAAGAGTGAAGGCCAAATAACTCCCGAATCGTTCGAAATGCTGCCTGATATAGTAAAAGGGTCCCTACAATTGCGGTATTCGCAAAAAGGAACCCTTTTATGTGAATTTTATTGTGATACACGTTTTATGTAATCGAGGTAATAATCATAGTTTTTTTGGATATGGATTGTATTGATCTTTATTGCTTTTTCTGCATCTTTGTCACGAATGGCTTGGATTACCTGTAAGTGCTCGTTGTTTCGTTCCTCATACCAAGATTTATCAACCATTGTAACATCTTCATTACGGGCGGATAAAAAGGAAATTCGAAAAGAAAGCCATAATGAATCCGTAGTCTTTTGGAGAAAGGTATTTCCCGAGTAGGAATATAATAAGCGGTGAAATTCAATGTTTGCACGGCTTGCAGCTATTCTGTCATTACTATTAATTGCCTGCTGCAGTTTATCCGTTGCCCATTCCAGTTTTTTTAATTCCTCTTCCGTAATTCCTTCACAAGCTTTTTCTATCGAATAGTTTTCGAGCATTTTCCGGATTTCCAATTCCTGCTGTAAAAGTTCAATATCCACATTGGATATGACCATCCCGATACCAGGTTTCACCTGAAGCAAATTTTCCTGTTCCAATTTCCTCAAAGCTTCACGAACCGGTGTACGGCTACAATTGAATTGCTGGGCAATATCATCTTCCGTTAAACGGTCCCCGGGTAAAAATATTCCTTCAATAATCGCATTTTTTATAACAAAAAATATAGCTTCCCTTAAGGGCTTAGAAGAATAATGTTCTATTTGTTCTGTAATATATTGATAGTGATTGGTTTCCATGGTGCTCCTTTCTAAAATCCAATTATATACAAGTATATTTATTTTATCTTAAAAAATGATTTAAGTCATTTCAATGCTTCATACTTTTGATTATTTATACAATTCAATGTGGCGAGACCATTTCTGTTGCGGCACAACTAATGATATAGAAAAGGAGGGGGATGTGGTCTATGAAACTATTATAACCAAAGACTCTCACAAGGCTATCTGTCCTTATTGGCAAGGGGAAAAATTCAGGGAAGCCCCCATCCATGCTGAAATTGGGGAACTGCTGATACTTTTGTTATATAATCAACGGTTGATATGCCTCACATTGCCTTGATGAATGATGTATATGGGGATTTTTTTTACAGATAACCATGCAAGAAGTGAGATTCATGTTGCTCGATTTCATAAAAATGCTATGATTGAAATCGAAGATTATACTAAAGAAATGAATACATCAGATTGATATTTTCATTTCTTTAATATACATAGAGGATACAGGAGGAGCTTTAAAATGAATTTAGCACAATTTCCTAGAAAGAGATATACACCGACATATACACCAATTGAGAGGTTAGATCATTTTTCTGATGTTCTTGGTGGACCATCCATTTACGTCAAACGTGATGATATGCTTGGTTTGACGGCTGGGGGAAATAAAACAAGAAAACTGGAATTCCTTGTTGCCGATGCATTGGAAAAAGGTGCGGACACGTTGATTACATGTGGGGGCATTCAGTCAAATCATTGCCGCTTGACACTGGCTGCTGCGGTTAAAGAGAAAATGAAATGCATCCTTGTGTTGGAAGAGGGACTTTCAAAAAATTCAGAGCCGGATTTTAACGGTAACTATTTTCTCTATCATTTATTGGGGGCTGACCAAATTATAGTTGTACCTAATGGAGCGGACTTAATGCAAGAAATGCAGAAAGTGGCTAAAGAGGTAACAGGGAAAGGACACCGACCTTACATCATTCCTGTTGGGGGATCCAACGTCATTGGTGCAACCGGATACGTTGCATGCGCTCAGGAGATCTTGGCACAGTCCTTTGAGCAAGGGATTGATTTGAAAGCAGTTATTTGTGTAAGCGGCAGTGGGGGAATGCATGCTGGCTTGGTGGCAGGTTTTCATGGAAATCAAAGTGGAGTGTCAGTAATTGGAATAAACGTAAGCAGAGGAAAAGCGGAGCAAGAAGAGAAAGTTTTTCAGCTTGTTAAAGAAACTTTAACACATATCGGCATTCCAAATTCAATTCCTCGTGAAGCGGTTACGTGTTTTGATGAGTATGTCGGGCCGGGTTATGCTTTGCCAACACCTGAAATGGTGGAAGCAGTCAAGCTCATGGCAAGAACGGAAGGGATATTGCTGGATCCGGTATATACGGGTAAAGCGGCAGCGGGACTCATTGATTTAATACAAAAAGGCACATTTAAGCCGGAGGATAACATCTTATTCATTCACTCTGGTGGTTCTTCATCTTTATATGCCAATACTTCTCTATTTAATTGAAGCACTCATCATGCAGGTGGCCTAATCCCACTTTTTTCAATAAAATAGGCATGGCTATTAAGCGAAATACATATGTCTAACGCATTGGTTGCGGAATAGACGATTGTCCATGGACAAAAGAGGATTCTACAGTTGTAGAATCCTCTTTTAATGATTATATTACTTGTTGATTAAAGACGCCGTATGATCAAAAACTACTTTTCCATCAACGATCGTAAGCTGTACCTTTGTATTAGGAATTTCTTCTGCTGGTACTTCAAAGAGGTTTCGTTCTAATACTATGATATCAGCAAGTTTTCCTACTTCTAATGTACCCAGTTCCTCATCTCTAAAAGTACCATAAGCGGATCCGGCTGTATAAGCTTTCAATGCCTCGGACAGTGTGATGCACTCATGTGGATGCCATACCGTTTCACCGCTGCTGTCGATTCTCGTTATTGCACGATAGATTTGCAGAAGCGGATCAAGGGAATCGATTGGGAAGTCGGTTCCGAATGCCAATTTCGCACCGGCTTCTTGCAATGTTTTAATCGAGAAAACATGCTTTTCTCGTTCTTTACCAATTCGCTCGGTGTATACACCTCTTTCGGACATCGCAAAGTGATCTGGCTGCATTGAAGCTGTCACGCCCAGCTCTTTGAACCGATGAACATCTTCAGGATGGATCACTTCAATGTGTTCAACAGAATGACGCGAATCTCGTTTACCATTTGTCTTTTGCGCTTCCTCATAGGCATCTAAAGCAAGGCGAATCGCTCCGTCGCCAATGGCATGAAAACGAATGCTAAAGCCCTCTTTATCTGCATCAACGACCCATTTTTTGATCGTTTCAGGAGGGAACGAAGATTCACCGCATGTTTTCGGTTGATCAGCATAAGGCTCAAGTAAGTAAGCGGTACGGGCCGTAATGACGCCATCGATAAATTGTTTCAGTCCTGCCACACGAAGTTTATCCGATTGAAATGTATCTCGTAATTGTTTGACACGTTCAAGATTGCCATTTAAAGCCGGCCATAAATGAATACGTGCTGTCAATTCTCCATTGTCTTCAAATTCCTTGAAAACATCATAATCATTAAGCATTTCCAATGCTTCTATAGCAAATAAGTCGTGGACGGATGTTACTCCTAAACTAGCCGCATGAACGAGGAAATTCGTGAAAAGTTCTCTCTTTTGTTCTTTAGTAAAATCATAGGCATGGAGGATAACCGAATCCATTGCTTTTTCGTATAAAAGGCCATTGGGTTCTCCAGTTTCGTCTTTTCCAATAAATCCATACGAAGGGTTTTCCGTATGTCGGGTAATATTTGCGATTTCAAGTGCCTTTGAATTTACCCATGCGTAATGACCTTCGGCGTGAAACATAAGCACCGGACGATCGGGAAGAATACGATCCAATGAATACCGATTCGGTAATTGCTGCGAATCCCAATATCCCGCATCCCATGAAGCGCCGATTATCCATGGATCTTGCGGACGTGATTCGGCAAATTCACGAATCATTTCCAATGCTTCTTCTTCTGAACGTGCTGAGAATAAGTTGGCACTATTCATCGAAACAGCCCCATCCATCATGTGAAGATGGAAATCATGAAAACCCGGTATAATTAATTGGTCATTATATTGATAGATTTTCGTATTCTCGCCTGAATAAGATTTAACCTCCTCCACAGTACCAATCGCAATGATTTTGTTGTCCTTAATCGCAATTGAGGCGGGCTCAGGTTGATCATTAAGACCTGTAAATACAGCATTACTTGAAATGATCACATCAGCTAGTTGTTGATTCATTATCAATCATTCCTTTCAATTCCATAGAGTAGCTTCCTTATTATTAAGCTTGTTCAATGGCAAGCTCAGGAGGCGGTTGTCTAAACATTTTCGTAAGATTTAAAAGATACATAAATCCGATCGCAAACCAAGTTCCTCCTAGTATTAGCGAATAGATATCCAACTTTATCCAAAAGAAACCTGTCAGAGAAGCACCAATTAACGGAATAATAAGGTACCGAATTGTCCCCATTAAGGAACGCTGCTTTTTTCGGATATAATAGTGAGCGATAACCGAAAGATTAACGAAAGTAAAAGCGAATAATGCACCAAAATTTATAAGAGATACGGCAGTCGTAAGACTTATGAATAGAGCGCTTAAAGCAACGACACCTATAATTAATATGTTGAATACAGGTGTACGAAATTTAGGAGAAAGATATCCGAATATTTTGGCAGGAAGTACACGTTCACGTCCCATTGCATATAAAATACGTGAAGCACTTGTTCCCGACGCAATAGCTGATGAAAAACTTGACATGATTCCTTCAGCAAGCATATAACTTATTAAAAAGTTACCCCCGATATACATGGCAATTTCCATATAGGCAGATTCCGGGGCTTTAAATGATTGGTAGTCTGGCCAGACAAGCTGTAAAAAATAAGATCCGATAAAATAATATAATCCACCAATGATCGTTACAAGATAAATAGGCCTGGGTATAGATTTTCGAGGGTTTTTCGTTTCTTCAGAAAGAGTTGTTACTGCATCAAATCCTAAAAAGGAAAAGCATAAAATAGGGATTATGGACATGAAGCCCTGCATATTTATATTTGGATCAATAAAAGGAAGGATCGAAAAAAGCGTTCCTGCTCCTTGACCATTTAAAAGACCCTTCAATGAAAAAATCGTGAACAACGCAAGTGTTCCGAATTGCAAGAATAGAAGACCCATATTAAGCTTAGCCGCTACCTTAATACCAAGAATATTTATAATCGTAACCGTGGCGATAAAGAGAACAATCCAAATGTACATAGGAATCAAAGGGAAATAGGCCTTCATTGCAATTCCTAACAATAGCGCACTAATCATAGGACTGAACATATAATCCAGTATGATTGTCCAACCTACGAGAAAACCAATGTGAGGACTTAGGGATTTTTGCGTAAACGTATAGGCAGCACCAGCATTTGGAAAGGCTTTTACCATTTGCGCATAGCTGTATGCTGTAAATAACATAACGATTAAGGCAACGATATAAGCAGTTGTAATCATCCCGTTCGTGCTTTGAACAGCTACTCCATATGTTGAAAACAAAGTAGTTGGAGCCATAAAGGCCAAACCAAAAAACACAACATTTTTTAATGGTAGTGAACGCTTAAGAGTTGGTGAGTTTGTATTATTCATATATCAGTCCCCCGTATTTAATTGGCTACATCAATATAAAGTGAACATTAGGTGATAAAGACGCCTTTAAGTGGAGCTTCTTAATATCAAGCCGTTTATTAATGCTCCAGAATATCATAAACTACTTTTCCATCCACGATCGTTAACTGTACCTTTGTATCTGGTATTTCTTCCACGGGTACTTCAAAGAGATTTCGCTCTAAGACTACAATATCTGCAAGCTTACCTACTTCCAGAGTCCCTAATTCCTGCTCTTTAAATGCTCCGTAAGCGGGTCCGACTGTATAAGCTTTCAATGCTTCGGCAAGAGTGATGCGCTCATGTGGATGCCATGACGTTTTTCCACTGCTGTCGATTCTCGTTACTGCACGATAGATTTGTAGAAGCGGATTGAGGATATCAATTGGGAAGTCCGTTCCAAATGCCAAATTCGCTCCGGCTTTTTGCAATGCATTAATCGAGAAAACATGTGTTTCACGTTCAGTACCAATGCGCTCGGTGTAAACTCCTCTTTCTGACATCGCCAAGTGGTCTGGCTGCATCGAAGCTGTTACTCCAAGCTCTTTGAAACGATGGATATCATCTGGATGAATCACTTCAATATGTTCGACGGAATGCCGTGAATCTCGTTTACCATTTGCCTTTTGCGCTTCCTCATAGGCGTCTAAAGCAAGACGAATCGCTCCATCTCCAATGGCATGAAAACGAATGCTAAAGCCCTCATTATCGGCATCAACGACCCATTTTTTGATCGTTTCAGAAGGGAATGACGTTTCACCGCGTGTTTCTGGCTGATCCGCATAAGGCTCGAGTAAATAAGCCGTCCGGGCGGTAATGACGCCATCGATAAATTGTTTCAGTCCTGCCACACGGAGTTTATCCGATTGATAAGTCTCTCGTAGCCGTTTAGAGTACTCAAGATCGCCATTTAAAGCAGGCCATAAATGAATGCGCGTTGTTAATTTATCTTTTTCTTCAAATTCCTTGAAAACATCTAGAGATTCTATGTTTTTTAAACCATGTAAGTCATGGACAGCAGTCACCCCTAAGCTTGCTGTGTGTGCCAAGAAATTAGAGAAGATATCATTCTTCTGTGACTTTGAAAAATTAAATGCATGTCGGATAACCCCATCCATTGCTTGTTCATATAACATGCCATTGGGTTCTCCATTTTCGTCTCTTCCTATAATGCCATAAGAAGGATTTTCCGTATGACGAGTAATATTTGCAATCTCCAATGCTTTCGTATTCACCCATGCATAATGTCCTTCAGCGTGAAACATGAGTGCTGGCCGTTTAGGGAGAATGTGATCCAATGAATGGCGAGTCGGTAACTGCTGTGTATCCCAATAACCTGCATCCCATGTAAATCCGATTACCCATTGATTTTCCGGTTTTGACTCAGCGAATTCAGATATCATATCCAGCGCTTCATCTTCTGAACGAGCTGCGAACAGATTGACACTACTGAGGGCAACGGCACCTTGCATAATATGAAGATGGAAATCATGGAATCCCGGCATTATTAATTGGTCTTTAAACTGATAGATTTTCGTGTGCTCACCTGCGTAATGTTTAATTTCTTCCTCAGAACCAATCGCAACGATTTTGTTGTCGTTAATAGCAATGGAAGCGGGTTCAGGTTGGTCGGAAAGACCTGTAAATACAGTTGTGCTTGAAATAATTATGTCAGCTAGTCGTTGATTCATCATCCATCATTCCCTTCTTTTATAGTTCTATTATCAAGCCTCTTCAAAGGCAAGCTCAGGAGGCGGTTGTCTAAACATTTTCGTTAAGTTTAATAGGTAAATAAATCCGATAAGCAGCCAAGTTCCACCTAGTATTAATGAATGTTTATCTAGTTTTATAAAAAACAATCCGATTAATGCTGCACCAATAAGCGGAATAATCAAATATTGAATCGTTCCTTTAAAGGACCTCTGTTTCTTTTGGAAATAATAGTAAGAAACAACCGAAAGATTCACAAAGAAAAAGGCAAATAACGCTCCAAAACTAATAAGCGATACGGCTGTCGTTAGATTTAAGAAAAGAGCACTTAACGCAACAACACCTATGAGTAAAATATTGAATACCGGTGTCCGGTATTTCGGGGAAAGATAGCCGAAGATTTTTTTCGGCAATACATTTTCCCTTCCCATCGCATACAAAATACGAGAGGCACTCGTTCCCGATGCAACGGCTGAAGCAGTGGTAGAAGTTAGTCCTACTGCTACAAAGAAGCTCACAAAAATGTTTCCGCCGATATACATCGCAACCTCTAAATAGGCGGATTCAGGGTTATTGAAAGAATGAAACTCCGGAAAAATTAGTTGTGCAAAATAAGAACCTGTGATAAATAAAAATCCGCCGATAATCGTTATGAAATAAATCGCTTTTGGCAACGTTCTCGTAGGATCCTTCGTCTCTTCTGATAATGTAGTTACTGCATCAAAGCCTAAAAAGCTAAAACATAGTATAGGGATGACAGATAGAAGAGTGGGTACGCTAATCTCAGAATCATAAAAGGGAAGAGTTGAAAATAATGACCCTGCACCTTTACCTGCAATAAGCCCTTTAATGCACAAAATGAAAAATAGTGCAAACAATAAAAATTGCAAGAAAAGCATATACGCATTAAGTTTCGCAGCCAATTTAATGCCAAGGATGTTGACAGTCGTAATAACCACAATAAATAAAATGATCCAAACAAACATCGGAAGTGATGGAAAATATGCTTTCAATGAAATTCCGACGATAAGGGAGCTGATCATCGGGCTAAATATATAATCAATGATGATTGTCCAACCGACGATAAACCCAATATGTGGACTTATTGATTTTTGCGTAAACGTATATGCTGCACCTGCATTAGGAAACGCTTTCACTAATTGAACATAGCTATAAGCTGTGAATAACATGACAACTAAAGCAATAGCATATGCCGTTGGCATCATCCCGTTGGTACTGTGTACAGCAACCCCATATGTTGAGAAAAACGTTTTTGGAGCCATGAAAGCCAATCCGAAAAAGACGACATACTTCAAAGTAAGAGTACGTTTAAGAGTTGCTGAATTCGTATTTTCCATAAATCAATCCTCCTTGTGAATGTATTGCTAACGATCGATGGATAAAATTCATTAAAGCGCACATTATGAATAGATAGAATATTCCTAATATTGAATTTGGAATTCCGCATATTTTCAGGTAATGGAAAAAAGTATCTACTTGTGAGCGAAACAGCTGCCATGGCTGGATGGCATTTAAGCGTTTTCATAATTTCTCTTTAGTGCTTTTCCTCTAATTGGACGCATAGAGGAGTTGGAAATGCAGAGTAGGAAAACGAAACAACACTATCAAAACGGATTGTCTTTTTTGATTTTAATCTTTAATAAATGGCATCACTCCTAGTACAAAATTATTTTTAAATAATGCTTGCTATTTCATTTAGGAAAGCATCACTCCATTCAGTATGTATAAATCCATTATAAAGTCTCGACTAACACCAGAGTAAACAGTGAATATACAAAAAAAACAGCCCTGAAATGATAATACTTTCATTTCAAAGGCTGTTTATTGCTAGTTTACTTTATCTTGAATCGGAATTTGTATTTCATAATAAGCTTCATCATATTGATCAGTCAGAGAAACGTCAACCTGCATGATTCGAAAGGCATCACCGGTAATAACATAGTCATGAGTATCGCAATAGTGGAGTAGCTTTTTTAGCTGTGTTAGCATTTTCTCCCTTGTGAGTCCTCCATAATAGGAACATAAAAATAGCCCTTTTTCAATTTTTTGGGTTGGTTGCTCTGACTCTCCATCCTGAACAAGAATGAATAATTGAGATTGAAAGGCACTTAGGTTACCGTTACAGTCAGATGACTGACGGATTTTATCAAAGTACTCTTTCTTGATGAAATCTCCAAATTTATTGCTGGCCAAAGCAGGAATGATTCCGCCAATCCTGTTTTCGAGCTCCAAGAAACCAAGATACAGATTTTCTGTATCCCCCCAACTTACAGGCCTGGCTAGCTGGATGTATTCCCGTTCGTCAAATTGTTTTATCACGATATCCGAATTCCTGTAACTGTTTGTGAAATGTTCAATATTGTATAATCGTGTCATCAATATATTATGGATATCTTGCAATTTTTTAATTTCTTCCTGTATATTGGCCATTGATTCTTTAAGTGATTGAACCGACTTTTTGACATTGCGATTCGTAAGAAATTGCTTGATTTCCCCTAAGGAAAGACCGATTCCCCTTAATTCTTTTATCGTTCCGAGAACTTCATACTGGGAAATGGAATAATAACGATAGCCAGTTTCAGGGTCAATATGATAGGGCTTTAGCAATCCAATTTTATCGTAATGCCGCAATGTATCTACCGTTACGCTTCGTAACTTCGCCATTTCACCTATACTCAGCTTATTTTGCATGGCTTTATCTCCTAACCAACACTGAATTTATCTATTTTGTAAATGATACCCCTTATTATAAAGTAGCGTTTCTTGTTGTGTATAGCTAGTAGTAGGATGATTTGTAGAGCATTGAACTTCCAAGTATAATTCGAATATTGGTCTGTAATTTTATGGGCGTGGGTTATCCATTACAATTCTTGAAGTATGGAAATACCAAAAATATGTTTTCTTTAGAAGTATTTAAAGGAAGCAAAAGTATCGTTCAACATTTTTTGTAACCGAAAACTCCAAGAAGCACAAAAATGAAGCCAATTTATATGTAAAGACAATGAGGTCAAAGCCTAAAAGTTTAATTTCAAAATGAACTGGATTGCATGAGGAATTTGTAATGAGGGAACGTATGTTTTATAATGTGCTTTGAGTAAGTAATTATCTATCGAAATAGGGAGGTATCATATGTATAGTACAATTTCTGATTTTATTAAAGAATGGAATAGAGAAGCCATACTGACTCAAAATGTTTTGGACGGTCTGACTGATGATTCCTTAGATCAACAAGTTTATCCCAAAGGTCGCACTTTAGGAAGAATTGCGTGGCATTTCACTACGAATATTCCAGATTATCTAGCTCATTTCGGGTTAAAGATAGACAGGATAGAAAGTTCGGAAAACGTTCCATCTTCAGCCCAGGAAATTGCTATCACTTTTAAAAATGTAAGTGCTCACGCAGCCAAAATAATTCAACAACAATGGACGGACGAATCCCTGGAGCAAATACAAGAAGCGTTTGGAAGACAGGAAACAAATGCATCCATCCTTAT
Source organism: Peribacillus sp. Aquil_B1 (assembly GCF_022603275.1). Lineage (NCBI taxonomy): Bacteria > Bacillati > Bacillota > Bacilli > Caryophanales > Bacillaceae > Peribacillus > Peribacillus sp. Aquil_B1. Next base: position 2,205,664 of record NZ_JAKXEE010000001.1, on the reverse strand, counting down.
GGGGCTAATCAAGCATATTGTACATCATCGCGGACAAGTTACGGTTCTGATGCGTCAAGCCGGAATAAAACCTTATGGGGTTTATGGACCGCCAAAAGAAGATTGGATTCATCTAGGTGTGGAGAGTCCACCACTTTAATAACTTTTGCATGCTTAAGTAATGACCTTAACGAAGGGACATTTGCGAATAATTAAATCCCAGATCTCAATTTTATAACCGAATTGAGTAATATATTATAGCATCCTTTGAAGGGTGCTTTTTTATTTTGCCAAGAAGGGTTTAAATGAAACCTGCTAATTAGAGAAGATATTTTAAATGTCCTTTTTTTCGATTAAAACTATTAAAGTAAAAGGTGCAATAGATTCCAGTCTTTCCCTTTAAATAGGCTATGTTAAACCAGTATTGCAGAATAGTTCTTTAATCGTATTATTTATAATTATACTAGTATTAAGCTTCCGTATCCTGAACCCCCACGGTAATTGCCACAACCATCGGCACAACTATATCCTTCAATGATAAGGAGTTAAACAAAACGACTATAATGACGAGATCTTAACCAAATCAATGAAAGCTGACTGAAAGTGTATAGATATAGTGCAGGACTTATAAATATCAGTATTTTGTTGAAAAATGTCGTTATTTGCGAATATCATTATCGTCATTTCTGAGATATTATAATATTGAATGTACTTTAATACATTGAAGTGATAATGCAACTTATATGTCATGACTCAACTTAGTGAGTGGGGGAAAATAAATGAGTGTAATCATCGAGAAGAAACGAATGGAAAACTATGCTCATATGGAAGATGTAATATTGGTTGGGAAAATCCATAATGGTGATGAAGATGCACTGGACTTTTTAATCAAAAAATACAGATGTGTCGTTCAATCAAATGCTTTAAAGTATTTTTTAACGGGTGGAGATAAGGAAGACGTCTATCAGGAAGGGATGATTGGACTATATAAGGCCATTCGGGACTACAAGAATTGCAAAAAGTCATCTTTCAGATCATTTGCGGAACTGTGCATTACAAGACAAATCATAACAGCTGTTAAAGCGGCTATTTGCCAAAAGCATTCTCCCTTAAATAATTATGTTTCATTGTATAAGCCTATCTATCAAGAGGAGTCGGAACAGTGCCTAATTGATCTAATCGCTGAACAGAGACAAAATGACCCAGTCACGATCTTAATTAAATCAGAAGAAATTTGCGATATTGAGATAATTCTAACGGAAGTACTTAGTGAGTTGGAAAGTAGTGTTGTGGACTTGTACCTGGAAGGAAAAACTTATTTTGAAATATCAAAGGAATTGAATGTTCCAAAAAAGACGATTGATAATGCACTTCAGCGGGTAAAAAGAAAGTTGGAGCGGTACTTCGAGTCCAGGAGGTTGGAAGCATAATAACTACAATTCTTTAAATTTTCATTCATTATTATTTGCAACAACATCAAACGATTCAGTAATAAAGGATAAAAACAATAGTTCAATGCATTGATTCTGGTAATGGGGCTATTAGTGCAGTACTATCCTATGGAAAAATAAAAATAAAATTCCCTCTAGGTAATTGCCTATGATAAATTCCCTCAGTATAAACACAAAAAAGCCCAACTGATACAGAAGGGCTTTTACTATGTTCATTTTAAATCAATTCACTCTATTCAACTGGAGATTATATCTCAATGTTTCTTCGTCTGAATATAATTTGTATCCAAGTCCATCACTGTAGTTAAGAAAGACTTTTTCCGGAAGATGCTTTTTAGACTCACTTGATATTAAGATGGGGACCCCATCAATTAGGAATCTCTCATCATCTTCGTTCTTCTCATCAATTTTCAATTCGTGTTCCACATAAATCGAACAGCTTCCAATATAAATGGCTTCGATACGAACACCTTCATTGTCTTTATAATCCACTTTTACTAGTTGTTCAATCGCTGCTTCTTTAATCTCAATATTCATAAAACCCGCTCCCATACAAAATTGATATTATTTTTATCTATGCAAGGAAAACAAAAATCAATCCATGAAGAATCCTCTAGTTATTCATATACCCAATTGTTTATAAGTTCATGTGTATAGGAATGACAAGTTGGATTCACTCAGAAAGTTTTGTGAACATAAGCAACCTGTTAAACAGCCTGCTCCCCGATTTCCCAGTCTGTAATAAAACAGCATTCTTCGCAATGATCATCCTATCGTCTTTGCTTTCATGGGCCATTTTTTGTTTAATTCAGTTATAAAAGTCTTGACATTCTTTTTATCTTCCATAATTGGGGAATAGACGTACGAAAGTGTCCTGTTAAAGGATTCATTTTTTACCTGAATAATAGAAAGGATTTTATTTTGTACATCCCTTTCAATTACACTTCGGGAAAGCAGAGCCAGCCCTGCGCCGTTTTTTATAAGTGTTTCTTTAATTCCTTGATTACTGCTTATCGTGAGTATCGATTTAATTTTCAATCCATTGGAACGTATGACGTGGTTAAGGTATTCACGAGTACCCGATCCAACTTCCCTGGTTACCCATGCTTGGTCATGTAAATCAGTAATCTCCGCTTCGGCTTTATTAGCGAGTTCATGATTGTTAGAAGACACAATGAATAGCTCATCTTGCATGAATGGGTGAACAGAAAGCTCTTTTTCATTGGTTTGACCCTCGATTAAACCAATATCCACTTTGTATAGCCGAACGGCTTGAACGATCTCTTCCGTGTTTCCAATTACGACTTGAAGTTCAAGTTCTGGATAGTCCTCTTGAAGGTCAATGAGTAAAGAAGGAAGGATATACTCTCCTATTGTAAAACTTGCCCCTATCTTTAATTCGCCTTTGATGGAACTATCGTGTTCCTGAATGTCTTGTCTGGTCTGTTCATAGATTGTGATCATTTGCTTTGCCCGGTCATAAAGAATTTCTCCCGTCAAGGTGACTTTTAGGAATTTAGGAGAACGGAGAAACAATTTCGTTTGGAACTCTTCTTCCAATTTTTTTATATGTAAACTAACACTCGGTTGGGACATAAGAAGCATTTCTGCTGTTTTTGTAAAATTCTTGACCTCCACAAGGGTCACGAATGTTTTTAGAGCATCATAGTACATAGAAATTTCTCCTTATTATTAATATTCTTAATAGTTATAATAAATTATATATATTTTACTAATGATGTGACTTCCAGTAAAGTTTTAATGAGAAACTTATTTTAGGAAGAGTATAGGCTGGGGATGGCTATTGTCCTTTATAACCTTATTTTTTTATTTGTTGCGTGCTATGAACCTATATGACCATTTTTTTTTGCAGTTAAAACCGACTTGGTCTATAGGAGTAAACGAGTTAATTAATTTATTAATGGATATAAAAATGTTTAAACCCACTCGTTATACATAATAGTCAACTAAGATAAGTTAATATCCCTTTGTGAGGTGGAAATCGTGCAACTTCAGGTAAGTAACAGTCCCTTTAATCAAGAGCAGGCAGAGCTCCTTAACAGCCTGCTGCCGGGCTTGACAGAAACACAAAAAATTTGGTTGAGCGGTTATCTGACTGCATCTTTGTCAGTTTCGAATACGAGTTCAGCCGACGCCCCTGTATTGGAAGCTCAAAGCGGCGGGAAGACAATATCAAAAGAGGTCACTATTCTTTTTGGTTCACAGACGGGTAATGCTCAAGGGCTGGCAGAAAATGCGGCGAGTAAGCTTGAGGGTAATGGCTTTCACGTTACCATTTCATCCATGAGTGACTTTAAAGTCAACAATTTGAAAAAAATCGAAAATCTTCTGATTGCCGTTAGCACGCATGGAGAAGGTGATCCGCCGGATAATTCATTGTCCTTCCATGAGTACCTTCATGGCAGGAGGGCACCAAGCCTTGAAGGTCTCCGCTTTTCGGTATTGGCGCTAGGGGACAGCTCATATGAGTTTTTCTGTGAAACGGGAAAACAATTCGATAAACGCTTGGAAGAACTTGGCGGAACACGGTTATTTCCGAGAATGGACTGTGACCTAGATTATGATGAGCCTGCTAGCGAATGGCTGGAAGGAGTACTTTCTAGTTTAAGTGAAGGGGAAGTCAGTCCTGCTGCTGCAGTTCCCGAAACAAAAGCTTCTGTTGGTGAACAAACGTATTCGAGAACAAATCCGTTTAAGGCGGAAGTGTTGGAAAATATAAATTTGAACGGACGTGGCTCCAATAAAGAGACACATCACCTTGAGTTATCTCTTGAGGGCTCAGGTCTTGCATTTGAACCTGGTGACAGTCTTGGTGTTTATCCGAAAAATGATTCGGGTTTAGTCGATATGCTTCTTACGGAACTCAATTGGGACCCTGAAGAAACCGTGCAGGTCAATAAGCAGGGAGAGCTTCGACAGCTTAGGGAATCGCTCATCTCCGATTTTGAGATTACGGTATTGACAAAATCGCTCATTGAACAAGCGGCACAGCTTTCAGGTAATGAGGATTTAAAGGAACTTATAGAGCCTGGTAATGAAGAAAGGTTAAAAGAATATCGTGATGGCCGTGATTTGCTTGATTTTGTCCGTGATTTTGGCTCATGGGGTGAATCGGCGCAAGAGTTCGTATCGATACTCCGGAAAATGCCAGCCCGTCTATATTCGATTGCGAATAGCTTATCCGCATATCCGGATGAAGTGCATTTGACTATCGGAGCTGTCCGGTATGAAAGTCACGGACGAGAAAGGAACGGTGTCTGCTCCATTTTATGTGCGGACAGATTACAGCCAGGGGATACGCTGCCCGTTTACATTCAGCATAACCAGAACTTCAAGCAGCCGGAGAACCCGGACACTCCAATTATCATGGTTGGACCGGGAACGGGCATTGCTCCATTCAGATCCTTTATCCAGGATCGCGAAGAAGCTGAAGCGAAAGGAAAAACGTGGCTCTTTTACGGCGATCAGCATTTCGTGACGGATTTCCTTTATCAGACCGAATGGCAAAAGTGGTTGAAAACAGGTGTACTTACGAAAATGGATGTTGCCTTTTCACGAGATACGGATGAAAAAGTGTATGTTCAAAACCGGATGCGCGAGCACAGCGCGGAATTATACGAATGGCTTCAAGAAGGGGCAGCTGTATACATTTGTGGTGATGAGAAAAACATGGCACATGATGTCCATAATACGCTTATTGAGATCATTGAAAAAGAAGGTAATGTGAGCCATGCTGATGCTAAGGCTTATCTTGAAGAAATGCAACAGAATAAACGTTATCAACGTGATGTGTACTGAAATTTGGATGAAAAGGAGATAACGACATGGTGAAAACACTATTAAAAGCACCAGAAGGCCCGCCAAGTGATGTTGAGCAAATTAAAGAAAAAAGCGATTATTTGCGAGGTACACTTGGAAAAGTGATGCAGGATCGCATCAGCGCCGGTATTCCGGATGATGACAATCGATTAATGAAACATCACGGCAGCTATTTGCAGGATGACCGGGATCTGCGTAATGAGCGTCAAAAACAAAAACTGGAGCCTGCCTATCAGTTTATGTTGCGTGTCCGCATGGCCGGCGGGGTAGCACAGCCTTCTCAATGGCTTGTTATGGATGACCTCGCTCAGAAATACGGTAACGGAACTTTGAAATTGACAACAAGACAGACGTTTCAAATGCATGGTATTTTAAAATGGAATATGAAAAAAACCATACAGGAAATCCATGCTTCCATGCTGGATACAATCGCTGCATGCGGAGATGTAAACCGGAACGTAATGTGCAATTCGATTCCATTTCAATCCGAAATCCATTCCGAAGTATATGAATGGTCGAAAAAATTGAGTGATTATCTCTTGCCGCGTACAAGGGCGTACCATGAAATCTGGCTAGATGAAGAAAAAGTGGTTGGTACTCCTGAAGTGGAGGAAGTCGAACCAATGTACGGAAAGCTTTATTTGCCAAGGAAGTTTAAAATAGGCATAGCCGTCCCTCCATCCAATGACATTGATGTTTACTCCCAGGATCTTGGCTTCATAGCAATTGTTGAAAATGGTAACCTTGTCGGTTTTAATGTGGCAATCGGCGGCGGAATGGGAATGACCCACGGTGACAAGGCGACATATCCCCAACTAGCAAAGGTAATCGGCTTTTGCCAGCCAGACAAAATACTCGATGTGGCTGAAAAAATCATTACGATTCAGCGAGATTACGGGAACCGATCCGTAAGGAAAAATGCTCGGTTCAAGTATACGGTAGACCGGCTTGGGCTTGAAGCGGTAAAGGCTGAACTGGAAAATCGTTTAGGCTGGAAGCTGGAGGAAAAGAGAACTTATCATTTTGACAATAATGGTGACCGCTATGGATGGGTAAAAGGGATGCAAGGAAAATGGCATTTTACATTATTTGTCGAGGGTGGCCGAATTGCCGATATCAATGATTACAAGCTGATGACCGGTTTGCGCGAAATCGCAAAGATCCATACAGGTGATTTCCGTTTGACAGCCAATCAAAACCTTATCATTGCAGATGTGTCTAGTCAGAAAAAGAAAAGGATCATAGAATTGCTTGAAACATACGGTTTGACGGATGGTGCACATCATTCGGCGCTCCGACGCAGCTCGATTGCATGTGTTGCGCTTCCAACATGCGGGTTGGCAATGGCCGAAGCAGAGCGTTATTTGCCGGTTCTGCTTGATAAAATAGAGACCATCGTTGATGAAAACGGACTGAGGAACGAAGAAATCACGATTCGCATGACCGGTTGTCCGAATGGATGTGCCCGGCATGCACTCGGGGAAATTGGTTTTATCGGTAAGGCACCTGGCAAATATAATATGTATCTCGGTGCGGCATTCGACGGAAGCCGGTTAAGTAAAATGTACCGTGAAAACATCGGTGAAGAAGAGATTTTAAAAGAGCTGCGTGTACTTCTTTCCCGGTATGCAAAAGAACGTCAGCAAGGAGAGCATTTCGGCGACTTCGTCATCAATGCAGGCATTGTCAAAGAAGTGACGGATGGAACGAATTTTCATGATTGATTAAAACAAACGAGAGACAATAGAAGTTTGGTATGCTCAACGTTCAAATTGTACAGTCTGTGAGACAGGAATAACTTCCTGTCTCTTGGACATTCATAGGTTTTCCGGTGTGCCTGGAACACTTGTATTTTCAATCATGAACATATACACCTATTGTCTATTTATTTGTCTTGCTGTTATTTTTATAGGCTACTTCTGCTTCAATCTCAATGAGAAAATCCGGCGAAACGAGACTTTCAACACCTACTGTTGAACGAGCTGTTTTCACTGGATTTTCTTTCGTATTAAAGAACAGAGCATAGGCATCGAACCAGCCTTGATAGTCTTGTGCACCATCTTTGTTTGGATCTGGCGCGACATACACACGTAGAAATGTTACATCAGCGAGAGAAAGTCCTTTTGTTTTCAAATCTGCTTTTAATTTCTCTAGAATTCCGATTGCCTGCTTTTCTGTATTGCCATATCTCTCATAAGTCGTTTCTCCATCCTTGTTTAAAAGAGGAGCCACTGTTCCGCTAAACAATATCCGGTTATAACTTTGAGGTACAGCAACGGAACTGGAAATCGCAGAAGTTGGGGACCCAAAGAAGGTCACTTTATCCGATTTCAATTCATCTTGTTCGTTTTCTGCGGAAGCAAAAGAGAATCCTGCATTTAAACTTATACCTAATACTGAGGCAGCGATGATCGATTTCATTGGTGTTTTCATAAAGTCAGCTCCTGTTATTTATGTAACGACGATAGGTAAATGAAATTAGTCCTGCTTTAGAAGGGACTTTACCTTCTTTTAAAAATTCTTCATGAATCCGGTTAACCACAATTCGTGCTCTTTCAAAAGCACCTGCCAAGTCAACCAGTTAAATTACTCAGCTGTTCACAAGCACCTTTATGACTCATTTAATATGAAAGTAGTTTTTGCGATAAAGATTCAGAATAGTAAATGGCCCATCGACCATTTATTATTCTGAAACCCCAGTTTGGATGATGTTAACTTTAGTTTCTATATTAATGTCCATCACCGGATAAATCTTTTTCCATTGTTCATAGGTCATTTTTTTATTTTTGGCGTGATATTTTTCCTTCAGGCCTATCGGATCAAGGGATTTTTTCTGAAAATCTTTCATAAGACGGTTTGCTTGCTTGGTTAAATCAGCTTCCATTTCCTTTTCAATTTTTTTTATCATCTTTCTATTGGTTAGGTTTTCACTTCGCATGGATTCCTTGATTTGTCCTTTGATGTTGATCTTAATCGTAATCGAGGGATTTTTCTCTGATTCGGATACTTCATAACTTGAACCGCTTCGGATACTTTCCACTACGATATCGCTTTTTTTCTTATCTTTTAATTTGAATTTGTATATTCCCCGCCTATGATGTTGAACTAATGTCTTAAAAATGAACATATCACCGGTTCGGACTTTCGTGACCATCTTATCTTCATGAAACAGAGCCACTCCAGAAACCGAAACTTCATTATTAATCAATTTAAATAAAGGAAGATACGCATCGCCGCCAGTTTCTAGAGCGTTTCCTAAAAAAAGATGGAGGTTAGTATCCGGACCGTTCCCTGTTTCATTTTGTTGATTGATTAAATCCGATAAATAGATTCCAATATTCACATTCGTATTTGGTGGTTTCGTATTGATGACATTCTTGACCTTTCCTTCAACGATGGTCAAAATCACCCTGTTTCCAAGTTGTGGCTCACGGTAGAGATAATCGGTCAGTTCTGTTATTCCGATTTCACGTACCATTTTCTCGCTAAATAAAATGATGCGTGTCTGTCCAAGCAATACCGGCTTATCCGCTTTTTTGGAAACGACAGCCTGAACATCACTCGTTGTCGTCGATGTTCCAGTTAAAATTTGATATTTGCCCATTTTGTCCTGTTGGAAGATGGGGATGACGAACAATCCCTCGACATTACCATTCTTCAGTATATCGTAGCCAATGGCCTGGGACATATTTACTTCATCAACCACCCTTGGCTGGGCGCAGCTGCAAAGGAGGGGGAAAGCCAAGATAACAAGAAATAATTTTCTCATATACGTTTCCTCATTTTCTTTATATAGATGATGACCAAAAGAAAAGGCAAGTACAAAATAAGGAAGAGCACGCCGTATGGATCGATTATCTTATTCAAGATATATAGGGAATCGATATCAAAAACAAATATATTGGTAATCAGGATAATAATCGACATCCCCCATAATGGATACTTTTGCTGAACATTGAATAAACGCTTGAAGGCTCGGGTTGCTGCCCACAAGGCGATGGTCATGTTAGGTATGATTACGATGGCCCACCAAGAAACATCTATGTATTCAAATCGCTGGATAAAGGGCAATTCGACAATGCTGGTCAGTGACAGTGTCGGCCATATAGTCAGTTCCAACTGTTTTTGTGAATAAAAAACAAGTGAAACCAAATAAACGAATACGGTCATTAAGGTTGTCGTTAAGGCCCCGCCATGAGCATATTTTTGTGAAGTTTTAGCATCTTTGATGAACGGGTAATACATCAGGATCATTTCAAATCCAAGCATCGTTAATGAAGTGCTTCTGGTTCCTTTCAATATATCCAATGGAGTGTGGTGGAAAACAGGAAGCAAATTGGTGAATTCAGAATATTTCATGGCATAGAATAGGACAAATAAAAGCCAGTATGTCAACATGACGCTTAAAAAGGCAATACCTGTAATGGTTCGGAATCCTCCCGTATGAATATAATAAATCAAGACCAGGAAGACCACTGAAAACGCCCAAGATGGTACCTCTTCAAACATCCATACATGTATGACATTTATATAGCTATTCATGACAGTCATCCCAAGGATCAAAAAGTAAAGAATGAATAATAGACTGAAGAAATTCCCCATCCATTTTCCAAATGCTTGATTATTTGCAGAAATGATATCACCAGGAACGATGCTGAAGATTTTATATATGACCCAAATCATTATATGAACGATCAGGCCAGCTAGCAGTATCGAGATCCAGCCATCCGTTCCCGTTGACTTCGCTAAAACTCTTTGAAAACTCAAAACGCCTACTCCTGTTTGCATGGCATGCACTAAAAAAAACACATAGAACGGTGATACTTTATACTTTTCATTAACTCCAGCTTGGTTCATATAGGACCCTCATTTAGATCATTCATTAAAATCATTTTTTTTGATTCTTGCTTTTTTTGGCTGTGGCTGTCTGGATATATCATCTGGACGTAAATTTACAGGCCGCGATTTGAAAAGATTAAAAGGAAGCCGAACAAAGCTGTCTTTCCAATCTTGCATGCGAAATGGGTATATCGGTTCGAGGTATGGGTGTCCCATTGACGTTAATTTGATAAGGTGGGTCATCAAAAACACGGCTGCTATGGTAATGCCCAGCAGCCCCCAAATTTGGGCCCCGATTAAGAAGGGGAACCGCAGCAGCCGAATGGCATTCCCCATTTTATAAATGGGAGTAACAAATGATGCCAATGCCGAGAGGGCAACGATGATCAATAAGATATTACTGGTCAAACCAGCTACAACGGCTGCTTGACCGATAACGATACCGCCGACGATACCTAATGTCTGACCTACCTTTGTTGGCAGCCTGGCAGCCGCTTCACGTAATAACTCAATGGAAATCTCCAGGAATAATGCTTCGATCAATGGCTGAAAAGGTATTAAGTTCCTTGAAGTGACGATCGTTTCCAAAAGATCTTTAGGAATCAGTTCATAATGATAGGTCAGCACGGCTACATAAATGGGAGTGGCAAATATGGAAAAAGCGACCGCGAAGATCCTTAATAAACGGAAAGCAGATGCCGGAATCCACGGCATATTATAATCTTCCATCGTGATAAAGTATTCCAACAAAATGGTTGGAGTAATAAGTGCAGAAGACGACCTATCGATTAACAGGGCTACTTTACCTTCAGCCAATGCACTTGCGATGCGATCAGGCCTTTCCGTATTTAGAAAAAGGGGAAACAAGGTATTTGAATTATCATATAGCATTTGTGCGAGATAGGACCCGTCCAATATTTCATCAAACTCTACGTCATTGATCCTTTGGATAACATTATCAACATTTTCCTGATCAACGATTCCTTCTATCGATAAAACTGCCACTTTCGTTTTAGACAAGTATCCCACAGTCATTTCACATACTTGCAATCCAGGGACAGGAAGTCTTTTTCTGACTAAATTCAGATTGATATCAAGATCCTCGACAAATGCTTCTTGAGCACTTATGATTCCAAATTCAAGTTCAGGTTTCTCAACTTGTCTTCCTTGTTGGGCCGCAACATTGATTAATAGGCATTCATCAAGATTTCCATCTAAACGAAGTGCAATTTCTCCTCTCATGATTCTATCTTCAATTACAACTTTGGTACTGGTGATCAGTGTATTTTCAATAGGAACGTTTTCTTTTATTTGCTCCAAATTTATCGTTTCCAGAGTAGGTATGACAGAAAGAACACTTTCATGAAGTACCTGTGCATCGATCAAAGAGCGATAAAAAGAGACCCAATAGCCTATGCCATTAAATGTTCCTTGATGGTTAATGAAATCAGTGGATGAAGATAGGGTATTGAATAGATCCCTTACTTCCGAAATCGTATGTAATTCATCATTTTTTTCGTTTGGTTGATTTGGCTTTTTTTTGAATGTTCTGCGGTTAAACAATGTTGTCACCTCTGCACTAAAACTTATTATCCTAGCATTTGCAATTTAATTACAAATTAACCATTTTGGATGTTAATGTTGCTCGCTTTATAAGGGGATTTCAAAAAAAACCTTGGTTTAAATAGTGACCCATTTCCTCTTCGCATAAAAAACTTGAAAATAGAGGAAACTGATACAATAAAAACTCATGTAATCAAAGGAGTTCACCATGAAAAGTAAACCCTTGCATATTAAATTGGATCAAAAACTGGAAAAATTGAAATCTGAATTGAATATGCAGGATGATGTAGTTTTTAAACAAATATTCATTCCCGGTTATGAAGTTTCGGGATTATTTGTATTTGTCAATGGAACGATGGATTACCCTGCATTCAATGAGATAGTCCTAGATTTATCGGCTGCCCAGGTTGAATCCAGGCATCCGGTTTCAATCGAGCAGCTGGTCATTTCCAAAATCTGTTCAGTCAGGGAACAGGATGTTGAAACGTATGAAACAGCTAAAGAGTATATTTTTGACGGAAAAACGCTTTTATTTATAGAGGGAATGGCAAATGGTTATGTCTTGAATCTGGAAAAGGAAAAAGTTCGCACACTGGGCGAGCCTTCGACAGAGAGGGTTGTCCGTGGACCGAAGCTTGGTTTTATCGAAAGTCTCCAGGAAAATATCGGCTTGATAAGGCAATATTCAAATCATCCCAACCTTATCGTCAAACAACAGAAGTTCGGGACGATGGAAAAACGGGAAGTTGCGTTGATCTATTATGAAGGAAAAGCGAGCGATTCTTTATTGAAAGAAGTGAATAAACGGATAAATGAAGTGAAAGCTACTGATCTTCAAGACTCGGGGATGCTTGAGGAATTAATTGAAGATACAGCGTTAACCCCTTTCCCGCAGATCCAGAATACGGAGCGTCCGGATAAAGTATTGGCTGCACTGCAGGAGGGCAGGGTGGTCATCATGGTTGACGGCTCGCCATTTGCGCTAATGGCACCTACGACGATAACGATGCTGCTTCAGTCACCGGATGATTATTATGAAAGATGGGTTGCAGGATCTTTTTTGCGTGTACTTCGCTACATTTCTTTATTTATTACCGTATTTCTTTCAGGGATTTATATTTCCCTGGTATCGTTCAACCCTGGAATGCTGCCGACAGAATTAGCGATGACGATCGCGGGTACAAGGGAGAACGTGCCATTTCCGCCGTTTGTTGAAGCTATCATCATGGAAGTAACGATTGAACTGCTTCGTGAAGCAGGTATTCGGCTCCCATCACCGATTGGTCAAACGGTTGGATTGGTGGGCGGTGTCATTATTGGACAAGCAGCCGTTCAAGCGAATATTGTTAGTTCCCTGATGGTCATAATCGTTTCGATCACGACGATTACCTCCTTTACGGTACCACAATATAGCTTTGGACTGGCGTTTAGGGCTTTAAGATTCGGGGCGATGATTTTTGCCGCCGTTTTAGGTTTATACGGTACAACATTATTCTTTATCATCGTTATCAGCCATTTGTCAAAATTGACCAGCTTTCAAGAACCTTATTTTCAACCAATGGATTTTATCGGTAAAAAGACTTGGAAGGATGCGTTCCTACGGTTACCGAAGCGGAAAAAAGGGGGGAATTCTTTTGAGTCAATCCGACGGCAAAATTCTTAGTGGCGAATTGGCTGCGATCATTTCTTGCAGCATGCTAGGAATTGGAATGCTGACCCTTCCTAGGACGATAACGGAAAAAATCCATTCGACCGATGGATGGATCGTCTTGATTTTTAATGGGATCGCTATTGCCCTTTTGATATGCTTATTGGTTGTTCTGTTAAAAAAACATAAGGTGGCTAACTATTATACATACATGGAGGAGGCCTATGGAAAGTGGCTCTCCAAACTTATTGGAATGATCGTAGTCGTGTACTTTATAGGCGTGGCCAGCTTTGAAGTTCTTGCGATGAGTGAGATGGTCCGGTTTTATTTGTTGGAGGAAACCCCGGTTGAGATCGTGATACTTACCATGATTTTAGCGGGTGTGCATCTTTTGACAGGAAAAATTAAAGCCATAGCAAAGGCGTGTGTTTTCTTTCTTCCTTTGACAATAGTCATCGTCTTGCTCATTTATTTGTTCAGTCTCAGAGTAGTCGAGATAAAAAACCTCCAGCCTGTTCTTGCGAAAGGATTTCTTCCTGTCATGAAAGGAATGGGATCCGGAACTTTGTCTTTTTTTGGAATAGAACTTTTCATCTTTTTGTTTGGCGTCGTTAAAAATCAAAACAAAATAAAAAGCGGCGTTTTAATCGGTTTTTTCATACCGCTGATTTTATATGTGATTACATATGTATTGGTAGTGGCTACACTGACTGTCCCGGAAGTCAAAGCAGTTACGTGGCCAACCATTTCCTTTATCCAGTCCTATGAAGTAACAGGCATATTTTTAGAACGTATGGAGCTATTTCTCTTAATAACCTGGATTCTTCAGTTTTTTTTAACACATGCTATTTACTATTACTTCGCAGCAGAAGGACTGACGAAAATTTTTAACAATTCATATACGACTAATCTCATTGTACTGGTTCCCGTCGTTTTTTTTCTGGCCAAATTTCCTAAAAATACAATCGACATCTTTAAAATGAGCGATTTGCTGGGATATCTATTTCCGGTTATATTGATTGGCTTGCCCATTATCACATTCGTAATCGTTCAAGTGAAAAGGAGTAGAAGAAGCGGATGAAAAGATTATGGTTGATTTTGCTTATTCCTTTACTTACAGGCTGTTGGGACAGTGTAAATATAGAAGAATTATCGCTTGTCGTTGGAGTGGGAATCGATAAAAGCAAAAAGAAAGACGAAATCATGTTAACTCAGCAAATTCTGGTGCCTCCAGGAAATAGTGTTCAGGAAAATCAAGCTCAATTAAAATATAAAAATGTTTCCGTCAGTGCTAAAACGCTGCATGAAGCAATAAGGGACTCGTTACTCATAACCAATACGGTTTTAACCAATCATCAGCGTATCATCCTTATTAATGAAGATGTATTAAAGAAATTCCCGATGGAAGCGATCATTAACCAGTCGATACGTGATAATAATACAAGGAGAAGCTGTCATGTTTATTTAACAAAGAGACCGACGAAAGAAATATTGGGACGATCCGAAGATGGGGAAATCCCCTCGAATGTAATCTATGAATTGAAAGATAATGAGAACAGAACGAATAAGATACTTCCGCCTTTAACACTAGGCAAAGCATCCTCAAATTTGCAGTCAGATGGAAGCTTTGCCATTCAGGCCGTTGATATTAGGGGTGGGAAATTAATTTTGGAGGGTGCAGGGGTGATCAACAATTCAAAGTTGGTCGGGGTCATGAATGACGAAGATATAGCTGCATTAAATTGGTTAAACGGAGAGGTAAAGGGCGGAATAATTGAAGCCGTCCAACACGGTGAGCCTTTAAGTGTTGAAGTGATCAATAGGATAAGGAGGAAAATCACGACGGAATTGAACGGTGATCATTTGACGATCAATATTCAGGTCGGTTACACAGGAAGACTTTCGGAAGATTGGTATGGTAAGGAAAACTCATTTAAGGAAGGCTATCTAAAAGATGTTGAGCGTGTTGCTGAGGATGAAGTGAAGAAAGATGTCGAGAAAATCGTATACAAATTACAGCATGATTATAAAACAGGGGTAGCAGGATTATATCGTTATGTGCAAAATCAGCATCCAAAGTATTGGGAGAAAAATAAGCAGAAATGGGACGAAGTTTTCAGTAAAGCTGATATTAATTATGAAGTGGACATAAGGATCGTAGACTTCGGTTCAAAAGGAGGGATAAAGTGAATGATCATAAGTGAAAAAACCTTCCAAATGGGAAGGTTTTTTTGTCAATGGACTTAAATTATCGATCATTTATTATTCAAAGAAAAGGTCCATTCAAGGCGCACCGAACGTTCTTGGCAGATTCGTCACTTCATGTGCAACCCTGATGCCGGATTGAATGGCTCCTTCAATCCAAGCAGGTACGGTTGATGTATGCTCACCAGCGAAGTGGACCCTTCCTTCAGGAGTTGGGATGTATGGAAACAAGTCCGTCTCCTGACCAGGTTTAAACATGGAGAAAGCGCCGTATGCATACTGATTCAGTGTCCAGCTATAAGAAGCTCCTGATAAAAAATGATCATATACTTGTTTTCCATGGACCGTTGCTAAATTTTTCAATGCGTGTTGTAAACGATCATTTTCAGGAAGTATATCCCATAAAGTGGCATCATCTTCCCATGTGTAACTTGCTAAGATGAGACCGGATTCACTCTGGTTACTCGTTTGGCTGGGGTAATAAGAAAATCTTATAGGTAAATCGGTCGTCAATTTACCGCCGAAGATACCTTCCTTTTCCCAAAACCTATGCGTGAACTGAAGACCAATTTTTGTGGAAGCGGCATAATGAAGTTCCCTTATTGCCTTCCACTTATTATGAGAAAAGGAATTCCGGGGTTCAATATCCATAAATTGCAGCAATTGAAGAGGAATCGTCACGATGGCAAGGTCACCGGTAACCGTTAAGGGGTTTTGGCTTTGAGTATGTTTGGAATGGATGGTGACTTGATTATCATGTTGGATGATCTTTGTCACTTCATATCGGAAGTTAAGATTTTCCTTCAATTCCGGTAGAAAAGCATATGGAAGCCGGTCGTTTCCACCTTCGATTGCAAAAAAATTCACGTCTGGATTAAAGAGCGGCATAAGCTCCCGAAGTATGGCCGGAAAAGAAAGTTCCGGGAATCCTTCTAAACCCATCAGGACTTTGATGCTTTCAATCGCCCCTGTCGAAAGGCTGATTCCGACTGGATTGTACTGCAAAAAGAAGCTCATGGAGTATTTATCAAACTCTTTAATGACTATTTCCCAATTTCTACGTGGGTTTTGAATGATGAAGTCAGTCACAGGCTTAATTGCCATGTTGAGTAATTCTTCAGCTGTTTTACCCCTTTCATGGGGAGCTACAGGGTACCTCAGTATATCCGGGTTTCGTTGATATATGGCAGCGGTCGTCTTGATTCCATTGGCATAAATGGGGTCATTAGGAGTCGCATTCACAAAGGTGTTGACTCGTAAACCATACTTCTTGATGTATTCCGCAACTAAATAATGATAATTCGGAATGCGCATGGCACCGGCTTCAAGGTAGGAACCTTCTGAAAATGGTTCCCGTATGGTCAAAACACGCCCTCCGACCCGCCCGGTTGCTTCCAATATCGTTACTTCGTGCCCCGCTTGTTTTAAAAGCGATGCTGCAACCAACCCAGACATGCCGGCACCAATGATAATGATTTTTTTGGGGATTGGAGAAGGCCCAAGGCCATTTCTGATAACAGCAAGCATTTGCTCGGGTGATAACGGATCTTTGAAAAGGGACAAAGTGTTTTTCTCCTCTCTTGTTACACCTTCTATATGGGATTTACGCTATCTTATTCCTATGGGGTGACCATTTATGAAGGATCTTCAATAATTTGTCATGTTAGTGGATAGTAAAATTTTTAGGACATGGTAAGAAATCCACTCAATATATATATCAAAAATAACCTCGATAGAATATTAAATAAACCATTAACAAAAAACATCATTAAGTGAATGCTGACCTTCTGTTAAAACCTATGAAAACTTAGTTTGTGGAATATTATTAAATATTTTCCTTTACAGAGGAGATACTACCAAGAGACAAACGTTAGAAAGGAAGACAGTATGGATCATATACAAATGGCCCGTGCGATGTTCGGGACGAATATGGCTGTACATATCATATTTGCAACGATTGGCGTCGGGTTGCCGATGATGATGTTGGCAGCGGAATTGATGTATCAAAGGACAAAGGATTTACAGTATGTCGTCATGGCTAAACGCTGGACGAAAACATTAGGAGTTTTACTTGGGGTCGGCATTCCGACTGGGACGATTGCTGGTGTGCAGCTGTCACTATTATGGCCTGGGTTCATGGAAGTGATTGGACGTGTCATGGCGCTTCCATTCCAGATCGAGATATATGCATTCATGGTTGAAGCGCTGTTCATGTCAATCTACGTGTATGCTGCTGAAAAAATTAAGCCATGGGCCCGAATCGTCAGTTTATTCTTTGTTGCATTCGGAGCATTGGCTTCGGCTGTATTGATTTCGAATGTCCATGCTTTTGAGGGGACACCGGCGGGGTTTCGGTTTGAAAATGGGGAGATCGTCGATGTCGATCCTTGGGCGGCATTTTTCAATCCAAGTTTCTTGGTGACGGCAGGACATACAGCCCTGACTGCTTATACTACAGGCGCTTTTGTCGTAGCGTCCGTTGCAGCCTATAAGATGCTGAAAAATAAATATGGCACTGCTGAATTTAATTTTCACCAAAAAGCACTGAGGCTCAGTATTGTATTGGGTTTAGTTTTTTCTTTTTTGACGGCATTGAACGGTCATGCGACTACACAGCATTTATATAGGGAACAGCCGGAGAAACTGGCGGCTGCAGAAGGGTTGTTTGAAACAAAGGACCATGCCGGACTTACCTTGTTTGGTTATACCGATAGGGAAGCCCAGGAAGTGAAGTATGGGATTGAATTCCCATGGTTATTAAGCTTTCTATCCGGTAATAGCTTTGATACGGTAGTGACCGGCTTGAACGATTTTCCAGAAGAGTATTGGCCCCCGCTTTATGTCCATATCTTATTCAACGCCATGGTCATCATCGGTTCCGGCTTAATCGCCTTAGCACTGTTTGCATTAGTATGGAATAAATGGCTGAAAAAGGAGACATATCCGAAATGGATTCTTTGGCTGTTTGTTGCGTCAGGACCGCTTTCGGTGATTTCAATTGAATGCGGTTGGATTTTTGCTTGTACAGGCAGACAGCCATGGACGATATATAGGATGCTGACCACGGAGGATTCAGTCACTTCGTACGAAAACCTTGGATTTTTATTCACGATGTTCATTATTGTATATATCATTTTATGCGTTTCGGTCGTGTTTACACTTTTGTATTATTTCAAACGTCATTCCGTGATGGATGATATATATAAAGCCGAACAGAAAGATGTAAGGCTTTTCGATTCGAATTCATAAAAGGGGGGAAGGCGAATGAGTGATGCTCTTCTTGCAATAACACTGGTCTGGGGGTTTATTTTTCTTTATGCCATCATGGCCTCTATGGATTTTGGCGCTGGCTTCTGGGCAATGACTTACATTAAAAAGGAAGAAACGAATGCTACCAAAATCGCAAATAGCTATTTATCACCAACTTGGGAAGTGACCAATACTTTTGTCGTTGGTCTTGTGATTGCGATTTACAGTTTATTTCCAGGTGCTGTTTTCCCGATAGGGGTAGCCTTGATCGTACCCGCGAGCCTGATACTTGTCCTGCTATGTATTAGGAGTGCTTTCTTGGTTTTCTCTCATAGCGTAGACAAATATGAAAAAGCGTTAACGTATATTTCAGGATTGACGGGGTTGATCATACCCGGGCTATTAATCAGCGTATTGCCAATCACCCACCTTGGATTTGTCGAAGGCGTGAGAGGAAATGAAGAATTGAATCTATCTAAACTTTTCACGAGTCCAAATGAGTATGCATTTGTGGGGTTCGGAATTATGAGCACCCTTTTTTTATCATCTTTGCTCCTATCCGATTACTCAAAACAGGCCGATGAAATGAAAGCATACAAAATATATCGCAGGGATGCGATGATAACGGGCCCGCTTATGTTAGTCATGGCTCTGTTGGTTATGCTTACGTTAAGAAACGAAGCGAATTGGATTTACCAAGGAATGATGAAAAACTCTGCATTATTATTCATCTCGCTCATTTTTTTCATCGTTAGCGGGATAGCACTGTACTTACCCTATTTTTCTAAGCAAGAGGTAAAAGGAATGCCTCGAATCGCTGTAATAGCGATTATCATTCAGTATTTAATCGGCAGTTATGTTTATGGTATCGCACATTTACCTTATATCATCTATCCAAATGTCACGATTCTTTCAGGATTTACCGATCCAACCTCATTCCGGGCCGTGTTTGCCACATATATCGTGGGCTTTGCGATATTAGTGCCAGGGTTCTATTATTTCTGGTCCATCTTCATGAAAGATCAGCGTCGAAAGTTCAAGCGGCGGCAAATGTCAAATTAGTCATCTTTGAAAAGAGAGGTTATCACTATGAAAAAGTTAGATCTGCTAAAATATGCGGTTTTAGTCATCTCACTATTTTTGAGCTATCAAGCGGTTGAAGCGCATGATAAAAATTTTCAGGTAGATGGCACATATATATCAACAAAAAGAGATGTAACAGGTGACCAGAA
This sequence comes from Peribacillus sp. Aquil_B1, assembly GCF_022603275.1. Classification (NCBI taxonomy): domain Bacteria; kingdom Bacillati; phylum Bacillota; class Bacilli; order Caryophanales; family Bacillaceae; genus Peribacillus; species Peribacillus sp. Aquil_B1. The sequence continues at coordinate 2,185,658 of NZ_JAKXEE010000001.1, read as the reverse complement.
AATAGACATCATCCAGGTTCAGGGACTGCCATTTGAGGAAGGAAGCAAGTTTCTGAAGAAAATTGAGTTAAGTGTGGAAAGCAATCGCCGTACAATCAGCGTCCCGCTTGAAGCTGGGTATACTCCAGATCTAAAGGTGGCCGACTTGAATAATGATGGAGTCCAGGATGTATTGGTCACGGTTTTGAAAGAAGGCAGAGAGCGGTTGATATCCAGTTACGCCTATGCGTTTAAGGACGGAAAAGTGAAGGAACTGGAAGTCCCTCCATCCGTCCCAGTAATCGCACAATTTCTTGACGGATACAAAGCGGAAATCATTATCGAAGGTCAAAAGCCTGTGGTGATAGATGTTAGTTCCAGAAAACAAGTGTATGATGAATTGGGCATTTATCGAAATGGAAAACTAAATGAACCGACAGAGCTTTTGGTTGATCCATACTCTTCACTGGACCCCAAGAGCGTTTTTGGAAAAGGAAAAGGACTTATGGGAGTCCAAAACGTAAAAGGGTCCGATGGACGTGCTCCGATTTTGAAGATCAAATCAGTATGGAAGTATGACAATGGATGGCAGCTTGTAAAAGCACAGGTTAAACCGGTCAAGGGCAGTGAATGACAATATGTATCACATGCATTATTAAATAAAGTAAGTGACAGCTCTTGATTATGAGGGCTGTTTTTTTGTAGATAATTAAAAATTGACAATTTTTAAATATTTGGTAAAATCTAAATAAATCCAGTTAACTACATAACCACATCTCTTTATGTTGTTAAATGTAAGCGGATACAAGAAGGAGGTGCAGTCTTACGGAGTTAAAAGAAAAAATAATTGAAACATCGTTGACGCTCTTCGATCAGCATGGTTTTCATGGTGTCTCCGTTAACGAAATCGTTAAGGCTTGCGGAACTAGCAAGGGTGGTTTTTATCACCATTTCTCTTCCAAAGATGAACTTTTATTTGTCATCCATGATTACTTTATTTCATATGTTTTAACAAAAGCACAGGAAGCCATCTCAGAAAGTACCCATCCAACAGAAAAAATGCAAAAGATCATTCAATCATTTGTTAAAGTTTTTGACCTCTATAAACCACACATCTCAGTTTTCTATCAAGAAAGCATTTACTTAAAACCGCCCTATGTTAAAGCAATCAAAAACAAGCGTCAAATGTATAAAGAAATCATATTTTCCGTTATCAAAGAAGGTATTGACAAGGGGGTATTCCGCAGCGAATTGCCAGTGGAAATTACCGGAATGTCAATTCTTGGCATGGTGAACTGGTCCTACAAATGGTACAAAAGGGACGGTGGAAAAACGATTGATGAAATCGGTGATATTTACGTGGATTTAATTCTGAATGCCCTATTGATAGATAAACAAAAAGAAGCGGAAATCACCCAGCCATTTTTACTGAAGAACAAAGTTGTTGTGGATTAAACAATAAACTTGATTTGCACAGACCAACTAGTCGGTCTCAATAGAAAGGGGAATGAATATATGGATTTTTCACTTACAAAAGAACAGCAAATGATTAAGGAAATGGTTAGGGAATTTGCCGAAAAGGAAATTAAACCCATTGCGATTGAGTTGGATGCAAAGTCCATGTTTGCGGAGGATGTATTTAAAAAAATGGGGAAACTCGGATTGCTTGGGATTCCGTTTCCTGATGAATATGGCGGTTCGGGCGGAGATACGATTTCGTATGCCATTGCAGTTGAAGAGGTTGGGAAGGCATGCGGGGGAACCGGTTTAAGTTATGCAGCAGCCGTTTCGCTCGGGGCAAGTCCAATTTACTATTTTGGAACCGAAGAACAGAAGCAAAAATACCTGGTTCCAATCACGACCGGTGAGACTCTGGCAGCTTTCGGGTTGACAGAGCCTAATGCGGGTTCCGATGCTGGCGGCACTAGAACCACTGCCGTGTTGGAAGGTGATGAGTATGTGATCAATGGCGAGAAAACTTGGATTACAAATGCCAGCTATTCAAGGACGGTTACCGTCACAGCTGTATCGGGCAAAGATTCCAAGGGCAAGAATATCATTTCGGCATTCATCGTGCCAACCGATACCCAAGGGCTTACGATCAATAGCAATTATGAAAAAATGGGCGTTCGAGCTTCCAATACTTGTGAAATCATTCTGGATAATGTCCGGGTGCCAAAGGAAAATTTATTGGGAGATCCGGACAAAGGGTTCAAACAATTCTTATTCACGCTTGATGGAGGTAGGATTTCCATTGCAGCTTTGGCCGTCGGTATCGCTCAGGCTGCCTTTGATAAAGCTTTAGCTTTTTCAAAAGAGCGCATTCAATTCGGTAAATCGATATCAAACTTCCAGGCCATTCAATTCAAGCTGGCAGACATGGCGATGGAAATTGAATTGGCGAGGAATATGGTATATAAGGCTGCATGGTTAAAAGACAATAAAAAACCTTTTGCAAAGGAAGCGGCATACGCCAAGCTTTTTGCAAGTGAAACCGCGTTCAGGGCCAGCAATCAAGCGATTCAAATACACGGCGGATCTGGTTACATGCGCGAATATGAGGTGGAGCGCTATTTAAGAGATGCCAAGTTATTGGAGATTGGTGAAGGCACATCCGAAATTCAAAGACTCGTTATCGCCAGACAATTAGGCTGTTAATCTTTATGGAACGTAAAATGAACGATGATGCTTTGGTTCATTTTGGTGAAAAGCAGATGTTATCTATACAGCAAAACGCGTCCATTCTTACTTTTATTTGATTAGGAGGAGTTTGATGTCTGATTTGCTAGATGTTACTATCGGGAAACTGCTTGAAAGGACAGCGGAACAATATGGTGATAATGAAGCGGTTGTATACCATGAACTAGGCCTGCGCCATTCCTATCGCGAATTTGAAAAGATTTGCCGAAAGGCGGCCAGGGGGTTCATGTCACTAGATATTAATAAAGGGGAACATATCGCCATTTGGGCATCCAATAAACCGGAATGGCTTATATCCCAATTTTCGACCGCGAAAATGGGCGGAGTCCTGGTAACGGTCAATACTAATTACCGCACAAGTGAACTGGAATACCTGCTCAAACAATCCGATTCCACGACGATCATCCTGATGGAACAATATAAGGATCATTCATATATAGATACGCTGTACGAAATCGTTCCTGAATTGAAAAATGCAGAACCAGGAAAATTACAATCTGAGAAACTGCCAAAACTGAAAAATATCATCGTTTTAGGTGAAAAGCGTTATCCCGGAACGTTTTCGTGGGATGAAGTCATTAGCGGGAGCGAATCCGTTTCGGAGGAATTGCTGGACATGAGAATGGAGGAGTTGGCTCCCGGTGATGTGATTAATATGCAATATACATCAGGGACGACAGGATTTCCAAAAGGAGTGATGCTGACTCATTCCAACTTGGTCAATAACGGATTGAATGTCGCGGAGTGCATGAAGCTTACCGAAGCTGACAGGCTTTGCATCCCGGTACCGTTTTTTCATTGTTTCGGCTGTTCCCTTGGCACGATGGCCTCTGTTTCTGTAGGGGCAACAATGGTGCCGATCGTGGAATTTAATCCACGCGTTGTCCTTCAGACAGTTGAAGCCGAAAAATGTACGGGGCTTCATGGTGTACCGACGATGTTCATTGCTGAACTTAATCTCGAAGACTTTGACCAATACGATTTACGTTCGCTACGGACTGGTATCATGGCAGGATCCACATGTCCGACCGAAGTCATGAAAAGCGTGGTGAATAAGATGGGCATCTCGGAAATCACGATCACTTATGGTCAAACGGAATCTTCTCCAGGAATTACGATGACAAGAACGGACGATCCAATCGAACTTCGTGTTTCCTCAGTGGGAAGGGCTTTGCCGAAAGTGGAAGTGAAAATTGTCGATCCAGCTACTGGGGAAGAAGTCCAGCGGGGCAAACAGGGAGAGCTCTGTTCAAGGGGATACCATGTAATGAAGGGATATTATAATAACCCTGAAGCCACTGAGCAGGCGATTGACCGGGAAGGCTGGCTTCATACGGGAGATTTGGCGGTGATGGATGAAAGGGGTTATTGCAAGATTACAGGCCGGCTGAAAGATATGATCATTCGCGGAGGGGAAAATATTTACCCCCGTGAGATTGAAGAATTCCTCTATCAACATCCTGCAATTGTCGATGTCCAGGTACTCGGCGTTCCAGATCAGAAGTACGGGGAAGAGGTAGCGGCATGGATCATTTTGAAAGCAGGAGAAACACTGACGGAGAAAGAATTGATAGAGTATTGCAAAGGGAAAATATCTTTTCATAAAATTCCCCGGTACATTCAATTTACCGATGCTTATCCAATGACTGCATCCGGAAAAATCCAAAAGTATAAGCTTCGGCAACAAACTCTTGACCTACTATCGGAACGCACTAAATAAGGAGGTTATCGAATGATTCGAAAAATTCTTATCGCAAACAGGGGAGAAATAGCATCACGCATTATACGTACATGCAGGAAGCTGGGGATACATACTGTCGCTGTCCATTCGGAAGCAGATTCGGATTCGCCATTTGTGGGTTTGGCGGATGAGGCATATTTACTGGGTGGCCCGAGAGTACAGGAAAGCTATTTAAACGTCAATAAGATTTTGGAAATAGCTAAGGAAACCGGAGTGGAGGCCATTCATCCTGGATATGGATTTCTTAGTGAAAATGCAGATTTCGCACGTTCATGCGAAGAAGCCGGCTTGATATTCATTGGTCCCAAACCAGAGATCATCCAACAGATGGGCAATAAAGTCGAGGCGAGGAAAAAGATGGAGCAAGCGGGACTTCCGTTGGTGCCTGGATTTTCACGTCCGTTAATTGATAGTGCGGAAGCGGCAGCCGTTGCTGACAAAATTGGCTACCCAGTCATGTTAAAAGCAGCAGCAGGCGGCGGGGGAATCGGCATGCAGGCGGTTGCTAATGAGGATGAACTGACCAAGGCCTTCGAGGGGAATCAAAAACGTGCCCAATTGTTTTTTGGCAATGGAGATATGTTCATAGAAAAATTGATTGAGAAGCCTCGTCATATCGAAATTCAGGTATTGGCGGATTCCTTTGGGAATGCTGTTTACTTATGGGAAAGGGAATGCTCCGTTCAAAGGCGCCACCAGAAGGTCGTGGAAGAGGCTCCCTCATCTTTCCTTGACGAAGAAACAAGAAACAGGATGGGAACGGCTGCAGTGAAAGCGGTAAAATCCATCGGTTATAGCAATGCGGGCACCCTCGAATTTTTAGTTGATGCAAATAAAAATTTTTATTTCCTGGAAATGAATACACGCCTTCAGGTGGAGCATCCTGTCACCGAAGAAATTACTGGGCTGGATTTGGTTGAACAGCAAATTAAAATTGCATCTGGCAACAAATTGGAATTTACGCAAAGTGAGATTAAACAGGATGGACACTCCATTGAAGTGCGCATATATGCTGAAGATCCGAAAACCTTTTATCCAGCACCAGGGAAAATCACAAGCATGGAACTTCCGGAAGGTGAAGGGATCCGTCATGAATTGGCTGTCCATGGAACTTCGGTCGTATCCCACTTTTATGATCCGATGATCGCCAAATTGGTGGTGAGCGGCGATTCAAGGGATAATGCGATCGAGAGATTAAGAGAAGCGCTCGCAAGCTATAAAATAGAAGGAATTAAAACAAACCTTCCTTTGCTGATGGAAATCATTTCTCATGAAGCTTTTTCCCAAGGAGATACGACTACGGATTTCATTGCAAAATATATAAAAAAATTGACTGTATAACGCATATTTTAAAACATAATGATCAGGAGGAATGTAAGATGGCAGAATTAAAGGCAAGCATGGCAGGAAGCGTTTGGAAAATCGTGGCGAACGAAGGGCAAAGTGTATCCGACGGACAGGATATCATAATCTTGGAATCGATGAAAATGGAAATCCCCATTGCAGCCGAGGAAGCTGGCACCATTAAAGAACTTAAAGTGAATGAAGGGGATTTCGTAAATGAGGGTGACGTTTTGGCCGTCATTGAATAAAGGGACGGAGGGGTAAGATGAATTGGCCTGAAAATGTGACAATCAAGGAAGTGGGTCCGCGCGACGGGTTGCAAAATGAAAAGGTCCTGATACCTGCACAAAGCAAAATGGAATGGATCGATCAGCTCTCTGATACGGGATTATCTTATATAGAAGTGACTTCTTTTGTCCATCCAAAGTGGATTCCCCAATTGAGTGATGCTGCCCTGGTGGCTAAGGGAATAAAGCGCAATCCCGGTATTACTTATGCGGCCCTTGTACCTAATCAAAGGGGACTTGAGTCGGCTCTTGAAGCCAATATCGATGAAATTTCCGTGTTCATGTCTTCCAGTGAAACGCATAATCTTAAAAATATCAATAAGTCGATTTCCGATACCTTTCCAATAATGAAGGATGTCATCGGGACAGCAGCTAACAGCGGGAAAACGGTTAGGGGCTATATTTCAACCGTTTTCGGCTGTCCTTATGAAGGGGAGGTTCCGATCGAACAGGTTTTCCGTGTTTGTGATCAACTTTTTGAATATGGAATCAATGAAGTCTCATTGGGTGATACCATTGGGGTCGCTTCTCCAAGACAGGTTGCACTGTTCCTTGAACAGGCTGTAAAAAGATATGATATAAGCCGGATTGCCCTCCATTTTCATGATACAAGGGGAATGGCACTCGCAAATGTTCTTGAATCACTTAATTATGGTGTGGACACTTTCGACTCTTCGCTCGGAGGTTTAGGAGGATGCCCGTATGCACCAGGTGCGAGCGGAAACGTGGCTACGGATGACCTGGTTCATATGCTACATAAAATGGGAATTCACACGGGTATCGATCCAGAAAAACTAATGAAGGCTGCGGCATTGATGCAAGGTCTTTTGGAAAAACCACTGCCTAGCCATCAGATGGCTGTTTATAACGCACAATAAGAGAAATCGAGGTGAATGTATGACTTCATTAGTTGAAATAAGTACTGAGGAAAAGGGAATTGCCCTCGTGACGTTGAATCGGCCTGATGCTGCTAATGCCTTATCCACGGAATTGCTTCATTGCTTGGTTGAAGGGCTGGAGGAATTGAAAAGTGATTCCAATTTACGAACAGTCATTATAACGGGAGCAGGTGAAAAGGCGTTTTGTGCAGGTGCGGATCTTAAGGAACGAGCAGGTATGAATGATGATAAAGTCAGGGAGACAGTCAAGTTGATTGGAGATACGATTACGGCTGTAGAAAACCTTCCAGTTCCGGTCATCGCCGCGATTAACGGTTCGGCTTTTGGCGGAGGGCTGGAGTTGGCATTAGCTTGTGACATACGCATCGCATCGGAAACGGCGAAGGTGGGACTGACAGAAACATCGTTAGGCATCATCCCAGGCGCCGGCGGTACACAGCGACTGCCGCGGATAGTCGGAATGCCGACAGCGAAAGAACTGATTTATACGGCTAGGAGACTGGATGCAAAAACGGCACATGCCTTGAAAATCATCAGTCATGTATATTCACCCCAACATTTACTTGAGGAAGCGAAAAAATTGGCTAAGGAAATTGCGGTCAATGCCCCATTGGCACTCCGGGCTGCAAAAGCGGCGATCAATCAAGGGGCTGAGACTGACTTGAAATCAGGCTTGCAAATTGAAAAAGACTGCTATCAGACAACTTTAAAAACCCGTGACCGACTGGAGGGTCTGTCAGCATTCAAGGAAAAGCGCAAACCGGTATTTAAGGGGCAATGATTTCAATTGAAGGAGGAACAGGGATGGTAACGACGGATAAACTAACCGAAACGGTTGAGACGATTAAAAAAGGCGGTTTAGAAAAATATCATCAAAAAAACGCTGAAAAAGGAAAGCTTTTCGTACGTGAACGGCTCGAGCTGCTTTTCGATGAAGGGGTTGAAATAGAGGACGCTTTCTTTGCTAATTGTGCCAGTGATGGTCTGCCTGCCGACGGCGTGGTTACAGGCATCGGGAAAATCAATGGTCAGAGGGTCTGTGTCATGGCCAATGATTCGACTGTTAAAGCTGGTTCCTGGGGAGCAAGAACCGTCGAGAAAATCATTCGCATTCAGGAAACAGCTGAGAAATTACAGCTGCCCCTTCTTTATTTAGTCGATTCTGCCGGGGCACGAATTACAGATCAAGTAGAAATGTTTCCGGGACGCCGCGGAGCGGGTCGCATCTTTTACAACCAAGTTAAGTTATCAGGAAAAGTCCCGCAAATTTGTCTTTTGTTCGGTCCGTCTGCAGCCGGCGGGGCATATATCCCAGCCTTTTGTGATATCGTCGTAATGGTTGATGGCAATGCATCCATGTATTTAGGTTCACCGAGAATGGCAGAAATGGTCATAGGAGAAAAGGTGAGTGAAGAGGAAATGGGCGGGGCGAAAATGCATTGTTCCGTTTCAGGATGCGGGGATGTGCTTGTCAAGTCAGAAGAAGAATCGATCGCGTTTGCACGCAGGTACTTAAGCTATTTTCCAGGAAATTATCAAGAAAAGCCGAAAAGCGTAAAACCTGAGCTGCCTGCGGATTTCGAAAAAACGTTGGAAGACCTGATTCCTAAAAATCAGAATGCAGCCTTCAATATGTATGACCTGATCGATAGGATTATAGACAGGCAATCGTTTTGTGAAATCAAGAAGCTATTTGCCCCTGAATTAATCACTGGGCTTGCAAGGCTAAATGGACAAACGATAGGGATCATAGCCAATCAGCCGCGTGTCAAAGGCGGCGTCCTGTTCCATGATTCAGCTGATAAGGCAGCCAAGTTCATCAATTTATGTGATGCTTTCCATATACCGTTGTTGTTCCTGGTGGATATTCCAGGATTCATGATTGGGACGAAGGTCGAACGGGCAGGAATCATTCGCCATGGTGCGAAAATGATTTCGGCCATGAGTGAAGCAACGGTTCCCAAGATTTCTGTCATTGTCCGAAAGGCTTATGGCGCTGGACTATACGCGATGGCCGGTCCAGCTTTTGAACCGGACTGCGTTCTGGCCTTACCGACGGCATTGATAGCGGTCATGGGGGCAGAAGCTGCGGTCAATGCAGTCTATGCCAATAAAATCAATGCAATGGAACCAGAAGAGCGCCCTAAATTCATCGAACAGAAGCGCAATGAGTATAATGAAGACATCGATATTTACCGCTTAGCTTCCGAGATGATTGTTGATGGCATCATCCAGCCAAATGACCTGCGTGATGAATTGAGCGCCCGCTTTGAAGCGTATAGCAGTAAGCAATTGACTTTTACCGATCGTAAACATGGGGTCTATCCCGTTTAAAGAATTCAATAAACAAGCCCGGTCATCATGACTGGGCTTGTTTTCATGTGATAAAATAAATGATTATTTAAATAATTAGAAAATTTTTCTGATTTAGAGTTGCTAAATCACACAAGGAAGAGTACTATAATTAGTAATTAATGATTTACTAATTACTTGAATTCCATACTTAGTGAAAGAAAGTGAGAGTTGCCATGGCTCAGCAGGAAAAAAAGAAATATATTACACCAGATGGATACACAGCAGATATTGCGATCTTTACGATTACTACGAAGAAAACAGCAGAGAAAGCCCCACCTGAAATGTTTTTGAAGCTATTATTAATCAAACGTGCCACAAAAGATAAGGAAGGAAGCCCCAATGTAGAAGGAGATAAATGGGCTTTACCTGGAGGCTTTGTCAATGCTGGAGAGACTGCCTATGAAGCAGCCAAACGAGAATTGAAAGAAGAAACGGGCGTAGCTGGATTCCATGTCAAGCATTTCGGGGTTTATGACCGGCCAGGACGCGATCCCAGGGGCTGGATCATTTCCAATGCTTTTTATGCCATTGTCCAGGAAGAGTTTCTTCATCAAAGAAAAGCGAATGACGACGCAGCCGAGGTTGAATTGTTCACGATTCAGGAAGCCTTACAATTAGATCTTGCATTCGATCATTATACAATTATTAACGATGCGATGAATTTAATGAAAAAAGAAATGGTGCAAACGACGATAGCCCAAAATTTCCTGCCGGATGAATTTACACTTTCTGAGCTGCAACGGGTTTTGCTGACAGCCAGAGATGATGCAAAAATCAGTGCAGACTCACTCTTTTATGCAAAAGCCCCGAAGCTCCCGTTTTTGGAGAAAGTGTTGGATGAAAAGGGAATGCAGAAGAAAACGAAACGGAATTCGTATCGGCCTTCACAGCTTTACCGATTTAATGCAGAGGTTGTCATGGACTCTATTTACTATTGAGGGGGAATGGAAGATATGGGGAAAAAGGCATTGATCAATATAGATTATACGTATGACTTCGTGGCGGACGGGGGTTCATTGACCTGCGGGAAGCCAGGTCAGGATATCGAGAAGGAATTAGTCAATATAACCAGAGATTTTATCAAACATGGCGAATTTACGGTATTCGCGATTGATTTACATGAAGAAGGAGACCGCTTACATCCCGAATCGAATTTGTTTCCACCGCATAATATTAGGGGTACAATGGGTAGAGACCTATACGGGGCGTTAAAAGAGGAATATGAAACTAATAAAAATCAAAAGAATGTTCATTATATAGATAAAACACGTTATTCGGCCTTTGCAGGAACGGACCTTGATATCCGCCTGCGGGCACGTCACATCACCGATGTATATTTAGTCGGGGTTTGTACAGATATCTGTATTTTGCATACGGCAATCGACGCTTATAATCTAGGCTATAATATCTTTGTATATGAAAATGCAGTGGCCTCGTTCAATGATGCCGGTCACCATTGGGCGCTTGGACATTTTAAAGGATCTCTTGGAGCAACCATTCTATAATATCCATTCAAGCAACAGAATAGAAGGGAAGCGAATGCTTCTCTTTTGGGAGGAACTATCCATGGAAAAAAAATACAACGACGACAGTTACGCATTACACACTGACCTTTACCAAATCAATATGGCCCAAACTTATTGGCAGGACAAAACACATAACCGAAAGGCAGTTTTCGAAATATTTTTCAGAAAGCTTCCATTTAACAGCGGATATGCGATTTTTGCAGGACTTGAAAAAATTGTCCATTACCTTCAAAACTTTTCCTTCTCGGAAAGTGATATCGACTATTTAAAAAATGATCTGCATTATGAAGAAGAATTTTTGGATTATTTGAAGAACATTCGTTTCACGGGAGAAATCCGCTGCATGAAAGAGGGAGAGCTTGTCTTCGGCAATGAACCGATTTTACGGGTGGAGGCACCGCTCGGTGAAGCTCAACTCATTGAAACTGCGCTGCTTAACATTGTGAACTATCACACACTCGTGGCAACAAAAGCTTCACGCATCAAACAGGTAATCGGTGAAGAATCTGCCCTTGAATTCGGTTCAAGGCGGGCGCAAGAAATGGATGCTGCAATTTGGGGAGCGAGAGCGGCCTATATTGCTGGCTTTGATTCAACTAGTAATGTACGTGCTGGAAAGCTGTTCGGTATTCCGGTTTCAGGGACTCATGCACATTCCATGATCCAAGCTTATAAAGATGAATATACCGCTTTTCATAAATATGCTGTTTCCCATAAAGACTGTGTATTCTTGGTTGATACTTATGATACATTGCGTTCTGGCATCCCGAATGCAATCCGTGTTGCCAAGGAACTGGGCGATAAAATCAACTTCATTGGCGTCCGTCTTGACAGCGGTGATTTAGCTTACTTATCAAAAGAAGCACGGCGTATGCTTGATGCTGCAGGGTTCCATGATGCGAAGATTGTCGCTTCCAATGACTTGGATGAATATACGATCATCAACCTGAAACAACAAGGAGCAAGAATTGACATTTGGGGCATCGGAACCAAATTGATTACGGCTTATGACCAGCCAGCGCTCGGTGCCGTTTATAAAATGGTTTCAATAGAGGGCGAAGATGGGAATATGAGAGATACCATCAAAATTTCTTCTAACCCTGAAAAGGTTACGACACCTGGCTTAAAACGAGTATATCGCATCATCAATAAAGTGAACCATCATGCTGAAGGTGATTATTTGGCGATGGAATATGAGAAGCCGCAGGAACAGGAAAAATTAAAAATGTTTCATCCTGTCCATACCTTCCTAAGTAAATTCGTCACGGATTTCGATGCGGTTGACCTGCATGTGGATATTTTCAAGGATGGAAATTTGATTTATGAATTGCCAACCATAGATGAAATCAAGGCATTCACGCAAAAAAATCTCCAAGTATTATGGCCGGAGTACCTGCGTGCACTTAATCCTGAAGAATACCCGGTAGATCTAAGCCAGGATTGTTGGGATAATAAAATGAGGAATATAGATGAAGTAAAAGCCAATGTAGAAAGAATGCTAACGAAATGACAATCCTATTTTATTAGAAAGCGGGGCTTTGCCAATGCGTCCATTACAAAAAGAAATCGTAAAAAAATTACTTGTCCAACCAACGATCGATCCTGAAGTCGAATTCAGGAAAAGTGTTGATTTATTAAAAGGGTATATGAAGAAAAATACGTTTCTGAAAAGCTTTGTACTTGGAATATCTGGAGGGCAAGATTCAACACTGGCGGGGTATATTGCCCAAACCGCTGTCAATGAATTGAATGAAGAAAAGAATGGCAGCGACTATAAGTTTGTTGCTGTAAGCTTGCCATATGGAGTACAGGCTGATGAGGATGACAGGCAGCTTGCTTTAAAATTCATCAAGCCAAGCCAAACGGTTACAGTCAACATCAAGGAAGCGGTGGATGCATCAGTAAAAGCTGTGGAAGAAGCAGTTTCTGAAAAGCTATCGAATTTCTTAAGGGGAAATGTTAAAGCACGTGAGCGAATGAAGGTACAATATGATTTGGCCGGACTTTATAAAGGCGTCGTGCTTGGTACGGACCATGCAGCAGAAGCGATCACAGGATTCTTTACGAAACATGGTGACGGCGCAGCGGATATCCTTCCATTATACCGATTGAATAAAAGGCAGGGAAAAGAAATCCTGAAATTCGTCGGTGCACCTGAGCGTCTTTATACGAAAATACCAACGGCCGATTTGGAAGATGACAAACCGTTGCTTCCTGATGAAGCGGCTTTAGGCGTTAGCTACGATGAAATCGATGATTACCTTGAAGGCAAGGAAATCAGAACGGAAGCTGCTGAAATCATCGAAGGTTGGTATACTAAAACCGAACATAAACGCAATGAAGCCATTAATGTTTACGATACTTGGTGGAAATAAATGAAGCTGATAAGTTTTCCCGCATCACATAAGATGCGGGTTTTTTTGCAAGAACATAACGAGCACCTTGGCCAACACATCAGTAATGAAATATTAACGGCAAAGGGGAAAACTAAATGTCGACTCAACATATGGATTTATCCAGGATCATTGAAGAAACATGCAAGGGAATTGAATTCTCGGGTGTAATCGGTGTGAAAGCGGGAGATGACCTGATCCATAGCTCAGCACATGGCTATTCCAATCGAGCGGATGAAATCATGAATACGACCGAAACAAAGTTCGGAATTGCTTCCGGGTGTAAACTGTTTACGTCGATAGCCATTTGCCAGTTAATGCAAAAAGGGACTCTTAGGTTCGATTCAAAGCTTAAAGACTGTCTTCCGATCGTGTTTCCAAATTTTAATCAAAATGTAACCATTCATCATCTCTTAACACACACTTCGGGCATTCCTGATTACTTTGATGAAGATGTGATGGATGATTTTGAAGAGCTTTGGCAGAAAAATCCGATGTACCATATAAAAAGATTAAAAGATTTCCTCCCAATGTTTCAAGATGATGTGATGATGTTCGAACCCGGGGAAAGATTTCATTACAATAATGCAGGCTATATTTTATTAGGATTGATTGTTGAGGAACTAACCGGGCTCGAGTTTTCGGAATATATCGACAAGAACATCTTTCTGCCTTGTGAAATGAAAAATTCCGGTTATTTTTCCATGGACCAGCTTCCTAAAAATACTGCATTAGGGTACATTGATGAAGAAAATGGAGCATGGAGAACGAATGTTTATTCCCTTCCGATCAAAGGCGGTGCGGATGGAGGGGCGTATATTACAACATCGGATATGTTCAGGTTTTGGGAGAGGTTATTTTCCAATCAGTTACTGAATCAAGCATATACCACTCTCTTATTGGAAGCCCATATTGCTACTGGAGAAGAAGGGGAATACTATGGGTATGGTCTATGGATCCGTAAAAAAAATGACGGGATTTTCAAATATCATCTTATGGGGTATGATCCGGGTGTAAGTTTCAATTCTGCGGTATATCCGGCAAATCGATTGAGAACCGTCATTACTTCAAATGAAAGCACGGGTCCATACCATATTACTTGCGCGATTGAAAAAGAACTATAAACAAAGGGAACCTTTCTGCTTGTGAAGGGTTCCCTTTGTTTATAGTGAAATTGAATTCAATCATGGATATCATATTTTAGATTTAAGAAAGGGACGAATTCGCATTCAATTGCTCCATTGTTTCCAGAACTTCTGAATAGTGAAGATACTTCAACTGTATCTTTATCAAGACGCGGCGTATTTCTTGTCTTGGGAAGCACTTTAAGGAGGCAGATTTCTTTAGGTACCAAAGCTTTTTCAAACAAAGAATTTGTATATTTAGATATCTTGAAGTAAAGTATATTTAATAAACATTATTTTAACCGGTATTTTCCGATGGAGGTTCCTTTTACTTTATGAAGGCAAGATATGAACTCGCGAACATGAACTTAACAGTAAGCAATGTGACTTTACGTAATGCGGCGGATAGTTATGTCCTCTTGAAAGCTGCAGATGATCAAAATAATGAAATTACGATCAAGCTTTCCCACGAACAAGCAGAATTTCTGGAAGCGGAATTAAGGGATGTAAATCGCCGCCGCAGGGAAAATAGTCCTGATATATCTGGAAATGACCAGGAACGTATTAATGACGACGATTCTTTCAATCTGTTTAGCATTGATTTATTCAATGAAAGTGAATCGAAGTAATTGATCGTATATACTTACTTACCCCGAATCAAATTTACTTCTCTGTAACCTTCCTTCCGGTTTAAGTTGATGCTACAGAGATTTTATCATTCCCGCCAATACAAAAATCCGAATTTAAAGTTATTAAAAGGCCATTTGGAATGTTTCAAGCAAGGTGACCTATCGTTACCTTTATTTTGATTGCTTGAAAAAATTCTTCACCAAAAGGAAAATGGATGATAGTACAGCAAAAACCAAGAAAAATACGATGAATCCCCAAAGTCCTACTGCCGCATCTTGAAACTCCATATTCCCCCTGCTGGTAAGGGCTTGCTGTATTTCAATGGCAAATACTAAAACAACCATGACTGTAAAGGTATAAAGGAAAGAGAGTATCGTTATCCCAAAACGCATCCGGGAAATTAAATTAGATAAAATTAACACGAACAAAAATATGATGATACCGATGATTCCCATTATCCAAAAATGCAAATCTTTGTCCGTTGCATTTGAATTTAATGTGTCACTCACAAAGAATAGGATGAAATCGTGAAGATTATTGACGATTTCAGCTAATATCTGGATGATTTCTTTCATTTTTTCACACCTCCATTCCTTAGATTATAGCAGGTTATAAATCTATATAGAAGAGGGGGGTGCCAGACTGACCTTCGATGGAAGTAATGTGAAATCATAAACATGCTGGGAAACGAAAAAAACTCAAAGTACCAAGAAAAAAATGAAGTATAAGCGAATCATGGAAAGTAGGATGCCTATTTCCAATGTTTTAACACCTTGGCTATCTAAGCCATGATTGTTTTAATCAGTTCCTTTATTTAATGCTAGTAAAAAATATCTTTGCTTAATGATTTCTGTTTGGAGGAAAAAAGGATGAATGATATACATAATCATGTGTTAACAGTAATTGATTTTATGAAAACCGGACACAAAACTTGCTTTGTGAAAGTAATTGGTTTTGATGCTGAATCCGGACAGGATTTTGAAGGGGAAGTTAAATTTGTCGGTGATTTGCCTTTTGGAGATTTGATTCATCCCGAGCGTTCACATTTATCTCCCACTTGCAGGGAATTTGTTCGGGATGACTTGCTGCACAGATACAATCAAGGGCAATTTGAATGAAGTATGGGAAATTTTTATAGAGAATCTAATAAGATGACATTCTGTTAACTTGTTTAAAATTGGTAAAATGCCGGGTATAAAGAATATGGTATGTAGGAACTTTTTTATGCCAATCTTCTCTTTCAACTGACAAAATAGCATATTTCTCCCTATTTAACTCTCGGACTATAATCCTTATAATATTAAATAGGAAAATATGACATTTTGTGTAGGATTATACTGTTTCTGAGGTGAGTTTCATGGTATATGCAGATATTCTGAGTAATATACACTCTGCTATCTCCAGTAAAAAAGCTGATTTACATGTGAAAATTGAACGATTAGAAAATGCGAAAAACGATATTATAAAAGAGCAGAGCATGTGTCTGAACGAGATTAGGAAAATAAATGACCCTGAGCTAGGTGGCAGCTGGACAGGGAACCGTTCGGATCAATTTCAGGATGCCCGTCATGATGCCTATAATGTGATGTTCAGTATCATTCATGACGATTATGACGATTACCAATGGAAAATCGAGGCCATGATTACAAAGCTGAATGCCGAGAATACGCTTCTGAGCATAGCGGGGAATATAGCCCATGAAGCCGACTCCCTTTTGAGCAAAGGCGAAGAGGCATTTGAGCAGCTGGAAAGTAAAATATCAGATTTAAAAAGGCGGTTGTTTTAATGACGACAATCAAACTGAATCATCCTGCCGTAACGAAGCAAGTCGATCAGGTGAAGACGGCACTTGGTACAGTCACGCTTGGAAATTTGCCGGCAGGCGAGCTTGGCAGCAATAAATTGGAATTCACCTCGAAATGGATCGACCGGGAAACAAACCTGGAGAAGGTCTTCGAGCAATATATCAAAATCGTCCAGAAAAACGTGGAAGATACCCGTGCCAGCATTGACTTATTAAAAGAACAGGATGATGCCATCGCCCAAGCGTCTTCACATGGGTATCAGCGATGAAGATATATGATGCCAAGACATTGACGGCCGCAACCAAGTCGCGCGCCAAGCAATATGAAGAACTAAAGAATGAAGTTGCAGCCCTGAAGAAAGAATTTCAGGGCATCGTCGGCCTGGATAACGAGTTTCAAGGGGCCGGTGCCGCCGCCATCAAAAGCTTCTATGAAGCGCAAATCGAGGTGGCGGACGCCTGGATGGAACTATTCACGACCCAGATCAGTTTTTTGGAAGGCATTCCGGCCAGTCTGGAAGAGGCGGACCTCTCCGGAAATACGGTGGTCGAGATTCCCTTTTTAGATGGGGAAGTCTCGAACGGCATCAACCAAGCGAAGTCGCTTGTCGATCAACAAGCAAACGATCTTCAAAGGGTTCTCGACAGCATTTACGATATCCTGCCTCTTGATATGTTCGACCAAAAGGACTTTAATGAAAAAATCACGCTGGCCGGGCACACGCTGGATGACACCATGACAAAGGTCGAGAATGTCGACCGGCAATTGGTCGAAGAATATGATGTGTCCATCGGGCAGGAAAACGTGGCCGTTGGCCTCTTCCGCGCCTTACTTGATGCCACTAAACAGGACGGCACCGTTTCACCGATGACCTTTAACCAATCGGCATTTAAGAATAGTGTCGTCTATCAAGTGAAGGATGAAGTAGCCGGTCAGATGAAAGACTATCAGACCTTCAAAAAGCAGCAGGCCGAAGCCCGGAAAATCGAACAAGAAATGGAAGAACTCGAAAACCGCCCATGGTACGAAAAAGCCTGGGATACGACAAAAACCTTTACAGGGGAATTCACGGGATATTATGATTCTATCAGGGCCTCAACCGGAGTCGATCCAGTAACCGGCCGCAAGCTGTCCGATGCCGAACGAATCGCCGCCGGCGCCATGGCCGCCGCTGGATTCATCCCCGTCGTCGGCTGGGCCGGCCGGGCCATCAAAGGCGGCAGCGCCCTATACAAAACCGCCAAAGGACTCAACGCAGCGAACCATGCCCTCGATGCCTATAAATCGACAAAAGGCTTTAGCCTCCTCCAGAAAACCGAATACGGGATATACGGGCTCCTCGCAGCCAACGGCCTTGGCGAAGCGGTCACCGGCAAAGACATGTTCGGCAACCAGCTAACCGAGGAACAGCGCCAGAACGGGCTGTTGATGGCACTCGGAATCGGCGGTGTGGCAGGGGCGGCAAAGGTCGCAGATAAAGTAGCGAGAGGAACAAAGTTCGTCCCTTACAGCAAGGAATTTGCGCAAAGGCAGGTTCAGAAGGTTCAAGCTACAATAACAGACATAGCGAGATCAGGAAAAACCACGTTAAAAAATATAGGTGAAGAACTAAGTAAAAAAGAAATTCCTAAACGTATAAGTGTGGAACAAGTTTCCCTCGCAGGAGGACCAAACCTTCCCCAAGTAGTGATGGAAAAGCAGACAATTAAGGAAGCCTATCAGAAATTCACGGTGAAGGATAGTAAAGTAGAGGGTGTTTCAGGGGAGAGTATTTCTAAGGGTACGGGTAATCGTTTGGCTGGAGAAAGTGAAGTTATAACTCTAGTACGAAAAGGAGAACAGTATACAAACGGTAGGAAAAATCGATTAAAGCCTAATATTAGGTATCAAACTGGCGAGTTTGACTACCTCTATGAGACAGATAATGCAGGTAGGCTTGTAAAATTTGAAACAGAAAAATTACAATTAACAACTAGAACAGATAGATTGTCTCACAGTAAAAATACTCCAGGGAAGATAAAAGGCCAGGACCATGCAGGGCATTTGGCAGGCGATAGGTTTGGCGGCTCACCTAAAATTGATAATTTGGTTTCCCAATTATCTGATGTTAATTTGAAGCAATATAAGAAAATTGAATATGAATGGGCTGCAGCTTTAAAGGAGACTCCTCCAAAAGAAGTAACAATTAATCTAGAAGTAATATACTCTGGAAATAATACGAGGCCGGAAAAATTCCTAGTGAAATACACAATTGATGGTGAGTCATTCTCTGAAGTCCTTTTAAACTAATATAAGGAGTGAAAACTAGATGAGTACTTTTGAAGATAGATTTAGTGAATTGCAAGCTGATATGATATCCATATGTATGGAATATATTGAAGAAAGAGCCGACAAAGTATATGTTTACGCTTCATGTGAGGAAAGTATTATTTCGAGCAAGTTTTTTTATTTAATTAATAACAAGTATGTAAAACCTCATAAAGTGAATGACGCATTGTCGAATGGGGATGAAAGATACAATGTATCTTCGGAACGGCAGTTTATGGTTTTAGATATCTTAAATGAAGATATCGAAAAAATTAAAGGATTATGTATTGATTATGAAAAAGACATGCCTACTGAAATGAAGTTAATATATGATGTTAAGAGTGGAAAATTCAAAGCTGAATACAAGTATGAATTAGTTCATACTAATCATGAAACTAAAACGGCTCGTCAAATTGCTGATGAGTGGTTTGAGGAGATACAAAATAATAACCTTTAAGGTTTGCTTGTTTTAAATGTGCTTATTTAATCAAGCCGTTTTAAAAAATGAACTATGAAGCACTTGATTGTCTTTTAGACTTCAGGTGTTTTTTTTATAGCTGTTATGATTTTGACAACATAAAATATATGTCAGCCAAACAACGGCCCGCCTAAAAACTCCCATATGGTCGTGAAAGATGCCGCGAAGTGGTGAAAAATAAGCTTGCGAAGGGATATAATAGAAGTAGGAGATTTAATAGATTCGGGCATCACTAAGGCAAGAAATGCCTTCCAACTCCCACAAACCCGTCTTGTTATGGCAAATGTAGGTGATATTGGTAGAGTAAGTGCACCAATAGAAAATTCTCATGCAGTTGGGAATAAGATGAGAGATATGCTTAGTCGGATTGATGGGGTGAATTTGGAGGGGACTCCTAAGGGTACGGGTAATAAGATAGATTCTGATACAATAAAAAAATATATTAGAGATATAGAAGGACGAACAGGCAGAGAGTTACCTAAAAACCAAATAGAGAAGTTGAAGGAAGCTTATGCCCTATCTGGCACCTGAGTTAATAGGGCGTGAGGCCTAAAATCATTTAGATTTACTTCAGACATGGTAGCTTAGAAAAAAGTAGCGAGTGGTACTAAGTTCATCCCATACAGCAAGGAATTTGCGCAAAAGCAGGTTCAGAAGGTTCAAGCCTTCGGTAGGGAAATCGGCAAGGTGGAAGTACCTCTCCGGATTAGGGTCGAAGAATTAGCCACGGCGTATGGAAATAACTACAAGCATGTCACTTTTGATAATACGACGGTTAAGGAAATTGTTCAGAAGTTTGCGGTGAAGAGTGATGGTGGTAAGGTTACAGGCAAAGTAGTGCTAGCAAAAGGATCCAATGAAATTACAAGAGTGGCGTATGGAAAGCACTATACAAGAGAGCGAATGAAGAAAGTTTTAAAACCGAATATTGAATATACATCCCTGGTGGTCATGTATATAAAACGGACGTAAAGGGTCGGATAACAAGTGTCGAAGGTTCTCTTGATTTAGGCAATGGTAAAAGAAACAATTATGCACAGCGAATTGCTGGAAGAGAAGATCGATTGCAAGATGATCAAGGGGGTCATTTAATTGCAAGCATTTTTAAAGGGTCTGGTCAACTAGATAACCTTGTTCCAATGAATGCAAACCTGAATATGGGGGAATGGAAAAAACTCGAAATATCTTGGGCTAAAGCTTTAGGCAGTAATCCTCCTAAAACAGTTGAAGTGAAAATTACTCCAGTTTATAAAGGAGACTCTAAGCGGCCCGCTAGTTTTAGAATAAATTATAAGATTGATAAAAAATAGATCAGGAGGTAGGTAAGTATGAATGAAATTAAACTTAATAGTATTTATCAACAAATAGCTCAAATTATTAATAAAACTATACCAGAAGAGTGGTCAAAGGTATTAATGTACGGTGAAATTGCTGACGGTACCGGTACTGCATTCTTTTTTTATTATACTTCTAAAAGTGAAGTGCCTATTTATAGTCATGATATACCTGAAATATATAGTTTTAATGAAGAAGAATACGATAAATTATGGTATCAATTATTAGATGAATTAAAACTATTGTCAGATGAATTTAAAAATAATAATCAAGAACAATGGACCAATTTAACTTTCACTTTAGAAAGTACAGGGAAATTTAAGGTTGACTATGATTATGAAGATCTATCAGATGCAGATGATCACGAAAGAAGGGTCATTTGGGAATATAATCGTTTAGGCCTATTACCTGAATCTGAATATGATAAGAGTATTTTAAAAGAATACCTCAAGAATGAATGATGGAGGACAAGAAAAGCTTGTTTTTTTGTAGGACCTTAACGGTAAAGTTTAGGTCTTTTCATTGTTGATATGAATATCAGTTGGATTAAACACTTGATTGCCTTTTAGGCAAAAGTGCTTTTTGTTTTTTCGAAGATACAAGTATAAAACGCATTAAAGAAGGAATTCTCATTTAAAGAATTCCTTCTTTGCATACTATTTGTTAAGAAATGATTTTTCGAAAAATTCCAGAAGATGCTCTAGAGTGATTGGATCACTGTAGGTGGATGCTTTACTATTTATTTCAAATATACGATCGTTCTTAACGGCAGGTATATTTTTCCACGTTTCGGTTTCCACAAATGAATTAACAACATCTGGGTTTTTACTAAAGATAATATAATCTCCAGTATACTCAGGAAGCACTTCAGATGAGAGGACATAAATGCCGGATTTAAGTGCCTTTTCTTTTACTTTTTCAGGCATTTTCAAATCCATTGCTTGATACAATATTTCAGTTCCGCGTGCATAGTTATTTCCAAATACATAAAACTCTTTAGCATCATTTTCAATTACTGAAACAGTTGCATCTTCACCAATTTTTGCACGTATCGCTTTTCCTGCGGATTCTGCACGCGTTTCGAAATCATTAACCCATTCTTTTGCTTCCTTTTCTTTGTTTAAGAGTTTTCCGATTTCTATTTGCTGTGATAAATAATCTAATTTTCCCCAAGTGAATACTACAGTTGGAGCAATTTCATTTAGCTTTCCAATATTTTTCATCTCGGATCCGGCTATGATTAAGTCCGGTTCCAGTTCAATGATTTTCTCGAGGTTATCTTCTGATACGACTTCCACACCCTTTAGTCTTTCTTTAAAAAGTGGATTCATATTAGTCCATTGGTCTATCCCAACGACATTGCCTTCCAAAGCCATTACATTAGGTCCATTAGAGAGAGCAATTATTCTTTTTGGGTTTTTAGGAATCTCAATAGGGCCAGTTTCTGATTGATATGTAACTGTTTCTTTTTTAGCCTTGGATGCATTATTTTCGTTCGCTATCTCTTTGTTCCCGCAAGCACTAAGAATAAGTACGAACAAGAATAGGAAGGGGATGAATAGCTTTTTCATTCTGTTTTTTCTCCTTATTAATTATAGAGTAGGTTAAAAACATATCAAAAAAATGTCTAATTAATAATGATATTCATTTTCAATGACTACATCAATATATTAATAGTAATGATAATCATTGTCAATAACTTTAGCCAGATGACTAAAACTGTGTACTAAAAAATTGCAGTGTTCCCAGTCATCATTTTCTGCCTGCGTCGGTTAAATACTTGTTGAAGACTTCCGTTAAATTTTATTTAATCTATAATATTCTATTTAATTAATTCTTGTTTACATAACTATATTATGGTCTAATCGTTGCGAAATCATACTTATTTGAACTGAAATTTGGAGGTATATATAATTCTATAAATATAGTATTGAAAGAAAGAATTAATGAAGGGTTTTAAATCAAGATTGGCAAAAGAATTCAATTATCCTATGCCTGATCCTTCACTGGATTCAATGGCATCAACTTTAAATGTTGGAAATATGAAACAAAAGAATTCAGGGATAACTGATGAAGCTATCATGAAACCTTGGCCATTAACGATGATGAATTTAATGTATGTATACAAAGATTCTAAAATTGTTATTCCTAGTCATAAAACTCGGGGAGATTTAGGCTTTGCTTCCACATACATTGAATTGGCTAGAATCAATGAAAAAATTGTTTTCGGATTCACTCTAAACTTTAATTAACTTGTCCACACCTATAATCAGTACAGGCATATACAATAGTAAGGAGGGTGTTAGGATGCAGATATATTGTTGTTTTGAAGAGAAATGTTATGAGAATAATGACCCGAGTACAATATGGTTTCCAGGAAAGCGTTGTAAATGTAAGAAGTGCAAAAAAAACAAGCATCGTTTTTATTAATCACAAAAGAATGAAGCAGCTGTAAAACAGTTGTTAAACAGGGGCGGTCCTAGTGACCGCCTTTTTTATTTGGACATGAAGTTGATGGTGAGTAATGCTCTGAAATATCAAAGTTTAAAAACACTCAACCGTAATGGCTGAGTGTTTTTAAGCTAGTCTTTCTTATGGATTTGCCTGCTTTGCTGAATGATTTCATTATTTTTATTAATCGCTTCAACATAATTTAAGATGGTCATTGATCAATTCAATGTCTTCCATATATTCAAGTAACAATTGACGGATTTATCCAATAATCTTTCCAGTGGGATTTTCCTTTCTTCTGCCAAACGAGTGAGCCGCAAGTATAAATGAGAAGCGAGTGAAGAAACGAATAGATCTCTACCTTCGTTCATTTGCCAAGCACCCTTCCTATTTAATCGCTTCATTATTTAATGGATAGGATTGGAAGGGGATGGAACAAATGAATGAAAATAGCTGGTTAAATCGGTTGGCGAAGCGTGTGCTGGTAGCTGGTTCATTTTTGATAATTATTTTGCATAAAAAATAGGAGCTACGCTAAAATAGATAGCTCCTCATTTGTTTTATGCCAATTACTAAACTGGTCCATTAAGGCTCTCTAAGTGATTCGAAATTTTTGATGTAACGCAAGGGATATAGAATGATAAAAGTTTATTGAACTAAAGTTAATCCCTAATTAAAAAGGCGTATCCACACAATGAGGTAATTGAACTAACTAAATTAGTATCTACTACAGGAACTCCCAAGAAATTGAACTGCAACCTGTATTAGTTTTTGTAGCGGATAGCGCAACCCAAAGTCTTATTTTAGTTTAACCAAAATAAGACTTTGGTCATCTTTACGTTGGTCAGTGTCCTCTTCATTTCTAAGCGATTGTATGATTTCCTCTTTAAGTGTAGATAAAGGGGCAGCCGAATAGGTCTTTAACAATGAGCATAAACGGTCTGAACCTAGAGGTTCTTCAACTCCATCTGTATAAAGGCAGAGCTTACTGTCCTTATTGTATGTAAGGGTATTTGTTTTAAAAATAATTTCTTCAAACATCCCGAGTGGAGGCCGATTAGAACGCAATGGATATTGTTTTCCGTTTTTATCCTGTAAAAGAACAGAAGGATGGCCTGCGTTAATATAATTAATTTCTCTCTTATCAGTATCGATTAAAAGGTAGACGGCTGTGCAGTAATGCCAAGTTTCACTTGTGTTTTTGAATAAAGAATGAAGGTGATCATCTAATTCTTTCATCACAGTTTTCACTTCAGAACCTTTTAAAATTAATCTCTGAAAAATGGAATGAAGTGACATGGTTATGAGAGCTGAAGAAAGCCCGTGCCCCATCACATCAAGTAGGATAAGCCCATACCGTTGGGCGTCAATTTGGTAGAATCCATATAGATCACCTGATAATTGATTGGAGCCTTTATAATACGCTTGAATTTCCAGATGTTCATTACTAATAGGAACAGTTAATAGTGTCTCCTGGATTTTTTTAGCAAGATCCATTTCTCTTTCTGTATCTACTTTGTATTTTTCGTTTTTTTCGTTTAATTGGATAAGTTTATCCTTTTGCATTTTCATCGTTTCATGAGCAGCCTCTAAATCGGAATAAGCCTTATTCCTAGCATTTAGAGCTGTCACTGCATCTTTTTTCGCTATAAGAAGCTCATTTTCTAATTCGTTTCTTTTTCGCATTGGAATCACTACACACTCAATAATAGTTCTTCCATCTCGCTCTCTTTGAACAGCATTTAGTAACACAGGTATTTCTTCATCGTCTTCAGACTTTAAGGATATATATATTTCCTCAATGTGATTTTCTAACTTAATCAGAGGAACCAGATAAAGCTGATGAAAGAGTATAGCAGAAGCGGAAAGGATAAAATTAATATGCTGCCCCTTCAATTCATCGAGATTATACCCCAATAGTTTAAGTAAGGTTTGGTTAACGGATAAAATAGTATCTTCTTCTGATAAAGTTAAATATCCGCAGGGTGCCTCATTTAGTTGTTCATTCACAAAAATTCACACCCATCTCTTTCTATAAATCCTTTGTCGGAAATTCATCCAAATACTGGCGAATTAGGTATATCGTCTCTTCAGGATGACTCATATGTGGACAGTGTCCTGTCGCTTTCATCAATTTCAATGTACTATCAGGAAGATGCTTATGAATATAATCACCTACTGCTGAAGGAGCAATAACATCTTCTGAACATTGCAAAATGAGTGATGGTACTTTTACTTTGGGTAAGTCTTTACGGTTATCAGCAAAAAAGGTAACCTCCGCAAATTGTCGAGCGATAATGGGATCAGTAGAACAAAAACGATTCTCTAGCTCCCGTTTAAGCTCTGGTCGATCTGGATTATTCATTACCGTTCCAGCAAAGGCGGTTGCCCAGCCTATATAATTTTTGTCCATCATATCAATCAATCCTAAAAGTTGTTCTTTTTCAAATCCTCCGTAATAATCATTAGGGAAATTCAGATAGCAAGGAGAAGGACCAACCAGAACAAGTTTTGAAAAATATTCAGGATGTTTAATTGATGCCAGCATGCCAATCACACACCCAACAGAGTGTCCAACAAATATAGCATCTTTTAGGTCTAATGCGGAACATACATCAAGTACGTCTTGTGCATACCCTTCAAGAGTACTGTATCTTTCCACGTTATATGCCTGTATATCTGAATTACCTGACCCAACATAGTCAAATAGGATAACTTGGTATTCATCTTCGAAGTCTTTTGCAACTGATTGCCAGACATTTTGATCACAACCAAAACCTGGGGCAAATATCATTGGTCGTGTACCACTTCCTTTAAACTTTACATTATTACGCAATAAAATATTGGGATTCATGATTAGCTCCTTCATTAGAAGATATACTTACTATATGTTAACACTAACCTTATTCGAATTAAAGAATTACACTTTAGTACTAAATAAGTGGAACTTATCATTAACTTCACCAAGATTTACTTGAACTGAAAATTGTCTTAGCATCTATTACCTTTAAGTTCTATCAACTTTTTACCATGGTCAGTAATGATCGGTTTTCATAGTCTTAGATTTGCTCGTAAGTGAGTACGAGGAACCGCATTATATCCTCAAACCATCATTTAAGATTTGTTAATAAAAAAGAATAATCATCCAACTATAATTTCAAAGGCACTCGCTTTAAAATGAACTTGAATGGGATACACTTCGTGGAGTTTCACATGAACTTCTTATACCCTAAAAAGACCGACAACGTTCCTTTATCATTAGCCTTCGGTAAATGGAGATCATTAAAATGTGGCTAGCTTCAGTTTTTTTTGCGCAAAATAATTATTTGAATAATAAATCAGAATCGGACGCCTTCTTTGTTTTTCCTGTATAATAATACTATATTTTACATTTGGGAGGAATTATTTATGGACCAAGCCGGTAGTTTAATAGGGCTTTTTGCAATCATACCGATTTTGTTTTATTTGGGACTTATTATATTAAGTGTTTATTTCATAATTAAGGTAATAAAGTTCATCAATGCAAAGACAAGATTAGATCAAGAAAGAAATGAAAAGCTGGATGAATTGATAAAAGTCATTGGAAAAGATCAAGAAAATCAAAATAAGCCGCTTTAATATAAAGGCTCTATTCGTAAAGATTATTGTTTTTAAAACGAAACTATTTAAGGTTGATTGGAGCGGAAGTGCGAGACTCCTGCGGGAGCAACATGACAGGTGAGACCCCACAGGCGTTTACGCCGAGGAGGCTCACCGCCCGCCCCGCGGAAAGCGAGCACCTGGAGGGGAAATCAACCACACTGCACTACTTGGTAAATAGCAACAAAGTATGTGAAAACAGCCAATATAAAAAAGCACAATTCCATTAGGGATTGTGCTTTTTTTTTATTTAAGAACGATGAAAGCTTACTAGATCCACATAAAAAGGGCGATTTTTTTGTAACGTCAAGGTAGGTGTACAAGCATTTCCTAATTAGCACCATAACATATTAGGAGGTGATTGAATTGACAGTTAAATTAGAAACTTTATTAGATCGTTCAGAAAAGAATATGGGGAGCGGAATTCATCCAGTCGTAAAAGAATCAGCTTTGGAAATGGTTAAACGGGCATACGAAGAAGGAATTTTTGTCCAAATCAGCGCAGGTTATCGATCTATGGAAGAGCAAGCAAAACTATATGGTCAAGGTCGCCTAGGTTATATCTACAATGGAAAAAACTATAGTGATTTATCGAAACCAAGAGTGACCAACGCGATGCCAGGTCAATCTTACCATAACTATGGACTAGCCATTGATTACTTCATAGTCAGCGATGATGGAAAGAATGCCATATGGACTGTTGATGCAAAATGGAAACGAGTAGCGGCTATTGGTAAATCCTTGGGCTTTGCATGGGGCGGGGATTGGTCAAGCTTTAAAGATTATCCGCACTTGGATATGACGGGCGGACTAACTTATTCTCAGTTAAAAGCGGGAACAAAGCCTAGACTGATATCAAAAGTGAATGGAACCACTCCACCAGCAACACAAGTCGAATCGGAAGTCATTGTAAAAGATACGCCTGCAAAGGACAGCGGCAATCAAACTATCAAGACCATTCAAAGGACATTAAATAGCAAGTATAATGCAAAAATAGATGTTGATGGTTATTATGGTCCCAATACTAAAAAAGCGCTGATCAAGGGTCTTCAAACAGAATTGAATAAACAATATGGTGCAAAGATTAATGTTGATGGAATATGGGGACCCCAAACAAAAGCGGCTTCACCTAATGTTAGGAAAGGGGCGGAAGGGAATATCACTTATATCCTTCAAGCTGCACTTTATTTGGAAGGACATAATCCACATGGCATGGATGGTATCTTTGGAAGCGGAACGGAAATAGCGGTGAAGGCATTTCAAAGGGCCAATGGATTATCTGCAGACGGGATTGCCGGTGAAAATACCTTTGCAAAATTATTTGGATGAAATATATGATATGTAATAGAATATAATGCTTAAATGCAATTAGCTTAGCAAAAAAGTCCTTAAAATGAGGGCTTTTTTTTATATCATAGCTGTAATTAAAAGTGAATACCCCAATCTCGTTTAAAATCAAAGCTGATGATAGATATTAAGGTGAGGAAACAAGCAGCTGTGAAAACTTAGCGGAAGCGAAAAAGGTTAGTTGTTGACGGACACCTCTAAAAAAACCTTTACGTATCCTTTAATATCTCAAATTAAGTAGTCATGTCGTTTCCCAACCATTTCTGCAACTTCACGACTATCTATCAGCAATTGTTCCAATTGATTTACAAACTTTTTTCATTTACCCTTTTTAGGAAATCGAAGGCTTCAACTTTACATATCCTCAGGTTTTCTTATGCAGTCTCTGTGGTGACCTAAAAATGATGTATAATGAAAGCGTTTTTAACACTTTGAAAGTGGGTATTGACAGCATGGAAATCATTTCTAACATCTTGCATAAACCGGAAACAACTAATGAAATACACTTTATAGGAAATACCGAAGATGAGATTTCGTTTGTGAATAGTAAAATCAAATTTTTGGGTAAAGGGAATCGGTTAATTATTGAACGGGGAGCCAAATTTAAAAATGCAACACTAAATTTTAATGGCAACAACTCGCTCATAATCATTGGGAAATCAAATCGCAATGCAACGATGAGCGTCAGTGTTTGGAATGATAATACATTTTTCCTTGGTCGCAACTATTCATTTAATGGTTTAGCGAGATTTATTCTCTCTGAGCAAAAGAATCTATTCATCGGTGATGATAATATGTTTTCAAGTGGTGTAGTCGTTCGTTTGGCAGATCCACATTTGATCTACGATGTTACAACTCAAAAACGGATAAATCCAACAAAGAGTGTGTACTTAGGTGACCACATTTGGATTGGGCAGGACGTCATGATCCTAAAAGGAGTAGAAGTAGGTACAGGTTCAATTTTAGGTGCAAAGTCACTCGTGGCAAAATCTATCCCTTCAAATGTAGCAGCTGCAGGAAGTCCTGCACGTGTGGTGCGGGAAAGTGTTTTTTGGGCACGACCATCTGTACATGCATATACTGAAAAAGAAACAGTTGAATCACAAAATTTCCCGGATGAACGTTTTATCTATACGCCAAAAGGCTCGATAGCGAATCATTTTGCGGAAATTGAAGAACAGCTTAATACCGCATCTTCTGTAGAGGAGAAGACTGACTTATTAACTCCTTATCTTAATGTAACAAGTAAGAATCGTTTCTTTTTTCCTGTACCTCCAGAGAATAAGAAAACATTGCTCGATCGAATCTTTCGCTAAGGAAGCAAGAAGTAAATGAATGGAATTATCTCAAAAAATAATCAAAACTCTGAGTTGCTTTCGTTATTTTTTTATATAAACGGTGCGACTTTCTTTTAAAACCAATGAATTGTATAAATATTTTTGGACATGGATACATGTACTCACTACAGACAACATTACCAAAATGGAATAAACCGAAAGATCCTTATCGTACCAAAAATAAATCCAGTTTGGACATCTATTGCATTTTTCTTCAAAGGAAACATGTTTATTTAAGTTATTAAAGTGAGGATATTCTAAAAGTTGTCCTTTCACAAATATGAATTGTCATATTAATCGAGTATTTATGCTCATTTTTGTTCACTTAAAATTGACTGAAATATAATAGTCTTTTTAATTTTCCATCATATTCCTCCAATAAAGTTAAAGCAGGACATAATTTTATTGGAGGTAAAAAATGAAAAAATTATGGAAAAAGCCGATTTTGCCTATCGCCACTATTAGTCTAGCATCTGTGATGATTGTAAATGCCATTCCAGAAACTCCAGTTCAAGCAGAATTGAATGCTCAATTACAAGTGAAGAATCATGTGCTTCCGTTAGGAGCACCTAATTTGATTGAGCAAAGAACTTCCATGAATCCAGCACCAGGAGTGACGTATACCAAAATCCATCGTGGTGAAGCATCTTCTAAAGACTATTTTACAGTGGATGCGGCATTTGTAAAAACAAAGAAGCGGGCAAAGATATTTTTGGGGAATTTAAAGAGAGATGGTTTCAAAAATGCTCGTATCATAAGAGAACCGGATCGGGCCATGGATGATGGGGAAAAAGGTCCACTTGGATACATTGTCCGCATCGGCCAATATCAGCTGGAAGCGGATGCAGCTGAAATGAGAAACAAGTTATCGGAAAAGGGATATTCAGGTTTACGGACTGTTTATACGGGTGAAGATGGAGAGAAAACAACAGGGCCATGGGTGGTGAATGTCCTTGAAGTGGATCAGGATCGATTTCAAGGGCATGTGGAGCCTGAATTGGCAAATGATGCAGTGACAGGGAAAGAAACATTGACCCAAATCTCTGTCAGAAATGATGCCATTGCCGGAGTTAATGCCGGATACTTTGTTGTAGGAGAGAAGGATGGAACACCAGGCGATCTTGCCGGTATATTCGCCAGCAAAGGTCAACTTGTCAGTGAGGCGATAAATGGCCGATCTGTCCTGATTTTATCTTCTGTTGAAGAGAAGGCAAACATTGCGTCTGTTTCCACGTCAATTCAGGCTACATCATCTGATGGTGCGGTCAGGGAAGTGGATGGATTAAATCGGAAGCCAGGATTAATTCGCAATTGTGGCGGTGTTGGAGGAGATACGACAACAGAACGGGCGAAACATGATTTTACTTGTAATGATGAAAGTGAGCTTATCCAATATACGTCTGTATTTGGAGAAAAGACAGAATTGGGTGACGGTATGGAAGTGGTCGTAAATCATGCCGGAGAAGTGGCGGAAATTCGTAACCAGCGTGGAGGAGTCATTCCGGGGAGTGGTTTTGTTCTTGCGGGAACGGGGGAGGCGGCAGAGTGGCTTCGAGACCATGCCCGACATGGGATGAAGGTTCAGGTGAAGAGTGAAATCACCGGGGATGGAAAGCTATTAAAATTGAACCGAACCACCAGCATGATTAATGGGGGTCCTCGATTATTGGAAAACGGAGAAATTTCCATTAATGCCGCAGAGGAAGGCTTTCACTGGGAAGAAGATCCTGGGTTTTATTATCGTTTTGGGGAACGTCGTAATCCTAGAACGCTTGCAGGAATCAAAGAGAATGGCAATCTATTATTTGTCACCATCGATGGACGCGCACCCGGATGGAGTGTGGGAGCTAATTTTAAAGAAAGCGCGAAAGTCATGAAGTCATTAGGAGCCGTAGATGCCATCAATCTCGACGGCGGCGGATCGACGACCATGACAGTTGGAGATGAGCGAGTCACAAGACCATCTGATGCAGCAGGTGAACGCCCGATTGCCGACGGTATTCTGTTAGTAGAATAGATGGGCAGGAATTAAATAAACGTAAAATCTCTTCAGATAGGTTTCTGAAGAGATTTTTAACGGACTCATCTAATCAAGATATCATAAAGAATTCAGCCATTAATTGTGTGAACTTCAGGCATAATATAAGGTCTATAGAGGATCATGGGGATTGTTTTTTGTTGACGAGCTTTTACCTATATTTTTATCGCCCGATTGTGGAAGTTCCAAATTTAAACTTTATTCAAGATATATCCTATTAAACGGTAGACTAGTTACAAAACTCACTTATAATCTGGTTCTTCATTTCTTCAATCGGAAAACCTTGTTGGTAGGTGGATATCATCAACATGATACCTTGTAGGACAGATGAAAAATATAATGATCGTTTCCTTGGTTCCTTTTCACCCATATTTTCAAATATTGTACATTGAAACTCAAATTGTCTAGCATTTTCTTCAATAATGCGATGACTGTATTTTATCAACTCTTCATCAGACTCCGGCTGAGTTTGCAGGTGTAGATAGAACCGATGGACTTCCGGTTTTTTGTGGATATTATCAAGGGCACCATTGATTATATGTTCAAGCTGTTCACGAGGTGTATTTAAGGTGAACGCTTCTTCCATGATTTCAACCACTTCCCTGATTCTGGCCTCGACCATTTCAGAAAGCAGTTCTTCTTTTCCTTTGTAATAATTATAGAGTAACCCTTTAGAAATACCTGCCTTCTTGGCTATATCGCTTATAGAAGTAGCGTAATATCCTTGTTTTATAAATAACTCCATGGCAGCAGCGCGAATTTTTTGTTTGGAAGCTTGGCGAATGCGGTCATTTTCTTCTGATGTACGTGGCATTTTAACTTCATTCCTCCATAAAAGCAGTGAATTCTTGATATAAAACTTCAGAATGGGTGAGAGGCAGCATATGATCGGCATCCTCTATTTCGATGAATCCGATGTTTGGAACCTTACGGAAACAATCGGCAACTCGAAAATTATCAGCCAAGTCCTTTTTTTCGATAAAAAATAACGTTTCGGTGTTCAATTCTTCTAATCGTTCCATTGCTGGCGGCTGAGGCCATTTCATCCAGAAATCAGCGGGCCATTTAAGCATGCGCCCGAAATGATGTCTAAGCATTTGAACAATGAGATCTTTGTGCGGACTTTCGGTAATCACCTGATATGTTGGTGAATGAAGGGCAAGCTGTAACATCCTATCTATATTGGGTGCACTTTCCAATATTCTTTCGTGATATTGTTCAAACTCCTTTGAATAGGGAAAACCAGTTAAAGAAGGAGCAATTAACACAAGTTTCGATACTCTTTCAGGGTAATTAAGAGCGAAATCAGTTGCAATCTGCCCGCCCATGGAATGGCCAATAAATGTTGCCTGATGAAGTTCAAGGTAATTCATTAGTGCCAGAACCTCGTCTACATAGTTTACCTGCTTTATAGGAGATGGTGATTTACCGGCACCACGGCCATCATAAGCAATAACTTTGTAATCCTTAGATAAAAGAGAGTCTAAAAATGTCCATTGCCTCAAATCAGTCCCACCACCATGAATCAGAACAACAGGACGAACATTTCCAGTGATCTGGAAAAATAAATCAAAAATGTATTGTAATTCCTAAGGAGCTTAGATATTATTTCCATTCTGAATAATGGTGCTAATCAATAAAAAGTTAATCTTTCCCTTTTATTGAACAAGCAGGGAAGGGGAGCATCGGAATCTCTCCATTACCTTTGCAAAAGCCAATTCTAATTGGTTTATTACCATTTCCATCACTCCTTATAGAGTGCAAACCCAATAATGAAGAAAGCCTTTTATTCTATTTTAATTTTGCATTAGACCTAAATTTGTCCATACGTAAAATTCCCTTTTTGCATAAACTGGTAAAGATATAATTCGAAGGAGGAATATACTTGAGAAAGAAACTTTTAACGACGAGCTCGGAGGGTTTGATGGAAGATTCATATCCCTACCAGTTGTATCAAAAGGCAAAAAAGTTTGGAATTTGGAATCCCCAAGATATCGATTTCTCACAGGATCAAGAGGACTGGAAAACACTTTCTGTTAAGGAAAAAGAATGGGTGCTGAAACTTCTCGCACAATTTCAGGGAGGGGAAGAGGCGGTTACTCTCGACTTACTCCCATTGCTTAGGGTGATTGCAATAGAAGGTAGATTGGAAGAGGAGATGTTCCTAACAACCTTTTTATGCGATGAGGCTAAACATACAGAATTCTTTCGGCTGGTGTTAAATGCTATTGGTGAAAAAGGCGATCTTTCTCATTTGCATTCTGAATCCTATCGTAAGTTATTTTATGAAATTCTCCCCGAAACAATGGAACGGCTATGGCATGAACAAACCCCTGAAGTAATAGCTGACGCAGCTACAGTGTACAATATGTTTGCAGAAGGAGTGTTGGCGGAAACTGGATATAAATCATTTTACGATGGACTGAAAAGGATCGGTAAAATGCCCGGACTAATAGAGGGCATTGACCATTTAAAGAAAGATGAATCAAGGCATATTGCATATGGAACATTTCTTCTTCAGCGCTTGATTTGTGAACATCCTCATCTTTTTGACAGGGTGGTTAAGAAGCTTGAGGAATTGGCACCACTTGCTATCTCTTTAAATGCAGAGGGCGTTATTGGAGACGGAGAAAAAGGAAAGGAATACCATTCTGATATTAAGAAATTCTCAGAAAAACAGTTAATGGTAAGAATTGAAATCCTTGCACGGGCGAAGGGACAGACAATCGAAGAAATTTATCGATCTACTGGAGGAAACTCAAAACTATAAAGGAGTAGAATGATAGAATAAGAAATCACCAGTCAATATGATTGGTGATTTCTTATTAAAATTATCATTTTTTTACTTTAATGATAAAGATAAATAAAGTTATTTCGTGGTATAATTTGTATTTGTTTCCAAAATTTAAAGAGAGCTGGACAAACAAAAGTGTTAAAGATTCGTTTTTTAGTTTCACTATTATTAGTAGGAGTGTTTCACGTTTAGTAGGATTGGGCGGAGTTTGAGAGATTGAAATTATTAGATACCATTGAATTTAATGGATTAATTCAAGAAGATGCCGCATTCGAAAAGGGTACAATAAGTGAAGTATCTTATGGATGAAGATGGAACAACTTTGGCTGTAAAGTAGTGGACAACTAAGGACAAAGACACTAATCAAGTTCAGGTCATTATGCTAAGAGTTATGATTCTAATATTAGCACTAAGGAAACTTCAACAAAAAACCATAGGGTTATAATTAACAAAACTAAATCAACTAGGAGTACTCAATATCCCGAATCCTTTAAAAACTAGGAGTGAAGAAAATGAATATAAAAAAATGCCAAAAATTCGTACAGTTAGACGTAAGGAATTGGGATAATACAGAGTTAGTAGAAAGTTTATATGAGATTTGCGAGACTAGTAAAGAGTATGAAAATGATGAAGTAGAGGTTCATCAGGTTGTGGACTTAGGGAAACTTAAAAGCGAGTGGAGATATTTAATCATTCTTAATATTTCACAAGACTTGGATAACCTGGGAGCACCAGTAGACCATTATTAAAATTAAAAAATACAATTAAAAAGCAAAACCACCAGTCATTTAAGATTGGTGGTTTTACTCTGTTTGAACTAATTCCATTACATCTTCAATATTCAAGGTAATCACAAATATGGATCAATATTGCTATACCGAGCATGAAGTAGTTTAACAATCAAGAGGTTATTCGGTGCAGGTCAAGTCTATTACAAACATAGTGCTGATAAGGTTGGAGATCCAAGATACACAAGGTAACCTAAAAGCAATTGAAGCATGGACAATTTGATCCTTATGAGATATTTGAAAGGAAGATTAAATGATTCCAATGTTCAAATAATTAACTGGTAAGATTTATATAATCCTTAGAAGTCTCAGGATGCTTTGTATTGGTATCCAATAAATTTTATATAGAATTATATAGGGAGGGAATAGTTTAATGGCCAATACAGAGTAATTATTTATCCCATATAATCAATTTAGATTTAGATGATTTTGAGGATTAATAGCTTATGTTCAATTTTTTTATTTTAAGATAAAAATTTTATATCAATCTATATGGTTACTTAATAGTTTAAGATTATTTGTTAATAGTTTATGTTAATATAATAATGGTTAGCATATCCATAAAAGGATGTAACTGAAATGAGTGATAAACGAATTATGACTCGGAGGAACTTATAATGAATAAATTTAGATGGTCAATGGTTGGACTTATAGTAGCTGCCGCAGCTATCTCAGTAATAATAACAATCAATCAGAATGCTGAAAATTATGAAGAAACGCACGAAGATACATCTCCTGTTTTGGAGACAACGGACGAAGAGGTGGATTTTGAGGCAACTGACGAAGAATATACGGAAGAACCAGCTTTAGAAAATGAAGAAGTTCTATATGAACTAGGCCTTGGCCCAGCTTCAAAAAGAGAAGACGTTATGAAAACAATGCATAGTATGACTCATCAAAAAGTAGTTTCTGAAGAAAAGTGGTACAACTATGAAATGAATTCTGAAAACATCAATGCAGTTTATGAATTTATTAATGATAGTGAAACTATTGACTATAAAAGCGAGTTACTGAGAATCGTAGGAAAGTGGAAAGAAGGGAACTTCGACGGTATAGTGGAAGACCACAATTACCTTTGGGGAGAACAAAATGGAAATGTTGGTAAAGCTACTGGAGTTATGACTCCTGAAGAAGAAGCTCAATTTGTTAAATTAAACTTTGAATAAGCAGTAAAAAAACGAGCCTATCGAGTAGGCTTATTTTTTTAAAAATGGTAACACAAGTAAAGGCAGATGTTGAAGGTCAGGTGAGTGTTGTTACCTCACAGTTGGCGGATACCAGTAAGAAATTAGAACATACGGTCAATAATATGGAATATGCACACTTGTCTGTTATGGGGGATTGGAGAAATGCAATATTAACTGCCATAAACGATCTTGTTTCGATAGGCGGTGGATTTATCGAATTTCCTAGCGGGATATACCTAATAAACGGAGATATAACTGTTTATACGGATAGAATTGGCTTTAAGTCGAAGAAAGTACAACGCTTAAATTTACGCACACTTCCGCAGTTTCTGAGTCCACTATCAAACTATACGCTAGTAAAGATTATATTGACCGACATGCCTACATTAACGAAGCCGTTAAATACTGCATAGATGGATTCAATATTGAATGTGAAACGGGCGTTGTAGAGTTAGATTATGGACATGCAACAAGGATGGCGGCATTTTACGACATCTTTAACTCCTATCTTTTAAAGGCGGCGTTGGCGTAAGGGTAGGATCAAATACGTGGTGTATTAATTTTTATAGCTGCGTATTACGAATGGATAAAGCCTTCGACATGTTAGCGGGAGGAGTTAACTACGGAGAAAGAATTACATTCTTCGGTTGTACTTTTAACGCAAGTCCAGCAGGTGTCAATATCGATAATTATGCTGTGATATTAGAATGATTGGTTGTTCTCTCGATTACTGTAGGAGAATGGGTACGGTGAAACGCGGTAAGGTTGTATTGACCAACTGCTTCATTGAAGGTGGGTATACTTCTGATACAGACTATTGGTTTTACGTGGATGGATACGGCGCATTGCTACAAATTGCAAATTCCCAAATTGTCTTGACGCATACCAAGAGCGGTAAAGAAATGTTTTTTGTTGGCGATATGATGGGATATGGTGAAGTACTAGAAATAAATGATACCTTCTTAGCGACCGGAACAATTTACCAATTACCTTCGTTAGTAAAAGGTACGGGCAGAGTCTTAGCAGATAACGTTTTTCATTATAAAGATGCCATGAAAGTACCAGTCGCTCGATACTTAAATAAACTTATGTGTGATGGGTTTAATGATGCTAACGCTGTGTCCTAATGTGAAAAAGAGTAAACCAAGAAAAGAACTGCGAGGAAATCCGCTATTTTGTAAATGAACCTAACTACGAATTAATGGCTAAGGCGTTTACGGAACTATACTTTAGTTTTACTAAAGGTGGATCTGGAGATGTAGAATTCGACAAATTAGGCACGATAGCTTTATTTTCTGCATTGGCAAATGATGAAGAAGGGAAAAATAGGAATTAGATAAAATGAGAGCTCACGTTAAAAGACTAAAGAATGAAAAAAAGAAATAGATAAAGTCTTGTCGTGGTCATCTAGTTTACCCTCTGCATGCAGAGTACCGATAAAAAGGGAAGCAAACAAAACATAGTCCCCAAATACACCAGCCATGTAGTATTTGGGGGCTACTTGACGTTTACCTTTATAGCGAATTTACTTAAAATAAGGAACCTTTTTCAAAGCCACACAAACTGGAACTGCAACGATAATTCCTAATATATTTTGAACGAGATCTCCAGGTATCGAAGCTAAAGGTGCAATCCAATTACCGTATAGAATCCCTTCACCAATATAATAAACAGCTATCATAAATGGAATGGAAACGATTGTTGCTATTACATTGAAAGCCATGCTAGTACCGTTGCGACCCTTTGACCAAGCGATTTTACCAACTATATATCCTTGCAAACCACGCGCCACAATGGTGATAGGTGCCCACAATGCCCACCCTCCAACTATATCAAATAACCCCATTCCTATCGCACCAGCAAGAGCTGCTTTTTTAGGACCAAATAAAATAGATGCAATAAAAAGCATAGCTGTTCCTAGATGAACTAACCCTCCATTTGCGGCAATTGGCAGTTTAATATTCAAAAAGAAAGTAGATAGGAACACAAGTGCAATCAACATTGCGGTAATAATTAAATCCATAGTTTTTTGACTTGACCTTGAATAACTTTGTGTATTTTGCATATCTGTAAACCTTCCTAACTAGAATTTTCTTATGATTTTAGCAAAAGACTGGTGTCTATAAAAGTGTCAATTTATTAAAAAACTATGAGGTCAGTTGATAAAAAATACAGATATTATACGTATTGAAAAGAGAGAGGATATGACTGTTTTTAGCTGATTTATGATAAGATAAATAAAGTTTAAAGTGGATAGGCCATATGGAGGTTATTATGAAAAAAGTTGCTGTACTACAGGATTTATCATCTTTTGGAAAATGTTCATTAACAGCTGCAATTCCGGTTCTTTCGGTCATGGGCGTGCAGGCATGCCCTTTACCAACGGCCATATTGACTGCGCAAACCGGATATCCAAGTTTTTTTTGTGAAGATTTTACATCCAAAATGAAATACTTCATAGAAGAATGGAGCAAGCTTAATGTAACCTTTGATGGAATCTATACCGGCTTCGTTACTGGTGAAGAGCAAATTAATAATATTTTCCATTTTTTAGATAAATTTTATACAAAAGAAACCATTTTACTTGTTGATCCAGTAATGGGGGATATAGGAGAAGTCTATAAACTTTTTACCGATGAATTACTGGTACTTATGAGAGAACTGGTGAAGCGTGCAGATGTCATTACACCAAATGTTACAGAGTGCTGTTTATTAACCGGATTGTCTTATGAAAAGCTGCATAGCTATTCAAACGAAGAGGACTATATTAAAGCGATAGAAGAAGCAGGGAATATGTTGCAGCAAGAAACGGGAGCTCAGGTTATCATCACTGGAATGAATCCACCGTCAGCAGATTCAGAGAAGCAGTTTATCGGAAATATGTATTTGGACGGAAGTAGAACCTTTTATAGTGCGACGCAGTATAACGGTGAAAGCTATTCAGGTACTGGTGATTTATTTGCATCTGTGATTATGGGAAGCATGATGCGTGGAGAGAACCTAGAAAAATCCGTACAGCTCGCAGTGGCATTCCTGACAGAGGCTATCAATGATTCCTCCTTAGAGCAAATTCCTAAAGTAGAAGGAGTTAACTTCGAAAAATATTTACGAATGTTATTATGAATGCTTTAAAAAATGGAAAAAATAGAGTAACAAAAGCTCGGCTTTTTGACTAACCGAGCTTTTTGTATAAATCAAATAGTACTTATATTTTTCCGAATATTGTAAAAATCACTTAAATAATAATAAGGAAACTTTCTATTTACCTCACAACAGCCAGTATTTATGTTCGTTAAAGTTTGAAAATATTTAACTCCCATATACCTTTACAAAGATGAAGAAAAATTACTTGAAGAAAAAACAATATTATCTACAATCGAGGAATTAGAAGCTCTATTTCCTGATAAGGGTAGATCAGAAATAATAAAGAAAATGCGTCAATTAGGTTGCTTAGAATTAAAATACGCTAAAATTCCATGGAGAGCAAAAACAAATAAAGAAGGTAGACCGCCTTGTAAAATTACTTATGCTATGAGCCTAATATGGAATTAATGGCTAAAGCATTCACTCAACTATATTATGTACTATTAAATAAGGGTAAACTTAACGATAAACCTTGGCTTGAAGAGGAATGCAAAAAGCTAAGGAATATACCTCAGCTCAGTTAAGGGGAATTAATAAAGAAAGGAAAGCTAGTGATAATAATATGCTTTACAGTAAATTTCTTGTTTATACAAAACAACCACCAGTCATTTACGATTGGTGGTTTTCTTCGTTAATTAATATCAATATATCATGAATAGCATTTCGGCTTCAGGTGTATGCTCGACAATCTGGGCTGTGGCTTCGACGACCTGGTGTGTTTCAAGGCGTTCCTGGATTTCCCTTTTTTCGCTGGTTTCCCAGATTTCCAGGTCCTGTTCGAATTTGTGCAGTTCGTCACTGTTTTCTTCGAATTGTGCGGATACATGTTCATGGACCATGTGGATGACCTGGTTTTTCATGATTTCCGGCATCGATTCGCCATATTCGACAAACTTCAAGAAGTCCTCGAAGTAGCAGGCATGTGAGGCCTGGTGGATTTTTTTCAGCTCAGCTTCTTCGACCATTCCTTCTTCGGGCATGTATGGGAGAGAAGACTACATACCTTGATATTACTGAGTTTTAGTTATGGCTGGTCACGAATTTGGTCACATAATGAGCACTTTATTAATTTCAACTGCAACACTCTTTTGCATGTTAGAAGACACATGACTGTATATGTCCAAAGTCGTTCCAATCTCAGCATGTCCGAGACGTTCGCTAATTAGCTTAACATTCACATTTTGCTGAATAAGTAATGTAGCATGAGAGTGTCTTGTAGCTGAATGGAATTTTGTTTTAGGTAAACCAACCTTTTCGGTTAAATTATAAAACTCTTTTCTAAAATTACGTGGGATAATCGGTTTTCCATTTTGAGTACAAATTACTAAATCGTGATCATGCGTTAAATTATGTGGTGCTGCAATAAGTGTATAGGCAAACGTTTATACGCTAAAAAAATATGTGGAGGAATGTAAAATGAAAGAAGCAGTAAAAGAATTTGAAAGTTTGAAAGGCGAGATGACCCCAGTACCAGGTTTTTCTAGATACCTTTGTCACACACCAACGGGGAGAGTATGGAGTAAAGTTAGCAACAGATGGTTAATTGAGGATGAATTTTGCAAAGGAACAGGTGATCACGGTCAATATTTGATGACGAGCCTTAAGTGTGATTTAACGGAAGAAATGGTGCCAATGTATAAACATGAGATTGTACTTAGTTCAGCATATGGAACTACAAAAGATTTCTGGTTATCACAAGGATTACAGATTGACCATATCGATAAAAATCCACGAAACAATAAAATTGAAAATTTACGATTGATTACTGATGTTGGGAATAAAAAGAACTCTAGGGATAGGTATTGGAATAAGACAAGGCTTTCAATGAGCATAGCAAGAGAATTAAGAGAGGAAGTAAAACATTTAACCTCTAACATGACTAAAATGGATTTTTATAAA
The DNA here is from genome assembly GCF_022603275.1 of Peribacillus sp. Aquil_B1. Taxonomy (NCBI): domain Bacteria; kingdom Bacillati; phylum Bacillota; class Bacilli; order Caryophanales; family Bacillaceae; genus Peribacillus; species Peribacillus sp. Aquil_B1. The sequence goes on along the minus strand of NZ_JAKXEE010000001.1, from coordinate 2,144,131 downwards.
GCAAAAGGGGAAGAATTAAATGTTTCATTTCGTAGCATTCAGAATATTGTATTGAAGTTTTCATACAAGGAGAAGGTTAATCAATGAAGGATACTACATACTTTTGTGAATCAGGAACAAATGGACATATTTATAGGTTAATTAATGAAGCGATGAGAAATATCAGCATACATAAGCTAGGTTTTTATGAATCAGTGTTTTCTCCAGAGTGGGAGCTATTAGAAGAGGAAGAATAAGACATGGTCGTAGGTGTTTTATTATTGGAGTACGGGATTAGAACTAAAGAATTTGTTGACTATTGCATTGAAGAGCAATTACATAATAAATAATACATAGATTAAATATTACATAGAATACCACGATAGAATATTTTTTTTATGGAAAGAGATAAAAAAGAGCCTAAGCTAGTGCTTAGACTCTGATCCTGATTATTTTTGGTAAGTTGGTTTTTTAATTGCTATCAAAATCCAAAAAACCATGATTATTGGTATAAAAAATGAATTCAAATGAATTCTTTTATCAATGATAATTGAAAAAATATCATTAATAATTAAACTAACTAAGCTTAATAAAATGCATATAAGCAAAGAATGTATCGTTAGTTTCATCATTTTTACTTTCGAAAATTCAGGAATGTCAAACAATGAATTTCCCCCTTAATTTCGGATTTCTACCAGTATCCTAGTGTTTTACATGCACCTTTAACTTTAGGTCTTGTTTTACCCCATTTATGGCAAGCGGAATAAGCTCCTAATTTATACAAGTCTGTAACTATTAAATTAGCCAAAGTCACTCCAGCAATAGCTCCGAATACAAGTTTTAAAGTCCTTTCTAATGCTGAAGGCGGTGCAGCGTGTCTGCCCCTAGCTGAAGCTGTTAGTTCGTCTATTTGAATAACATCATCTTTTTTAAGTATTTCCTTTTCTAATAATTCTGATTCGCTTTCAATTTCTTTTAAATCATCTGAAGAAGTTTCAATAAGTGCTTGTTGAAGATTATTAATTTCTGTATTTGACAGACCAATTTCCTTAGCATAATCTAAGTTTAACTTAGTTTTATCATTTTCTTCAACAATACCATTTTGTATAACATCTAATACTGAAAGCATTTTATCCTTTTCGATAGTAGTTGGTAACGTTTCATCATCAGCATAGGCCAATTGATTTGTTTTAAGTGAAACCGGTGAAAAAATAATACCTAAAAATAAGACAAAAGATATAACAGAAATAAAACCATTCTTAAAACTCATAATATTTTACACATCTCCCTGACTAAAATTTACCACTTTAATAAAATACCATATATTTCATGAGAGTTTAAGGTTTTATTAAATAATAAATCAGTGACAGGGCTTACCTATATTAAATTTGATTTCTAATAAATTATAACATTAACAAGGAATATCTAGGCAGGACTTTTATCACTCTTAATTGAATATTGCTTGAGTAAGTAAATATTTGGATGGGGTGAAAGGATGTTATCAAAAGTACAAAATTACAGATTGCAAAGTGGAAAAAAGTTAGGAGTTTATTTGGAGAGTAAGTACTCAGAATGCGATTCTAATTGGATTGTAAAGGATAATTTAATTGAATTTATCGCACATGTAAGACCACTAAAAAAACCAACAATATACCAATGGAAAATTGAACAAGATAATATCTATGCTATTAATGGCGGTTCTGATGGTATCACTCCTGAATTAAATAAAGGAAGACAAGAGCTTGAAAAAAGAAAAGCAACAGTCCAAGTTGAATTGCTAGGTGTATATAATTTTATTAAGCAATATCACCTTGAAGAAGATCAACCAATTGAATTGGTAATGGAAAAAGCCAATGAACAATTTGGGCTATCTTTTAAATAAATGGAAGAAATATACATTAACGTAGATGATATTTTATATGGAAAACCATTAGAATAACATTACAAACAAAAAAGCACTCAGCCTAAATGGTCGAGTGCTTTTTGTGTCTTATTTAATACTTCTTTATTTTTATTAATGAAAACTTTATTTCTTAATATCATTTCTTTATTATTAAGCTCATCATTTAGTTCAGTCGTATTGTTCAGTTTCTCTAGAAGTGAGACTATTGATGGCATTGCTAATAATTCATGGAAAGCTATGTTTGTTTTAGTAGATAAGATTTTTAGCTCAGTAAGTTGACGAGGAGATAAAAAAGACTCAAATGGTTGCCTTTCATTTATTTCCATGATTGTACCCTCCATATGATGTGAATTATTAAATTGTAATTTAATTATAAAATAGATAAGTTCAATAAATGTATTAATCATGTAAAGATTTGATGAATTGCAGAAGGTTGGATGAAATTAGGGTAATAGTTTTGGATAACTTGTCACTTTATTTAGACGATGATCAAATAATAAATGAAACTGTTTCTAAAGATAAACATAAATTGAAAGTAGAAGCTTCTTTAAAAAATGACATTTCGAAAATAGAAAATGAAATATCTAAAATTACCCTTGTAATGGATACACTTTTCAGGAAGTATACAGAAGGATTAGTCGATGAAAATCAATTACATACAATGAATAAAATGTATTCAAATCAGTTAAATAATTTAACAAATTCGATGGAAGCAATCAGGAGAAGTAAGAATTTACATAATAAATCTGATGTATTGCTTGAAAAATACAGAACAGAACTACAACAAATAAAGTTTTTGAAACTTAAACAAAAAGAAGAAAAAAGATATGACATCATAGAACTGATTAACGAAATTATGGTAAATGGTGATAGCAAAGATATAGAGATAGTATACAATTTTAAAAACCCTGCCAGGTGATCAAACTCACTCGGTAGGGTTTTCTTCGTTAATTAATATCAATATATCGTTAATATTTATGTCTAAAACTTCGCATATCCTACCAATGGTATCCCTTTGATATTGTTTTGTATCGTCATTATATAGTCTTCTAAGTGTTTCAAATTTCAAATCAGTCATGGAAGCTAACTGTCTTATAGATATATTTCTTTCATCAAGAATCTTTTTTAAATTGGACTTAACTCTGATCCCCATGAATAACCCACCTTTTCCTTATACATACATCAATTATATCACATAGAAAAATATTGACTACAGAAAGTAGTAAAAAACTACAGAACGTTGTTGACAAATAAATGTAGTCGATATATACTTTGATTAACAACAACGGAACGTTGTCGATAAGGGGGGGTTGAATGTTAATCACCGTTCTTTCCAACATAACAGACAAAGAAGCAGCAGAAAGACTCAGTTATCAAAAGTCAGACGGAAAGTTAATCAGTAAGAATGAAGCGATATTCTTTGATGGGAATGACATTTACTACGCATTAGTTAAACCAACTAAAGCAAAGGGCATCTACATCGTAACATCTGGAACAACAACCTTAGCAGAAAACGTAAAGATTACAGATAAAAATTTGATGCTTGATCAAATGGAAGAAGCAATCAATAGGATTACAGTTAGGCAAATTTCTCGTCAGAATATAAAGGGCAATATAGATTTTGAATTAATCGAATCAGGAACAAGTGAAGTCAGGGAGTTCTAATACTTCAGGAGGAGAAAGGGGAACGAAAGTTAGTTCTCCTTACATAAAAACAGTGTCAGGTTCATCGTGAACCTAACAAAAATTGAATTAAAAAGGGGATAACCAAAATGACAAAAATTAATTTAAATGTAAACGTTGAAGCTAAAAACACAATGAAAAAATTCTATATCGGGGCAACTTTATCTTTTGATATCTCAATTGATGTTACTTGTGAAAACCACGCTCAAGCTATTCAAGAAGCGTTGAAGACACTTGGGGAATATGCAGTAGCTATCCCTGAATTGAAATTACAATTTCATGACGGAACTGTAGTAACGCCTAAAGTTCATAACTGGTCTAATGAAGGTGGTTTGTCTGTGGAGGAGGATGAAGACAATGAGATGCACTGAGAAAGTTATCAAAATATCAGGAAATGAAGAGGTCTTTACCTAAACACGGCGTTGATTCGGGTTGGGTAGTTAGATACACAAGGTAAACTATCTAATAGAAGAAAAATGAAAAAAGGCAGTCACAAAGACTGCCATAAGTGGGATATAACACAGGTATTTTGTGACTCTAGAGTCACGTTCCGAGTCACAAATCATCAAATTTTTTTGTGACTCGGACTATTTCTCAACTTTTATTTATGATTTTTTCAATTAGTACTTGTAAATCATCCGGCCTATGAAACTCAATCGGCGAAACACCTTTATCGAACTCTATCGTATCGGATTCTATCATTAATACATACTTCCCATTAATCTTTCCTAAATGGATGCTGTCGCCGAAATCGGCTAATAGTCCTTTGACGGATGTACTGCCAAGCCTCATTCGCAGTTCGGCTTCAGGTGTGTGCTCGACAATCTGGGCAGTGGCTTCGACGACCTGATGGGTTTCAAGGCGTTCCTGGATTTCACGTTTTTCGCTGGTTTCCCAGATTTCCAGGTCCTGTTCGAATTTGTGCAGTTCGTCACTGTTTTCTTCGAATTGTGCGGATACATGCTCATGGACCATGTGGATGACCTGGTTTTTCATGATTTCCGGCATCGATTCGCCATACTCGACGAATTTCAAAAAGTCCTCGAAGTAGCGGGCATGTGAGGCCTGGTGGATTTTCAGTTCGCCTTCTTCGACCATTCCTTCTTCGGGCATGTAGGGGTATTGAATGGATTTCATATTTTTAGTGGTGATTGCCATTTCAACGTGCCTAATCAAGGTCCGTTCATCAGAAATGGAAGCAACTTTCGGCTCGAAATCACATTTTAATAAGAAAACGAATGGTTCATCAAGATATTTCGTTAATTTTGCCGAAGCGATTATGAAGACACCGCCACGGACGGCACTTGTATCAATATAAGACCGCGTGAATTGTTCATTTTCCTCTTGGAATTCTTGTTTTGTTTTTGCATATCGAACACGGTTAAATACATTGTAATTAGGATTGGAATCAAGTGCATGTCCTTCTTCGACAATAAAAGAACCGATTTTCGTCGGTATTTGTTCAGTTTTTGGGTGACGGTCGACTTTCCGTTTGGAAATCTTCATCAATTCCCCATCCAAAAAATCCTTTAGAGGACTTTCTTCGTATTCTTCAGTATCAAGAGTTTGGAAATGTTTAAAACGCTTATCAGCCTGATCGCCTTTTCCTTCGACTTGGATTAAATAAAAAGACAGATAGGTAATCGCAAAATCCATGAATGTCACCTTCTTCAATTATTAAGCATGATTCCCGTACTTTTTTTAAAGACTTAATAAGTATAGTTATGTACTTTGATTCCGTCAAACGATTGGTGCATGAATGATTAGCATAATTTTGGTGTATTATTTCATAATAATACATAGGAGAAAATAAATAATGATTCTTTATAGAATTTAAAAAATAGAATGCCTACAAGATAAATTAATGGAATACTTCAATAGCTCGCTTTATCAATATTAAAATAATGATTTGTTCATTATATATTTTTATTGATGCATAATTCTGATGAATAATAGAGATTTCGTTCTGAAAAAAATAAAAAAACAGAATTTTACAATAATAAATCATTGACGATAAAAAGGTTAATACGTATAATTTAAAAGTCAGATAATTCAGGAATTGCAGATATTTGTCGAAATTTCTTCGATATAAATGGTAAGTGAAATTATTTGTCTATAGTTTTCAGAATAGTTTATTAAATTATGGAGGAGAGAACATGAGCATTTTTAGAAAGAAGTCCATTGAGGACTTGATGAAAACCGCAGGTTCTGGCGGAAAGGGATTGAAACGGGAACTGGGAGCATGGGATTTAACGATGCTAGGAATAGGAGCGATTATTGGGACAGGCATTTTTGTTCTAACAGGCACTGGTGCAGTGAATGCTGGTCCTGCACTTTCAATATCGTTCGTCATTGCTGGTCTTGCCTGTTTATTCGCTGCACTTTCTTATGCAGAATTTGCCGCTTCCGTGCCGGTATCCGGTTCGACTTATACGTATGCTTATGCAACTTTAGGTGAATTCGCCGCTTGGATAATCGGCTGGGATTTAATCCTTGAATACTTATTGGCTGTCAGTGCCGTATCAGCGGGGTGGTCGGGCTATTTCCAATCATTTTTAAGTGGATTCGGAATTAACTTTCCGAAAGAATGGACGGCGGCACCGGGTTCGGTCGAAGGTGTCACGACTTATATGAACTTACCAGCCTTTTTGATAGTCATGGCGATTACCTTTTTGATTTCCATAGGTACGAAACAAACGACTAGAATCAATAATATAATGGTCGTTATTAAAGTGTTGGTAGTCTTGTTGTTCATCGTTTCTTCTATATATTATGTGAAACCGGAAAACTGGCAGCCATTCATGCCATTTGGAATCGATGGGGTATTTTCAACTGCCGCATTAATGTTCTTTGCCTTCATCGGCTTTGATGCAGTTGCATCTGCGGCTGAAGAAACAAGAAATCCAGGTAGGAATTTACCACGCGGAATTCTCGGTTCATTAGTCATTTGTGTAGTACTTTATATGGCGGTAAGTTTGATCATGACAGGTGTGGTACCGTATGCACAATTCAGCAAAGCTCTTGACCACCCGATTTCTTTGGTGTTGCAAAGTGCAGGACAAAATTGGGTTGCAGGTATCATCGATCTAGGTGCCTTCCTCGGAATGACAACGGTAATCTTGGTTATGTTGTATGGACAAACCCGAATCATGTTTGCGATGTCACGAGATGGGCTGATGCCTAAATCCTTATCCAAACTTCATAAAAAATATAAAACCCCTTATGCGGCTTCATGGATATTCGGTTTGATAGCGGCATTATTGGGGGCATTCATACCGCTTGGTGAATTGGCTGAGCTGGTCAACATTGGAACATTGACTGCGTTTACGATGATTTCCATTGCGGTCATCGTGTTACGGAAAACAAGACCTGATATGAAACGTGCTTTTTATTGTCCGGCTGTACCGCTCGTTCCAGGACTGGCAATCGTTTTTTGCGTTTTCTTGATGGTTCAGCTAGGGAGTCATACATGGATAAGGTTCTTGATTTGGATGGCTATCGGAGTAGTCATTTACTTCACTTATTCCCGTAAGCACTCGAATCTTAACCAGCAGGAAAATGAACATTGAAAAAGACACTCTCTGGAGTGTCTTTTTTTATTTGGACATAAATAGTTCATAAGTCTTGTGTGTAAGAAGAAAATTTTTCAAAGTGAATTAAGATTAGCGGACTTTATGTCGAAATAGTAAATATGGGTAGAAAAAATGGGAGGCAATTCAATCATGAAAAGTATATGGAGAAGTAAAAAAAAGATAGATTCGCTAGACTATATGCAATATAAGGAACACGTCGGTATCACGATCAGGGAATATCCGAGCGTATTGAATCAAGTGGAAATGATTCATTTGACGATGGGGGATTTGTGCATCATTCGTTCTTTACAGGAAGAAGTGAAGAAACATTTGACCCAAATAGTAGGGAATTTCTATAAAAATCTAGAACATGAACCCTCATTAATGAAGATCATATCAGACAATAGCTCTGTTGATAGGCTGAAAAAGACACTTCATCGTCATATGTACGAAATGTTTAGCGGGAACATTGATGATGCGTATATTAAACAACGTTATATTATCGCACAAGTACATGTGCGTATTGGATTGCAGCCAAAATGGTATATGAGTGCATTTCAGGATTTATTGCAGTCATTAATCATTCATGTAATTTCCAATATAAAGAATATAGAGCAATATCAAGAAAACATTCTGGCTGTTACAAAAATTTTTAATCTGGAGCAGCAAATAGTTTTAGAGGCATATGAACTTGAAAATGAGAAGATTCGCCAAAAGAACCTAGCAGAAAAAGAAACAATCAAACTGCAGGTCAATCATAATGCAGAGGAATTGGCAGCAATCAGTGAAGAGACTAGTTCAGCAACTCAATTAATGGCAAATAAGGTAGTCGAAATTCATGATTTCACTCAAAAGGGCTCAGAGATTGCGATACATGCAGAGGGAAAATCAAAAGAGGGAGTCGAACTGTTACAGGGATTAGAGAAAAGGTTGGTAAAAACGCAGGAGCAAATGACGATCATCTCAAAAGATATGGAACAGCTATCCAATACTTCAAAGGAAATTGAACGAATTGTCACGATCATCACTTCAATTGCAGAGCAAACGAATTTGTTGGCGTTGAACGCAGCGATTGAAGCGGCAAGAGCTGGTGAAAATGGTAAAGGATTCGCGGTTGTGGCAGGTGAGGTAAGGAAGCTGTCGGAAAATACAAAGGACTCAGTTTCGGAAGTAGTGAAACTGGTTAATGGAATTGCTCATTTTACCAATGTCATGAACACGTCAATTTCCATGGTTAGCGGGGAAATTACTAAAGGAACGAAACAAGGAAAAGAAACTGGCATATTTTTTACTGATATAGCAAAGGCCATGCTTTCTGTTAAAGAGCAGAATATTAAAATCACCAAGGAAATGACAGAACTGAATGATATATTCGACGAAATTAATGAAGCATTCAATCAAGTGGCCGTTTCCTCGGATCAATTGACTCAAATGACAATGAATTTGTAATAAAGTTCAACATTTTTGTAAAAACAGCCTAATGGGGCTCATTAATATTTTAATAAACAACTCGATAGAATATTTCTGAATAAACCACAAGCCGTTTATAGAATAAGAACATACTTTAAAAAATTAAGATCCATTCCAAGAGATGCCGTTAACAGGCTGCTCAATAAATCACTTGATATAAAATGAGTTTAATGTTATATTAATAAAGCGATGAGCTAATTTGTGTAAGTCGAAGAACATGCTTTTAGCTAAACGTCGGGATGTGGCCTGACGGTTCTGCGCCACAAACGCATCAAAGACGCCTGCTGCGTGCAGGCGTCTTTTTCATTTTATCGATTCTTTTCTTGCCGCTTGTACGTCATCCTTGAATTCTTCTTGTATTTCTTCTGTTATTCCCTTGGTTGCATCCTTAAACTCCCTAAGCGAAGTGCCGACTGCCCGTCCGATTTGTGGTAGCTTGTTCGGTCCAAAAACAATTAAAGCTAAAAGAAGGATTAAAATTAAACCGGGAAAACCAATGTTTGAAAGCATAACTAGTCACTCCAATCAATTCTGTTAGTTAATATTATAGACTCCTTCCATGTATTTGCAAATGTTATTTAGGATATATTATAGAGTTCAGCAGCTGATGATCCGCACATGACAAACACTTTCAATTCCGTCCAATTTTATCTTGCACATTCTATCTAAAAATATTACTTACCCAAGTGTGCTATTACTTAAAAGATATCAATGAAAGTGGGGGACGGTGACAGAAATCAGAGTGCCGCAATTAGTTTTGCAGTATGGTCATGAATAACTTGGCTCCACCTGCTAAATGTGTATCATGATAATTTTTTTATTGTCTGGAAATGATTAAACTTGCATGATTGAAGATATTTCGGTATTATAACTATACAAGCTGCGTTGTTCGTAATGATAATTAAGTTTTAACCTTTAAGCTGTAATAGGGAGTTTTATATCGAAACAGGAATGTTATGCCTCGTCACTGACTTGGACAACAGGATTGCTTCTGCAAACACCCACTTTGAGGAGTGGTGGTTTAAAACTTTCTTACTTTAATACGGCAATGGCGGCTTCCTATTTTACTAATTAGAAACCAGTTCCGATAAGGGACTGGTTTTTTGTTGTTTTTACGTATGTTTAAAGATTTTATGAATAATATGTGAAAGTTTTTATTGAAATAACTGATAATTAGCATTTATAATAATAATTAGATAACTCAGTTCACTATTTGTATAAAAATATGTGAGTCGAATATTTTTTGAATGATTACGTAAGCGCTATCATTTGGATGGAATTACTGGAGTCACCTAGAGAGGAGAAAAATTTTATGGCTAAAATTAATACGACCGAGGTAATTAGCAACAGTAAATTTAACCGCTTTCATTTTGGATTGCTGGCATGGTGTTTTATCATTATTCTTTTTGACGGCTATGACCTTGTCGTTTACGGTACGGTCGTCCCGTTATTGACGGAGGAATGGAACCTTACTTCCGTGGAAGCGGGGGCTATGGGCAGTTACGGTCTGTTTGGTATGTTGTTCGGGGCGATTTTCTTTGGTACATTAGCAGATCGGATTGGCAGAAAAAACGTAATCGCGATTACACTCATTTTATTTAGTTTATTTACGCTTTTATGTGGATTTGCGGATACGCCTACGATGTTTTCAACTTTCCGATTTTTAGCGGGATTAGGGCTTGGGGGCATCATGCCGAACGTCATTGCCTTATTGACGGATTATGCACCGAAAACGATGCGGAGCATGGTCGTTTCAATCGTATTATGCGGTTACTCATTCGGAGGAATGCTTGCTCCGATACTGGGTATACTGGTTATGCCGACATTAGGTTGGGAATCAATATTCTGGTTTGCAGGAATACCATTGTTATTTTTACCCTTCATGATGAAGCGTTTACCAGAGGCTTCGACGCATCTGATCAGAATTAACAAAAAGGAAGAACTGATCAGAATATTATCCAAGGTAAGTCCGGAAAGTAAATTCGACATCAAGGACGAACTTGTGGAAGTGAAAAAAACAGAATCCAATATGCCGATTGTGGGATTGTTTAAGGATTCCCGTGCTCTTAGCACATTGATGTTCTGGATCGCCTTTTTCATGTGCCTATTGATGGTATATGGATTGAATACATGGCTACCAAAGCTAATGATCGAGGCAGGGTATGCGCTGAATTCAAGCTTAGGTTTCTTGATCGTCCTTCAAGGCGGCGCTATCGTAGGCACGCTTATCATCGCTAAACTTTGTGATCGTTATGGTTCCAAGAAAATGCTTGTGCCGATGTATGCGATTGGTGCTGTAAGTTTGACACTATTGGGAATGGGCGGAAGCTCATTTGTGATTTACACATTGGTAGCGATTGCAGGAGCCTGTACCATTGGTGCTCAAAACCTTGTACAAGCCTATGTTTCCCAGTACTATCCTCCAAATATTAGATCGACTGCACTAGGGGTGGCATCTGGAATCGGTAGGATTGGCGGTATGCTCGGGCCTATACTCGGCGGATTTTTATTATCCATCTCGCTTCCCATCCAATTGAATTTCATCGCCTTCGCCATTCCAGGTCTCATTGCTGCGGTTGCCTTATCATTCGTTCCAGTGAAAATGGCTTATTATAAACAGGATCATTCGGAACCAACTGAAGAAATGGTAGTAGAATCCAATAAAATGAACGTCTTATGAAACTACATGCATGAAATGCAGTGCTGGGATACCCTCGCTGTCATTTCATGCATTTTTGTTTTATTGTCCTTTTATGCCGTAGTAATGGGTCTAGATGAAAACTGCAAATTGTAAGAACTGGCCTAAAGTTTTTCCGGGAATGGTTTGGTTGACCTATTTTTGAGGAAAGTTGCTTAAATGTTCATAATTTCGCAATATGAGTCGCTCTTAATATAAAGAATAAATGTTAGAATGATGGTACGGATAATTAATTCTCCCTTGAAGTGGAGCGAACTAGAAATTAATCTCATCTTTTGTGAGGAGTCATTACTTTGAAAATTTTAAAACATGTAATTTTTTGGTTAAGTATTATAGGGACATTATTCTCTATGATTTATTTCTTTGTAGCGGACATTCCGTTATATGTTAAATTGTTAGGCGGAGCCATCATCCTTTATCTCGGTTATGATCTAATAACAGAATCAAGGAAAAGAAAGCGTAAAGAAGCCTTGGAAGCTTAATCCTTTTTATACTCATTGAAAGCCCTCTTTGATAAGAGGGTTTTTTTGTTGGTTATTCTAGCTGATCGACTTTGATTATTGACAATATTCTAAAAACTAAGATAATATATAGTGAACTTAGTTCTATATTTGTATAATTTGTATTTGTAATTACAGTATTTGTTGTCATTACATGTTAGCTCGGACAAAAAAACAGAGACATTCTTAAGACTGCGTCAAAAGGAAAAGCAGAAAGAGGGGAAGGAAATGCGCACAATCCAAGTGTCCGAAATGATTGATGAACAAAAATTTAACCGTTTTCATTTACAGATTTTATTATGTTGTATCTTTATCATCATTTGTGACGGGTATGATATGTTCATGCTTGGGACGATTCTGCCATCTTTGATGGAGGAGTGGAGGGTAACTGCTGTAGAGGCAGGGTTATTCAGCAGCTATGCATTGTTTGGGATGATGATAGGAGCCTTGGTCTTTGGACCTCTGGCTGATAAATTTGGCAGAAAGAAAGTCATTTTGATTTGTACGGTCATTTTTTCCGTATTTACATTTACATCAGGTTTTGCCGATGATCCAACTACTTTTGGAATACAGCGTTTTATTGCAGGATTAGGCTTGGGAGGAGTCATGCCGAACCTAATTGCAATCATTACTGAATATTCTCCTAAAAAACTTAGAAGTACCCTGGTCGCGATCATGTTCAGCGGACACGCACTAGGGGGAGTTGTCGCTTCATTGGGAGCGATGTACCTGATTCCGAACTTTGGTTGGCGGGCAGTGGTTTGGCTTGGTGCACTCCCATTAATCTTCATGCCCATATTATATAAATTGCTGCCCGAGTCAATAAATTATTTCATCACAAAAAACGAGAAAAGCAAATTGGTGGAAGTTCTGAATCAAGTGAAGGTAGACGGGCAATACACCATTAATGATCATTATGTCCTGCAGGAGCAGCTCAAAAGTGAAATGAAAGGGTTTCCAGTTAAACAGTTGTTCAAAAATGGGAGGACTTTGAGCACCCTCATGTTCTGGATTGCATTTTTCATGTGTTTGTTCGTAATGTATGGGTTGAGTACATGGCTACCAAAAATCATGGGAGGGGCAGGATATGAGCTAGGCTCAAGCTTGACATTCTTAGTCGTATTGAACCTTGGAGCGGTTTTTGGGGCGATCGTTGGAGGGAAGCTTGCAGACAGATATGGTTCCAAGAAGATTCTGGTTGCTTTCTTGGTCATTGGATTCATTACCCTTACGATGCTGAGCTTCAAGCCAAGCATGATCATGCTATATATACTGATCGCCATTGCAGGAGGTACGACAACAGGTACACAAATTGTAACGAATGCATATGTATCCCAGTATTATCCGAATGAAATCCGTTCTACAGGAGTCGGATGGGCATTGGGTATCGGCAGAATTGGCGGAATACTCGCTCCTACTTTCTGCGGGGTCCTGCTTGATATGAAGTTATCATTGCAAGTCAATTTTTTAGCTTTTGCCATACCATGCATCATTGCAGCACTGGCGATTTGGTTCATTCAGGATAACTTCAGTAATATGACCGTAAACAGGCAGGAAAAGAAATTGATATAATAAACACCCAGCTGAATCACTTTATGGAAAAGTTCAAATGGGGATCAGACAAAACAAAACGTGGAGATCTTGGTAAAAGAATGAAAGGGCCTTATGCCCTTTCATTCTTTTACTGTCTAGGGCCCCATATAATGACTGAAACCCCGACCAAGCAGATTAAAGCTCCAATCCAATCATATAAATCAGGGGTTTTCTTATCGATGCCCCATCCCCATAAAACCGATAAAACGATGAAAACCCCGCCGTATGCAGCATATACACGTCCAAATGTAGGGAACGTTTGAAAAGTTGCAATGATGCCGTATAACACCAACCCAAAACCTCCGGCTAAACCTAGATAAATAGATTTACCTTCTCTTAACCAAAGCCAAATAAGGTAACCGCCGCCAATTTCAGCTAGACCAGCCATAAGGAATATTACAGTAGTAACTAACATATATGTATACCTCTCTTCCTAGTTGAAATTTTATCATATGTGAAACTGCAAATGACATATTTAAGGAGTCCTTACTAATTGAAAGTTAACTGGCGCATTACCGTTAAGGCATGGAAATGATCTTTAAAAAGTTATTATTAATAGGTGAAAATGCCATATTTATTTTTTGACTCTAACTTGGATTGCAATACAGATGCAAAGGGTACTATACCTAAATAGGAATATAGTAATTTAGTTGAGGAGTTGCAGCCATGAAAACCCGAACATTTGCATACATGTTAGCTCTATTTCATTCAAGTATTGTCGGCCTATCTTTCTTATTCACGAAAATGGCGATTGAAGAATCGAATCCGCTGGATACTTTGGCGTTCCGATTTTCCGTTTCTTTCGTCATCATTTTCTTCCTGGTTGCCGTTAAAGTCATTAAGGTGAATTATTCCTGGGAGTCGGTTAAACATCTTGTTCCGTTATCTTTGTTATTCCCAACTCTATTCTTTGCCTTTCAAACTTTCGGACTTAAGTATTCGCAATCCACCGATGCTGGAATTCTGTCTGCCGTCACCCCGATTCTAACATTGATGATAGCTGGATATTTCCTTAAGGAGAAAACATCTTTATATCAAAAACTTTCGATTGTGTTGTCGGTAGTTGGAGTCATATTTATTTTTGTGATGAAAGGGAGCACAATCAATTCTTCCGACATGCTAGGGATGGTGTTGATCCTGCTATCCTGTATTGCAACTGCATGTTATACAACGATGACCCGGTCCCTTGCCAAGGACTATACACCAGGTGAAATGTCCTTTTTCATGATGGGAACAGGCTTTGTCATTTTTAACGTGGCTGCGCTCTTCACCCACTTAAAACAAGGAACGATGCCGGAATTCTTTACACCATGGTCGAGCATCGAATTCATCAGTTCCATTTTGTATTTAGGAATATTGGCTTCATTGGTCACTTCGTTATTATCCAATACGATCTTATCAAAAATCAAAGCGTCCCAAATGAGTGTGTTCGCAAATCTATCCACTGTTGTAACGGTTGCAGCAGGAGCTCTCATTCTAAAAGAAAAGATTACAATCTACGATATATTGGGGTCGATCCTTATCATTTTAGGTGTAATAGGCACGAATTATTTTGGAGTGAAAAAGGAGCATTCAATAAAAGTGAATCTTGAATATAATGAAGGCAAAATGTGAAATGAATAAAAATGGTCCATCCCGTTTGGGAAGGACCATTTTCATTTCCACCATTTTGTTTGAGGGAAATCCGTTGAACCAATCACTACTGGTTCGCCTAATTGAGGTGTGCAGACCTGGACGCCAAGATCATTGGCCGCTTTTGTTACCCGTTCTATCGGATCTGTCCAGTCATGAAAAGATAATGTGAAACCAGCCCAATGAATGGGGAGCATCCGTTTTCCTTGTACATCGATATGTGCTTGAACAGTTTCTTCTGGAATCATATGGATGGTTGACCAGCGTTCATCATATTGGCCGCATTCCATTAAAGTTATATCAAAAGGCCCGAATTTTTCGCCTATTTCTTTAAAATGGCTGCCATATCCACTATCTCCGCTGAAAAAGATCTTTTCTTGTTTGCCTTTAATTACCCAAGAACACCATAGTGTCGTATTGCCATCGCCTAAACTTCTTCCAGAAAAATGCCTTGCAGGTGTACAGACAAATTGCAAATCCTTGAATGAAACCTCATCCCACCAATTATGTTCCTGAATCAGTTCTTGTTTAACGCCCCATCTTTCAAGATGTCCGCCGACACCTAGTGGGACAATGAACTGACTGACCTTATCCTTTAATTTCTTTATTGAGAAATAATCCAAATGATCGTAGTGATCATGTGAGAGCAGGACGGCATCGATAGGAGGCAGCGTATCCAAATCAATAGGCAGCTCCCCGCTAAAACGTTTGTTCCCAAACCAAGGAAAGGGAGTGGGTGCTTTGCCAAACATGGGATCCACTAAAATGGTTTTTCCATCTAACTCCAACATGAATGCTGAATGACCAAACCAGGTGATTTTATTGGAATTCATAGATCCAGGTTCTTTTGTTCCAATTACGATTGGCTGGTCGGGTCTCCTTTTTGGATTGGGTTTTATGAAATCACGTAAAATCGAACCAGTATGCTTAAGACTCATCGCTTGACTGGCTGGAATCTGATTTTGGAATTTTCCCTTGGAAAAATTCTCTTTTGTAGTGTAACTTTTCACTTTTTCTTTGTTTATCCTTCTTCCAAGTGGAGGATAGAGGTTTAGGAAAAGTAATAATAGTATAAAAGAAGAAATGAGGATCTTAATAATTTTCATCATGATAGCTTCCTCCCATAATAATCATGCCTTTTTATTAAAACATATCATATCACAGAATATATAAAGTTATTTACTATGATGTCCCACAAGAAAAATGATTAAAATATACCCTTCTGAAAAAAGGGACAATGGAACTGAAACATATGATTCATTTACTGTAAACCCGCATGGGGAGGAGTGTTTTACAGCTAGTGAAAATTTCTGGCAAGTGTTTAAGTTTCACCCGTCTTAGGCAGGGAATAGAGGTATATATAATGAATAATATAAGAGCGGGATATGGAATGTAGCAGCTGAAGGGTAGGGTGATAAATCGATTGTTAATGTTTTTCAGAGTCTTTGTGTGGGTAGTATTTATTGCTTTATTAGCTTATGTCATACTTTCTTGGAAATATAAGGACAAGGTAAGTAAAAGGATTGAAGCGATTCGAAAAACCTGGTATATCATTTTTATACTGGGAGCTTTGATTTATTGGAATTTCTATCCGATGAGCATTTTTAATGAGTGGAAAAATTTCTTGATAATGGCTATTGTATTCATCCTGATTGATATGTTTGTGTTCTTGAGCATGTATATATCGAAGATTGGCGATAACGAGCTGTCCTATGCAACAAAAGCGGTTGCGGAAAGTGACAAACTTTTAACGGATAATAGGGAAAAGGTCAAAAATATGTTTCATCTCCTAAAGAAAGAAGGAATACCTGAGTATTATCAATCGAATAAGGAATACTTGGCTTATTTGAGCATTCTCCTTCAAGCGTATGCAGCTAAGGAAGGGATGAACGTGAAAATCCTTCCTTTCAAAACGGAACAGGACAAGCAATTGGTGATTAATGGGCATCCGAACTTGAATGGCAGTACCATCCGTGCTACATTGGAAAGAGAAGATACGTATTATAATGATGAAGAAAAAATGGCTTTGCAGCCTGTAAGCATTTTGATGGAACCTTATATCCTTGACGTTAAATCGGAAAGCTTCGTTTCAGAAGTCGATTGTTTATTAATAGCATTATTAATCATGATGTTCGATATGGTCATAAAACAAAAATCAGGTGGTGAGGATAAATGAGCATTTATGATAAAGCCGGTAATGACGTGTCAGTTGCCGTAATCAAACCACAGGTGAAGATACCCGATGTAGGTTTAAGTCCCCACACTAAAAAAGTGATGAAACAGAACGAACGCATTATCCTGAAAGAAAAAGAAAAAGCTGCACGCTTCAGCCGATTAAAAAATGTTTTATAAGATGGGAAGGGGTTTTTCCTTTCCTGATGATATTTAATGGGGAACCCGCATATACTATTCAAAATCAAAGAATAGGAAGGGTCTTTCAGAATATGAACAAAAAACCCGAGAGAGTTAACATCCCGGTCCCCTCCGCTTCACCATCCGAAAAACGGATACATAAGGGAAATGCCGATCTGCTTAAGCTTTTGCAAAGGCTGAAAGCTAAACGTTGGATTTTTTTAAGGTAAAAAGCCAGTCTCCAAGGAGAACTGGTTTTTTTATTTTTTCAGAGTATCACTGCTGGTGGAAGTAGTGAATTTTCTTACGTCCAGACTTCTTAGCCATATACATGGAACGGTCCGCTTTTTTCAAAAGCGACTCCATTTCCGTACCATTATGAGGATAAAAACTTATCCCTATGCTAGCTGATACAACATGATCATTTCCATTTATGGTAATGGGCATGGTGGATAAACGGTTCAAGATGAATTCAGCGTTTTGCTGAGTGCTTTTCATTAAATCCTCACAATGCGCTGGATGTAATAATACAATGAATTCATCACCACCAATTCGAGCCACATGACTGCCTTCGGGAACGGTTTGCACAAAACATTCAGCTGCCTTTTTAATAACGTCATCACCAGTATCATGACCATAGGAATCATTGAAAAATTTAAAATCATCAAGATCGATGTAAAGAAGGGCCATTTCATCGTTTGTTTTATCTTTGTGATATTCAAAATAATGATAAATGAAGTTCCGATTATAAAGACCTGACAAAGGATCCCTGATAATCCCTTTTTCAAGATTGATGGTATGACTAATCAAAGCTGCCAAAGACTTAATGAGGATCAGATCATATTCTTTAAAATCATGAGGTTTAATGTCGAATGCACATAATGTTCCGATGATTTCACCCTCAATAGTAAGGGGAGCTCCCATAAAACACCCATTTCCTATAAACTTCGTTGCGGGGTGGCCACTAGTCAATTCATGTTCCCCCAAATTCGGGATAACAAGTGGTTCCAAGCCATTCTCAACAACTAATTTGCAATAAACCATATTATAAGGAAGGATGTCACCTTCACAAATTAATTTTGCATTTCTATTGAAGGATTTGATCATGAAACTATTTAACGGATTCAATATAGAAACGAAGAATGTATTGACCTCAATGGTTTGACCTAAAAGTGCTAATACTTCTTTAGCGATGGAATCGAAATTCTTATAATAGTTGATATCTTGCTGAATCATTCTCAGGCTCCTCATTTATTTATAGTCTTTTTAGATTTCCGGATATTAATTCTCATATTGAACGCCAAGGACACAAAATCGGAATCTCAATACCGTGACAGTTGTCCGAATTTCCACTAAACTCAATTAAGGGGATGGATTCGTTTTATGGATGAATCATGTTATCGAGAAAGTTTGAAAATTGACCTTTCCTTTATTTTCGGCTTTTTTTTAATATCATTAAATTTTTATTGCCTGTTTACAAAACAGCTAAACCTATGTCTGGATTTCCGGGATGGGCATAAACCATAAAGGCCAAGTCAATGATCAGTCTATTCTTCATGAATTATACTGTAAATGAAATGGTAAGAGTAACTCCGATGTACATTGCAAGTAAAGCATCTTGGCATTTCTTCACTTTCTCATGATAACAGAGCACTTGAATGTAAATAGATAAAACGAATGTACCCGCGCTCATTTTAAACAAAAATTTGGGGAGGATAAAAGGAAGTAATAAAGTACATATTGGATAATTCAAAAGGGGATCATTATGGGAAAATTAGAAAGTATATATCCTATTGCGATTGAGAATACAAAGGAAAAAATAATCCAGGATATGGATTTTTATTTAGAGAATCAAGAGACAATGCCTTCTTTTTCAGCATATATATCAGACAGGGCGACATTTATTGAGCAAATTTGGATAAATGTTTGGATAAATAAAGCATCAAATGATGTGCCCAGAAAGGAAAAAAAGGCGTTTTTAAGCGAAAGGGGCTTTGTAACGGAAGGTTCAGATCATAAGCTGATCAATAGCATGTTCCGGAACGAATTAAAGAAGTATCACCCGTTTGATGGCTTAACATGGATTTATAAAACCTTTGCTGACAATCAAGAAGAGTGGGAAAAGAGATATAAAAAAGCAAGGGAAAAATTCTTTAGGCGACAAGAAGAACAGAGGCTTGCCAAGCAGCGTTGGAAGATACGCGCTAGGCTTCAAGAAGAGGCCAATACATTTTTCGAAAAAAACTCCCTCCTATTATATTTACATGTCAGGTATTATATTGCCGGTATATTGACAAAAGATCTTAAGAATAAGCCTAAATTCCAATATGTCGATCCATACTTGCTTGAAGAACAATTGGTGGAAGAGGGGGGCTTTCAAGCTGCAGAATACCTAATGGTCACTGATTTTTTTGAAGAGCTGACAGGCGATATCCACTCGTTAGTCGGTTGGGGAAGGAACCGTTATGAATATGAAAATTACTTCTTCAGGTATGAAAGATTAGTTTCCGAATTCATAATGAAATTAGCCCCTGACAAATACTTGAACCATCTATCTGCTGCACTGCATCATGATTTTTTGGAGTCATATGGGGAAAGGCTGACGGTTGATGCCCTTCAAGGTATACTAAGCGATGAATTGGCCGATTTGTCTCAGTCCTGTTTTGATGAACTTCAGGAAGAATACCTTTCTGATTTACTGAAGCTTGAAGAAATTCCTTTTAATGAAACTTTGCACGAAGAAATATACGAAAAAGACGTGGAGAACAGGGAGAGAAGAAAAGCTGAAGTATTGGCAGAGCAAGCCAGGAAGCGGGCAGAAGAACAAAGGATGATCGATGATATCATCGGTAAGGCCTATACTCCGTCATTAGGGAAAAAAGTTCGATATGTTTTGCATATAGGAGAGACAAATACCGGGAAGACGCATAAGGCCCTGGAAAAAATGAAAGAAGCGGAAAGCGGTTTGTACCTAGCTCCCCTTAGACTGCTGGCACTTGAAGTGTTTGATAAATTAAATGCTGACGGTGTACCTTGCTCATTAAAAACAGGTGAAGAAGAAAAGGCAGTGGAGGGTGCTAAACATGTCTCCAGCACCGTTGAAATGTTTCATGAAAAAGACTACCACGAAGTAATCGTCATAGATGAAGCCCAAATGATTGCCGATAAAGATCGAGGCTTTTCATGGTTTAGGGCAATCACGCAAGCTAATGCGAAAGAAGTACACATAATCGGGAGCAATAATATCAAAATGATGCTTCTGAACCTTCTGAATGAAGCTGATTTGGAACTCCACGAATACAGACGGGAAATACCGCTTGAGGTAGAACAAAGGGAGTTTGGACTGAAGTATACGAAAAAAGGGGATGCGCTCATTTGTTTTTCGAGACGGCAGGTACTCGAAACCGCGTCCCGGCTAAAAGAGAGCGGACATAATGTCAGCATGATATACGGAAGCATGCCTCCTGAAAATAGGAAACGGCAAATAGAGCTATTCAATCGCGGTGAAACATCAGTTGTCGTTGCCACCGATGCAATCGGAATGGGATTGAACTTGCCAATACGCCGTATCGTCTTTCTTGAAAATGAAAAATTCGACGGGACACGAAGAAGAAGGTTGACTTCTCAAGAAATCAAACAAATCGCAGGTCGAGCGGGTAGAAAGGGAATTTATGACACTGGAAAGGTAGCATTTACAGCAGATATAAAAATCATGAATAAGTTGCTGGAACAAGTTGATGAGCCAGTTCAAACCTTCACAATCGCCCCAACCTCAGCTGTATTTGAACGTTTTCAGAAATATTATCGGAACCTAGGGACATTTTTCGAAATGTGGGAGAGGTTTGAGCCCCCTAAAGGCACGAAAAAGGCATCGCTTTCGGAAGAAAGGGAGCTTTACGAACTGATACGGGATACTGAAATCGAAGCGCGTTTTTCTTTAATGGATTTATATGGTTTCCTGCATATTCCTTTTTCAGCAAAAGAACCAAGTCTTATCAGGCAGTGGCTGGAGACGGTCGAAGCGATTGCCGAGAACAGTGACCTTCCTGAACCGGTCATCAAGACAAGGAATTTGGAGGAATTGGAGCTATCTTATAAAGCGATAGGTCTTCATCTATTATTTTTATATCGGATGGGTAAGCGGACCGAAGCTGTTTATTGGGAGCGTATCCGTGAAGAAATCAGTGATGGCGTTCATGATCAGTTAAAAGACGAAATGTTGAATTATCAAAAAAAATGCAAGCGCTGTGGAAAAAGGCTGCCGGATGACTCGCGTTTTCAAATATGTGACGCTTGTTATCATAGAGGGCTTAGGAAGACGCACAGATTCAATTAAACGAATTCTTTCGATAGTAATAACCCGAATAAAATGCACCTTGGTGCTTCATTCGGGTTATTAGTGGTTGTCTAAATCACTTAGTTGTTTGTTTCGATTTAGCAATGATTGCTGCTTGCTGCTTCATTCGTTTATCAGCTTTCTTATCATGCACCACTAAGATTGCATGAATTAAACCAGGGACATAAAAAAATAGTGTGAGTACCAAATTAAGCACAGCCTGAACGGGCTTACCGGCTAATAATACGGCTAATGGTGGGAAAATAATCGCAATTAAATAAAGAATGGTGAACACTCTCCAATATCATGATTTTTACTGACTATTACGGTTTGAGTCTTAGTATCGCCTTGATAAATATATGCTCGTGAGCCGGATACATACCAACTGAGCATTCTTGCTCAAAGAAGCAGTCTTTTGCCCCTCATAATGGCAGAAGAGGGCTAGATAAAGATTTGTTTTCCCGACAGCTAGTCAATGTACCGCCGCTTTTTGTGTTAGAATAATCAGAATACCAACGGATGAAAGCAGGAGATTTATGAAAAAAAGGATAGGCTGTTTGCATGCACACTATACAAATATAAAATACATAGAAAATGCATTCTCGAAATACGATATTGAATGGCTTCATTTTGTAGATCCGGGATTGATGCATCGGGTGTCATCGGATGAAACTTTTAACAATTCGGATGCTCAAAAAAGGGTAAAAGAACAAGTCGAATGGATGGCCGAATGTAAAGTGGATGCCATTCTGATAACCTGTACAAACTACATCGCCTTTTTAAACGAAGAACAACCATCCTTACCCAAGCCGATCATTAAAATCGATGAACCATATTTTGAGCAAATTTGCCAATCGCAGCAACCGCAAATGATTTTATTCACGAACCCAGCAACTGTAGAAGGAACAATCAACCGCTTAAATGCCCATGCTGAAAAACATAGAGCTGTGGATTTTGATGTTATCATTATCGATAATGCCTTTGAATTGATTATGCAGGGGTTTGAAGAGAAATATAACCAGGAAATCATGAACTTCCTATACCAGTTTAATAACGAAGAAAGACCGCTGTCGGTGGCTCAACTATCAATGGTCGAAGCAGCTATGAGTTATGAGCTTGAGACAGGAAAGACAGTTTTAAATCCATTGCAAGCATTAGTGGATTACATGATCGATCGACTGGAACTAAGGTCATTGAGTGTTGAATAAAGGATTTCTGGTGCCGCATGAACGTATATTCAAAAATATGTGTTTGTATATTAGGAAAGAAAAAATCCCTGCAGGTTAAATCCCAATGCAGGGATTTTTTTATTATTCCTTTGTGCGGATTTGTTCACGGATGTTTTCAAGTTCTTCAAGGGATAGATCAGTCAGGGAATTTTTTATTTCTTCTTCGACCCGTTTTCGATCAAGCTCTCTATATTCGCTCCACCAATCCCGCAGCCCTTCGGTGTTCTCGAGAAGATACTCTATATCAATTTCTTCTTGCTCATCATCAGATAAATATCGCATGACCGCACCTAATAATCGATTGAGTTTAGCTGTTTCACTTTCCGTAGCGGGTGAATCCGGGGTATCTTTCACTTCTACATCATCTTTAGCAGGAACATTCCGAGGTGTCATAATATCCTCCTGTTTTTAATACTAGTGTGCCTAAAAGAAGGGGTTTCAATATCTGTTTTTGATATTTAAAAATTTCATCTTTTAGAATATTTATTGTCATTAAAAATTTTAACATATACCTCGCTAGAATATACATAATTTATCATCATCCTTTAATAGGTTTAATAAAATAATGGGTAGGTAAGAGGGGTGCATAATAAAAGGAATAGCTTATGCTATTCCATACATCAAGCGGCTAATTTTCTGCATTCATCTGCGCATCTCAAGCATGCCTCCGCACATTTTTGACAATGTTCATGATCGTGCTTTTTACATTCGTTTCCGCAGCTTTCACAAATCTTGGCACAAACTTCAGCCAACTCTGAAATAAACGCTGTTCCTCTTGCTATCGCCTGTTCTAAATAAGAGCAAATATCCGCACATTCCCGATCCAAGCGAATGCATTCCACCATCATGCTTACATGATCTTCTTTTAAGCAGGCGTCGTAGCAATGATTACACGCGTTCATACAATCATTTAAAGTTTGGATAACAGATGAATAATTATCTTTTGACATGGATAAATCTCCTCCTAAATATGGTCTCTCCCTTACTATTATCCTTTAAACTGCCCATTAAACTTCTAGGAAAAAGGTTCATTAAAACTGACCGGACAAGTGATGTACTTTAGGGAATGATTGGAAGGGACAGTGCATAAATTTAAATGAAGGGAGTGGATATATGAAAATGTTTATTAAATTAAGTGTTGCCAGTGTCTCCGGAGCCGTCGTGTATTTGATATATAATGTCAACCAAACGCTGCGTAAAGGAATGGGAACGCTTGAAGAAACAAATAAGACACTGGAAGAGGTAAGGAATGCAGTACATGGATTGACGCAAGAGTCCAAACAATTGATCCACTCTGCCAATCAAATTACAGCGGATGTAAAAGGGAAGATGGAAAATGTCGATCCATTGCTAGAATCCGCTCAAGATGTTGGGGAAATGATTCATAATGTAACCAATTCCATGAAGGAAGCCAGTTTGGAAGGCCGCCACAAGGAATTATCCGCTCCGACAGCTCCTTTGATTCGAACTGAAGCTGAAGGGGTTCAAATCAAAATCAAATAGTACCATTCAACATTAGAAACAGGCACCCCGGGATTCACTAACCTATTTGAAGTAATCGTTTCTACTATTTAATTTAGAGGGGGAGCTTTATCTTGATAATTCAATATAGTGTGGCTGCGATCGCTTTAGCCTTCATTTGGTTGGTCGTATTTTTAATCAGTACCCTTCAAAAGGGAATGGTCACGATAGGAGAAGCCAATCGAACATTGGTTGAAGTGAGAAATGCCATCCACGATCTATCCGGCGAATCGAAACAACTTTTGCAAACTGCAAATGAAATCACCGATGATGTAAAAGCTAAAATGAAAACGGTTGAACCATTATTGGATTCTGCCCAAGATGTTGGTGAAGCGATACATTCAGTTACAGACTCTGTTAAAAAAGCCACTAACGGTTTCCGTACAGAGTTTTCCCCGAAAAAAATCAATGCAATCAAACCCAAAAGCCAATTTAGATAAAAAGAAAATATTAAAAAAGCGAAAGACACTACCGGGAATTGGAGTGTCTTTTTTGATGGTATGTATATAAGCCGTACTTCTTAAGCTTCATATGGATATCGCGCGTGGTTTATATCTATAACACCCATTTATCTCATACAGATCTCTTAACACCCTGTATGAGAATATGGAACGATCATAAAATTTTTTATGGGTTTTAGGACAAGCACTTATTTATCTGTCTTGTCACCAGCAGCATGACCGGATGCTTTTGAGTCATTGGAATGTTTGACGCCTTTACTTACATATGGTTTGGCGCTTTTTTTCTTATTGGCACTTGTTTTCCAACGATTCCAGCCCTTCTTGCCAGTTCCTGTGCCGGTACCTTTACCCGTTCCGCTCTTAGCCTTAGCTTTACTCATGAAATCACTCCATTACCTATTGTATGGTTAGTTTAAACCATTTTACTTGATTATTACCCAAGTATGTTGAAATATACAGTAATGAAGGAGATATGTACAGGGAAAGGCTCAATTTTTTTTATACTGAATCTTTATATACCAATAACAGCAAGAGATTTTGCTTTGGTTTTTGCCTCACTTTATCGATATCGATCTTGATTTCGTCAGTAAGATGCTAATGCCGATTTTTTTGCAAATGGTCAAGTAGTGCATGAAAGTTAATAATACAGCACCTGTATTCATTCCTAATATGATTCCTCCCATATTAAGAGAAGCCTGGGACCCTAGGATATACATCATTAAAAACGCAACAATATGGGACCATACGGTATGGATGAATGCATCCTTCACTAAACCAAGGCCGATGAGATAGGCTTGCATGGGAATCACAAAAAAATGAAAAAGGAAATAAGGACATAATAATTTTAAATAGTATGCGGCAGATGTCGAAGAAAAAAAGAGGGAGGTCAAAGGTTCCGCAAAGAAATATATGAAGATCACAGCCGGAACTCCATACAGTACGGTGAAAGACATCGATTTTTGCAATAAAACCCTCAATTTTTCCTTATCCTGCCTCTTGTAAGCATTCGAAACATTCGGAATGAGCATGATCATTAAGGAATGAGCGATAAAGGCTGGGAAGAAGCCGATCGTCATCGCTACTCCAGTGAGCATCCCAAAATGCTCTGTAGCCACTACCGCACCAAATCCTGCCGAGAGAAGGGCAGTGTGGATCAAAAAAGGTTGGATCGCATTTGTTATCGCATGAAAGATCCTCAACCCCATGGTGGGCAGCGAAACCGCCAATAACTTTTGCCGGGCATGTTTACCGGTTGTTCGCGAGTTTGTACCGCGCCTCATGATTCGCATTTGAAGAATCAAAAGGTTGATCAAGTATAGAAAAACGAGGAACTCACTGCCAATCAAAACAAAAAAGGCCATCAACAATGACTTTTCCTGGTTAAAATGAAATAAATTAAAGATGAGGAAAAGCAAGCCGAATTGAATGATATCCTTTAAAAAGTTGGAAAAGGCAATTTTGCCCATTTGCTGGACACCCATGAAATAGCCTCTTGCAATCGACGAAAAGGCAACTATTGGGATCAAAGTGATGAGCAGCCATTTAATATAGGGATGGTATTTGTCCATTATGGATGAAAAGGAAAGTATGAAAGGCATGACTACACACATGACCAATACGACGACTGCAGCCATTTTAAGTGCATGAATGATAAGATTATAATGCATTGCCTGTTTATTTTCCGCAACGAATTTTGAAATGGAAATATGTAATTCGAGGCTAGCGATCACATATATCAAAAAGAAAATTGGCAATATGGACATATAAAGCCCCATGCCCTCTTCGTGTAATTCCCTGGCTAGGAGCATGTTCACTAAAAATTCGATACATTCACCAAAAAACGCTGCGACAATCAAAATGAGCGTTCCTTTATAAAAAGACTTCATGTTGGTCCACTCCTAACAAGGTGTTTGTATAAAGATATGAGACATGCCATGGAATATTCATGAGGAACTGCATATCCCGGCGATACAAAATGCGGTTATGCCTAGGGCAATCCTTATTAATCGCTGTTGAAAGATAAAAAATTAAATCAGGGTAAAGGTGGGAAATGGGATGAAATCGATTTGTTGCACTCATTTCTAATGGGAAAATACTTACCCATACAATTTTCATCAAAAATTCCTTTTCAAAAGTGTCAGATGTATCATGAACATGAGAATGGGACATGAAATTCGCTTTGAAATTCTTGCTATATTTTGCTATCCTTTAGCAGAGGGGATGATCAATATGAAATTCACATCTATTAGTCAATCAAATATAGATGAATTGTGCATTGCGTTTGAAAGTTGTCTTACGAAACATGACATTACATTTAAATATGTAGATATGACGGAAGAGAACGGAATCATATCGTTTATTTTTTGTGATGACCCGGAAAATGCGAGATCGGTCGACATGGAAAGTGAACGCTTCATTGGATTGGATACCGATTACATAGCCAAGGAAATTTTAGAGCCAATCCTGCCTAAATTAAAGGAGTTTGCACAATATAAAATCATCGATTAAGATGATTTTTTTGTTTTGATATTTGTTTTTATTGCCTGGATGGAGCTGGAAATTTAACTTCCTATTATATGCGTAATATTAAAGACAGGGTATAGTTTGGAAAACTAAAAAAGCTGGAAGGAAAACGGAAGAGTTCTTACTGCGGTATACACTGGGCTAGCTATTCAGGAAATGGTGATTAAATAAAAGAAATACCCTGGGTGTAATAACATCCAGGGTATTTCTTCTTTGAAAAGCCATCAAGAGGTAAAGATCGCTTTTCACCATTTACTCTACTCCGCGGAATTCTGGATCAAATGACCATTTTTTTACCGGCATTTAATTCAACTTCCTGCTTGGGAGTTTCAATTTTCTTGATTTTCTTCACTCTAAAGTGATAAACCGCATAACATCCAATGAAGAATGCTCCCCCGCAATAAAGGGCCATTCGCTGCTCAGGAACAAATGCTAAACTGATCATGACGATGCAGTTTGTTATTAATGCAAGTATGGGGATGAATGGGTATAGCGGAACTTTAAATTTCAGATCTTCTATCTTTCCGCCTTGGCGGGTATAGGATCTTCTAAATGCAAGAAGACTAGCCGAAATGGCAATCCAGCCAATTTGTGCACCTAAACCTGCAAGGGAGAGAAGAAAGACAAATATTGTGTCTGCAGCTACTACACTTGAAAGTAAAGACAAACCGGCAATCGCCAGGGTGATGAGCAGGGCATTGAGCGGAATCCCTCTCTTATTCACCAAACCGAGCTTCGGACTTGCCATCCCTTCCCTTGAAAGCGAGTAGAGCATACGTGTCGCAGCATAAAGTCCCGAGTTCGCCACTGACAATAGTGCTGTAAGAATGATGAAGTTCATGATGTCAGCTGCATACGGAACTCCGACACTATCAAGAACAACAACGAATGGACTTTCTGAGATACCGGCTTTTTCCCTTGGGATCAGCGCCGAAAGTACAGTGACAGAAAGAACAAAGAAGAAAAGGGTTCTCCAAACGGTTTGTTTGATGGATTTTGGTATGACCTTTTCCGGGTTTTCACTTTCTCCAGCGGCTATTCCGATTAATTCAGTGCCCTGGAAGGAAAAGTTCACTGTAATCATTGTGATTAGCAGGGCCGATATCCCATTGGGGAAAAGACCCTCAGCGAAAAAGTTTGAGAAAAATGGAGCTTCTTGTCCACCTTTCATATCAATCATACCAAACATAGCAGCACCGCCAACGATGATGAAAAGAATGATGGCCAATACTTTTATGCTGGAAAAAACAAACTCCGATTCGCCAAATGCCTTTGCTGATAAGGCGTTTAGTGAAAAGATGAGAAAAGCAAAGATTGCACACCACATCCAAACGGGTGATTCAGGAAACCATCTTTGCATTAGCTGTCCTGCTGCCAGAAACTCTAAGGCTACGGTAACGGCCCAACCTAACCAGTATAGCCATCCGATGGCAAATCCGGTTCCAGGACCGATGAACTTAGTCGCATATGTCTGAAACGAACCGGAAACAGGCATGGCAACGGATAGTTCACCTAGGCAAAGCATGGTTAAATACATGATGAAGCCGCCGACTATGTAAGAGAGGATAGCACCAAAGGCTCCTGCTTCATGAATGGTATAGCCTGAACCAATGAAAAAGCCCGTACCAATACATCCCCCTATTGAAATCATAAATAAATGTCTTGCTTTCATGCTCCGTTTTAATTCATTTGGTTGATTTTCTGCTGTTTTCATTGAAAAACTCCTTTACCTGATGGGTGCAAACGGTTTCATTTATGTTGGGACGTTATTCGGGAATTTGTGTTTTTACAAGTCTAATAGCTTTGATTCTGATTCTTAGATGATGTCGAATTCCCTCCGAAAAGAGATTACTTCTGCATTAAAGAAGCATGAGTCAATGAACATAGGTACCTATGCAGAATTAATTTCGAATGCGCCGCTTAATAAAGAAAGAAAGAGAAGCAAAGCGTCAGGAAACTAGGGATGTAAATTGATTCATGTCGATCATCCGCCAACGGGAAGAAGCTCATAAAAGAAGTATGGGCTTTTCCCGATGGAGCATCACTTTAACGAACTCTCTATATTTCTATCAAAATCATAGAGTCCGATTATTTAACATGAGCCAATAAATCAGGAGTGATATGATCTTCCGCTCCATATAGTAATTTTTCCCCAAGCAATGAGCCCATTAATGCGACAGCAACTTCAGCCGTTTTATTATGCTCGTCCAATATTGGGTTTATCTCAACAAACTCTGCTGATGTAATGATATTAGCTTCAGCTAGCATCTCCATGGCAAGATGGCTTTCGCGGTAACTAATGCCTCCCATTACAGGCGTTCCGACCCCTGGTGCATCATCTGGATCAAGACCATCAAGATCAAGTGATAAATGGACAAGGTCCGTACGTTCTTTCAGGTAGGCAATCGATTCTTCCATCACTTTTGTCATACCCATTCTATCAATCTCATGCATCGTATAGACTTTAATTCCTTTTTCCCTGATTAATTCTTTTTCACCTTGGTCTAAAGAACGGGCACCAATGATGACAATGTTCTCTGGTTTGACTTTTGGAGAATATCCGCCAATTTTAGTCAGTGCAGGGTGGCCAAGACCCAAACTTACTGCTAGGGACATACCATGTATGTTTCCTGATGGGGATGTTTCGGCAGTATTTAAATCTCCATGTGCATCATACCATATTACCCCTAAGTTTTCAGTATGCTTCGCTAGACCGGCTAATGTCCCGATAGCAATGCTGTGATCTCCACCTAAAACTAAAGGAAAACGATTTGCTTGGATGACTTCATCCACTTTTTGACTCAATTTTTCATTACCTTCTGCTACGTCCTGCAGATTCTTTAAATTTGTGTCGCTATCACTTTGTGCTCTTTCCTGTATTTCTACTTTAATATCACCTTCATCACGGACAGTATAGCCAATGTTTTCAAGTCTTTCACTCAACCCTGCATATCTAATGGCACTAGGCCCCATATCTACTCCTCTTCTAGTTTGACCAAGATCCATTGGCACACCAATAATTGAAATTTGCTTCTTCATATGTAATTCCTCCTTCGATTTTTCTTCCCTAGTATAAGGGTAAAAGGAGTGATGACTCAACTCGACATTTTTTTGAATATTTATACGATTGAGAAAAGGGTAAAAGTCCTGGGTTAAAATTCCTATTATTGATTTTTTATGAACATAATATATTACCTTAAGGGGTATTAGTGACAATGGATGATTCCTTGTAAAAACTGCAATTGTTGTGATTTTTATTCCAGGAATGGAAGTGGTAGCGCTGCCAATCAAAATCTTTCGCCAAGGATGATTCAGAAGATACTGAATATAATTTACTAGATACATTTATTCAGGAAATGGGGCCGTAACACCTATAATGTATGGAAGGATTTTTCATTTTTATATGGAATATATAAAAAAAAACTAAAAATATTTCGTTGCATTTACAATATCACGACTTTTTTCATCTAAACACACTGAGTACTTTGTATTTAGACGCAGTTTGAACTAGGAGGTATTCATGTTGAATAGCAATGATAGACAGAGTGGAAAAATGGAAACGAACCAAAAAAATGAGAGCCTTAAGTATTTATCTAACCGCTGGTCAAGCAAGATTAATAATTTTTTGGTTCTCTGCATATATGAACAAAACAATCAATATCATGATTTCAAAAATAAATTCAAAACACACAAATTAAAAAATTCGAAGGGATTTTTAACCTTTAAAGATGGATTGAACAATAAAAGTTTCGTCATTTGGGAACAAGCATATAAAGAAAATGAAGAGCTATTTGCCAAGCTGAGGCTAACGGCGAGAAACGAAACATTGTCACATATTGCCCAACATGTCGTATTCTATCTATTAAGTGAATATGAAAGGGTTTCCACAAAAAATCATGCTGTTTTAAAAGATAAACATTTAATGGAAGATTCAATCTACCAAATGGAAAATAAATTAAAAAATGAAACTTTTTTGGCTGAGAGATCGGTTTGGGAGGAATTTTACAGCTGGTTTAGACTGCTAGTAAAAGAATGGGTCCTTGAAGAAATAGCCTTATCAATAGGCGTTAATGAAATGGAAAGACTTGATGATCAAGCATTAAATAAGTTATTTTACGATCATCTCACAAAACATTTTACTGAAAACACTGGATTTTTATCGAAAGTAACAGATATTGTTAATCAATATATTAATGAGTGGATCGATAAAATCATGATTGAATTTAATATCGGAAACAATACGATCGAAAAGATAGAAAACCTGCTATGTTTTAAGAGGGATTTTCAAACATCAGATTTATTATTATCCACAATGAGGGATTTTGCTTTCAACTTTACCGTCCAAGATCATTTGCTTGTTATGAATAGTGCTCCATATCAGTCGGTTAGAGATGCAATTTATAAAAAAAAATTCGAAATCATTGGAAACATTCCTTGGCCTGCAACCCCAATATTAAAGGGGAATACAGAAGGCTCCATACAAATAATCCCTTTTGGTAACGATCATATAACCTATGGGCAGACGAATGTGAAAGAAGCTTGGAACCGAGTCCACTCTTTATCTGATGTGGATGTAGATGTTTTTGATGCTCTTTGCAGCCTTTTCCTGTCAAAGGCTGCTCATAATGAGGAAACAGTGGAAATTTATTTAAATGACCTCCTTTCAATTCGAGGATTAAAGCCAAAACTTGGCGGGTTTGGGCGTCGGGGTGGTTACGAGGCCAAACAGCGTGCTCAAATTTTGAAATCGCTTACAAATATACAAAGCATATGGATTAACATTAACAAAGCCACCATCTATGAAAAAGGTAAGCCTGTTCAGACAAAGCTACAAGGGAGGACGTTTATCTTTAAAGATCGTAATGGAGTGGAATATGATATATCAGAAGAAGCATCCAGGAAAAAAATAACGTTCACGATCGACAAGGTTTTCGCCAAATATCTTAATGGTTCTGCTAGACAAGTTGCTTTACTTTCAATAAAAGCACTTCAATATAATCCGTATAGGCAACTTCGGGAAAAACGGCTTACAAGATATTTAAGCTGGCGTTGGAGGACCCAAGCAAGAAAAGGAGACTTTTTACAGCCGAATAAAACGAGTACCCTATTGGAATCGATCGGTGAAAAATTAAATGACCGAACACCATCCCGTACTAGGGAACGTTTCGAGAAAGCTTTGGATGTTCTGCGAGAAGATGGCGTAATTGCATCATGGCATTATGAAAAGTGGGATGAATCCATAGCCGATTATAAAGGGTGGGCCAGTATTTGGCTGAATTCAATGATATTGATAGAACCGCCTGATATCATAAAGGAGCAATATCGCTCCATTGAAAAAAAACAAAAATCTCACACTGGCAATCGTCTTGCAAAACAAGAATCGGCTAACCTGAAGAGCAGCAATCATATTGGTGAGCAAATAAGAATCACAAGAAAAAGACTCAACCTCTCCTTATATCAATTAGCAGAAGAGCTGGAGATATCGGCCCCATATGTCAGTAACATTGAAAGAGGGATGAAAATTCCATCCTCTAAAATTCAAACGAAATTGAAGAAATGGCTGGAAAAACAGGAGCATATTAATTGATCATGAACAAATTAACCCTATTCCTTTATTAGGAAGAGGGTTGTTTGTGTTGCCTTATACATAAAAAGCATTGGCGTTTATCTTGTTCCAATGTCGGGGCTATCAATGTAAGAAGTCGGGGTCATCCAGAACACATATTTTTCATTCTATTTTTTTGACCCTGCTGCATAGGTGAATTGTCGTCCTTTTAAAATAATTAACTGCCTAATGTTTTAAATGAATTTAACAAACTATGATTTTTCAGGATATTAACGCCCTCCATGTAAGATTAGTTCAAAGATATCTTTTTTATGTAGGGGGGAAGATTCATGATAGACAATCAACATTCTAACCATTCCCATGAAACTCTTGAGCCGTTATTCAATCCAAGATCCATTGCAATCTTAGGTGCCTCCAAGAGTGAATACAAAATCGGGAATTTACAGGTCAAAGCTCTATTGGAGGGACATTTTAAGGGAGAGATTTACCCGATCAATCGCAAAGCAAAAGAGATTGAAGGGATAAAGTGCTATGAATCTTTGTCCGATGTTCCGCATGAAATTGATTTAGCCATTTTTTGTCTTGGGGCGGATCAAGTGCAGCAAGGTTTAGAGGAATGTGCTCAAAAGAAAGTGAAAGCAGCCATCATTTTCGCTGCCGGTTTTTCGGAAACAGGAAAAGAAGGCATTAAGCAACAGGAATTGCTAACAGATATTGCAAGAAAGAATGGAATACGGATAGTGGGCCCCAACTGTGTTGGATTAGTGAATTTGTCGAATGGTTTGATTGGCACTTTTTCCCCTGCCATTCAATCAGTGCCATTAAATGACCAAAGAGGCGTAGGATATGTCTCCCAAAGCGGTGCATTTGGTGTTTTGACCTATATGGCAGCAGCTCAGAATGGATTGAGCTTCAATTACTTCGTGAGTGTAGGAAATGAAATGGAAACTGAATTCTCGGATGTAATTGAATATATGATCCATGATTCAAAAACAAGTGTGATAAGCGGCTACTTGGAAGGTGCAAAAAATCCGGAAAAATTACGAAGCCTGGCAAAAGAGGCATTGGATAGAAACAAACCCATAATTGTCATGAAAACCGGGAGGAGTTTGGCCGGAAGCAGAGCTGCAGCTTCTCATACAGGATCACTTGCGGGATCGGATAAAGTGTATGATGCCTTTTTTAAACAAGCTGGTATCGTAAGGGCTGACGATTATGAAGATATCATTTCTTTTTCAAAGCTATTCCTATCAAAGAAGCTTCCAAATGGACGCAATACGGTTATCATCACCAGTTCTGGCGGGAGGGGGATAAATGAAGCGGATCGCTGTGAATCAAATGGACTTACCATCAACCCACTCAGCTTAAAGACAACAACAGAAATCAAACGAAATATACCTGCATTTGCAAGCGCTTCCAATCCTGTGGATTTAACAGCGGCCGCCTCTGTTTCCAATCCTGAGTTATTCCTTGCGCCATTGCGGGCACTTGTGGAAGATCCGGATGTCGATAACATCATTTTTACGGAATTTCCTTTTAATTGGACTGCCGAGCACCCTTTGCTACAAGAGTTTATTGAAATTTGCAGTTGCTCAGATAAATTTGTATTCATTACAACTTTTCCATTAGATGGCATGACACTCCCGCCTGCTACCGCTGTGCTTGTGAAAAATGGCATACCAGTCATTCCGGGAAACCTTAATCCGATAAGAGGGCTGGCGAAACTAGTTGAATACAGTGAATATTATCGAAAAAATCTTGAATCTCAAGTTTCTGATAGTACAAAGAAAATAGAGAAACAAAGCTTACAGGACATGCTGAAGCCCGGTGCTACATTAAGTGAATCAGAAGCCAGTCTGGTTTTGGAACGATACGGGATTGCTGCCACAAAGCGTTTTATAGCTAAAAATGAAAACGATGCAGTACAATTCGCTAACAGTATCGGTTATCCGGTTGTGTTAAAGGTCGATTCGCCGGATATCCCACATAAGACGGAAGCGGATGCGATTCGATTAAATGTAAGGACTGAACTTGAGGTCAGGAAAGCTTTCACAAATATTAAGCACAATGCACTAACTTATAAACCTGAGGCTACAATAAACGGCGTTTCCGTTCAGGAGATGTTACCTGATGGAGTGGAAATCATTGTTGGTGCAAGTGATGATCCCGTATTTGGACCGGTTATCATGTTTGGTCTAGGGGGAATATTTGTTGAGGTTTACAAGGATATTTCGTTTAGGATTGCTCCGCTGTCAAGACAAGATGCACTTGAAATGATTGAAGAAATCAAGGGGAAGGACATTTTAACGGGAGCACGCGGGAAAGCACCAGTTGATATCGAAGCCATCATTGATGTGTTATTAAAGGTCTCCTCGCTAGTTACAGATTATAAAGATTCCATCGACGAATTGGATATTAATCCATTGCTGGTATATGAAAACGGTATCAAGGCAGCTGATGCCATGATTGTTGTAAAAAATAAAGTGAATGATAAAACCATTATTAGGGGGTAGAGAGCAATGGAACTCGATCATTTGAAAGGATTAACGGGAGCTGAATTTATATTTGAAGTCGAAAAGAGGCATATCCGTCAATTTGCTGAGGCGATTGGAGATTTTAATCCCTTATATGTGGATGAAGAATTTGCTTCGAAATCTTCATATGGCGGCATTATTGCACCGCCAACCTTCCCGATTGCCATTGGTCAGGATAGCGGCGAAAGCCTTGACCTGGGCCTGGAACAAAGGAGAATGCTGCATGGTGAACAGGAGTTTATTTATTCCCGCCCCATTAGGCCAGGTGATAGATTGCATTGTCAGATGAAAGTATCAAATGTATACGAACGGGAAGGAAGAAAAGGAACGATGCAGTTCTTGGTACTTGATACAGAAATGAAAGATGAGTCAGGTGAAATGGTGGTCATAAGCCGAACAAATATCATTTATCGGCCCATCAAGAGTGAACATGCTCATAGTTCATGACATTAAAGTATCAATATCAAATGCTAGCAAACTGCAAACAGGAGGAATCAGGGATGTTGAAATATGATGATTTACATGAAGGGCAAAGACTTGAACCTTTCATCAAGCCACCTGTAACCAAGGTTCAACTTGTTAAATATGCCGGTGCTTCAGGAGATTTCAATCCATTGCATACAGATGATGCATTTGCACAAGAGGTTGGCATGCAGGGTGTGATTGCTCATGGAATGCTTGTAATGGGCTTTCTTGGTGAATATGTAATGAAACTGGCTGGTGATCATGCTGTACCGGCAAACTTTAAAATGAGATTTGGTGCTGTCACCGTACCAGGAGATCGACTCACATGTTCTGCTTTTGTGAAAGGTTTATATGAAGAAGGAGGTCAACGCTTTGTAAGGCTGGACCTTATTGCTGAAAAGGAACCAGAGCAAATTGTGGGTTCAGGTGAAGTCGTTTTACAGATTCGGTAAAGTTAACAAGTTATCAAATAGTAGGAGGGTTTATTATGGAAAGCATGAAAAATCGCTATGCCATTGTCGGTGTAGGGGAAAGTGAGCGTTCAAAGAATTCCGGTACAACCCCGTTACATTTGGCGTTGGACGCCGCTCGAGCTGCATTGAATGATGCTGGTCTTCAAGCGAAAGATATTGATGGGTTCATGAGCTATTCGGAAAACGATTCTTGTACATCTCATCAATTAGCAACATATTTAGGGGTCCGTCCCAAATATGTTAAGGATATTTTGGGCGGGGGAAGCAGTACCGAAATGCTGATAGCTGACGCTGTTGGATTAATCGAATCAGGTCAATTGAATACGGTGTTGATTTATCGTTCCATGAATGGACGCTCAGGCGTAAGGATGGGCGGAGGCGGTTGGGATGTAAATATGCTTCAAACAGCCATAGAAGGCGGAAGCTTCATCATTCCTTACGGTGCTGGAAGTCCGGCTCAGTGGTTCGGACTTTTTGCGACGCGGCATATGCATGAAACCGGGCTGACAGAGGAACATCTAGGGCATGTCTGTTTAGCTTTTTACGAACATGCTCAAAGGAATCCAAAAGCATACTTTTATGGAAAACCACTAACGATGGAGGAATATCTTCAAACGCCCTATTTAAGCTATCCATTTAAAAAACATGATTTCTGCCTGGAATCCGATGAAGCCAATGCAATCATTGTCACTTCAGCCGAACGAGCTGAAGGATGCAAGTCCAGACCGGTATACATCATGGGTTTATCTGCTAGGCAGTGTGTGTCCCATGCGCATTATTGGAATGATTTAACCGAAGTGGCTGCTGACTATGTCGCTCCTGAAGTATATAAAATGGCTGGAGTAAAACCTGAAGATATTGACGTTGCATCCATATATGACTGTTATAGCTGGGTTGTACTTCGGCAGTTGGAGGCTTATGGATTTGCACCGCGTGGAGAGGTCGGAGACTTTGTAGCCGAAGGAAATTTGCGGATCGGCGGGAAATTACCTTCGAATACCGCAGGAGGAATGTTATCGGAAGGATATACACATGGAATGAATAACGTATTGGAAATCGTCCGTCAAGTTCGTCATGAATACAAAGGAACCGATCGTCAAGTTGAAAATTGTGAAATTGGAATCTGTACTGGCTGGGCTGGACCTGATATGGCCGGTGCCATGATCTTAAGAAATTAGGAGGGGACAAAATGGAATACCAAAAACCTATTCCGCTAAAAACGCAGGATAATAGTCCATATTGGGATGGAGCAGATCGTCATGAACTGATGCTTCAAAAATGCAATGGCTGTCATCAATACTCCCACCCTCCCGGTCCGAGCTGTGCAAAATGTGGCAGTTCTGAACTTAGCTGGGAAAGCCAAGGCAGCGATATTAACGGTAAAGTCTATTCATATATCGTTTCCTATCGGCCCTTTTTACCTGGATTCCAGGATGAATTACCGCTCGTAATTGCCATAGTCGAATTAGATATGTTGCCCCAGGTCAAGCTAATCGGAAATATTCTGCATTGTTCACCTGAAGATGTTGAAGTGGGTATGCCTGTAAAGATGATTTGGAAGGAAATTACGGATGAACGTTCACTGCCGCAGTGGATTCAGTCATAGAAGTGTAATTTGCAAGCATTAAAGGAGGAAAGAATCTATGGATTTTTCGTTTACAACAAAAGAAGAAGAATTCCGTCTTGAATTGAGAACGTGGCTTGAAGGAAATTTACCTGAAGGTTGGCTTGAAGGAACGAGTAATGTTTCAAAAGATGAAGGTGAGTATGCCGCTTTTCTCAGGAATTGGCAAAGGAAATTATATGAAGGTGGCTGGGCAGCGATTGCCTGGCCCAAAAAATATGGCGGACGAGAAGCGACGTTGATGGAGGAAATAGTTTATCAACAGGAAATGGTTAGAGTAAAGGCTCCGGCGCTTGTGAATTATGTAGGTATCCATATGGTGGGACCCACTCTAATGCAGATTGGAACGGACGAACAAAAAGCAAAATATATCCAAAAAATTCTCACTGGGGAGGAAGTATGGTGTCAAGGATATTCTGAACCGAATGCTGGATCTGATTTATCCGCCATTCAAACAAGTGCCGTAAAGGATGGAAATCGGTGGATCATTAATGGTCAGAAGGTTTGGACAAGCTTTGGCCACTTGGCTGATCGATGCTTTTTACTGGCTAGGACGAATCGTTTTGATAAAAAGCATAAAGGGATAACGGTTTTCCTATTGGATATGAATCAGCCGGGCGTGGAAACAAGGCCCATCATTCAAATGGATGGTCAGCATGATTTTAATGAAGTCTATCTGAATGATGCGATTGCATACGATGCTGAAATAGTTGGGGAGGTAGATGAAGGCTGGAAAGTTACGATTGCATTGCTTATGCATGAAAGAACGGGAATCGGAGCGCAAGTTTTTACATTAGAGCAACAATTTAATGAACTTGTAGCATTAGCTAAAGAATTGAATGAAGATGATAAGCCATTGTTGGGCAATCCGCTTGTTCGTCATACAATGGTAGATTTATATACTCGCTCCCGGGGTTCACTTTTGAACTATTATCGTAATCTAACTAAAACATTAAAAAACGGTCATCCTGGTGCAGAAGGTTCAATGGATAAATTGATGGTAAGTGAACTTACTAAGGAGCTTTTATCCCAATCTATTTCATTACAAGGACATAAGGGTGTGCTGTGGAAAGAAGATGCAATTTCCTCCAACTCCTATTGGCAGGACAATTATCTTTATTCTTTTGGACAAACAATTGGAGGTGGAACGAGCGAAATTCAAAAGAACACCATTGGGGAAAGAATTCTAGGTTTACCAAAAGATATGGGACGTTAAGATGAAACGGGGGGAATAAAGGTGGATTTTTCTTTAAATCAAGAACAAGAAATGTTTCGCGGATATGTACGGAAATATTTAGATGGTGCTGGGCAAACAAAAACGGCCCGTGCATACATGGAGGGTGAAACGGGATCACTAAGGGCCTTATTGTCGGGGCTTGCCGAATTAGGATGTACAAGCATTAATATATCGGAAGATCACGGGGGAATGGGCTTAGGTCCCCTTGATTTAATACCTGTACTTGAAGAAACCGGCCGTTCTTTATTCCCGGGCTTATACTTAGAAACGAATGCACTAGCTGTGCCATTATTAGAGAAATTCGGTACGGAAGAACAAAAAGGTAGGTATTTGGCAGAAATTTCGGCTGGTACAAAAACATTCTCATTAGCCTGGTTAGAACCAGGTGGAAGTTACGGCCCTTCTGGTATTAACCTGGAGGCAAGACCCCTAAACGGTCAGTTGATATTAAGTGGTGTGAAAACAATGGTTCCCGATGCAAAGTTGGCTGATCATTACATAGTGTTAGTCCGCACAGGCAAAGGAAACCGAAATGAAGGGATTACATTAGTTATCGTCGATCGAAATGAAACGAACTTGACGCTTGAAAGCCAGAAAAACATCGACGAAACCCGGCAATTGGCAGCATTGGCTTTCAATGATGTTGAAATTCCCATGGGTCAGGTACTTGGGTCATTGCATCTAGGATGGGATGCCCTCCAAGAAGGATTACTCTCTTTCAATGCAGCTCTCTCCGCAGTAATTGTCGGGTGTATGGAGAAAGTGGTAGAAATGGCAGCAGAGTATGCGAAGATTCGTGAACAATTTGGTCAGCCCATAGGAAGATTCCAAGCGATTAAACATAGAATCGTCGATATGAAAATGGATCTCGAAACAGCTAGATCTTTAGCTTATTATGCTAACTGGGCTTTGGAGAGCGGGGCAGAAGATCGTGTTCAAGCCATTTCCTGCGCACGAATATTTGCCACGAATGCATTCGTACGAATTTCGTCAGACAATATTCAGATTCATGGTGGAATTGGGTTTACAGAAGAAATTGATTGTCACCTTTTTGTTAAGCGTGCAAGGTTCTATGAGAAT
The DNA here is from genome assembly GCF_022603275.1 of Peribacillus sp. Aquil_B1. Taxonomy (NCBI): domain Bacteria; kingdom Bacillati; phylum Bacillota; class Bacilli; order Caryophanales; family Bacillaceae; genus Peribacillus; species Peribacillus sp. Aquil_B1. The sequence goes on along the minus strand of NZ_JAKXEE010000001.1, from coordinate 2,103,700 downwards.
TATTTAGGAAGTACCGAACAATATTACAAACAGGCAGCTACGGCATTAGGTTGGTAGTAAAGTAGAAAGGGTTACACTCATGTTTTACTAATCCGAAGGGTGGAGATGAACGTTGGAAATTTCATATAAAGTGAAAGAGTACCAGAATATCATTAATGGCGATCTGGTTCCAGCTTCTTCCGGGAAGCGGATTGAGAGCTACGATCCGTCAACAGGCAGGGTTTGGGCAACCATTCCTTGCAGTACTTCCCAGGATGCCGAAGCGGCGGTAGAAGCAGCCCGAAGCGCTTTTGCCGATTGGTCTTCGAGGCCAGCTTTGGACCGGGCAGCTTACCTGAGGAAAATAGGTGACTTAGTCGTAAAACATGGAAAAGAGCTAGCTGAGTTGGAATCAAGAGACAATGGTTGGGTGATAAGCGAAACGAGCCATGGCCTCATTCCCAGCTTAGCAAGCCTTTGGTATGATGCAGCAGGTGCTACAGCTATTGGAAGTAAGGGAGATACCGTCCAATTGGGACCTTCAAGTGTAGGGTATTCATTGAGGGAACCTTTAGGGGTAATAGTAGGAATCCTTCCATGGAACTCACCGCTTTTCACTTTTACCATTAAAGCGGCTTATGCTATTGCAGCAGGCAATGCTGTCATTATCAAACCATCTGAATTGGCTTCTATTGCTTCACTACGATACGGAGACTTGATTAATGAAATCCTCCCGCCGGGAATACTGAATGTCGTATCAGGAACTGGAGCGGAAGTGGGGGATACTCTAGTAAGCCACCCAGATGTGAACAAAATCAGTCTGACCGGTTCTGGAGGAACGGCAAGGGCGATAGCACAATCGACCGCAAGAAACCCTAAGCCCATGATTTTGGAGCTTGGCGGGAAATCACCAAACATAGTCTTTGCGGATGCAAACCTTGAAAAAGCAGCACAAGGGGTGACAAACTATGGGATATTTAGCGGCAACGCAGGCCAATTATGTGTAGGCGGATCGAGGATTCTAATTCAAAGGCCCATACTCGATGAAATGATCATAAGGATGAAAGAAGTGATAGAACAGCAAATTCAACTGGGTGATCCAATGAATCCAGCCTCTTCAATGGGACCGATCGCTAACGCTGCTCAATATGAAAAAGTCCTCTCATATATAGATTTAGGCCAAAAGGAAGGAGGGGAAATCATCATCGGTGGCCGTCATGGAGGTGTTAGCCTATTACCTGATGAACCCAATTTAGCTGATGGCTATTGGGTTGAGCCAACACTGATCAAGGTCAATAGTAATTCTCTCCGTATCTGTCAAGAAGAAATCTTCGGTCCGGTAGCGACCGTTATCCCCTTTGATACGGAAGAGGAAGCCGTCACCATAGCTAATGACAGTGATTTTGGTTTAGGAGCTGGAGTATGGACCTCGAATTTGGATCGGGCACACCGGATGGTCCGCAAGCTGGAATCGGGTAATGTGTGGGTGAACTTGTTTCGCAGGGTGGGACCTGAACTCCCATTCGGAGGCCAAAAAAGCAGTGGATTTGGAACGGATACCATTCTTGAATATACCCGTGAAAAGACCGTTTATATGGAAATAGGATGAGTTTTTATGAGATTAGCAGGGAATTCGCTGTAAATAGTGGACTGGAGGTTCTGTAAATGGCACAAGATTCTAAAGGCATTTTTTATGGATGGTATGTTGTGTTGTGTGGCTTTTTCATAATGTTCGCCGGTTTCTCGATAATAAATTCCCTGCATAGTTTGTTCATGGTCCCTGTTACAGAGGATTTAGGAATAAGCAGAACCACTTTTTCCATTGCACTTTCCATTGCGGGCCTTGGAGTGGCAGTTGCTTCTCCGATAATGGGTAAATTACTCGCTAAAGGGAATATGAAATTGATCATGTCAATTTGCGTAGTAATGGCCGGAGCAGGATTCATGTCATACTCGCTTGCCAACTCAGCTGTATATTTTAGTATCATAGGCTTTGTAATTGGCATCTGTGTTGCAGGCTTTTCTAATATTCCCATATCGATCATGTTAACCAATTGGTTTTATGAGAAAAAAGGAAAGGCCATGGGTTTGGCTTTTGCGGGGTCGGGAATTGGGGCAGCAGTACTCAGTCCGATCATTACAAATTTAATCTCAAATTATGGTTGGAGAACGGCCTACGTAATAGCAGGGATACTGATAATTGTCTTAACATTACCCTTGGTTCTTCTATTTGCAAAGAAAAGTCCCGCAGAAAAAGGGCTTGATCCACTGGGTTCTGACAAAGTGGAAATGGCCGAAACTACTGGGGAATCTGAACAGAATGGCTTAATGATGGGGGAAGCAAAGAAGACAGCCATGTTTTGGATTTTCGTACTTGGAATCGTTTGTTTTGCATTAGTTGCAGGCGGGGTGCAAATGCATATCCCAGCATACTTGATCGATATAGGGCATCCAGCCATCTTTGCTGGCACCATTTTTGGCATACTCTCTTTGGCAAATACGGTTGGTAAATTGATTTTAGGAGCTGTTTTGGATAAGTACGGTACGGCAGGCGGTGCCATTTATGTAGGCGTTTGCATGACGATCGCTATGGCAGCGCTATTGTTAGCTAAGACACAGGCATTCGCATTCTTATTCGCCATCGCCTTTGGCTTTAGCATTGTGATATCCACTCTAGGGCCTCCCTTCATGACAAATGATATTTTTGGAAAGAAGGATTTCGGTTCCATCTTTGGCATTGTGCAAGTTTTTTTTGTGGCGGCAGGCTCATTGGGTGTGATCGTGTCGGGTTTAATCTATGATTTGACAGAAAGCTATCGTGCTGCTTGGATCTTCTTCCTTTGTTTATTCATCTTCAGCATGGTTTGCGTACTAGCGGCAAATGGCATGAAAAAAAAGACAATCAGCAAAATCAAAAATATTCCCGACCAAAAAATAGTCTAGTTTACTAGAGAAAAATACCATATTGAAGGGTTAGTGGTAAAGAGCGGCAGGCTAGATTGCTGCTCTTTACCTTACTGTTAAAATTTCCTCCTCCATTCCTCATCTTCCAGTGGCACACCATTGGTGTTAATATATTCTACAATCATATTTCCATGTTTAAGAACTCTATCTTTTTTTAGGGCATTGATAACTGCGGTAAAGCGGTCTTCATCTGCGTCCTGTTTCTTACGTGAAAGGGTAATCCGTATGGTTGGGGAAACATCGTAATCTTTATAGCTGGCTGGTTTATTCGGATCAATCTTCCATTCTTTCCCGACACCCTCATCAAACACCAAGAGTAATTGATTATAATCGCCTATCTCTTCTTGAATCTCCTCCCAATCTTCATTCTCTGTAATATCTCCCAGTTCCTTGGAGATCAACACGTCACCCAGTTCCTTTTCAACATAAGGCCTGATTTCTTTTTCTGCATCATCTTGCCATTTATCAGATAGGAATGTATCCTCCATTTCCCCTGTTTCATCATTAAAGAAAACTAGAAATTGAGTCCCATATTTTTTATGTTTCACTTTAGCTGCGTATTCAAAATAGCCCCAGTTTCCCATATTATCGTATAAGACATCATATATTTCGGTTCCTTCATCAAATGTTTTCTCTAAATATCGTTCAGCTTGATCCCGGACTTTCTTTTCTTCATCAGGATCTGCTTTCATACTTTGTGTGAATGAAAACATAAGGATCATCACACCGGCTAAGATGATTAAAAAAACACCTAGTATAGTCAGTAAAATCTTTTTTGTTTTGCTCAAGGAACACCCTCCTGTTATCTCTGCTACTTCTCAATAATTCCCATATTATTCTAACATTTTTATCGCTTATTTTACTATGCGAAATCTAAATGACCTGACCTCCAAAATATCGGGATACTTTGTTACAATATATAAATGGTTAATACCCTAAAGGGAGAGATCAACTTGGAAACCTATCAAAGAAAAATGAACCATAATCGGGATGAATACAGAAAGTTGCGGTGGAAACAGCATCGTCTACAAGTTACAGGGTTATTCGATGCCGTTTTTGCAAAAAAAGCGTTCGTAGATAAAGTGGCTATCGTTGGTGCAGGCAATTGCGATGATTTGGATTTAAAATATCTGGCAACTAAATGCAACTCCATCTATTTATTTGATATTGATATGGAAAGTATGGAAAAGGGTACGGCGAATTTGCCTGAACGGATCCGGGACAAAATTCAACTTGTTGCAATCGATGTAACAGGCCTCGATAAAGTGGATTTTGATCACCGCCTATCTTCCATGTTGGATCGTGGTGAAACGGCAAAGGTAATTATTCAATATTTAAAGGAAACCGAGAATCAATTAGGTCAGCTTTCTGAAAGGGTTTTTGCTAATTATTACAATGATTTTGATATCGTGGCAACTTCCGCCATTTATACGCAACTATTTTATAATTGGGCCAAGGAACTGCTTTCTGATTATGAACACCAATATCAGAAAAAAGGCACAGAAAAGATTAAGAATGGAATTTTAGATTTAAGGGATGAAATCGTACGTACAATGAATCACTCTATATCTAAATGTACCAGGCAAAATGGATTCTGTATTACATGGACTGATATCTTAAAAATCGAACCGGAGTATATGGATACCATTAATGAAGGGCTGAATGCCATCTTTACATTGGCCTCGAACGTGGGATATGGGGCAGCATTGATAGGGATAAAAACGTTTATTGAAAAAGTGGATAAAAGCGAGTTAAGCCTTCGATACTGGACATGGGATTTTCATGCAAACAAACAGTATTTGACCATTGGTATTATCGGGAGATTGAAAGGGGTGTAAATTGAAAAATGGCGGGATAGATAAGCATATCAGCAGCTATCTATCCTTTTTTTGATTGGTTATAGTCCCCTTATCCTTTAGGCGTGATAAAAAGGGGCTTGGCCAGCAAACCATAGGAAATAAGACATAATTATATAAAAGGTATAAAAAAACGATGAAATTTTTGACTATTTGTCTAATGATTTCACTAACTGGTGTGGATATAATGAATCTGTTAAAAACAGAATATTCCGATTAGTAGAGGCGGGGAAAGCAAAGGTAGAGGAAGGTGTAATGGTGGCCAATAAAGAAAGGGGTGTTTGTTTGAAAGCAGATATTGTGTTCATAAATGGCGAGGTCATAACCGTCAATCAAAAAAATGAAGTCGCAGAAGCCCTGGCAATTAAAGGTGATCGTATTTTGGCAGTCGGAACGAATCAGGAAATCAAGGTATTTATCGGAGAGGAAACAAATGTGATTGATTTGCAGGGGAAGTCATTACTTCCTGGGTTTATAGATTCTCATATTCATCTTATCTTGTACGGTGTCAATCAATTGGCGGTAAGTTGTAAAGCTGAACATATCCAATCTGTAGAAGATGTGTTAATCGATCTGAAGGAGAAAGCTTTGACGACCCCTAAAGGTGAGTGGATCCGTGCCTGGGGCTTCAATGAGACTGCTGTGAAAGAAAAACGTTATCCTACAATAGCGGAATTGGATGCTATTTCAACGGATCATCCGATTATCGTAACCCGTACATGCAGCCATATTAGTGTGGTGAATGGCAGGGCGTTAAAGATTGCCGGAATAGATGAGAAATCAGAGAATCCAACTGGAGGGATCATTGAAAAGGATAGGGAGGGGAGAATTACAGGCAAACTCATTGAAATGGCAAATATGATAATGGCCGACAGAGCAAGTTATTCTGAAAGTGAACTGTTGAAAGCAGTGAAAACAGCGTCTGAGCATTTCATCGCAGCAGGTATAACAAGCATTCATGAAGCAGGTGCTCATGGCCCTGAAAGTTTCCGTTTAATGCAGCAGGCCATAAAAAATAAGGATATTCGTGTCCGTATCTATGCGATGGTCGGTTCATTGAATAATTCTCATGAATTTGTAAATAAAATGGTAGATTCGGGAGTCATTACCGGAACAGGGGACGAAAGATTCAAAATCGGGCCAGCCAAATTGTTTACGGATGGCAGCAGTACCGGTCCGACAATTGCTACCCGTGAGCCCTATTCGAGTGATCCTGGTTACTCCGGAATTCTTTATTATAAAGAAGAGGAAATCTATCAAGTATTAGGTCAAGCACATAAAAAAGGCTTTCAGATCACAGTCCATGCCCAAGGGGATAAAGCGATAGAGATGTATTTAAACTGCGTCGAAAAGGCTTTGAATGAATCGCCAAGAAAAGATCATAGACATAGGATCGAGCATGCCGGAATATCTTCTCCAGACTTACAAATGAGGATGAAAGAACTTGGAATCATCCCAATCCCCAACCCCCCATTTCCTTTTGAATTCGGTGATATATATATTGAACATTATGGCAATAGGGTCAACCACATGTACGCCGCCCGTGATTTTATTGATAATGGGATCTTGGCTGCCGGAGGTTCTGATGCTCCCGTTACTGATCATGACCCCTTATTAGGCATACACGTTGCTGTTAATAGAACAAGCAGGTCTGGTACGAAAATAGGTCCGGTTCAATCGATTAGCGTTTTGGAAGCCATAAAACTATACACATGGAATGGCGCGTTTGCGAGTTTCGATGAAGATGTCAAAGGCAGCCTGGAGGCAGGGAAGCTGGCCGATCTAGTAGTATTGAATGATAGTATATTGAAAGTGGATTCTCAAAATATCAAGGCTTTGAAAGTTGAATCAACGATTCTGAATGGGGAGATTCTTTATCATAGGGAAACATTGGTAGAAATATAATCTATCGTAACTACTCTAACTCAACTAGATCTTCACTTTCATTTTTGGGCTTAAGCGAACGTAAGCGGGATTGGACAAGGATTAAAAAAAGGGGGATATTCGCTATGAAAAAGCAAAAATTATTAATTAATGGGAAGAGACTGAGTCGTTCACTTGAGAAATTTGCTGATTTTGGTCGTACAGAAAACAACGGTGTCACAAGGCTATCTCTGTCCGAAGAAGATCGATTAGTCCGTGATTACTTTTGCGAATGCTGTAAAGAATTGGGTATGACCATTAAGGTTGATGATATGGGGAATATCTACGCTACTTTGGCGGGACTAGAAAACAAACCCCCTATTGTAATGGGATCGCATATGGATACCGTAAAAAAGGGCGGACGGTTTGATGGTATCTTGGGTGTAGCTGCAGGCTTGGAAGTCGTGCGGACACTGGTGGAAAACAATATCCAACCTAAAATTCCGGTAATGATCGTCAATTTTACGAACGAAGAGGGAGCCAGATTCGAACCTTCCATGATGTCTTCAGGAGTTCTTTCAGGTAAATTCGAAAAATCCATCATGATGCAAAAAACGGATAGCGAAGGAACGACATTCGAAAATGCTTTGAATGCCATTGGATATGCAGGTGATAGTGAGTCTCGTTTAAAAGAAGCGACTGCATTTTTGGAGTTGCATATTGAACAAGGGCCCATTCTTGAACGGGAATCACTTACGATTGGTGTCGTAGAATGTGTCCTTGGTATGGTGTGCTATGAGATAGAAGTTACAGGCGAATCGGATCATGCAGGAACCACCCCGATGAATATGAGAAAAGATGCTTTCTTCACTGCGAATAGCTTGATTATGGAAGCTCGTCAAAAGCTAGGCATGCTTGATGACGATTTGGTTTTTACGATGGGAAGGGTAAATGTGTTTCCTAATATCCATACGGTAATCCCTAATAAAGTGGTTTTTTCGCTGGAAGCGAGACATAAGGATTCCAAAGTCATCGAAAAGGTGGAGAAGGTCATTGAAAGCCTTAAAACTACAGGTTCCGAAAGCGGCTGCGACATCCAAGTGAAAAAATTGTGGGACAGGGATACCGTTTGGTTCGACAAATCCATTTGCAATTTGCTGGAGCAATCGAGCAATTCATTAGACCTGCCTTATAAAAGAATGGTAAGCGGTGCAGGACATGATGCACAGTTTATAGCTAGTTATATACCGACCGCCATGGTTTTCGTCCCAAGCATCAACGGTAAAAGTCATTGTGAAGAGGAACTTACTACTTGGGAAGATTGTGAAAAAGGCGTCAATGTAATATTGGAAACGGTCCTTGCCATCCAGTCATCTTAAGACGAATATAGGGTTGGTTGAATGCAGCTAATGACATTGAAAAAAGGGCGCTATCAAACCATCAGTTCAGTTTGAAAGTCGGCTTGACTGATGGTGATGCATCCGTGTTAGGAACCTAAATGGGGAGGGTATGATTTTGGATGCTATTAAGCTATTGCTTTTTGTTCCATTTATAGGGTTTTTAGTTTTTTTGCCCTATGCAAATAAAATAGAACCGTACATATTGGGGATGCCTTTTTTGCTATTCTGGGTTGCATTTTGGATGGTGATGGCATCGATCATCTTGATGATTGTCTATAAGTTCGATCCTGATAATAAAGGGAGTGATTCCGAATGAATATCTCATTACTCATCATTTCCATCTTCTTGGTTCTAGCACTTTATTTAGGGATAAAAGCAAGAAATGGGAAGGATATGGACATGGAGCAATTTGCCGTAGGGGGCAGGGGCTTCGGTACATTCTTCATATTTCTGCTGATAGCAGGTGAAATTTATACAACGTTTACATTCCTGGGCGGTAGTGGGTGGGCTTACTCGAAAGGTGCCGCTGCTTATTATGTTCCCGCCTATATTTTCTTAGCCTACGTCCTATCATATTGGCTCGTTCCTAAAATATGGAGATATTCAAAACGTCATTCCATTATCTCTCAGCCAGAGTATTTCGCGTCTAAATATAAAAGCAGGTCAATGGGAATGATCGTTGCTGTATTGGGAAGCTTAGCCCTCGTGCCGTACATAGTCATACAGCTCAAAGGATTAGGTATCATTGTTTCCGAAGCATCTTACGGAGCAATTTCACCAGTTGCTGCAAGTGTCATCGGTGCTGTAGTTGTAACTGCCTATGTAATGATTTCAGGCATTCATGGTTCGGCATGGACAGCCATACTGAAAGATTTCATGATTTTGGTCGTGGTTATCTTTTTAGGGATTTACATTCCATTTCATTATTTCGGAGGCATACAGCCGATGTTCGAGACCGTCCAGGCTGCTAAACCGGAAATGTTGGTTTTGGCAGATCAGGGATTGAGTCAGTCCTGGTTTGTGTCCACCGTTTTGCTGAATGCACTAGGATTTTATTTACTGCCACAAACATTCATGGTCGTTTTATCGTCCAATGGGGAAAAGACCCTTCGCAAAAATGCGATTGCGTTACCGTTATACACATTGTTACTGCTTTTCGTTTTTTTCATTGGATTTACAGCCATCATGGAAATCCCGGGTTTGCAAGGTGCAGATGGGGATCTCTCACTTTTAAGGCTTGCGATTCAAACATTCGATCCATGGGTGATAGGGGTGATCGGGGCTGCAGGTTTATTGACGGCTCTTGTACCGGCTTCAGTCATGCTAATGGCAGCATCGGTAGGTCTGACAAATAGCTTTTACAAAGTTCTCGTCCCTGCCGCGACTGAAAAACATCAATTGATTGTCTCCAGGATCATCATCATCGGTATCTCTATCATTGCTTTAATTGTAACGGTAACGGGCGGCGAGGCCTTGGCCATCATGAATATTATGTCATACAGTTTAATTACCCAACTGGCGCCTTCCTTGTTTTGCAGTTTGCCGAAAACCAATATAATCAATAAGTATGGTGCAATGGCAGGAATATTGGCAGGCGTCCTGATTGTTTTATATGCGACAATTGCAGAGGTGAAGATTGCAACATTCCTGCCGGGTATCCCGCATGTAATTAATGATATCAGTACAGGCGTCATAGCTTTGTTGTTTAATATTCTAGTAACATTCATTGTAAGTGCACTGACTAAGCATATCTCTATGCAAGGGACCGAAATGAATGATCTGGACAAGATATCCTAATTTCTTTTACCAGGCTAATGGAATAAAAAGCATGATTTGGGAGGGCTTTTGTGAAAATTAAAATAACGGCTTGTCAATTTCGTGTAGAAAAGGTAACAACTTTCAATGAATTTCAGGAACAAGTAGAAGGCTTGATCAACCAAGTTCCCGAAAACTCGGATTATATCATTTTTCCTGAACTGTTAACTATCGGGTTATCAGCGGCCTTTGGAGAAGAAGATGGTTCATCCGTTATCAGGATTGATGAATATACCAATCAATACAAAGATCTTTTCAGTTCACTTTCAAGAAAAAGAAAACAGGTCATCATTGCCGGCACGCATCTGGAACGCCGTGAAAATGAATACTTCAATATCGCATACATTTTTGACAAAGACGGATCGGTCGTTGAACATAAAAAAACGCATATTTTTCCTGCGGAAGCGAATTGGCATACCTCTGAAGGTGATGATCTGCAAGTTTACTCCGTAGGTCCGGTTAAGATAGGAATAGCGGTATGTTATGAAGCGGAGATACCTGAAATTTCAAGGATATTATCAGTGAACGGGGCCGACATCATTTTTTGCCCATCATACACATTTACTGAGGCTGGTTTTTGGCGAGTTCGCCATTGCGCACATGCACGTGCAATCGAGAATCAGGTATATTTTGTTCATTGCCCCACTGTTGGTGAACCAGGGTCACCCCTGCCGAACGGATACGGACGCGCCAGTATACTTAGCCCCTGTGACAGCGCTTGGCCAGCAAATGGAGTAGTAGCCGAGGCGGAAATGAATGAACATACAATCATTACCGGTACGGTCGATATGGACGAGCTTTATGAGAATCGAAAAAGTGGTGCAGCAACCACTTTCAAGGATCGCAATCGCCGAAAAGACTTGTATGTGAAATATAAGCCGTATGAAGGGCTGAAGTGGATCCCGAACCATAGTCCGAATAATGATTGTGAAGGTCGAATTAATTCATGAACGGTCGAATAAAGTGGGAGCTAGGTCGAATTAATTCGTGAACGGCCGATTAAAGTGGGAGCTAGGTCGAATTAATTCGTGAACGGCTGAATAAAGTGGGAGCTAGGTCGAATTAATTCGTGAACGATCGAATAAAGTGGGAGCTAGGTCGAATTAATTCGTGAACGGCTGAATAAAGTGGGAGCTAGGTCGAATTAAATCATGAACGGCTGAATAAAGTGGGAGCTAGGTCGAATTAAATCATGAACGGTCGAATAAAGCGGGAGATAGGTCGAATTAAATCATAAACGGCTGAATAAAGTGCGGAGTAGATGGAAAAATGGCCCCTGAACACTGTTTTATTAACCATACCTAGTATCATTCGTGATTTTTCCCGTTAGATGGGTCGAATTAGTTATAGAACTTATCTATTCTCTGGCGCAGGAATCGGAAATTGACTAAATATACGAAATATATTGTCAAATGCTGGCTATATATATTAAAATATATGTAACCATTTCATATTGTAATAATATAGATAGTCACCCTATTTATACCTGTTATGATGTCTGTAATGGCAGGAGGCACAATAATTATGTTTCAGCAGAATACAGTATATATAGTCGGTGAATCGAAGGCGGCGTCCAATAATCCAATTACACAGCAATTCAACTGCTTTTTTATCGGGTTCGTCATTGATCGTGATACGCATGAAATAGTGGATGCGGAATGCTCGACCACGATATCGATTACATCACGCTTCATTCATTCCATGTTAGTTGGTAAATCCATTCTTAGGCCTGATGAAATGGAGAAAGAAATTGAGAAACGGTACTTTGGTTCATCGCAGAAAGCACTGACCGTCGCTCTTAGAAATGCCAGCATTAAATATCAGCAACTTTATAAGTTATAGCTGCTTCATTTGTCAGTCGCAATTGAAATCCAGCTGTTAAAGAGTGTGTACGCGCTCTTTGGCAGCTGGATTTTTTTATGTAGGGCCATGAAGACTTCATTGGCGTGTTTGACTAGATTTCATGATCATGAAATCCCCTAAATATAAGGAGGTTTGGAATATGATTCAAGATGGTGTGATGTTTGTCTGTTTTTTATTGGCATTTACTGCCGTGATAGCCGTAGCGGAAAAAAAGATTGGAGGAAAGTTCTTCAAATATGTTCCTGGTATTGTCCTTATTTATATTGGAGCGGCTCTGATGAAAACATTCGGGGTCTTTTCAGATAGTGAGTCAGTCGAAAGTGCATATAGCACCATACGAGGACTCCTGCTGCCTGCCATGTTGATGCTGATGCTTTTGCAATGCGATATGCGGAAAATAATCAGACTTGGACCAAAGATGCTGTTAACTTTTTTTGCAGCTTCATTCAGCATTATTGGAGGGTTCACTCTTACTTACGTTTTAATGAATGGCTTTTATGCTGAAGGAACTTGGAAGGCATTCTCGGCGTTAAGCGCAAGTTGGACAGGGGGATCTGCCAATATGGTGATCTTGCAAGGCATACTCGATGTGCCGGAAAATATTTTTGGTTATGCGTTGATTATGGATACAGTCAATTATTCCATTTGGGTCATGTTCCTGTTTTGGCTGGTGCCTCTTGCTGGAAAATTCAATATTTGGACTAAAGCGGATACATCTTACATTGATCAAATGACTTCCGAGCTTGAAGCGGGAGAAACCGCCAAGACGGAATTTGGATTTGTGGAGTTGATCGGATTCTTGGCGCTGGCTTTAATTATATCAGCAGGGGCAACCAAAATTGGGGAAAGACTTCCAGTTCTGGTTGCCGCAGTGAATGGTACCACTTGGACGATCATCATCGCTTCCACCGTAGGTTTAATTCTGGCTTTAACAAAGGTTGGACGGATAGCCGGTTCCATGGAAATTTCCAAAGTCATGCTTTATATAGTCATTGGTTTAATTGCTTCCCATGCCGATTTTTCACAGCTGTTCCAAGCACCTGTGTATATTTTATCCGGATTTATGATTCTATTCTTTCATGGATTGATCATGGTGATTTTGGCCAAGATCTTTAAGTTGGATCTATTTACAATGGGAGTTGCCTCATTGGCCAATATAGGGGGTGTGGCATCAGCCCCTATATTGGCAGGAGCATTCAATCGGGCGTTAATACCGGTCGGGATATTGATGGCTGTACTTGGCAGTCTTCTGGGCACCTATTTTGGAATTCTTACATCATATATACTCTCAAGCTTTTAAGGAAGGGTTGTTAAAATGAAGATTGAAAGATTACAAGTATCAGTGGAAACCTTGCCACTTGTCAAGCCATTCAAGACTGCATTACGTACAGCAATGGAAATTGAAAATATCATGGTTACTGTAAAGTTAGAGGATGGAACGGAAGGCTTGGGGGCCGCAGCTCCTACGGTTGCCATCACAGGTGACTCTACAAAAGGAATCATGACGGTCATTGAAGAAGTGATTGCACCACATCTAATTGGCCGCGACATCGAGAATATCAATCTATTGTCTCAGCTGATCCAACGATCTTGTGTAGGTAATACAAGTGCAAAAGCTGCTGTTGAAATCGCTTTGTACGACGCAGTCAGCAAACGATGGCAGCTCCCTTTATATCAATATCTTGGCGGTAAATCGAATGTCCTTAAAAATGATATGACAATCAGCGTTGGTGAACCTGAAGAAATGGCAAAGGTGGCATTGTCCCTCATTGATGGCGGATTTTCTACAATGAAGATAAAACTGGGGAAAGATTGGGAGAGTGATGTGGAGCGGGTTGCCTGCATTCGTGCTGCTGTTGGCGACCAGGTTATGATCAGGATTGATGCAAATCAAGGGTGGACAACAAAACAAGCGATTTCCATCATTCATGAACTCGAGGAAAGAAAGCTGAATGTTGATTTAGTGGAACAGCCCGTCATAGCCCATGACATCGAAGGGTTGAAAGAAATAAAGAGGGCTGTCCAAGTGCCGATCATGGCCGATGAAAGTTTGTTTTCCCCTCGTGACGCCATGAAACTCCTGAATGAACATGCTGTTGATCTTCTTAATATTAAATTAATGAAAACAGGCGGAATTAGACGTGCACTCCAAATTGCCGATATGGCAGAAGCAGCCGGGGTGGAATGCATGATCGGGAGTATGATGGAATCATCCGTGAGTGTAGCGGCCGCTGCTCATCTGGCAACCGCCCATCCAAATATAACGAAGATTGATTTAGATGCTCCATTATGGATTAAGAATGAGCCATTTGAAGGCATTCAATTTATGAAAGATCAACTTCTAATTTCCGATAAACCTGGACTCGGAGTCAAGAGGAAATCCTCATTTACTCAATAAAAACAAATTCGAAAGGGTGATTATTTTGAAAAGGTTAACAATTTTTGTGCTATCTTTATTTGCTATTGGTATTTTAGTATTCAGTCCCAAAGAAGCTAGTTCAAGAGAGAAGCAGAGAATTGCCTATGTTGACGTAAGCGTGGCTACTCTTTGGACGGAGCCGGGATTATTAAGGGAAATCGATGCTCCTTCTACATCGAATCCCGTTGATTTGAATGCCTGGATCGGCTCAATGAAATATGAAGACAAGCTGTGGCTTGTAGGTAACCTGGAAACACAAGCATTATACGGTTCTAAAGTGACGATATTAGAAGATCGGGGTGAATGGGTGAAAGTAGCCGTTGCCAATCAACCGACACCCCGCAATGAAATTGGTTATCCAGGATGGATGCCAAAGGCCCAATTAAAAGACGGAAATTCTTTTGAGAAGCAATTTAAACGAGGATTTGCCCTTGTAAATGCCCCAAAGACTTGGCTTTATTCGGATTCGAAACTTCGGTCCAAATTCATGGAAATCAGCTTCGATACCCGTCTCCCGTTATTGCAGGTGAAAGAAGATAAAGTGAAGGTGATGACACCGAATAATGGAGCAAAATGGGTAGAAAAGCAGGACGTATCAGTCAATCAAAATGACAAACGATTATCTGCTCCTACCGGTAAGGACATCGTTGAATCAGGTAAAGAGTTTTTAGGGCTTCCTTACCTATGGGCTGGAATGTCCGGATTTGGATTTGACTGTTCTGGATTTACCTACACAATGTATCATGCGAATGGAATAACGATCCCAAGGGACTCTTCCGTTCAGGCGCAACATGGTGAAAAGGTGGAACAAGAAAATCTTCAACAAGGTGACTTACTATTTTTTGCCTATGATAAAGGGAAAGGAAAGGTCCATCATGTCGGAATGTATATCGGTGATGGAAAAATGATCCATTCGCCTAACAGCTCAACACATGTAAGGATAGATGAAATAAAAACATCGGGATACGGAGAGGAATATGCTGGAGCAAGAAGATATATTGATTGATTTTTAAAAACCTGAGAGCACGGTGCTCTCAGGTTTTTTTATATGTAAACAAGATTTCAAATCTCTCTAACGGATGACAAAACTTATGACCGACCAATGCCCTTCTCTTCCTGCATACATTGAAAAATCATTTCTTCATGTTTCCTCATCACAATCAAAAGTTATATTTTGATATACCTTTTATTGTTATTAAGTTTATGGTTCATACTATTGTGTAATGTGTGACGAATACATTTGGGTTTTTAGAAGATGAATGGATACAAGTTTAAGGAAAATCATCCATCCGCCATTCAAAGCGAACATCCCGTATTTCATATTGATGATAGGAATAGGAGTGAGGAGCCAGAAGATCCGTATACTTTTATAGTGTATTAAGCTGGAACAACCAATCTGTTTTTTCATGATAGGTGATTTTACCTTTTATTTAAAAGAACAATAAACATCAGTGAAGGGTCATTAATTTTTGTCGTCCCTATGATGTTTTCTTCATATAAAGTTATTTTGAAATAATTTACTGTAATATTTGTTTGGTAGAATCGTAACTTTATAGCCTTTCTACTTGATCGTTTCTAAAAGACGTTCTAAATCCTTATCCATAATGAAAACTTCTATTCTTTCACCTGTTTTGGTGCTTATATCACTGTGAGAAGAAAGAACCTTACATCCGGTATGGTCTTCAACAATTTTTTCGTAATCCTTCGTGTACATTTCACGAAGCAGCGAACGCATTTTCTTTACAAGCTTTTTACCGGAATTGTGACTTACAAGGTGCTTTTCCTCAACAGTCAGAACACCCTTGAAACGGGTTATCAACATATCATTGATAATATACGTTTTAGTTTCTTGAGGTCCTCTTCCAATCAATTCGCGCTGGAACTTAATGAATGCTTCACTTATTTCAGCTTCAAGCCTTTTTTTTGTATTTATCATAATGCCTCCAATTACCTGACCAATTTATGGGGTTTATCATAATGCCATGTTTGAGTTCTTGTCAATAGCAGTTTGTAAAACTTTCGGAAAATGCGAAATAGTTAGTGTTTTAAAGAAATAAAGCAGTTTTGTAGTTTAAATGGTTAAATATGGTCTGTAATGAACGAATATGGAGGTTTTTAAAGATTTATATGAGTTTACAAACCTTCGGTGAGGAGCGTACAATAACCTCAAGAAATACAATTTGATATCGGCCAAATCTCAAGTGATTGAGAACGGAGGACCCACTATTTTTGGGGTTAATTCTGCATTTGCAGAAGGGATGAGATACTCTTTCGCCATCCTACCCGTCAGCTAACTTCGTCGGCTAAAGCGAAGGAGGTCATAAGACCACCTTGATTCAGGAGGCTTTTTTGTTATGCTATAGCAAAATGGCAATCTGACATTTCCGTAGGTCTTTTTATTATGCCTATAATTGAAAAGGTTTCTTGGAAGACGGATCGTGGAGTAAGCGCTATCGCTTGCTGGGCGTTAAGTAGACCAATGATTACTTTTTCTCCATCTATATGTTTGCTTCTGCATATCTTTTCTTTTTCTGATGCGTCAAAGCTCGTGACGCTGTAAGGATAAGGATTTATTTGAGCAGGGCAGCTGTACTGGGGGAAAGTAAGCATTGGTCTATTTTTTTATGCCTTAACTGACGTTTTCCCCTGCCTGGGAAAAGTCAAAGTGTAAAAAAAAGAAAAAGATTGTCCAATTTCATTCAAAGAAAATGGATGCAAACGAATGAAACCTTGGTTTTAGGTTTTTAGCAAAAGGTCTTCTAGATTAAGATACATACTTTTTAAGGAGGTGGATCGGAATAAAAGTGTTTAATAGCTGTGTGGGAGGTGTGATACAAAATGGATGTGATAGCAATTTTACTAATGGTTACACCGTTTATTCTCTTTTTAGGGTTTCTTCATTTTTGTAATAAAGTCATAGCAAATGAGGGTGAGTAGCATGATGTTTTTAATGGTCATCGTCGGAGCGGTTTCGCTGTATTTAATACATGCCTTAATATATCCGGAAAAATACTAATGGTTACTATCGGAGGAATTGCAAATGGATTTTTTACAAATCGTTGTGGTATTGGCAATTGCGGTAATATTAGCCGTGCCGTTGGCTAAGTATTTAACGAGTGTTTATTCTCTTGAAATAACGAAACAAGATCGCATTTTTGGAAGGATGGAACGTTATATCTATAAACTGTCAGGAATTAAGACGCATGATATGACATGGCAGCAGTACGCTAAGGCGCTGTTATTAAGTAATTTAGTGATGTTCTTTATCTCTTATATGATCCTTCGTTTCCAAGGGGAGTTACCAGGCAACCCCAGTGATGTAGACGGCATGGAGCCATTGCTGGCATTCAATACCGCTGCAAGTTTTCTTACGAATACCAATTTACAACATTATAGCGGAGAATCGGCCCTGTCATATTTTTCTCAAATGGCAGTAATCATATTCTTGATGTTCACGACCCCCGCTACAGGCCTTTCAATGTGTATGGCATTCTTTAGAGGGTTAACTGGTCAGCGGAGTTTAGGAAACTTCTATGTGGATTTAATCCGTACGATTTCCCGAGTGCTGCTTCCCTTATCGATTTTGATTGGTTTAATCCTTGTATCTCAAGGGGTTCCGCAAACATTCAGCCCTACTGCAGTTGCTGCAACATTAGAAGGAGCGACCCAACATATAGCAAGGGGACCTGTAGCGGCACTGGAATCGATTAAGCACATAGGTACAAACGGAGGAGGGTTCTTTGGGGTTAACTCAGCCCATCCATTTGAAAATCCGAATGGTTTCACTAATGTATTGGAAATCTTATCCATGTTCCTTATACCTGCTGCCCTTCCGTTGACGTTTGGATATATGGCGAGAAATAAGAAGCAAGGCTGGATCTTATTTTCGGCGATGGGAATCATGCTACTTCTCTTCTTGGGCATGACTTATTTCAATGAAAAAAATGGTAATCCTGCTTTCGAGCAAGTAGGCCTTTCACAAGAGAGTGGGAGTATGGAAGGGAAGGAGGTTCGTTTCGGGGTGGCACAAAGTGCATTATTCACTAGCATCACTACAGCTGCCACTACAGGTTCGGTAAATAATATGCATGATACCCTAACGCCTCTGGGAAGTATAGCACCACTAGCAATGATGATGGTGAATTGTGTATTTGGCGGAGAAGGTGTGGGGACGATCAATATTCTCATGTATTCAATAATGGCTGTATTTCTTGCCGGCCTTATGGTGGGACGTACACCTGAGTTTTTGGGTAAGAAAATTGAAGGGCAGGAGATGAAATTAATAGCTTTAACCATTCTTCTCCACCCATTGATCATATTAGTTCCATCTGCCATCGCTTTAGCGACACAAATGGGATCAGCAGCTATTTCAAATCCTGGTTTTCATGGTATTTCTCAAGTAGTTTATGAGTTTACCTCTTCTGCTGCCAATAATGGATCCGGTTTTGAAGGCTTAGGCGACAATACACCTTTTTGGAATATTTCCACCGGTTTAGTCATGTTGTTCGGCCGTTACTTTTCGATGCTCGCAATGATCGCTGTCGCAGGATCATTACTGGTAAAGAAACGTGTTCCTGAGACAATTGGAACATTCAAAACGGATAATAGTACCTTCCTTGTCATTCTTTTAGTAACGGTTTTAATTATAGGAGCTTTGACTTTCTTTCCCATAATAGCACTTGGACCAATCGCTGAATGGCTTACGATTAGATAAATGTTGAAAAGGGGCATTCCAAATGAGTACAGACCGAATAGCAAATCTAAATAAGAACATTGTTTATGAGGCAAGTAAAGATGCACTCAAAAAATTGAATCCAAAAGTAATGGCTCGCAATCCAGTCATGTTTGTTGTTGAAGTGGGATTTATCATAACCTTAATTTTGTCTATATTCCCTGAAATTTTTGGTGGAATAGCTGACAGGGGGTATAACGTTGCAGTAACGATCATTTTATTTGTAACGATCATTTTCGCCAATTTTGCGGAAGCTCTTGCTGAGGGACGCGGAAAGGCACAAGCTAATAGCCTCAAAAAGACAAAGCAGGATACAAAAGCAAGGTTAATCCAGAAAGATGGTTCCATAAAAATAGTCGATGCCTTGCATTTACGTAAAGGTGATATGGTTTTAGTGAAGGCAAACGATTTGATACCAGCCGATGGAGAAATCATCGAAGGAGTGGCTGCTATAGATGAATCAGCGATCACGGGTGAATCAGCTTCCGTAATAAAAGAACCGGGTGGAGATTTCAGTTCTGTAACAGGCGGTACAAAAGTTATCAGTGATTATATCAAAGTTAAAGTCAGTGCAGATCCTGGGGAATCTTTTCTTGACCGGATGATTAATTTGGTGGAAGGAGCTAAAAGGCAAAAAACACCGAATGAAATCGCACTGGGTACACTTCTGGTCAGCTTGACCATTATCTTTTTGCTTGTATGTACGACGCTTGTGCCAATTGCGTCCTATATACAAGTTACCTTGCCCATCGCTACACTTGTAGCTTTACTGATTTGCTTGATTCCCACAACGATAGGGGGTTTGCTCTCAGCCATAGGAATAGCTGGGATGGATAGGGTAACACAATTCAATGTCATAGCGAAGTCTGGAAAATCAGTGGAAGCCGCAGGTGATATCAATACGATCATCCTTGATAAAACAGGAACGATAACACATGGGAACCGCATGGCCTCTGCCTTAATACCGGCTAGCGGTATAAGTCAGGAGGTGCTTACCCAATATGCCGTATACGCATCTTTACATGATGATACCCCTGAGGGCCGTTCCGTTGTGGAATTTGCAAAAAAAATCGGGTTGCCTGAAAATACGCTGAATAAAACGGGTTCGGTAGGAATTGAATTTACGGCTGAAACCAGAATGAGCGGAACTGACTTTTCTGATGGGAAAAGAATCCGAAAAGGTGCAGTTGATACGATCATTAAATATATAGAGCAACAAGGGGGAAAAGTGCCAACCGGTTTAAAAGATACGTGTGATGAAGTGGCCCAAAAAGGCGGTACCCCACTGGTTGTCACAGAGGGAAACCGTATACTTGGCACAATTTACTTGAAAGATACAGTGAAACCAGGCATGAAGGAACGATTTGATGAGTTAAGGAAAATGGGGATTAAAAGCATAATGTGCACAGGGGATAACCCATTAACCGCTGCAACTATTGCTAAAGAAGCAGGAGTCGATGATTTTATCGCAGAGGCTAAGCCGGAGGATAAAATTTCCGTCATCAAGCGGGAACAAGCGGATGGCAAGCTTGTTGCCATGACTGGAGATGGCACAAACGATGCCCCTGCATTGGCACAGGCAGATGTAGGGTTGGCGATGAATACAGGAACAAACGCGGCGAAGGAAGCCGCTAATATGGTGGATTTAGATTCAGATCCTACAAAAATCATTGAAGTGGTATCCATTGGGAAACAATTGCTCATGACCCGGGGGGCATTGACAACCTTTAGCATCGCTAATGATGTAGCTAAATATTTTGCGATAATCCCAGCCATGTTCATGTTGGCGATACCTCAAATGAAAGCCCTGAACATTATGGGTTTAGCAACACCACAAAGCGCCATATTATCAGCTTTAATATTTAACGCCATTATCATTCCATTGCTAATTCCCTTGGCAATGAAAGGGGTTAAATATGTTCCTATGAGCGCTACAAGATTGTTGATGAGGAATTTGTCCCTTTATGGAGTAGGGGGAGTGTTAGTTCCCTTCATTGGAATTAAAGTAATTGATTTACTTCTTGTCGTGTTTAGAGTGATTTAAAAATATAAATTAAGGGTGGAAATCCATGTTAAAAAACTTACGTTTGGTTTTTGTGCTTCTTATCATATGTGGAGTGGCCTATCCGGTGCTGATGACAGGCCTTGCACAGTTGACGATGCCCACAAAAGCAGAAGGCAGTTTAATTAAGAGTGAATCGGGCGAAATTATCGGATCCGAAATGATCGGCCAATCCTTTAAAGACCCTTGGTACTTTCAAGGACGTGTTTCATCTATTGAATATGATGCAGCTAATTCAGGTACGTTAAACTATTCTCCTTCAAATGAAGAGCTCATTGATCGGACAAAAAAGGATATTTCAAAATTTATAGAAGAAAACCCTACTGTCGATAAAGCAGACATACCAACTGATTTAATGACAAATTCTGGGTCAGGGCTTGATCCCAATATTTCTCCTGATGGCGCCAAGGTACAGGTTCCCCGTATTGCTCATGAAAGGGAATTGTCTGAAAAAAAGGTATATCTTCTTGTGGAAAAATATACCAGCAGTAGATCTTTTGGACTTTTTGGCGAACCTCGAATTAATGTTTTGGAGTTAAATATGGCATTGGACGAATTAAAATAAATTTGTTGTAGAGAGGGAGTTTCTCTCCGATTGCAATAGATCTAATAAGGAGGTGTTAATATGTCGGAACAATTTCGCAGGAAAACATCAGATGAAATTCTAGAGTCGATTTCCAATATCAAAAGAGGTAGGCTGAAAATCATACTTGGAGCTGTAAGCGGATCGGGGAAGACCTACCAATTGCTTCTTGAAGGAAATGAATTGAAAAAACGAGGGATTGACGTTGTTGTCGGAATAGTCAGCAAGTCCTGCAGTCCTGGGACATTTAAGCAATTAGGCAGTCTTGAACTTATCCCGACTATAGAATGGGAGCGAAATGGACACATAGAACAGGATGTTGATTTAGATAAGATTTACAACCGGAATCCGGAGGTTGTTTTAGTTGATCGATTGGCCCATGAAAATCATCGTAATGCAAAAAATCCAACCAGATTGGACGACGTCATGGAATTAATTAAGAATGGAATCAGTGTCATTACGACCATAAATATTTATGAATTGAAAGGAGTGAAGAAAGTTGCTGAACAATTACTGAAACTTCCATTTCACGTACAAGTTACAGTGCCTGAAGATACTCTGACAAACGCTGATGAAGTACGTCTTTTGGACGTCACCCCTGAGGCCATTTTAAAACGTCTGCAAAAAGGGGAAATCGAGAAAAAAGACGAAGGGGTGTTACAGTTTTACAATAATGGTAATCTAGCCACTCTTAGGGAATTGTCACTTCGGTATTTAGCTGAAGAAGTTGAAGAGAATCTGACTGAACAAAGGGAACAAGAAGGTTTATTGGGTCCTTCAGGTGCAACGGAGCGAATCTTGGTCTGTGTGCAATATCATTTGAATGGCTCCATATTAATAAGGCGAGGAGATCAAATTGCCAAGCGTTTGGGCGGTGAGTTCATAATAGCTACCTTTATCTCAAAAACAAGAAAACTTTCAAAAGAGGAAATAATATTTAAAAGGTCCATGCAAAAACTGATCACTAAATTAAAGGGAACGTTTATTGAGATAGTAATGAAGGAAGACGAAATAGCAGATGAAATAGTCGAATTTTCCATGCAGCATCAAATAACACGAATTATCCTTGGCCAATCCAAAAAGTCAGCGTGGGAGGAGATGATCAACGGTTCCATAGTCAATAAAATATTGAGAAAATCGAAGAACATGGATGTATTTATTGTAGCAGACAGGGTTAAAGCATTTGGTGAGAGAATCATCCCCGCAATAAAGACGAAAAAAAGGAGTGGAAATCCTTATCACAGACTCACACCTGTGGAATTGCACAAAAAAGTCGAAGGGGTGAAGAGAGGGACATTTAAGATTTATATCGGGGCTGCTCCTGGTGTTGGAAAAACATTTACCATGCTAAGGGAGGCAAATCACTTAAAAGAAAATGGACTTGATGTGGTGATTGGATTACTGGAGACACATGGGCGAAAAGAAACTGCCTCCCAAGTGGGGAATTTAGAAATTGTCCCTAGAAAGCTAATTCCATATAAAAACGTATTATTGGAGGAAATGGATCTTGATGCCGTTATGATACGAAATCCTGAGGTAGTTCTGATAGATGAATTAGCACATACGAATGTACCAGGAATTAAAAATCGAAAAAGATATCAAGATGTAATGACCATTTTGGACTCCGGAATTTCGGTAATTTCTACAATGAATATTCAACATATAGAAAGTTTAAAAGATAGTGTAAAGCAAATAACAGGTGTTTCTGTTAGAGAAACAGTACCTGACAGCATTCTACAACTAGCGGATGAACTTGAGTTGATCGATATCTCCCCAAAGGCGCTCCGGCAAAGGATGGTAGAGGGGGATATATATGCCATGGGTAAAGTAGAACAGTCACTTAGCCATTTCTTCAAGACACAAAACCTTATAGCTTTGAGAGAACTTGCACTCCGTGAATTGGCAGATGATGTGGATGACAGATTAGAGTCATTGAAACGTAAGGAAGGAGTAAGGGGACCATGGAGAGAAGATGAAGTGATTTTTGTCAGCGTCAATCTAAGAGCGGATTCTGAGCGTCTAATTAGAAGGGGGTTCCGCATAGCTTATCGTCTTAAAGCAAATTGGTATGTTATTTTCGTAAAACACCAAAAAGAGCTAAAGACTGATGAAGGGAAGATACTTGATAAACTCGTAAGCCTTACACATCGATTAGGAGGCCATTTTGAATTGCATACAACTAGGAATAAACGTTCAGTGGTCAATGATATTATGAAACAACTACATGAAAAAAAAGCTACACAAATTATTTTAGGGCAATCAGCAAGAACGAGATGGCAAGAAATTAAGGGAGGGTCAATCGTTGTTCGTCTTTTAAGAGATGCTAGACACCTGGATGTTTTGATTGTAGCTGATTAATTCTTATATCAAGCAGTATTTCTTTAGAAATGGTGACAGAGAATTTCTAGAGTTCATTTTACCTGCAGTCATGAGGAAAAATATGGTATAATTAATTACAGATTTTTCTTTATATTATAAATGTGAGGGGTTGCCAATGATGATCGCTTTTCCAAAACCTGATGTTGAGCAATTTTTACGAACTTTTTCCATTGCTGATTTTGCCGTAAGTCCAGATGAAAAACATCTGGTTTTCAGTACCAATTTGAGCGGTAAGTATAATTTATGGGGAATGGATTTGCCCAACTCCTTTCCTTATCCGCTTACATCCATTGATCAAAGCTGCCAAGCACTGATATATGATAAGAAGAGCCGGTTCATAATTGCTGGTTTTGACCAAGACGGTAATGAAAATACCCAGTTTTACGGGGTTCCTTTGAATGGCGGGACAATGAAGGAAATCGTTCATCATGAAAATACACGTAATTTCATGCCGAAATTATCCAATGACAGTAAAAAGCTTTATTACACGACATCCAGAGGAAATGCTTCCTTTCTAAATGCCTATTGTTTAGATTTAGAATCAGGACAGGAAAAGCTGGTATTGAAGGGGAAGGATGCAGCGACCTATTTATTTGGCTTCAGCCCAGATGAAGAAACCTTACTTTACTATAAACACTTTTCCAATACAAATACGCTTCTATATGCAAAAAAAGGGAACGAAGATATCCTGCTCACTCCGCCCACTGAGAAACAGCACACAGTGAATGATGGTGTTTTTGTTTCGGATTCGATGATTTATTTATTGACTGATTATGATTCGGACTTTACCTATTTGGCTTCATACAATCTTGAAACAAACAAGTTCTGTAAAGTTAAAGAATTGGAGAATGAGAGTTTTACTGCCATTAATTATAGTAAAGAGAATCAACTTTTATATATAACCAGTCAAAAGGGTGTAGAGGATCAATTATATGAATTCAATCTGCAAAATGAAAATTGGAGAAACATCCCCGTGCCATGCAGCGTCATTAATAAGCTTGAGGTTGCTGCATCAGGTACGCTTTACTTGTTTGGCATGGGCGCAACAAAGCCTCATAATATCTATAAAAATACAGGTGATGAGTGGGTATCATTAACTAAATATACTGTTCCTGGCGTCGATTCCGATGCATTGGTTGAACCCGACATCATAACATACCCTTCCTTTGATGGCCTGGAAATCGAGTCGTTATTTTTTAGGGCAAAAAAGGAAAATGACAATGGTGAAGTCATTTTTTGGCCTCATGGAGGACCTCAAGCGGCAGAACGGAAATCCTTCAGAGCTTCATTTCAATTTTTCCTGAATCACGGTTACAGTATTTTTGCACCAAACTTCCGCGGATCTACTGGTTATGGTTTGGAATTCACGAAAATGGTAGAGGGAGATTGGGGAAATGGGCCACGACTTGATAATGTAGCCGGCCTTGATTGGCTAATAGACCAAGGACATGCACAAAAAGGTAATATCCTATTGGTGGGCGGAAGTTTCGGAGGGTATATGGCACTTCTGCTGCACGGACGGCATGCCGATTATTTTAAGGCAGTTGTCGATATTTTCGGTCCATCCAACCTCTTCTCATTTATCAATTCCGTTCCAGAAGACTGGAAGCCAATCATGGATCAGTGGGTAGGAAATCCGGAAAAAGATAAAGAAAAACTAATCGAGTATTCGCCTATCACCTATTTAGAATCGATGATAAAGCCAATGCTTGTCATTCAAGGAGCAAACGATCCCCGTGTCGTCAAAGAGGAATCAGATCAAATCGTTCAAGCCTTGAAGGATAAAGGAAGAGACGTCGATTATATGCTTCTTGAAGATGAGGGACATGGATTTTCAAAAAAAGAAAATGAAATTGCCGTCTACCAAAAAATACTATCATTCTTAAAGCGATTCACAGCAGTAACAGAGAAGGTATAATCAAGCATCTAAATAGAATTAGAAACCCTGCCACTCACGTTCAAAGTGATGAAGCAGGGTTTTTCATATTGTAAAACTGGATGTTTATTTTGTTCGGCGGTTTGGGGTGTAAGTAAATAGGGGATTTAAAATTCAGAGTTCCCTGAATAAACTCTAGTCACCTAGTCATAAAGTGCTATATAATATACGGAAAAACTATTTTTTGTTAAACGGAGTTGATTCGCATTGCCACGGGAGTTATTGTTATACATACTCGTAGTTATAATAGCAGGTGCTTCAAGCTTATTCCTGTGTTTATTTGCACAGTTAAAGATCAAGGATGCACCTGGAGCAAAACCCTATATTCTCGTGACATTATTTTCTTCCATCTTTACTTTTTCTTATGCTTTCGAACTTTCCAGTA
Organism: Peribacillus sp. Aquil_B1; assembly: GCF_022603275.1. Lineage (NCBI taxonomy): Bacteria > Bacillati > Bacillota > Bacilli > Caryophanales > Bacillaceae > Peribacillus > Peribacillus sp. Aquil_B1. The sequence continues at coordinate 2,077,464 of NZ_JAKXEE010000001.1, read as the reverse complement.
CATCGTTAGAACAAATCATATTCTGGTTAAGGGTCGAGTACTTGGCATTACCGTTCATCCCAGTATTCCTTTTGTTGATGTGCATTGAATATGTAGGTCAGAGTATGAAGAAGGCCTGGCAATATGCACTCTTCATCATACCGTTCATCACCATTTTCATACATTATACAAATGACCTTCATCACTTATATTACAAATCAATGGAATTGAGAAGCGATAGTCCTTTTCCAATTATTAAACTGGTGGGCGGCCCTTGGTTTTACGTACACTCCCTGTTTCTTTTTTTATGTGTGATGATAAGTATAATAATATTGCTAAAACAGGTGAAAAAATCTTCATCCAGATTCAGGATGCAAATATCAATGATGGTGGCAGGTCTTCTTATTCCTATAATAGCAAATTACTATTATATAAATGGATTAAGCTCATATGGTATCGATCTTGGTCCTGTATCCATGAGTATCACGTTTATCTTTCATGGTGCGGCACTTTTGACTTTTCAAATGTTCAATGTAGCCCCGATCGCTCGGGAAACCGTCTTTGAAAGTATGAAAGAGGGGGTCATCGTTTTAAATCAACAGGGGTTGATTGTCGACTATAACCATGGAATGCGCAAAGTCATGCCAATGTTGAATGAACATTCCATAGGTAAATCAATTACAAGTGTGCTAAATGGGAATCAACATCTTAGGGGAATAATCGACTTTAAACAAGACATTGACTTTAATTGCAGCATAAATGGTGATATGGTACATTACCATATTGGTTTTTCACCCGTGTTCAATAAAAACAACCTGCCTATCGGACAGATCATTACCTTCGCCGATGTAACTGAAAGAGTGCTCATGCTGGAAAAGATGAAGCAACTTGCCAGCTTGGACGGATTAACCCAAATATTGAATAGGACATTTTTCATCAAAAAATCAGATATGTTATTGGATGCTCTAAGCATGGAAGGCGGCAATGTTTCAGTCATCATGTTTGATATCGATCATTTCAAAAATGTAAATGATACTTTTGGACATGAAGCAGGGGATGCGCTCATAACGCTTGTGGCGAATACTGCAAAGGAACACATTCGGGATGGAGATTTATTGGGGCGCTATGGCGGTGAAGAATTTATCATATGTTTGCCGAATACCGCTTTACCCACTGCATATGAGTTGGCCGATATGATAAAGGAAAAGGTTTCTGAAAGTATTGCAGTGATTAATGAAGAAAAAATTTCCGTTACCTGCAGTTTTGGAGTGACCCATGCATTAATTGAAGCCGGTGACCGAAGCATTACCATCAAAACATTGATGCCACGGGCCGACCAAGCCTTATATGCCGCAAAGAAGAATGGCCGAAATTGTGTACAGATCATCGCCTAGATTAAGACTATTCATTTAAACCTTGAACTTGTTCTAGGTTTTTTTCATTGTGTTCAAGATTAATCCGTGTAAAAGAACTGAAGATCCAACCTATCTTTATGAAACGGAAGCATTACTTTTTACTTGCTCTGTATACTCTATATCCGAGGCTGTTTCCGTAAGATAAAATGAGGCGGTAATGTTCGGCCATGACTCGTTCCAAGGATTCATTCACGTGCTGAACGAGGTTATTTGATGCTGAGGAATTCATTAATTCCTCTAAGACGGTACTTGATCTCAAGATTTTTAAATCTGTAAATCCGTTTTGTTTGAAGGCCTTTAACCATTCGGATTGCGTCAATAATTCTCTTAAATGATAAAAGTCCATGATTTCTTTTTTTGAGGCAGGATCAAGGCTGGTTTCTGCTGTCATATCAATGGATAATAAAGTTCCTTCTAGTTTAAGGACCCTATAAAATTCTCGGAGTGATTTTTTTATATCCGTGAATGCAGTCGCTGATTCGGCTATGATAAAATCAAAAGAATTATTGTCAAAAGGCAGTTCTTCTATTGAAGACTTATAGAGGTCAATGCTTAAGTTAGCTTTTTGGAATCTTCTTTTTGCATGTTTCAACATCTCAGGGTGATGATCAAGCGCGGATACTTGGCAAAGAAACGTTTTTGCCAAGTAAGATGAGGTTTGCCCTGTCCCGCATCCGGCATCAAGGATTATTGACGTATGATCGATTTTTTCATTTTCCAATAGCTGTTTAGTCAGTTCAAATCCACCAGGGTGTGCCCCTTCAATTCCAAGTATGGCTAGTGCGTCTTGGTATGAGTGGTTCATGGCATAATCTCCTTTGGTACATGTATAAATGTATTTTATGCTTTGGTTTCAAAGAGTGTTTAACCTTTTGATAAAGGAAAAGGGGAAAGACTTTTAAAGGATTGGTGGGTATTTAATCCATGCATGCTAGTCCCCGAATGCATACGATGTAAAATCGACTGACAAGGGGAGTGCAAAAAATGGGATATCATAATTATTATCATAAATGCAGGCAAGGTGTGGGAAGACCGGTTGAAATTCGTACAAGCAGAGGAACCGTACATCGGGGAATCATACACCGGGTTACACCGAACCGTGTATATATTCGTCCATTTGACGGTGGCGGAAACCTTGGGGGTTTTGGTTATGGAGGTTTTAATGCAGGATATGGTTGGGGTGCCGCAAATGGATTTGCCTTTGGTGCAATTGCATCTTTAGTTTTTCTCGCATTTCTCTGGTAAACGAATGAAGAAACTATAAAAAACCTGAAAAGTTATCAGGTTTTTTTTTTCATTGAAATCTTCAAAGAAACTGGTAACACATATGAAAAGATGTGCAATTAAGATACATATAAGACGGGGTATTTTGGGAGATTCACTTTTTTCTGGGTCCATCATGAATACAAAAGCTGATTTCTCTGTTTTCCTCCTGTTATTTGTTACTAAAACTGTGAAGCCTTGAATGAAGTTTGCTTGCTGAAGTTAAAAAGACCGGGCAAGACGGAATCCTAGGTCGTCTATGCAAAATGTCGGATGGCTGCGCCGGCGACATGAAGCTCCACAACCCCTAGCATCCTCAGGTTAGCTACCTCCTCGAAAAATACGGTAGGTGCCGTACACTTGTTCATCATATAAGTCCCAGCACCATTCCCAAACATTCCTAAACATATCATGCAGCCCCCAGTGATTCGGTTCCTTTATTCCTACTTCATGGATCATGCCCCCTGAATTTTCATTATACCAGGCAATCTCATTCAGCTCTCCGTATCTATAACCAGCAGTCCCGGATTTACATGCATATTGCCACTCTGCTTCTGAAGGAAGTCGAAAACCGCTTGATTCCCAATCACAAACCAAGTTTTCCCCGTTTTTAGAATAACACTCTCCCAGTCCAGCTTTCCTTGAAAGTAGATTACAAAAAGAAATTGCATCATTTCAAGAAATATTCACAACAGGTTTTAGATCCCGATCAAAAGAATTAGGTGATTTATTTGTAATGGCATAGTAGTAATCCGTAGTAACAGGAATACGGCCAAGAAGGAACGGTCTTATTTCAGCTTTCCATTTGCTTTTAATTCTATCGTCCCTTAATTCTATTTCTCCTCCGGGAATTTTCTCCATTGGATAGTCAATGTAACTCATTTTTTCCTTTGACAATCTACCTTCCTCCTACCGCCTTGCTTCCAGAACGATTAATTCAAAATAAATTTTTATTAAAATGACCGTTTTTGAAGCGACTCAAAGACCCCATTAATTTGTTGGTGTGTAAGCAATCTGAGGGTATAGGATCAAGTTAAGGCTTCATTACGCCCCATATAATTTATATTAATATGTTCGTAGGTTTAGGAATACAAATTATAAGTGAGTTTCTTATACTTTAGATTATGGGGGAGAGAAAATGAACGAGTTTTTAGAGAAAACAGCAAGATTCGAGCATCGGTTTTGGCTGCAAATCTTAGGAGACCATGCCAGGTTCATCCATGAGTCTTTAGCTCCGATTGAAGTGGAAAACATTGAAATTGCCTCTGAATTCATTCAAGTTTTTGATGCTCTCCTTGGTCAAGCCAATTCGGAAGAAATTTCGCAACTTACTGCCATCGCAGAAGAAGAGACATTAAGATTTCGAGAGTTTAAGCTAAGCCTAATTAAAGAACATCTGGCAGGTAAAATAAAAATACATCTTTCGCCCTCATTCCTTAATCATATGGTGAATGAATTAGAAGAATATTTAAGATTATTGAAATACTTCAATTCAGATCAAATGCCGCCGGTTTTTCATGAGGTTCATCATCATTTAGTTTGGCTGTTAGATGCAGCGGGACATGCAGGCGCAATATCATCCAATATGGATGACGTTGAAAAAAGGTTAAAAGAGAAGAGTGACCAATATAAAAAACATTTTAATGATTTTTATTTAAAAGCTGTTGAAATGGCTGGATTTTTACGAACCAATCTGTCAACTTTCCCAGCATTGGAAAAAATGAATGCGGACGTCACATTGGAAATTAAATTCTTCCAGCACTTCCTGCTTGAATTGGAGGAGCTTGACCTTAGTGCGCAGGTTCTTGGAACGTTTTCGCCTTTAATGGCAGATCATATGTGGCGTGAAGAATGTTATTATTTAACGAAACTCGCTGAATCGACAGACACGGAAAAGCCAAACTGCGATCCAGCGAAACCGAGGCTAGTTGATTAAAAAGTGCACATGGAGCCCTTTATATAAAAGGGGCTCTAGATCTGTTGCATTTTTAACCCTAAAATCAGTAGGGTATGGATAACTCTTCGAACCAGGCAATTGGACATTAAGTCTTTTTGAGCTTTTCCTTATAGGTAAATACATTTTTCTTGGCTGGTTAGCATTAAAGGATGTAATTTTTAAAGGAAGTTAATTCCTTTCCTTATGTTATACTAAAACAACCACAATTAATTATTGAAGTATAGGAGTGCTGAAAGATGTTTGGAAATGCTTCCAATTTGACAGATGGCATTTATTTTGGAGAATCGTTACCACAACAAATCGCTAAACACATTTTAAAAAAAATCATTGAAGGTGAAATAGAAGCTGGAGAGAAAATCGTCGAAGAAGACATTTCCAAAGAATTGAATACTAGCCGAGCACCAGTACGCGAAGCCCTTTATCTATTGCAGGTTGACGGTATAGTTGAGAGAATACCGAGACGGGGAACGATCGTCAAGCCATTTTCACAAAAGGAAATCATTGAATATAATGATGTTACGATCGGACTGATCCAGATGTGCATTGATTTTTCCCAAGGGAAGTGGCACGCAGAATATAAGCAATCATTACGTAAGCATTTAGAAAGTGCATCAGATGAGTGTGAAAAAGGTAATGTTATCGAGTATCAAAAAAGGGCAACACAGATATTTCGATATATTTTTTCAATCGCTAATAACAAAGCATTATCAAGATTTTTTGAAGAAGCCAGTCATATTCTCATGGTTTTTGCCCAAAGTCAATGGAATACGGAAACGATGGAAAGTTTCCATTTCAGATTAAAAATGTCTATTGAGGCCATTTTAGAAGATGATTTAGTTAAAGCAAAAAATGAAATTCATGAAGCCTTGAATCGTGGAGTGATGTAGAGTCAGTCTTTGACTCTAAACCAAATTGTCGACAATCGACAAAAATAATGTTAAGATGTAATCGTATTCAAACAAGAATATCATCACCAAGAATAAAGGGAGAAAGGGAGAATATTATGCAAGCATTTGATTTTACAGAAAAAGTGGCAATTGTTACCGGTGGCGGCGGGGGGATCGGCCGGGCAGCGTCTATTACACTTTCAGAAAATGGAGCCAAAGTGGTAGTTGTAGATCTTTCCGAAGAGGCTGGCATGTTAACGGTAAATGAAATTAAAGAAAAAGGCGGCGAAGCGAAATTCGTTAAAGCCGATGTTACAAAGGAAGACGATATAAAAAATTATGTTCAAAAAACGATAGATTTCTATGGGAAAATCGATATTTTCTTGAATAATGCAGGATGGGAAGGCAAAATAATGCCACTTATCGACTATCCTGCCGAGGTTTTCGATCAATTAATGTCAATAAATGTACGCGGTGTTTTCTTGGGCATGAAACATGTATTGCCCCATATGATTGAACAAAAAAGCGGGGCGGTCGTGAATACAGCTTCTGGAGCTGGTTTATTGGCAACGCCAAACATGGTGGCGTATGGCGCTAGTAAACATGCGGTTCTAGGAATGACGAAAACAGCTGGTGTCGAAGTTGCTCCACATGGTGTCCGGGTGAATGCCGTCTGCCCAGGTGTCGTCAACACGGCTATGATGCGGTCGATTGAAAGCGGATTTGGTCAAGGTGATTCCGCGGCAGCTGAAGCGGCTAGAACACAGTTGGAAGCAACGACTCCGGATGGCCGGTATGCTGAGCCGCAGGAAATTGCAAATCTAATGATGTACTTAGTATCCGATCTTTCCAGCCACATTACGGGTCAAGAACTTGTAATCGACGGAGGGGCCATTTTAATCTGATAAGCAACAAACTTTGTTAAAGGGGGACGAATACATGAGTTTACAAGGAAAGGTCATAATAATTACAGGAGCAGGCAGCGGAATTGGAAAGGAAACGGCATATAAATTAGCTGAACAGGGAGCTATCGTCGTAGCGGCTGATTACAATGATGTTGCCGCTAAAGAAACGGCTGAAGCTATTCAACAAAAGGGTGGCACGGCATCTTTCGTGAAAGTGGATGTAGCTAAAGCGGAAGAAGTGGAAGCGATGGTCGAAGCTGCAATTGCCAATCATGGCACCATCAATGGCATTTTCAACAACGCTGGAATTGGACTAGTAAAACCATTTTTGGAGATGGATCCAGAATCATACCACAGAGTAGTTGATGTTGACCAACACGGCGTTTACTATGGCATGTATTATGCAGCAAGGAAGATGGTCGAGCTTGGTGTAACAGGCGCAACGATCGTAAATACAGCCTCAATATATGGCACAATGGTTTCTATTGGCAGCTTTAATTACCATGCTGCAAAAGCGGCAGTCATCGCGATGACTAAATCCGGTGCAATTGAACTTGCGCAATATGGGATTCGTGTTGTTGGTGTTGCACCAGGTTTTATCGAAACGCCTATCATTGGTGAAGATCAAGAGTTCCTGGACAGTTTGGCACAACTTCATATGAGGAAAAAATTGATCCAGCCAGAAAAAGTTGCTGAAGTTGTAACGTTCTTGTTCTCTGAAAAAGCGGATGCCATTAATGGACAAGTCATTCCTGTTGATGATGGATTCTTAAGCTTTAAGGGCTAATCAATATAATCTTAAAAAGGGAGTTTTGACATATGAGCAAACGATTCGATGGCAAAGTTGTAATCATTACCGGTGCAGGATCAGGTTTAGGACAATCAGCCGCATTGGAACTGGCTAAAGAAGGAGCTAAACTTTCATTAGTTGATTTAAACGATGCATCTTTGGAAGTGACAAAAAAATTAATCTTAGACATTGCACCACATTCGGAAGTGCTTCTGCTCACTGCAGATGTATCGGATGAAGAAGCAGTAAAGAACTATGTAGACCAAACAATCAGCAAATATGGCAGAGTTGATGGATTCTATAATAATGCGGGTATCGAAGGTAAACAGGCACCTATGGCAGAATACGATAGCAACGTTTTCAACAAAGTAACGGATATCAATATCAATGGTGTATTTTATGGAATGAAATACATTCTGCCAATCATGAAGGAACAAGGATCAGGGGCAGTGGTGAACGTGGCTTCTGTAGGCGGAATTCGTGCTGTGCTTAACCAAAGTGCTTACGTTGCAAGTAAACATGCTGTAGCAGGCTTAACAAAGACTGCTGCCATAGAATATGGTCAATATGGAATCAGCATAAATGCCATAGCACCAGGAGTAATCTTAACAGCGATGGTAGAGGGATCATTCAGGCAAATAGGCGGAGAGAATTGGGAAGAAGCAATGGCGGATTTCGTCAGTGTGAATCCTAAGAAACGCTTCGGTAAACCAGAAGAAGTCGGCCGTTTAGTCGCCTTCCTATTATCAGGGGAATCAGAGTTCATCAACGGTGTAGTCATTCCGATTGATGGCGGACAATCTTCACAATACTAATTGAGCAAGGGAGTGACAGTAGGTCACTCCCTTTTTTCCTTGTATTTAATGACCAAATGAATTTAAATTTGGATAAAACGAAGACTTTCTCGATTTTTGTTTTTTTGCATATATATGAAACTATATGAACACATAGAAAAACGCTTTAAATGGCGCTTAACAAATTTTCAAGAAACCCATCGTTACTTTTCTTTATCATGTAGCTTATCTTCATCATGTAGCTTATCTTCATATTCAGTTTCCAGCATACCATATAGGCCATTCATTTCTTGTTCATCTGGATCTGCCCCAAACTCGTTTCTATATTTTTTCTTTTTATCATCAAGCATTTCTTCTTTTTCATTCTTCTTGTCCATACATATCACCTCCAACCAGTAGGGTGTCTCATTGTCCTAAAAATATGCAATGTGTGCCTCTGTTCCTTTTAAGATTTTTGCGGCCAATCTAAGTGGTGGAGAAAATATATTTATGGTTATTCTAAATAGTTATTACTCTTTTAATTTGTTAAGATATAAATATATTAACTGAGATAACGGAGAGAGAATGTGAAGAAGAAACGTAAGAAATCAAAGAAAGTTTTTACCATTTTCATCCTGATTTTTGTATTTTTGCTCATTAAGGAGATCATGCAAACCCCCTATTCCGAAAATGTTACCACATCAGTAAATACGCTCGATTCTTTTGCGAACGTGAAAAAGTATAGTTCACTTCTGCAAGACGAGTTGGCTAAATACGGACTTGAGGAGCATACTTCGACATTGATTGCTTTGATGCAGCAGGAAAGCCGCGGACGGGGCGGTGACCCAATGCAGGCATCTGAGTCAGCGGGCCTTGATCCAAATACAATTACAGATCCAACGGAAAGCATTAAGTATGGAGTGAAACATTTTAAGAGGATCAATGAATACGGCAATGAAAAGGGCGTGGATTTTGCCACGATCCTTCAAGCATATAACATGGGAATTGGTTATATTGATTTCGTTGCGAATGAAGGGGGCAAGCATAATGAAGAGCTTGCAAAGAAGTTCTCCATGCTTCAGGTTGAAAAAAACCCCACGCTCTATGATTGCGGCGGTGACAAAGATAATTTTCGATACCCCTATTGCTACGGTGACTACTCATACAGTGCGAAGGTATCTAAGAACATTGAGGCGCTTGCCGACAGTATATCGGCTCAAGCTGATGGTGAATGAGGGAGAACAAAAAGCCTACTAATGAAGTAGGCTTTTTGTTCATGTAGTCGAGTGTAAAGAATCCAAGTTAAAGTCATTTGCTGATCAGCAATGGAAAGAGGTCTTTATGTTTATAGAGCTTATCTGATTCTGAAAGGGTTTGTGAAAGAATAATATCAATGGAATCAAGTAAAGAGATTAGAGCTTGTTTAACAGAACCACTCTCAAATTGCTCTAATGGCACAGGTAGCTCTTCCTCGTCTAAAATAAAATGTGCCCCACCCGGAAACACCAAGATATCAATGATCAAATCCTCAAAGGATACCAACCTATCCGCCATATATGTATTTCTTACAATATTAAAATAGGATCCTAAATAGTTTCCATCGTTATCTCTCCAAATGTATAAATTATAAGGACGGTCTTTCCAATAATAAGCAATCGTATAACTGCCTATAGGAATGGTTAATTTTATAGGACCGGCTTTCATCGTGAACGAATCCATGATTTCATGAAAAAGCACGACATGTTGCTTTTGTCCGTTTAACAGCAAACAGTTATGTTCTACAACTAGGGAGTCGTAGCGGATTTTTCTTTCTATGATTTCATCGCCATGTTGTCGTGCTGTTCTAAATATATTGTCCATTGTTTATATTTCTCCCTTAAAACGATCTAGATCATTTATGATAGTATACTTAAGAAAGTTTATCCTTTCTAATAGGGGTATCGCTAGGATGATGCGGATTTACAACTTTCAGGAAATTCAAATAACAAAACCTAATTTCACACCTGCAATACCGAGAAACTAGGCTTTAGTTACTTCAAAATCGGATACTTTTCAGGAATGAATACAACTTACTAGATTGATGTTCCTTAGGAACCTATCCTATATACGCCTGCTTTAAAGTTTTAATGTCAATTTTCTTCATTTGGAGCAGCGCTTTCATTACTCTTTCCGATTTTTCAGGGGTGGAGTCGTTTACCATCTCGGTTAGATCTTCAGGAACAATTTGCCATGACACACCAAATCGATCTTTCAGCCAACCGCACACTTGCGCCTTTTCATCTCCGCCTTCGGAGAGTTTTTCCCAATAATAATCCACATCTTCTTGATCCTCGCAATTGATGATAAATGAAATTGCCTCGGTGAATTTGAATTGCGGACCGCCATTTAATGCTACGAATGCTTGTCCGTCCAGTTCAAACTCCACGGTCATCACTGATCCCTCTGGCTTCCCATGGATTTGATTTCCAGCATTTCCATAGCGAGTGATTCTTCCGATCTTAGAATTTTCGAATATGGAAGTGTAGAAATTCGCCGCCTCTTCAGCTTGTATATCAAACCACAAGTTGGTTGTAATTTTTTGGATTTTATTTTTCATATTTTTTTCTCCTTTATTGTTTTTCATGTTAGCCAGGAAAACGGTACCCTATTACTATATACCATTTTTCAAGACCCAAGAAAATTATGTAAGGGTTAGTGTATTCTAACCCATCATTTAACTAATATCCTTAATCCTATGCTCGTTACAATATCCTTGCCTTACGATGAAATACAAAAGGATATAGGGACTCTTCACCAGTGAAAAGTCCTATATCCAATTCGATTTCTCAGCTCTCGAAGTTAAATTGCCAATTGATTCCGAATTTATCGGTTAACTGACCGTAAATTTTGCTCCAGAATGTTTCTTGGAGCTCTACTCCAACCGTGCCGCCTTCACTTAGTTTGTTAAAAATCGATTTAATTTCATCCAAATCATTACTGACATAAGCCAAGCTGATATTGTTTCCTTCAACAAAAGGCATACCAGGAAAAGTATCTGAAAACATGATATTGCTTCCATTAATATTTAGCCTTGTATGCATGACTAAATCTTTCGCTTCTTCTGGAAGGGTAAATTCCGGATTAGGCGGTGTTTCCCCAAAGGTCATGATATTTGGTTGTTCCGTTCCAAAAACCTCTGCGTAGAACTCTACTGCTTGTCGGCAATTCCCATTAAAATTAAGATATGCATCAACTGACATCTATCTCACTCCTATTTTCTTATTTCTTATTCATTGCTCCAAATTTATTACAGAATGCATAATTACCTTACGAAAAATTCCGGCGGTTCAATCCCGAGTGTTCTAAGATAGATATAACCCTGTCCCCTATGGTGGATCTCATTTTCCAAGGCATATTGAAGTCTATCAAAGTGGCTTTGTGAGGGACCGAAAAAAGGATCCTTTTCAACCACTCCAAGCGTTTCCTCTGTCATTTCCTCCCACAGTTTCCGTGTATCATCCCTTATTGCTTCGCATGCAGATACAAGTTCTTCTTTGGTAGAAATTCCGGCAAACGAATCTGGAAACTCCCAAACACCCATTGCAATTCCACGCATATATGCAGTTTCAATGTTCATGATTTCTTTAACCATCTCTGCGAAAGGGCGAAGCTTCCCGGCCGGTGTATAATGAAATAATTCCTCTTCAGGGAAAGCCTCAACTACCCGCAACGTCAAGCTCCTGTTGCCTTCCAATATATTTAACAAACCCTCTTTCGATAGAACCACCATTTCACTCTCCTTTGAGAAATACTCTGTATAGAAGTTCTGTGAAAAATAGAAAAGTCCTGCGAATTTCTGTAAATAAAAATTGCATAGCTTTTTTTATCTACCGGTGTAGACTTATAATTAACACTTAGATAATTAATAAAGGGGAAATGTCATATGTTCGGTTCCTTAAATAGAACAAAATTAATAAAAAACGATTTAAAAAGCATGGCGAAATTAATGTATCAGGATGTATCAAAAGATACTTGGGATCAAGAGAATCTAACAAAGAGAAATTTAGATTTTACTATTGAAAGCATTCGCTATATAGATGCTTATACGAAAAGATTATGTACTACTCAAATGGGTAGTGACCTTTTAAAGAATCATTTTGATAATTTTGTGATAAGAATAGGTGCCTATATTGGAGAAACTATCAAAAGGTATATAAATCAAGATTTTAAATGGTATGAATATGATTCTGTATATCATTTTTCTTCTGCACTTGACGGGGTGCATAGGGGCATTAAAACAGACACGGTTCTTTACTCCAAAAAGGGAGATAAAGTTATAGTTCCATTAACTGTGGTAGCGCAATATCTGGAAGGGAAGTCGACATATACAGATTTTTTGGAATATGTAGAAGAAACAATTAAGCAAAATTCGTAAGAGATAACTGCTTTTCTTAAGCCAATGTTCAGGTTTCAAAAACCTCCCTAAAAATCAATTTTGGTAAATATTGATTAAATCTTGTATTTATATTACGCTTTAATCAGTTATATATTTCCAACCAACATGACGCTTATACATAAATGATTCAATTAATAACGGAACCAGCAGAAAGGAAGAGATGCAAATGATTAATAAAGTCGGTCAAATTATGTTATATGTAAATAACCAAGACGAGTCATTGAAATTTTGGACGGAAAAATTCGGTTTTAGCGTAATTTCTGAAGAAGATAATGGCCAAGGGCTAAGATGGATTGAAATAGCCCCAATAAAGGAAGCAGAAACGAGTATCATCCTGCATAATAAGGAATTCATTGCTAAAATGCAGCCTGAATTAAATCTTAATACACCTTCGTTAATGTTTTACTCAGATAATCTTGATGAATTATATAAAGACTTTTCAGAGAAGAATATCAAAGTGGGGGAACTTGTAAATATGCCTTCTGGAAGAGTCTTCAATTTTGCTGATAATGAAGATAATTACTTTGCGGTCATGGAAAAGAAGTAATTCCTTTGGTTAAAGATTAAAAAACATCAAAACAATCGTTTTGATGTTTTTTGATTAAACTGTGACACTTATGAAACCATTCAGTCAGCAGGCCTTGGCCCAGCAGGAATACCAGAGTTTTCTACCGTCTTGATCGGCCGAAGGGTTATGTCTCCATTCACGTAAATTTGACAAGATAAACGTAAATGATCTTCCATTCCTTTTTCCTCAAAGACCTCTTTTTCTTTATGTGTGACCTCCAAAAAATCACCTGCCAATATTTCAACTCTGCAAGTTGTACATTTAGCCTTCCCGCCGCATCGGTGAAGAATATTTATACCGTTATCTTCCAATGCTAATACTAATTTTTTTCCCATTTCTACTTCAAACGTTCCTTGATCAAATACGGTTACATAAGGCATCTAATACCACCTCTTATATAGAATATCTTTCAACAGGTCATTAACATATCTATTCTTTTACCTTGTCCATATGACATAAAAAAATGTGAAGTCATTATTGAATGGATAGTAAAGATGAATAATTAATTATCGTGAAGACAAACTTTAAGTACATTCATCATTATAAATTTAACGAGGCATAAATGGAGCTAGGAAAAATATGATTGGCCTTTTAGAGGTCAATTAAGATTACTTGAAAAAAAGAGAGTGAAATAGTAAAGGGGAGGTGCATGCCTGTGAATAATGGCAATTGTGATTTTTCACCAATGAAACAAAGGTTAAAAGAGGATTTACGACAAGTAATATCAGCATTACAGGATAACTTAGAAGCAATGGGGGATGAAAATTATTGTCTTCTTGGAAATTTCGAGAAAATAAAGGATAAATTTATATACATCGATATGAAAGCAGCTACATTTTATTTGAACTGTTATTTGTCACCGTTTACGGACAAATATCCCGAGTTATCAACTTGCGTACAAAATTTGTCGAATTTGAGACATGGCGGCTTGATTGTGATTCAACGAGGTAACCCTATTGATTCATTGATTCAACCCGGTATTTCAATAGGAGCGGAGTTAACCCATTCTTTATTGGAATCAATTTTTTTTCCTGGAAATCCACTGCATGATGGTGCCGTTTTGGTTAATAAAAATCAGATTGTTTCCGCAGCAAATGTCCTTCCGCTTTCAGACAGATCAACAGGGGGAAAAAAACTTGGAACACGCCACCGCTCTGCATTAGGTTTATCTGAACGAAGTGATGCCCTGGTATTGGTAGTATCCGAAGAAACAGGAAGAGTTTCATTTGCGTTAGACGGAAATCTGTACCCGATTAATACACATGGGCCTATATAAAATTTTTGAGACAATTAAGTCCAATCGTGATTATAAATTCTAAAAATTCTCACCTAGAACATTCAATTGTGTAAAAAACGTAAACGCTAGCTTCCATTTTTTATTTTTCTCGGAATTACAGGTATAAAAAAGGTCATGAATTAATTAACCCGGTGATTTTTACCGGGTTTTTGGTTGCTTTTTATATAAAAAAAGGCATATGATAAACAGGGAGTCTCAATCAGAAAAGTTATAAAACGAAAGAGGATTTTAAATGATAACCATTAAAAGTGAACGAGAAATAAATTTGATGCATGAAGCGGGCAAACTTCTTGCTGCGACCCATAGAGAAATTGCAAAAATGATAAAACCGGGCATCACGACTTGGGAAATCGAAGAATTTGTCGATAAGTACTTGGCAGAGCATGGAGCTACACCTGAACAAAAGGGCTATAATGGCTACAAATATGCAACGTGCGCGTCCGTGAATGATGTAATTTGTCACGGCTTTCCGCAAAAGAAAGCCTTAAAAGAGGGAGACATCGTTACGATTGATATGGTGGTGAACCTTAACGGCGGTTTGGCTGATTCCGCTTGGACATATGCGGTCGGTGAAGTTTCAGATGAAGCTCAGCGTTTAATGGATGTAACCAAGAATGCTTTATACAGGGGCATCGAAGTTGCACGGGCAGGAAATCGACTCGGGGACATCGGGCATGCAATCCAGTCATATGCAGAAGGTGAAAAGTTTTCTGTTGTCCGCGATTTTACAGGTCACGGAATCGGTAAAACCATGCACGAGGACCCAACCGTCCTACATTATGGTAAGCCAGGTAAAGGTGCCCGTCTAAAAGAAGGTATGGTCATCACGATTGAGCCAATGCTGAATGCAGGAACATGGCATATGAAAATGGACCAAGACGGCTGGACGGCTAGAACGGCAGATGGAAAGCTTTCCGCGCAATATGAACATACCCTTGTCATTACAAAAGGTGAACCGATCATTTTAACGGAACAGTAAACCAAAAGAAGAAACGGCCTAATCATGGGCCGTTTCTTCTTTTGAATTACAACTATTTCATAATAAACCTCGACAGAATATTCAGAATTCATTCCATCCCACAATAGATCGAATCCGAAAAATTAGTACTAGGCATTCAGGCATTAAAAACTTTACTATTATGTGGCAGCACAGGATAATAAGGGGAAGGAAGAAATATTTAATGATGTGTTATATAACCAGTATATAAAGGGGGTTTTGACAGTGAAGAAAGGGGAGAAACTGTCTGCAACGGTTGAAACGGTTGGGTTGAGCCAGCGGGAATTTTTAACGATTTTCTTACTTCACTCTTTGAGGATAAAAGCGAATTATCCAAGGGCGATTCATCAGGACCTGAAAAATACGTTCACTGGAAATGTGCATAGCTATGACTACTTATGTAAAATATCCAATACGCTAGTAGATTCCAATCATTTATCCTTATATACGAGTAAGGGAAGAAATTATTATCAAATAACGGAAAAAGGCAAAGAGCTTTACATATGGTACCAAGAAAATTTCCTGGAACGGTTTTCCGAAGTGAAAAAGGTCATTGATCGCTTCATGTTCGATTTAAGGGGATCTGGTGAAAACCCACCGGTTGTTAATGAGCTTCCAGAAGAATACAGGTCGTATTTCTCGAAAATAATATCGGTGAAGGATCTTGTCCGTTATATAACCTTAAAAGCAGCTTTCACTAAAAAGCCCATTTACATGGGGGAAATTGGCGATCTGCTTAAAAATCAATTCGGTTGGATCGCTTCTAACGGTTATTTATACGATTTATCTCATGAAATGGAAGAGAACGGGCTTCTCGTCGGCAGGTGGGAAAGTGAAAAACGAACTAAACGCTATTTACGAATCACCGATGAAGGACAGCATCATTACAAACAGATTGCGGATTCTGCCGCCTTTCAAGTCCAGGAAATCCAAAAATACATGGCCAGTGTCATTATGTTCTTAAAAGAAAAGAGTTAAATGAATAAAAGAAATGGTCCCCTTAATTTGCAAGGAGAATGAAGTTACATGCTTAAATTGAATCGTTCAAGGGTAAATGTTACTTAAAACACTTCTTAACAAGGGGGAATGAATGATGGTGGGAAAACACGATGAAATGGGAAGCATATTCAGTTTCATTAAAGGCCAGGTAGATAAGCTCCCCATTTCACAATCGAAAAAGAACAAAATGCTCGACCAGCTCTTAAAGCTTAAAACGATGACAGTTGATGCAAGGGAACCACGAATTGCACTTGTCGGAAGGCGAGGTTCTGGAAAATCATCACTGATCAATGCGATGTTTGGTCAGGAACGGCAATATGTCAGTTCCGTTAAATCCGGAACGGGTAAGGGAAAATGGCTATGGTACCCGAGTGATGCCGAGCCCAAAATCCGTTTGCTGGACTCCCGCGGGCTGGGTGAGAGTGAAGCTCCTACGGAAGAGTTCGAAGAAGAAACACCATTGGATGAATTGATAAAAGCGGTAACCGAAGAACAGCCTGATGTGTTTCTTTTCTTGATTAAAGCAAAAGAAACGGATTCCCGGATCGAAGAAGATTTACAAGAATTGAAGAAGCTGCGCAAGATCGTTAAAGAGAATCACCATTATGATGTACCCGTCATCTGTGTGGTCACCCAAGTGGATGAATTAGATCCGCCACATTATAAGCAAGTACCTTTTGATGCCAATCCTAAGAAAAAGCAAAATATTGATGAAGCCATCGCTTTGATGTCAAAACGATTTATAGAGAGTGAAATACCACTTTTGAACATCATTCCTACTTGTTCTTATATTGATTTTGATGAAAGCGGGAATATTGAATATGATATGCGTTGGAACATAGATTTGCTTTCTGATTACTTGATTGAGGCCTTACCCAGTGAAGCGAAGCTGAAGACAGCCAAAGCGATGCAGAGTCAATTCGTAAAGAAGAAATTCGCACGGACGATAGTCGGAACGTTTACGGCAATCGCAGGTTTAATCGGAGCAGAGCCAATACCTTTTGCCGATTTTCCCATTTTGACCGGCATTCAAGGTTTGATGATTGTGGTGATTGGTTTTATCGCGGATAAAGAAATCAATACAAAAACGGCAAGTGAATTCATTGCAGCACTAGGGATCAATGTCGGAATCGGTCTCCTTGTCAGGGAAGGTGTCAGGGCTGCTGTCCGTTTCATCCCAGGAGCCGGGCTAGCCGTTTCGGGCGCGGTAGCGGGCGCAGTCACATATGGAATCGGGCAAGCAGCGATCGCTTACTTTCTCGAAAACAAAAATATTGATCAGGCGAAGGAAGCATACAAGAACGCGAACAAAGAATATAAAAATGAAGACATCGACTCTTAATAGGCAGATTCGAACCATAAACTACAGTAAGGTGATATGATAAAGGGGAGTTAGCAGTTCTGTTTCTGCTGCTGGATGGTTCAGGATTTTTGTTTACTACAGGAGGGGTGATCTTCATGTCGTTTTTTCAATCACAGAAGCAAAAAGAATATATAAAAAAATTAGAGGCAGCGATTCAGTCCTTTTCCGGCCGATCTGAAGCTCTTGATGAGTCAAAGGGATTTCCTTTTGAAAACATTCAGGTGTTAAAGGAATTCGGATATCCTCAATTAACGTTAACAAAAGAGGATGGAGGGTACGGAGGCTCCTTATATGATTTTCTCCTATGCCAAGAAAAAATAGCTCAATATTGCGGCCCAACAGCCTTAGGAATAGGCTGGCATGTCGGAACCGTCCTCTCCTTAACGGAGAAGAGACCGTGGGAAAAAGAAGTCATGAAAGAGTTATTTGATGAAGTGTCGAAAGGCGCTCTTATCAATACGGCAGCATCTGAGGCTGGAACGGGAAGCCCGACTCGCGGAGGCCGACCGGAAACGATCGCTATCAAAAAGGGTAAACAATGGAATTTGAATGGCAGAAAGACTTTCACTACACTCTCTCCCATCCTTGATATTTTTCTTGTAACGGCATGGGTACCCGAGGATGAGTGTTTAGGCACTTTTTTAGTTCATCGTGATGTAACGGGTGTAAGTATAGAAGAAACTTGGGATATGATCTCCATGCAGGGAACAGGAAGTCATGATTTGGTGTTAACTGAGGTCAGCCTGCCTGAAAAGTATTATGTCATGAAAAGCAATCCTGGTGAAAAAAGAAAACCTGAATCGTGGCTATTACATATACCTGCTTGCTACTTGGGAATTGCAGTGGCTGCCAGAAATTACGCAGTCGAATTTGCGAAAACCTATTCTCCCAATAGCTTACCAGGACCAATCAGGGACCTTCCGAATGTTCAACGTACAATTGGGGAGATGGAATTGGAATTGGGCGAAGCACACCATTTCCTCTACTCTGTCGCAGAAAAATGGGTGCGGCAGCCTGAAGATCATGAGGAATTATCGAAGCAATTGGGGGCTGTAAAGTTATCGGTCGTCAACAAATCGATTTCCATCGTCGATAAAGCGATGAGGGTCGTCGGAGCCAAAAGCTTACAACGAAACAATCCTCTTCAACGCTACTACAGAGATGTACGCGCAGGTCTCCATAATCCTCCGATGGATGATGCGACTATAACGCTGCTCGCAAAATCCGCTCTTTATTAAGTTCGCATTCGAAAAAACACTGAAATGACTTCGTAGTTTTCAGTGTTTTTTTCTGTTCTTGTTCAAGCCGTGAATCCTCCGCTTTCTTTGTTGGTCACTCAAGCAGCCTCTTTTTTTGTCCCTCATATTAATTTCACTAGCTTATCATTCTCTATCTTGTTATGATTGATATACCTGTCTAAATCTTCGAAAAATATCGAAAGTTCGGTGTAAAAATGAATCTTATGACAAAAGATTTACTGATTAACTTTTTAATTATCCTTTTTCCGATCTTTTTATTGCAAATGAGCTATCTAGTGAAGTACGTATACCGTTTAGATGCATTAAAAGGATCCTTCCTATCGATTTTCCCTATTCTTTCACTTGTTCTATGCATGTTATTTCCCGTTGTTATAGAAGAGGATTTTGTTTGGGATCTTAGATGGATCCCTTTTCTATTAGGCGGTTTATATGGAGGCTACCGGTTAGGAATCATATTGATCGTCATCACTCTTGTTATCCGCTATTTATCAGGGGGTGACAATGGATTTTATATATCATGCATCACTTTTCCACTAATGGGAATTTCCCTGTTTTTTATATCTAAGTACTATCTAAAAATGTCTGTCATTAAAAAAATCCTTATTGGTATATCATTAATATTCATTGTCCATATTCTTACGCAATTTATTTCAACAGTCGTATTTGACCTTACTATTGGCATAAGCTTATGGAAACAATACTTCACGATCCAAGTCATTGGAATCGTTGTTGTGATCTTACTATGGGAAGTCATCCTCACTAATTTTCAGGTTCTCGAAAAATTAGTGAAAGCGGAAAAATTACAGATCGTTAGTCATCTGGCTGCAAGCATATCTCATGAAGTCAGAAATCCCCTTACCGTTACCAGGGGATATATTCAAATGTTAAGCGAAGACGTCTCTTCCCATACAAAGGTCAAATATGCAAATATTGCACTGAAGGAATTGGATCGGGCCACGGATGTCATTAATGATTATTTAACGTTTGCTGCCATAAGCCCTGAAAACACGGAGCGATTAAGGGTATCAGAAGAAATGCAGCATGTCGTGAACAGCATAAAACCCTTGGCTAGCAATAATGGAACAGAATTGAAATTATCCTTATTCGAAGATGGAGCTTATTATATCATGGGGGAAAGAAAGAAATTCCAGCAGTGCTTGTTCAATATCTTAAAGAATGGGATAGAATCGATGGAACATGCTGGAGAAATATACATAGATTTAATTCGTACTGCCTCCACCATTCAAATTAAGATCCAAGATCAGGGAATTGGAATGACACAGGAACAGATATACCGTTTAGGTGAGCCATACTTCACGACAAAAAATAAAGGGACGGGATTAGGCATGATGGTTTCATATAGCGTTATCAAAAGCATGGAAGGAACGGTACATGTGTCAAGTGTACAAGGGAAAGGGACATGTTTCTCTATTAACCTGCCCATACATAAATACGAGCCTATTTAGTTTAGTGTAAATTGACGGTTTTACACTCATAGATTACAATTTAAGTAAACTACCAATATTATGAAATGATTCATTGACGCATTTGATACCTAAGGGAGATGATTGTATGAAATCGCTTACAGATGGACAAATCATTTGGGAACCGACAAAGGAACAAATCGAGCAAACGGTATTGACTCAATATGTGAAATGGTTAAAAGAAAAGAAAGGTTTAACATTTCATGATTATCATGAATTATGGAAATGGTCGGTAGATGAACTGGAGGAATTTTGGGCTTCAATTTGGGATTATTGTGATGTAAAAGCAGCCAGGAAATATGACAGGGTTTTAGCGGAGCAATCCATGCCAGGTGCGAAATGGTTCGAGGGGGCAAGGCTTAATTATGCTGAAAATGCATTATGGAATGAGCAAGAAGAGAAAACGGCGATTTTTTTTCGTTCCGAACATATCAGGCAACAGGAAGTCAGCTGGAAGGAGCTGAAAGAAAAAGTAGCTTCTGTCGCCCATTCATTAAGGGAGCTTGGTGTGAAATCCGGTGACCGTGTTGTTGCCTATATGCCAAACATTCCTGAAGCTGTCATAGCTTTCTTGGCAACAGCAAGCATAGGTGCCATCTGGTCCAGTTGTTCACCTGACTTTGGCGCAAGAAGCGTCATAGATCGTTTCAAACAGATTGAACCGGTTGTATTACTGGCGGTTGATGGATATCAGTACAATGGAAATGTATATGATAAAACACCAGTCGTCTCCCAGCTTAAACAGGAATTGGTCACTGTAAAGCATACCGTGCTGGTTCCTTACATAGAAAAAAAGATTTTGGAAGTGAATCTGGCAGATACGATTCCTTGGGAGGACCTTTTAAAAGAAAAGGCAGAATTATCTTTTGAACATCTTCCGTTCGATCATCCGCTTTGGATTCTCTATTCATCAGGCACAACCGGAATGCCAAAACCAATTGTACAAGGGCATGGCGGTATATTATTGGAGCATTTAAAATCAACAAGAATCCATCAAGGCATGACTTCCGAGGATACTGTTTTCTGGTTTACGACTACAGGCTGGATGATGTGGAATCTCCTTATGGGCGGTTTGCTTAATGAAGGAACCATCGTCCTTTATGACGGCAGTCCTTCTTTTCCGAATATGGATGCCCTTTGGGAATTGGCTGAAGATACAGGCATGACTTTCTTTGGTACAAGTGCACCATTCCTTACGAATTCCATGAAGTTAGGAAACAAGCCAATCGGAAAATATGATTTATCGAATCTGAAGGCTCTTTTCTCAACTGGAGCTCCATTGTCTGGCGACGGTTATAAATGGGTGTATGAGAATGTCAAGATGGATATCTGGCTCAGTTCATCCAGTGGCGGAACCGATGTTTGTGCCGGATTTGTAGGTGGCGTTCCAACATTGCCCGTAAGAATCGGAGAGATACAAGGAAGGGCATTGGGTGTTTGTGCAGAAGCGTTTGATGAACATGGTCAAACATTGATTAATGAAGTCGGTGAATTGGTCATTACCAAACCGATGCCGTCCATGCCGCTATACTTCTGGAATGATCATGACGGGTCAAGATACTACGAGAGTTATTTTGATACGTATCCTGGCATATGGAAACATGGTGATTGGATAAAGATTGACGACAAGGGCAGCTGTATCATTTATGGTCGTTCCGATTCGACCATCAACCGTTCTGGTGTACGGATGGGAACTAGCGATATCTACCGGGTCGTCGAAGCGATCGACGAGGTGATGGAAAGCCTTGTCATTGATAGGGAAGTACTTGGCCGCGGTTCCTCACTTCTGCTGTTCGTTGTCCTTAAGCCCGGTAAATCCCTGGATACTCCATTGACGGCAAAAATCAAGGAACAAATCAGAGGGCATGTGTCCCCTCGCTTTATCCCTGACCAAATCCATGTCGTTGAACAAATTCCTAAAACGTTGAACGGAAAGAAAATGGAGGTCCCGATACGTAAATTGTTATTAGGTTTCGAGTTTGATAAAGTAATGAATGCAGACTCCATGGGAAATCCAGAATCGCTAGAGTTCTTTAAAGAATTAGCTCTAGAGTTGAATGAGAAAAAAATATTCTAGCAATCAGGCGGAGCAAAATGCTCCGTCTTTATTAGTTTTCCTGAATGGGCTGGCTGTTAATTCCCCAATTAAGTTCTATCATTTGGATCGGCTGCCGTCTTAAAAAGAATATGTATCGCTGGAAATATTTCCTTGACAATTTTAAAACAGCTGAATAGAATAAAATAAATAGTCAGTAAGTACTGACAGTCTATTCAGAGGAAGCGAGAGCATGAGCAGCAGTAATAAGCCAAGTACCGATGATAAGCTGCTTTTGGCGGCAATCGATCTAATCGCAGAGAAGGGGTACAATGGTGTTACTACTCAGGAAATTGCCGCCGCCGCAGGTTTGAGTGAAAAAACACTGTTTCGTCGGTTCGGAAGCAAGCGAAATCTTCTGGAAACAGCATTTGATCGATATCATTATGCAAAAGAGATGACAAGACTTTTTAATGAAGAGCAAATCTAGTGGGATTTACATTCAGACTTACAACTGATCAGTCGAACAAATCATGAAATCATGAAACGTAACCGGAAAATGATTATGATAAGTATCAAGGAGGAAGGCAATTTACCTGGGTTTCGAGAAAAAACATAAAAGCATCCTCGACAGTTACTGGAAATCTTGACAAACTATTTTAACACGATGTATGAGAAAGGAAAGCTTATTCACACAGACCCAGAGCTTCAGGCGTTGTCGTTCATGATGATGAATTTTGGCGCCTTTATGAACAATCTGGATGCCGATGAAAACTATCCAACCGTGTCCCTGGAGGCATTTATAATGGGGAGTGTACAAACATTTACAAGGGCTTTAACTCCCTAGTTTTTCATTAGAAACAATGACAGTCAGTACTGACAAACTTTAATAATAAAAAGAAATGCCGATTAGTAATGAATTGAAAAAAATATGTTAAATGACAGGAGATTATGAATATGAAATCAAGTAATCCAATAATATGGATTAATGTATTTACAGCTAAACCAGGCAAACTAGATGAATTGGTTGCTATCCAAGCTGAAGAACTACTCAATTTCAAGAAGGGATCACAAGGTGTTCCTGGTTGGATCAGTAGCCGTTGGCATCGTTCTGTGGATAATAATAAGGCAATGATGGTAACTACCTTTGAGAGTATTGATTTTCATGAAAATTGGTTAGAAAAAAGTGAATTTAGAGAACATCTTAACAAAATAAACCATCTCATTGAAGATACAGAAGGTGGGTACTACACGTTAGTGGAAGAGATTGAAAATATGTAAATCCATCAAATTATGAAGTTTTTATTCTAAAACAATTAATTTGCCAGTCAGTTTTTACGAGGAGGAGAAAACATTGGAAAAATTAAAAATTGGAATTATCTTAGGAAGCACACGTATAGGACGCGTAAGTCCACAAGTAGGAAATTGGGTTAAAGAAATAGCTGATAAACGAGAAGATGCAAATTATGAAATCGTCGATATCGCAGACTTTAACTTGCCATTTGTTGGAGAAGGCACTGGTAAAGAACGTGGATTATTAGCTTGGTCAGAAAAACTTTCTAGCTTGGATGGTTTTGTGTTTATCGTACAAGAATACAATCATAGTATTACCGGGGCATTAAAAAACGCACTTGATTCCGCACGTGATGAATGGAACAACAAAGCTGCTGGCATCGTGAGCTATGGTTCAACTGGCGGAGCCCGTGCAGCCGAACATTTACGTGGCATCTTAGGGGAATTATCCGTTGCGGACGTTCGGGTAAATCCAACATTATCGCTATTTACAGACTTTGAAAACTTCAAAATGTTTAAACCAGCTGATTTACACCTTGGTAATGTCCATGCCATGTTAGATCAAACGATTGCATGGAGCGGTGCCTTAAAAAGATTACGAAAAGCTTTATTGATTACTAGTTAGGGACTTACCCTCTTTAACAAAATATATGTTAGTTAGTACTAACACCAAGTAAATGGTGTTCCTTAACAGGCTTTTTCCACATTCAAACCATCTTTTCACTTAAGTGATAAGTGAATGAGATAGTATATTACTAAAAAACGAGACAAAACGAGACAATAATCTCATTTTGTCTCGTTTTGTTTCGACTGAAAATAGTTAAATCCCAATTTTACCGACCTCCCATCTTGGCACGGCATTTGCAATATATAAAATTGACTTATTATTAATGATTGGGGGCTGAAAAATGGAAACGGTTCAATCGAATGAAATAAAGTTATCACAGGACAAGGCTTATTGGATGTACAAAAAAATGCTGGAGATCAGGAAATTCGAAGACCAGGTTCATGAATCTTTTGCAAAAGGGATTTTACCAGGTTTTGTTCATTTGTATGCTGGGGAAGAAGCGGTAGCTGTCGGAGTATGTGCTCACCTATCCGAAAAGGACAGCATTACAAGCACGCACAGGGGGCATGGCCATTGTATTGCAAAAGAATGCGATCTTAATGGGATGATGGCTGAAATCTATGGGAAGGTGACAGGGCTTTGCAAAGGGAAAGGCGGCTCCATGCATATTGCCGATTTGGATAAAGGGATGTTAGGTGCAAACGGGATAGTCGGTGGAGGCTTTCCGCTCGCATGCGGGGCAGCATTAACTGCCAAATATAAAAAGACCGATCATGTTAGTGTTTGTTTTTTTGGTGATGGTGCCAACAATCATGGAACATTCCATGAAGGGATAAATCTGGCGGCAATCTGGAAGCTGCCCGTTATATTCATCGCTGAAAATAATGGGTATGGGGAAGCCACGCCTTTCAACTACGCTTCAAGCTGTAAAACGATAGCCGATCGGGCGATAAGCTACAATATCCCGGGTGTCCGGGTGGATGGGAAAGATGTATTGGCTGTGTATAAGGCTGCTGAAGAAGCCGTTCAGAGGGCACGCAGGGGTGAAGGCCCATCATTGATCGAATGCGTTACTTATCGTAATTATGGCCACTTCGAGGGAGATGCACAGAAGTATAAAAAAGAACAAGACAAAAAGGAGCATAAACAAGAGAAAGATGCGATTGCCCTATTTAGGAATTACTTGCTGAATCAGAATCTGCTGGCGGAAAAAGAACTGATTTCTCTTGAGAATGCTGTTGAGGAATCTATTAAACAAGCAGTCAAGTTCAGTGAAGATAGCCCGTATCCAGAAGCATCCGATTTATTAAACGATGTTTATGTATCCTATTAAATGATAAAAGGAGGAATTGAGATGAGTAGAAAAATCAGTATGTCACAGGCAATAAATGAAGCAATGGCCATGGCAATGAGAAAAGACGAAAATGTCATCCTTATGGGAGAAGATGTAGCCGGCGGTGCAGAGGTCGATCATTTGCAGGATGACGAAGCATGGGGTGGCGTTTTAGGTGTCACAAAAGGATTGGTTCAAGAGTTTGGCCGGGATAGAATTCTTGATACACCCATTGCGGAAGCAGGATATATGGGAGCGGCCATGGCAGCCGCTTCGACAGGCTTACGACCGATTGCCGAGTTAATGTTCAACGATTTCATTGGCAGCTGTTTGGATGAAGTTTTGAATCAAGGTGCGAAGTTCCGTTATATGTTTGGGGGTAAAGCACAGGTTCCCGTTACGATCCGAACGATGCATGGTGCAGGGTTCAGGGCTGCAGCTCAGCATTCACAAAGCCTCTATGCCTTGTTCACTAGCATTCCTGGATTGAAAGTTGTTGTTCCTTCATCCCCCTATGATGCAAAAGGGCTTTTACTTTCAGCCATTGAAGATAATGACCCTGTCATCTTTTTTGAAGATAAAACGCTATACAACATGGTAGGGGAGGTTCCGGAAGGCTACTATACAATCCCAATCGGCAAAGCTGAAATTAAAAGGAAAGGCTCGGATTTGACGGTCGTTGCCATCGGTAAACAAGTTCACACCGCGATGGAGGCTGCTGAAAAACTTTCAGCGAAAGGCATTGAAGTTGAGATTGTCGACCCGCGGAGCTTGTCACCACTGGATGAAGAATCGATTCTCTCCTCTGTGGCAAAAACAAATCGTTTGATCGTGATCGATGAAGCGAACCCAAGATGCAGCGTCGCAACGGATATTGCCGCATTGGTGGCGGATAAGGGATTTGACACGCTCGATGCGCCAATTAAGAGGATTACGGCACCACATACACCTGTACCTTTCTCTCCACCGCTTGAAGATATTTACCTTCCAACATCAGAAAAAGTGATACAAGTCGTTTCAGAATTATTAGGGGAGCCTTCCATTCTAGGGGTGTAAATAAATCCACATGATGCATGCTCCAGCTTTTTCGCATAGAACTGCAAAAGTTGGAGCAACTAAACCGATGATGGACACAGAAACCAATCTGAAGGGAGAAAAAAGATATGGCGGTCGAAGTGGTAATGCCGAAATTGGGCATGGCAATGAAAGAAGGCACTGTTTCGTTATGGAGTAAGGCTGTTGGGGATCCAGTAGAAAAAGGTGAAGCAATAGCCAGTATCAATTCAGAGAAAATAGAAATGGAAATTGAATCTCCAGCTGAAGGCACAATGCTGAATATAGCTGTTCAAGAAGGACAAGGAGTACCTCCAGGAACCGTTATCTGTCATATTGGAAATCCGAATGAAAAAATAAAGATCGATGAACCTGTTGCGAAAGAAACACAGTCTAAAATTGCTGTACAAGAAAAGCCGAAAACAATAGAGCCACCCATTTTGCCAATGGGAGATCGACTGATGATCACCCCGGTTGCGCGAAAAATGGCACAGTCAGCGAATCTTGACATCGAGAAGATACAAGGCACCGGGCCAGGCGGAAGAATCACAAAAGAAGATGTACAAAAAGTAATGGAGAAAAGGGATTCCATTCCGGTAAATATAGAAAAAGACATAGTTCCCCCACTCCAACCTCCTTTAGAGAGTCCGCAGCAGATTCCTGTGACCGGAATGAGGAACATCATCGCTAAACGTATGAAGGAAAGCTTGCAAAGCAGTGCCCAGTTAACTATAACGATGAAAGTGGATGTCACTGATCTAGTCATTTTGCAAAAACAGGCTGCTGAAACACTGCAAAAATATGAATCAACTAAATTGACTATAACGGACTTTGTTGCCAAGGCTGTCGTGCTTTCACTTAAAGAGCATCCTAAAATGAATAGTGCTTATATTGATGATAACATCATTTTGTATGAGCATATCCATCTTGGATTAGCGGTGGCCTTGGAGAATGGACTCGTTGTTCCCGTCATAAGAAATGCCGAAAATTATACCTTAAGGCAGTTATCGAGTAAGGGGAAGGAATTGGCCCGATGTGCACGTGACTCGCAATTGCCTATTGAAGACATGCAAGGGTCCACTTTTACCATCAGTAACCTCGGGGCATATGGCGTTGAGCACTTTACACCTATTCTCAATACACCGGAAACGGGGATACTCGGAATCGGCTCTGCTTACGAAACCCCGCTTTATATTGGCGAAGAATTGGAGAAGAGAACGATTCTTCCACTCAGTTTAACTTTTGATCACCGTGTACTCGACGGGGCACCCGCTGCTGCCTTTTTACAAGCACTAAAAAGGTATTTAGAAGAGCCGATCACCGTGATTTTATAGAATAGGAGGGAAAGGTCTTGAATCGTATAGCTATTATAGGCGGAGGTCCTTCAGGATATGTAGCGGCAATCACTGCTGCCCAGCAGGATAAGGAAGTCATATTGGTAGTCGATGGGCCATTGGGAGGCACCTGTTTAAACGAAGGCTGCATGCCAACGAAGTCATTATTGAAAAGTGCCGATACGTATGACTTGGTGAAAAATGCCGGGCATATGGGAATTCGCCTGCCCTCCAATTCGATTGAAGTCGATTGGGAAACCGTACAGGAACGAAAGAGAGATGTCATATCTAAACTGGTGAACGGCATTCGATATTTAATGAGTAAGAATAAAATAAAGGTCATTCAAGGTAGGGCTTCTATCCTTTCAAGCAATCGACTGCGGATCGAGAACAATATTAAAAATGAAATAATTGAAGCTAGTAAGATTATCATTTCAACGGGGTCAGAACCGATTCCACTACCTTTTGCACCATTTGATGGTGAATGGATCATCCACAGTGGCCATGCCATGTCACTTCCTGCCATTCCCGATTCGCTGCTGATTGTCGGAGGCGGCGTCATCGGATGTGAATTTGCCAGTATTTATAGCAGGTTTGGCACCAAGGTCACCGTTATCGAAATGGGGGAAAAGCTGCTTCCAGGGGAAGATGATGATATCACAAGCATCCTTCATGACGAATTGAAAAACCAAGGTGTTACAGTCCATACCTCCACATCAGTCAAAAACATCAATTCAGCCAGTAAGACGGTATTTTTGGAGAAAAGTGATGGCGAATTGGAAGAACTTCCTGCAGATTACGTACTCGTATCAATAGGGAGAAAACCAAGAGTGAACGAAATGGGCTTAGAGGGAAATGATATTGATTTTTCCCGACTTGGCATCTCGGTGGATGATCGAATGCAAACAAGCAATCCTTCGATTTATGCCTGTGGCGATGTGATAGGGGGCATACAACTTGCCCATGTTGCTTTTCATGAAGGGCGAGTGGCGGCTCTGAATGCCTGCGGTCAATTTGCACAAGTGAATTACCGGGCAATCCCTCGCTGCATTTATACCTCCCCGGAGATTGCCAGTGTAGGCTTGACCGAAAAAGAAGCGCGTAAAAAATATGGGGAAATTAACGTTGGTGAATTCGCTTTTTCGGCAAACGGGAAAGCTGTCCTTTCCGATAAACCGGTAGGAAAAGTCAAAGTCCTGGTGAACCCACAATATAATGAAATTCTAGGTTTTTCCATTGTTGGTCAGCATGCAACCGAATTGATTGGTCAAGGAACGGTCATGCTGCATGCAGAAATAACGGCAGATATGATGGAAGATTTAATAGCGGCACATCCAACCTTGTCGGAATCCATACATGAAGCTCTTTTAAATGTTGTAGGACAAGCTGTGCATTGCTAAAACTGAAGGAGGAATTTGTATGGTTAGCGGTCAACGGACGGCGGTAGTCACTGGTGCAGGTCGCGGTATCGGACGTGCCATTGCATTAAGATTAGCTCAAGATGGATTGAATGTGGTCATTAATGACGTCAATCTGGATACGGCTGAATCGGTCGTGAATGAGATTAGGGAACTTGGACGTGAAAGCTTTGCCGTTAAAGCGGATGTAAGCAATAGGCCGGAAGTATTCGAAATGGTGAAGCAAGTTGTGGAACGTTTTGGACAACTGGATGTTATGGTTTCAAATGCAGGAATTGCACAAATAAAGCCTCTTTTGGAAGTAACTCAAGAGGATCTGGAACAGATTTTCAATATAAATGTAAATGGTGTCCTCTTTTGTCTGCAAGCCGCGGCTGAACAAATGAAAAAGCAAGAAGGCGGGAAAATAATAAGTGCTGCCAGCATCGCCAGTTATAAAGGTTTTGGCTTACTAGGTACATACTCGGCCACGAAATTTGCCGTAAGAGGCATTACACAAGCGGCAGCACAGGAATTGGCCCAGTTTGGCATTACGGTGAATGCATACTGTCCAGGAATTGTCGGGACGAAAATGTGGGATTTAATCGATGAAAAAATGGGTCAATATATGAATCTTGCTAAAGGGGAAACATTTAAAAAGTTTACAGATTCCATAACCTTAGGACGCTCCGAAACCCCAGAAGATGTGGCGAAATTCGTCTCTTACCTCGCTTCACCGGATTCAGATTATATGACAGGTCAATCCATCATGATTGATGGAGGAGTTATTTTCTCATAAACCGTAGGAGAAGCATCATGTGAATATTCACATGATGCTTTTTTTGTAAACTCAATCTATATATTGTAAGCGAATACATAATCTACTATAATTAAAAAGACCTCGATTAACATCCTATTTTATACTCCATGGTAATTTCCCTCTAGATTGACTGGTCAAATGAAGGTTTAAACCAAATGATTAGAGGAGGATTATATGCTATCCACTAGTTGTTATCTACGTACATGGGAACGCTTTGTCAGTGAAGGGGTTCTCGATTCAAATCGACTGAATAAGCGAATAATGGAATCCTGGCATCGCTGCAAAAAAGATCAAGTCAACCCATACCTTAATAAGGGCAGCCATATTTTGACGAATGAATTATTGGACATTCAAAGAGAAAAAAACTCCTTTCTATTAGAAGTGGCATCACCCCAATTATCCAGGATGAATCAATCGATAAAAGAATCAGGAATGATGGCCTTATTGGTCGATCCGGATGGATATGTCCTTTCACTTTCCGGAAACGAGAAAATCCTCGATGAGGCAGGCAAAATAAATTTTGTGGAAGGCGTATGCTGGACGGAGGGTGAAGTCGGAACGAACGCAATTGGAACAGCGTTGAAAACGGGTGAAGCCGTTATGATTCAAGGTACCGAGCACTATTCAATTGCCTCACACAAATGGAGTTGCTCTGCCATGCCCATTTTAAATGAAGACGGTAAGATAATGGGCGTTTTGGATATATCATGTCCAGTAGATTATTTCCATCCCTCCATGCTGGGTATGGTAGCCAATTTGGCGTATACGATCGAACAGGAAATGGGAGTGCGTTCCTATAAAAAGGAGCTGGCACTGACCCAGCACTCGATAGAACTTGCAGAGACCTATCCAGATTTGCCTTTTATCGTCTGTAATCATAAAGAAATGATAATCTCCGCCAGTAAACAGATTCGCAAAAAAATTCCTCAATCCATTGGGATGGCATTGGCCGATCTATTAAATCATGGATATCGAATCGTAAAGGAAAATCCACTACGATCCAAAGAGGATAATAGGATTTCCGGTAAGTGTTTATTCTTATCAGAGAATTATGGTCATGATACCAATAGGCTTTTTCCTGCTTCCATGCCTGCAGAAAGGTTTGCCTTCAAAGGGGAAAGAGGGATTAGCGAGTCCTTTCAGAACACATTACATAAAGTGAAGCTTGTTGCACCGACAGAAGCCAATGTGTATATATCAGGTGAAACGGGGGTCGGGAAAGAGCTTATTGCCATGGCCATTCATGAAAATGGATTCCGTAAAAAAGGACCTTTCGTCACGATAAATTGCGGAGCCATACCTAAAGATTTAATGGAGAGTGAATTATTCGGGTATGTTGATGGAGCTTTTACTGGGGCTAAACGGCAAGGGCACAAGGGGAAGTTCGAGCAGGCAAATGGAGGGACCATTTTTCTCGATGAAATCGGTGAAATCCCTCCAGCGATGCAAGTTGCCTTACTGCGTGTACTTCAGGAAAGAAAAATCGTTCCGATCGGGAGCACAAAAAGCATTTCATTGGATATTCGCATTATCACTGCCACACACCGTAATCTTGAAGATCTTGTCATTGAAGGATCCTTTCGGAAGGATTTATACTATCGGTTGAATGTTTACCCTATTCATGTACCGCCCTTAAGGGAAAGGATTGAAGACATTCCTTATCTAGTCAACTACTTGTGCTCGGAGAATAATTGGAATATTCCATTAACAGAAGAATTATTGAATCGTTTAAAAGAGTACAATTGGCCAGGCAATATTAGAGAACTGCAGAATGTACTTCAGCGATTGACCATCTTACTTGCAGAAGGACCTCTGGATTATGGTAAAGTGTTGAATTCCATGCAATCTCAACCCGTTACACGGCATGATGATTTCCCTGCATGGGAGGAACCTGGTAATAACGGCATAACGAGAAAAGAACTGACGATCCGTGAAAAAATTCAACGTGATCTAATGATAGAGGCATTACAAAAATCAAGAGGAAATGTCACTGCTGCAGCAAAGCTGATGGATATACCAAGAAGTACATTTTACAAGCGGCTCCATAAGTATGGTATATAGACAGGCATGTGTACATTATGTAAGAAAAGCAGACTTATAGAAATCCTTGAAATATGAAAGGGGTATGGCAAATGAAAACGAGAATTACTGAATTATTAGGGATTGAATATCCGATTATTTGCGGCGGGATGTTCCAAGTTGGCCGAGCCCCGCTTGCAGCCGCTGTTTCAGAAGCGGGGGGACTTGGCATCATCACTTCGAAAACACAGGCGACACCAGAAAGTCTCCGCGAGGAAATTAGCAAAGTGAAAACTTTGACCAAGAAACCCTTTGCTGTCAACCTGAACCTGTTCCCAAGTCAAACGGCTACTCCGAATGATGAGTTCATCGATATTTTAATTGACGAAGATGTAAAAATTGTTGAAACGAGTGGCCGAAGCCCGGAAAGTTTAATGCCCAGACTTAAAGAGCACGGCTTTACCGTGGTACATAAGGTAGCGAACGTCAAAAACGCAATATCGGCAGAGAAATTAGGGGTCGATGCCATTATTATTGTAGGAAATGAAACAGGCGGACATCCTGGCATGGGGGATGTAGGAACGCTTGTCATGCTCCCTAGAGCAGTTGATTCTGTTACTATACCAATAATAGCAGGCGGGGGATTTTCAGATGGCAGAGGCCTTGTCAGTGCCTTATCACTCGGTGCTGAAGGTATCGTCATGGGGACTCGCTTTATGGCAACGCAAGAAGCGCCGATTCATGATAACGTGAAGCAGTGGATGGTATCGGCCAATGAAACGGATACGGTTGTCATCCAACGGAATATAGGCAGTCCGTCGCGTGTAGCATTAAATGCAGTCAGTAAAGAAGTGGACAAACTTGAAAATGAAGGTGCCACAATAGAGGAATTGATTCCGCTAATTACGGGACAAAGAAGTAAGAAAGTATACTTTGAAGGAAATTTAGACGGAGGCATCTGGTCATGCGGTCAATCCATAGGACTGATAAAAGAAATATTGACCGTCAATGAACTAATAAAACAAATCGTCCAAGAAGCAAAAACCTCGTTCGAATTCATCCAAAGCCGTATCGAATCCATTCGAACATAAATAGCCTATCTTACAAAAAGGAACAAGAGATCCAGTGCGATTTCGTGTTCCTTTTTATCTATTAGACATAAGGTTCCATAGGTGCCCAAGTATAGGCTTTTTCAAAAGTGCATTATCGCTATTTATAACAGAAAGTTGAAGGAAAGACTGGTTTAATACGCAACGCAAAAACCAATTCAAGAAAGAAAAAAAGGTACATAGTTCTTCAATTCCTTACCAACCAACTTTCAGCAACTTCTTAATAAAGACTTTCACATGTAAAAGAAACAAAGAAATAGCCAATTAAAATTTTGCAATCAATGTTTACATAATATTATTATTCCACTTAATCAGACTACCTTAGATTCTAATGTCATCTGGCATTTCTCATATGCTGCTTTGATTCCAGAGACTTAATAATTACTTCTTTATTAAATGTAAAAATCGACTTTTAAGATTTCCTTATAAATGAATGGCATTCATGATACCCAAGAACTGATTGCTGAAGGTAGACAGTGTTTCTAAACAAATTCGTTTTAAAGGTTTACCTTATAGCTCTTGGCAGCATCCTGCTGATTCTAAGCATGTTGTTGCACATATGAAAGCGGTAAAGCTTGAACATCAATGAGCTTTAAACATTTATTTAAGGGTATTCATGCTAGAGGTTAAGTGTAATATGTCTTATAGGAGATAATGTGGCTAAAAAGAGGATTTATGATCATTTTCAGGAAGAAAGCAGAACTTTCATGATAAAATATCCATTGAATTTTTATCGAAGTAAATTATATTTATATAACTTTTTATAAGTGTTAACCCGTGATATTTCTCATTTTACCATTTATTATATATATCAGAATAACAATATGGATAAATCATGTCAGTTAAGCAGGATTAATTTAGATTACTACAGAATTATTAGATAACGATTTTTTTAATAGGTCTTTAGGAAAGGATAAACAATTGAAGAATATAATTAGCGGGGCACTTACCATAGCTGCTTTATTAATAATAGGCGGGGGGGCAATCATTTATTACTTTATCTCTTCTTCATACACAACCCCCCAAGGGTTATACGAATTCCCTGTACCTAGAAACGCTGAATTGGTTCAGATAAATGAACAAGGGAATAGATATGAATGGTCAAGGGCTTCTGAAGAAAATGGCATACCAAATGGATATGACTTAGTCCTTAAAGCGAGTGGATGGAAAAAGGGGGAAAGAGAAGGAGCTTCCGTTTTTTACACGAAGGGAAATAATACAATAGACTTGCTAACTACAACAAAGCAATTAGAGATCCTTAGAGTGAAATGACTAAGGATGACAAATACTAATTGAATAATCAAACCTATATCATAAAAATGTCCGAAAACGAACTATGTTAACAATTAGCAGATAAATTAAAATTCAAAATAAAAATCAGGAAATTTATTTATTAACGACGTAACTGATGTGAAATTAGCTTAAATCCAAAAAATCTTATTACAAAAAGTTTATCCGAATTTCAAATCAAAGATCAATCATTTTAATTGCAACAAGAAAGTTTTAAAGTATAAATGAACAATTACTAATTAGATAAAAAGTTTAAAGATATATAAAAAAAAGCCATGATTAAATATAAAAATTTGCATTCCGTCTCACTAAGTTAAGTATTCTTAAGATATGAGACAAAATTAACATTAAAAATAGAACTTCCTATAATATATATTATGTAAACTAGATAAAAATAATAATAAATAAATGTTCACAGCTTCATATTCCCCTAAAATTCATTATAGTCCCCTAATTCGGCTATAGTTGACTATATCATTCATTGTTGCTTCCGATAATTCTCAAGGTTCTTCCTATAAGTTAAGTCGGTTATTTCTCATAATAAATGGTCATTTCACAAATGTTAATAGTGGCAGGCAATTGTTAAAGTAAATTACCCGCAAGAATAAATAAAGCTAAAGAATCCACAGTGCATAATATATAATCCGCTTCTAAGAGCTGTTTTTAGTCGTTAATCTACCTTCGTTTTAATAACCTCTTTATATACCATATATGCAATTACAATTATAGCTAGAATAAAAATTACTTTCATCCAAATCCACTCCCCACCTACTTTTTCTACCCTCTCTTATACCCGTAATCTGTATTAAGAAACAATGAGATAAAGGAAAGGTTAAAAAACCATAACAAACATAGTTTTCATAATAAATGTCTTGGTTGTAATAATCCAGGTAGAAAATGTATACGGCGCTGACAATTAATGCGTTTAGCACCTTTCTATACTCTTTGGTCTTCGAACAGCAATAATGAGATATCAATTTGCAATCAGGTAGTTCCCACATTTTCTAATAGGCATTTCTTCTGTAAGAGCCAATTTAAATCGAACATTGGCTTACATATGACTATCCGCAAGGTGATGCACCACTCCCCCCCTTTAAGCCTCTTACAGTATCTCGTAATTGGATTCAGAAAGAGAAAAATAAATATTGCTTTGGTGTACATAATATAAGGAATAACCAATGACAGTAAAACTGTTATGAAAAGGGTGAACAAATGGAAAGAAATAACGCGATTGATTTTATTAAATTTTTTGCAATATTTTCTGTTGTAGTCATTCATGTATTCCCAAGGGATAGCCAGATTGGTCTATTTATTCTCGATAACGTCTCAAGGTTTGCGGTGCCATTCTTCTTTACTGCATCTGGTTATTTATTCGGTAAAAAGATGATACATACAAGGGATTCCATTGACTATTTTAAAAGGTATATTATAAAAATCTTAAAACTGTATTTATGCTGGCTCTTCTTTTACATGATGTATGATGTTCTTATTCTTTATAAAGTTGCTACTGATGCACCAAAGGAATTTGAGCAGTACATTAGTCAATTTTCATTTCTTGACCTTATATATTATGGAACTGGGACTAGCGGATACCAATTGTGGTTTTTAACCGCATTAATTTGGAGTGTTATCATTCTATTCGTTTTTTTAAAGTTAAAAAAAGTGAAGCTTCTTTTAATCATCAGCCTAATTTTAAACTTTTTAGGTCTTTTCGGACAATCGTATTCGATGTTCTATGAATTTCCCCTAAGTACAAGGGATGCTTTATTCATTGGTCTTTTTTATACAACTTTGGGCTTCTTCTTTGCGGATGATAAATTCTTTGAAAAGTCAAAATCAATAACAAACAAAACCTACCTATTATTAATTTTTATCTTCTTTACTTTACAAGTTGTAGAAGGATACTTATTAGATAAGACATTATCAGGAAGTCATGGAGAATATTTTATTTCTACTATCTTTTTAACTGCATATCTTTTTTTATTTGCATTAAATAATAAAACATTGGGAAAGGATTTGTTCATTACTAAAGTTGGAGGAAGAGCCCTAGGTATATACATTGTTCATGTAGTCTTCATCGATATTTTTGATTTGATTTTATCGGCAGTAAAACTAAATCATATATCCGGCAATTTATTGTTAAAATTATTTGAGACACTCCTTATCATTACTATGTCGTACATTTCTTATGACCTGCTTCAATATTTCAAAAGGCGTTTAAGCAAAATGTTAAAAACCTATTAGTGGATAGTTACAGAGCATGAGACCAGCAACCCCTATTTTATTATTTGTTTTCCTTATACTCCACTAAAAACAGATTATCGTAAACGGTAGTATACGATCCATCTAATAGATATTGTTTAGTTGATATGCATAGGATACTGTCTCATGCATATCAACTAAAGAGCAAAATCCTCGTTGGCCATTGTAGTAACAATCATTAAGAAGCATCATTATTTCACCAAATCGTACCCAAGTCACGCAATGTAGACCGAATACCGCAATTGGAAATATCCGTACCGCTTAAATCTACTTCAATCTCTGCGTTTTGTTCTGCCCCAGTTTAGACCAGAGATTTTTTTTCGGTTTAATTCTTCCGTATTTTTCCTGGTCAATTGTTTGACTTAAGAATATTGTTAAAACTTATCCGGGAACTGCTTAACAACTCCCGCAGAGATAGTATCCGCCATTAGGATTATATGTGTGACCCCTTCGTCAATTGAAACGATTCTTGCGTTCCAATTTTTTGCTAAGCTTGCAGATAAATCATTTGTCACTAATTTCAGATGCATATACAGCAAATTTTTTAGATCTTCATTTTTCAAATAGGGGTTGGCACTGCTAAGGAAAGCTGCTATTTCATCAGCATTTCTATACCATTCTTTGTTTAGCTGTTTCAACAAGGCCTCATTTCCGCTTTTAGCCGCATCTACAATCTTTCCCGCAATCACAATATGCTCTTTAAGTAAATCCGTAAGTTTGTTCCCAGCTTTCTCACCGTATACTGGCTTTATAGCATTTCCAATATCCTCCTGATTTTTCAGAAGCCTAGTCAATACCTGTTTTTGATCCTCCGCTCCAGCTGTCGTTGCACTTGTAATGTAATTACTTGTCCACAATACATGATCAATCCAAAGTTTCCTGAATTCATTTGCGAACTTTACCTCAGATTGACTAACACT
This sequence comes from Peribacillus sp. Aquil_B1, assembly GCF_022603275.1. Taxonomy (NCBI): domain Bacteria; kingdom Bacillati; phylum Bacillota; class Bacilli; order Caryophanales; family Bacillaceae; genus Peribacillus; species Peribacillus sp. Aquil_B1. The sequence goes on along the minus strand of NZ_JAKXEE010000001.1, from coordinate 2,039,660 downwards.
TTGCACCTGCGGTTTAGCGTATGCACTAGTTGGTCCAGCCACCATGTTTAGAGGAAATAAAAAAATAAATCCCATCAACAATAATTTTTTCATAAAACCATCTCCTTCCAAAGTTAAAAAGCACCTTTTTATTATTGATATATGGGATTTTAATATTCATGATAGTGGTTCTACTTACCCTGTTGAACGGTAAATTGGACTTAGACGAACTCTCATCTAACTATGTAAGCTGTTTTGTATAAGATTAGGTCAACTATCAAAGTATTCATACAAGGACTACAACGTCGCGATTTGCGCTTAAAAGATGATGAATCAATGTTTAAATTACTTAAAAATTCAAGAATGAGAGTCCGTGTTATTAATCCACTTAATACCTCACTATATCTCTCTAACTGTCGAGTACATGATAAACAATCTAAACGTATACATTTAACTGTAAACACACATACCACCGTTCATAAATTTCTGAACGGTGGTATGTGTGTTGCCCTTTCAACCTATACCTCTTCGCTGGATAAAGCTTTCCATTCTAGGTAAACGGTATAAAGTTCAGAGGGGCGGTCAGATCCGTCTGTGATAGTTGCCTTTACTCCTCTTCATAGAGCGTAAGAAAGGAATCCGGTACGGCTCGTCCTTCTGCTATTGCGTTTACCCTGTCGACGAATTCCGGTAGAATCAGATGACGCAGAGGCTGGTCTACTTGATTCAATCGTTTGAATGCCTCCCGGGCCAAATCATCCCATTCCTTGTAGCGATGCAGATAATCATCCGGCATCACTACGGTGCTAGACGTCCCTTCCTCTGGTTCACACTCAAATGGTTCATCTAATCCGAGCGTAGCATAGTCGCATGTGATTTGCTCTCCGGGGAGGATATCCCTTGACGCTAATTCAATCTCATAGACAGTCGATACCACATTTGGACTGAAGCTGTGATTAATGTATCTAGCATGATCCCAGCACAGCACGTAGCGGTCGTCATCGTTGAGGTAGGCATATTTATAGACGATTTCCCTTCGCAATAGATCAAGCGATTCAATCACATCTTCCTCGAGGATGATGTCCAAATCATCCAATGCCCAGATAATCGTTCCTTTGGGTATCATTTTTGTGGCAAAAACGCCCACACCAATCTTTTCATTGACAAACCGAATCTCGGTATCTGGATGTATCATCGATTCTGTTCACCCTTTCTCATAATTACTATTACAATATATAGCAGATTCGTTTATTTGACTGTTCATTCGCGTATTTTATCAAAGTTCAATTAGCGGAATTTCCTCCTGGAAAACTTGATAGCACGTTTATTTATGTTCCACAATTGGTCGCCTTCTTTTATATGAAATCTAATGAAGTCAAGTAGCAAGAACTTCCTGGATAATAGTACAGCGACAAAAAAATCCCATGCCGGATGCATGGAATCTTTTTTAACTAAAATATAATTAAAGTTTGTTCTCCACCGGATGAACTGGCGCTTCCTCTATACTGTCGCCAGCAGACTTTTTTGACCAGTAAGTCGCGAGAATTGGTCCGGAAATGTTGTGCCATGCAGCAGCCAGGACGCTTGGAAGGGCTGCCAGAGGGCCGAAATGTGCAGTGGCAAGCGCAACACCTAACCCTGAGTTCTGCATGCCTACTTCAATCGAAATCGCTCTTCTATTCACTTCATCAAGTCCAAGCGCTTTTGCTGCTAAGTAACCGAACAGCAGCCCAAATCCGTTGTGAAGCATAACGGCAGTGAAAATAAGGAACCCGGATGCAGCAATGCTAGCTGCATTGCCTGAGACTACTGCACTAACAATCGTAATGATGGCTGCTACCGAAATAAGCGGTAAAACGGTTAAGCTTTTTTCAACTATTACAGGGAAAAACCGCTTAATGGCCAAGCCTAAAACAATCGGAAGAAGGATGACTTGGATAATGGACTTAAACATATCAAAAAAATCAACCGGCATCCATTGGCCTGCCAGCAAAAGCAGAAGCAGCGGCGTCATGATTGGAGCCAGTAAAGTTGAAACCGAAGTCATAGCTATCGACAAAGGTACATTGCCTTTTGCCAGATATACCATAACGTTAGAGGCTGTTCCGCCTGGTACACAGCCGAGCAAAACCAGTCCTGCAGCTAATTCTGCAGGCAAATTCATCAGTTTCGCAATAAGGAATGCCACAGATGGCATGATGATAAACTGGGCACAAACTCCAATTATCACGGGCAGTGGTTTAGTAATGATGATTTTAAAATCAACGGCCTTCAAAGTGAGCCCCATACCAAACATGACAACGCCAAGCAAAATTGTAATATATCCCCCCAATCCCAAAAATGGCTCTGGAAAAATAAAGGCAATGACGGATATTAAGATAACCCAGACAGCAAAATATTTTCCGGCTAATGCACTGAATGCTTCTAATACTTTCATTCCATCACACTCTTTCTTGGATGAATATTTTATTTGGATTTAATAAATTATCTGGATCAAGGGCCACTTTGATTTTTTCCATCACAAACAGGGCGTCCCCATGTTCTTTTTTCTGATATTTTTGTTTACCGACCCCAACACCATGTTCGCCTGTACATGTTCCCTTACGCTCAAGGGCATATAGGACAATTTGTTCATTTAGCTGTTCAGCTCTTTTAATCTCTTCTTGATTATTGTTATCGATCATTAATAGTACGTGATAGTTCCCGTCGCCTACATGGCCGACGATCCCACCGGTAAGGCCAAGGAAATCAACAGCTTCCCTTGCGTGATGAATGGCACCGGACAGCTCTGAAATCGGAAGGCAGACATCAGTCACCATCAGTTTTTTCCCAGGATTGCCATGAATATAAGCATAAGCAAGATTATGGCGAGCTTCCCATAGGCGGTTCCTGGCAGCATTATCTGTCTCGAATTCAATATCGAGACAATTATGTTCTGCTACTATTTCTTTAGTGAACTCTACATCTTGCTTCAACCCTGCGTCATTACCATGAAACTCCAAGAATAGCGTAGGCGCTTCGTTATAACTTGTCTCACTATAGAGGTTAACCTGCTTCATGGATGGTTCATCGACAAGCTCCACCCTTGCTATTGGAACACCTGACTGCAAAATGGATACGACTGCTTCTACCGCATGGTTCAAAGCCGGAAATGATGCTCTTGCCGCCATAACGTGCTCAGGAATTCCGTAAACTCTTAAAGTCAATTCCGTAAAGCAGCCAAGCGTTCCCTCTGACCCGACAAAAAGCCCGTTTAGATGATAGCCTGATGACGATTTAGCGGCCAAATTACCAGTATGTATAATCGAACCATCTGCAAGTACCACTTCAAGATCACGTACTTGATCACGCATCACACCATATTTAACTGATGTAGTTCCACTGGCATTTGTTGCCGCCATTCCTCCAAGAGTAGCATCAGCTCCCGGATCCACGGAAAAAAATAAACCGTATTTTTTCAATTCTTTGTTTAGTTGCGAACGCGTTACCCCTGGTTGAACCTTTACGAGAAAATCGTTTTCACGCACTTCAAGGATTTTATTCATTAGTGAAAAATCAATAGTTATGCCATGGTTGTACGGTATGACATGTCCCTCGAGGCTTGATCCCAACCCGAAAGGAACAATCGGAATTTTGTACTTATTTGCTAATATCATAACTTCACTGACTTGCTGTGTTGTTTCTGGAAATACAACAATATCAGGAAGACTTACAGCATGATAGGATTCATCTCTGCCATGTAATTCTCTTACTGTCAGGTTTTCCGTTACTTGACTGTCTGAAAGAATTTCCTTTAAATCGTTGATTAAATTTACACTAGCCGCTTCCATTCTATTCTCCTTCTTTCTGCTATAACATCCGTTTTTTCCTATCAAAAACTTTGCTCGCACCTATTCCCAGACTTAGTTTCTTCTTCAATTCTTCAACTGTATGATCGAGAGATGGTTTCCCCCTCCTTAATAGCCTAAAATGATATCGCTTCCATTTTATCAAATAATTGGTCTAACCAATTTTAATTATACTAAATTTTTTGACTTTTTCAACAATTATCCATTTTATACTTTTCTCCTTAAATAAATGTTTATTTCTCAATATTTATAGGTAATTTTCCATCAATAAAACAAAACCAAAATGGCCTTCAATAGCCATGTGACCATAATTTGACTGAATCTAAACCATTATATTTAACAATATTGGTCTAACCAATTTAAATGATCTACATTTATTTATTTTGATTTTAATATTGCGGCTTATCCCCTTGCTTCACAAATGAATGCTTGTTAGAATGATTTCACTAATAGTCGTACCAACATTTTTTTAGGGTTGTTATGAAAGGATGTGAAGGAAGCAATGGATTCAATACCAGTTAAATCCCCCAAAGTGTATGAAATCATCTTCAATCAAATTAAGGAATCTTTTATTAGCGGTGAATTGAAACCTGGAGATAAATTACCCCCTGAACGGGAGTTGTCCAATCGTTTTAAAGTGAGTCGAACATCAATCAGAGAGGCCCTTCGAGTATTGGAGATAAACGGAGTCATCGAGGTCAGACCAGGTGATGGGACATTTATCAGACAATCTGAAGTTCAGTCACTGATCGAACAGCTAACCAACTCAATCATCAAGGCTGAGGACAACATGGTCTATGAAATGCTTGAAGTCCGTCGAGTAATCGAAACGGAGTGTGCTTTTCTTGCTGCGCAGAGAGCAAACTCTCTTGATTTACAAAATATCCTTAAAGCTCTAGAAGAAATGGGACGTTCGGAACATGATGAAGAATTAGGCTTGCGAGCTGATCTACTGTTTCACAATAGTATTGCACAAGCCACAAACAATTCCATATTTGCTGGATTGGTCCATACCCTTAGTGATCAAATGAAAAATACGATTCGTGCCACCAGACGGCATCGTTTCAAAGAATCAGGTCATTTCCAAGAAACGCTTCAAGAACATAAAGAAATCTACTATTCTATCGCATTAAAGGACGCGGAAAAAGCCAAGCGACTAATGAATGCCCATATCATTCGCATTAGAGAACAGATGGCTGCAGCTACACTAGAATGCATTGGAGATGACGCCAAAATTGCTTCTTATCAAAATGAAAAAGACCATCATCGTAATGCTGAAGGTGATAAATAAGCGTCCGCTCGCAATATAACTTACGAGAACATGAAGGTATACCTGATCTTTTTAGGTGACCAATTAAATTTGACATTAAAAAGCGCCTTTCTCAGAGGGCGCTAAGCTGGTTTATTATAGTTTAAAAATTGAACCCCTATATAAGTAAATGTTGGTTTTATCCTTTTGACATAGTGAAGGAATCAACGTTACATTCTTTTAGAGCATGATCAATCAATGAAAGTTGATCATTAATCATTGATAAGTAGGATATATGATAGTCATTAATTTGTTCCTTTAACTCCAACAGCAACTTTTTGTTCCTAAGTACAAGGTAAATCTCTTCTGGTTGTAACATATTACTACTCCTTTTTTTATCAAGATATTACCTTTTACCCAAATTATTACAATCACTAACTTATAAATGGATGTTTTGCACCATATTTAACTAGGGATATTGAAAGGGAGTTGGTCAATACGTTTTTTATAACATACCATGCTACTTGTTCCATAAGGGAATCATAGTAACAGTTCCTCCTTTTAGTAAAGATCCGTTAGTTGAAGTAGCACACCGATAAGTATACAGAATATATATTAAAAAAGGCTGTCGTATAATAGTCTTTAACGTCGAATATGCCCCCTTCTTACTTTGTTGTGTTAGACTTAATATATAAAACCATATTTTCTTGGATTTATTTGACCTTTATTAGTCACACGCATATAAGGAAGGGAGTGTAATAAATGGAGAAAATTAGCGTTTTTCTGGATGATTATCGGAAAGCACCCGATGGCTATGTGTTAGTCGAGACTATTGACGAATGCATAGAGCTATTGCAAAATTTTGATATTGAACATCTCTCTTTGGACCATGATTTATTAAATAAAACCAGGAATGGTTTTATGCTTGTTCAAAAGATGGTCAAAGAAAAACTATTTGCCAATCGCATTACTATTCACTCTGCCAATTCAGTTGGCGGTAAAGCAATGTACAACTGTTTAAAGCAAGCACAACAGAATTTAACTATGCCCCCTGCTATTATTGTATCCTTACGACCATTGCCCCTCAAATTCTTCCCGTCAAAGGTTCTGCAGCATTATATAGATATACGATAAACTCTTCTCCATCTCAACGTTTCATCCATTATTATTCTATTTATTAAATCAGTTAGTTTAAAAGGGAAAACTGGATTCAGAATAAACTACCCGGAAATCAATATCTTAGTTGTATGGCACTTCCAAGTCCTCCCTAAATAAGACCTTTAATGGCAGCAACTTCATTTTATAAGTTGTTGCTATTTATCATGATGGAGTTAACTCTAATAGGTAGATTACTAGTACGTTTCCTGCAGTTTACATCCATCACCGCAAACTTTTTATGTATTTGGGAAAGGGAAAAACATTCGCATTCACCCTCTCCCTTTGCTTTTTATAATCACAACCAGGGATTCGTTATAATCCGTTCCAATACTAAAATTACTTTAGTCCTGGTGAGGTTTTTCATGGTTTGTGACTAGTTTTTTTTATTTCGGATTATTCGGACTGACTGCTTTGCCATATACTCCGCTCCTCTGGAAACATCATATACGACTGCGTATTCAGAACCTAAATATTGCAGAATATTTTGGACCTCCTGAAGTGGATTCTTTTTTCCGCAAGTATAAATATCAATGGTTGTACAGAATGGTTGTACAGATAGAAGCAATCCTTCATAAAAAAAAGATCACTCCCTGATTAGAATCTAACAGGGAGTGATCTTTTTTATGTCCGAAAATTATAAGCACCTTCTGTAACCATTGATTTAAGTCATGATTTCACTTCATTAAAAAATTGCGGCAGGTCTGCTTTATGCGCTTCGAGCATTTCATCCAGTATTTTTTTGGCGATGGTGTCTGATGGTACTAAAGGATTTATGGTCATCGCTACTAAAGCTTTATGATAATCTCCTGTGACAGCCGCTTCAGCAGCCATCCTTTCAAAAGATTTAATTTGCTGAACCAATCCCCGGACTGCTACAGGCAGGTCGCCAATGGCGATTGGTCTTGGCCCTTCTTTGGTGATCACACAGTTAATTTCAATGGCTGACTCATTTGGAATACTCGCTATCGCCCCGTTATTGCGTGTATTGACTGGCTGAATATCCTGCTTATCATTGTAAATCGAATTGATGAGACTGCAGGCCGCTTCGCTGTAATACGCTCCACCGCGCTTTTCTAGTTGAGCTGGTTTAACATTCAGTTCAGGATCTCTATACAATTCAAATAGGTCCTTTTCCAGTTGTTGAACGACCTCGGCCCTCGTCCCATTTGTTGCTGAAGATTCCTTTTCTTCGGCAAGCATTTCATCGGTCTTGTAATAATAACGGTGGTATCCGCAGGGAATAATGCCCATTCCTTTGATGAAATCACGATCCCAGGCAAAGCCCGCAATGTTTTTCATCGTCATTTCATTTTTTGGATCCCCCAGCGCATGTATTACTTTATCCTTCACGCTTTTTCCATCCACATATACATCCAGTCCGAATACCATATGATTCAATCCTGCAAAATCGACTTGAACCCTGTCTGGCTCTACATCCAAAGCTTTTGCGATGCCCATTTTCATCCCGATGGGAACGTTGCATAAACCAACAACCTTTTTGATAGTGCTATACCTTAAGACTGCCTCCGTAACCATTCCAGCTGGGTTGGTGAAGTTTACAAGCCAGGCATCCGGACAAAGCTCCTCTATATCCCTGCAGATTTCAAGTATCACTGGTATGGTCCGGAGTCCTTTGAAGAGACCTCCAGGCCCATTTGTCTCCTGTCCGATTACATCATATTTTAATGGAATCCTTTCATCCTTAGCTCTTGCATCAAGTAATCCGACCCGGAATTGGGTCGTTACAAAATCTGCATCCTTCAATGCTTCACGTCGGTTAAGCGTAAGGTGAATGTCAATTGGAAGACCTGCCTTTTCAACCATTCTCCTAGCAAGGTTTCCGACGATCTCCAGTTTTTCATTACCTTTGTTTATGTCAACGAGCCAGATTTCACTTACAGGAAGTTCATCATACCGTTTGATAAAACCTTCAATCAGTTCCGGTGTGTAGCTGGAACCGCCGCCTATTGTCACGATTTTTATCCCATTCTTCAAAATGACACCCCACCATTCTTATTTTTGTCTCATTTCCCGATACATTTTAATCATTTCTGCAACTAGGTCCCTTATCGTCTCAGCACTCATCATTTGATCCTCTGCATGCATAAGTAAAAGCGAGAATTCCATCTTTTGTCCTGATGCTTCCTGCTGGATGAGCCCTGAATGGGCATGGTGGCCTTCAACCATATGAATCTGGGATTTCTTCAGTTTTTCCTCGGCCGCTTCATATCGTCCTTCTCTTGCTTCATACAAGGCTTCCATGATTAAGCTCTTTGCGGTCCCAACATTGCTGATCATTTCAAAAGCTACAGCTTCCAATCCTTCCATGACTATTCCCTTCTTCCTTGGCTTACATATGTTTCGAGATGATGAAACAAGGCACCAAACATGCCTGCATCATTGTTCAAAAAGCATGCTTCAATACAATTTCCATTTATATATCCATTTAATGATTCAACTCTTCTTCTGAGCTCTGGAATCAATTCTTGCCTGGCACTTACAGCTCCGCCAATCAAGATTTTGCTTGGATTGAACATGAAATACAAATTATGGATTCCAAATGCAAGGCTATCATAGAACCTTTCCACTTCTTCAAGAGCAATAAGGTCCCCAGATTCATAAGCATGAAAAACATCCTGTCCGGTTACTTCCTCAACCAAAATTCCTTTATGTTTTGCATACCGTTCCCTGATGCCTGAAATAGATCCATTCCAACTCAAAGTATTTTTAAAAGCTGACCCATTTTTGCTGCCATGGGTGATCATGAATCCAAATTCACCGGCCCCAAAGGAAATGCCACGGTATAATTGATTGTTAAGGAAAACCGCTCCGCCAACCCCTGTACCGACAGTCATGCAGAGAAAGTGTTCAGTATCCTTTGCGTTCCCCTTCCATTTCTCGGCTAGAGCGACACAATTCACATCATTTTCCACCGTGACAGGGAGATTCGTCCGTTCCTCCATATATGTTTTAATGTTGAAGCCATCAAAATCCTTGATGGCTCCACCCATTTCTATAAAACCTGTCTGGTCATTGACAAAGCCGGGAACGCTGATGGCGATTCCTCGTAAACTGGGAAAAACGGAAACTTTAGCTAAGATTGCTTCAAGGATAGCTTTGCCACTGTTGCGAACCGACGGAAATCTTCCTTTTTCCAAGATATCGCCTAATTCTGTCAGCAATCCGAATTTTATTTCCGTTCCCCCTATGTCAAAGGCTAGATAGTTGGACATGTCATCCTGTCCCCCTTACTTAATTTTTTTGATAGTATAATATAGACCAGGGCCGAACTTGGATTGTTGAAAGACTTGTTTAAGGTGCTTAACCGCTTCCTCTCCTTTGAGGGCGGTCATTGCTTCAAATACCGCCTGAACACGGTTGGAGGATAGCAGGGTTGTTTTTATTTGTTCATCTTCATATTCCGAGAAAAAATTACACAGGTATGATATCTGACCGCAATTCATTTGAATTTGATAGGTGTTCATACATGCTCCTTTCTAAGCGGGTAAGTCGTTATTGCTGGTTTCGGTTGCTTGCTGTATCGCTGCAGCCTTATTGGAAGCCAGCACGAACGGTAGATAGACAAGCGTTGAAACAGCCAGACAGACGAATCCAATAACCAGGGCCATCCAGTTTCCGCCAGTACCAAAGAATGCAATAAGCGGACCAGGCGTCGTCCATGGCACAGTATAGGCTATCGGCGGTATCAGCTCTGTTGTGATTGCGATATAGCCGATCAAGATATTAACTGCCGGCACCAGGATGAAAGGGAAGATCAATATTGGATTAAGTACTACTGGCAATCCAAAGATGATCGGTTCATTGATATTGAAGATACCCGGTGCAATGGAAAGCTTTCCGATATCGCGATAATCCTTTCTTCTTGATGCGATGAAAATGGCAATGATCAATCCCAGGGTCATGCCTGATCCACCGTAATTGGCGAAAGCGTCATTGATAGCCCAAGTAACAGGGTAGGGAGCTCCCCAGGCAGATCCATGTGCAGCGACATAGTTCAGGTTTTCAAGCGTTGCCTCCGCAAACATCCCTTCCCTGATTGCGGCAACTGTATTAGGACCATGAATCCCGAATACCCAGAGGAGATTCGATACAATCGCCAGGATAATTAACGAGAATATATTGGTTCCCAAGTTTTTCAATGGGGTCTGGATCGCTGCATATATCAATTCATGGATCCCATTTGGGTAGATAGCTAGAATGATTGCATTACCAACTGAGAATAAAACTGTAATGATGACGATTGGAAAAAGAACCTTGAATGTTCTCGAGATGGCTGGCGGTACGGACGCAGGCATCGTGATTTGTAGACGTTTCGATTTGGATAAACGGCTGAAGATCTCTCCCACAAGCAAGCCGATGATCATGGCTACAAAGAGTCCCTGTGCCCCAACCCATTGAGTGGAAAGGAAATTCGTCCCATCAACGACCGTATAAGCGGGATATACAATGAAAAAAGTGGATAGGGCAGTTAATCCGCATAGAAGGTCATCCGCCTTCATGGCCAAGGCTATATTCCTGGCAATTAGAAAGACGATGAATATGGATAAAATACTGGTTGACCCATTCAATACTGGTGCAAATACCTGCTGGAAATCAGCCAAATTAGGAAATAGCTTATTCAAGAACAGCATTTTTGCAATGAATCCATCCGGAGCCAGTACAGCAAAATTCAATAGAACGATCAATGAACCCGCAAGTGTGATTGGAAATGCTAATATAAAAGCGTCACGAATAGCAACAATATGCCTTTGAGAGTTCAGTTTAGCCGCGACAGGAACAAGGGCTTTTTCCATACCACGCTCAAAACCAGCCATGAATCCCATAATATACCCCCTGAATCATTCGTTTTTTTGTTTTATTGATTTTGGTCAATTAGCTCAATAGCCCGATCGAGGATTGCGCTCCCGTTCATCGTTCCATATGCTCTCATTTCTATGACCTCTACTGGCACCCTTCCGTCTACAATGGAGTCCACCTGTGCTTTTTGATACCTGACCTGAGGACCCAATAATACGACGTCCACTTCTTCAGCGGCTTTGCTGCATTCTGAAATGGGCAAGGCAACAATATCAATGGCGATGCCCTTATCCTTTGCAGCGTCATTCATTTTATTAACGAGCAAGCTGGTGGACATTCCAGCTGCACATACCAATAGGATTTTTTTCATTCCTTATTCCTCCTTCTCAATAAAAGATTGAATATTCTGTAAATTATTTCCGTTATTTTTTATCAATTCTTTATACCAATAGAAACTTTTTTTCTTAATGCGCCTTAAATCCTTTTCACTATGTTCATCTCTGTTCACATAAACGAAGCCGTAGCGCTTCTTGTAGCCATTAAGCCAGCTAAGTATATCCGTGAATGACCAAGTGCAATATCCAATTAGGTCTACACCGTCACTGATGGCATTCTGGCAGGCCGCTACATGACTTTCCAAATACTCAATGCGGTACTCATCATTCACCACATCCCCTTCAAGGAGCGTATCATATTCACCTAAGCCATTTTCAGTGATGAGGATAGGGAGCCTGTACCTGCTGGTCAATCTGCGAAGTCCGATACGAAGGCCTGTAGGGTCGATTTCCCAATCCCAGTTCGTTGCATCCAAGTGAGGATTTCGCTTCGATTTGAAAAGTCCGGGAACACCGCTTTCCTCCGATGTTCCTTTCTTTCCGGTCGTATTCATGGTCCCCAGTTCTATGCCGTCAAGCGGGTTCATATCGACAGTTCCCGATCGGTAGTAATTGACTCCGATGAAGTCAGGCCTTCCAAAGGCCAGAAGTTCCATATCTCCATCCATGATGGTCGGGGCCAATCCATTTCTTTCTAAATACTTCATGCTTATCATAGGATAGGTTCCCCAGCAATAAACATCCAGCCACCAATGGTTATTGAGATCCTCGGCATTTTCATAAGCAAGAATATTATCCGGGGCACAAGTAAAAGGGTATGTCGGTCCAAAAGCAAAGCTGGGCCCGATTTTGCCTTCAGGTACGAACCTTCTGAAAGATTGGATGGCTTTAGCATTGGCCAAGTTTGCAATATGATTGGCTTCATACATCCTTTTTAAATCTTTCACACCCGGTGGATGCAGCCCTGTACGGTATCCTAACCCGATAAATACATTTTGCTCATTCAAAGTGACCCAGTACTTAACCCGTCCACCGAAGTATTTGAACAGCGTGATGCAATATTCGTTGAAGTCATGGATGATTTCCCTTGATTCCCAGGCACCATATTCCTCCATTAATGCTTGGGGAACATCCCAGTGGTAAACCGTTAAAATGGGCTCAATGCCGTGTTTTAGCAATTCATTAATGAGATCATCGTAAAATTTCAGCCCCGCTTCATTGATTTTCCCCTTCCCTTCAGGATAAATCCGGCTCCAGGCAACAGAAAAGCGGTATGCCTTCAATCCCATTTCGGCCATCAAGGCAATGTCTTCCCTGTATCGATGATAATGGTCAACCGCGACATCACCGTTCGTACCTTCATGAGTCGTTCCATCTTTTTTTGTGTAAATATCCCAGACGGAAAGACCCTTTCCATCCTCATTCCATGCTCCCTCCACTTGGTATGCTGCCGATGCAGAGCCCCATAAAAAGTCTTCTGGGAAGCGTTCATTCTTTTGATGAATCATTATCTCACCTCTTCCTGAGAAAATTGTATCCGCTTTCAATGTTGCGGTAAATACAATTCCCCCTTTCTGTTTATTGTGACGTCAGTTGTCATCCGTTACATAAAAGAAACAGGATGTTTCTCGTGATTTATATCTTGTATATTTCTTTGGCAATCGCCTCTAAAAGATAAACGACCGGAATTTGGGTAGTTATATTTGATTTACCGCTGTATTCCTCTGTCACGAAATAGGATATATTCAAATCGGAAATCCTTGCAATCGTACTGACTTTATTATTGGTTATGCTGACGATTGTGCTTCCCTCTTCTTTTAAACATTTGATAAGGTCAATGATCTCTATCGTTTCTCCAGACACACTCAAGGCAATCGTTACACTGTTACTTGAATACTTTGAATGGATTGGAAAGAAAGGATCCTTAATATATAAGGAAGATTTCCCAAGGCTGGAAACATAGCGAGACCCATATTCAGCCATAATGCCCGAGCTTCCAATACCAAGAAAAATGACACTCTCCGCTTTGGCAATCAGCCTCGCCGTTTCTTGGATATATGATTCGAAGCTTCCCTTTAGCGTCCTCTCTACAAATTCCGACAAAGAATGTTGGGTACTCTTTAGCTTGACATGCTGTTTCTCACTTATATACATCTTAAGCTTCACTTTGAATTCCGAGTAACCGGCGCAATCAACCTTTCTGCAAAAACGAAGGATGGTGGAGGTAGAGACATGTGTCTCATCTGCGAGCTCCCTTATCCTCATATATGCGACCTTTTCTGCGTTTTTGGTAATATAACCATACAACGAACATTCCAATTCATTAAAAGATGCAATGGCTTCTCTAGTAAACATTTGAAAAACTCCTTTTGAGTGTCAGTTAACGACCAAAGTCTCATTTTGATTTTCCATACTCGTATCTATATTTCGATTTCTATGCCATTTCTCCTTTTATTACTTAAGATTGGTACTGCTTGATGAGTTGAACAGTCTACATAACGGCATGTGAATAGCCAAATGTATGCGTAATACTCGTAAAATACAAAAAAAGCAATTCACATGAAGTGTAATTGCTTTTTTTTAGAAGTATATATTTTCGAGCTTCGTCCACTCCATGGCAGATTATTAGTTTTTTCGCCTAGAATTAATAACGTCTGTCATTACTTGTTTTTTACGATCGATAAAATCGTAATGGTGCTAATAATGCAGAGCGTGCCAAGCCACTCGGCAAAACCGAATGTTACATTCAGCCAGAAAACGGATATTAAGGTTGCGGATAATGGTTCAACCGAAGCCAATAAACTTACCTCAGAAGCCGAGATGAATTTGGTACTTTCCAAATAAAAATAAAAAGCAATGATCGTACCGAAAATGATGATGAATAAAACCGCTGAAAATGAAGGTAACGTCCAATTGCCTTCAAATGCCCATGGAGGATGGATGATGCTAAAGCATATGCCTCCAATCAACATGCCCCATCCCACAACAATCATCGCTCCCCATCTAGAAAGGAGTTTATAAGGCTGCAATGTATAAAATGCCAATGCAAAGGCTGATGTTACTCCCCAAAATACTGCCCACCCGGAAATGGATAGTGTACGAATGCTTCCTCCCGTCACAAGCAAAAAGGTGCCTAAAATCGCTATGATCACAGCTACACTCACTGTAATGCTTGGAAAACGTTTGGAACGAATGGCTAAATAACAAGTGATCAGGGCAGGTGCCAAGTATTGAAGGACAGTGGCAGTGGCTGCGTTGCCATGTTCAATCGCCGCAAAATATGTGTATTGAACAGCGAGCATTCCAAGAATGGCAAAAAGGATAATTTGAAACGCATCTTTTTTAGTTTTCCAAATCTCAAATACTTTCAGTCTTTCATTTTTATAAGCGAGACCCAATAAGATGATTCCAGAAAGCAACAAGCGTACAACGGTGAGCCACTCAGGACTGAAGCCTTGCTGCTGAAACAGATATTGAGCTGCCGTCCCTGACACTCCCCATAACGCAGCGCCAGTCAGTACTAGTGCAATCCCTTTGTTTCTTGAAGGTGATATAGCAACTAAAGTATCATTACTCATTTTTTTCTTCCCCGCTTTTTACCCGTTCCGTATGGGCTTGAATTCTTAAATAACTTTCATTCCAATTCTTTTCTATCATCTTAAGCACCATAGTGAGATTTCCATTCCTTAATGCGTGTATGATCTGATCATGCTCATCAACGGAAAGATGAACATCATTTACCTGATTGAAATAAAACAGTTCCATTCGTACAAGTTTTTGTTTGAGTCCCGATAGAATCCGCTTCAATTCATCATTTGTAGAAAGATTGATGTAAATGGAATGAAAGTCATTATCTTTCTGAACGGCGGCTATTTGATTTCCTTCCTCGATTGCTTTTTTCACTTCATGATTGATGGTTTCCATTTCTATTAAGTGTTTTTGTTCGATGAAATCAAAAGCCTGTTCCATAGCCAGCTTTTCCAGTGTCCAAACAATGGAGTATATATCTAATACCCCTTCGAATCGAATAGGGGAAACAATAGTTGAACGGCTCGGCTTGGTCTCGACAAATCCCTCATCCTCAAGCCTTAATAGTGCTTCTCTAATTGGGGTTCTGCTTACTCCCAATTGCTCGGCTAACTCTTTATCGCGTAATTGCTGTCCTGGCGTTAGGATTCCCTGGACAATCCAATCCCGCAAAATCATGTATGCTTCTTCACGTACAGAAATACGTTTGATTTTTTGTGAAGAATTTGAATGATTCAACGGCTATACCTCCTTAAAATATCGATATATAATATGCAATATATCACATATTGCATGCCGTAGAAAGAAATTATTGAAAATTTATATCTGAATCCTTGATAAATCATCAAGCACATTTCTACATAATAAAAGGGCACCCTTCCATAGTAAAAATATTTCTGTTCGAATGATGAAAGTAAACCTTATACCATGAGTCCTCGAGCTTTGAGATTTACGACGATTCACTGAAAAATAAGTTCCAATTTTCTGTATAACCATAGTATGTATTTTAAAATTCTTAGAACACTAGACTGAGACTTACGGTATTTGTAGTTTAATGTTACTGGAACTCATAAATATAGGATCGTTTTCGCAAATGAATTGGATAATCCTTCACTTACAGACCATTTCAAGTGAAATTTTATGTTTCTAAAAAAATGTCTTGAATATATCTTCGTGCTGACCGCACTCATTACATGAATATTCTATTTCCAATGCATCTTCAGTTACAGTATGAACTGTCTCTTTTTTACAAGTTTCACAAAATCTTTTTTCGGATATTTCTTTCATTTATCATTCACACTCCGTTTAATGATCATTTTTTGTAGCCCTGTTACTATTATTTTGCGAATATCCAACAGAAAAAATACCTTTTTCCTGAAGTACCTCAAAAAGAAGGTAAAGAACTCAGAGAAAAAGGTACTCAAATTGTTAATGTAACCTTGGATTCCAATACATCAAAGCTGCATGAAACGGATATTCGTATTCGAAAACTCCTTCTTTTTCCACCACATATTTATTTAGGATCGTTTTTACTTCATCATAGGAATAATGATCATCAAGAATTTTTGTTGTATTATCTCGGATCACTTCTTCATAGGTGGAATAGATTTTTTTACTTTTCAATTTTACGATCTTACAGTCCGCCAGTATTCCAAGTTGATACAAAACATTCAAGATGTGTATGTAATCCCGTTTTCTTAAATTGATCGTATATCCTCGTTGCTTCAATTCCATATAATGAGGTTTTTCTGGTCCGGTTGTCATACCTACTATCACTAAACGGGCTGCAGAATCATTCATTTTTAACAGAGTTTGACCGATTTCTGTCATGCGGTAATAACAATTAAAACCAAATACCACATCAAATTTGTCTTTTTTGGTACTACTTTCCCACTTATCATGAATCAGCTCCATGTTTTCGAAACCTTTTACGTTTGCCTGGGATTTTAAAAAATTGATAATGCTTTTGGAACTATCTATACAAGTTAGCTTCCTGACTTCTTTTGCAATATCAAATGTATAATTGCCCCATCCAGGACCGATTTCCAATACGTGATCATCCTGTTTTAATAATGCGAATAACTCTTGCTGCACAATTTTTGCATAAGGGTCCGCGTTATGTTGTTTTTTCGCTGCAACCTTGGAAGCCCAAAAAGCTTCTTCTGCTGCATCATCTTTTAGTCTGTCAGGTATGTTTCCTGTATGATCTGCCATTGCCTGTTTCCAAAGTTCAATATAATCTGTCATCTTTTCTCCCCTGAATTTGTTTGTATTTATCGGTTTTCACATTGGTTTGGAGTTGCCTATTAATTTGATTCAATTTAAAGCAAACAGCCAAATACTTCCTCTTTTAAATATTAGCATACCATAGCTAAAACTTTGTTTTACACATAAGAAAAAGGAGCAAAAACTTTGCTCCTGCATCAAAAATTGCTTATTATTCTTTAAACTTTTATCTTTTCGATAAAGCAGACCACGTATTTTCAAGCCATTTATCAAAGTCTGCTCCTTTTTCACCCTCATATGTATCATATATATCCATTCTCATCTTCTGGAGTTTCTCTTTGAATTCAGTATATGTTTGATTTTCTGGTAAACTCTTCTTGATCCTGACTAAGATTTTGGTCAATCCCTTAACCAACTCGCCTTTTTTCCTTGCTGGCAATTGAACATTTTCACCTAAACTTTTCAATTGACGGTAGGCGGCCTCTTGAACTTTATATACAGAATCATTGCTCATGATATGTGTAAGAATGTCGATTACTTGTTTATTTTTTGACTGACCTAATTCTTCGATCGCATCTAAACGTTCTCTCCAATTAGATTTGCGATTGGCAGATTTTTTTAATTCCTCATAGTTGGCAGGTAACTCGATACCCTTTGTTTCTTTGTCATTCAAATGAATCATTTCTCCTTCTGTTTTAGTAATCCGGATAGTAAAATGTTAATCCGATACTACAATAATCCCATTACCAAGAATGGTTTATAGCACTCCTTATTATACCCTTTTCCATATTTTAATATAGTTAAATTTCTTAATCACCTGTTGTATCCTCAATCAGTCGGGTATCGGGGGTGCAATGCTTTGCTTCTACAACTCACCTGTGCCTATAGCTAAATAAGTAGCTTTAACAGTAAAAGGCATAAATCCTGTCTGGATTCATGCCCATATAGTTGACTATGAAGTATGCAGATAATAATAGCACATATCTAGTCCACGTAATGTTTTTTATAATCTGGATGGATAGAAAATTTTTTACGTAAATTGGCTAGGTTTTCACCAAAACTTTCTTCCAATAGTTCTCTATGCTTATCCATGATTTCCATCAGATACAAATCATGAATCATGACTTCTGTAATGGGCATCACTAAACCTACATGCATGGTCCATGCGGCGCGGCTATCTTTGCCAAGCGAGACAATGCCTGCTACTACTTCTGAATCATCTCCACTGATAACAAGCCATCGTCCGCCATACTCTTCTGTAATTGCATAACCCATATAATGGAGGTAAACATTAGCAAAATCACAGACGATTTCCCCATAGGCAATAATTGTTACATTGACCCCTTTATTTGCTGCCTGTCTTAATTCATACTCGAATTCTTCGAATTCGTCTTCCCAAATCTCTAAGAGTATTCTTTTTTTAGCAGATAATATACAAGCTTTTACCTTATCGAGTATTTCATTGCGCCCCATGATATTCCATATGTTTTCACGGTCATTTGCAGAACGTTCAAACTCCGCTAATGATTTTTCTGCCCGTTCAAAATTCTCTTCTGCTTTTATCCGACGGTTTTTTATTAGTTCCTTTGCAGGTACAGGCGTGTATTGTGGTGTGTTTCCAGGACTAACCAGAATATCTCCTCTTATTGCGAGACTGTCCAGAATTTCATAGATTCTTGAACGTGGTACACCGGAGTTTTTTGCAACTGCATAGCCTGTTAATGGCGATTCTTCCAATAAGGTAAGATAAGCTTTCGCTTCATATTCGGTAAAATTCAGATTTTTTAATGTTTCTAAAATGTTTTCTTTCATAATCCCTCCAACACAACCTTAGTCGCTACCTTTGTAACTAATATTTTAACAAAATCTGTTGACGTTTTCCATTTTCATCTAATATACTTACATAAGTAGTTACTTGAGTAGCAACTAATAAAGAGTGAGGGAGAAATAGTATGGATAGCTTACTTACATACATATCAATTGTTGCAATGATGGTTATTATACCAGGAGCAGATACAATGCTCTTAGTGAAAAACACGCTTAGCCATGGTACAAAAGCGGGACGGTATACGGTTCTCGGAATGGCAACGGGACTTTCTTTTTGGACGCTTATTGCCATTCTTGGACTATCTGTTGTGATTGCAAAGTCTGTGATTCTTTTCAGTGCAATCAAATATTTGGGAGCCGCCTACTTAATTTATTTAGGAATAAAAAGTTTTTTTGCTAAAAGCGCTTTTTCTTTAAAAGACATTCAAGCACAAGCTAATACACCTGCAAAGCATTCAAATCGGCATAACAAAGATTCCTTTATGCAAGCATTACTTAATAATATTCTTAATCCAAAGACCGTTTTAGTTTATATTACAATCATGCCGCAATTTATCAATTTGAATGGAAATGTAAACCAGCAATTGATTATATTAGCCTTCATCTTAACCTTACTCGCTGTATTGTGGTTTCTATTTCTTGTTTATCTAATTGATTATGCAAAAAAATGGATGAACAACTCCAAATTCCAGAATGCATTCCAAAAATCAACAGGCTTAATTTTAATAGGTTTTGGCATAAAAACAGGATTTTAAATTCATTTACTAACGCCTCTTATTTACTTCTATCCGTTCAGAAATTGAACGGTTTTTTTATATGTATTTAAAGTGCGACTAACATACTGTTTACAAACCTGAACGGATAGTTTTAAAGAAAATCCTAAAATATTCCATCCGTATATATGGCACTGCATTATTGATCTGCCAATATTTTTTCCGCCTTACATCTTCAATGGAGAATGATCAAGTTTCTAACATAAAAACGTCAGTATTTTCCCATAAGAGAAGAAAATACTGACGTGTAACGTCCTGCTATGAAATTTCAGTATCCTTTCAATCCAATCCACAAGCCTTGGCAAGTATCTCAACAAGATGCATACTTTTCATTTGGTTCGCTGCTCCCTCCCTTTCAATGCCAATGCTCATTTGCATTTGGCAGCCAGGGTTAACCGTGACTACGGTTGTCGCTTTCGTTTCTTTTAAGTTCTTCATTTTCTCATCAAGAATTTTCATGGATTCATCAAAGTGGAGAAGATTGTAAATTCCTCCAGATGCACAGCAGCGGTCAAATCCTTCCATTTCCACATAGGAAACTCCTGGTATGGATCGCAATAATAAACGAGGTTCCTTTTGGACCTTTTGAACATTGCGTAAATGACATGAATCTTGATAAGATACGATGCCTTGCCATTCCTCAGTAAAGGGAAGCGGCCCCAATTGATGAAGAATTTGACTGATATCTTTTGATTTTTCCGAAAACGCCCTTGCCGCTCCAGCCCATTCGTGTTCATCTGCCAATAGATGTCCATATTCAAGAAGCGAAGCACCGCAGCCTCCTGCGTTATTTACAATGACATCAGCATCTGTTTGCATGAATGCTTGGATATTCCTCTTTGCCAAGTCTTTCGCTTGTTTTGTTTCACCTTGATGGGAATGCAGTGCACCGCAGCAATTCTGATTTTCAGGGAGAATGACCTCACATCCCGCTATTGTGAGCAGTTCGATGGTAAGACGGTTTATTCGTGACATCATGGAATCCATGATACACCCAGTAAAAAATGCCACCTTTAATTTCGTTTTCCCTTTTGCAGGCATTCTCGTACCTGTCCGGATTCGTTTGGAGGACGGCTCGATGGCAGGAAGCGCTTGTTCTAAATGTGCAAGGGCTGGGGAAACCTTTTGCAGTACATTCGATGTCCGGATAAGCTTGGATAAGCCTGTTTTTTGATACAGATGTACTGCACTTCCAATTCTGTTCATCCGTTTTGGATAAGGAAAAAGATGAACCAAAGCCAGTTTTTTAATCTTGGTCATTTTATTTTTTTGGGTTGCTGATGGGGAGTTTTCAATGGCTTCTTTTGCCGCTTCCAGTATATGTCCGTATGGGACACCAACAGGACAAGCTGTTTCACAAGCACGACAGCCTAAGCACAGGTCGATCGGTTCAGCCAAATCTTTTTGGAAATCTATTTTCCCTTCGGCTGCCATTTTCACTAGATTGATTCGACCGCGTGGAGAGGCGGATTCTACACCCATTGATTCATATGTAGGACATGCCGGTAAACAGTAACCGCATTTTACGCATTGGTTTGTCCAATCATATGCATCTGAATATAAATTTTGTAACGCGGCATTTGTCTCGTTCGCTTTGACAGATAGATTCATGTAACCAACACGACCCTTGTCTGGCCTTTATCAGGAAAAATCTTACCTGGATTCAGGATATTATTGGGATCCCATGCTTCTTTTATTTTTTTCATCATATTCACCCCTGTTATTCCTAATTCCATTTCCATATATGGTGACTTTAAAGTACCGATACCATGTTCCCCGGAAAGCGTTCCGTCTAGTTCAATTGCTGCTTCAAAAATTTCACTGACTGCAAGCTCCACTTTTTTCATTTCCGTAATATTTCGTTTATCAGTGATGATATTCGGATGTAAATTGCCATCCCCTGCATGGCCGAATACAACCAAGTTCAACCCGTATTTCTCCCGGATATTGTTTAATCTCTCCATCATCGCCGGTATTTGACTGCGCGGTACGGTCGCGTCTTCAGAAATTTTTGTAGGTCCCATTTGTGTAATGGCCGGGGAGACCCATTTACGCGCACTCCAAATCGTTTGTCGTTCTTCTTCTGTCTCCGCTATCTTGACGTAGGAAGCACCCTCCGCCCTGCATATATCGGCGCATTTATTGATTTCTTCCTCAATCGCCAACGGGTGACCATCTATTTCTATGATCAAAATGGCTTCTGCCTGAAGTGGCAAACCGGAAGGCCGATAGCTTTCAACAGCACGGATGCAAGCATTATCCATCAATTCCAAGGCAGATGGCAGAATTCCTGACGATAAAATGCTGGTAATGGCATGGCCAGAGTCTATCAAATGATTGAAGTGGGCGACAAATGTTTGTTTAGATTGAGGTTTTGGTATTAAGCGGATGATTGCCTCAGTAACGATGCCCAGAGTACCTTCCGATCCCACGATCAATCGTGTCAAATCATACCCTGTTACATTTTTTACGGTCTTTCCGCCAGTACGAATGATTTCACCGGTAGGGGTTACCACCTCCAGGCCTATCACATATTCTTTTGTCGTTCCGTATTTCAATCCCTTTGGCCCGCTGGAGTTTTCTAATAGATTCCCGCCTATAGTGGCTACATTGGAGCTGCTTGGATCCGGCGGATAGAACAAGCCGGCTTCTTCAGCCTTTTTATGAATATTTGCCGTAATTACTCCTGGAGAGACAATGGCAAGCATATTTTCCCGATCAATGATCAATTTATCCCGCAAAAGGGTCATATCAAGAACCATCCCCCCTTTTACAGGTAAAGGGCCGCCACTTAGCGAAGTTCCAGATCCTCTAGGGTAAACAGGAATTTTGTGAGTATTAGCCAATTTAATCACTTCACTGATTTCCTCCGCATTTTTTGGCTGGATAACGATTTCAGGTAAATATTCCCCAAAAGAAGCGTCATAGCTATAACAATACCTTTCTGCCAAATCAAGGAACATTCTGTCATCTGGGATCACCTGACTAAGGTCGTCCAGGGCTTCTTTCTCCATGCTTCTCACTTCCTTTCTTAATAGTAAATTGAAGAAGAACTATTTGTATGTAATATAATGGCATTTTATGATTCTGCTAGATATAATGATGAAGAAAAAAGGAGGCTGTTTTTTTTGAAAATTGCACTGATTCACGCAACCACAACTGCACTACGTCCAATTGAAGTGGCCTTTCAGACTGTTGCCCCAAACATTGAACTCCTTCATTTCATGGACACGGGTCTTCTCGACTTGATGGAAAAGAGCGGCAAGTTGACCCCGGAAATCATCCGCCGCTTTTCTGCATTAATGAATATAGCCTATGAATCTGATGTTTCATGCATCCAACTTACTTGCTCTGCTTTTAATGACATCACTTCAATCTTACAACCTCTATACCCTGTAAAGTTATTTCGTTCAGATGAGGCCATGCTTGATGAAGCGCTTAGTTATGCTAGCATCGGCCTGGTTTCTACCGTAAAAGAAACGCCGATTGCCCTTCAAAATTACTTATTAAATAAGAATCCTGACTGTATGATCGAATCAGTGGTGGATCCCGGGATCATCCATTTATTAACACAAGGAAAAAGAAAGGAACATGACGATCGGGTTAAAAAGATGGTGGAACAATTGGATGGAAAAACAGAAGTGATTTCACAATATAGTATGGAACATATCGCAAAGCAGGTTAATCCCTCTGTCCCTGTCCTAACGGCTCCACTATTGGCTGCTAAAAGGTGTGTGGCTCATTTGAATGGAACGATTGGATGAGTTTTCTTCGTAATATCAGAACTTAGCCAGCATGATTGTTTGTCACATCATTCAACTCATTTTTAACCGTTCGTATGATGGGAACCACCAAAAACTTTCCCGACACCTTGAATTTTTTCAAGTATGACGATTAGTAGGACTGATATGAAAATAACCACGCTTGACACGGATGCAACGATTGGATTGTAGGCATCCTGCATTTGCGAGAATATTTCGATCGGCAGCGTTCTCATTTCCGGTGATACCATAAAGAGAGAGACCGTTACATTATCAAATGATGTCAAAAATGCGAATAATCCCCCTGAAATGGCCGCGGATCCAATTAGCGGCAGAGTCACTTTCATGAATACTGTTAATGGATTCGCTCCAAGTATCGCCGCGGCTCGTTCGAGATTATAATCAAATCCACTTAAACCGGTTAATACGAGCCGCATAACATATGGTATGCAAATGACGATATGGGCAATTAAAAATCCCGTCGAGGTTCCAGCAAGCATCATTGGTGTAAAGTACATTAAAAGTGCTATCCCTAAGACTAATTGCGGTACACTTAATGGAGAAGTTAAAAGGGCCGTAATATACGATTTACCCGGAATATCATACTTTGCTATGCCAAGGGCGCCTAAAGTTCCGAATATGACGGAGAAAAGGGCAGCTAATGCTGCGAACTTCGCACTGTTCAAAAAGGCTTCCAAAAATTCAGGACGCTCCAAGATCTTGGCATACCATTGCAGTGAGAAGCCTTCAGCCGGAAAACTTGGATAATTGGCACTTGTAAAAGAAGCGGGAATAACGACAATGAGCGGTATCAAGATATAGATAATGGCCAATACGGCTACGGCAATCCGAAGGCCGCCAAACGTTTTCATCATCGGAATACCTCCTTGAATTTCCCTTTTTCAAACACTCTGGTAAAGACGGCCACTGATATGACAGTGGTTGCTAATAGAATATAAGAAAGAGCAGATCCGAATGTCCAATGCAGCAGGTTATTTATTTGATCATAGATGACAACAGGCATCACTGGCACATTGGCTCCGCCCATTAGTGCAGGCGTAACATAAGCACTCATTGATAAACTGAATACGAGAATGCAGCCCGATACGATACCAGGGATACTTAGCGGCAATGTAATTGAAAAGAACCTTCTGAATGGGCTTGCCCCAAGTATCGCTCCTGCCTTATCCAAAGAAGGATCGATATTATAAAGACTTGCAACGATGGATAAGATCATGAAAGGGAGATATGCATTGGAAAGCCCTATCACAACTCCGATTTCCGAGAACAATAGTTTCAATGGTGCATCTATTATGCCAAGTGCCATCAAGGTTTGATTAATCGTTCCGTTAGGCAATAGCAAGAGGTACCAGCCAAAGTTACGGACAACTATACTCACCAAAAGCGGTGACACGATCAAGAGAGTAATATACCCTCTGATCCGCGCTGAACTTTTGGCCATCGTCAAGGCTACCGGATATCCAAGAAATAAAGCAACCAAGACCGAATATAAACTGATTTTCACTGTCAGCCATAAAGAAGATAAGTAATAGCTATCAGTAAATAATTGTGTATAGTTTTTTAGGCTATAAACTGCCTCCGCTCCACCAAGATTATCTGTTGAGATGAAGCTTAAATATAAAATGTATAACATCGGTATGACAAAGAAACCAAATATGAAAAGCAGAATCGGCGTTAAAAGGAGTAATCCCGGAACCCAGACTTTCCTTTTTTTGATTTTAGGTTCCTTTTGCGGTTCAAGAGGATTCGTTTCCTGTTCTATTTCTTGACTAGCATAACTTCTGATGGGCTCCATCCAATCAACACCTCACTTCCATTTTGCCATGATGAATCGAAAGCGGAAGTCAATACTTGAATACTTTTCCCATGTAATAGAACATTGATTTCCCAAGAGGTACCAAGATAGTTAATTTGGCTGATCTTAGCATGTTGGAAGTCCAATGAAGAGGCAGATTTTTCATCAAGAGAAACTATTTGCAGTTTTTCCGGTCTAATATAAAGCTTCACCTCATCACCGGTTTTCAAATCACTATCATTTCCCATGATGTTGTTTGCATCGACATGGGTGATATCAGGCCCTATCTTGACGGAAACTTTCCGCTTATCCACAGCAGACACATTCCCTTCAAAACAATTCGATTTCCCGATGAACTGGAACACGAATTCAGTCTTGGGGTGGTTGTAAATCTCAGTCGGAGTACTGATTTGTTCAATTTTCCCTGCATTCATGACCACGACCCGATCAGACATGGAAAGAGCTTCTTCTTGATCATGAGTCACAAAAATGGTCGTTACGCCAATTTCCTTTTGTAAGCGCTTTATCTCGGCCCTGAGTTCATGGCGCAGCTTTGCATCAAGGTTTGAAAGCGGTTCGTCAAGCAAAAGGAGCTCCGGTTCCACTACAAGTGCCCTGGAAATCGCAACACGCTGACGCTGACCTCCAGATAATTCCCGTGGATAACGATTTTCCAATCCTGACATTTTCACTAATTCAAGCGCTTTACTTATTTTCTTTTTTTGCTCAGCTTTACCGACCTTGCGCAATTTCAAGCCAAAACTGAGATTTTCATAGACTGTCATATGAGGAAAAAGCGAATAAGTTTGAAAAACCATACCTAAATCTCGCTTATAAGGAGGAACCTTCGTAACATTATGGCCCTTAATATGAACCTCGCCCCGATCTGCATCGAGGAACCCTGCAATGAGGTTCAAGGTTGTGGACTTTCCGCACCCTGAAGGCCCAAGAAGAGTGAGTAACTCTCCTTGTTTCACCTCAAGGTCGATGCCATTCAGGACAACATTCGCTCCAAATTGTTTAAACGCGCCTTTTATCTCTACATCATTTTTATTTGATCCAGACCCCTGAACTGCCTCCAGGTGCTGCCTATTCATTTCCACTTCTTTTTTTAATAATTCCATGTGATCAACACGCTCCTTTTATTTGAGTTTTTTCCCTAATTCAGGAGTAACCTCTTTCGCCCATCTGTCTGACACCTCGGCACGGATCTCGGCAAACTTGGCGAAATCAGGTTTGAATGTTTTATCACTTGCTTTAAGGCCAATTGACTCTTCATATTTTTCTGGAATTTTCATTCCCTCTACCGTCGGATAAAATCCTTTTTCGGAAATTAACGCTTGCGCTTCTTCACTGATTACATAGTTGATGAATTCAAGGGCTTCTTTACTATTAGGTGTATTTTTCACGAGACCAGCACTAAAAGCTTGAAGCGGTACACCTTCTTTAGGCACGGCCATCTTAATGGGAATACCTGAAACGGCTAGTTCGCCTATGGAATAGCTTCCCATGACCGTTACGTCAGCAGCTCCTTGTTGGACAGCTGGCATCATTTGTGTTGAGTTTTTATAGAAGGTATTGGAATAAGCTGCAAGATCTTTCGCCTTTTCTAGACCTGGCTCCATATCTTCCGTACTCCCGCCGTTTGAAATCGCTAGACCATTAAGGGTATTGAAGCCCCAATCATTCGTAATATCTGAAAATGCCGTTTTACCCTCGTACTCAGGAGAGACAAGATCATTCCATGATTCAATTGATTTTAACCCTTTCTTTTTAAAGGTTTCCGTATTATAAGCTGGTGCAATGACTAAACCGAATGCTGGCGCGGCCGCCTTTTCAACCGGAATGAAACGTGGATCCACCGATTTCATATTGGGAACATTGGACTCATCAATTGGTTCGATCAGTTCTTTCTCCTTAGCGCGAATTACATCAACCGGTACAAAAAGGGCAACATCTATTTGTGGAGCGTTTTTCTGTAATTCCACTTTGGAAAGGATTTCACCTGACAAACCGGAAATATAATTAACGGTGATTCCCGTTTCTTCTTTGAACTTTGGTGCAATCACATCCCGGATGGCACTTTCAATGACACCGCCATTACCGGCTATCGTTATTTTCTTCTCTCCTTTTTCCCCTGCACTCGTTTGTACGGATTCCCCCGGTTTTTGCGGAGTGGGATTACCACAACCCGCAAGAGCGATCAATACTATTATTGATAATAGACTCATCAGTTTTTTCATAGTCATTGCCTCCCGTTTTTCATTGATTTCCAATAATTCCTTGTTCGGTAAAATAATTCATGGCTCCTGGATGAAAATCTAGTGGAACTTGTTTGGTTGCTTCCTCTATTGAAATATCAGAAGCAGCGGGATGTGTATGCTGCAGTTCAGGCAGATGTTCATATAATGTTTTCACTAGATTGTATGCATGAGTGTCAGACATTTCCTTGTAGGTTACCAAGACATTTTTAATTGAAATCGTTTGGACATTTTTTTTCATTCCCCTGTATGTATCTCTGGGAATTTCATCAACCGTATAAACTCCATATTGTTTCTGAAGTCGTTCAATGATGTCTCCTGGTATGGGAATGAAAGATAGTTCGGTCTGCTTGGATATGAAAGCGATTTCATTATTCGGAATTCCTGAAGAAAAGAAAGCTGCATCAATGGTACCATTTCGTAATGCTTCTGCGGATTGAGAAAAAGAAAGATAGGATAAATTCAATTGATCAGTCGGTAAATCAGATTCTAACAGTATCCGCTCTGCAATAAGCCTTGTACCGCTTCCTGCCGTTCCCACACTAATGCGTTTACCAACTAAATCCTCCAAGGAATCCATATCATTTTGTTTAGCAGTAACAATTTGAACATAATTGGAATATAAGGCCGTTAAAGCTCTTAACTTGGATTTATCCGTCTCAGGCAAATCCAGTACATCCACTGAGGTAAACCCAATTTCTGCCCGATGGCGGCTAACCAATTCAGTATTTTCGATGGAAGCATCGGTTACCTGGGTTCCTGACACAGCACCATTATATTTTTCATACATATTTGATAATCTTTGTCCTAATGAAAAATAAACACCTGTCATATCCCCGGTTCCAATGATTAGCATCCTATTATTTAAATCCTGTCCTTCAGAAGTTAGTTGAGTCTGAATCAAGGTAGAAGCAGGTTTAGATATTTCCTGCTGCTCATTCATAAAAGAACATCCTGTCATGAAACAAAATAACAAAGCGACTTTTATAAAGAGTGCTCCATTCTTCATCGTGGCCCTCCTTTCTTAATGAATTTAGATGCAAATATCATGCCAAGTCGATTTTCTGCTTTAATACGCAAATCCTGCCGATTTCTTGGATGTTATTCAAGTATAAACCGGCAATTTTTTCCGGTTACCCAGAAAAAATTGCCGATTACTACGATAATCCTGTTATTCTCCCTTTGAAATGAGCTTGATTTTATCACGAAGGCTTCTTTCAGAAATTTTTAAGATTTGAGCTGTTTTTTGTCGATGGTTTTTACAGTATTGAAGAGTGGCCGTTATGACCTTTTCTTCTATCTCTTTCATGGAAATGCCAATGGGAATCCTAAAACTGTTTAAATCATCTTCATTGCCATCCGGCTGGAGAATGAACTTCTGTTCTTGAACATATTGCGGCAAGTCGGTTTCTTCCATTCTTTTCGAGTTTGATAGGGCAACGGCATATTCTATAATGTTACCAAGCTCACGGACATTCCCAGGGTAATGATAATCCAGTAAAATCCGACGTGCGGCTGCCGAGAACGTCTTATCTTCACGATTCATATCCTTAGCATGCTTTTTTATGAAATAATCCATAAGGATCGGTAAATCTTCTTTTCTATCTCTTAGAGGCGGCATCAAGATGGGAATGACATTTAGCCTGAAATACAAATCCTCCCTAAATTCGCCTTCCATCACCATTTGCTCCAGGTTTTTATTGGCTGCACTTATAATACGGACATCCAATGAGATTTTTGTATTGGACCCAAGAGGCGTCACCTCCCGTTCCTGCAATACCCGTAATAATTTGGCTTGAAGTGGAAGGGGCATTTCACTAATCTCATCGAGAAAAAGGATGCCTCCATTAGCAGCAACGAATTTCCCTTCCTTCCTCTGAGTTGCACCGGAAAATGCCCCCTTCTCATAACCAAACAATTCAGATTCCAGCAGCATCTCAGGAATTGCTGCACAATTGACAATCTGCATGGGATTGTTTTTCCTTCTTCCCAGTGTATGGATGTTTCGGGCTACAAGCTCCTTTCCAGTTCCACTTTCACCCGTGATAAGAACACTGGAATCAATATCTTTCACTCTTTCGATCATTGAGAAAATACGCTGCATAGCCTTGCTGTTACCAAGGAAGTTACCAAATCCCTTTTGAATCTCCAATTCTTCATGCAATGTCTCCAATTGATTGGACATCTGTTTGAATTCGGCTGCCCTCATCAAGAGCAAAGAAAGCTCTTCTATATTAATTGGCTTTTCAATATAGTAGTAGGCGCCTTTTTTTATGGCCTCGATGGAAGTTTCAATGGATGAATAGGCAGTCATCATGATGACTGTCACGTTAGGTGCTATTTGTTTGATTTTCTGCAGGACATCAAGTCCGCTTTTATTTCCTATTCTTAAATCAAGTAACACAATATCAAAGTGCTGATTGTCAATCTTTAGAAGACCCTCATCGGGGTCAGTAGTTGTCACGACTTGATAGGAATCTTCCAATGCAAAGCTAAGAGCGGTGCAAATAGCAGGTTCATCATCAATCACCAATACGTGCATTTTCATATTACTCCTCCTCTTTCCAGGCTTCTATTCGATATGTAAAGGTAGTGAAATGGTGAATTTCGTTCCTGAATTAGGATAACTTTTCACATGGATATCTCCGTTATTTTCTTTAATCAGCCTATACGATAACGTAAGTCCCAAACCGACTCCCTTTTCTTTATTTGTGAAAAAAGGTTCGAAAATATGGTTCAGTTCTTCCTGTTTCATCCCTTTTCCCGTATCGGATATGGTAATCCGCCCTGTCTTTTCGTTCTCTTTATCAATGGTGATTTTAATGGTCTTTTCCTTTGTTTCTTCAACGGCATGAATCGAATTCAACACCAAGTTAAGAAGTACTTGTTGTATTTGTTGTAAATCTATATAAAAAATAAGGTCCTCCGCAATCTTCTGCTCGAAATTTATTTGATTTTTTTCCATGGTCACCTTATGAAAAGCAAGTAATGATATAAGTTCATGAGCGTGGCAATTTGTTATATTTGGCGGACGCGGACGTGCATATTCAATTAAATCGGTAACAATCCTATTCAAACGATTAACTTCATTAGGCAAGTGCTCCATTAGAACTTGTCGGAATTGAGGATTATCATATTTACTCGGAAGTAAATCAATGAATGTTTTAATCGATGTCAACGGATTCCTTATTTCATGTGCGACACCTGCAACTAGTTGACCAAGAGCGTGCAGCTTTTCTTGTGTGACCAATTTTTTCTCCAATGTTTTCTTTTCCGTCTCATCACTCATGGAAAGCAAGTATCCGGTTTGTATATCTTCAGAATTGAACATCTTATGCATCGAATATGATATCACCTTCTGTTCATTTTCCTCATTA
This sequence comes from Peribacillus sp. Aquil_B1, assembly GCF_022603275.1. Lineage (NCBI taxonomy): Bacteria > Bacillati > Bacillota > Bacilli > Caryophanales > Bacillaceae > Peribacillus > Peribacillus sp. Aquil_B1. The sequence goes on along the minus strand of NZ_JAKXEE010000001.1, from coordinate 2,008,704 downwards.
AGTACCAAGATTCGAAAAGAACCCGTACAATTATTTTCACTTTGTTCTTGATGTAAAGCTTCGAAATTCTTCATTAATTGCGAATGATTCATAAAATTCAGAATCATTTCCTTGGAAATGTTGAGAATGTCCGACGCCTTTGCATTGCAGCTGGTAATCATGAAATCGAGATCGAATGTAATGATTCCATTATTGATATTGTTTAAGATTTGATCTTTGAATGCCTCAGCGTTAGCGATGTTTTGCTTTTGTTTCTCTAAATCCTTATTTAATAAATGTAATTTTAACGTCTGGTTATGAACGGATTTTTTTAGCTTTTGATTCCATATGTAAATGATTAGAAGGATAAGGGCTACTCCAGTTAAGCTGATAATCAACCAGAATATGAATTGCTCCAGCCTGGCAATTTTTTGATTGGATTGTGGCATGACCCATTTATCAATTATCCCATTGATATTTCGGTTTGCTTTAAGTTCTGTGAGTGTATTATCCATCATGAAAAGAAGGGATTGATTCCCTTTTTTTACTGCAATCGTATAATCCGCCGGTTCAATGACTTCATCGAGAATGATGTAATTTTTTTCTTGGCGGAACTTTTTCAAATAGAAATCAGCAGTCCATTTGTTTCCGATGAATACATCTGCACGGTTGTTCATTAAGGTTAAAATACCCGAGTATTGATTCGAAACGGTCGTTAAATTTGTATTCCTCATATTGAGAAAAGTACTGATTACTGGAGTGTTATGGTCAAGGACAACATGTGAATCACGTAGATCCGTTAACGTATGAATTTCCTGTTTCTTTTTACTAGGAATGATTATGGATTGGGACATTGTAAAATAGGATTGAGTGAAATCAAGTTGGTTATCTTTTTCGGTATTATAGGTACTTCCAACAATTGCATCAATTGTTCCGCTACTTAAGGCTTTTTCGGCTTCTTCCATCCTCATCGGAATATATTTGAAATCTACACCATTATATTTTGCTATTTCCTCCATTAAATCGATATTGATGCCTGTCAGCTCACCAGCTTCATTTTCAAATGAAAATGGGGGAAGAGCACTCTCTCCAGCAATTATAAAAGTCTTTTGTTCAGCAAAAACAGCGGGAGACCAAAGTGATTGAACAAAGACTATCAAGCAAAATATACTTAGTTTAAACAGCTGTTTTTTAATTAAAGAACCCTCCTTCAATGTCAAAATCCTAGCAGTCAGTGTTTCTCGGTTAATACTCCATGATAATATACTTCTCCAATCAGGGCTTGAACCCTTTAAAATGCTAAGAATTCTTGACACAATCTAACAATTTCCTACAAAAAAGTGTGTGATTCTGTCTTACCAAATACATATAACCCCAGCAACCTTTGCTGAGGTTAAGGTTAGGAAAAGACTACTTATTTTAATTAATAAGTAGGCAGACTGTAGCCAAACTAAATGAAACTCGAGTTTGGCTGCAGTCTTTTTGGCTTGTACAAATTTGGAGGTTGATTTCCACTTCAAGCACTCGCTTTCAGGTCTGCCTTGGACTGCTATTCCCGCAGAGTCTCGCACACCCGCTCCAATCAACTATGTTAAAAATTTAGATAGAATTCCTGTTGCCTCAGTTTTTTTTGTTTTAAAATTGAACGATTAAAACTTGAGGTGATGAGGATGCTTTCGAAACATAATTCTATTCATCGAGATCAACTTGAAATGATTACTTTAGATCAACTGGTGCCGGCGAATCATTTGGTTCGTAAAATTAAGCTTCCATTGATTTCACTTTCATTTATGACTTGGTGAAAGATATGTATTCAGAGGATAAGCACCCGTTAGTTCAAGAAAAGTGTACCTTTCAGCAAAAAGCCAAAGGGTACACTTTTGGTGTTTTCCATTTTGATGATTTGATTGAGTGGATACTGCGTTCCAAAAGGGAGGTCGAGAGTACGTATATTGAGGAAATATCTTAAACTTGATTCATTTTATTTTCTCATCGATATACTAATCCTTTAATCCCTTTCCATTGAGAATATTCTGCATACATTTTTCAACTCTTGACTCTCGAGTTTTGGATTGTTTTGGTTGAGAAAAATGAAGAATGTATGCTCTTTGCCGTCCCGGTGTCAATGCTTCAAAAGCTGTTTTCAAGGCAGGGATTGCATCGAATTTGTTTTGAAGCTCTTCAGGAATTGTGAATTCTGTCTTTTTAAAATCCACTTCCAAACCGGCTTTTTCAACATCAATGGCTTCATGAATATAGGCTTTCAAAATGGATTCCGTTGCCACTATTTCTTGAACATTGGTGAACCGAATCTGGCGCGCTCCCTGTACATTCTCCGTTTGTTGGATTAGAATCCCGTGGGCATCCTGTAACAAGGCACCTTTGTGAAACAAAAGCGCACAATATTCTTTAAATCCATGTATTAAAACTATGTTTTTTTTCTCAAATGTATAACAAGGATGCATCCACTTAAATTCTTCTGTCAGCTCACAGTCAAGAACGATATTTCTTAACGTTTCGTATTCTTCCTTCCACTTTTTAGCTTTACCTAAAAATTCATCAACCTTAGGATTCGTTCTACTATTTGTCATCACGGAACACTCCTCTTTCCGAGCGGTTTGCTTTTTCCTTTACGTTAGCTAAATTACTTAAAAACAGTTCAGAGGTTCGGTCTTACAATTCCTCTAACACTTTTTTAAGTTCTTCGCCCATACTTGCCCAACCATATTTCGCACCATTGAATGCTTGATCTTCTTTTTCGAACCCTGTTTGTTCAAGATTTAAGTAGGTTGTTCCATCTTCGTGCTTTAGTGTCCATGTGACTGTAGTATCTACCCCACCACTCACCCAAGTGTAAGATAACTTATAAGGCTCCTCCACTTCAAGAACTTCGGAATCAATAATTAAATTCCACTGTTCATTCCGAAACTGAAATTTATGACCGACGATTGGTTTAATATCATTAGGCATTACCCATTTCGCAAGAGTATTTGCATCCGTTAAGGCAAGCCATACCTTTTCGATCGGGCTCTTAAAATTAAAATCTTGTGATACTGTTAAACTCATTTTTTGTTCCTCCTCTAATATTTGGTTTAAAAGCAATATTCTTTCACTCCAGAATTTGCTGTAGAACGATACCCAATCCTCAATTTCTCTCAACGGGGCAGCATTCAGCCGATAACGCGTTTCCCTGCCGACCTTTCTGCTGATTACGAGACCAGCCTCTTTAAGGATTGTCAAATGCTTTGAAACCGCAGTACGGCCGATTTCAAAATGTATAGTCAACTCATTGAGTGGCAATTCTTCCACGTCCGCCAACAAACGTAACAATTTACGTCTTGATGGGTCAGCGATGGCTGCATATATATCACGCTCTTGAATTTTCTCGTTCAAAATCACCCCCCCTTTTAATTGGACACTGATTGGTGTCTTTTATTATATGACACCAATCGGTGTCATGTCAATTTCATTATTGACATACGGTATTTGTTTTATTCTCCTATCATCAAGTATATTTTTAAATCCTTTTACAACCAAATTTCCCCCTGTTGGATATGCACGTGTTTCAACAAAAGATCAAAATCCAGAACAGCAGCTTAACGTGATCTTGGAATTGAAGTACGATAGATCTTTATTGATAAGCAAAGGAGGAAATTTTTTTACCGTGCCTCCATATCTGGGGATGATTCGCGAAGGCGTTTATTATTCCTTGATTCACTAGACGGATTGAGTAAGGATTATGAGGGTTTCATTAACGAATGGAAGTATATTACTCGAGATCTGAACTCAGATATTAAGGTACTTCAAAATGAGACAATTTTTAATAGTAGGAAATTCAGAGATATGGGTGTTACTGGAGAATTTAAGAAGAAGGAGCTCTTTTTAATTCTGCTTTCATATGGGGCTGAGCAAGAAAGTAAAAAATAAGCAAAACACAGGCAGAAGGAATTGCAGTGGCAAAGAATAACGGCGAGAGATTCGGACGACATACGTAAGAATCAATAATGACTTCCTTCAAGTATATGAAAATAAACAATCAGGTTTTATAAACCCTCAACTTAGGAATGAGATTATTCGAACCCCTCTTGTCGACTATGACTAAAAGGTTTCTATCTAAATTTTTCAAACAAAGTTGATTGGAACGCGTGTACCAGACTCCCACTGGAAAAGCGTGTCGAAAGGAGAACACAGGCGCCAAAGAGCGCCGAGGGCGGACTGCCTTCGGAAAGCGAGTGTCCTACGCTCCAATCAGTTTACAAACCCTCAATATGTTATATTATTTTTCTATTTCAAGGTTTTTTATCATTTGCCTTAACGCTCCAAGATGATAAGCCGAGTGGGCAATGGTCGCATTTACATTTGTCAGCCATTTTCCTAAATCGATTGTATCGATTTCTGCGAAAAGAGATACATATTCTTTATGTAATTCCTCTCTGATTTCAGCCCATTTCACCTCATCAACAGTACCAATGGTCCAGCTTGCGTCCCAATCTTTTTCAAAGTCAGTGCCACTTATCATCGTTCGGATCACCCATAAATAATACCGTATGTGGTCTGAGTGAGCCGCAATGGTCGATCCGTTTATGGAACGTGAAGCATCTTCTGCGGTTAAACCATCAAGTGTACCAAAAACCCCGGTATTCGGTTTTGATTCAGTATAATAGCTCCCTTCATTTCCCGGTCCTTCAAACGTTTCTTTCAAGAGCATTTTTATTGAACTTGCCATCGTCTCGCTCATCTCAATTCCCCCCAAGTGTTTTAATGACTTCATTACTTTATAATACACTAAGACACATTAATAATCGTTTATATTTTGTTAAATTAATCCAAAAATACCGCATTTTAAAGAATTACTCGCTCAACTGGCCTAAGGTATGGATTTTCCTTTTATTTGGGTGCAGTTAGGATCCTTACATGTATTTGACGCTACTTTTGAAAAGAATAAAAAGGCCATTCCTTAATATAGAAGGAACAGCCTTAATTATTTATCAGAAAATATGATTCAGTCTGAAAAGTATACAATGATAAGCCTAAAATTTTAGTAGCTTTTCAAACGGTCCTCCAGGGACACAATTCTAAACTTTAACTCTTGATTCGAGTCTAAGCCCCCTATTACAATTTGATTATCTTCCGTAATGGTGACATATCTGAAGGTTTCTTCTCCATGGATCTTTATTTTTGTCTCCAATGTCGTTTCCATTTTTGCAAAAACTTCATTTGTGTATGTAAGCGGAAGAAGATCATCTAATCCTTCTTCGGGGCTGCCAAGCCACTTAAACATGAAATCTTTCAATGAATATTGTTCAATCATCGATAAATGATTTTTAAAAATTAATTTGTCAATTGTTATCTCTTTCAACTTAACCACTCCTCAATAGTATCTAAAGTTTATATCGATAAACTCCTAACATCAAGGGCATTACAATGACAAACCATTACATTTTGATTACTTGCTGACTAAATAAACCCTTTCCTTCCGAAAAATGGAGTTGTGTTACCTTGAAAATAAATTGGAGAATGATTTTTTTGGAATACGACTTTTAGGATTAACATGTAGAGGGGTTATTTTTTGAGAATGCACGTTTTGGTATAGATGATTATCCGTGAAACAAGGATTTTCATTTCAGTCGAAAAACAGCCTCCATTTGCTTATGAAATGAAGGCTGTTTTTCTTATATGAAAAATGTATAAACAACATTCAGTTAAAGCCTTTACATCATAATTCTTGTTTTCCTTTAACACCATTTATCGAATAGCTGATTTTAATGTTGGCATTTAATGAGTGATATACTGAACAGTACGTATTTTTGGATAATTGAATTGCACGGACCACTTTATCTTCAGGCAGATCACCCTCCAATAAATAGTGAATATGAAAATCGGTAAACCGTTTAGGGTGATTTTCCGATCGTGCCCCTTCTATTTCTATTTGAAAGGCCTTTGTTTCAAATCGCATCTTTTTTAAAATCATTACAATATCAATGCCTGTGCACCCAGCAAGAGAATGCAGAAGTAACTCAGTGGGTCTTGCTCCGCTATTGTTTCCTCCTACATCTTCGGCAGCATCCATCTTAATTTCATGCCCCGACGGAGTTGTGCCAGAAAAGGCCATTTCCCCTGTCCATGTAATCATTGTTTTCATTTGAATCAATTCCTCCCTATCTTGTCGTTTAGTTCAATAATAGTCACATGTTTATTTAATGTAAGTACAGATCATTTAAGTCTTAAAATAATATTTCCCCAATGGGATCAGTACGTAAATGTAAAGTGTACTTGGCTTCTGGATTGTTTATACCTAATTCGTGATGGCCTAATACTCTTATATTCTTCCCAAAAGCCTTACATAGTTAGTCATACTGATTTTGTTTCATGGCATTATATACCTTTACCATGAAGTTTTATAGTGTCCTTCTCCATTCAAAGGAGTTTTATAACTATTATTCTCCCCATCTTGCCAAGTGATATTGCCATTTTCATCTTTTAGGACGAACTTGAATTCATAAAATCGATTTGCGGCTAAAAGAAATGTTCCACTCCAGCTGCCTTCTTTGCTTTGGGTGAGTTTATATTCATAATCCTCAGGATTCCACCTGCCGATTTCCCCTCTATCCCCAATTAAGTAAACTCCATGAGTGGCAGGTACATTTTCAACTGTGAATGCAACTGGAATGGACATGCCTTCCAATTTATCGGCCATCATCCTGAACTCATTCGTTGGATTTCCTTCATCGTCGAATAAATAGGACATCCTTAGCAAGGTAAACCCCTCAAAACCATGGTTAAACACCATTTCTGCTATATTGTCAAAGCCCGCTTCATTATTGATCAACGGGAGTGCGTTTTCCCCGTTTAAGGATATTCCTTTTTCATTGGCTAAAGAGGCAATATGGGTCACCAACGTTTTAGGTGCACTATAGGATGGGGCGGTATGTGCGTCTTGATCTCCCATTTCCAAACAGGTGAACGTGAGGGCCATATTCGATTTCTTAAATTGATTCAGTAATTGGGAGTAATTATAGTACCCTGCACTATACTCTGCTGAATGCGGCAGTACTGGATCATTCATTTTCCAGTGAACCCCTGAGATTTTAGCTCCAATTGGCACACCAAAGACTTCATCAAAATGTTTATGGGCAAATTTTGAGATTTTTGCAAGATGCTTTTCGAGTGCCCCTTGGTACCACTGCATAAAGTCATAGCCAAATTGGGTGTCGATTGCTCCGGCCCTGGTGAAAAATTCATCCCCATTTCCTGGCGGCTGAATCTCATTCCAGTTTTTATACGTTTTGCCCCAGGCAGCATTTACTTTTTTTATCGTGGAATATTTTTCTCTCATGGTAAGCCTGAAATCCCGTTTCGCTCCTTCTGTATAAGCTTGAAGCTGTCCCCTTTCAGGATAATCCCAACCATCAGCATTTTGATAGGAGGGATATCTTAGTTCCCCAGCTGGCCCTGCACTTAAGTATATTTTAGCTATTAAATCCTTCTTATCAGCAAAGTTCACTGCAAAGGATTTATACAATTCGTTGTATTGATCGGCTGTACCTTCCCACCAAGGAGCAAGTACTTCCTTATTCCAGAAACCACTTTCACTCTTGAATGCCATGTTTTCTAGAGTGTCTTTATTCCAGAGCCAACTCGGGATGGGATAGTTGCAATCATCCCCCACATTACCGCCACATTGATGTGTAGACAAAATGGGCACCCATTTTAAACCGGAAGCTTTCACGGTTTCCGCGTATTTTTTATAATAAGTCCAATCAAACTGATTATCTTTTTTACTCTCGACTAACCCCCACCAAATATCTGTCGTTATTGCATATACTCCATTTTCCTTCAACTGAGATAACTGGGCTTCAAATGCCTCCCAATCTGTAATTTCACCCAATGGGGCCATTACATAAAGCTTGTAATCTGGTTTTACTTCTGCCATTCCAGGTGTATTTGATAAAGGAACAAAATACAGCATAAAGGTAAAAACACCAACAGATAATTTGTTCATAAAAACGCCAACCTTTCCCCTATAACTTTATTCATTCGTTTATCGAAACCGCTTACATACATTCGTTTTAATAAAGGCATTCCTTTACTAGAAAGTATATTGCCTTTGGAAATATTTATCAATTAAATCATGTTAATTCAATTCATGCCACCTAAAATGAAAAAATGGATAGTCTAAGAGACTATCCAGAGCAGCTGGTTATAAAACAATATAAACATTATCATCTTCTATTTCAACATGGAATGTCTTAACGCAACCATTATCAGGTTTTTGGACTTCTCCATTCTTGACACTGATTTTCCAGTCATGCATCGGGCAAAAGACGTGATCACCGCTCACAATGCCTTCCACCAGAACCCCACCTTTATGTGGGCAACGATTTTCTATGGCCCGGAATTCACCATTTGCCAAGTGAAAAAGAGCAATTTCATGAGAGCCTATGGTCACTGTTTTCCCCAGGTTTTTTGGCATCTCATTTACTGTTGAAACCTTTATCTTTTGAAGAGTTTTTCCCATTTAGGCTACCCCCATATTCATTTATTTGATATAGCTGGAATTTTCACTTTTTGAAATAAACCGGTTTGGATTGCATGGCTCTCAATGATTTCTTTCCACGGTTCTTGCAAAACGGATAATGCCTCCTCCAAGCGTTGATTAAGCTCCATCCTTTTTTGCTTATCACCAATAATCGCCTTAATGGTATCGAACCCTACACGCTCAACCCAGACAGATGTTCTTTCTAAATAATTGGCAGTCTCTCGATAATGTTGGATGTATGCACCTGTAATTTCAATTACCTCATCACTTGTTTTCACTTTGCATAATAATTCAGCAGCTCTTAAATGGGTACCGCCGTTACCGCCAATATAAATTTCCCATGCACCGTCCACTCCGACAACACCAAGATCTTTGATACCGGATTCAGCACAATTACGAGGACACGCCGACACAGCCATCTTAACCTTATGCGGTGTGCCTACACGTTCAAATTTTTTCTCCAGGGCAATGCCCAGCCCAATTGAATCTTGGGTGCCAAAGCGGCAAAAGTTTTCACCGACGCATGTTTTCACAGTTCGAAGGGTTTTTCCATAAGCATATCCAGAAGGCATATCCAGGTCTGCCCATACTTTTGGAAGGTCTTCTTTTTCAACGCCGAACAAATCTATTCTTTGTCCGCCTGTAACCTTAAGTAACTTAACATTATACTTATCAGCAACATTTGCTATTTTCCGTAATTGATCAGGATTAGTGACGCCGCCATACATTCTTGGCACAACAGAAAATGTACCATCCTTTTGAATATTTGCATGTAGCCTTTCATTGACATAGCGGGATTCTTTTTCATCTTCATATTCAACAGGATGGATCATGCCTAAGTAATAGTTCAGTGCCGGTTTACACTTCGAGCAACCATCACTTGTATTCCAGCCGAGAACATTCATGACTTCCCGAGTATGTGTCAGATTTTTTTCACGTATTTCAGCAACAACCTCATCTCTGGATAATGTGGTGCACGTGCATATGGATTCCTTCTTGTTTGACTTACTGAATTCAGCGCCTAATGTCAGCTCGAGAATATCACCGACTAACGGTTTACACCCCCCGCATGACCTCGAAGCACTTGTGCAGCCCTTTACTTCCTCAATACTCGTTAACCCATTAGATTCGATAGCCGTCATAATATCGCCCTTTGTTACACCATTACAACCACAGATGATTTCTTCATTTGACATCGTAGAGACAAGACTAATACTGGGTTCACTTGTTCCAGCGTTTAAATATTCGGAAATCTCGGCATTTTTATTGATCATGCTCAATAGGTTATTGCTTTCCTTTGTATCCCCGAATAATACCGCACCAGAAATTTTCCCATTTCGAATCATCACTTTTTTGTAAGTACCATTCCATTCATTAAATTCCTTGATGGATTTAGCTTGTTCATCCTCGAAAATTTCTCCAGCCGAAAATACATCAACACCAGATATTTTTAACTTAGTGGACAGCACTGAGCCCTCGTAAGCTTTGTCGTCCAGCCCGCAAATCCTCTTGGCTAATACTTTGCCCTGTTCATATAGGGGGGCGACCAAACCATATACCATTTCACGGTGTTCCGCACATTCACCAACCGCAAAAATATTCGGGATTCTTGTTTCCATATAATCGTTCACGATAATTCCTCGATTGACAGGGATGCCGCAATTTTGGGCCATTGCAACATTTGGCTTTATTCCAACTGCCATGACCACTAAATCTGCACTGATTTCCTCTCCATCACTAAAGCGTAATCCTTTGACATCAAGTTCACCTAAAACCTCCTGGGTTTGTTTCCCAAGATAAAAATTCATTCCCTGGCTTTCAAGTTCCCGTTGCAGCATTTTTCCTGCTGCTGGATCTAACTGCCTATCCATCAAATAATCCGAGAGGTGAATAACATCTACCTGCATACCTAGATTTAAAAGACCCCTGGCTGCTTCAAGACCCAGTAATCCTCCACCAATGACTGCAGCCTTTTTATTATTTTTTGAATATTCAATCATTTTTTCACAATCTTCAATATTTCGAAAGGCAGTCACTCCTTTTTTATCTGCTCCCTTTATCGGCAGAATGAAAGGGATTGATCCGGTAGCTAAAATTAATCGATCATATGCGACTTCACGATTTGTATCTGAATATATGATTTGCTTAGTCGTATCAATATTCGTGACTGTTTCACCTGAAAATAGTGTAATATTGTTCTCTTTGTACCAGTTCCAATCATTTATTGTAATATCATCTATCGTCGTAGCCCCTTGCAATACATTCGATAGTTGGATTCGATCATAATTCGGATGCGGCTCACTTCCGAAGACAGTCACCTCAAACCTTTCCGGTTGAATTTTCAAAATTTCTTCTATACATCTTACTCCAGCCATACCATTCCCAATGAGTGCCAATTTCTGCTTAGCCATGTTTTGTCCTCCAATAAGGTTTTTTTGAAAGGATGATAGGTTTGATTATAGGTGACGTCACTATTTATCGCCACAAGTGTGTTATAAAATCTTACATAGTTTTTAAAAAATAATAATTAATGTTAGTTTTTATTACAAATATTCAGAAAATTAGGATATAATATCCTTATTGAATTAGCGTAAATCCAAAATGAGGTGATTTTCATCGACCAGCAAAAAGAATCTTATTTAGACAGAAAAGTAATTTCCATAGGGGTGGTCAGAGAATTAACCGGACTATCCGATAGACAAATCCGGTACTATGAAGAAAGAAAACTCGTTTTCCCCGAAAGATCTAAGGGAGGTAATCGTAAATACTCTTTTTCCGACGTCAAGGCATTAGTGGAAATTGCCGATAAAATAGAGGATGGAGTGCAAACCAATGAAATTAGGCAGGAAAAATTAAAAGAGAACAGAAGAATTGAACAGGAAAAAATGCGAAAAAAAATGCTGCAGGGCCAATTAAATGCACACTTTGGATTACGTAATTGATTTTCACTCAGCAACCGCAATTATTAGCCGATTCACTACATACCATAACTGTCCATATTTCAAATTTCGATTAGCCGGATAACAAATTCAGCTTACATCTAATAAATAACTGTTAACATGATTAAACTGGACATGATGACTTTCATGTCCAGTTTTCCATTTTCTTTACAATAAAAGTATTCTAGCTAATCCTTCCTCTTCTAAGCGAACTCCTTATCTTTTGTCTTCTCTGAAAACCATGATAACTTTTCGGATAAATTCACCACTTCTCCTATTACAATCATGGCGGGATTGGCTATCTGCTCTCTTGTAACAATCTCCACTATTGAATCGATTGTTCCTGTAAAAGTTCGTTGAAAACCTGTCGTTCCTTGTTCAATGACAGCAATGGCAGTTTCAGGCTTCTTTCCGCAGGATCGTAATTGTTTACAGATATATGGAAGGTTTTTAATACCCATATAAATAGCAATGGTGTCAACACCATGTGCCAAATGATGCCAGTTGATGTTATCAGGTTTGCCGGTCACGCCGTGTCCTGTGACAATCGCGAAGGAACTCCCCCATTCCCTGTGAGTCACTGGAATTCCGGCATAAGCTGGCGCAGCGATTCCAGACGTGATCCCAGGAACTATTTCATATTGAATTCCGCGCTTAACTAGCACTTCCGCTTCCTCACCGCCTCGTCCAAAGACGAAAGGATCTCCCCCTTTTAGACGAACAATCGTTTTTCCATCCATTGATTTACTAATTAACAATTGGTGAATGTCCTTTTGGGGGACACAATGTTTACCAGGCGCTTTACCGCAATAAATGTATTCAGCTTCAGTTTTACCGTATAAAAGCAATTGGCGATTTACCAATCGATCATACAAGATGACATCCGCTTCCGCGATGCATTTGATTGCCTTGACAGTAATTAAGTCCGGATCACCAGGTCCGGCACCAACGATATAGACCTTACCTTTTTCCATCCTTTTTCCCCTTTTTTGTTTTGTCATGAAAGCTCTGTGTAATTAGGCTCTGCTGTTCAATTATGATTGAACCAAAAAAACATGATGATGCATGGGAAGAAAACCTCCCTTAATGAGACGTTAACTCAACTATAGGATGTACTTTTACAGCACTGACTTTAAAGCCAGGCATTTTGCATGTCGGGTCTAAATCCTGTGAAACGAGGCGATTGACATTTTGTGAGTCTGCCCAATGAAAAGGAACGAATATAGTATCATGACGAATGGTTGCTGACCATTTGCTCCTTACAACAATACTTCCCCGCCTTGATTCGATTTTCACCAAAGTATTGTCTGGAATATGATATTTCTTCGCTGTTTCCGGATGGATTTCCATATATGATTCAAAATTTCTTGCAGCTAATGATGAGCTTTTTCTCGTTTGTACTCCTGTTAAATAATGTGACATAATTCGTCCTGTTGTTAAATAGAGTGGAAAATCAGTACATGGCTGTTCTTTTGGAACAAGTGGCACATTATTAACCACAACCATGGCCGCCTTTCCATCCGGGTGGGCAAAAGACGTTTCGAATAACCTTTTTGTCCCTTTATGGTCAATGGTTGGGCATGGCCACAATATGCCTCCTTCTTTTCTTAATCGATCATACGTTATACCATAATAATCAGCGGTCCCCCCGCGGCTTGCCACTCTTAATTCTTCGAAAATCTCTTTTGCAGATTGAAAGGGAAAATGCTCTCCTTTTCCAAGAGCTTTTGCTATATCACAAATGATTTGCCAATCATGCTTCACTTCCCCAGGCGATGAAAAGCTGGCTTCCCGCAGCGTTACCCGTCCTTCTAAATTTGTCATCGTTCCTTCATCCTCTAAATAAGACGAAGTAGGTAAAATCAAATCAGCCAATCTAGCAGTTTCAGAAACGAACATATCTACTGCGACAAGAAACTTCAATTTCTTCAAAGCCCTTTTGACAAAGTTAGCATTGGGATTTGAAACAATTGGATTGGAACACATTAAAAACATGCCGGTAATTTCACCTTCATTGATCTTCTCTATCATTTCGTATGCCGATACACCTTTACGCGGCAAATCAGCCTCATCGATTCCCCATATTCTTGCAATATGTAATCTATGTTCCTCATTTTCAATCATACGATACCCCGGAAGCTGGTCTGCCTTTTGGCCATGTTCTCTTGCTCCCTGCCCATTTCCCTGTCCAGTGATTGCTCCATAACCCGAATTCACTTTTCCGATTTTTCCTGTAACAATTAGAATATTAAGAAAATTACGGACAGCTGCCGAACCATCTGTTTGCTGCTCAACTCCCCTTGCTGTAAAAATCATTCCTGATTCTTCTTTCCCGAACATTGTAGCCGCTTTTTGAATTTGGTCGCTAGGCACCCCTGTCATTTCTGCAATTTCCTCCAACTTTAAAGATGTAACATACTCTTTAACTTCGTTGTAGCCATTTGCACGGTCCCGGATAAATGCTTCATCAGTAAAACCTTCTTCAATAATCACTTTCAATAACCCGTTTGCCAAGGCGGCATCCATCCCCGGTTTTACTTTTAGATGTAAGTCAGCCATTTTTGTTGTTGCTGTTTCTCTTGGATCTACAGCAATAATATATGCCCCATTTTGTTTCGCTTTCTCAAAGTAAGGCATGATTGTCGGCTGGCACTCCGCAATATTCGTGCCCGCCAAGATAATGCACTTTGTGAACGGAACCTCTGATAAGCTGTTGGTAAGGCCCCTGTCCAAACCAAACGTTTGGCTTGCTGCCGAAGCAGCTGCGGACATGCACAAACGGCCATTATAATCTATATACTTTGTTTTTAAAGCCACTCTTGCAAATTTCCCAAGCAAATATGCTTCTTCATTTGAAATGGATGCACTCCCATATACAGATAATGCATTTACACCATCTTCCGCTTGAATTCTTGTGAAATTCTCTTTAATGTGATGTAATGCCTCCTCCCAAGATATTCGAATAAATTCTCCATTTTTTTTAAGTAATGGGTATTTAATTCGGTCGTTATGCAATGCATGTTGGTGTGCATTCATTCCTTTAATGCATAAGCGCCCCTCTGAGGTTGGATTATCTTTTCCAATCGTCATATACTTTTTTCTTGTTACTATGGTTTGTTCCAACAGCTGCATCTTACATTGCATACTGCAAAATGGACATTGTGTTTCATATCGTTTTTCTGATTGGACCTCTTGTTGCTTCGTCCGGAAATACTTTAATAATAATTCGGTCAAGGCTCCTCACCCTTTACTCATTGTTTTCTTCTGGAACAAACGTTTATCCGTTTATCTAAAGGTATTCCACTTCGTTCATTCTCTGATCTACGCCATTTCCAATCGTTGAGATAGTTGCTTACTAAGTTCATTATCAAACAAAACTTCTCTAACATGAATTAAACCCACTCGTTCAATCCATTGCCAAGTCCGCTCTAAGTAATTGGCTGTTTCACGATAATATTGAATAAATCCGATGATGATTTCAATTGCTTCATCATTTGTCCCGGCTATACATAACAGTTCACCGGCACGAACATTACGCCCGCTGCTTCCGCCCACATATATTTCCCAGCCCCTGTCAACGCCCATAACACCTATATCTTTCGTTGTTGATCCTGCACCATTATGCATGCATGCAGATATGCCCAACTTAATACGATAAGGTGTTGATACATGCTCCAATCTTTTTTCCAAATCAACAGCAAGTATAAGGGATTGCTGTTTTTCACAAGAGCAAACATTCTCACCGATACATGTTTTGACGTTTTGAACGGTGTTACCATATTTTGAACTTAACGGCATGTCTAAATCAGCCCACACACCTGGAAGGTCTTCTTTTTTCACACCCATTAAATGAATCCTTTGTTCGCTTGTTACCGCCACCTGAGAAATATCATATTTATCTGCAACATTTGCAATTTTTCGCAAGTCCTTCGCATTCGTCATCCCCCCGTACATTTGCGGGATAACAGAGTATCGGTTATCACTTTGAACGGTTGCATTCTTTTTTTCATTTATGAAGAGGGTTTGCTGTCTGATCTCGTATTCTGGATGAATCATCCCTAAATAATAGCCAAGGGCCGGCCGGCAAGTTGAACAACCTTCGACATTTCCCCATTCAAGAATATCCATCGCTTCTTCGACAGTTGTTAAGTCTTGGAGCTGCATTTTATACACGACCTCATCTTCCGTTAATGCCGTACATGAGCAAAACGCAGTTTGTTTCTCATCCTGAGTAGAAAGATTACTTTGAGTATAGTTCAAAAGCTCGGTCACTGCCGGCTTACATCCACCGCAAGAACCGGAAGCGTTTGTGCATTGTTTAACTTGTTCCACAGTTGTTAATCCCTTTTTTTGAACCACTTCAATGATTGCCCCTTTTGAAACAGCATTACAATTGCAAATGATTTCATGGTTTGCCATCGAAGCGATAATTCCCTCTCCCGTACTTGGTGATTGGAACAAATCACGCTTTTCCTCTGACGATACTTCTTTCCGCTTTAAAATCATATCGAGTAATCGTGAACGGATGTTTGTATCTCCATAAAGAACAGCACCTATGATTTTTCTTCCTTGGAAAACCACTTTTTTATAAACACCATCTAATTCATCAATAGTTGTGATTGATTTCGTTGTTTCATCACCAAGGAAATCTCCAACAGAAAATAACTCAACTCCTGATATTTTCAACTGGGTCGACAGGACCGAGCCTTGGTATCCGTTGCATTTCATCTCACAAATATGCTTTGCCAGCACTTCACCTTGTTCATATAGAGGTTTCACCAGTCCATAAACAATGCCTTGATGTTCAGCACATTCACCAACTGCATAAATATTTTGGATGCTCGTTTCTAAATAGTCGTTTACAATAATGGCACGATTTGTATCAATTCCGCTTTCTTTGGCCAACTGAATATTCGGTCTGACCCCCACAGCCATGACGACTAAATCTGCTTCCAGCTCCGTTCCATCTTTAAAACGGACGCGCTCTACACGTTCGTTGCCGATTATCTCCTGTGTTTCCTTTTTTAAAAGAAAGTTCATTCCCTGATTTTCCAACTCTTTTTGCAGCAAAAGTGATGCCTTTGAATCAAGCTGCCTTTCCATTAAATGGTCAGCAATATGAACGACATGCACATCCATCCCAAGGTTTAACAGCCCTCTCGCTGCTTCTAAACCTAATAAACCGCCTCCGATGACGATTGCTTTTTTATGTTTGTGTGAAGTTTCAATCATCTTTTGGCAATCTTCAATCGTCCGAAATGCAATGACGCCTTCTTTATCAACTCCGGTAACAGGAAGAATAAACGGGACAGAACCTGTGGCAATTATTAGCTTATCGTAGTAAACTTCCCGTTCTTTGTCCGTTTTTATCTTCCGAGTCTCTTTATCAATTTTCACAACCGTTTCCCCTGTGAACAATTGGATATTATTCTTTGCATACCAGTTTCGATCATTTATCGTAATATCTTCAAAAGAAGTGTTGCCTTGGAGCACAGTCGACAATAAGATTCGGTTATAGTTGACGTGTGGTTCACTGCCTAAAATAGTAATCTCGAACGCAGCCGGATCATTCCTGATAATTGACTCAACACAGCGTAATCCCGCCATTCCGTTTCCTATAAGGACAAGTTTTTGTTTAAACATTTTATCCCCCCAAACAAGTACTGTATCAAGCTTGTAAATTAGTAAACAAAGTTTTAAACCTTAACTGAATTCTTTCCGAGTACCCACGTTTTTCTCCATGAAAGCTGAGCTAGGCCCAGGATAAGCAACGCCACTATTCCAACTGCGGAAAATACTAAAAATCCTGTAGAATATGTGCCAGTAATCTGTTTTAACGATCCTAGTATGTTTGGAACCAAGAATCCGCCAACACCTCCGGCAGCTCCTACAATTCCTGTGATAAAACCAATTTCTTTAGAAAATCGCTGTGGAACTAACTGAAAGACAGCCCCGTTGCCCATACCGAGAAATAGCATTCCGATGAACAGCAGGATGGTAACGACAGTAAGGGAATAAAGAAAACTAATCCCAAACATACATAATGTGAGTCCGATAAATAAAAACATAAGCAACTTAACTCCGCCTATTTTATCGGCAATATATCCTCCGAC
The DNA here is from genome assembly GCF_022603275.1 of Peribacillus sp. Aquil_B1. NCBI lineage: Bacteria > Bacillati > Bacillota > Bacilli > Caryophanales > Bacillaceae > Peribacillus > Peribacillus sp. Aquil_B1. The sequence continues at coordinate 1,991,134 of NZ_JAKXEE010000001.1, read as the reverse complement.
GGGACGAAAGAAGCTTCCAGCGATGACACATAATGTAACAAATTCGCCAGCCCTTATTCGTGTTAACCCATACTCATCAACAAAAAAGATGCTTAAAAAGCTAGTAAACCCGACAAACCCTCCAAAAGTTACACTGTAAAGAATACAGAAATACCACGTATCCCTTATTCTAAATACGTTGAAATATTCCTTGAGTGGTTTTGCAGCTGGTTGAGATGGTGCATCTTTTGCGATTAAAATATAAATGACAAACACGATGGTTAAAGGAATCAATGCCAATCCCATAACGTTATGCCAGCCAAGAGACTCTGCAATACGCGGACCAAACAATGTCGCAAAAAGAGTTCCGCTATTACCGGCTCCCGCAATGCCCATCGCCAGACCCTGCAAATGCGGGGGGTACCAGCGGCTAGCCATAGGAAGTGCTGCAGCAAAACTTGCACCTGCCACTCCGAGCAAAATCCCAATTAAATAAAGCTCGGCTAAAGTTTCTCCGAATAACCACCCCCAAAAAAGCGGAATCATCGTAACAAGCATCCCGCCGATTGCTGTTTTCCGCGGACCGATGCGATCAGTCAAAAAACCAAGGACGATTCGAAAAAACGAGCCTCCCAAAATCGGAATAGCTACAATCAAGCCTTTTTCAGCTGGGGAAAGCCCGAAATCCCGTGTAATATAGACACCTAGTGCACCCAATAATACCCAAATCATAAAACTGATATCAAAATAAAGGAATGAAGCTAATAACGACGGAGCATGACCGCTTTTTTTCAATTCAGATATTTTCATTTTTCATCTCTCCAATACTTTATTAATTGAATATTCGTTTATTTTACTCTTATAATCGTAGGATTTCTTTGTTTATGTCAGAAAACATCACACACTTTTTTGTAAGTTATAAAATGTGTATAATTTGAAGCCGTTTTTGGCTAAAATTTAATAATTTTATCTCATTTTTCTTATATAAATTGAATGTTAATGTGGTTTACTTAGGAGAGGTATAGTCCCAAGCTTGTTTAACATTTCAGTTATGGCAGGAGATATACCAAAGATACCTCCATTAACTTTTCGAAATATCCCCATACAAAAAAAGAGAAGCCTAATGCTTAAGCTTCTCTTCCTGATTGTAGATAAACACGACAATAATAATTAAGTTTGTTTACAGTTGTAATATTTATCCGATAATTTTCACTCCAGGCACGCGCTTATTCCGCAGGAGTCTCGAATACCTGGGCTTCAATATCTTTGTTATAGGCTCTTTTCGTAAAGATTGTTGTTTTTAAAGCGAAACTACCAAGTAGTGCGGTGTGGTTGATTTTCCCTCCAGATGCTCGCTTTCCGCGGGGCGGTCGGTGAGCCTCCTCGGCGTAAACGCCTGTGGGGTCTCACCTGTACCGCTGCTCCCGCAGGAGTCTCGCACTTCCGCTCCAATCAACCTTATATTGTTATAACATGAAGAAAGACCTCCTTTTGCAGTCTTTTTTGTTTAAAATAGAAGAAACCAAAACGTTAAATGATGATTGCATCTTCATTAGAAGGCGGGTTCTTCTCACAGCACGAAACAAGGAACTTTTTCATATGATGTGATATGAGCGGCATGAGATTTAATAATCTGATTATATCCGGGGAAAGGTTGGGTGCAAAATATGAAGCAATATCCATTTCATAACATCCCATTTCAAAATCTTCAGAAAAAAGACATGTCATTTGAAGAGGTATTCGTTCATATTGTTGAGTTCATGAAATTAAACCCTTCCGGTAACTATCGATTAATGGTCGGTACAGATTCACAAGTACATAAAAAACATACTGTTTTCATTACAGGCATCGTGATAAGGCAGGTAGGAAAAGGTGTATGGGGCTGTATAAGAAAAGTGATGATTCCCAGAAGGATGCTGCATTTACATGAACGTATTTCCCAAGAATTGTCGTTGACAGAAGAGATTGTAGCACTGTTTACGGAAGAAAGAAAAAATCAATTAATTGATATAGTCTTGCCTGCTGTATACCAAGGGGCAACGTTCACAATGGAAGGGCATATTGATATCGGGATTGGAAAGCGGAACAAAACCAGTGAGTTTGTAAAAGAAATGGTAGCTAGGATGGAATCAATGGGCGTGGAACCGAAAATCAAACCCAACGCTTTCGTCGCTTCAAGTTATGCCAACCGGTATACAAAACAAGAGTAAATGTCTTTAGAAAATGTAATAAGGCAAAGCAACCTACACTGGATTTGTAAAGGGCTGTGAAAATAAATCAAAACGGTACATAGAATTCCTATTGTACGGTATTTGAAAACAGCAAAAAACCGGCCTCGGACCGAGACCGGCTTCAACATTTAAAGATATAAGCCGCCATTGCCGTATTCAGTAAGAAGGTTTTAAACCACCACTCCTCAAAGTGGGTGTTTGCAGAAATAATCCTGTTGTCCAAGTCAGTGACAAGGCATAACATTCCTGTTTCAATATAAAACTCCCTATTACAGCTTAAAGGTTAAAACTTTATTATCATTACGAACAGTGCAGCTTGTATTATTATAATACCTGAATTCCTCATATGTTACAATGTTAATTACCACCATATCAATAACCTATTGCTGACTAATGGAATGGTCGTATTAGCCCTTTATAATAGCATTCGTTAAAATCAAACTATTGATCAAAATAACCGATAAAATCCCCTTCGTCTTTATTTTGCAGATATAATACCGTTTCTTTGTCAGAAATAGTAGGCAGTCCGAAATTTTGTTCATACCTCTCTATTCCTTTTCCTGTAATGATAATCCAATCCCCTTCCTTTCCAGCTTGTATCGCCTCCTGTATAGCAAGTGTCCTATCTGGAATAACCTTCCCATTTCCAGCAGAGTAATCGCTTTGCAGTTTATTTAGTGACGATTCCATCCCCTCCATTCCCTCCGAATTCAGATCATCCATCGTCAAAATCGAAACATCACTATGATCCGATGATACTCTAACCATTTCTGCCCTTTTGGTTGTATCTCGTCCACCCCGGAAACCAAAGATATGATAAATCTTTTTCGCCCCGCATTCTTTGGCAGTTTGAAGCATGTGATGTATGGCATCTGCAGTATGGGCATAATCAATGACGATTGTCGGTCCATATTCTTTCTTATACATTTCAAACCTTCCAGGCACACCGGAAAATTGTTTCAATGAAGTGAGAATTTCCTCTTTTGAAATTGGAAACATCTTCGCTACGGAATAGGCAGCAGTTGCGTTATATAAATTATGAAGTCCTGGTAAAGGTAACTCAATTTTCACAAAGTCATGATTCTCATTCAATAAAATAAAGGGGCTTGTTGCAGTATTATAATTGGTGATGGTTAAATCGCAGCGATTGGATTTTCCAAATACATAGGCACTTACATTTTTTTTCTGTAAATATTCTTGTAGTTTTTCTCCCCAGAAATCATCCCCATTGATGATTGCAAGTCCATTAGGTTTCAATTTTTCAAAAAGAAGTAATTTTGCCAGGAAATAATCCTCCATCGTACCGTGGAAGTCAAGGTGGTCATGGTACAAATTCGTGAAGACACAGAAATCAAATTCAATTCCTTCTAAACGGTATTGAGCTAATCCATGTGAAGAAACTTCCATTATGACAACCATGTCCCTACTTGCAGCCAGTAAGGAATTCAACTCCATGCTACCTGGAGTCGTATTATGGGAATCGACTTTGTTTCCATTGATAATATGCTGTATCGTACCAATGACGGAACAGGTTACCCCATTTTCTTTCAATATTTGCTGAAGCATATAACTCGTTGTGGTTTTTCCATTTGTACCCGTAATTCCTATCATTATTTTTTGTTTGCTTGGATCTCCATAAAACCTTTTGGCGATTAGCCCCAATGCTTTACGGCTGTTCTCCACTCGTAAATAAGGAACTTCCAATCCCTTCATATCGCGATCACCAATCACAGCTGATGCCCCTAAACGAATTGCATCTTTAATGTAATTATGGCCATCTGACTTATATCCGGCTACGGCAACAAAAAGGTAACCCTTTTTTATTTCTTTAGAGTTATCGGTTACACCTGCGATGGATATATGTTCAACGTCCTTCGGCAAATCCCAGTTTATCGCTTCTTTCAATATATCTTTAAGGATCATTAACTTTTCTCCTTTTTCATTTAAGCTATTCACCGACTTTTGAAAATTACATGCGTAAGTACCAAAAAGCCCTTTTTTAGTATTAACCAGTACACTAAAATAATTGTCAATCCAGATTATGTTAGTTGCAATAACAGTCAGCAGGAAAAAAGAAAAGCAGCCAAAATTGGCTGCTTTTCTTATGGCTACGGTTGAATTTCCAGGGGTTTTGTTTCGGCCTTTTGATTGTACAATGGCAATATGAAAAACATCCCTAGAATAAAAAAGAAAGCGGCTGTTTCAAATATGGCGACGAGTGAAAATTGCTCTTTCAGCACGCCTGCTGCACTCATGGTCAACACCATCGATCCTGTGAATAACGGGCTTAAGATTCCATTGACCCTTCCGATGAATTCACCTTCGGTCCTCTGTAATATCAAAGTATTAATCCCGATTTGAATACAAGGCAGCATTAGCCCATTAAAGAACTCAGCTGTAAGTGTAATCCAAAGATTTGTTGAAAGCCCCATTACCGCTAATCCAATGGCATTCACAAGCATTCCGAAAGCTAATAATCTCTGAGGTGCCACTTTTTTAGCAAAAATCATCACCCCAGCTCCGCCTAAAATCATGCCAAATCCATTCACCATAAATAACCATTGCAAATTTTCCTTGGGAAGTTCCAGTTGTTCGGTAACAAGGAATATAGAAAGCGGCTGAATGAAGCCCAGTCCAAGCCCGGCTGCCAGAAAACATAATCCAAGCAAACTTAGTTCTTTTTTTCGCAACACATAGCTCACTCCGCTTTTCATTTCCTGCCATAACGTTGTTTTTGCTGTCTCTTCATTCAGTTTACGATCTTTTGGAAGAAAGGCGAGTGCTCCAGCTGAAAGTAAAAACGCCAGGCCAGTAATCGCAATCGATATGTTTATCCCAAATGATTGGAAGGCAAATGTCCCGAGAATCGGGCCTAAAACCATAAATACTGCGAAGACGGTCTGATAAACGGACATCCCTGTCTGAATTTGACTTTCAGGCAAATGCATCTTAAATAGCTTCATGCCTGATGGCTGAGAAAATTGAGAAAGTATCGCCGAAATCAAAGTGGCGAAGAAAACCATTTTCCAACTGCCAAAGATGAGCGAGATTAGCACAGCAAATACGGATATTGCACTTAATATATCACACCAAACCATCGTTTTTTTCGGACTCCAGCGGTCCGCAAACGTCCCTCCAATGAATGAAAAAATAAAGATGGGAGCGAATTCCGCTACTGATATCATCGAAATGGCAAAGGCATCCCCGTTTGTCTTTTCCATGACGAATAACAAAACAGCAAAATTCCGTACCCATATCCCTATTTGTAAAAACAAGCCTGAAAAGATAATGGCCCGGAATACACGATTTTTAAAAATGTTAGGTTCCTTATTACTTAATGATACGGACGTGTTTTTTTCCATATAAAAACCTCCTGTGAAATTTCTGGACAGGAGGCAGTACAATACAAAATTAACAAACCAAAAGATTCCTAATGGACGGAACACAATGATCTTTGTTTGTATTTTAGTACAGACTAATCCTATCCAGAAAAAAAGTTCGTATTTAGCACGCATTTTTTCTCTTTAAAGAATAGGATTAAATGATCATTGTTTAAAGGTCACCCTTCCATTTTATGCTAATTTGATAATAATCTATTCAATCTGATAAATCAAGGTAAAATTTAAAAATACATCCATTTTTTAGAAAAGTTTGTGCAGTTTCTCGCATAAAAAATAGGCTCCTTTTAAAGAAAGCCACAGACTGGAGACAAACTCGAAAAAAAGCTAGTTGCCTCCAGAATTTTTTTTGGATCGGGAGTTTGAGACTCCTGCTGGGTATGCGACTCCAAAGGAGACCTCACAGGCGCAAAGGGCGGACCGCCTGCTGAAAGCGACGGCAATACGGTCCAATCAACGTTCGAATACTTTCTTTAAAAGAAGCCGTTTAATATCCTAAAGTTCCCGAGCACTTCCACTAATTTCGGCCCTTTCTCACACTCACCATCATTCGTTCTTGATAATTCCTGGAATACCTCAGGCAATTGTGTTTCTTCTTTTCAGTTCTCCCATATACGTTCTTGAATAGGATTGCCCTGTACAAGCAAATGGGAAGATGGCATTAGAATTTGATGCTCATGTAAAGCAGTCATCATTTCAAACCGCACACTCCTCGATGTTTCAAAGTAATCATCAGGTTTCACAAGTCCCACTATGCATAGTTCATATCCAACAAATTTTAAATTCGGATTTAAATCCGTAATGCCGATGTATCTAAAATCCTCTTCAGGTGTACCATCCTCTAGCCTTAGAAGGGTTTCACCATACTTCTCATTACAGATCATGCATATATCCTCCAACAGCCGTTTTACCTTTTCTGGATTTTCTTGATAGCTTACAGTAATACGCTCAATGATTCGCATTCTCCCTTTATTAAAATTTTGAATTGTCCTGATTTCACTGTGAGGGATTGTCAGCAATTTTCCTGACCATTCCCGGATCTGCATGAACCGGATACCTATTTCTTCAATTGTCCCCGAACTTGTCCCATTAAATGTAACGAAATTCCCCACCCGGAATTCATTATCTGAAAGCCTTACAAATCCCAATAAGATATCCTTAAGCATTTGCTGAGCAGCAAATCCGATAACGACCCCTACAATCCCAGCTCCAGCCATGATTCCCTTTATGTCAATAAACTGTCCAATCAGATAAATGAGGAAAAGTCCTGCCATGCCGTATCTAAGAGCAGACCGGGTAACTCCCTGTATCGTTCTTTCAACTTCTTCCACAAAAAAATTAGATCTTTTAAAGAACCATTCAACCATTTTATTTAAAATACAATAAACGGCCAATAACAGTAAGGCCAATATAAAAAGCCTCAATAATAAAAATTCCTGCAAATAATCCATAGCCTGCTCTGTAAATTTCAAGACATTCATGTTCCCAACTCCAATTTCACTTTTATTCAGAATCAATTAAAATCCAGTCATCATCCTTGCCTATTATCCCTTTATCAAGGATAAGTCTTGTTTTAAGGCGGTAGGAAACCCCTCGTTTATAAGGCTCCTTCAATATAGGCAGACAAAAGTTAAAAGGAATTTCATTGCTTTCCCCTGAATTTATCTCCCTTGAAGACAAAATGGTGCTCGTTTTAAGGATTTCTTCCATTCCGGTAGAATGTGTATCCATAATCAAATCACATTCAATCCTCCTTATTCTTTGCGTAAGGGTACCGCCCTTAATCAAGAAATACCCATTTATGCATTCACCAGATTTATACGTATTTTTCGGAAGGATTAAATCTATTTGTGCAGAACCTATCCCTAAAAGTAACAAAGATTTTCTCAGTATCAACTAATACACTCCATTTATATTTATTTGTTTTTCTACTAAACCCACATGTTTATACATTTCCGTAAGGGTTACATGATCTGGACTACAAAAAAACCTTTACCATTTTGGTAAAGGTTCAATAAAAGAAAATAGACCTTTACCAATAGGTAAGGTCTGGCTAACAACAATATGCTGCCAACAACACCGAGAGCATAGAGCTCCGTAATGACGACGTTGTTGTAAAAGCTACTCCCCTTTGGAGAATGTATTCAAGTATATAATTTATAATACGGTAGGATTGGAAAGTTTGTCAAACCTTTATATTTTATTATTTTTAGGCGCTGCCCGGGAAATTCAAGATCTTTGTACATATCTTGATATTAATGAAAATATAATGAATGAACTTGTCCCGTCATTAAAAAAGAATGAACTGCTGGGTTTTAAATAGTCCAGTTCGTGGAATATGAAGTATGTAACAGTAGTGACATTCATTTACTACGCCGCTTTCAAAAAGAATAAAATGAACAAACTATGTATATTTTATGGAAAACTAAAATTATATTTAAAAATTAACAAGATTTCTCTTTTACTTGCGCCAATCATGTTGTAATATAAATGTAACAATTGTAATATTTATTAAACTTTCGTTACATAAGTATCCTATTAGGGATTGGGGAGATTAATTATGAAAAAATTTTTAGGTATGCTATTATCCATTATTTTAATTTTCACTCTAAGTGGTCAGGTTACCGCAAAAACGACATCACAGAATTTGTCTGATGCAAATGCATTAAAGATAGCCGATAATGCCAGCAAGCATTTTTGGAATGCTTTACATGGTTATAAAACCCGTTCATGTTCACAAAAAACTTTCAATTATAAAGGGACAGAGTATTCATACCTTTGCCAAGAGTTTAATACAAAAGATAAATTGACAACCTACTTAGCAGAGACATTTACTAATAATGCAGTTGAAAAAGGGCTGACCAAATATAATTACATTACCCATAAAGGGAAATTAGCCCGTCCAGTCGGAGACGGATTTAGCATGTTAGAGTGGAAAAAAGCAAAAATTAAATTGGTCTATCAAAAACAAAACGTTAGGTCATACAATTTAACTGTACCTACAGTCGACGGTGAGTCAGTAAAAAGAACGGTTACCTTTTATAAGTCCGGATCCACTTGGAAAGTCAATCAGTTTGATGCAGTTCAATAAATGCTGGTTTAAATATAACGCCTCATATGTTGTATAGTTCGTTAAAAACTATATGACATATGAGGTGTTTTTCTGTTTTCCCTTTGATAAATCTTTTTACATCATGGGACTTTAAAATCAAAAAAACACAGCTAGGTTGCTGTGCCTTAACGAATTTTTGCCTTACGGAAGCCTTGATAGGAATCGTAGGCGGCAAAAAAGATGGAGATGAGTATGAGCCCCCAGTAAATCGATGTTTTCCAATCATCGATTGAAAATAGTGTTTTTTGGTAGGCAATGAATTCGGGATTCAATAAATTAGGATTACTGATGATGATGATGAAGGTCAGAGTGGACAACAGCTGGTATATAGCATGGAATATAGCTAATTTCAGGGTCCATTGTCTTAAAAATAATTTATAAATCGCCAAGAGCACCCCGATGATAACGACGCAAGATACCAGCAGCCAATAGGAATTCAATACATCTTGATTAAAAGAAGGTGTCACGAAAATGAGACTGCCATTTCTTTTTTCATAAACCCCTAGGAGGTTTGCTGCGTTGAAATACAGGGCTGCGAATACAGAAAGGCCTAACAAACTAGCAAAAACCTCGATCATAGGAACCGCTTTTATCTTTGAAATGTTCGGAATATCTTTTAGGTTTTCCGGTGTCCATGGCTTCAAGTTTTTTGTTAAAGGTGACTGGTCTTTTGAAGTATCCAATCGTTCTGCAATGGCAAATGAAAGCGTTAACCAGAAAAACACTTGGATACTTGTACTGATGATGCCTGCAATCCCTTTCCCGATTATTTTTAAAATTGCGTCCACAATCGTATATTCCGTATCCCGGAACGGATTATCCCCTACTAATGCGATCAGCGAAATGACTGCAGCGATTGGTAAAATCATTTTCAACAGACTGATATAGACATCATAATAACGCGGTCCAATCAGATGCATCGGCCGATCTCGGTAACCACTTGCCAGTGTAACCGGATCACCTAATTTTAAAAGAACCGCTTTCACGTCTTGCTCCGTATGATTCTCCGGAAGCATATCTGCGATTGTAGATTGAAGCTCCAGCCCTATGTCCTCCCGGTTTTTTTCAGGCAGCCTGCGGGTCACTTCTTGAATATAAAGTTCAATCAGCTCCATCTTCTCCCTCTCCTTTTAATAATATATAAAGCTCTTGAGAAGTTTTTTCCCATTCTTCCTTTAACTGAGTGAAGATCTCTCCCCCATAATCACTTAAAGAATAGTACTTGCGCGGTCTACTTTCAGAAGTATCCCAGCTGCTGGTCACCAATTCTTGTTTTTCCAGGCGGCGAAGTAAAGGATATAAAGTACTTTGATCAATGGTAATTCCTGACTTCTCTAAACGCTGGACAAGCGAGTACCCATACTGAGGGGTTTTGAGCTGACTCAGAACAGCTAACGTCAAAGTGCCTCTGCGCAGCTCAGTGGTTAATGAATTCAGTAAAGTGCTCATCCAATCACCTCTTCCCTATACTATGTGACGTACACCATACCTTATACTATGCATCATACACTATTTTAGTTCTTACAACACCATAAAAATTAAAATATATTTAATTTAAAGCATAAAAAAGAGAAGCGTTTCACGCCTCTCCTTTTTTCCATTATTAATATCATACGAGAATGACCCATAAAATCATCGTCGTGATAATCGTGACTACACCTTGTATTAAGGTTGCCATCGTTTGAGCTTTATAGGCATCCGTCACTTTCATCCCGCTAAATTGGGTGACCACCCAGAAGAAGCTATCATTTACATGGCTTACAGTCATCGCACCTGCACCGACAGCCATGACTACCAGTGCAAGTGGAACGGCTCCTTCAATACCCAATGTTGGAAGCATGGGGGCTATCAAAGATGAAGTGATGACCAGGGATGCTGTTGAAGATCCCTGGGCTGTTTTCAACCCAGCAGCAATTAGGAACGGGACCAACAGGAACAAGGACCCGCTAAAGATGCTGCCCATATCCCAACTTTGGATGATATCTGCAATCCCTGTATTTTTAATGACGGTACCAAATGCTCCGCCCGCACCGGTGATCAATAATATGGGCGCGGCATCCAATAATGCTGCTCCTACCCAGTTTGTCAATGTTTCTTCATCGTACTTAGGCAGCAATGTCAGAGCTGATATTACTCCGACGAGCAATGCGATGACCGGCTGGCCCAAGAATACGAAAAATACGGCGATACTGCCCTCTGTACCAAAGAGCGTTAATACAGAGCTGGCACCAATCAGGACAATCGGTAAAACGATCGGTAAAAATGATTGAAAGGCAGAAGGCATCTTGCCGAATGAACGGACAATTTCATCATAATCGTAATCCAGGTCACTTCGGTCATCTTCAACATCAATCTTGGTCGCTACTTTCATGGACCATATATAACCAGCAAGTGCAGCTGGAATGGCCGTAATAAGACCTATCAAAATGACGGTCCCCAAGTATCCGTCCGCTCCGATATTCCCGGCTGCCGCAATTGGCCCTGGAGTTGGAGGCACAAGTGTATGTGTCGCATACAAACCGGTTGCAAGCGCAACTGACATGGAAGCAACCGCTACTTTTGCGCGTCTTGCCAATGCTTTTCTCAAGCTCGATAAAATAACGAAACCTGAATCGCAAAAAACGGGTATGGATACGATAAAGCCAATCATGCTCATGGCAAGCTGCGGCCTTTTAGGACCGACAATCCTCAATACGACTTCGGCCATTCGCAATGCGGCCCCGGCCTTTTCCAAAATGGTTCCGATTATTGTACCGAAAACGATGACAAGTCCAATGCTCGTCATCAGTCCGCCAAAACCGCCATTAATATTCTCAACAATCTGATCCAGAGGCATTCCAGAAGCAAAACCCACAAATAAAGTGCCTAATAAAAGCGATAAGAACGGATGCAGCTTGAATTTAGTTGTCGCGAAAACAATTAAGAACACACCAATGGCCAAAACAATAAATAACATATGATTACCCCCTCTTTTTGATCGCTGTCAAAAAAGTCCGCATTACTTGTTCTGCTGAAGCTTCCAACAATTCAGCTCCTCTTTCCATAGCTTCCTTTAAAGGCATAGGAGCGTTCACCAAACTATGAACACTAGTTATTCCATGATCATATAGAACTTCAATACCTGTTCCGATCGATCCAACCAAAACAAATACGGGAATACCTTGCTTTTTAGCTTCTTGTGCAACTCCCATTGGTGTTTTGCCTGAAGCAGTCTGGAAATCGATTTGGCCCTCACCGGTAAAGACACAATCGGCATCGGACAATTTTTCACCCAGTTTCGTATACTCCATCACAATATCGATGCCCCTTTTTGTTTCTGCACGGAAAAAGGCTTGAAATGCTCCACCAATTCCACCTGCAGCACCAGCACCTGCTTTATCATGCAAGTGTATGCCTGTTTTGATTTCCACTAAATCAGCCCATGATGATAAAGCTTTATCAAGCATTTCAACCATGTCAGGAGTCGCCCCTTTTTGAGGTCCGAATACATTTGATGCCCCATCGGGACCGACTAATGGATTTTGGACATCCGAGGCAATCAAAAATTCGGAATCTGCTATTCTGGAATCAAAATCATCCGTATTAATTTCTGATATCCGCAATAATTCGGCACCTCCGAATCCCAGCGGTTTACCCTCTTCATCAAACACCCTCATTCCCAAAGCCTGAAGCATTCCAACACCGCCATCATTGGTAGCGCTTCCACCAATGGCTAAAATGAACTTTCGACAGCCCTCATTCAATGCTTTTTGAATAAGCTCCCCTGTCCCGTATGTAGTAGTGATCAATGGGTTCAACTCATCTGGATCGACTAGGCATAGACCGGATGCACTGGCCATTTCAATCACACATGTTTTTTGATCGCCCAAAATTGCATATGCTGCCTGAACATCTTCAAGTAAAGGTCCTTTAACGGTCACTTCAACTTTTCGCCCATTTGTAGCTGCAACTAGGCTATCCATCGTACCTTCCCCGCCATCCGCTGCAGGAACCAATACAGTCTTCGCATCCGGCAGCGCCTTCCTGACTCCTCGCTCGATTGCTTTGGAAGCTTCTGATGCTGACAAACTTCCTTTATAGGAATCTGGTGCAATAACGATTTTCATGCCCAGGGCCCCCCTTTGAATATATTTTTATATCAATTTAATTATAATCTTCGGAAATATTTTAATCATCGTTCATTCTAAACGAAAATTAGTATGACATATTTGATTTTTTTGGCTATACTATATAGAAAAAATGATCTTTTGGAAAGTTTTCTGTTATTTTCCCATTTTCCTAAAGTATAAGATAGCTAAAGACTTAATCTATCGACAATCCCCCTTTACATGAAAAATCCTAGCTTGTTTGCATGAAATATGATTACCATTCTGTTAGAAAATAAAATAACTCTAGAAGGATGACTTCAATGCTGACCCAAGAAATTGCAATGGAAATTGTCAAACAAACCACTAATAGACTTAACAGAAATATTAATATTATGGATGATAAAGGAACCATCATCGCTTCCGGAAATCATGAACGCATCGACCAATTGCATTTAGGAGCAATCGAAGTATTGAAAACGGGAAAGCCTTTGATCATTCACGAAAATGATCGTCATCAATGGGTGGGTGTCCTTCCTGGGATTAATTTGCCTATTAATTTTCAAAATGTAATTATAGGCGTCATCGGGATCACCGGAGATCCGACTGAACTTTTGGAATTCGGTGAATTGGTGAAAATGATAACGGAAATGATGCTTCATCAAGCTTTTATGGCGGAACAACTCGAATGGAAACAACACTTGAAAGAATTGGTCTTTGAAGACTTATTAAAGGAAGATATCAATCAGCATTCGATTGATCAGAGACTTGAACTGATTGGAATGAAATTAGAACCTCCCTATCAAGTGGGGGTGATGGAAATGAAATTAAATCCATTAAATAAGAATGAGCTGATTCAAATGACTGAAACTATTTTTGGCACCCAACAGTCCATTGCTGGGTTCCTGAATGTGAATCGGGTTTTCATTCTCACTACGGCGCTAAGCGGAAATAACATTAACAAAAGACTGGATACAGCCATCAAGCAATTAAGAGCAAAAGGCTTTGTTATACGAATCGGTTTGGGCTCTATAGTGGAAGAGGAATCATACATAGTCCACTCTTTCCGCGAAGCTGAAACCGCACTTTTACTAGGTGAAGCCAATCAAGATTTAACCAGATATACTGATGTGGAAACAAAAGCTCTATTGGAAAGGATAGATGAGCGGACGAAACAACAATTTCAGGAAAGAATTCTAGGCAGCTTATCCGAAAAGTTGATAGAGACACTGCAACAATTTTTCCTTAGCAACCTAAATATCGGGGAATGTGCAAAAAGAATGTATATCCATCGTAATTCCCTTATATACCGATTAAAAAAAATCAAGGAAATTACCGGATATAATCCACAGGTGCTGCATGATGCCATAACTTTGCAGTTAGCCATTTGGGTAAGCCGATCAAAAAGGAGAAGTTGAAAGATATCGCGAGAACCATACTAGCTATTTAAATTTTTTCATTCCATCCCTATTAAATTAAGCATTGCATTGGAATTCTGTATAATTGATCGAATTACCGAGTAGATTAAAAATACATGATTTTTTTGCATATCAGGAGGGATTGAATGAGTGGCATTGCAAATCTTTTAATTATCCTTGGGTTTACCGTTATTTTCATCATTATCATCGTTTTAGTTTTACTATTACTTTATATGATTTTCTTTGATCGCATGCAGAAGCATCATGCAATATTAAGGAATTACCCGGTGCTTGGGAGAATTCGATACTTTCTGGAAAAAATCGGGCCTGAAATGCGGCAATATTGGTTTAACAGTGACAACGAAGGAAAGCCCTTTTCCCGTGATGACTATGAACATATGGTGAAAAGTTCAAAATATTTACGGGATGTCATAGGTTTTGGCTCAAAACGGGATTTTGATGAAGAAGGCTTCTTTGTTAAAAATAGCATGTTTCCAAAATTGGCCGAAGAAGAAAAATACGATCGAGAAACAAAAGTGACAACTAAAAGATACATTCTAGTGAAAGACCCGCTTTTCTCACAGCGAGAAGAAAAATGGGGAGATGAAGTTTCCTCTGCGTTCTTATTGGATGATGAGGATGCCGTGATCATCGGACCAAACACCAAAAATCCCTTTCGATTAAAAGGGCTTATCGGCATGTCCGCCATGAGTTATGGTTCTTTAGGGAAGAACGCAATCACTGCCCTTTCTGAAGGTTTGGCTGCAGCAAAAGGCACATGGATGAATACAGGGGAAGGCGGACTATCTCCTTATCATTTAATCGGCGGTGTGGATATAATCATGCAAATCGGTCCAGCCATGTTTGGGGTTCGTGATAGTACCGGCGAAATGGATTGGGATGAGTTAAAAAGAAAAAGTGAAATACCCGAAATCAAAGCATTTGAAATCAAATTGGCTCAGGGGGCCAAAACCCGCGGAGGTCATATCGATGCTGAAAAAGTGAATCCGGAAATCGCTGAGATCCGCAAAGTCGTTCCGTTCAAAGCAATTGATAGTCCGAATCGGTTTCATCAATTCAATGACGTAAAATCCATGTGCGATTTTATCGAAAAAATCAGGGAACATACAGGCATCCCCGTCGGCATCAAAATGGTCATCGGCGGGAATGACAGTGTTGAAGAGCTTGCTAGCTACATGAAAGAATCCGGGAAAGGTCCGGATTTCATTTCATTGGATGGCGGTGAAGGCGGCACGGGTGCTTCTTATCAGGAATTGATTGATAGCGTAGGATTACCTATAAAATCCGCTTTGCCAATTTTAGTTTCGACTTTGGAAAAATACGGTGTCCGCAATCGGGTTAAAATTATCGCCTCCGGCAAATTGTTCACACCTGATAGAATAGCGATAGCTCTAGCCATGGGAGCAGACCTTGTTAACATAGCTCGAGGTTTCATGATTGCGATAGGTTGTATCCAGACGATGAAATGTCAATCCAATGCTTGTCCTGTCGGGGTAGCAACGACTGATCCGGAACTGCAAAAGGCACTTGTCATTGATGAAAAGAAATATCGTGTGGTCAACTTTCTTGTTACCCTTAGAAAAGGATTATATCGTATCTCAGCAGCTGCTGGTTTGGATTCACCGATCCATTTTCAACCTAAGCACATTAGTTATAAGGACGATAAAGGAATTGTCACATCCCTTGAAGATATTATGGACGAAGTTAAGGGACAATTAGGAGCCAGACAATGAAAAAACCACCGCCCAAAGTTTGATGGGCGGTGGTTTTTACTTTAACAATCAATGAAGCGGTTATAGGCCGCGAATACCCCTCCTGACGCCACCTTCCCCATAGAGAAACTAAACATAAGCTAAATTGCAATACAAGACGTTTTATGAGCTAGAATCACTTTCGATACGGTATCATTTATCATTCAATTTATCAAATGGATTGATAATACCATTTGCCATCACGTTTAAACTTTCTGCATTGGTCATTTAAAAAAAGGTATTCTAGGTGTGCCAATGTTTCACCAACAGCAAACCTGGTCTCGTGAATGGATAGATTGCTAAATAAGATCTGGCAAGCACTATTTACTGAAATCGGCTCTTTCATGTTTTCATGAATAACATGCAACCGGTCCTGATGGTGATCCAACAATTCAACAATTCTTTTATTGGCATTTTGAAACGGTTTCCCATGTGAAGGGATGACATATTCGACGTCCAGCTTTTGTATTTTTTTCAAAGAATTAAAAAACTCTTGCAATGGGTTGCTGAAACCTTTAAACCAATAAGAAATATTTGGAGATATCCTAGGCAATATATGGTCTGTCGAAAAAAGGACACTTTTTTCCTGATTGTATAAGGAAATCAGGCCATCAGAATGTCCCGGAGTGAAAATCACCTCATACTCATATTTGCCAAAATGCAGTTTCATTCCTTCTTCAAGATGATGATTTACGGTAGGATAGGGTTTTACTTGTGGCATGAATCCGCTTTCGTCACTGGATAAGGCCACGGATAAATCATCTTCCATACCACATGCTTTATAATTATCTTTAAGCAGATTCAGCGAATCCGCTTCCCAATACGTAGTTCCCGCATGTTCATCCACTTGTGTCATCCAAACATCCGCACCGGTTAGTTGTTGTAATGTCCCTGCATAACCGAAATGATCTGGATGATAATGGGTGATGATAATATTAGTAATATCGTGTTTTTCGATAATTGGGTTCCATAAATCCCTTGTCGTTCTATTATTTAATCCCGCATCAATGATTGTCCACCCTTTTTCACCTTCCGCTAGGAAACAATGGACATGGTCCAACCTAAAAGGCAATGGAATGGTAACTTGAGTAACTTTCAGTTCCTTCAGCAAGTATAACTTCCCCTTCCGATGTAACTTCATTTACAAAAATCAAAAAATCCAAATTGCTAAAAACAAAACATTTATGTTTATTAAATAAGGTATATATCATTAATCAATTCGACGAATTCTTTCAAGTTCCTTTTATCAATATCCAGAGCCAGCGATTAAAATCCAGAAGAAAGCCCAGGGGCATTGGTTAAATCAAGAAATAAAAAAACCGCCATTAAAATTTATGGCGGCACCTCGTTTTACATATCTTCCTCGATTGTTTGAACAAGGATAAAAAGAAAATGATAGATTAAATTAAAAGCTTCCTCTAATGTCATGTCTTCTCGGAATCCTTTTACGTTATCCAAGGCTACATTCACATCCCATAGTCCGTCGCCCTGGTTGAACATTAAACTGAACGAACCAATTTCTGCTTGAAGTTCCTTAGTTAAATACGTTTTTAAAACTTCTCCCATTTTTTTCTGGAATTTCAATCCGAACATCGCGTTATACGTACCAAAAACATCATCGACTTCTAAAGAAAGTGCCTCAACACCGATTAAATCGAACCATTGTGATTCAAAGTAAAGGAACTCATCTTTGTTATTTTTCAAATACTCGATCGGTTGTGATAAAAAGGCAGAGCTCTCTTCAGAGATTAATTCTTCGCTCTCTTTATTACTGCGCTCCATATAAGCATCTGTAAAACGGGATGCATTTTCTTTTTCCACTAAAATGATATCATCAGCGATTAATTTATGCTTTT
This sequence comes from Peribacillus sp. Aquil_B1, assembly GCF_022603275.1. Taxonomy (NCBI): domain Bacteria; kingdom Bacillati; phylum Bacillota; class Bacilli; order Caryophanales; family Bacillaceae; genus Peribacillus; species Peribacillus sp. Aquil_B1. The sequence continues at coordinate 1,973,283 of NZ_JAKXEE010000001.1, read as the reverse complement.
CTACATAATCCTTTTCTTCTTTAAACAACTCAACCTTGTTTTCAATTACGGATTTTGATATGTATGATTCCATTTGTTTTTTTAGCATGATATGTCCTCCTAGTATCTTTTCAAGCTTTTGCAATATCAATCATAGCATATTCACTATAGATAAAATAACTTTGTGAAAGAAATTACAATATCAGTTGTGGCAATCATTTCGTGTCTTCGATATAGTAGTGGTAAGCGTATATACATATGAGAGAAATGAGATGTTGAATCATGCAAAAAATCATTGTAGTTGGTGCAGGAATTTTGGGAGCTTCCACCGCCTATCAGTTGGTTAAAAATGGGGTTGAAGTGATCATTATTGACCGACAAGATATCGGTCAGGCAACATCTGCAGCTGCAGGAATCGTTTGCCCGTGGATTTCGCAAAGACGCAACCAAGCTTGGTATCTCCTTGCCAAAAATGGGGCGGCTTTTTATCCCGGTTTAATTGAAGAACTTGAACGGGACGGGGAAACCGAGACTGGGTATGCCCAGGTAGGGGCTATAAGTTTACATACCGATGAAGATAAACTGACTGCCATGAAGAAACGGGCTGCAAAAAGGAAAGAAGAAGCTCCGGAGATCGGGACGATCACAATACTTTCCGCAGAGGAAACACGTGCCTTATTCCCGCCTCTTTCCAGTGAATATGCAGCCGTTCACGTCAGTGGTGCCGCCCGGGTGGATGGACGTGCACTACGTGATTCCTTATTGCGGGCATCACAAAAAAACGGTGCAAAACTTATGTATGGCGAGGCCGAACTTACATATAATGGTACACAAGTGACAGGTGTAACACTTGGAGATGCATTCATATCTGCCGATAAAGTGATTGTCTGTGCTGGCGCTTGGGCACCTCAATTACTGAAGCCACTCGGCGTAAATTTTCAAGTCACCTTCCAAAAGGCTCAAATCATTCATCTGGAAACGCCTAATGACAATACGAATGACTGGCCTGTAGTCATGCCTCCCAGTGATCAATATCTTTTGGCTTTCGATAATAATAAAATCGTTGCTGGGGCGACTCACGAAAATACGGAAGTTTTCGATACTCGAATGACCGCAGGAGGACTCCAGGAGGTTTTCAATAAAGCCTTGCAAACCGCTCCCGGTTTGACAGATAGTACGTTTGTTGAAGCAAGGGTCGGATTCCGTCCTTTCACGCCGGGATTCCTTCCGGTCATGGGTCCTTTGCCTGACTGGGAAGGAATAATCGTAGCCAATGGCCTTGGAGCTTCAGGTTTAACAATGGGCCCCTATATAGGTTCCCTTTTGGCAAACCTAGCACTTGATAGAAAAATCGAAATCGATATAAAAAATTATGATGTAAGTGGTGCACTTTTCACATAACTTCCAAATCATTCGTCTAATCTGAAAATTACCACCAGTTTTTTTAAAAGGTCCTTCCCATAAAAAATCAAGGACTTTAATCGGTCCTTGATTTTTTAATTCTTTAATTTTTCGAACAAGACATTTTTGTTGAAAAATGACAAATTTAAATATCTATGTACCATTGAACAATATTTACATACGCACTATTCAGTTCTTGAAATGAAAAAATAAGATTCTTCTATTTCAAATTTTTTTCATTTATTTATTAATATCAGATTCACTTACTTCTTCATAAATAACTTTTAACTCTTCAATCGTAAGTGATTTTAAAAATTCCTCTAGTTCATCCATGTTAATGCCTCCTACAATAAAGAACATTTGTTCTTATTATAATCTTCAAAACTGCACTAGTAAATAGTTAAATTTACTTTTAACACTAATAGGTGAATATGCATTCTTAATCGAATGATTCCTGTCCTTTAACACCTATATAAGTTTTATTGAGCATACAGTCCCGTCTTTAACCAACGGTCATTTCCTTTGAAAAATAGTGCTGTAACATCATTTTCATTTGCTCTTTATTTGCTGCAAATTGCTTATGACGATGACCATTTCCTCCAGATGGGTGAGGAAATCCTAGAAACATGCTGTTAATCTGAATAATTCTGACCTGCTAAATAGTTTAAGACCTTGGAAACATTAACGCCTAAAGGAATAATAAGCGGGCTTTCAATCGTACCTATTTCGGCAGCAAAGCCTTCCATTATATTTTTTTTAAGCAACTCGGTCTTTAATATGTTCGGAGTTGTCCCATTGTAGTTTTTCCCGTTATAAAAAACTGGATAGGTTAAAACAGAGGTAGTATGAACGAGGTGACTTGCTTCGTTAAAAAGATCCAGCGCGGACGATATGTTTAAGTATGTGTGTAATCCAAGCTCATCTAACATTTGAATTAAAATTTTTTCTCATCGTACCTTCAAAACTGGAATTCTTTTTTACTTCGTGCAGGATCTCTTCATCAAAATGTATGTGCCCTTTTGCATTAATTACTGTAGAATAAGATTTTTTCATTTGATGTAATCCAGGAGTGATTCCGACAATCACCACTTTGGCCCGTTCATTTACATATTCAAAGGGTGCGTAATAGATTTCGAGCTTTTTCTTTTCATCTTTTTCAAGCAAAAATTGCTCGCTCCGTATCATTTCATCTGTATAAGCTGCAGGTAATGGGGGCATTATGAATCTTTTTGAATCCGTATGTTCCTAAACGGAAATTGAGATGACTAGTTGTTTATAAAGTGGTGTAATCTCTCTCCATCATGATAAAACCGTAATGAAATATGCCTGATGGTACCCTACTTAGGAAGTTTTACTTACTTAATTTCAGACGAGATAAAATTAAAAGAATGCATCCTTTCAAAAAAAAAGATAAATTGCTTTCCAACCCTTCGGTTGAAAAGAATTTATCTTCAAATGGTATTTGGGGATGAAAAAAATTGGGTTTACAAAATGAAACTATTGATTGAATCTTCCGCGTTGGCGAAGTAATTCACGGTTCAAGTTCGGATCTTTTTCAAATGCAGCGCGGCCGTGAAGCCAAAATATATTGTTGACGACAACTAAATCTCCAACTGGCAGTTCCAGTTCTAGTACACTTTCATCGTTTTCCAATGAAGTGGATAAATCACGTAAGTATTTGGCTTGTTCAATTGATTCAGGATAAACGAATTGATCGATAAAACATATACCAGGTTTGTTATTATGATTGAAGAAAGTCAATCTTTCAATCTCCTGATCAATGTTCTTGCTTTTCGGTGCCTTATACGTGAATTTGTGGCTTGATAATGAATGATTTACATACTTATCAAGATCTTTCCAATCGTCTAAGTGCAATAAGCGTGATTCGCCACCGCGGGCATTTTGTTCGATCATCTTCATCATGAGTAACCAGTCCGTTGGTTCATCAACAAAGGTTCCGTCCGTATGAAGTGTAAATAAACGATAGGCCTGACGCAAATATGAATCACTGCTATCCGTGTCTTGAACACTAAAGCGGGCATAATATTTTCCTGACATGGCATCATGGTTCGGAGTTCCTAACAAGTATGAAATAGCTGTTGCAAAAATTACATATTCATCTGTATTTTCCGTGACACCTTCCAAGCCGAGGGTGAAGCCGCCGGATTCCCGGTCATGAACGATGTTCCGAAGCACTTCGCCAAATTCTTCCCCCACTTGATCCAGAAGATATGAAGCAATGATGAGTCGTGCATATGGTGTGTATTCCAGATGCTGAACAGACTGATTATCCTTCGACACGTTTTCTAAAAAAGCGGCAATTGCCTCTTTTGAAATTTCAATATGATATAAACGGCTGGATTGAGGGTGAACTTTCACCTCGTATTTTTCTGTTTTCCTTTCAAACTTAGCTCTCTTTTTTTCTGCAATGCTCATGAATAATTCCTCCTGTTTTTTGTAATGTAGGTGACAAAGTTAACGGGAAATATAAAAAGCCAGTCGCACATGAACCTCAAATAAAATAGAGATCCAACTGTACAACTGGCTTATATTCACTTCACTGCTCTATGCAAATAGAGTCACAGCGAATATGCAGTTTATGTATGATTTATTTTTCCTGTTTCCAAACATTATGATCTTCACACGATTCTAAAAAGGTATTTTCCAGAAGGTGTTAATGTCATAATATTGGCTTAATTCCATTAAAACGTTTTTTCGTAAAAATGTCAACACTTTTAACATATAATTCTGATAAATCATTTTACTAACTTGGCAGTTTCGTTTTTTCTCCTGCTTTAATTTGCTGAAAATGGAGATCCAGATCCTTCAAGGCAGCAATCAATGCATTAGCCGCTTTCCCCCGATAATAAGATTGTATCGATTCAATCGCATCCTCAACACCATCATTTAAACTGATTCCTTTTAATAAACGTCCAATGAATTCCCGGCCATGATCTGTTGCCAGTGTACAGGAAGCTTCCAGGACAACCCCATACTTAGCATCGACTTCCGCGGTGATGGTCAATGTTTCAAAAACACTTTTCGCTGCCATACCTTGAGGCAATCGTGCATGACCTGCGATGAAAATAGTTTTACCATTGAACATGTAGCATCTTCCTCTCTTAAACAAATTTTATTGTGTCAATACAGCTTCCAATAAGTGCGATTGTTCCGGGATGCGGTTAACAACCTCTTTTCCAATTTCTATGGAGGCTGTTGCTGCAGGTGACGGTGCATTACAAACATGAATGGTCCGTTTCCCTATTATAATATGAAAATCATCCACCATATTACCATCATCCTGTAACGCCTGAGCCCTTACTCCAGCAGGTGCAGGGATTAAATCATCTTCTTGAATTTCCGGAATCAATTCCTGCAGGCTTTTCGTAAATTGCTTTTTACTAAAAGAACGGACATATTCATCCATCCCTTCCTTCATGAATTTACTGGCCAGCTTCCAAAAACCTTTATAGCTTAAAACTTCAGTTAAATCTTTTGCACTGAAATCCGTTTTCTTATAACCTTCCCGTTTGAAACTTAGTACAGCATTTGGACCGGCATCTACTTCCCCACTAATCATCCGCGTAAAATGAACCCCTAGAAACGGAAATTTCGGGTTAGGTACCGGATAAATTAAATGATTGACAAGGAAGCGTTTTTCGGGCTTCAGTTTAAAATACTCACCGCGAAACGGGACAATTTTCATATCAGTTTTATACCCCGCAGCTGCCGCGATACGGTCACTGTGCAATCCAGCGCAATTAATGACCATCCTTGCCTTTATTGTACCGTTGTTCGTGTCGATGATGACTTCATCAAAATCCTCGTCAATCTTCTCCACCTTTGTATTCAGCTTGATTTCACCGCCGTTGCCTCGGATGATGTCCGCCATCTTTTCACTTACCTGACGATAATTGACGATGCCGGCTTGAGGAACGCGAATCGCACCAAGTCCATTAACATGTGGTTCAATTTCCTTTAACTCATCCACACCGATTTTTTGGATAGCTAGCTCATTTTGCAAACCGCGTGAAAATAGATCATCTAGAAGGGGCAACTCTTCTGGCTTTGTTGCAACAATGACCTTTCCGCAAATATCATGTTCAATTCCATGCGTCCGGCAGAATTCCGTCATGGATTTGCTTCCTTGTCGGGCAAACCGTGCCTTGAAACTGCCTGGTTTATAATAAATTCCTGAATGAATGACGCCGCTGTTATGGCCCGTTTGATGATCTGCAACAACAGCCTCTTTTTCAATAACTACCACTTTAGCATTAGGAAAGCGCTGGTAAAGTGCCATTCCCGTCGATAAACCTACAATTCCCCCGCCAACAATTGCGAAATCATACACAATTAACACTCCTTTTATTGATGATTTTTAGTATTCAGCAACTCCATATACGTAATTAAATTGTTCTTAGTCCGTAAGATGTGAAATTCTACTGCTGCCCTTAGTTCTGCAGGATCCCCTCTTAGTGCCGCTTCATATATCATCCGGTGTTCCCGTTGCGTTTCTGGGTAATAATCAATCAGCAAATTCGGCGCAATGGGTGAGATACCCAACGTTTCTACCATTTTTTGAACCCTTGGCCATGGGCACCCTTTTCGGAGGGTTTCATGAAACGCCGCATTCAAATGGATATAATGTTCATTGGTTTCATCAGATAACTGAATCCCTTCCATTTCAATCAAAATTCCCTTTAATTTTTCTTTATCCTCCTTTGTTAAATAAGGAAGCGACTTTTCTACTGCAAGGCCTTCAAGCAGAGACCTGGTATGATAAATTTCTTCAATATCATCCCGGGTAATCGGTGTCACGATTGCTCCTTTATGAGGGACCATTTCCACCAACCCTTCCATTTGAAGCTGTGTAAGGGCTTCACGAATCGGCATCCTGCTTACTTCTAGGCGATCGGCCCACTCCTCTTGGATGAGTCGCTCCCCCTTTTTCAACGTCCCATTCAAAATCGCCTTCCTAAGACTTTTCGTTACATTCTTAACGATTGTTGATTTATTTCTTTTAGAATTTTCATTATCCAATTCAGCGTCCACCTTTCGATATTGGATACAATTTAAACTATATCAACTATATAAAGCGATTACAATACTGAAAATTAAATAAATTGTATCCAATTCAAATAACACTGGATACAACCCATAGAGTAAACATCTAATTTATATCTGTTGATAAATTGGTTCCCCCACCGACTCATGCCTTTTCAGCTTTGTACACTAGGGATTTAAAACAATCATCCTATATTGTTCAGTTCATTATAAAGCAGTTTTTTTGTATCAGGATGCATTAAATATCTTATCTGAAGGCTTCAACCGTGATAAAATCAAACAAATATAGTCAAGAAAATGCTTCTATAAAAAATGAATTGGGAAAAAATCAATAGAATAAAGGGGAAATATGAATGGCAGAATTAATCGATTGGAAAAATAGTGCTAGCGGTCATAAGTTCATAGCTTCTTTTAGCGGAGGAAAGGATAGTGTCTTAGCCCTTTATAAAGCAATGAAGATTGGAGAAGCTGTAGGACTGATTGTCATGCTGGAGGAAGAAGGAAAACGTTCCAGATCCCATGGAATGCCTCCGGAACTCATACATGCCCAAGCTGAATCAATAGGATTGCCTGTATATACTGCAGCTGCCAGTTGGAATGATTATGAAAAAGTATTTATGCGCCTTTTAGAAATTGCAAAAGACCAAGGAGCAGAAGTTTTAGTAACAGGAGACTTGGACATGCCTGCCCATGGCTGTTGGCATGATAAGGTTACGAAGAATGCCGGGTTGAAGCTTGGAATGCCTTTATGGGAAATGAATCATCGTGAAGCTGTCGAGGAATTCATGAATCTAGGATTTGTTACGCTCATCGTAACCGTTAATTTATCATTAGGAATGCGAGAGGATGATTTAGGTCGAACGTTAACCTATGAATACGTAAAAGAACTTGAAGCTCGCGGCATTGACCCCTGCGGAGAAGGCGGAGAGTTCCATACAACAGTAATAGACGGGCCTATTTTTAAACAGCCAGTTCCCGTTCGTAAATGTGAGATTATTAAGGACGGGGAATATGCTTTTTTGCCTTTGGAGCTAGATAAGTTGACGAATATGAGTACCTTATAGCCGAACTAATTACCAATATTCTTTCACAACCACTCTGTACTGCACCACAATTATGAGATTTTCTCAAACGATTGAGGTGCAGTTCATCTAATGAGTCCTTTAATAGTAGGATAATAACGGATTATAGTTAACATAACATCATTATAGTAACTTCACTTTGCAGCAACCATTCATTACTGATAACTTTCTGTTTCATTATTTGTAAAACAGGAAAACAACGGAATTTCAGAAAAATAAATGTTTCTAATATACTAAACCGAATGATGCTTTATAGGAATCAATACGATGATATCAAGAAAAAAAGACTATATATTCTAGTCTTTTTAGTAGTCCTTCGGTTAATTTAAAACTCTGTCCATCACCCGGCCAAACTCTTATAACTTTCAAAATCCTCAGTGAAGCCGAGTTTCCTAGCAAAAGGCGCGTATTCCAATCCGAAAGTCCGCTTTCAGCTCTCCACACCAATGATACAAGTTTTATCTACCCATTCAGTTATATCGAAATAATGTTTACGCTGAAATAACTCCCAATTGAAGGATTGTGATATCCATTTAAAAATACTGAGTAATACAGGAGTTGTACTTTTTCCTTTTCAGTTAATAATAGAAATCCATTAATGTTTCGTCCATTAAATCCTGTGTGAGTCCTATGTAAATCATCGTATCTTTTGGATTGGAATGATTAAGGATTTGCTGCAGTAAAGCGATATCCTTGAATTTTTGGTAATGCAAATAACCGAACGTTTTTCGGAGGGTATGTGTACCGACATCCGGAATGTCTGCCATTTCAGCCGCTTTGTTCAGAACCCGATAGGCCTGTACCCTAGTGATTGGACCATTACCTTTTCGACTTGGAAATAAATACTGTTCATTTTTCAGGTTCGATTTCCGGACATACTTCCTAACTTCCTTACGAAGTTGAGGATTGACAAGGAACCGTTTAATTTTATCTGTTTTTTGCTCCACAATGACAATATGTGTACCCTCAAGAATGTCTTTCACTCGCAATTGTAATAGATCCCCTATACGTAACCCGATGTTTATCCCGATTGAAAACATCATATAATCCCTGTAGCTGCAATATTTTAATAGTGACTTTTTCATCTTTTCTATGTGATTCAACCGGCGTATAGGCTGGACATTTTTAATTCTTTGAGAGGCTGCTTGCATGAATGGCTCATTCCCCTTTCCCCTTCTTTCATTGTACGTGAACAGGTGAAAAAAAGGCAAGTTTTATAAATTCCGACCCCCTTATAAACCTTGATTTAATGCGTTTTCGAATGTATCAATACAAGTCCTTTGTTACATTCAGAATATTCTTGTAAAAGTAAACCGAAAAGCACCTAAAATCTTCAAACCTACATAAACCCTCAATATAGTTTCATAGAGCCTTTTTAACCCATTCTTGAATTATGACTCCAATATCATAAAACAACGGCTTTAAAAGCTAAATATGGAGCTCGCTTTTTTGTCTAATTTAATATTTTTGTAAAATAATGTATACACATCTCACCCAATCAATATTAGTAACAAATCCACTTTCTATTTATTTGGCAATTGATTTATTTTACCATAATCTAATTATGTAAACATGATACCTTTGATAAAGAGAATCTTATGCATACCCTCTTTATTAAATCATACCGATGATCAATGAATATAAAAACTGCCATCATCAATGATTTCTATTTCTTTATAACTTCTCAATTCATCCATCAACTGGAAAAGTGCACCATCCTTTTGTTTTGCTTCAATCATGCAATCCAGCTTTGGTAAGCTTCCCTTTATTTGTTGTAAAAATTCCATGAACATGCCAGTATCCACAAAGTCAGCATGTGCTCGAAAATCTTTATCGGACCTTGGACTTGAAATATGCATTTTAGGAGGTAGTTTGGAATTACTCCAGGTATTCAATACTCGGGCCCAATGATCTTTCCAATTCTCACTTGGTAACTGGTGTGCAAGGTAATGGTGATAATCAAAAACCATTGGTATGCCTAACTTTTCACATAAATAAAGAGTTTCCGACAAAGTATAGGTAGTATCATCATTCTCAAGAATGACCATTCTTTGAATCGATTCCGGAATCAAACCCCAATTATGGATAAACTGCTCTAATGCCTGTACATGCTCTCCATAACCGCCGCCAACATGCAAAACACAGCGGTGCTCGGGATCCACTCCCATTTTTTTTAATAAAGTAAAGTGCATCCTTAATGTTTTTAAAGATGTCTTCAGTATATCGATATTTGAACTATTCAAGATGACAAAATGATCTGGGTGAAAATCTATCCTCATTTTTGGGTGATTCTTTATGAATGTTTTTAATTTAGCCAGTTCTGCTGAAATAGGCTCTATGTAATCCCATTCTGGAATTTCTGGATGATTGGCTAAAGGGATTAGTTTAGAAGAAAGCCTAAAGAACTGAATGCTATTAGCTTCGTTATGAATCAGTAAACGCCAGCAATTATGAAGATTGGATATTGATATGCGTTCAAGTTTCCTTATCGCTGCTTCTCTGTCTTTAATTTTAGAAAACTGAGCAAAAGTCATCGTTTGGGATGGTGAACAGTTTGGCACATGATTACTCATGGCTACATACCCAAGGCGAATTAATGTCAAAGTGATAGCTCCTTTCCCGTTTAATGTATAATGGAAGTATTCCCCTTTTTGACCAATAATATATATGTGAAAGAATCCATCACTCTAAGAAATAAAAAAATGGCCTTTTTCCGAAAGAATATCGGGCAAAAAACCATTTTTCTAAATTATTATTTTTTAGCTAGAATTTCATAATTTTTTTAACTTACACTTCAGGGGTAGGAGTTGGTTTGGCATATCCGCTTTTATACTTTTTGTCGACTTTATTCCGAATCTCTTTGACGCTCATACCGTCATTCAAGTCCAATATGGATTGCGCAGCAATTTCTAAGCAAACTCCGCATCTTGTTCCGTGGTCATCCCAAACCACTTCACCATTTTTTTTATTCTCATGGATAAAACAATCGTAATTATTTTTATGGTTAGCAGACTCTCCGCAACCGCAGTAACAAGGTATTTTTTCCAGTAAATCTTTATTTTGAGCAACAGCTAAATAGATGGTCTTCATATCCTCAGGTTTATCTGCTAAGAAATCCGGTGCTATTTCCTTACTGCTGGTCTCCTCTTGAAGATCTCCGGATACCGTATGCTCTGTATGTCCTTCATGACTGCTTTCTTTTTCTACAACACTTTCCTCCTCGCCTGAACAACCTGAAAGTATTAAAGAAGTACAGATTCCCAAAGAGATGGTCATTAATTTTAGCTTCATTTATACACTCCTTGATCCATTTTGATAACCCCATTTTATGGCATATCATGCTTTTCTACAAGCATAAGGTTCCATCATTATAAAGAGTAAAAATGACAAGGTATCTATGGCATATTCACTAAAATGCCTTTTTGGTACGACTTCTTACATATTTTTAAAGTATTAATCGCACTTTAAGAATAAAGAATGAGGTGATATTTTCGTGAGAGCGCTACCATCATTGTTAATTTTGTTAGGCACGTATTTACTTATTATGCTTCTTGATAACCTACAGGGCTTGAATATTTGGCATTCTTTTTATAGCTTTAAACAATATTTGATAGTAGGTCGAGGAGAAGATTACTTTCTGCTCTTGTTATTTACCATAATTTTTTTATATTTGTTTATATCCTCTGCGATCAAAAATCGGCAGCCTCCCTCTTCATGAAGCAGCTGCTTTAATTTTTTGTTTTATATATGCGGTTACTAATAATAAAATGGGGATTACAATGAGTAAAGGTAGATGTAAAAGGTAAGGGACGACTTTTAACCCTTCATTTATATGAGCCTGATAGCTAGGAGCGATCATTATCGAAGAGATAAAAATTACACCGCCAACCAGATAAATGAATGCAGGGGAAGGTTTCATTTGAAATAAGTCAGCTGAGCCAATAATGGCGCAAAAGAAAAAGATTGAAATTTTAATGAAGCCTAAAATGATCATTAAAACTAGAATAAAGGTATCCAGTCTTTCAATAAAATCGGCGATATTAATATAACTCACGGCTGTAAGAGCTGGGAAATTAGACCTTAATACCCCCTCGGGACCTAATACGGACAAGAGAATGATCGAATTAAGAGTTAAAGAAACCCCACCTATAATTATCGCAAATAGGCCCACTTTAACGGCAGAACTCTTTTTATTCAAATACGGAAGGATCATCGTAAATGTAATCAGTTCTCCAAAAGGCACGGTGATACCTGTAGGAAACAATTCTTTCCATACCTTTCCCCATCCGTTGCCTAATACAGGCTGAAGGTTTTCCAATTTTGTATATCCTCCCAATACAAACATAATATTCAGAATCAAAAGGCTTATGGTAATAATGGCGAAGCATAAGCATGCAACACGTGCAAATGCTTCCACCCCTAGGTGAACTCCATAAATTAAAACAAGTATCATGCATATCCCCAGCGTTATTATGGAAGTACGCCTATAAGTGGAGCTAATTAATAGTTCTTCAAAATCTCTTAACACTCTTGAAGCTAGATATATAAAATAAATTATATAGCAAAAACTGAATACACCGCCGATATATTTACCCCAAATTTTTCGGAGATAGCCGGTCATCGGTAAGTCAGGATATTTTTTAAATAATGAAAAATACACGAAATACAGTACACACCCAAAAAGGGTTGATAAGAGATTCACAATCCAGACGTCCTGCTTGGCCTCCTTTCCTATATCAAGCAGTAAATTACTGCCAAACATAAAAATGACCATCATGCAAAATAACTGAAATCCATCAATTTTTATTTTAGGCATTTCTTCCTCACCTCCTCATACATTTATTTCGGCTTATACGGTTCCATCCGCATTCCAGAATTAATAATGTCAACGTTAACCTTCATCGATATTTCCGCATCTGAAAATAGGTCATCCCAATTTTTTTTATGCTTCCGCCAATAATCCGGATTTGTTCGAGACAATGCATCACCAAAACCGAAAATGTCTGACTTTTCTTTTTGAGTGATGTTAATCGTGTTATTAAGTTGCTTTTTCAGATCATTTTCCACTTTTCTTTCGAGCTCTTTTAATAATTTCGGATTACTCATATCCAGGTCACAAGATGTTTGCATCATTTCTCCCATCACATTCAAACTAGTATGAATGACTGGTTTTTCATGATGGATTTTGGTTTTCATTTTGCTTTTTACTCTGATTACCGTGATTGTGGCACTTCCCGTCCCACTGCAAGGTATCACAACCTCCGTTCTATTTAGTTCCGATGTAACAAATTGAACACCTCTTGCCGTTTCTCCATCAAGCCATCTCACCATTTTTCCCTTTCTAAATAGAGCTAATCCTTTCGCCTCTACATAAGCTGGGGAAGTCGTCTCAAAATTGCTTATTTGCTTGGCCCCTTTTGAATCATTCCTTATACTGATTCCGGGCAGTGATACATCCTTCCCTTCACTCATAAGTGCTGAAATGGTTTCATATAATAAAACTTCACTTGAAGATCCATAGTCGTTTTGCTCACTTTTAGTAGTGCTAATGATATTTTTACCAGGAGTGGTCTCCAGTGGTTCTATAACACCGAGCATATACTCGGCAGTCTTCCCGCGCGCAATATAAACCGGGACACTTACCCTTTGATTTTTACCTCTATCAACAGTATCAAATAATAAATCAAGTCCATTTCGTGCTAACTCTTCACCTAAAATAATGATCGATAGGTGTGAGATATTGATTTGTCTAGGAATAATGGCGGAAGCCTTTCCTAATGCCTCAACTAGCGTTTTTGCCGTTACCGTATAGTTGATGACAGCAAGACCTTTACCGCCGGAAGTAGTTGTTTGGGATAGCCCGCTTGGATTAATGACTTGATAAGTTACTTTGTATGGGTTGTCCGGATCGTCGTTATGGTCGATTCCCATCGCTATAATGACCCCAAGCTCGTTCAATTCCCGGTAGTTCGAACAACCTGAAATCAATAAACAAAATGCTGCTATCCATAAAAGTGAAAGATTAATTTTCATTTTTCGTCCTCATTCTTTTTTAAACGAGTTTTATTTATTTGGTTTTTTTCATTAGTGACTGTATGGGGAAACGAAAAAAACCATCTTTTTGCTCCTTGAAGCGAAATGGAGCAAATGGAGCAAAATATGGTACACCAAAAGACCTCAGGCTGCTCATATGAAGCCAGATACTTAAAGTCATAAGCAATATGCCGTATAAACCTATAAATGCTGAAATAAAAATCATTATGAATCGAATTCCGCGAGTCACATTGACTAGACTTGTATTTGGCAGTGTAAAACTGCTGATTGCAGAAATGGCTACAATGATAACCACCGCCGCTCCCACAAATCCCGCTTCAACAGCTGCCTGCCCTAAAATAAGAGCTCCTACAATTGATACGGCTGGCCCGATCGCCCTTGGCATTCGAATTCCCGCCTCCCGTAAAATTTCGAAGGCCATTTCCATTACCAGTATTTCGACAATTGCCGGAAAAGGAACATTTTCTCTTTGAGCCATTAAACTGACAATTAAAGTTGTAGGAATAAGCCCCTGGTGATGAGTAATAAGTGCCAAATATAAAGCGGATGCATACATCGATAGAAAAAAGGCTCCAAATCTTAACAACCTTAAAAAGGAGCCGATATATTGATTTTGATAATAATCCTCAGGAGATTGAAAATATTGAGAAAACACCGCCGGGACGATTAAAACAAAAGGTGTTCCTTGAATAATGATGGCAACTCGACCTTCCAATAAATTCCCAACTACCGCATCAGGACGTTCTGTATTCAAAAGAAGGGGGAAAATGGTCGTTCCATCATCCCGGATCAATTCCTCAATGTAATTCGATTCAAGAACACCATCAATATCAATGCCCTTTACCCGTTCTTTGACTTCCTTCACAATACTCTCATCCGCAATTCCCTGAATGTACATGATTCCAATATCCGTTTGAGTGACGTTTCCGACTTTCAAACTCTCTAAACGTACATCAGGATTTTGAATTCTAGCACGAATTAAAGACGTATTGGTTCTTAAATTTTCAGTAAAACTATCTTTTGGTCCTCTAATGACAGTTTGGCTTGTCGGCTCAGTTATCGCACGGGAGGGCTGACTTTTCGTACTGGCAATGAATGCTTTTGTACTCCCATTCAACAATATAACCGTATCACCTGTCAGAACCGCTGATATGAATTCCTGCCAACTTTCTTTAACGGTTAACTGGGATACAGTTAGAATATGGCTAGCTCGTTCTTCCACCTCTTTGAATATTTGTTTATTTTCGTTGAACCAATCTATTAAGGGTTCAACTATGTTTACATTTATGATGTTAGCATCAGCCAAACCGTCAAGGTGGATGACAGCTGCCTGTACCGATTTTTCGTGTGGAGATTCAATCATTCGAATAGACAAATCTGAACTGTTCCCTAGCACGTTCATCAATCTCTTTACATTTTCATTAACCTCACAGGATAAGGTGCCATTGATTGTAGATTTTTCTTTAGCTCTTTTAAGAGAACGTCCTATTCTCACTTTTCCGCCCCTTACTGATTAAGTGTGTGTATATGTTCGGTTCACTGATGATTGTCTTTATTATTTGTATCTAATATAAATATATGTAATAAAAGGATGGTGAGAAAAATTTTGATATCATTTTGCATCGAAAAAAGCCGATGTTTCCTTTAAGGGAATCATCGGCTTTAATATTTTGGCGGGAATTATTCACCATCATTCAAGTCAAAGTCAATTACGCAGACGATTTTACGTCCTTTTCAATAATTTTAACGAGCAACTTCATTTCTTACTTTTAGATAAGGCAAGCGGAATGGTTACGAGCGAAACGCCTGCTGCGATCCAAAACCAGCTGGTGTTTCGTTTTTTTTCGTTTCCGCTTTTACTGGGTATGCTTGATCCGTATGATTTTCTGGAGGTCGGCCGTTCTATGTCCGCTGTTTCATTCGCTTTATGTAAATGCTGATTCTCCGGTAGTTGGGTTGTTCTTTCTAAATCGCTTGTATCCTCTCCCATTCCCTTAAGAAAGGTCATTAGAAAAGTCATGGCTTGTTTGACTTCTTGGTCATTCAAGGAACGCAGCAATGCTAGATAGCTTGGCTTTTCCGGCGTTTTATCAGCTTCGGCCACTCGGGCAATCCCTGAATTGACCTTGAGGATAAGCGGTTCAAGCTGCTGAACATTTAGTGTTCCTAACGTGCCAAGTATTAAAAGGAGATTTTTTAGCGTATTAGCCGTTTCTGGGGTGTCCGCTGTCTTGACAAGAATGTTCAGCACCTTATCCCCTTCCTTCAACAAGCTGTTAACCATTGATAAAATCCCTCGATCTTGCATGCCCTTCATGACTTCAAACGTTTCTTTAATCACTACTTTATTCTCCAAAAGGGTACGCTCGATATCCTCGAGTTCGATTCTTCTTCTTTCTTCATCGCTAATGGAGATTCGATTGATCACTTTTGTCGCTTTAGCCACGGTTCCTCTCCTCCTTTTTGATTTTCAAGAGGTCACCAGGGAAAATATAATCTTCGCGGGCCCATTTTTTTTGTACTTGTACACCTATTTGCGGTTGTGGATTACCATTACGATGGTTGATACTCGGCAATGGATTTTCTCCTTTGACCCTGAGCACTTCCATTTTCACTTGAACTTCCTTATATGCGGGAGTATCAGTATCTTTATCTGAATGGCTGCTTGTCAATTGGTTGATCGCACCGTCATCTGAATCGTTCATTGGCAGATAAACTTCTTTCCCTTTTACACGATCCGTAATCAGGCATTGCACTTTTGCATTTCCATATGGTGAAGTAAGCCGAACAAGAGTCCCATCCTCAAGCCCTCTATCTTTTGCCAATTCCCGGGAAACCTCAAGGAAGACGTTTGGCGTTTTGGAAGTGATGCCTTTTGATTTATAAGTCATGTTTCCTTCATGGAAATGTTCCAATAAACGGCCATTATTCACATGAATATCAAACTCATCCCCAAAGTCAATCGGTTTGGTCCATTCGACTGGAAATAACCTTGCTTTTCCATCAGGGAAAGGGAAATCTTCCGTGAATAACAGTGGCGTATCTTTACCATCTGGCATCACTGGCCATTGAAGACTGTTATATCCCTCCAAGCGTTCATAGCTTACTCCTGCATATAATGGTGATAGTTTCGCTGCTTCTTCCATAATTTCACTTGGATGTTCATAATTCCAGCCGGCTCCTAACGAATTAGCGACATTCATTATGATTTGCCAATCAGGCTTTGAGTCGCCAAGCGGTTCAAAGACTTGATAAAGACGTTGAATACGGCGTTCCGTATTCGTGAAAGTACCTTCTTTTTCAAAGCTCGGGCTTGCGGGAAGGACGACATCCGCGAATTCAGCCGTTCTTGATAAGAAGATATCCTGTACCACAAAGAAGTCCAGTTTTTCAAATGCTTTGTGGACATGATTTATATTCGAATCGACAAGACCCATATCTTCACCTTTTAAGTACATTGCTTTAATGGTACCTGCATGTATCCCTTCGACCATTTCATGATTATTCAGGCCAGGGTTTTCTGGTATTTTTGCACCCCAGATATTTTCATATTTCACGCGGACCTTTTCATCCGTTACTTTTTCATAACCTGGCAGGCGATCCGGCATACTGCCAAAATCGCTGGCTCCTTGAACATTATTATGACCGCGTAAAGGATAAGTACCTGTTCCAGGTCTACCGTAGTTGCCTGTTATGAGCAATAAGTTGGAAATTGCCGTACTTGTATCGCTTCCTCCTCCATGCTGGGTAACGCCCATGGCCCAAAGCGATACAACGCTTCCCGCTTCATGAATGGCTTCCGCCAATGTAATTAAATCTTCTTTAGCTACTCCTGTTACTTTTTCTGCATATTCCATTGTGTAAGGTTCCAAACTCTTGATGTATTCTTCCATTCCATTTACACGATTTTTGACAAAGTCTGTGTCTGTCCAACCTTTGTCGACGATATATTTAGTCACGGCAGACAGCCATATGATATCCGATCCCGGAGCAGGCTGGATGAAAAGGTCGGAACGTTCAGCCATTTCATGCTTTCTAATGTCCGCCACTATCAGCTTCTGTTTACCTAGTTTATGGGAACGTTTGATTCTTGTAGCCAACACGGGGTGTGATTCGGATGTATTGGAGCCTATGATCAATACAAGTTCGGACTTTTCGATATCCTTTATGCCCCCAGTATCTCCGCCATATCCAACCGTTCTGAATAGTCCTAAAGTAGCCGGTGTCTGACAATACCGGGAACAATTATCCACATTATTGGTGCCGATGATTCCCCTAGCCAACTTTTGCATTAAATAGGACTCTTCATTGGTGCATTTGGAAGACGTTATGAAAGCCATCGAATCCGGACCGTAAGAATCTTTGGTTTCGGTGAATTTACGGGAAATCAGTTCAAGGGCTTCTTCCCATTCGGCTTCCCTGAACGCCTCCCCTTCCCTAATTAAAGGCTTTGTGAGTCTTTCTTCACTATTCACGAAATCCCATCCGAATTTCCCTTTTACACAAGTCGAAATCCCATTTGCAGGTGCCTCCACTTGCGGTTCAATCTTAAGGATTTTCCGATCTTTGGTCCAAACGTCAAAGCTGCATCCTACCCCACAGTATGTACAAACCGTTTTTGTCTTCTTGATCCTTGCATCCCTCATGGTGGATTCCATATCTGAAATCGCTAATATTGAACCATACCCCGTTTCAACATTTTTCGTAATTTCTATCATAGGTCGAAGTGTTTGTTTGGCAATGCCGGTTAAAAATCCTGCTTTCCCTTCCATTCCTTTTTCCATCATTGCATTACACGGACATACAGTTGAACAGTGTCCACATGACACGCATGAAGATTCATTGATCGGAACATTATCATCCCAAATGACACGCGGGCGTTTTGCTTCCCAATCAATGGTCAATGTTTCAGTGACCTGTACATCTTGACAAGCTTCAACACAACGGCCGCAAAGGATGCATTGATCCGGATCATATCGATAGAATGGATTCGACCGATCCACTTCATATGGCTTTTGATCAAAAGGAACACTTTGATGATTTACCTTCATTTCCTTAACCGTATTGTGTATCTCACAACCGCCATTATTATAATCGCAAACCGTACAATAAAGCTCATGGTTATACAATATCCTGTCCATCGCCATGACCTGTGCTTCTTTTACATCAGGTGCAACTGTATCAATTACATCACCATCCCTGATTTTGGTGGAACAAGACCTTACAAGTTCTCCATTAACGCTCACTAAACATGTATCACATGTTTCGATAGGACCTAGGCTAGGATGGTAACAAACATTCGGGACCTCAATTGAGCTATCCGTCAGCATTTGTAATATTGTTTGATTACCTTCTAGACTGGTCTCGGCACCATTGATTTTTATATGCATTTTCTCTGGCAAAATAATCGCTCCCCTCTTACAAAACGATAAAATTCATCATTTGGTATTTTCTACCCTCGCACATTTTTTTTCAAACTTGCGAAAGTAAATAATGGAAGACTCCTCCTTTTAACCAATTTCATATCAGCAAATGCACAAAGTCGAAGTGAGACATAGTATCCACTCACTTCGACTTTATTGTCATTGGTTAGCGTTCGCTTTCAATACAAACGAACTTAAAGGGTTGACGGTTATCTGACTCCCTTTAATCCTTTCTATTTCTTCCAGGCCAGCCCGCTGGCCATCCACTAAAACGGACCAATTACCTTCGTGGGGAAGATTAATCGTTATCGCGTCCCAATTTGCATTATGAATCACTGCAATTGTTGAATCTTCTGTTATTAAAGAGAAGGCAACCACATTTGGCGGAGCATCAATGAATTGTAAATGCTTTTCAATTTCTTCGGGTGTGCTTAACCTAAAAACAGAATGATTTTTCCTGAGAGAAATCAGTCCTTTCATATACTCCACTTCCCGATCGAAATCAGCTCTCCTTTTCCAATCCAATCGGTTAATCCAATCAGAAGATTGATAGCTATTTTCATCTCCATCCTTCGTGCGCATAAACTCTTGTCCAGCATGTATCATTGGAATTCCCTGTGACAGTAAGACAATTGCCGAAGCTAATTTATGCATTTGTTTTCGTTTTTCTTCTGTCGCATCCGGATTAGTGATGAGAAGTTTATCCCATAAAGTATAATTATCATGTGCTTCAACATAATTGATCACTTGATCTGGTCTTTGATATGTTGCGATATCATCATCATATTTCAAACCACCAGCAATGCCTTTTTTAATAATATCTTCCATGCCTGGTTTTCCATTCACGAATCCTTTATCATGTTCATTCATTACAAACCCTTTTAAACCATCACGGATCGCATCATTAAAGTGAGCGATTCCAGGCATTTTAATAGCATTCTTTTGATTTGCTTTCAGCTCTTGTGCCAAGGGGGTATCCATATCCCAGCCTTCGCCCAAAACAATGAGGGTCGGATCAATTTCTGCCAGTGCCTTTTTCACTTCATTCATCGTATCCACATCATGAATCCCCATTAAATCGAAACGGAAACCATCCAGGTTAAATTCCTTCGCCCAATAGATTACGGATTCAACGATGAATTTGCGCATCATTTTACGTTCAGATGCGGTGTCATTTCCTACACCAGTTCCATTAGATAAGGTGCCGTCAGCGTTATAGCGAAAAAAGTAAGTGGGAACGAGTTTATGGAAGTTTGAGTCCTCCACGGAATATACGTGATTATAGACAACATCCATGATTACTCGTAAACCGTGATCATGTAAACCTTGAATCATTTCCTTTAACTCCCGAATCCTGACTTTTGGTTGATACGGATCAGTCGAATAAGAGCCCTCGGGAGCGTTATAATTCTGTGGATCATATCCCCAGTTATATTGTGGTTCATTCAATTTCATTTCATTGACTGTAGCAAAATCGAATATCGGGATAAACTGAACATGCGTAACACCTAGATCTTTCATATGATCAAGACCCGTTTTCGCTCCTTCTGGACCTTTGGTTCCGGCTTCAATTACTCCTAAGAATTTACCTTTATGATTTATGCCGCTTTCAGGATGAATCGACAAATCCCGAGTATGCAATTCATAAATGACTATGTCCTCAGCTTTTTTGAGAGGTGGTTTATCCCGTGTCCACCTTTTTGGATTCGTATCTGTTAAATCTATCACGACTCCTTTAATCCCGTTAACAGTAACTGCACGAACATACGGATCGACGGCTTCACTCCAGATTTCTCCCACTCTCACTTTATATGTATAAATCAATCCATCCTGATCACCGTTCAACTCAATCGTCCAGGTACCTTTTTCCGCGCGGACCATCGGAATCTCTGTTCCATCTGAATCATTCCAATGTTTATAAGTAACTAGCTTAGCTTCAGATGCAAGTGGTGCCCATAACCGGAATGCGGTTTTATCTTTAAGATAGGAATTTCCTAAATCTTTGCCTTCATAGAAATATAGTTCATCCAATTCCGACGGGTTTACTGGATTAATATTCGCAACCGGCAGGGATTCCACCTGATTTTCCGTTTCATTATCCGCAGGTTTTCGATTATTTTTATTTTCCTCTTCAAAATAAGAAAGTGAATCTTTAATAGGTCATTCCTCCATTGAAATTCCCATTTTAGAACAGGAATTATTAATTTTTATATTCATGAGCGAATCTTACCTTATGTTATGATTCCACAGGCATTACCCATCAAAACACTCGATCGGCAAATTATGTCGAAAATTCAGAAATCTATATTTTAATCGAAAGCTGCAGGTCATTTAGCTGTACCATTCCTACCTTTTATGAAAACGAAGCCTAAAAAAGATAAAAAAATGCCTCCATAACAGTTTTACGGTCTTGGAGGCATTTCTAGTACTCTTTATGGTGTTTTAATAATTTTCACAGAGTTATCTTCAACAATTGCAGTGAAGTTCTTAACTTCAGGCTGCTCAAAGATAAAGTCAGTGATACCGTCTTCGAGCTGTTCTTGTAAAACACGGCGGAGCGGTCTCGCCCCGAAAGTTGGGTGATATCCGAGTTCAATTAGCTTTTGTTTCGCTTCATTAGTTACATCTAAAGATAAACCATTTGCAGCAAGTGTTTCGTCTAGCTCGTGAATCATGATATCAACGATTTGCAGAAGATCTTCTTTCTTCAATGCCGAGAATTCAATGATGCTATCGAATCGGTTCAGGAATTCCGGTTTAAAGAAGCTGCCTAATGATTGTAGGATTGATGCTTCTTCCACAGCTGAACTTGTACCGAACCCCATTACTTTTTGTTTCTCACCAACTCCAGCATTACTCGTCATGATGATCACGGTATCTTTAAAAGTAACGGTCCGGCCTTGACTGTCGGTTAAGCGGCCATCTTCCATGATTTGCAGGAACATATGCATTACATCCGGATGTGCCTTTTCGATTTCATCCAATAAGATGATACTGTAAGGCTTGCGGCGGACTTTTTCCGTCAATTGTCCAGCTTCCTCATGCCCTACATATCCAGGAGGAGAACCGATTAATTTAGAAACACTGTGTTTCTCCATGAATTCACTCATGTCAAGACGAATCATCGCATCCTTGTCCCCGAATAATTCCTCAGCAAGCGTTTTTGCCAATTCGGTTTTACCTACTCCTGTAGGACCAACGAAAAGGAAAGAACCGGTAGGGCGGTTTTTTGATTTTAACCCGGCACGACTTCTTCGAACGGCCTTGGAAACCTTTTTGACAGCCTCTTCCTGCCCGATTACTTTTTTCATCAGCTCCGCTTGGAGATGAACCATTCTTTCTTGCTCATCTTCTTGGAGCTTACCTACAGGTATACCAGTCTTTTGTTCGATGATATTTTGAATGTCTTCAACGGTAACGGTTGGCTTAATTGCATCTTCACCAGCCTGCAATGACTTTTCCAGTTTTTCTTCTTCATCACGAAGAACGGCAGCTTTTTCATACGCTTCTTCTTTTAAGGCCATTTCTTTTTCTTTATAGATTTGAGCCAGACGTTCTTTCATGTTTTCTACTTGGCCGTCTTCGATGGTCAAGTTCAATTTGGAACCAGCTTCATCCATTAAGTCTATTGCCTTATCAGGCAGGAATCGGTCTTGAATGTAGCGGTTCGAAAGTTCAACTGCCGCTTTAAGGGCTTCCTCACTATATGTCACACCATGATAAGATTCATAACTATCCTTTAATCCACGTAAGATGACAAGTGCCTCAGCCGTTGTCGGCTCATTAACCTGTACAGGCTGGAAGCGCCTTTCAAGGGCACCATCTTTTTCAATTTTTCTATATTCTGATAAAGTGGTTGCTCCGACAAGCTGAAGTTCGCCGCGTGCAAGTGCAGGCTTCAAGATATTTCCTGCATCCATTGATCCTTCGGCTGAACCCGCTCCCACAAGCTGATGAATCTCATCGATGAATAGTATCACATTTTTTCTTTCCTGTAATTCGCTGATCAATTGCTTCATACGTTCTTCGAATTGCCCTCTAATTCCAGTATTCGACACAAGGGACGCTACATCAAGCATATATACAAGCTTATTACGTAATTTAACTGGCACTGAACCTTCAACAATCGCTAAAGCAAGACCTTCAGCAATGGCTGTTTTACCGACACCAGGTTCACCGATTAAAACTGGATTATTTTTATTGCGTCTATTTAGAACTTCAATGACGCGTTTGATTTCTTC
The DNA here is from genome assembly GCF_022603275.1 of Peribacillus sp. Aquil_B1. Classification (NCBI taxonomy): domain Bacteria; kingdom Bacillati; phylum Bacillota; class Bacilli; order Caryophanales; family Bacillaceae; genus Peribacillus; species Peribacillus sp. Aquil_B1. The sequence continues at coordinate 1,950,039 of NZ_JAKXEE010000001.1, read as the reverse complement.
GTTTCGTCCGATAACCGGATCAATAAGTCCTGCTTTAGCAGCATCGGTCAAATTGCGGCCATACTCCTCAAGCAATCCTCCGTCCTCTCCATGTTCAGCTGAATCCGGTTTTGGTACACCATTATAATTAAATGGATTGAATGAATTTGGAGATCCGTTAAATTGGAATTTCCCTATATCCATTCCGCCCATAGCTGCTCCAAGTTTGTTTCGCTCTTCTTTATAACAAGTGGAGCACAGTTTCACATCATGCTCCTGACCATTCATATTTAGGTGAACTTGAATATTAGCTTGGTTTACATGGCATTTTTCACAAAGCATGTAGTACTCCTCCTTTAAAAAATGAATTTAAAAAACTTTGACCTTCTTTGACTTTCTGACTTTATTATACATTGACCTTCTTTGACTTTCAATAATTTTGTCTGGGAATTTTTTTAATAAAAAAGAAATTACCTTGAATTGGTTTGCTAAGCATATTAAACTATCCATTTTCAGTCAAATAAAAAGATTCTATATTTGCCTCTTAATTTATTCAGTTAGTATGAATTACCCACTTCAGGACTCACCATAACCTTAAACTATTACAAATCGACAATTATCTTGTCCATATGCCCCATCTACTCTTACTTTTTAAAACAAAAAAAACTTTATTAAGTCTCATTAAGGTTTGGATAATTTTTAAACGTTGGATTTCCACTCCAGGTACTCGCTTTCCGCGGGCGGCCGAGGAACCTCCTCGGCATCTTCGCACCTGTGGGGTCTCCCCTTGACACGCTTTTCCCGCAGGAGTCTCGCACCTTCCGTTCCAACCAACTTCATTAAAATTTAGTTAAAACCCGCATTGGTCTAATAACTGATAGGGCTGACGGATGTCAGTCCTATTTGACTGATAACAAACTCGTTGAAAAATTGTCTACATTCTTTTTAGGATTTATATGAGTTGATTATTTCCTCTCCAGACACCCGCTTTCCGCGGGCGGACCGCCCTCGCCGCCTTTGCTTACAGTCTTTTTTGTTTTTAAGTAGTATTAATACTTGAGGTGATATCGATACTTTCTTAAAAGTCCCTTCGTTGTCCAATCCGTGCCATGCTTTCCGTTAAATCTGCTTCAATTCCAACAAAAAAAAGATTTTGGAATGAAACCTTCCAAAACCTTTTTGTTTACAAATTGAAAGAGACTTCATTAAGTCTCTTAGCTTTTTTATATTAAGATTGATTTCCTTCTATTATATACGTTTCGCACCAATATACTTTGGCTTCCAATAGGTATTATTGGTTTTAGCGTATGACACTCCTTTAGATGATGAAGAGTGTATGAATTCATTGTTTCCTATGTATATAGCCACATGTGTAGGTTTTTTCGCTTTATTTGGGGCAAAAAACATTAAGTCACCTTTTTGCAGGCTTTTAACTTTCTTACCTTTTTTATATATGTCAGCAGCTGTTCTTGGTAAATTCTTACCAGCCTTTTGATATGAATACTTCACTAAACCGGAGCAATCAAAACCTGAAGAGGAAATGCCACCCATTTTATATTTTGTACCTAATTCACTTTTAGCCACTTTAATCGCTTTTGTATAATATGAAGCAGCTTCCACTTGGTCCCCAGCAAAAGATGCTGTTACAAGCGTAATAGCCAATGACAATCCGACGACAATTTTCTTAAACAAATTATTTTACCCCCTGATGTGATTTGCTAAACCTAATATACTAGAAAAGGTATATCACTCGCATCACAGGATCTTTACAAATATGTTACATTTAGTAGATTTAGGAAGAATGACCATATAAAACATAAAAATATGTCGAATGATGTGTCCATTTTGCTAAGAACTGATTTTTCCTCATAGAAAAAACAGCGGTAAGAAAACCACTGTTAAAATTCTTTTGAGAAAAATGGAAGAAATAATTTTACCCCACGTTTATTAAAAGGTAAACATTTCAAATCTGCAATTAAATGACTTATGTATCCTAATGAACAAGTTGCGAAAATTCCGTCAATCCCCATAAAGGCTTCGAATTGAAAGGCAATGATACCAAAGAAAGCGATACCGGCAATCGAATGGGTATAACTTCTATGTGGTGTAAAGGATGCTAGGATAATATAGACGCCTAACAGCCACAACCAGCTTTCCTGCAATGATAAACCGCCGCCTAAGACCGCTAATCCAGTCAGGGTCAGCATATGCCTTTGTCTAATGAATGATGAAATTATGATGATTCCGATTCCAGCACCTACACCGATCCACTTCTCCGTATCCGAGCCTTCCAAAAGACTATAAATGATCATTAATATCCCAATCGTTTGTGCTATTGTTCGGATAAACTTATGTGAAAAGGTAATCCTATTACTTAACTTTCCGTCAATATCCATATCGGGCATAAGGCCTGAAACACCCCCAATGCCAACCAAGAATAAAGTGGTGGTCGGATCTGTTTGAAGTGTGTTTGCCGCCAAGAATCCAACTGTGGCCCCTAAAGCCATGTGTGCTGTACCGTTCACTGTCTCTCTCCTGTCCCTCTAAGAAGTAATCTCTGTTTCCAAGAAACGAATGTTTGTTCGAATACCTGTAATATAACTATACAATATTTTTGGGGAAATTTCTTTAATTCTTGTAAAAAAGCCTAGCAATCAATAATTAGCGTCTATAAAGGACCTTATTGCTTTAATTTCTTATCTCGTTTATATAAAGATTGCTTTCAACCTTTTTCTGGGTGGTGGGAAATTTAATCCAGCCAGTAACATTTATTTTTGGGGATGCAACCAATTACAAAACTCAATTATGGAATGTTTAGGTGAATCAAAACTTAGAAATGAATAATCAATGAAGTCCACATACTTATTGATTGTAGAATTCCTTTTGTTGAATAAAGTAGGGTTATAATAAGGAAACTCTTTTACTGAATGAAGAATAGGTAACTGCTCATATACTATCGATAACGTTCTGATGATTCTTTTTTTTGTTTTGTGACGGGTAGCATCCGCTAGTAATCTTTCAAAATCGATATCCAGGTTTATAAGAAGTTGAATGATATCTATAAAATACTTTAATGAATCCATGTTATGCCGCCACCCATGGAGACAAATCGTATAAAAAAGATGGTAATCGGAAAGTTGTTTAACATGAAGTGAGTCATTGATGAGATATCCTTCTTTCCAAAACTCGGTGATTTCCAAATTAGCCGTATCTTTCTTTAAAATATCCCAATGAAGTTCGACGGTTAGTGGTATTTTGGATTCAGGAAGGTATTTACTGAACGAAGTATGGAAATGACTAGGAATTTGTTTCTCCTTTTGTTTATACCCTAATTGTTTAACCGATTCAATTGCCTGATCCATGTCACTAGCTTTAATTAGTAAATCGATATCAGAGGTGGGCCGGGCTCCAAGATGGCCGAACTGTTCCTCAGAAAAAAGCGTCCCTTTTAAAGGAATAACATCTAAGCCGATATGTTCAAATTCACGCAAAAACAAATCAGTTTGACTTTTAATCAGGATATTTTGATAAAAGACACTTTGAAATTTTTCAATTATTACTTGCTGAAAGAAGGCCGGTGTATCCACAAACCTCCCATTCTTTTTCATTAGGAACCATATTTGTGGATGAATTTTCGATTTTTCTATTTCATTTAGAAGCTGCCAATAATATTCAGAGTCAATGGGCAACTTTACTTGTGGTTCAAATAATACCTGCAGTATCGTTGGATTCAATGGGAAAGTCTCCCCTTTACTCTTTGTTGTAGATTTAGATACTTTCGTAACATCCTCGATAAAAACGGAAATGAAAGTATTATTCCCCCCCACGTTTTTGCAAGAAAACCAGAAGCATGCAACTTGGAATTCCGTTTTTGGACATAAACCAGTTTACCAATCAATTGTTCCACTTGTACTGTATGATCAAAGCTTATATTAGTATCTCCTTTGAAAAGGTATTCCCGTTGCTGATCACTTTTCATTTCCTTATAATACCGGTGGGCAATCAATCGATTAGATGAAGTGTAAAACAAAATAATATCCCCTTTTTTAAAATGAAAAGGTTTGCATTCATTAAAGTTACATATATCCCCTTCCTTTATAAAAGGATACATACTACATCCTTGCGCAGGTAAATTAAGTGTGCCCTCTTTTTTCAGTGTCATCTTAAACAATTCGACAATCTCCTTGTCAAATAGCATGCTGAATTAATCCAAACTGTAATAAATCCAATAAATACGACTCTATGTCATCTTTTGCTATTTCCTCTGCCGTTAAATATTGATCCGTTAATGTCTGAATCAAGGAGTCCACTGTTTGTGCTTGGTTTAAAAGCCCCCAGCAAAACCCACCGATTTCATTTAGCTTTGTCACTGTGAATTTTTCAGTATGTAAAATAATCCATTCATCACCAAGTTGCGTGGCTTCCACATGATTACTTTGAATATATTGGACCATTACGAAATCAACTCCCAAAAAGTATCGTTTTTCTGAAAAAAGAGGTTATATATAGGTACCTGGTTAACCAGTTCTGTTAACATCCCTAGTATGACTTTTTTATTTGCTGGATGATCTGACCAATAAAACACTTTAGTTATCAATGATATAAGCGAATCCGATTTAGTAAGTATTTCTCTTTGGTTTTGAAGAGACTGATGTAAGAATTGAATACTCCCTAATGGGAAAATTTCTTCTTCCCCAGCAGCTAGGATTTCACTTCGGAATGGCGAATTATATACTTCCATTTTTTCAGATGAAATTTTTAAAATGGTTGCTTCATCCGAGAGAAGGTTTCGCGGATAAGATAATTTTGCTGCCGTTGATTTTCCAGCACCAGAATGACCTGCAAAAATATGAGCTTTACCATTTTCTATTACGCAAGAAGAGTGAAGCAGCAGCCCCCATTTATGGAATACAATGAACGAACTGTATAAATTAATTAATGCATGCTTTAAAGCCAATTCATTATAAGCGGAAATCTCTGCATATTGATACTCTGCATCTACTTCCACTAGGTAATCAGACCTTCGAAAATAAATTCTATCAGCCTGCCTATCTTCTTTCACATCATAGTTCACAAAAGGTGATCCAAAGTCCATCTGGATTGTTACGGTAAGGTCAGGCCGATAGCTTGCGTCCTCCAATTCTCGGAACATCCCATTTATATATTCGGGGGCATTTTCAAATTGAATGAAATGATCCCCTATTTTAGTGTGAAATATTTTCATAGTTAGATTCATTTCTCCCCTTTTTTAATCGACCAAAAATGTTTAAACAGAATATATAACATTAGGATAATACTCCTACACACGCTATTATAATTCATTATATATTCTTTTTAAAGAACATTTTCAGCTACCTGAATTAAAAATATTTGAATATAACGCACAAGATATCTTATGAAATACCTTATAATTTAATTGTTTTTACTGAATTAAATAATTTTCATAAACGCATATTGTTCTTTATGAAGAACGATGGTATTCTAAAAAAAGTCAGGTATTTAGTTCTAGTAAATATGAGATGTATTGAATGAGCGAGGAAAACATACTACTACAAACATCCTGTTTTTTCTAGACTTATTCTTTATAAATAAAGGCTTTATGTGTAAAAAGGAGGGGCTTTCAAAAAAAATAAGCTTATATAAACATTTAACACAGGGGGAAATTTCATGTCAATTGCAAGGAATATTAAAACGCTCACAATATTAACGATTGCAATCCTTTTTTTATGTCTTGTGGGCAACTCGCAGGCATATGCGACAAATGGAGGTGGAAAAGGAAGTAAACCTGTTCATGTGACAGGGATTTCTCTAGCTCCAGAGACTATAAAAATGAAAATTAATGATAAAGATGTGGCACTTGTTGAAACGATCAAACCCTCTAATGCTTCAGATAAGAAAGTGACTTGGTCTTCATCAAACACTCGAGTCGCAACGGTTTCGAATGACGGTAAAGTTCATCCGAAAGGTCCGGGTACAACAATCGTTACTGTCACGACAAAAGATGGTAATTTTAAGGCGAGAACGAAAGTAATAGTATGTGAACCGGATATTGCCGTAAAAAGTGTTACGCTACAACCGAAACTAGTAAATCTAACTGTTAATGATGAAGCGCAATTAACAGCCAAAGTCATACCTGACAATGCAACAGATCAAAAGCTTAGTTGGTTTTCTTTTAACCCACGAGTAGCTACCGTTTCAGACGGTAAGGTTCACGCCGTGAGCCCAGGGATCGCCATAATAAAGGTTTTCACTAACAATGGGCGGTTCGATTGGTCCTTAGTGACCGTTTGTGCTAGTAAACTAGTACCTGTTGAGAGTCTATCACTTAATCCGAAGATTATAGACATGACTGTAGGTGGAAAAGATGAGATCTTAACTGCGACCATCACTTCATCCAATGCAACTAACAAAAAATTAATATGGACTACATCCGACTCGAATGTGGCAACTGTTAAAAATGGAATAGTCCATCCAATAGGTCCAGGGTTGGCTACCATCACTGTTTCTACAGAAGATGGAAAAATACAGGAAACAGCTAAAGTGACCGTAACAGTCCCAGTGACTGGAGTAAACATTAGCCCGGATTTCTTGAATCTAACGGTTGACGGTGAGGATAAAGCTTTAAACGCTGAGGTTTCACCATCCAATGCAACCAACAAGAATGTCACTTGGTCAAGCTCAGATTCAAGTGTTGCCACCGTTGATAATGGTATAGTCCACCCAATCGGACCAGGACAAGCCACAATCACTGTTACCACGGAAGATGGCAGCTTCACAGCTTCAGCAACCGTTACTGTCAAAATACCTGTTACGGGTATTTCACTGGATCCTGCATCTCTGGACTTGATAGTTGGTGGAAAAAACGGAACATTAACAGTAACAGTTTCACCATCCAATGCAACAAACAAGAGCGTCACTTGGTCCAGTTCAGATTCGAGTGTAGCAACAGTTGATAACGGTGTCGTTCATCCTGTAGGACCAGGACAAGCCACAATCACTGTTACCACGGAGGATGGCAGCTTCACAGCTTCAGCAACTATTAATGTTACCGTACCGGTTACTGGAATAACGGTTGACCCTGACACACTTGAGCTTATTGTCGGCGGAAAGGATAAAAGTGTAACAGAAACGGTTTCACCATCTAATGCAACAAACAAGAATGTCACTTGGTCCAGTTCCGATTCAAGTGTTGCCACCGTTGATAACGGGGTTGTCCATCCTGTTGGACCAGGACAAGCCATCATCACAGTTTCAACGGAAGATGGCGGATTCACGGATATGGCTACTGTCATTGTCACAGCCCCAGTAGTAAGTGTGTCTCTAGATCCTAAAAGCTTGAATTTCAATCTTGGAGATGCAAATCAAAGTTTAACAGCAAAGCTTAACCCATCTAATGCAACAAACCAAAATGTAAGCTGGACTACATCAGATTCTAGTGTAGCTACCGTTGTAAACGGGGTTGTCCACGCGGTCGGCATAGGTCAAGCAACAATTACAGTCACAACCGAGGAAGGTGGTTTTTCAGACTCAGCTATCATAACAGTTGTCAATCCGGATACGATCCCACCCATTACGAAAAATAAAATGACTCCTATTTTTAACGACAAAAATACCTATGTAGTAGCCTTGACGGTTACCTACAATGCCTCAGATGATAAATCTGGAGTAAAAGAAACATTATACCGAATAAACGGAGGAATTTGGCAGGTCTATACAAAACCTTTTGATGTCACTGCCGATAAAACCCACACATTGGAATACTACAGCATTGACAATGCTGGCAATAAAGAAACAATCAATTTATATGATTTCGACAAAGGAACATGTTCATGTTCTAAATAATTGGGAGGAATGAATATGGAAAAGCAAATCAAAGCAAAAAAGAAATACGAAGCGCCTAAAGTATTGCACCATCAAAACGTCACCTTTGAAACAGCGATCTCTTCTGCAACAGGACATTGGGAATTCCAATATATAGATGGATGCTGGGTAAGGGTTTTTGTTCCTTGATGGTTATAATAAAGTAAAAAAGCGCGTTAAGGTCTTTTCTAAAGACTTAACGCGTTTTTTTGTGCAACTTATTTATATTATCTTTTTTACGTTCTGTAACTACACCTATTCCCCCTCCTATACGTTTAGTGATACAAATTTTAAAAAATGATGCATATAACTGTGCACTTTGGCCCTTACAACTTGTCCATAGATGAATATCATAATCATATAGATTCTTTAATCGATGCTATTTTGTGAGGATTTCTCGAATTACTAAGAAAATAAAGTGTGAGAAGTCTAATTCTTTTAAATGAAGGAGAATTTTTATGGAAAGTTCATATGTACTAGAATTGGACCGATGGAACGTGAAAAATAATAATACTGACCCTGTTAACACTTCTAAAGGAATAAATAGCGCTTTAGACTGGGCAGTACAAAAAGGATATATAGAATTTGTATTACCAAAAGGCACGTATTTAATAGATGAAAACAATCCCATTCAGCCCAAAAGTTTTATGACATTTAATCTAGGCGGATCAGTTTTGAGAATCAGAGATAATAGCTTGATTGGATATGCAATAATATCCCTTAAAAATAAGCAGCAATATGTACGGATAACAAATGGAAAAATAGAAGGCGATCGATACACGCATAATTACTCTAGCGGTGGGACCCATGAATTTGGTGTGGGTATTGAATTAAAACAAGGGGTTCGTTATATTACTCTAGATAACTTGGAAATTTATAATACTACCGGTGATGCCATCATTGCCGTTGCATCTTATGGAGGTATTGGCGGTGGATATCCTTCAATTCAAGGAAACTTGGAGAGCGGTGGAATAAATACTGCTAATGGCACTTTAGTGAATGACTCAAAGAGAGTACGGACAAGTATCAAGCTGCCCATCGTCCCCCAGATATTGAACATAGGTTATTTCGGACTATATGGAGACAGCTATGGTGGCATTGGTAATGAAATAACAACTGACACATATGATGTAATTTTTTATTCTGGTAATGACACTTTTTTATCATCTGTAACGAATATACATTTTTTTGATGAAGTAGAAATCCCCTCTGGCGCAAGTTACGCGAAAGCAGTATTACATCAAGGTACTGTCCCCTCAAAAAATGGTAACACACTTGTTGTTAGAACTCCGGAATTCCCTAAACATGTGTATATAGATAAATGCAATTTACATCATTGTAGAAGATTAGGAATCGCCATTTGTGGTGCTAAGCATTGTTATATCCGAGGCTGTGAGATTCACCATATTAGTGGGACAGCCCCAAATGGAGCTATTGATATCGAAGATGGTTATGACTTGAACCAATATATATATATAGATGGGAATAACATATACGAGAATTCAAGTTATAACATTATCGCTGTTTCAGGGCGTCATGTGAGCATTACCAATAATAAAATTAAGCTAGGAATTTTCACAATAAATTCTGGTGTTAACAAAGCAATTGTGAATAATAACTTTTTTCATGATGCGGGACCCCGTTTAACTGGCGATACACTCTTTTCTGATAATCACTTATTTAATTGCAAATTGCTGTTATTAGGAGAAAAAGAGGCACTTTTGGACAATTGCTTCTTTCATAATAGTCCTTTATCCATTGATAAAAAGAAAGCCTACGTAGCACAAGTTAATAATTGTAAATTTTTCTATGATGAAGATTTTTATACATCAACAATTAATCCTGGTGCACCAATAATATTTAGTGTCGAACCTCAAAATATATCTAATTGTGTATTTGAAGGAAATGGACTGGAAGCATTCACTGTGGTTCCAAGTGGCACCTATGGATGGAATTTCACCAATATTACTTTTAAAAATATTAAACACCGAGAAAATAGGGTGACTGGATTACCGGCTGGTACTTACAATGGTTGTAAATTTATCAATGCTGGTCGTCTAAGTGTAGGACCTTTAGCTGCCAAGTCAGTTTATGATTTTCATAATTGTTACTTTGAATGGGAGGGCTATTATCAATTTTACATGGGCCAATCATCAAAAGTAGACCATTTTAAAATCAGTAACAGCTATTTGGCTGGTAAGTCTAATGCTTTTTATCTGAGTGGGGTTTGGGGGAACTTAGAGTTTCATAATAATACCTTTAATTTTCCTGCGTCGTCTACTGGCCGAATGATTGAACTAGTAAATACCCTAGTTGCTGACACTGTTTTAATTACAAACAATAAATTTATATCCACCAATTCCCTTATCGCAGTCTATGCAGAAAAATCTCCGTCTGTCCCCTTAGTCTTCAAAGATAATATTCTAAATAATGTACAAATAAAGCTTAATGCTAATCATGTTAAACTAAATAATTTTGTCAATGGAGTTTTCAATCCTAATTAATTAATAACAAAAGTACCAAGGTGAATATCAGATAATGTTTTGAACGTCCCGAGATAAAATAATAATCCAACTCTATTGTGAAGATGGATTATTATCTTATCAAGGATGATTTACAACTTTAACGATTAAATTTTCCCATTCAACACAATTCTGCTCATTAATTCCTTATTGGGATAATCCAAATTTTGATACTGTTGAATAACTTCCTGAACATCATAATCAACTCTAATAATAGAGGCTTGAAAACTGTCTTTTTCAATATTAAGTAATACGTATGACGGTTTTCTAAGTCCATCAAATGGTAGACCTACGCTGCCAATATTAATAATGCACTTACCTTCTATATATCTGATGTATGGTTTATGAATATGAGCGTAAATGAATATATTGGCAGAACTTTTTTTTATTAATTTTTCTTTTATAGTTTCATTATTTTCAGAAGGTAAAACAACTTCGAATAAATCATCTGGAGTTGCATGAAAGGCATGAATTTTGAAATTTTCATGTTCGATATTTAAATTATCTGGTAAATTTTCCAAATATTCATGATCTTTGGCGTTCAGTTTAGACTTGGTCCAATTAACTTCTGAGCTCATTATTTCATATACTTGAACAGGTACCTCTTTGTCTTTTATACCCCGAACAACCCATTCATCTGCATTCCCTTTTATTACATCTGTCTCCAGAGAGCGGACTAAATCGAGTGATCGTTTTGGTTCAGGCCCTCGGAAGCAGATATCACCTAGAACATAAATTTTATCTACATCGTGTTTTTTAATATTTGCCAATACTGCCTCTAATGCTAATGCGTTCCCATGAATATCAGATATAAATGCAAGTTTCATATTTTCTCCTTTGTATATAATCTTTTTATATTTGTCTGACTTTTTAATCCAGTATAATTCCGCATTATATTAATTTAAGTGGCTTGATTCTTAACCCTTAGCCTAAACTTGTGATAATAATTTCTGGCTGGCACGATGATTAGACTTTTTTCATATTTATTCATTCCAGTAAACCACATACATAAAATATACAGAATAGAAAATACAATAATTTTCACTATTAAAACTATCCATAAGTTAGCTATTATTAAGTTATTAATAGTGACACCATATATAATACTAATGAAAAGTGGGAAACTCATAAAAAGAATATTAACCCAAAACTTCGGTATGTCCAATTTGATTTTTTTCCAATAAAAAATATTTATTATAATAATATTCCCTAAAGTAAAAGCAATGCCAGTTGCTATGGCACAACCGATAACTCCCCAAAATTGAACAAATATAATACTTAAAATAACATTTGCTATTGCAATGAAAATATTAACTATTGATTTAAAACCTTGCATATTTTTGGCTTGTAGTATAACTCCACCCATTCCCTGAATAAGAGAAACAATCATGGGTACTAATATAACTAATGCAACGGTATATGAAACAATATACTCTTCACCGACCCATAAGTTTATGAATTCTTTTCCAAATACAATGAAACCGCCTAAGGCAAAAGAAATGATTATATATTGAATCCTGCCTATCCTTATAAATAGATTTGATATTTCTTTATTAGATACTCCTTTAATAACCATTCCAGAAACACGTGTTAAGAATACATTCGATATTGCTGAAGAGAATCCAGAAAAGTAACCAGTAAATGATGCTCCGACAGCATAAACAGAAACCGCTACAGTACCACTATACATGCCAAGAATAACTTGATCGGTAGATGTATATAGTTGTCCGATTATTAAATTCAAAAATATATAAGATGAAAAAATAATAATCTCCTTAAATAATTTTGAATCGAATTTCCCAAAGGATATTTTTATGTCCAGTTTTTTGAAACAATAATACATGTTAAGTACTATAAATAATAAATTTAAGACCGTAGTCACAATTGCCATTGCTATGGAACCATATCCCATGAATAAAAGGGGTAACATAATTAGTGGGGTTATGAGTGATGAAGCGATCACAATCAATTTTTGGAAAACAAACTTTTCATGTGCTAGTACTATTACACTGAAGACACCTAGCCCAATACCTGTAGATATGTTAAAAACCATGATTCCCATAAGTAATTTAAGTTTATTAATCTCTTCTCCATTTAAAGTATCTGAAAAAATCAAATCTGAATTTAAAGTTAGTAGAATACCTAAAATTAACGCTATTAATCCAAGAGTCATATAAATCTTGAAAAATAAACCGTAAAGATTGGAGCAGCCTTCTTCATCATTTAATGCTCTGTATTTTGCTGTATATCTTATTACGGCATTGCCTAAGCCAAAGTTTAATACTCCTATATAACCTGCTGCTGAACTAGCTAAACTGTATAAGCCATATTCTGATTGACCAAGTTGATTTAACATTAATGGAGTGTAAATTATAGAAATGAAGATGTTAAGGAAAAGTGCAATATAAGATAAACCCGCACCTGCTTTTAGTTGATTTTTCATTGTATGTACCTTCCATCCAATTCAAAATAAATCCTGAAATTTATTTATTGCATATTGACTATTTTTTTTACTTCATTATTTGTATTAATATTTTCACCTGCTAAATTACTGGTTAATTCATTCCTTAAAACAGGATCATTTATCAAATTGACAATCGCCTTATATATTTCATTTGCATCACAATTAACGATAAGACCAGTAACACCATTTTTTATTTGTTCATTTGCACCGGTAAAATCCGTAGTTATGATTGGTTTGTTTAAACATCTAGCTTCAGCGAGAGTGATACAGTAACCCTCATGTCTAGAAGGTTGAACATAAATATCACAATCTTTAATATATGGATAAGGATTTGGATCTGAACCTAAAAGTTTAAAGTGGTCGGAAACATTACTATTTGTTATTAACTTTTCATAGTTCACTCTTGATTTTCCGTCACCAATGCAATACCACTTTACCTTATATCCATTATGAATTAACTTAGTTAATGCCTGAATGGCTAAATCTTGGCCTTTTTCGTATGAAAGTCTTCCAACTGTTAAAATTCTTATTCCATCAAATGTGTCCCTAAATCCTTTACCTTCTTCAGCTTGATATTCGATTAACTCTTGTGAAACCACATTTGAAAAAACGTCTGTTTTATTAATTAATGAAGGAAGTTTTTTCAATAAACGTTCTTTTCCTTCCTCGGAGACTACAAAAATTTTATCGATTTTTTTATACATCTTAGCTGCAAAGAATTTATTAAAGCCTATTTTGTTAACGTCAAAATGAATCCATTGTATTCTTTTTTTTGCCTTTATTTTATTAGTAACATAATAGCTTATGAAATCCATAGGGCCTGCATATGCTACCGCTATGTCATATTCTTGTTGTATTACTGGAAATTCTCTTAAAATATATCTATAATATAAACTTCTTTCTTTCATTAGCTTTGAAGATAAGTAACAAAGTAATACTATACTGGCTTTAATGAGATTTCCTTTTTTAAAATGCCCTAATACAACTGAATGAAGAGGTTCAATAATTGAATGTTTTATATTTTTATATCCCTTGACATATTCTACTCGAATCCCTTCAGGTATATAGTTCAGAAAATCACCATGCTTCTCCAACATTAAAATGGTAATCTTAAATTTATCCTTAGGGAATGCTGAAACCATATTAAGTAACGCTTTTTCAGTCCCCCCAACATTCATATTGATTACCATAAACAATATCTTTTTCATTGGATGGCTCCCTTTTTTGATGAGTTTTATCCGATTAATTGGTTGAACTTTTCAATTTCCTCTTGATTCCCTTTTTTTTCAGTTTTGAGATAATCGATGATTTTTTCTTTTATATCCTTTTCATTAATCAATCTCATGATTCCCTCACTAACTCCATCAGCATTCATATCCACTACTAATCCGTTTTTTTCGTCCACCATTTGATTATAAACTGCATCAAAACGAGTTGTGACCACTGGAACATTTAGCATTCTTGCTTCAGCTATTGCTAGGCCAAATCCTTCAAATCTTGATGTTTGGACATATATATCTGCATCTTTAATGAACGGGTATGGATTCGCTTCAACTCCTAGTAATTTGAAATGATCCATTAAACCATCCCTTTCAATCTGTATTTCAATATCTTCTCTTAAAGGTCCTTTCCCCAAAACATACCATCTAAAGTTTATCCCTTCCTCTTTTAGTTTTTTACAAGCGTCCAATGCTATATCATAGCCTTTTTGTTGAGCGAGCCTTCCAATGGTAAGTATCCTAATTCCATCAAATTCATCATCATAACTCCTACCGATATCCGCCATTTTCATAATGAAATCAGCATTATTAATGTCATAAATAACCTGTGTATTGTTTGTATATTGTTCAAAAGTTTCATTGAAAATTTCTTTTGTAGATTCAGAAACAGCAACTATTTTATCAATTTGATCATAGTATTTCTGCTGAAATGTTTTTTCATTTTCATCTAATCGATAACTTACATTAACCCATGCAAGTTTTCTTTTAGCTTTTACTTTTTCTGAAACATAAAAGGTAGGAATTCCTTGTGCATAACTTATTGCAACATCATAATCTTTGGTATTGTTCTCAATGACAGGACTAATAGCTTGCCAAAAAAACCTTGCTTTTTGCGGATTATTATAACTTTTTCTTCTGATATCAAACGAGTATTTTAATCGGGCTGCAATCATCTTGAAATTTAATTTTTTGACTGAATAGATGAATGCAGATAAAAGACTTAAATTTGAAAACTCCGTATAAGTAAGCGGCTTTATAATATTCACTTCTCGTGGAACCAAGTCTTTCAAAATACCTTCGTGGGCAAAAAGCATTAAATCAACCGAGTACTTTGAATAATCAAGAAGTGAAAGTAAGGTAACCAAACTTTTTTCCGCACCAGCACAATCTAAAGAATCAATTACAAAAAGGAGATTTTTTTTCATTTTTTTCACTTCACTTTTTAAAAAATAATTTAGTCTGGTTTTTAATCATTTATTATTCTTTTTTTAGTCGTATCTGAAAAACGCCAATACACATATGAAAAGGTTACTTTATCATAGAGTTGTATAATTTTTTTAATAAAAGGACATATCTTTTTCCAGGCCATTTATTAATTGGGGATTTCATTATTCAATATTGGAATAAGAGTATAAAAAATATAAATAGGTACAATTACACTAATTAATGGTTAAATTTAAGAATTCATCTCTCAGTTCCTATAGTTTAATTTTTTCTTTGACAATTGATGTAGAGACTCCCTTTGTATAAGGGAAATAGATGATGTCTACCCCCACTTGTTTAAATTTTATTTCCACTTCATTGAATAGAGGGTCACCTTTCCAATCATCCCCTACAAACATTCGATTAAATTGAAGGTTTTCCCATGCAGTAAATTTATCCCGATTCGTTTGAGAAACTACTTTATCTACATACTTTATACCTGCTACAATTTCCATTCTTTCAATATGGGGGATTACAGGCTGTTTATTTTTATATTCCATCACAAGTTCATCTGTACTTACTCCAACAATAAGGTATTCACAATTTTCTTTTGCTTTTTTCAAGATATTAAGGTGCCCTACATGAAATAAATCAAACACTCCTGTTGTATATCCTATTTTGAATTGATTCATCAATTTTACCTCCTAGTTTGTTAAAACAAATTTTTTCTATAAGATTTAATAAACTTTCACTTGCTTTACCATCTTCATATGTTTCAATTCGTTCAAGAAAGCTGCTCAATTCGTTTTTATACCTTTCAGTATTAAATTGTAAAATTTCCTTATTTAAACCAGCATTATCGACTGCGCTTATAAACGGTAAATCAGAAATATCATAGTACAGTTCTCGATCCGTTTTTGTATATTCCAATAAATCTGGCACATATAAAAAACAGGGACGTTTCGTGATTGAAAAGTCAAAAATCATAGATGAATAGTCCGAAATAAGAATATCCGATATAGACAAGAGTTCTTGAATATCGTCATACGCTGTTACATCCATAACATTTTCACCCTTTATTAATTTATGCACTTCAGAGAGTAAATGAGGATGTAGTCTAACTAAAAAAACCCAATTACCACTGAACTTTTCTTTCAAAGTTTTTAGGGTACTTGAGTAGTCAAGGCTATACATTTCAGTGCTGTTGCCTTTTCTGAAAGTAGGAGCATATAAAATTACTTTAGTTCCTTCTGGAATACCTAGCTTGGTAAATATTCCTTGTTTTTGTTTAGGATCGAAATGAAAAAGGAAATCATTTCTTGGTATACCCTTTTTGAAAATTTCTCCGTTATACCAAAATGCTCTTTTGAGAATTTCCGTACTATCGTGACACCCGGATAATAGTAAATCACATTTTAAAGAATCCTTTTTAGCCATTTTAATATACTGTTCTGGTAAATTTTCTTCAGCGTCTTTTTCAATTTGTTTTAACCTTAAGGAACTGTGCCAAGTTTGTATGTAGTATTGATTTTTCCTTTTTATGAAGAATTCATTAGTTCTATAATTAGTTATGATTACCTTAGAAGTACATAATTCATAAAAATACTTAAAAGTCATGGTTTTGACTTTTCTGATGTTTGTTATTTCTGTTTTAGATTCTAAGTCATTAAAAGCCCAGACTAAATCGAAATAATCTCGAGGGTAATGTTTTAGTATATATTCAGTAATATATTTAGGGTTGCACCCATATTGGCTACCATAATAACTATAAAGAAATATCTTATTTTTTTTAACAGGAAGCAGATTTAATAAATGAATAAGAAGAAAAGTGATTCTTTTTTTTAGAACTAGCCATAGTCTACCCATTATTCAGGAATCCCCTTTATGTTATTCGATAAATTTATACGTTCTAGTTTAGGTGATTTTGTATGAAACCCTGTCAATCTAAAAAGTTTGTATACAGCCAAATATAAAGTATGAAGATAAGGGTGTATGTTAAAGAGATGTAACTGAGTTTGTAATTGGAGATTATACGAAACAGCTTCATTAATTTCACGATAATGAGTCTTTAAATAGTTTTGAAGATCTTTCCTAAACAATCCGCCTTTGTCTTTTGATCGGTTAGCTAAAAGAAGGTTATAATGAATAAGAATATTCTTTAGAAGAGACTGGTACGAATCATTGGCCAAGTTTTCATAATTTTCTTCTATAAAACTATGTCTTTCTTTTAACCCTTGTATAATATCCAAGTTCCTTGTGGTATAAGAGGCAACGATACTGTCATCTCTTTGAAAATAGTAACACAAGGGTTTATGAACCATTACATAAGAATTGACTCGCTGCATAACATGATGAGCCCAAAATACATCCTCGAATAAAACACCCTTTTTGAAAGGTATATCCTTTATAAGGCTGGTCCTATAGAGTTTTCCCCATGCAAAATTCTTCACTCTTTCATTAATGACTAACTCAGCCATTAATGCTTGATTGTCTAAAATTAATGGGGGGGCATCTTTGGAAAAATATCTATTATCAAAAATTAAATGATCTTCATGGGCATAATAAAAGGCAGATTGAACTATATCTGCTTTAAATGTTAAACTCGTACGAACAAGTTCTTCAATCATAGTAAGTTCCAACCAATCATCACTATCTACAAAAATAGTGAATTCACCTGTAGCTATTCTCATCCCGTGGTTTCTAGCATCGGATAGTCCCCCATTTTTTTTATGAATTACTTGTATTCGGGAGTCCTTTTTTTCATAATCATCTGCGATTTTTCCACAGTTATCGGGTGAACCATCATCAACTAATATAATATCAAGATTAGTGAAGCTTTGATTTACGATACTATCAATACACCTTGTTAAGTATTTTTCCACATTGAAAATAGGTACAATAACACTTACTTTCGGTAACATAATCATTGTAACCACCTAACTTTTATGAAAGCTTTATCTCATTTATCGGATGTGTTATTTTGCCATTTTATAAAATCAATTAATTGTTTGTACTGAGGAATCTGTTCTTTCTCAAGACCATTCCTTTTTAGTTCTTGAACAAATTCAATCCATTCTTTTTCTATGTAATATGGAGCCAATGTTGGCGTTTCTTGGTTTAATAGTGAAACAAAATCGACATTCAATACATGCGCAATTTTTTCCATAATGTGAAGTGAGGGATTACGATTTAGATTGCGCTCAATGTTACTTAGATAAGACTTCGATATATTTGCCTGTTCAGCCAATTCAGATAACGTATATCCTCTTTTCTTACGCAATTCTGCAATATTTTTTCCAATCATTTGATTACCTCTTCATCCTTTTTTACCCATTTCCAACTGGATTCCCTTTGGATGAATGGGTGTTATCAATTCCTTTATTTATAGCATTTTTAATTGAGTTGATGACTCTCATTTGATCATCCCGTGTCATGTTTGATCCGGATGGTAAACAGATCCCTGTAAAAAATAACTGTTCAGAAACGTTCGTTTCTCTATAATGAGGGTAATAGACATACCCTTTAAAAATAGGTTGCATGTGTAGCGGCTTCCAAACATGTCTAGCCTCAATATTATCCTCCTGTAGAGCCTGTAATAATTTTTTTATGGAAATTCCAAATTCAGCTTCATTTATGGTCAATGCGGTCAACCATCTGTTTGAACAGGTATTTTCTAATTCGGGCATGAATTTTAATCCAGGTAAATCAGCCAAATGCTGATAATATAAATCATAAACCGCTCTCCTTGCTTTTACTCTTTCCCCCAATACCTCTAATTGCCCTCTTCCAATGCCAGCAAGAATATTACTCATACGATAATTGTAACCAACCTCACTATGCTGATAATGAGGAGCAACATCTTTAGCTTGAGTAGCTAAAAACCGAGCTCGTTGTATTGCATTAGTATCGTTAGAAATTACCGCTCCGCCACCAGAGGTTGTGATGATTTTATTTCCATTAAATGAGTAAATTCCGAATTTCCCAAATGTCCCACTCGCTTTTCCTTTATAAGTGGCACCTAATGACTCGGCTGCATCTTCGATGATCGGGACTTCATACTGATTACAAATCGTTACTAGTTCAGCCATTTTAGCCGGTTGACCGTATAGATTAACTATTATGACAGCTTTAGGAAGTTTGCCAGCATTAGCAGCTTCTCTTAATGCTCTTTCTAAAGCAATAGGAGACATATTCCAAGTTTCTGGTTCAGAATCTATGAAAATAGGTTGTGCATTTAAATAAAGAATCGGATTGGCGGTTGCCACAAAGGTAAGACTAGAGCAAAAAACAGTATCATCTTTTCTCACACCCAATAAAGAAAGAGCCAAATGAATTGCGGCAGTTCCTGAGCTGACAGCAAGCACTTCTTTGACTCCTACATATTTGGCTATATCCTTTTCAAAAGCATCCAGATTTGGCCCCAGCGGTGCAATCCAATTTGTTTCAAATGCTTCATTAATATACTTTTCTTCATTTCCGCTCATATGGGGAGATGAAAGTAAAATTCTTTTTTTGCTTGTTACATTTAACATTCTACACACCTCCTATACCTATTTTTTTCATCTTTGCAGGGGTTCCGACAGCTAAACTATGAGATTGAATGTTATTTATAACAGTAGCTCCAGCACCAATCACGGACCATTCTCCGATATTTACATTTGGTATCAGTGTAGAACCGGCACCTACATGAGTACCTTCATCTACCTTTACGGCACCAGTTAATGTCGCATGGGGTGAAATATGTACAAAATCACCTATTTCGCTATCATGTTCTATCACAGAAGCTGTATTGATGATTGAATGACGGCCAATTTTAGCATCAGCATTGATGACAGTTGATGGCATGACTACTGTCCCTACTCCTATCTTTATGCTTGGACTAATAATGGAAGAAGGGTGAATTACCGATACATAATAAGAATCCGGTATATTCAATTCCTCTACAACTTTTTTACGAATATGGTTATTACCTATTGCAACAATGAATTTTATATCCTTGAATTGTTCTAATAAATCGGATACGACTGAAAGCGGTGCAAAAAATAAATGACCTTTCACGATTGTTCGATCATATTTATCGTCTAGAAATCCAATTAATTCGTTCCCATCAGCTATATCAATCATGTCCTTTATAACTTTACTATGACCGCCTTCCCCAACTAATACAATTTTCATCCCTGCCCCTCTCTTTCCTGACTATCAGATCCCCTAAAGGGAAGCATGGTTTCATTTGTACCTGAATTTACTCCTTCAGATTTAACCACTTTTACTATCGTGAGTAATAATATTTTAAAATCGAGTAAAAATGATTGATGATTTACATACCAAACGTCCAATGTGAATTTTTCTTCCCATGATATCGCATTTCTACCATTTACTTGTGCCCAACCAGTTATACCAGGACGAACATCATGACGTTTAGCTTGATCATCGTTATATAAAGGAAGGTATTCCATTAATAAAGGACGTGGTCCGACTAAACTAAGATCACCTTTAACAACATTAACTAACTGTGGCAATTCATCTAGACTTAACTTTCTAAGTGCATTTCCAAATCTGGTTAATCTCAAATGGTCAGGAAGGGGTTTACCGTGTTCATCGGTTTGATTATTCATGGAACGAAATTTATAAAGGGTAAAAGGCTTTCCATTAAAACCTGGTCTTGTTTGTTTAAAAAGTATAGGCGTTCCAAGGTTAAACTTTATTAAAATTCCTAGTATCACCATAATTGGACTTAGGATGACCAATAAAATCAATGAAATTAAAAAATCAATTATTCTTTTCATAATCTTCACTTCCGAGATTTTTATTTACCATTTGTCATGACAATTTTTTGTTTGATTTCTTCTATTAATATAGATACTTTCATATCTGATTGATTACCCAAGTTGTAGGCAACTAATAAAATATCTTTAAAGTTTTCCTTCTTTGCTTTTTTACTCATCCTTTACACCATTTTTCTAATTATTTGGTATTAAAAAATCCTCGCATTGTATTAAGCGGGGATTTTCCAATTCATCATTTATTTTATATCCATTAGGATTACGTGATTGCCATCTCCAAGAATCCTCACACATATCGTGAATGCTTTTCTTTGCAATCCAGTTTAATTCTTTTTCCGCTTTCTTGGGATCTGCATAACAAATGGCGGCATCTCCTGGCCTAGGATGTGTAATGTTAATGGGGATTTTCACTCCTGTTGCTAACTCAAAAGCTGACACTACTTCTAAAACGCTGTATCCTATTCCGGTTCCAAGATTATAAATATTAACACCGGTGGTTTTTAGAGTTTTATCTAGTGCTGCTACATGACCATTTGCAAGATCAACTACATGGATATAATCTCTTACACCTGTCCCATCTTTCGTTGAATAACCATTCCCGAAAATATTAAGTACATTTAACTGACCTACGGCCACTTTAGTGATATATGGCATTAGGTTATTAGGGGTTCCGCTTGGATCTTCACCTATCAAGCCGCTTTCATGTGCTCCTATTGGATTGAAATACCTCAGGATTGTAATGCTCCATTCATTGTCTGAAATATAGATGTCCTGTAAAATTTCTTCGACCATTAATTTTGTCCTGCCATATGGATTCAAAGCTCTCAAGGGAAATCCTTCTGATATTGGAACTGTATCCGGCAACCCATATACAGTGGCAGATGAGCTAAATACCAGTTTTTTCACACTATATTTTTGCATAAGGTCACAAATTATAATGGTGGTAGTGATATTGTTTTTATAATATTTCAGAGATTCCTTAACGGATTCACCTACCGCTTTAAGTCCAGCAAAGTGGATAACTGCTTCAATTTGATTTTCTAGGAACACTTTTTCTAAAGATTCCGAATCTAAAAGATCAAAATGATAAATCATGATGGTTTTTCCTGTTATTTCACAAACACGCTTTAGCGATTCTGGTTTACTATTAGAAAAATTATCTACCACAACAATCTCATAATCTTCATTCAAGAGCTCTATGCATGTATGGCTGCCGATGAATCCAGCTCCGCCGGTGACCAGTATTGCCATTTATTAGATTCCCTCACTTTCATTTACATTTAATTGTTGATTAATCCATAGATTTTATTAATTTCATTTTCATTGCCATAATCCTTTGAAAGTACGTTCGAAACTATTGCCCCCCTAAATTCATCATCAACAATCATTTTTACAATCCCTCTGGCAATTCCATCCTGACCGCACTCTGTTATTAAGGCATCAAACCCATTATCCGCTTGGCTTTTTGCGGTAGGAAAATTGGTTATCACAACTGGTTTACCTAGCACTTGTGCTTCTCGTATTGTTACTGCTTTACCTTCATAACGTGACGGTTGAACATAAATATCACAAGCTGCAATATATGGATATGGATTGGTTTTCTTCCCTAATAATATAAATTGCTTTTCTACTCCTAATTTCATTATTAAGTTTCTTAACTCGTTTTCGAGAGGTCCATAACCTACCACATACCACTGAATGTCAAATCCCTCGTCTAATAGCTTTTTGCAAGCCCATATTGCTTCATCTAAACCTTTTGCATGTGTTAAACGTCCCACTGTTACTAATATGGTTTTTCCAGGTGAATTAATGATTTCTCCAGGAATATCTGCCTTCGCTTGTTCTCTAACAAAATTTGGAGAAAGAATATTTTCGATTACCGTTGTTTTTTCCTTGAAGTCAGGAAAAACTTCTAAAAATGTTTGTGAACATTCTTCAGAAACCACTACGATATCATCTATTTTCCCCCACATTTTCTTCTCTATTTTCTTATTCACATAAATATTGGAATAATCGGTATGAATCCAGCCGATTTTCTTCTTGGCTTTGACTTTATCCCCGATAAAGTGATGTGGCCATAAAAAACCTATGGCCACATCATATTCTTTATTAAGATTTGGTAAATGCCGGGTAGTTAGTTCCCAACCGTACTGAATGGATAAATAACCTGGTTCTTCAACTTTTTTTACTTTTCCATGTACTACACCTGAATACTTTGCGATGACTCTAGAGATAGCGATAGGGTAAAAACCTTCTTTTACAATTTGTTGAATGGATTTTCTAAAGGTTGTATACGAAGGTTCTTCCGGTAATAAATTGGGTCCTTCCGGGATATATGACAGGAATTCTCCTTCATGTTTAAATAATAATAAATCGACATCGTATTTAGCATAATTGATTTGATTTAACAATCCTATTAGACTTCTTTCGACTCCTCCAATTGCCAAGTCAAAAGATGTAATCAAAATCTTTTTCTTCATCGTAAAAACCTCTTTTTCAGGAAACTTTATATAGCCTTAACCAATCCCTAACATTCCCATGTATATCATAACCCTTATTCGATATTTTTCTTTTAATCGTTTCATTGTCAGGTGTATCGATCAATAAGGATCTAATTACTTCGTTACACCAAACATCTAGAGGCTCCTGCAAACTAATAAATGATGCTAAGCCCAGGTCCATATCTATACTTTTCGGTAAAGTATCCGACATAATGCAAGGCGTTCCAGATCCTTGTGCTTCTAATGCAGCAATTCCAAAGCCTTCGAATAATGAAGGAAATAAGA
The DNA here is from genome assembly GCF_022603275.1 of Peribacillus sp. Aquil_B1. Taxonomy (NCBI): domain Bacteria; kingdom Bacillati; phylum Bacillota; class Bacilli; order Caryophanales; family Bacillaceae; genus Peribacillus; species Peribacillus sp. Aquil_B1. The sequence goes on along the minus strand of NZ_JAKXEE010000001.1, from coordinate 1,926,222 downwards.
AAACATCAAAAGCTTTCATTAATCTAGGAATATCCGTTCTTACTCCTAAGAATTTGATATTTTCTTTAATTCCTAACGCTTCTGCTTTTTGCTCTATTTCCAGTCTTAAAGGACCATCTCCGATTAAAAGGGCAAAAAACTTTCTATCTTTCTTTATTAATGTATTTAAAAATTGCAAAATAAAAAGGTGGTTTTTCGAATCCGAAAACCGCCCCACATGTCCAATGATTTTTACATCTTTGCTTAAACCAAACTCTCTAATGATACTATCCTTACTATTTACATTTGATTCAGTAAAATCGTTAACATTTATTCCATTCTTTAATATCGTGACTTTTCCATTTTTCACTCTTCGTTTACCAAACATGAATTGAGCCGCCTCAGGACTACATCCGCAAAATCTATTTGCTGAAATTTTCATGATTGTTTGAAGGAGCTTAAGCGTAAATCTTTCTTTAAAATGGTTTCCTTTTGCCCAATTATTACTGTGTGAATGACAGATCCTTATTTTAATCCCTGCTATCTTTGCTGCTAATGCTGGAAAGCCTGCTTGATAATCAGTATGGGCATGAACAGCTTGGTAAGGATGGAAAGACATGATTCTATTTAGTTCTTTAAGATAGGCTAATGGACCGACTTTTCCCAAGCTTGGTATTTTAAACAAGTTTCCACCTAATCCTATTATTTCTTCTTCGAAATCTTCTTTCTTATTTGAATGAGTAACAAAGTCAAATTGAATCTTTTCTCTGTCCAGATTCCTATATATGTTCATAATAATTGTTTCTGCCCCGCCACGATCCATCGCACTGACAATATGTAAAACTCTCTTTGGAGACATTAAATTCTTCATCAAATTTCACCTCCCCACTATTAAAATAGGCTTTCTAAAATATCACTTTTATACAAAATATTCAAACTGGTAACATTTTCGTAAAAATAAAAAACAAAAAATAAAACGAGAATTGAATAATATAAGAGCTTTTGATCTTTTTCACTAAATAATTCAATTAGCCAGGAAATCAGAATTAGTTGATATAAATTAAAATAAATGGAAATCCTCGCGAATATCCATTGTTGTGTGGAAATAATCATAAACACCAATCCCAATAAAGCCATATTTACTATATAGTCGCTCTTAGGAAATATTTTGCGAAGTTTATCTTTACCTATGTAGGCAATTAATAATGGCGCTGCACTGACTGCTACCCTAATTACACTGGCCCCACCTTCATTAAAATTAGAATAGTCACTATACTGGGTATCTTGTAAAACAGAAAATAAAAACGATGTAAATTGCCCAAAACCAAGGACAATAATAACCGAAAAAGATAACCAAGCAAGAGTTGATTTTGTCCATGCCTTTGTTCTAACTAAAAAATAAATGGGTATAAGGATAAGAGCACTTTGGTGAAATGTAGATGCAATTAGTACAATTAATGTGTATTTTACAAAATTTCCATTTAATAAATACTTGGTTGCTGTAAAAATAATGGCAGCTGCAAGCACTTGCCGTATTCCATTCATTGATACTAAGTGCAACCCACCTGTAATATATACATAGGTGCTTAGTTCAAAAAGTCGTGAATATTTATATAAAACCATGACAATTAAAACATTTGTGATCATAGCAGTTGTAAAAATCAGGATCTGAGGGTTATCCGAGAATTTCTTTAATAACATCTGCAGAATGCCGAATCCCATATCCTTTTGTGAAGATATATACTCCCAAGTAAAGTCATTTTCAATATAAATATTTTTATAATTGAAAGTATCTCCAATATTTGTCCTGAGTCCCGAAACACAAACTAAACATACAACAGCTAAAAAAACCAACAGCTTATTTGGTTTAAAACCATATAATCCAGTCGGTGTGATTAGTGAATATGTTGAAAAATACCTACCTAAATATGAAAAAATAAATACGATGGCGAGATTGATCCAAAGTATGGTCATTTAACATTAATTCCTTTCAATTAACCTAGTCCTAGTTTTACTGATGATGAAGGCATATAAAAGTATTCCTAATGGAAAGGCCAAAACCGTCAGTGCTTTCTTAGGAGTTTCATTGAACAGTTTCGGGTTTTTCATTAGTAGGTTGCTCGATACATAGTGAATGGCTTGCTTATATTTGAATAACTTTCCGCCAAAAGGTAACTTCATAAGCTCTTTCCGGTAAAATGAGAAGCCCCTAGGATTTTTAAGATATTGGTTATACATATTACGAGAGGATCCATCAGGAAGATATTCAACATGACACAGTACTTCATTCATCAGTAACATTTCGTATTGCTTATCCAGCATATAGTATTTATATGCTAGCCCTACATATTTCTCGTTTTTAAAAACAGGATAGGGATATTGCTTCGTCAATTCTGTTCGATAAACCAATTTCTTGTCTCCTGTTACACCATATTTGTTATAGAGATCAAACAATGTAGAACTTTTTAATTTCTCAGGTAACCTTGACCCTATAATTTGATGATCAATTGTTGCATCTAAAGCTGCTATACCACTTACTTTTTCGTTACCATGCTTTCTCCAAAATGAAACGATACTTTCTACTGCCCCATCCGCCATATAGTCATCGGAATCAATACAAACATTCAATTCAGTTTCAATTATTTTATAGGCTGTATTATGTGCACCATGCATTCCTTGATTTTCTTGCCAGTAATACTTAATATCGATTTTCTTTTCCTGAATCCAATGATGTGCCATTTCTTTTGTATTATCTGTTGATCCATCATCAATAATTAACCAAATAAAATCTTTATTGTTTTGACGTACCAAGCTCTTATAACATTTTTCTAGACAATAAGCCCTATTATAGGTTGGAGTAAACACTGTTAAAGTTTTCATATGATTCACCCTGACATTGATATATAAAAATCTTTTAGTTCATTGGCTGTTTCATTTATCGAATACCCCTGTTTGGATAATGAATCCGGTTGAATACTTCTTTTCATTTTCGTGGAAGTTATTTTCATTAAATGGGAAATCCATATTTTACAATCATATATAGGTAAAAATTGGATCAGGTTGATTCCTAAATCTACCTCTTTGGAAATTTGGTCCGAGATTAAGCAAGGCAGTCCAGATGCCTGAGCTTCGATAAGTGAAACCGGCAATCCTTCATGTAAAGAAGGAAAGACAAAAACATCGAAAGCTTGTAGGACTCGATTTATATCACTCCGTATCCCAAGGAATTTAACTTTATCTTCTAAATTATGAGCTTTAACCTTTGCTAATATTTCTGGTTTTAATGGCCCATCTCCGACTAAAATCAAGTAGGAATTTTCCATTTCTCTAATATAATTTGCAAAGATATCAATCAAAAAAGAATGATTTTTTTGTTGAGCAAATCTTCCAACGTGTCCTAAAACACATGCATCACTTTCGATATTTAATTCTTTTCTCACTTTACATCTTGTCTCGGGTGAGAAAGAAAATAATTGGTATTCAATGCCGTTTTTTAAAATATTCGCAGTATTGGTTTTATCTTTAAATAACCACTGTGCTGCCTGTCTAGAACAAGCTAATAAATTTGTAGCATTGGGCAGGATCAATGTCCCTGCATACCATTTATAAATCCTGGAAGCTAAGCCACCTTCACTTTGGGTGTTATGACTATGTGAAATTCTTTTTGGAATTCCTGCTTTTTTAGCTGCTTGAAGAACGATGCCGCTCATTTTATCCATATGGGCATGAACGACCTTATAGGAATGATTTTTGCTAAAGAATCCATCTAACTGTTTCTTATAACCAAAGTGACCTACATCAGAAATATAAGGAATTCTATGAATCTTACCGCCCAGTTTTACGATTTCATCATCAAATACACCTTCTTTGGATGTAAGAAAATCAAATTGTATTTTCGAGCGGTCCATATTGCGATACAAGTTCATGATCAAGGTTTCCGCTCCGCCCCTATTCATATTAACGACAACATGCAGGATCCTTAGTGGATTCCCCATACTCTTTCCTCCGTATCTTCCATATATGATTTATAAAGTTGGCTTTTAGCTTCCAGGATTTTTTTTGTACTATATTTCCTTTCCACCATTTTATGGCTACTTTCACCAAGCATTTTTCTCATTCCCCTATTTCCAGCAATTTTTATGATCTTTTCAGCAAATGATTTTTCATCATTCCTTGCAATTAACCACCCATTTTGACCATTGAAGACCAACTCCCTATGGCCTCTATTTTCATTTGCTATTATTGGCAGCCCAGAAGCCATCGCTTCCATGATATTTACCGGTAGGCCTTCTCTCAAACTTGAAGCTACAGCGAGATCACTGATTTTCAATAATTCATCAATATCTTTCCGAAAACCAAGAAAATCAACCCTATTTCTTATTCCTAAAGAATCTGCAAGCATCTTGCATTCCTCTAATAAAGGTCCATCTCCGGCCAATAGTAACCTTGCATTTGAAACCTCTTCTTTTAAAAAGGAAAAAGCCCGAAGCAAGAGTTGCTGGTTTTTGTTTTTATTGAACTCGGCTGCATAAAACATAAGGAAATCCTCTTCACAATACCCTTTTTCTAACCTTAGTTCAGTTTTCTTATTTGTAGAGACAGGATGATATTGATTTGTATCAACTCCAACACCAAGGATATGAGTAATCTCCTGTGCCCTGAAGTTTCTTTGTATGGCACGTTGAAAATCTTCATTATTGATCGTTATCAAACAATCTGTCATACTTGCTAAAAATTTTTCAATGGGATAGTAGACTAGCCAGTTTAGGATAGGAGCCCCTTTGAAAAAATGGAAGCCGTGTGCCGTATATAGCATTTTCGTATCACGTTTTCTCGCTTTCCGACCAGCAAGCCTGCCTAGAACCCCCCCCATTGGCGTATGACAATGAATGATTTGAAAATTATTGTTATCGATGATGTACTTTAATTCTTTGTATGCCATAATGTTTTCTTTTTTAAATGGAGACCTCTGGATGGGAATAACGTGCTTTTTATCAACAAATGGGAGATTCAAATCACCCTGTGCTGCTGTATGGACCTTATACCCTTGCTCTTTAAACCATTTAAAATATGGCAAGTGGAACGCTTCAAAATGATAATCCTTTGTTGCACAAAATAGGACTTTCTTTTCCATCATTCACTATCCTTTCTATATCCTGTTCCTCGTTTCATTCCATGACTCTTATATATAAGATCTTAATATCGTTTAGTTGGAAACGGGCACAAGAATAGGTGCAGTATCACGTTCATTCGCCAGATCTACAAGTTTTTTCCTTAGTGATTCTTTATCCATATCAGGATAACTGTTTATAATATCTTCAATCTCCTTTGAATATAAATTCCCTGTTTTCCCTATGTAAATATTTGGATATATTTGTTTTTCATGAATCTCATCTTGATTCAACAGTTCTTCAAATAGTTTTTCACCTGGTCTTGTTCCCGTGAATTCTATTGAAATATCATCTTCAGAATGTCCGGAGAGTTTAATCAAGTTTTTCGCCAAATCTACAATCTTCACTGGATGGCCCATATCAAGTACAAAAATCTCCCCGCCTTGTGCTAACGCCCCAGCTTGGATGACAAGTCTTGAAGCTTCAGGGATAGTCATGAAATAACGAATCATATCGGGATGTGTCACTGTGACTGGCCCGCCTTTTTCAATTTGTTTGGTGAATAGCGGGATGACGCTTCCTCTGCTCCCCAGCACATTCCCAAAACGAACGGCTACGAACTTCGTTTTGCTTTCTTTATTTATTTGTTGAATCGTCATTTCCGCTAGCCTTTTTGTAGAGCCCATAACACTGGTAGGGTTAACTGCCTTATCACTGGATATCATTACAAAAGTCTTTACTCCGCTCCAGCTAGCCGCATTGGCAACATTCCTTGTTCCAATTAAGTTATTTTTGACTGCTTCTTCAGGGTTTCGTTCCATCAATGGTACATGTTTATGTGCTGCTGCATGATAAACGACATCTGGTTGATATTCTGCCATGACGGACAACATTTTTTTTCGATCTTGAAGATCAGCAATTTCTGTTAAAAACTCGATATTTTTGTTTTTATATGTTTCTTTCAACTCCATTTCTATCGTATAAATACTGTTTTCACCATGACCGAGTAAAATTAACCTAGCTGGATTAAATTTAGAAATTTGGCGGCAAATCTCTGATCCAATTGAACCTCCTGCCCCAGTGACTAAAATTACCTTTTCGGTTACATACTCTGAAATTACTTCGATATCTAATTCTACAGGTTCTCGTCCAAGAAGATCTTGAACCTGTACATCTCTAAATTTATTGACTGAAAGCTTTCCAGTTAATAAATCTTCTAACATTGGGAGGATTTGTGTCTTCGCATTTGTTTTTGCACATTCTAGGAAAATTCGATTCATTTCCTGTTTATTCAATGAAGGAATGGCAATGATAATATGTTCGATATTCAATGCTTCAACGTTTCTTGAAATTTCACCCACCCCTCCTACTACAGGTATTCCTAAAATATCAAGATTATGTTTTCGTACGTTATCATCAATAAATGCTACTGGTAATAAATCTACATCATTATTTTTTAATAATTGCCGGGCAACCATCGTACCTGCTGAACCTGCCCCTATTATTAATGTTCTTTTCTTATTTTCATATTTGATTAAGTATTGATCTCTAAACATTCTCCAACAAAATCTTGATCCGCCTATCAATAGCATGTGAAGTAACCAAGTCACCGCCAACAGCCGATAATATACATCTTGAAAAAGAAGTGCCTGTACAATTGATGTAGTAAAAATGGATACCGTAACAGTTTTGAATATAATGACTAATTCACCTATGCTCGCATACTCCCACGCTTTTTTATATAGATGAAAGGTAATAGCAAAAATATGATGGCTGAGGAGAATCGTAACAGAGCTGAGCACAATCGGAATAGTAAAAACATAAATACTGGCATCTACTAAAAATCGCCCTAAAAAAATAGCTGATAAGACAATACATGAATCGATTAATATAAAAAGTGATAGTCTTTGTTGATATGTCAATACTTTCCCCCCTTGCAGATCAATTTATTGTTACAGTTAAAAGGAATTAAATGATAAAGTGCTAATGAATACTGTCCTATTAAGACAGCATTCATTAGCACTTTAATAAAATTATAGGGCATTTAACCCTCCCTCACTCCACACTCTTGACGACTGGCGTCTAAGGTCTATTAAACCCACAGCATGATCGAGTGCCTCCGTTTATAATGGCAAGGAGACATCACCAAATACTTTATTAATTTTATTTCTGTTCGCAATAAAGAACATTACTATAAAATTTTTTTCGTCTTTATAGGATTTTCTTCAATAAATTGGTAAACAGATTTTCTGGATTATTGTTTAAAACGACTCCTACAATCTTTTCTTCAACAAATTGAAGGATTCTTTTTGTAGCTAAAGCTTTTTTTAACTCCGTTTTGCCGTTATTGAACACCATAATGATCCCATTGCAATAATTGGCCAAAATTTTTGTGTCTGTAACCTCTAATATTGATGGGGAGTCTATCAGAACAATATCGTATTGCTCTTCACACTTAACAAGGAAGTCCTGCATGACTGGCAATCCAATTATTTCGCCTGGATTGAAGGGAATAGGGCCACTTGTCAAAACATCTAAATCACCCATTCCCGTCCTGTATACAGCCTTGTCAAGAGATGTGAAATTTGAATCCGATAAAATATTTGTCAATCCTACTTTATTTGGAATCTTAAAAATCGAGTGAATTGCAGGATTCCTTAAATTAGCATCTATCAGTAAAACCCTTTCTTTATTTTGGGCCATTGAAACAGCTAGATTTGCAGCAGTGGTTGATTTACCTTCTCCAGATGATGGAGAGGTTATCATGATGATATTCCGTTTTTTCGATACGGAGGAAAACTTAATATTTGTTCGAATCGTTCTATATTGTTCGGAGATTAAAGAATCCGGACTTGAAAAAGCTACAAGATTCCTTTTCTTTAGTCTATCCCCGATATTTTGTTTATTCATCGTCATTATAACCGCCTCACAATTCTGCTCTTGTTTCTTTTGAATGTTTAGCTTGTTGCACTTCTTTAATTTTTTTAATATTGTTTTTACTGACATTCGAATTCTTTTTATTCATTTTAGAAACATGTCCTATAACTGGAAAACCTATGATATCCTCTACTTCTTGCTCGTTACGAATTGTGTAATCCAATGAATTCAATAAAAATGTCAGCCCGATGCCCAAAAATAAACCTATAATTCCGCTTTTTATAATTGTTCCATTATTGTCTCCGTTAATGGGCACAAAATTTACCTTGGCCGGGGACAAATTTCTTATTTTTTTAAAGTCCACTATTTTAGGAGCCTCATTTTTAAATACTCTCGCCGTCGTATTGGCGATTTCGGCAGCTGCATAAGGATTGGATGATGTAGCGCTAATACTGACTACTTCTGATTCCTCTACACTGGTTACGTTTATAGCCCCAGCCAATGCTTCTGGCGATAGCGATAATTCCATTTCATCGATAACTTTCTGTAAAACTGTAGTATCTTTTATAATGACCTGAAGAGTTTTCATTTTATCTTGATTGGCTTCAATAATAATTCTCGTAGATGCCTGGTAAAGAGGGGTTGTAGTTAAAGTTTTCAAATATCCTGCCAGTATGAATAAGAGTGTGACAATAATGACGATCCATAAACGCCTACTAATGATTCCGATTAGTTCTTTTAAATTAATTTCTTTTGCAGGTTGTTGATTTTCAAAGTTCCTTTTTGAGTAATTTGTCATTGAACCACCTTTTTCAACTAACTTTTCTTTATTAAGAACAATAATGCTTTAAGCATCGATGTAAAACAGCTAAAACTGTACTGTTCTTATTATGTGTTAATTTCCCTATGAATATATCCTTATTTTAGTTCTTTATAAAGAACGAGTCAACTAGTTATCTTTTTTTATTTTAGAAATTATTTCATGAATTTATCGTATCCACTTCTCTTGTTAGCAATTGTTTAAATAAACCTCTTTCTTTAGACAACTCACTATATTCACCGTTCTGTAAAATTTCCCCTTTCTCTAATACGATGACTTGATCGGCATTCCTTATCGTGCTTAAACGGTGTGCAATGACAATGATGGTCATGCGGCCCTGTAAAGTTTCGATAGCTTTTTGAATTTTGGCTTCAGTGTCGTTATCAAGGGCGCTGGTAGCTTCATCCAAAACCAGAATCGATGGTTTACGTAATATAGCCCTTGCAAGAACTAGTCTCTGTCTTTCTCCCCCGGATAACCTAATGCCTCTATCCCCTATTACCGTATCTATATTTTGAGGCAATTTAATCACAAAATCAGCTGCGGCAGAAAATTCCAACGCTTCCCATATTTGTTGGTCGCTTGCCTTCGGTTCGACTAAAAGCATATTTTCCTTTATACTTCCATTGAATAAAAATGGATCTTGGGAAACATAACTAATAGATTTCCTTAAGCCGATTAAATCTTTTCTAGAGAGTTTTTTACCATCAACTATAATCTCTCCCACATCAGGGAGCATGAGGCCCATCATTAGATCGATTAATGTGCTTTTACCTGCCCCGGATGGACCGACGATAGCCGTCAACCTATTAGCGGGTATTGCTATATTGATATTTTGCAGTGTATAGTCTGTTTCAGTTTTGTTATAACGAAAAAAAAGATCATGACATTCCAGTTTTTGTTCGATGACAATTGGCATGATATTTTCGAGACTATAAGCCTCTTTGTAGCCTTTCGCTTCACCTTCTATTTTCATAATGGATTTGAAAGCTGGTAAAGTTGAAGATATATTTTCCATATTGCTTTGTATGGCTGTAAATCTAGGCCATAACCTTGAAAAAATAAGGATAATGAGTAAAAGTTCTTCCTGTTGAGCAGCAAAAAGTGTAATGGATAAAAAAACGAAAGATGCGATTAATAAGGCAGATGATACTTTATATGATAATTGAGATTTTGTGTTTAATTTAATATACTCAACTTGCTCGTCATTCATTTCTTTCGTTAATGAACGGATCCAATTTACATGTGATTTCTCTAAATGATAACTTTTTATATCCTTAATTCCATTTAACTGGTCAGTAACGCTTGCTAAATATCTTAGTGCTAATTGAGACGTCCTACTTCCTAATGACTTAGCTTTTCGGATGAATTTCCTTGAAAATAATGCCAGGACCAAACCAGCAACCAAAACGAATATTGTAATTTTCGGAGCTAACCAAAACGCCACACCAATTTGAATGAGTGTAAAGATCACAGAAGCTAATAATTGTAAGATTAAATTAATTCCTGCATTAACTCGTGCTAAATCGTTTGTCATGATATTTATTAAATCCGATTTCCGTGTTTTAATGAAGAACTCCCAGTTGGCATGTAATAAAGACTGATACAATTGAATTCTTAAATGACTGATATATGCTTGCTGCATTCTCACATCACGTATTGTAAGATTTCGTTGCAGAATGTTCTGGAGAATCACTAAAACAATATAAAAACCTAAAATAATGGATAAGCTTATCATTTTAGGTATCTCGACTATCCAAGAGAGCGTGGAAGGAAGATTATTTGATAGATCTATATCTATAATTCCACTAACACTTATCATGGGTACCAATAAAAGAATGCCTACACTGTCCATTAAGCTAACAATGACCATTCCTAGCATATTGATAAATAGTATTTTCCCTGTGAAAGTGTATAGCCTTTTGAAAAAGAACCACAGCTGTTTCATCTTATCCTCCTATGACATTTCGTATTCTCGTTTTTCTCCAAAACCATAAAAAAGGCCTCAAAGGAAAATATAAAAAATGGAACTTTAGAGGCAACGGCAAGGTTTTTGTATCCTCAAAATAAGGATGAAGAAAACTGAGTATGAATAACAGTTTATTCTGAAATGACATGAGTGAAAATAGATGCTTTTTATGATAACTAGCAATCTCTTCAGATAGTGGTTCATCATGAAGGTTAATGAATCGTTGAATATAAAATAGTGCTTCTTGTGCCAATCGATTGGAACGGTATTTTAGTGTAAGATTGTTTACTTCTTTGTTTATCGGTGTATTTAACATTTGGGAAGTCAGGACTAATGTTTGACCTGCAACATGCATATATTGATATTTTTTTAGCAGGCTAATTATTTTATCCCAATCCAATTTTTTTTGGCAAAGTCGGTCGATATCCACTAACCAGCGAAGTCGTGACCATCCATGACGTGCCCCATGTGAAGCTAGAAATAAAAAGAGATCCTCATTACCTAAACAATATATCGGATATGAAGTAGTTAGTGAGCTTACCCTCTTTCTTAGCCATAATTCCTTAAAAGTTGGTTCCTTGGCTGGACCTGGGTTTAGACGCCAATGAATTTCAAGTTTAATCTCTTTCTCGGTATGAAAATAGACAAAATGATGATGGCGCCACTTCCAATCATTTAATACGGTTTGTATATATTCATCTTTTACATATCCCATTTGAATTAAAAGGGACTCGATCTTCTCTAGATCATCGATGTTAACCAAAATATCAACATCACTTGACGTCCTTTGGGATATACCTCCATATAAGTCAGCTGCCAATATAGGTCCTTTTAAAAATAGCGTCGAAATTTCATTTTCAAAAACAACTCGGGAAATCCTTTCGATTTCTCCACTTAGCTTTAACATTTTAAAGGTATTTTTTTGATAATCGTAGTACATCGATTGAGTTATAGGTGCAGGAATATAATTTGCGGATTTTAGTTTTGGATAAATAAGTGGGTAAACCCTATGATGCCTGGCTAGTTTCAAGAACAAATTCCAATCAAGGTTTTGTTCTACATTAAATGGAACCTGCTTGTTTGTTTCACTTTTCAGACAATCCAATAAAAACTTTAATTCATTAGATATGCTTGAAGAATCGAAATTGGTTTTGTCATTCATTTAATTCCCTCTTTTTAAGCTTTTTTTGTTTTAGCGAATTTCCCGACAACAATGAATTTACCCATTTCTTCTGCGCCCGTTACATAATACGGACCACTCCGCAACCAAGCATGAGCAATCAAATCACCTTTTTCATCTCTTGCCGTGCCAAAATAAACGGTACTTTCCATTCCTCTTCTTTCAAGCATTTTCATTCCAGCTACGGCCTTAACTAAACATTGGCTCTCCCAGAATGTATAACGGCTCATGATATGTATGGCATCTGAAATGTTCTTTATTACTTCTTTATCTAAACATTTTAGAGAGTGGCTGGTTTCTTCCATGTGATTTCCCAGTAGTCGGGCACTTTTAATAAACGGTAACAATTTAAAAATACGGCCCACTGCTAAAAAAAATAAAGCTTCAAACAATAACCCCTTCATGCTCCTATTGAATGATATGAACGTGTTAATTTTTTTATAAAGATTCATTTTTTGCCCCTATATAAACTGGAATATAAATGCTTAAATTTCAGCTGGTAAGATTATTAACCCCTCATTATATAAATCACTTAAAAACGATAACACTTCTTCTTCGCAATCTTGTTGACTGACGTCATACTGTGAAATCAATTTTTCTAGTAAATCACTAATTATAATTGGTTTTTCAATTAAACTCCAAATTTCCCCGCCTAGAACTCCCAGATTATAATAATTCCCTTTTTCAATGCTTAGCATGACCAACTCCCCATCCATATCACTAACAATATTTCCCTGACTTTGAGTAATTACTTTATTTTTTGATAGAACTGATGCGTTAATCATTTATTTTCCCCTCCTTTAATTACACTTAGAACCGTGGTTACAATTTCGTGGGCTGTGAATGTTGAGGTTGGACGACTTAATCGATAAATCGGCACGGAATTCATACACATTGCACAAATCTTGAAATGCCAATCCATCATATGCATTCTTTCAATTAGAGATCGTCTATAGGTATGCAAGTGCATTACTTGGAATCGATGAAGCTTTTCAATAGGTTGTAGATCTATGGATACTATATCTGCCCCAGTTAATTCGAATATACCTCCAAGTGGCAAAGGTTTGTTATAGAAGTCAGCTTGCACTGGTATCGAAAATTTTGTCGTTCTATCGAATAAAGGTTCGTAATCAGCTGAATTCAATCCAAAAGCGTTTAAACTTTCCTGCCATAACTTTTGTTGAGGGTATGACGGGAAAACCCATGGCTGGTTTCCCTCCATTAGAGATATTGCCACTACATCATCACTTAAAAGTTTATACCCCTTGTTTACGAAAGAAGAAGCTAGAGTAGATTTGCCAGCTCCTGATTCACCAATAAAAGCATATGCTTTCCCTTCTATGGCTATTGCACTTCCATGCAGTGGCAATACTTTTCTTTGCATCAATAAAATTCCTAAACAGCTTCCTAAAATGTAAAGCCGAATCTTATCCTCGTTATCACTGTCGTAAGTTGAAAACGTAATGGTTTTCCCATCTTCTATTGAAAAAACAGCTAATCCTGGCACTTCGAACATTACGCGATTTCCTTCAACGACAAAACTTGTACGAATTAAAGGATTTATTTTAGACCAAACATTTGATAAATCTTTCTTTTTAATCTTTATATCTGCTTCCTTTTCAATATCTGTCAAATTCTCTAACTCAGGAAGAGGAAGTACACTTTCTGCAATTAACCCAAATGTGGTATACGTATATGTTTTTTCCGTGCTTAGCATTCTTCTTCACTCCAAACATATCATCACTGTTTTCATAAGAAACCCTTACACTTACATAGTGTAAGGGCATAAATCCTTTAAATTAAATTTAACTAAATCTTAATGGATCATCTGGATCTGGTTGAACCGCATCCGGAGTTTTCCTTCCTGGTCCAGCCATTGTCAAATTAACATTAAGTATTTCTAATTCTGGTTTTTTCCATTCTTTTTTCATTGTTTCACCTCCCTTCAAAAATGTTTTTTTATAAATCGTGACACGATTAAGGTTCGCATTAATATCCTGAAATCATCATCAAACACTTTTTCTGGTAGTGGTTGTTTGATGCTATTAAGTGCTTTTTTAACTTCATCCATGCATAAATATTCTGACATGACTTCATCCTTACATAGACTTTGAATTTCAGCTACGAAAGAACTCCAAGATGAAGCCATTCTATGAATTCCATCAGAGCCTTGAATCCCACGTGTTTTGTCATTCAACCTAACTTTATCGGGCAGATACCCCTTAGTTGCCCTTCTTATTAAGGAGCGATCCTGTCCATTTAAGACATATTGAGATTCCGGAACTGAATTACAAAATTGGATGATACGAAGATCGTTGGTTGGATCACGCTCAGCTATAGAATGTCTTAACGATAGCTTCGTAGAAATATTACCATTGATATTCCAATAGTATAGTTGTTCAAATTGCGTTTTTTTCATCGCAAATGCATTAGTATTGATAATACCTTTAACATCAATATTGTGTTCTTCTAATTTAGTAAATACTTTTGTCCTTCTTGCGAACTCAGGGTTGATTAACATAGGATAAGGTGTTTCCGCTGAAGATAATGGTGGGAAGGCTTTTTTTCTTACCGCTGTCATCACTCTTGATTTGTTCACTCCATGATTTTCACTGAAATAATATACTTCTTTGTATAAATGAAACCATTTAAACTGCTTCAATAAACTGGCTAGATAGTCTAAAGCATGTCCCCATGATATGGTCCAATTCCCTCTTTGACCATTAAGAAGCACTCTTATATTTTCTTGTGCTGCCTTCTCATAAATTCCTTTTAGCCAAAAACTATTTTCATAATATTTATAAGGCATTTCAAGCACTTCAAGCCAATCATCCACCTCTGATAAAGGGCTTTTATCTTTAAAATCCAAATAATGATCCTTGATATTTCCTACATATTCAACAGTAGAAGATATAAAAGGCCTTTCATCAGCTACTCTACTTTTGGATGTCCAATCAACAAAATCCTCAACTGGTACATAGCTGTATGTATATAATTGTTTTTTTTGCTCATCTAAAGCCCTGGCTGCAAAGCTAACGACCGATCCAGAGTCCAGTCCTCCACTTAAATGTGAGCCAATATTGTATGTAGTTCTTAATTTGGATCTCACTACTTTATCGAAAACTTCTCGGAAAGCTTCTTCATATTCTTCATTCGTATTTAGCTTCAGTTTTTCTTGTATTTTTATAAAAGAGTATCTGGAAAAATTTACACTTCCATCAATGATCGTTATTGAATGTGATGGTGGTATTTGTTTAATGTTCTGATAAACGGTTGAAGAGGAATCTACTGATTCCACATTAATGGGAATGGCCAAAAACTCCGATAACCACTCCTCATTCAATCTCTTTTCTATATATGGCAAATTAAGTAACGGTTCAATTGTTGTACAAAATGCTAATTTATCTTGATTTTTAAAATAATAAAGAGTGCGACTTCCTGAAAAGTCACGGGCTCCGAACAATTTGCGTTGTTTTTGATCCCAAATCATGAAAGCAAATTCACCAACCAAATACTTTGGTGTTTCCTCTTCCCACTTATAATAGGCAAGCAGAATCAATTGGCTATCCGACATATTTAGTCGGTCAGAATACTTAACCTGTAATCGTTCAAATAATTCTTCCCGATTATCAATGATTGCGTCAGCGGTAATGACAAGCTGTCTGGCATAATCAAAAAATGGCAGAGTTTCATTCACCGATTCAGGGGTAATCCATTGATTATGGCAGCCAAATAGGATATTCTCATCATTCCATATTTGAATGCTGTCTGCCGGAAATTTATGTAATGATTTCATTAATATATCCCCATGATGGAGATTGATCGGTTCTTGGTTTAAATGATAGAGGCCAGCAATTGCGCTCATTTTTTTCCTCCTGCCGGTGAATGTTCATGATACAATAAATTATGTATATATGTTCTTGTAAAAGAATTTTCCAAGCTATAATTAATGTATATTCCAAATATGTTCTTTATAAAGAACGTCTCTATGTATAAAGTACCACCTTCATCAATCTTCTGTCAATATACAACAAATAATTTTTGCAATTATTAAACTTCTCCATTCTTTATTTATTTCATATTTCGGATGATTACTTTAAATAATATATTGAACGTTGAACATGATAATTGAATCTGAATCACACTAAAACCGCAAAATATTTTTCTATAAATTGAGGTTTTTCATGAAATTTTATCCATCATATGAATATACTAATCTATAAGGGGAGTGATTCAGATAGCTTTTTTAAATGCCTTCAATAATTTTAAAAAAGGGAAAAAGTCAAAGAAAATAAAGAACATGGATTTTAGGGAACAGCATGTAAATAAATCGTCTGAGCTCATTGGGAACAATGAAATTGTCCAAAATATAATTAACAATCACCTTTCCAAAAAAAATAACCACTTGTAGGGTGGTTTTTTTAATTATTATGGGAAATGGTTTCATTCTTTTCCAGCTTCTCGCTCGCTTCGTAAATATAGTTATATTGTAAATAGTAATCGTATATGACGTTTTGCAGGATTTTAAGCAGGGATTTATCGAATGTATCGAATTCAGTTTGATAACTATTTAAGACAGTGACGAATTTCCCATCCATGTTTTCGAAATAAAAGAGCAGGAAATTTTTGTAATATTCACTATCGCTGTTACTTTTATTCGTAATGCACGGATCGCCGGTTTGAATGGACTTATCAAGCATCGCTTTGATGGATTTAGGCAGCTTTGCTTTTTTGAACTGGTTCAGGGTATAGATATCATAGGTAAATGAGAGTCCTAATTGATCGGAATAAAAATCCACGGCACAGTCCAATGTATAGATTAATGGTGTTTTAAAGTCCTTGCTGTTGGCAATTTCCTCTGATATCTCCAATTGAAATTCCTCGGATGTTAAATACGCAGCAAATTTCATTTTTGAACTGCTCATGCTGAATACTTCATAAACGGCTGCATCTTGTTTTTCAATTTCAATTTCGATATTAAAAAATTTAAAGTGTTTTAAACGGTAAAAAGCAATCGGTGCTAATAGGAAAAGCAATATCCAAACTAGGTAAAGAAATAACGTATTAAAGATTATTTGATAAAATTCAGACGTTACGATCGGTTCGATGATTAACGATATCAATGTATGTTCAAAGCCCTGAGAAATAGGGGGTGCAGGTACAACGGTTTCCTCTGGCTTTTTCAATGTTTGGATACCTAAATGAGCCATCGCAACTAGCGTATAAACAAAAATTAAAATTGTTCCAATCACATAAAATTTTGGCATGAATCCAATAATCCTGTCGAAAACAGAAATCCGTTTATCTTTCTGCTCCTCTATAGCCAATGTGGTTGCTCCTTTTAAGATTATTAATATCAGGAAAAGTCTTCTGGGATTTAGAACTTCCTGGAGACTGCCTATTAAATTTATATGTTTGCTATTATGTTAAAATACGTAAAATTCGTTTAATCATTGACATATTCCAAATTACTTTCGACGTTTTCATTAAATTTAATAATATTTCGTCGTTAAAAATGCCCAACCTCTTCATTGAAAATGAAAGGATGAGCAAATGTTTAGGGTTTTATTTAGGACGGCCCTTTATCGCAAATTCTTCGACCTTCCTTAAAAACAACTCCATGGCTTTTGATGCTTCGAAGTCCAACTTTTTCACGATTGAAAAAGGTCTTATAATGGGCTCATTTTTCAAATGAAAGGTTTTCAATTCATTGGACTTCAATTCTTTTTGTACAGTCAATCGGGATAAAAGGGCAATGCCAAGCCCAGCCATCACCGCTTCTTTCACTCCTTGGATACTGGTGAAAATAAAGGTTTTCTTTATGTTTAACTCCAGACTGCTGAGAAGTTTATCGGAATATGTACGGGTTCCCGATCCTTGCTCCCTTAGTACCCATGTTTGGTTTTGGAGCAAGGCACCTTCGATGAGATCCATCTGTGAAAGTGGATGATCCGGGGGGACGACAACGATCATCTCGTCATTCATGAATGGTCTGACATCTATATCTTTATATTCCGTTTCACCTTCAATCAAACCGATATCAAGCCTATTCGAACGTATTCCTTGAATGACATCATTTGAATTCGAGATGATGATTTGTATATCCACCTTAGGATATTGAGCCGCAAATTCTGCTAATACTTTTGGAAGATAATACTCCCCTATCGTGAAGCTTGCACCTATTTTCATCGTTCCGCTAACCACGTTATTAAATTCATTTATTTCTCTTTTTGCTGTCTCATAATGATTAATCATTTGCTTTGCATGTCTATACAATATTTTTCCCGGCTCTGTTATTTGAACTTGTTTGGGAGAACGATAAATTAATTTCGTTCCTAACTCATTTTCCAGATTCCTTATGTGAAGACTGACTCCTGGCTGCGACAGGTTCAGAATGTCCCCTGCTCTTGAAAAGTTTTTCTGTTCGATTACGGTTACGAATACTTTTAATGGATCCATGGTTACCTCCCTATTTACCTATGCGTTTCATTTTATCATAAGTAGGAGTTATCATTGAAATAGCAAAAATATATTTCACTTATTTTTAATTAAGCTTTAAAGTTAAAGCATCAACATAGATGGAGTGATCACACTGGAACAAACAAACGTTGAAACTAAAAAACTTGGATTTACAAAAGGAATAGCATTGACTTTGCTAATTGCCATTGCAGCAAAATATTTAGCAGAGCTTCCATTCCTTCATATAATGGGACAGTTAGTCATTGCGATACTGATTGGTGTTGTTTGGAAATCGCTAATTGGCGTCCCAGCCTACGCCGTTGCAGGGACAAATTATTCAAGTAAAGTCCTTTTGAGAGTGGGCATTATCTTATTGGGCATGCGTTTGAACCTAATGGATATTTTTAATGCCGGTCCGAAAACATTTGCAGTTGGTGCCATTAGTCTTGCATTTGCTATATTAGTAGTTTACGGAATGACCCGTATATTTAAAGTCGAGAAAAAGCTAGGCATATTGACAGCTTGCGGAACGGGTATTTGCGGAGCTGCTGCCATCCTGGCAATTTCCTCCCAAATAAAAGCAAAGGAAAAAGATACAGCAATAGCTGTAGCGACGGTTGCTGTTTTAGGCACAACCTTCACTTTCGGATATACGATCCTATATCCATTATTGGAGTTATCCGATCAAGGATATGGTATTTTTTCGGGTGCGACACTCCATGAAATTGCTCATGTCATCGCTGCAGCAGCACCAGGGGGAAATGAGGCAGTCGACTTGGCAGTGGTGGTCAAATTGACAAGGGTGGCCCTGCTCATTCCCGTTGCCATTTTAATTGGGTTCATCATGAATTGGAAAGACCGATCAACAGTTACCGGGAAGAAATTTTCCTGGAAGTCCATTCAGATACCGTGGTTCATTTTTGGATTTTTATTAATGAGTGCCATTTACTCTACTGGTGCAGTTCCTGAACCTTTAGCTGATAAACTTGTTATGCTTTCCTATATCCTCATGGCTATGGCCATGGCAGGCCTAGGATTGAATATTGACCTTGTAACTTTTAGAAAATATGGCGGCAAACCTTTTTTAGCCGGACTGATCGGCTCTATCTTATTGACATGCCTCGGGTATGTATTGGTGCAGGCATTCCATTTAAATTAACTTTTCAAAAAAAAAACAAGCATCCCTTATTCGGCATGCTTGTTTTTTTCTATTGGATGCGGAACATTGGCACCATAAAAAATTTCATCCATCTCCGTTTGAAGCCTTTCTATAATTTCTTGCCTTTCCTCTTTATTCAGCTTTTCCTCTGTATAACCGAATAAGTAATTATTAATATCGAACCTTCTCAGCTTACATTTTGTGTGGAATATATTTTCCTGGTATACATTCACATCAATCATGTCATATAAACCCTTTACTTCATCAGGAATATAGTTTTGAATGGAATTAATATCATGGTCAATGAACAATTTCCGCCCATCTTTATCTCTCGTAAAGCCTCTCACTCGGTAATCGATCGTGATAATGTCGGTATCAAAGGAATGAATGAGATAATTAAGGGCTTTAAGAGGTGATATTTCTCCACAAGTAGAGACATCGATATCGGCCCTGAATGTGCTAATGCCTTCATTTGGATGATATTCAGGGTATGTATGTACGGTAATATGGCTTTTATCCAGTTGCATGACCACATTATCAGGTAAAGGCCCTGGTGATTCCTCATAAGTCCCCATAGGTACTTCGACGACAGGACCTTCTGAAACAAGAATGGTTACACTGGCGCCTTGAGGGACATAATCCTGTTTGGCCGTATTTAAAACATGTGCCCCTATTAAATCAGAAACGTTGTGCAAAATCTTCGAAAGCCGCTCTGCATTATATTGCTCATCGATATAATCCAGGTAGGCCTCCCTCTCTTCCCTTGTTTTTGTGTAACAAATATCATACATATTAAAGCTTAAAGATTTCGTAAGATTATTAAAGCCATGAAGTTCAATACGCTGCTCTGGTGTAAGTTTCATGCTTGATTCCCCTTATATTTTTTTAGGACTATCCTTATAGTTACCCTTTTTCTGAAATAAAAAACTAAGTCTGCGAGCCTAAGCTTCTGCCTTCTTATCGGTAAGCAAAGAAAAAGCCATTGCATGAACATGCAACGGCTTTTTTATTATCTTCTATGCAGTATGAATTTTTTTCTTTTTTACCGGTGAAAGAATTCTTTCCAGCCATCCGAGTATAAGATCTGAGAGAATGGCCATCAATGCCGTCGGGATTGCTCCTGCAAGTATGATTGCCGTTCCATTTGAAGCATTCGTTCCCCTGACAATGATATCCCCCAGTCCGCCTGCCCCTACGAATGTACCGACAGCAGTTACTCCAATTGCAACGACAAGCGCTGTACGTAAGCCAGCCATGATGACAGACAGAGATAATGGCAGTTCGACCATTCTAAGTAATTGCAGCTTCGTCATCCCCATTGCCTTTCCAGATTCTAAATAAGCATGATCTATACTTGTAATACCGACATAAGTGTTCCTCAGGATCGGCAGTAAGGAATATAAAAACAATGATAAGATTACTGTATTTGTTCCTAACCCCATTACTAGCATCAAGAGAGCGAGCATAGCCAATGCCGGTGTGGTTTGTATGACATTCGTTATCGAAAATACCCAATTGCTCAATTTCTTATGTTTTGCGATGAAAATGCCTATCGGGATGGCTACAATGGCTGCAAATAAAACCCCATAAGCTGACATTAAAAAATGGCGATAAAATTCAGTAAGTACATACATCCAATTCTGTGAATAATAAGTTCCCAGCTGTTGCAAGATTTCCATTAGTTTTCACCTCCCATTTATTCAAAATAATTATGTGCTTTAAGGAATTCTGAAGCTACGACCGATGGCTCCTTCAAGTTCCCATCAACTTCATAGTTCAGTTCCTGCATGGTTTCAGTAGTGATTTCGCCAATTAACTTATTAAGTTCATCCTCAATCTCAGGATATCGTTTCAATAATTCTTCGGTAACGACCGGTGAACAGTCATATGGTGGGAAATATTGTTTATCGTCGTCTAAAAGCTTCAAATCATTCACCTTAATCCGTCCATCTGATGAGTATGCAAGAACAATATCCATCTGTCCATTTTTGACTGCATCATATACCAGGCCAATCTGCATCGGATAAGTTTCTCCAAATTCCAATCCATATGTATCGACGAACCCTCTATAACCATCCCCTTTTCTTTTCAGCCAAGCACTATCTACACCTAGCCTTAAATGATCTGCATCCTTTTCCAAATCAGATATTTTCTGATACCCTTTTTCCTCAGCCAATTCATTTGAAATCGTAAAGGCATACGTGTTATCGAACCCATAGGAATCAAAAAATTTGAACCCATATTGTTTTTTGAATTCCCTTTGAACAATTTCCATCGCCTTTACTGGATCCTTTTCAATTTCCTGTCCCAGGACACTCGTTAAATCCGTACCTGTATATCGAGTTGCGGCTATGTCTATATCACCGGTCTCCATCGCTTTTTGCTGAACGAAATTGGAACCTAGATTTTTGATGATTTTCGTATCAAGTTCCGTATTCCTTTCAAGGAGTTGAGCAATCATGTTCGCAAGGATTTCGGATTCGGTCATGCTTTGGGCACCGATCTTTACAGTAGATTCAGAAGATGACCCTAAACCAGGCAAAGAACAGCCGGTGATCATTAATGAACAAACTAAAAGGGCCAGTAAAATTGTACGTCTCATTTTTTTATACATGGTAATCCTCCTCAAGCAACTTCCTTCATACCTTTCAATCCTTTTGGAACGACTTTTCGTTCAATGATCGAGAATACATAATCCACTAGGATAGCCATGATGATTACCGGAACTGCACCTGCGATGATATATTCTGTTTGGTATAAATTCAAACCGATAAAAATGTAATCTCCAAGTCCTCCGCCTCCAATAAAGGAAGCCAAAGTGGCCCACCCGATCAAATAGACGGAAGCCGTACGGATACCAGCCATAATGACTGAAAGTGCCAGCGGGAATTCTACCAGACGAATCCTCTCCCAGCTTGTCATCCCTATGCCGCGGCCGGATTCCAGCAGATTTTTATTCACGCCTTTAATTCCTGTGTATGTATTCCTGAGTATGGGTAAAACAGAGTAGAAAAATAACGCAATGATTGCGGGTGTTTTCCCAACGCCGAGGAAAGGAATGAAAAAGGCCAGGACTGCAAGGCTTGGCAGTGTCTGCATGATGTTTGCCATTCCAATTATTAGTGAAGCGCTCCTTTTCATCCGGGTCAACATAATTCCTAGTGGCACGGCAACTATTATTCCGAGGAAAACAGCGATCATGGATATATATAAGTGCTCCCATGCCTTATAAATCAATTCTTGCCAGTTCGTTTGTAAAAAATTGAGCAAAGCTTCCATCTGATTCACCTCCTAAAACATTTCTGCCATTTCTGCCATTTGATTTTCTTCCTCTCCCCATATGCTGTCATATACGATGTCGACCAATGTTGCCCTAGTGACAATTCCGACCAAATGTTTATTCTGGTCAACCACCGGCACATATTTGAACCCTCGCTTTAAAATCTTCTGAACAGAATCACGGATTAAAGTATCCTGTTTGACTGAATAGACTTCAGTATTGATGACTTCATTGATAAATTTAGCTTTTTTTCGATACTCACTGATCGTTTCAACATCTACGAAGCCTTTTAAAACATTTTGCTCATCAACCACAAGTAAAGAATCGACCCTTTTCTCCCGCATTATCGTAATAGCTTCGGTAAGGGATTTTTCTTCTGTAATGGATATTGGATTTCGACTCATGATTTGTTCGACCAACTCAACATTTGGTCTTGTTTGGAGCAATCGATCTTTGCCGATGAATTCTTCCACGAACTCATTGGCTGGGTTTCTGAGAATTTCATCCGGAGTTCCCACTTGGACGATTTCACCAGCCTTTAAGATGACGATCCGGTCCGCTAGCTTAATGGCTTCATCCATATCATGGGTAACAAAAACGATTGTTTTATCAAGTGTGCGCTGCAAATTTTTAAATTCCTCCTGAAGGGCATCGCGGGTGATTGGATCTAATGCACCAAAAGGTTCATCCATCAAAATGAGTGGAGGATTGGAAGCAAGTGCTCTGAGAACGCCTATCCTTTGTTGCTGCCCGCCGCTCAATTCGTAAGGATACCTTTCCAGGTATTCGGGTCCCATATCGACAAGCTTAAGCAATTCCAGTGCGCGTTCCTTTTTCTTCTGTTCATCCCATTTAAGAAGTTTTGGCACGAGGGTGATATTTTCAAGAATCGTCATGTGAGGGAAAAGTCCGATTTGCTGGATAACGTACCCAATCTGTCTTCTTAATTCGACTGGATCTTTATCCATGATATTTTCACCATTAATAAATATCTTGCCTTCAGATGGTTCGATAAGGCGGTTAATCATTTTCATTGTCGTTGTTTTACCACATCCACTTGGACCAATGAAGCAAATGAACTCCCCTTTTTTTATATCCAAAGATATATTCTTTACAGCTTTCTTTCCTCCCTTATAGATTTTCGATACATTTTCGATTTTTAACATTAAAAGCACCTCCATCATTCGCATACAATTACAAATTTTACAAATATATTAATTTTTCATATGCACAGTCTCTTGTACCCATTAGATAAGCTGTTTAAACCTTTTTATTTAAAAAACTAGTCATATGTAATTATATTGAAAAAAAGGTATAAAAAAACTTCCTCATTTAAAATGAGGAAGTTGCTTGATTTAAAGTATTAATAATGAATTAAAAGCCGATATTTTTAGCAATCAGAATTTTTACCGTTTCATCTGTCCCTGTAAAGAATCTTGACAAAGGAATGTCCCGGTGACGCCGGGTAATATTTTTATCTTCCATATATCCGTATCCATCGTGTAACTGCATGCACTTTTCAGATATTCGCTTAGACATCTCTGTTATCCAATATTTAGCCATTGATACTTCAGTTATGATATTCTCCCCAGTCATATGTTTACAGATCAACCCATCAACAAACGTCCTTCCCAGTTGAATATCGGTCGCAATTTCAGCAATGGTAAACTGTGCAGTTTTAAATTTACTTATTTTCTTGTCAAATGCTTTTTGTCCTTTTATAAAATTCATCGTTAAGTGAAGCATGTCTTTCGCTGCGATTAAAGACCCAATTGCACACATTAGTTTTTCTTGTTGCAGTTTTTGAATGATATATGAAAGACCCTTCCCCTCCTCACCAAGGAGGTTGCCAATAGGTACTAAAGCATCATCGAAAAATAGCTCGGCTGTGTCTGAATTTCCCAGTCCTGCATTACCCAGCTTTCTTCCTCGTGAAAACCCTGGTGTATCTTTATCAATGAGCAGTAAACTGATTCCGTCCTCGGAAGTGCCAGCATTAAGATCAGTTTTACATGCTACTATCATGATGTCAGCTTTAAAGCCATTTGTGACAAACGTTTTAGCTCCATTGACTATATAATACCCCTCTTTCTTGATGGCTGTGGTTTGAATATTCGCTATTTCAGAACCTATTCCGGGCTCTGTGAATGCAAAGGCGGAAATCATTTCTCCTGTAATGAACTTTGATAAATACTTTTGTTTTTGATCTATTGTTCCGAATGAAGCTATATAAGGGGCTACAACATCTGAATGAATGGATATTCCGCCTAAGGCTGAACCAACCATTTCCAATTCTTCTGCCAACACAACTGAATATCCAAAATCTGCTCCTAACCCACCGAATTCCACATCAAGCCCCGGACATAAAAATCCATTATCTCCAATCTTTTTCCAAAACGAGCAAGGTATCCCCCCCTCTTTTTCCCATTGATCATAAAAGGGGACAGCCTCATTGGCGAGGAATTCACGAACTGATTGTTTAAATAATAAGTGTTCTTCCGTTAGGAAGGAACAGTAATCATCTTTATTGATTGTCAGCGTGCTAACCATGGGTTAACCTCCATCCGCTAATGGTTTTATTAAATACATCAATGTGAAAATAACTTATAATCACTCCCGTGAAAATATGTTTAACGCCTCAATGTAAACGATAACAATAACAAATCATCAAAAAAAAGTTCCACAATATTCATGTTCAACAAAAGTATCGATTTCCCTTTAAAAAATCTATTTTTTACCATTTTAATGATGTATTACTTAACTGCTTTGAGTATGGGTTTATCATATATTCTACCGAGGTTATTTTTGAAATATTAATTGGATTAGATTAATACGCCCTTCTTTTGTAAAACTCACTTTTCCCATTTTCTCGACAAAATGTTCGTTTTAATTAACTCAATATGGATGTTAGCACAATAAGAAACAGTTATATAGCAACGTTTATGGTATAATCAAGAGAGAAAACGCTTACAACAAAAAGAGAAACTGATTGTTCGGAAAATTCATTCTTTTGGGAGTCGATGAAGGTTGACAGTTAAAGAACAAACCATCTTTAATCATATTGGAAATAAAATAATAACAGAAGATCGAGAAATTAACGTAATTACTAGATTAGAAGAACCTCTGATTGTAGTTTTAGGAAATGTTTTAAGTGACGATGAATGTGACGAACTTATTAGCTTGTCAAAAGACAAAATGCACCGTTCCAAAATTGGAGTAAAACACGAGGTAAATGAAATAAGAACAAGCAGTAGCATGTTTTTTCAAGAAAAAGAATATGACATCATAACTAAAATTGAAAAAAGAATATCATCCATCATGAGTATCCCCATTGAACATGGAGATGGTATTCAAATACTTAAATATACTCCTGGTCAAGAGTATAAAGCTCATTTTGATTTTTTTTCATCTACAAGTCAGGCAGCAAAAAATAATAGAATTAGCACAATCATCATGTATTTAAATGATGTGGAACATGGAGGGGAAACCGTTTTTCCTAAACTGAATTTTTCAGTGTCTCCGCGAAAAGGAATGGCAGTATATTTCGAATATTTCTATAACGATAAAAACCTAAACGAACTAACTTTACACAGTGGAGCGCCAGTTATCACTGGTGAAAAATGGGTTGCGACACAATGGATGAGGAGACAAAAAAATAGTCCGCAGATTGATAATGTAAACGCTGGACTATAAGTGCCTCATTTTTAGGTGCCAAATGAACCAAGGCACCTATTTGTTCATTTGGAATCGTTTATTAAAAATGGCCAAACGAATGGAATCAAAATAATAATGTTCCTTTAAACTTTATAGCGCTCTTGATCCTAAACAATCGATTCGTTTCAAAACATGCTTTTGCCCTATTTTCTCATTAAGCTTTATTTGATAATACTCTGTTTTTATTTAAACACCCTCATTTACCTTTGTTGCTCTTTCTAAAATTATCGTAATCAGTTTTAATGTAATGAAATACCTTCGCGTTGCCATTATGGTCAGGATGAGTTATTTTTAATAACCCTTTATATTCTGCTAACACTTCTTTATTGCTCGCCATTTTAGAAAGCCCTAATTTTTCACTATAATCATTAGATGGAGCAGTGGAGTCAATATTATCATTATTTCTGATGTTTTCTTTTAATTTTATCAATTCATTACGTAATTCAATATTTTCTTTTAATAAATCCTTTGTTTCATTTTGTAATTCACTTTTCTCATTCTTTAGTATGGCCACTTCCTTTTTGAACATATCCCTTTGCTGAATCAATATTCTTTTTGCAGTTTCATGAAGTTCTTCGATTCCTTCTATATGCTTATCTTGAGTTTGTATTTTCAATTTTAATCGATGTATGATCTCGTCCTTATTTTGATCTATAAAATCATTTATAGCCAGCTTTGAAGCCGTTTCATTGCTTATGTATCCAGTGTTCCTCTTTCCGTTTCCCGCATTTTTAATTTTACCTTCACGAAGCCAGCGCCTAACAATTTGTATGCTGTTACTTTCTGTTATTCCTGCATCTTTTAACATTTCAAATGCTTGATCTGTGTCATCCATTATGTATCCGGTTTTTCTAATCCCGTTTCCTCCCTCATATTTAATCTTACCTTCACGAAGCCAGCGTCTAACAGTTTGTATACTGCTGCTTTCTGTTACTCCTGCATCCTTTAACAGGTCGAAAGCTTGATCTGTGTTCAAGTTGTTACCCCTTCCCCTTATTACTCAATGTAATATTACTACGATTGATATTAGCCTATTAAAAGGAATATATTTTGCAAACAATAACGGCTAATTTATATGCCAGTGTTTTAAATGATAGCATAGCCATTTTCTAAACAAAGAACAAACAGATGAAGAATATATGACGAATATCACAGAGAGATAACGATAAGGTATCAAAGTGAAAAGTGGTGGGACCAGAACATTAACGGTTAATGCGTAACTCATGATTTCAATGGTGGAGTTCGGTTATCAAGAGCCATATAAACTCAATTTGAATCCATGGTCAGGGAAAGTGTGAAGATTACCCAGCAAGGGTTATTTTGGAATCTTTCTGAAGCGGCGGAATGAACTTAGACAGCATAGGAAAAGCAAAAGCGATAGGTATCATACCTATAATTCCATAAGGAGTACCGCAAGCAACACGTTGATCTACTAAAAAAAACCAATCTCTCAGTGATATAAAATTGAGAAATCGGGTTTTTTTATTACAGTTGCAACTAAGTCGCCAAAGCAGCTGCTATTCATTAACTGGATATTATTGTTGACCCTCTGTATACACTTGAAAGGTTACACCGAATTTGTCTGTGACAATTCCATATGCAGGGCTGAAAAAAGCTTCCTGCAGCGGCATTTTCACTTCTCCGCCTTGAGACAAAGTTTCAAAAATCCTTTTTGATTTTTCAATCTCGTTTATTGAAATACAGATCGTGACTTGATCTCCAGAGTGACTGGGTTGACCTGGAAACGTATCTGAAAACATGAGATCCGTTTCCCCAACCCTTAACATTGCGTGTGCCACAAGATTTTTTGCTTCTTCTGGCAGAGGAAATTCCGGATTTTCTGGCATTTCTCCAAAAGATTGATTAAAAAGGACTTCTGCATCCAATGCTTGCTCGTAAAATTGGATCGCTTCCTTCGCATTTCCGTTCATCATTAAATATGGAGATAATCGCATGGTCATAATTAATTTGCTCCTTTTGCTATAGTTTTTACAAAGCATAACTTAGATTTCCAAGATTCCTTTTGAACTGTTCAATGGAAATAACACTATACCATTATTACCCATGATTGCATTTTATAACAAGGAACATGTGTTCGTCAACAAAAATCACTTGAATACTAACAATTTTTCATGTGACAGACTAGTTTAAATAAAATATTAAATGATTATCCCACTAGCTTAAAGTGTTTGTATTGTTCATGACCACATTGTTACAAAACACTGAACCATTCACCATGGAATTTTCTTCGATTAAACACCAACAGATGCTTTTGCATTAAAAAATCTATTTTTTGTTTGTTATTCATAAAAGCTATAGAAGCAGGAGAAACCACGGTCCTTATCAAACCTAAAGTTCATGACACCCAATTACGGAATTTCTTGAATCTCTTTGCTATAGACTAATAGAAAAATCCTTCAGTGTTCCTCTTTTAGCCGTACTTAACTAAAAAAGGAACCTGATGGATTTGCATAGACTAATCAAATCTTTTTTACATCCGCAGCCGATTCGTCTTAAAATTCCCCGCCCTGTACATGGTAAATTTTCTCTCCTGCACTTTGCCTTCCATATGTAGAGTACCAATAAAAAAATGAAGCGAACAAAAAGTAGTCCCGAAATACACCACTTATGTAGTATATTTTGGGGCTACTTGACGTTTACTTTATTTTAGCGTTCATAGTTTACTTAAATACTGAGTAGTCAGTCTTATATTCCGGACTATCAGTTCTTTTCATTCCAATTTTTTTGAAAGTTTGTCTGGGCATTGATCTTTTGTAGCTTAGAATCATACTAATTTGCACCTGGTTGACTAATGATCTCAGACTAAGTTTGTATCCCACTATTATATAAGTTACCCATCTCGTTTCAATTCTCACGTTCTAAAAAAGATGGAAAATAGCTATAGAATGTTGATATAAGAGGAAGTGATTAATCTTGTAAAAATAAGATATTTATTTTTTGTAGCACAGATTTAACTATATAACCGAAAAAAATTAACGTTTTTCTTCTAAATATAAAAAAAGAATTATAACCAATTTCACATCCCAATTAACTATAACTATTAAATTATTTCATGTACAATTCCTAAACTCAAACCTTCGTCATTTGCAAACATGTACCATTCTTCATCTCCCTTTTCATCATACAATTCTTCTGAGATGTTGGTATTCCCCACAATAAAATCCTTAATACGATTATCTAAACGATCATAGAAATTCATTGTATTTTTAGCCTTCTTAGAAGTTGATTGAACAGACATACTTCCATCATGTATGAGAATTATTGTATTGGGATATGCTTTTCTATAATGTCCACTAATCAACAGTAACGCACCCATAGAAACACAAGATCCTACACCAATGGTTTCAACTTTCGTTTTACTTGATTTAATAGCATCAATGGCAGAAAAACCTGCCACTACATCCCCGCCATCAGATGTTATATAAATTTGTATTGTCTTTCTTTTATCTATTGGAATATTCAATTCTTCATCTTCACGATTCCATTCTTGAATCCAATAAACAATTTTATTTACAATGGTTGTATCCACATCATAATTAAAATAAATTTTCCGTTCTTTTAGTCCAAGGTAAAACTGATACTCCTCAAGAGAGTCAGGTAAACTTCCGATTATCTCCAAATATTCTTTATTGAATTCAACGTTTCTCATTATTAATCCTCCTTAATAATATGCTGTGTTATAGGTGAATAAGGGTAATACACAATCATATCTATTTATTAATTTATTCAGCAAGTACAATCTTCGCAACAGCATTCATCATCATTTTAAAGTACATTATTTTCAGAAAATAGATAAGTGAAGTGAGAATTCGCTCCATCAAAAAAGGACCTGATCAATTAGGTCCTTTTTGTCTTTAGTCTATTCGTTTCAATTTGGTGAGCTATAAACTTAACATTGTGATATTGTTTGTTTATTCTTATTAACTTGCTTTCATTTCTGAATCTAGTCCTTTTTTAAGGGCAGGTAACTTAGAATCTATCGATAGGAATCGGCTTCCATTTAAAACTAGATGAATTGCAATAATCATAAGAACGAGATCCAGTTCGTACCCTGAAGCTTCTCCATTCCCCATAAAACCTGCAGGGAATTTCACATATACAATTGCACCAGCCATGATGAATACAAGGAGGGCAGATATTATTCTTGTTCCAAGACCTAAAATTAAAGCAATTCCTCCAAATAATTCAATAACACCGACTACATAGGCCATAAATCCCGGAATGCCTATACTTTGAAACCATCCAGAAGTGTTCTCCAATCCACCTTGGAATTTTGACAATCCATGTAACAAAAATGAAATTCCCAACATAACTCTTAATAAAAAGGTACCGATCTCTTGTTTATTCATGTCACATCTCCTTATTTTTACTTAACACTACAAAGTGTAGTGTAAGGTGGTAAAAAAATCAAGTGAAAGTCATCAGACAATCACTATAGTCATTCCCAAAAGTATAAGCAAAACATAAATAGAAACAAAAATCGTAGTAGTTTCAGCCTTCAAAGGAATTTTTTTATGGGGATCGATTAATTGCTGAAGCCTATAGTTAACTGATTCATTGGAGAAGTGGACAAGGACTGGCGAGGATTCATCAGTGTAACCATGTTTAATTAACTTCAACAAAGCAGTACTTATGCCTAATTCAGTCCCCATTTTATTTATCGCATTTTCGTCGGCTGATAGTTCACTTATTATTTTGTAATTTTTATGACACCATTTTGTCAGTGGGACAAACCATAAAGCATCTGATAACAACTGTAAAATAAAGATTACCAGCGGATGATATTTTTTTTGGTGATAGGCTTCATGCTCTACTACCGCTTCTAGCTCATCCAAGTCCAATAATTTAATTAAACCCGAACTGAACACAATGAATGGACGCCAAAAACCAAGCGTAAAAGCAAGAGGCTGGTCAGCATTCACAACTAAGATATCATTGTTGACCCGGTTGAATGTTTCATTTACAAAACTTGTCATTTCAACATTTTTTGAAAGAAAAAGCTTTTGTTTAAACCTTCTGGATAAGAAATACTGCTCTGCAATTTTGAATAGGGTGCTCAATAAGCTATAGGAAATTATTATACTGAGCAGGGTGACGACTGCAAAATAATATACTGAATCTTCCTTGAATAGACTAAAGCAAAATTTAAAAAAGTTTGCTTTTATATTCACACCAAAAAAGATGTGTACCAAAAACGCTCCCATTTGGCACCATACTACACAGGCAATTAAAAGACTCAGGCTTATCACAAAATAAGACTTCCTCTTCCACATTATAATTTATCCTTTTTTAACGATTGAATTTTTTGTTCCAATTTTTCAATTAAATCTTGGTCAGCGTCTTTCATGGCATCCAGCATATGGCTTATGACTGATCCACCAAATTCATCGAGCAAATTCTCAGTCAGTTTCTTTGACTGCTCTTCTAAAAACTCCGCTTTGGATTGAACTGGACGAAATAATGAGAGCCTTCCTTCAGACCTCTTTTCAAGAATTCCTTTTTCGACTAAACGATTCATGACGGTCATCACTGTGTTGAAATTGATAGGTTTGTCAGCTTCCAATGATTGCTGAACCGCTTTGATGCTCTGTTCATCTTTATCCCATAAATATTCCATGATATTAGCTTCCAATGGACCAAAGAAACGATTCAGTCCAACTTCATCATATTTAAAATTTTTAATATTCATCCTTTACCACCTCCCACTACAAATTGTAGTGGATATCATTCTTACAATCAAGTTCATCTGGAAGATTTGAACATTGTTTTCCACACCAGGCACTCTCTTTCGGTATGGCGGTTCGGGAGCCTGCAGGGTCTTCCTTGGACACGCTTTCCCCACAGGATTCTCGAACACCCGCTCCAATCAACTGAAACGTTTATAAATAAAAACAGTAGGCAAGCTGGCTTTTCTTCGAGTTTGACTACTGTATGAAACGGGCCTTTTACAGGCTCGTTTCACCTAATTAATAGTAACCCTTTGTGCAAGTTTCTCTATTTCATCAGAATTATAAAAATGATATCCTTTTGCCGTCGTTTGGGCGGTAGCGTACATCGCAGCAGCTACTTTGTTTGCTTCTATTGCACGATATGGACGTAAAGGGCCTACAAAAACAAATTTTACAAAAGTACTTAGCAGCCCAGAAATCTTTTCACCTGCCCTGAATTCCTTGCGTTCTCCTAGAAGTAAGGAAGGGCGGAATATATGTACAGCATTCATTTCCAGGCGTTGAAGTGTTCCTTCCACATCCCCCTTAACACGACTGTAAAAAAACTTTGATTTGGAATTGGCTCCCATGGCCGTAATGACGAGTAGTTTTTCAACATTGGATGTCTTCGCCATTTTAGCCGCTTCGATTACATAGTCATAATCAACTTTACGAAAAGCTTCCTTCGATTTAGCCTTTTTGATCGTTGTACCTAAACAAATGAAAACATCGGTGACGTTGAACAAATAGGCATATTGGGACAAATTATCGAAATCCACAACATGTCCTATGCACTTGGGATCCGTGTATTTCACTTCCCTCCTAGTAAGAAAATGGATTTCGCTATAGATTTTGCTGTTGCTTATTTCTTTAACCAACTGGGTACCGACCACACCTGTAGCGCCTAAAATCAATGCCGTCTTATTAGTCATGAATTTCCTTCTTTCCTTCATCAGCTACTGAATAGGACTAAGATAAATGTTTCACTTGATTGAAATCATCAATTATCCAAGAATCGACGTCAAATCTAATCGTACTCAAACATGCATTGAACAAGCGCATTTCATTTGAGACGATTGACTCGTTTGACATCAAGCGTAAAATAAAATGAATGACCGCACCATGTGCAACAAGTATAACTTTCTTCTGAGGATACTCCCTTTGAATTTCCTGAAGTCCATTCATCAGCCTGTTTCGTAAAGATTCCTGATTCTCCTGACCAGGATATTCTTTATCAATGAATGCTGAAGCCCTTTCAGCTGCTGTCATTCCTTCAGCGACGCCAAAATTCTTTTCTATGAATTCCATTTTTTCAATAACCGGGACTTCAATATGATGCGAAATGATATCTGCCGTTTCCCTTGCCCTTTTTAGTGGGCTTGAAATAATTACATCCCAGGAAGCCTCTTTCGACAAATATTCACCACATTGCCCCGCCTGTATCCTTCCTAGTTCATTTAAAGGAATATCAGTCTGCCCCTGCAGTTTCCCTTGTGCATTCCAATCTGTTTGACCATGCCGCACTAAACAGATAGTAGTAATTGTCCTCAAACCCTTCTATGTAAATTATTATTTTTTCACTTCTTCAATGATGGAGTATCCTTCAGTCTGTTCTAGATCTGACCATTTCCATTTTTCATGCAAGCGTATCCTTCCATCTGGCAACATTTCAGGAGTGGAAAGGCAGCTGCCTCCTCTAATTTCACCTTTTTCATTGATATGATTATACCTGAATTCTAAGGAACCATCCATATTGACAAGCCCTATTAAAGTCCCTTTAACAATCTCTCCACCGTGATAACTTGCTGAAAGAATTGAACCTTCTTGTGAATAGTGGAAGGACGTATTTCCTGATACTTCTCCATTTTCAGAATTGACTACAGCTTTGAAAACCCGACCATCATAATTAAACATCATCATCTTTCCCCCATATGAATTAATAAGGATAATGATACCAAATTAATCAAAAAATGAATATTCAAAAATCTTATAGGATTTTAATTCTGTGTCAATGGAAATGACACAAAAAATACATAATATTCCCCATTGAATTCCCCTATTATGTTGTGGTTAGATTATGGAAGATGTTACTTATGGAATGAACAATCCCTTAGGTGAAACGTCTAATCAAACTGGAAGATGTTGGTGAGGTGCTCAATTGAAAGAAATACTTCTGATTCTACTATTACAACTTATTTATGTTCCGATTTATACGTTGCGAACCATTTTCTTAGTAAAAAATATTACCATCCTTGCCTCGATACTGGGTATCGCAGAAATGTTAATATACGTTTTTGGATTATCCCTAGTATTTGGCGGTGACCAAAGCATACTCGCCATGGTTGTATATGCAGTCGGTTTTGGAATCGGAATAATTTTTGGTACGAAGATTGAGCAAAAACTTGCCATCGGTTTTATTAATGTAACCGTAAATACACAAACCAAAAATGAACAATTGGTAGATACATTGAGGAACAATGGATTTGGTGTAACGCTTTATACGGGCGAGGGCCGGGATAGTAACCGTTATCGGATGGAAATTTTGACAAAACGCAATCGGGAACAAGAATTGATAGCGACCGTTGAAAAGTTTGAACCTAAGGCTTTCATCATTTCATATGAACCACGTTATTTTAAAGGTGGTTTTTTATTGGACCGATTGAAAAATAAAGCAAGCTGAATGAAATGCAAAAGCCCATCTTGTTATGATGGGCTTTTGCATTATTTCGTTTTTGATTTTCTAATCTTAACTGCTCTCGTTACCGGTTGTTTTTTGATCCACTTTAAGTATTTTTTTAATGCTTCATCATCTTTTAACAAAAGCACGCTATATAGTCGGATGGCCAGCTCTCGGTTTGAATACAGTGCGTGAATCTGTTTGTGACAAGATTTACAGAGATAGGAAATGGGTAAATGGCTGCCACCTAATTCTCTAGGTGTTAAATGATGGATAGTCAGTTCTATCTCTCCCCTGTCACAAAGCTCACAAGTACCTTTCATCTCATCAATCGGCCGTTAAGGCTTAACGGATTTTCCTTCTTCAACAATATGAAACATCAAATGGGCAAGATGATGGATTGGTCCATACTCTTCATTGTCATCATCTTCTTCATCTTCCACTTCCACCTCATCCATGCCTTGTAAATAAAGTGCCATGAACTCATAAAAATCATTTTTAGTAAAAGAATAACAATCACTTGGATCCTGATTATCTTCTTCATACTGTAAAACTAGATGAGATAAATCCCCCTCATCATCTTCAGCATCAAAAAATACAAAATATCCGATATTTGTATCCAGTTCAAATAGTCTGCGAAAACCGCGTGATGTTGCTTTTTCAAACTCAGCCGCCGTCAATTTTTGCACTTGCATGCTGTCTACATTATCTTCTTGATGAAAGCCCACGATAAATGTGTTCATAATCAAACCTCCTGTTGAATATGGATAACCATTAGTATCCCCATTTAACCGAATTTATTCCATTTAGAGGTTTGTTTCCAAGACGACCGGGCAATGATCGCTTCCCATGACATCGCAGTGAATAGTAGCCTCAATTAAAGATTCCGCAAGACGTTTTGAAACGATGAAATAATCGATTCTCCAACCTATATTCCGCTCCCTAACTTTTGCCATGTATGACCACCAAGAATAGGCCCCTTCCTGATCTGGATAAAAATGGCGAAATGTATCAATAAACCCTGCATCAAGTAATTCTGTCATTTTTCCACGCTCTTCAATAGTGAAACCGGAATTCCCAATATTGGATTTTGGGTTTTTCAAATCGATTTCCTGATGTGCAACATTTAGGTCCCCACAAAAGATAACCGGCTTCACCAAGTCCAGTTCACTAAGATATTTTATCATCCCATCTTCCCATTCGAGACGGTAATCAAGCCTTGATAAATCCCTTTTAGCATTGGGTGTATAAACGTTCACCATATAGAAATTTTCGAATTCCAGTGTTATGATCCTGCCTTCCGGCTCCTCGTCCAGCTCCCCTACACCATATTTCACTGAAAGCGGTTTTTCCTTCGTGAAAATGGCTGTACCTGAATATCCTTTTTTCAGTGCATAATTCCAATATTGATGGTACCCTTCCAATTCAAGTGTAATCTGTCCTTCTTGCAGCTTAGTTTCTTGCAGGCAAAAAATATCTGCATCCACATCTTTAAAGTAATCTAAAAATCCTTTTTTAACACAAGCTCTAATTCCATTCACATTCCAGGAAACCAATTTCATATTCTCTTAAATTCTCCTTATGGCAATTAATTTCTGTACATTACAACTATACTATTTATCTTCTATTTTTCCCATTAGAGTACATTCGAAAACAATCTGGCAAATGATTCTTTTGAACGTTCCAGCAACCCCCGATTGTTATACCTAATAGGATCTAGTTTTTCACTATCCATCATATCCTCTTTGTAGTGAGTGATGAGATCTTCAATGGAACGGCTGCCCATTAGAAAGACATTCACTTCAAAATTCAGATGAAAACTCCTCATATCCATGTTTGCCGTCCCTATGGAAGCCATATCCCCATCTACGATAATGAGTTTCTGATGCAGAAAACCTTTTTTATACGTGTAAACCTCTACACCGAATTGAAGCAGCTCCCCGAAATAAGAGCGACTGCCGTATTGGGTTAAAAACCCATCATTTACTGCCGGAACCATCAGCCTAACTTGTATCCCCTTAATTGCGGCATGTTTAATGGCGGCTTTAATCGCTTGATTTGGTACGAAGTATGGACTTGCAATCCAGATTGATTTTGTGGCGCTAGTAATAAGTGAATAGTAAAAATCACTCATGATTCCCTGTTGTGTATCAGGTCCGCTGGCCACAACCTGGACAGCTCCATCCCCTTGTTCCACTATATTGTTGAATTCTGGACGCTCTTCTAATACATCTTCCCCACTGACATATTCCCAATCCAAAAGGAAAACAGTATGAAGCATATATACCGCTTCACCTCTAAGGACCATATGTGTATCTCTCCAAAATCCGATCGTTTTATTTCTCCCTAAGTATTCCTCTCCTACGTTTAAACCTCCAACAAAGCCAACTTCCCCATCAATGATGATTATTTTCCGGTGATTCCTAAAATTAAACTTTTGATTAAAAAAACCATGTTTCAATGGTGAAAATGGATAAGCCTTTATCCCTGCATTTTTCATCCGTTTAACTTCATTATTTGAAAGGCTTAAACTACCGGCAGCATCAAAAATGAATAAAACTTCAACACCGTTTTTCGCTTTTTCAATTAGGATATCTATAATTTCAGTACCAAGCCTGTCAGATCGAAAAATATAATATTCTATATGAATGAACTTTTCAGCTTTTTTTAACTGTTTAATGATTTCGGTAAACGTTTCGTTACCATTTTTCAACACTTCCGTTTGCGAAGATGTACTAATGGTGGTCTCAGATGCATTTTTGGCAAAAGCTGCGAATGATTGCTGATGATTATTCAAGAACGATAGATCTGGCGATGATACATGTGTAACAAGACTCTTCCATTCTTCACGATCTTTTTTCCTTTTACTTTGAAATAAATACCCTTTTAAATAGAGCTGACCTGAAAATAGATAAAAAACATATCCAAATACCGGGAAAAACAAAAGTACATACATCCATAAAAGGGTCTCGTGGGCAAATCTATTTTCCAGCATGAGTGAAAACATGGTAATAAACATGACAAAAATATACAATCCAATAAAAAATAGCTTCACGTCGAAGCTAACATGAGTGAACAGGATCATATAAACTGCAGCAATCAAAATAAATAAAAATACAAATTCCATTCTTCTTCTTTTCATCGTT
Organism: Peribacillus sp. Aquil_B1; assembly: GCF_022603275.1. Lineage (NCBI taxonomy): Bacteria > Bacillati > Bacillota > Bacilli > Caryophanales > Bacillaceae > Peribacillus > Peribacillus sp. Aquil_B1. The sequence continues at coordinate 1,888,122 of NZ_JAKXEE010000001.1, read as the reverse complement.
TCATTCTCCTACACAGCAATATTTTATATATCTAACCATATACCCATATTTGATGGTAAAAGAAACAAAACACTTACGAAAACAATATTCGTAAGTGTTTTTTGTGTATTACCTATCCAATTATCACTTCATGACAGGAATCAAACTTTCATATAGCTCAATATACTTTGAGGAAGATGAAGTCCAACTGAAGTCTAACTTCATTGCACTTTCGGCCATTTTCCTCCATCTTTTCGGCTGGAACTTATACAGACCAACAGATTGCTCAATGGTATGAAGCATATCGTGTGCATTATAATTCGTAAAACTGAAGCCATTGCCTTCACCAGTAAATTGATTATACGGGATGACCGTATCACGCAGTCCGCCAGTTTCCCTGACTAAAGGCAGGGTACCATATCGGAGTGCCAAGAGCTGGCCGATGCCACATGGTTCGAATTGGGACGGCATCAGGAATATATCAGAACCTGCATATATCTGTCTTGCTAACCCCTCATCAAAATATGTATGGACTAATACCTGATTTGGATATTGGTCAGCTAAATGGCGAAATGCCGATTCATATTGCTCTTCACCCGTACCTAAAAGGATGAATTGAGCTCCTTGGTTCATTATTTCATGAAAAACATGGAGAATAAGATCTATTCCTTTTTGATCAACAAGCCTGGTTACCATGGATAGAACCGGGACCCCATCATTTACGGGAAGATTCAGCGTTTCCTGTAGCTGACGTTTATTCTCCATTTTACCGTCATACGAATCGAATGGAACTGCAAGATGTTCATCTGCAGCAGGGTTATATTCCTCATAATCGATTCCGTTAATGATCCCTTTAAGGTCACTATTTCTCTTGCGTAAAAACCCATCAAGATTTTCCCCAAAATAAGGACTCTGAATTTCTTCCGCATAACTTGGGCTTACAGTTGTGACAATGTTAGAGAATGCTAGGCCGGCTTTCAGATAACTGACATTCCCATGGAATTCAAGACCATCGATATTAAAATATAACTCACTCAAATCGAGTAATTCCGCTAAAACAGCTTTAGGATAAACCCCTTGATAGCGTAAATTATGTATGGTAAATATTGTTTTAATATCCTGATAGAATGGATGCTTATGATAATGAGCTTTCAGCAAAACGCTAACAAGGCCCGTTTGCCAATCATGACAGTGTATGACATCCGGTTTTACTTCTAAATAGGGTAAAGCCTCTAAAACTGCACGGGAAAAGAAGGCGAACCTTTCGCCATCATCAAAGAAACCATAACTACCATGTCTTTTGAAATAATATTCATTATCCAGAAAATAATATGTAATTCCGTTAGCAACAAGTTTTTCGATGCCGCAAAATTGCTGGCGCCAACCAACAGGAACTTCAATACTCGTCATATGTTCCAATTCCTGTTTGAATCGGTTAGGAAGATCCCCGTATTTTGGAAGGATGACACTTATATGGACACCCTGTTTTTTCAGCGCTTTCGGGAGTGCGCCTATAACGTCTCCGAGCCCTCCCGTTTTTATAAAAGGGGCGCATTCTGAAGCAGCAAATACAACATTCATTGCCGCACCTCCTCTATTAAATTACTTTCGCTTTTTTTATTACAGTAGGCTGTTTTAAACCAATAACTGATTTTTCACTAGTAATCTTCACTTCTTTATCAGTTATGATATTTTCAACGATAGCGCCTTCTTCAATCACGCCTTTTTGCATGATGATGCTATTTCTTATTATCGCTCCCTTTTTCACCTTTACCCCACGGAAGAGTATACTGTTTTCCACAGTCCCTTCAATATCACAACCGTTGGCTATCAATGAATTGGTAACCTTCGAGGAACTTGAATATTTAGTCGGTGCCTCATGTTTGATTTTAGTATAAACATCCCAAGTATCCCCGAAGAAAGAACGGATTACCGAAGGGTTCAGGAAATTCATATTACTGGAATGAAAGCTTTCAATGGAATGAATGAATGGCATATCTCCAGTAAAATTGTAGCCTTTGACGGTAAAACGATGAAGATTGGCTTTCACGGCGTCTTTCAAAAAGTCATATTCCCCACTCGCAACACAGCTTTTGATCAAATTCACCAATAGCGTTTTACTAATGATGAAAGTTTCCAGACAAACATGGTCACCAGGTCTAGGGATGGTATAAAAGCTAATGTCAGTAATGTCTTCATCCGAATCTACCGAGCATGTGTGATAAATTGGTTTTTCAATCAATTCCCCTTCATAATCCTTATATACGACCGTGATATCCGCTTTATGTTTTTTGTGATAATCAAGCACTTCATTAAAATCCAATTTGCATACATGGCTGCCAGGGGAAATGATGACAGTATCTGCCTCTGCACGTTCGAAAAAGCTAAGATGATCATAAAATTGCTTCATGTCGCCTGTTACCGTTTCATCCGGATGGATAGGGGGCAAGATGTATAAGCCTCCTGAACGACGATCCAAGTTCCATTCTTTCCCTGAGCCTAGGTGATCCATAACTGAAAGATACTTTTCTTTTGGAAAAACGGCTACTTTTGATACATCTGCATTAATGAGATTCGACATCGTAAAGTCAATCAAACGGTAGCGTCCACCAAATGGCACGGATGCTACATTACGGTGAGCAGTCAGATCTTTTAAATGTTGTCTTTCATTGATTAAGTTAATAATACCCAACACATTTTCCATAGCATCTTCCCCTTTTTCTAGTTAAGAGTGATCTTTTTTTTGTTTGGATTGATAATGGTCTGATTTTCACCAATTAAGGTAATGTCTGATGTAACCGCTGAATTGCCCACTACGGCACCATCTTCGATAACACAATTGCTGGCTATGATGCTTCTTTCTATATGAACATTTTCACCAATCGTAACATTAGGCATGATGACAGAATCTTTTATGGTTGACCCATAGCCCACCTGTACATTATAGGATAAAACCGAATGTTCAATATTCCCATGAATCATGCACCCTTCATTGATAAGCGACTGACTGACCTTGGCATCCGGTGATATATATTGCGGCGGGTGATTTGCATTGCGGGCAAAAATTTTCCATTGCTGATCATCCAACTGGAAATTTGGCTTATCCTCCAATAAGTCCATATGGGCTTGCCAAAGGCTTTCGACCGTTCCAACATCTTTCCAATAATCATTAAAGCGATAGGCATATAGCTTTTTTCGGTCTTCAAGCATCTTTGGAATGATGTTGCTGCCGAAATCATTGGAAGAATTTTCATCTTTTTCATCATTTATTAAATACCGTCTTAAAGTTTTCCAATTGAAAAGGTAAACTCCCATGGAAGCAAGATTACTCTTTGGATACTTTGGTTTTTCATCGAATTGAGTGACTTTATCATCATCATTGGTATTCATGATTCCGAAACGACTTGCTTCCTGCCACGGTACTTGAATGACAGCTATGGTCGCCTCGGCATTTTTTTCGATATGATAATCCAGCATCTTACTGTAATCCATCTTGTAGATATGGTCACCAGAGAGAATCAATACATGTTCCGGATCATAGTTATCAATGTATTGGATATTTTGATAAACAGCGTTTGCCGTCCCTTTATACCATTCACCACCTTCTTTCCCTTGATAAGGAGGAAGTACGGAAACTCCGCCAACATCAAGATCAAGGTCCCAAACCTTCCCATTACCAACATAATCATTTAGAATCAATGGCTGGTATTGGGTTAGTACCCCAACCGTATCAATACCAGAATGAGTGCAGTTACTTAATGGAAAATCGATGATTCTATATTTACCGCCAAAGGGAACAGCTGGTTTTGCCAAACCGATTGTCAATTCACCTAACCTTGAACCCTGGCCTCCTGCCAATAACATTGCTATCCATTTTTTTGCTCCCATTATTCGGTCACTCTCCCCCGTCTTTTTTTTGTTTGCTTCATAAAAATAGAAATGCCTAATGGAGGTACAGTTATTTCCATGCTGAATGGTTGATTATGGTATGGTTCCTTTTTGACATTTATGGGTTCTTCATTGATCTGACCCGACCCTCCGAAAGCTGCCGAATCACTGCTGAAAACCTCTATATATTTGCCTTGGGATGGTACACCTATTTGATATTGAGCATGAGCCTGTGCAGAAAAATTACAGACAACAATGCAATAATCGCCTTTCCGTTTACCTTTTCGCATAAAGGTAATGACACTCTGATTACTATTGTTCGGATCTATCCATTCAAAACCCTCCGGGACATGATCCAGTCTCCAAAGTGAGGAGGTTTGCCTATAAAAATCTTGGAGAGTTCGGAAGTAATAGGCCAGCTTGTCGTGTGATTCATATTCCAAAAGCAGCCAATCCAATTGTTCCTCATCTTTCCATTCTATGAATTGGCCAAATTCACTGCCCATAAATAGAAGCTTCTTTCCGGGATGCGTCATGAAATACCCAAAGAGTAACCGTAAATTTGCGAATTTCTGCCAGTAGTCACCTGGCATCTTATTCAGTAATGACTTCTTGCCATGAACCACTTCATCATGTGAAAAGGGCAAGACGAAATTTTCTGAAAAAGCATAGAAAAATGAAAAGGTTAAGAGATTATGATGATATGGCCTTTCATGTGTTTCAAGTTTCATATAACGAAGGATATCGTTAGTCCATCCCATATTCCATTTGTAATTAAAGCCCAGTCCGCCTATATCGGTAGGGGAAGTTATGAGCGGCCGGTCTGTTGCTTCTTCAGCCATCATTAATGCATTGGGATATTTTTTGAAAACCACTTCGTTAAGTTTTTGCAAAAATTGTATAGCTTCAAGGTTTTCCTCACCGCCAAACTGGTTTTTCAGCTTGACCGGCAACGGATTATCATGATTTAGATAAACCATGGACGATACCGCATCGACACGGATTCCATCAATATGGTATACATCCATCCAAAACATAACATTTGAAATAAGGAAGCTGATTACTTCCGGTTTGGTAAAATCAAAATTGTATGTCCCCCATAACGGGCGATCTGCTCTAGTGTGTTCAATTGGTTCATAGAGAGGCGTACCATCGAAACGGGAAAGTCCATGTGCGTCTTTACAAAAATGGGCTGGAACCCAGTCAAGGATTACACCTATGCCCTTTTGGTGGCAAAGGTTAATTAAATATTTAAAATCTTCAGGTGAACCGTACCGACTGGTTACGGAATAATAGCCCGTGACCTGATATCCCCACGATTTATCAAATGGGTGTTCCATTATGGCCATGATTTCAATATGTGTAAAACTATTATCAATCACATAATCAACTAATCTATCAGCCAATTCACGGTACGTATAAAATTCGCCATCTTCTTTCTGTTTCCATGTTCCTGGGTGCACTTCATAAATGGACATGGGTTTATGATAAATGTTTTCCTTTTTCCTATCCGCTATCCACTTCGAATCTTGCCATTCAAAATTATCCAGCTTTTTAATGACCGAGGCTGTATTTGGTCTGACTTCCGAATAAAAGGCATATGGATCGGCTTTTAGGATACGTTTATTTCCGGGTGTATGTATTTCATATTTATAGAGTTCCCCTTCTTGTAGTCCTGGTACGAACAACACCCAGATACCTGAACGCTCGATCCGTTTCATTGCATGATCTTTTCCGTCCCAATTATTAAAATTACCGACTACTGAAACTTGGTTCGCATGGGGGGCCCAAACGGCAAAGCGTACTCCTTCATTACCTAATGATGTCACAATGTGTGCCCCAAGCATCTTATAGCTTTCATAAAGGGTGCCTTCATGAAACAAATATAAATCGAAATCGCTTGGATAATTCTCTTGCAGCTGGTCCATAATTGTACTCAATAAAACCCCTCCATCAGTATTAACTCGATAGTATTTTACCCATCCTTCCCCAGTTATTATATATATTCGGTAAAAATGGTATTAATCCTTCAAATGGAGGTGAAGTTATTGTAATAAATGCCCGTTTTTTTGAAAATTAAAACATTTTTTCGCTAAAAATAGTCATTAAATGTAAAAATATTATTATACCAATAAAAGCCCTTCCCATTTTTTAGGAAGAGCTTTAAGGTATCAAGTATGAATGCTTCATGTTATTTGTTCAGTTCGAATACTGTAAGTCTTCGTCAAGAATAAATAGGATAAAGAGACTGACCATGCCAAAGGAGTATTCCTGTTTGGTATATTACTGCCTCCTATATATAACTCAGGAACTTCCCAATTTTCCGGAATGATCATTTTCGTTTTATCTATATATTCCTTAACTTTGTTCATCATGCCAAGTTCCAGGTAGCATAAGCCCAGCCACGGAAGCCCGAAACACCATTCCGCTTCTTGACCGTCATTATAATAAAGGTCTTTTTCATATCTAATGCAGCCTTTTGTTCTTTCTAGGCGCCCTGTCACATTCTTCAAAATGTTAAGTGCTGTTTCACGGTCTACTAGACGATACGGGTAAATTAAAGATAAAAGGGCTAAATCCGTCTCTTTTGAATAACTTTCCCTTGGAAGCAGGAAACGAAGAGTTTCTTCTCCTTTTTTAATTAGTTCTTCTTTAACGTTGACCAGCATTTTGACTGAATTCAAACCAGCAACACATGCCCCTATGCTTGAAGCATGGATTTCGATATTCTCTTCCCACATCCCGTTATCTTCCGCTTGCCAATATTGCAGACATTCCAAGTAACTGACCAACTTTTGAACGATCTTTAAATCACGTTGGTTTCTTATCACCTTTTTCCCATGCCTATATCCTTCACCGACACCCCATAAAAAGGCACCTATCGCATCATTTTGGGCATGGCCCCACTCATCGGGCAGTTCTTTAAGCTCAGTGGAATACCGTGCATGGATATGTTCAAATAGAAACTGGGGTTTCTGTTCCGTATGAATATCTATCTTCCACTCATAGGATTGAAATAAGTCGAATAAAGCATGATATGCTTTCTCGTAACGATTGGACGGATCATTTATAAAAGGTATTACTGTATAAACGACATCCCTTATCCAGACATAATTATAATCATCGGAAACACTTGCAGTATATGCGCCATTAGGTAGCCGCATGCGATCAAGAACCTCTAGGGCACCATTTACATTCATTAATTGAACACCTCCATAGTTATTTGCTTATTCCCATTGTTGACAGACTCCCATTTTCTAAACGTTTGTTGTTTCATTTTTCAATTAAAAGCGCTTTCAATTCAGCTATCCAATACGACTTTTTCAGAAGTTCATTCACCATAGTTTATGTAATCACTGCCCTTTTTGATAATCAAGCTTCCAATGTTCATTAAAAAAGCGTCATTTGCCTAACCGTAATGAAGTTGCTGTTATGAAATATGTTCTTTGGAAAATAAAAACCCAGTAATGGCAATCCATTACTGGTTATATCGGCCTATCATTCAAATGTTTAGTAGTTAGTTAAAGAAAAATCGCATTATCATCAAAGAATGTACGCCAATCATTACCATACCCATTAGACTACTCGTATACAATGCAACCAGGACAGCTGTTAAAAGCTGCGGTCAAATTTAAAAGACCCGCTTATTTCCATTTTTAATCACCATCTAACGCTGCCGCTATAACCGTTGCAACTATGACGCCAGTACGGCCAGGAATGAAGAAACCTACTGCAACAACGATTAATCTGCTGCTAAAAGAGACTGCAAGAAGATCTATAAAAAAGTTTTTTCACTTTATATTCACAAAAGTAAAAAGGCCGATAACATGGCTGTCAGGGCGAAATCCATTTCATATTTTTTGAGACCTGGAATCCGCCAAAGAAACCGCCGGCCATATTTGCCAGTAACCAATTTATATAGGCTGCAAGATTCAGACCGAGCATTCATTTCATATCAAGCTGTTCCTTCTTCTGTGCTGTTGTGACGGCCAACTCCAAACGTTTCATCAGTGAGTAAGGCTCCAAGTTATCAGGTTTTGTTTCTAACCTTGCTGCCTGAATTACGGAGCTAATGCAGCAAAGATGACGACTGCTAACTTAAAAATCGTAAAAACATGGCCGAGACTGTATGACTTGCTGCAATCGTCCCTGCCGCTATAAATGGTCCAGACCCTGCAAGAGTAAATGGACATTAGTGCCACTTCAATCATGCTTAATCCTGACGTTATTCTACCCCCCTGTAGCAAACCGATACTTAAGGTATATAATCCTTTACTCCTTGCCAAAAGTCTTCCGCATCATCGGAAAAGCCATCGCTTTTCCATTCAGCATTATCCTGACCCAGAAAATTCCGACCCTTATATTAATAATTTCCTTCAATTGCTTTTCAGCTTGCCAAGCAGAATTGGCAACTCACTATAGATTTCGATGATCTCCTCTATCGGCATTCTAACTAAGCCGCTGGAAGAAGGGGCAACGAATTCCATGGATTTATTCGATGAAGGTTCTTCTTGCAGCCCCCAAGAGATTTTTCGTAATTGACGGTATTCCTGATAAACACCCTTGCCTACAAAACAGACAAGTTTAGGTTCATACTTTTCAATCTTCCTTTTTAATTGCTGCCTTCCTATTATGTACTCTTCTTTTGTGATATCTTCCGCACCTTTTGTAGGCCTGGAAACGATATTGGTAAAACCATAACCTAAATCCAGTAATGACGAGTCTTCAGTTGGGGCATATTTCCTTGGTGTCAGCCCGGACTCGAAGAGGATTTTCCAAAAGCGATTGTTTGGATTCGCGTAATGATGTCCAGTCTCGCCTGAACGAATGCTTGGATTGAAACCTACGAACAAAATATCCAAATTTCCCTTTAAATGATCAGAGATGCCTTCCATTTTAAAACTCCTTTTCAAATTTCCTATTTAATCATTGTACAAAACTGAAAAATAATTAACTACCTTTTCCGCCATTTTCAAACATTTATCCAAAACTTGAACACGTTTCTTGTAGAATGAGGGTTGATTGTTTCATAGTGAAAACCTTATATTGATGACATAATAGGTAACTGCTTTTAAACAAGAAAAAACCAAATTCAAGTCACTGTCTTGACATGAGTTTGGTTTAGAAGTATCAAGCATCATAGGTGATCCCGACCTATATTAACACACTTCCTTTCATTTATGAGTGGAATGGCTGATTATGAAATATAAAAGGTCGGGATACGATGCATTTTACTCGTTCAAAAGAAACAGCCACCTTATAGATGGCTGCTTCTTCATATAACTTATTGTGCGTGATTCACGCGAACAAAGTTTATTTGACTTAGTGGAATGGTTATGATATCAAGATTGCCTTCATAACCTGGAGAGGTTTCTGTTAATCGACAAATATCATCTGTTACTTGATGTAACACTCCCTCGAATAAATCACTGCTTGTTGCCACTTCGACCGTGTTCCCAATGTAATGTTTTAATTGTTCATAAAAAATACTAGCTAACAATGCATTCTCCTCCTTATATAGGCTCTCTAACAGAATTGACGGAACTGAGCGGAACAAATACTATAGTTCCCGCAGCTTCAGTAATTAGGATATAATCAGCTTGAATTGAACTTAATATTCCCGTTACCGGGGCAAAGTCAGTTGAAACTGTTACCGTTCTTCCTAGTAATGCTGCTAAAACACCTCTTAAATCAATGAATGGATCCCCAGGAGTTTCAGGTGTTCCTGGTCTTGTTTGACCATTTTCAACAAGCCATTTATAGTAAAGATAGTCGCAACTATTCTTTTTACATTGCTTCTCACTTTGCTTCTCAGTGTTCATTTTTTTACCACCTTTTTTTTGTCTATTTTATTACCCTCGTCATGGTTCTCTTCTTATTTCCTACATCCCCATGCTCGCATTCCTTTTCCATCTCTTTAGTTTTTGCAACGGTCCCCCTTCCTTATCTTTACTGCAGCACTGAACTCGTTGTCGACCGAGAATGTGAATCCTTTTTTGACCAACCGGAAATGAATTTCGATTTGAATTTTTACTAAATATTTTGCCTGGATTCGATCTCCTTGAATTCCTTGATCCACTTGATTCCTTTGAGGATCTTGACAATTTGCTGCTGCTTCTATATCGCTTCAAAAGTAGTATATTGATGACTGATGTTTTCGGCTTGGACTAATCAACCTTTTTTTAAATTACTTTACTTTTTTTTGAAGGTTTTACGAAATCATGTCCATTTCTCTAATGGATGAATATGATACGGTTGAGGTGATAACTATGACAAACAAACAAAAAAAGGATTACATAGGCATTGTAATCCCTTCATGCTACAAAGAGCCTGCATTGAATGCAGACTGTATGGAACAAGCAAAATCCCCATTTTTCAAATGTTCACTTCCTATTAATAAAGGTTTTTCTGAAGCGGATGATACTAAATGTTGCTCCCTGCTAAATGAGCGGGGTTCCCGCATTAAATTGTTACTTTCAGCATTAAAGTCAAATAAAATTAAGCTTCATTCAGTTCCTGGATATGATGAATTTTCCCAAAGAGGTAAGGCATCATGAAATCCATAAGAGTCCTGATGGTGTTAGATACAATGGATGTAAGCGGAACGGAAACGCATGTATTGAGTCTTGTGAAGGAATTACAGTCTAGAGGAATATATACAGCAGTTGTTACTGGAAAAGGCAGCATGATTAGCCGGTTAAGAGAAACGGGATGTACAGTTCACCAAATGAATTTCCCTAAAACATTAACGATTAACTCGAATGAGGAACCTCCATTATTGAACAGCTTGGTAGCATTGTTACGAAAAGAACAGATTACACTAGTGCACGGGCACCAGATTATATCCGGCTACCTCTCTGCAAAGGCAGCTAAGCTCTCCAATATTCCGTTCGTCTTCACTCTGCACGGGACATACTTCCAAAAACCCGATATAAAAAGTGTGTTAGAGATTACAGATGCCGCGGTTGCAGTTAGTGAACCGGTAAAAAAACAAATTCAGCCACTTTTCCCAAAGAATATTTCAGTCATTGCAAATGGAATTGATACATCTGAATTTGCCCCTTCCCCATCATATGAATTAAGAAGACAAATGAATATTCCGCTGAATGCAAAAGTAATTCTTTACTGCAGCAGGATAACCCGGCATAAAGCAAAAATCTGCATGCTTTTAATCAAGGCTTGCAGGGATTTAAAATTAAAGGATATCCCCAACCTTCATGTAATCATCATCGGTAACGGCAACCAGCTCAAGGACATTAAGAATGTGGCTGCGAGCATCCAATCTTTATATAAAGAAGATTTCATTCATTTCACTGGGGAACAAAAAAATGTGAGAGACTATTATGCACTTGCAGATTATGTTGTAGGTACGGGCAGGGTTGCTTTGGAGGCTATGGCATGCGAAAGACCCGTTATTTCTTGTGGAAATCTCGGTTATTTTGGGGCGGTGAATAAGAAAAACTTTCAACAAGCTTGGGAATGCTACTTTGGGGATCACGCTGCAAAACAGACTTGCAGCCAAGCCATTCTTTATCGTGACTTACGCAACCTCCATCAATCAAATGCCGGTGTTCAAACAGGCAGGGATTTAAGGAAATTGGTAGTGAAACAATTCGATAGTAAAAAAAATATATTACCGCTTATTGAATTATATGAAAGTACAATTCAATCATTTGAACAGCAGCAGGCTATAAATTAATGGTTCTGCTGCTATTCAATCTCTCACGATGGCCATCTTTAGTAAAAGGGTTCTATTGATTCTTTATTAGGGAATAAACTACATAGATATTGGAGGCATAGAACTCTCGATTAATAACAGCCATTTTAGAAAATGAATGAATCTATTAAATAGAGTTTAGAACATTATTAAAATTTAAAGGCGGAATCCCATTTTTCAAATGGTTTTACTCGTAGGTATTTATGTACCTACGAGTCTTTATGTTACGTATCGCAATATACTTTTGAGTAAATTCGCTTCTATCAAATTCGGGGTTCAGGAAACATTCTGCCGTTGTTCGATATGATCATGTTTTCTCGCATTGGACATCTTATTGAGGGTAAGAAGTATTCCAGAAAGCCATATAATCACGATGCCTGTATAAATATATATGTGGGCTTCAATCGGAATCCATGTAGCTAATAATGTTCGTACATTGATCAAGATAATGAAACCACCGACTAAAACACCCATTAATTGAGCAGGAAGCATCCGGACCAACCAGGCTGCAATTGGTGCAGCAACCACCCCACCAATTATCAAAGCTACGACCCAAAGCCAATTGACAGCTTCCCATCCAAGCGAAATGATAAAACCAAGACTTCCGAAGAAAGCAATGGCAAATTCACTCGTATCAACAGTCCCTACGGCTTTTCTCGCTGTCATTCCTTTTTTTGACAATAAAACAGGCGTTGCAATAGGTCCCCAACCGCCTCCGCCTGTTGCATCACAAAAGCCTGCAAAAAGGCCTAACGGAATGGATTGTTTTGCGGTCAATGGCCTTACGGTTTCATTGTCCTTTGACGGTTTAAAAATAAATAAAAAGCGAAATAAAACGTATACACCAAGCCCAAATAAAAATATGGCAATGTACGGTTTAGCTAATTCGGCTGGCAGGTTGCTCAGGAAACAGGCACCTACAAATGCACCGACAGAACCTGGAATGATTAAGCGATAGACCATATTCTTATCCACGTTCCCAAACTTTATATGTGAAGCTCCGGAAACTGCTGTGGTCACTACTTCCGATAAATGTACGGATGCTGATGCTACTGCAGGGGCAATCCCGAATGTCAACAATAAGGAAGTGGAACTCACTCCATACCCCATCCCAAGCGAACCATCGATTAATTGGGCTAAAAACCCGATAAAGGCTAAAACGATTAACTTTTTCATGACATTCCCCTTTTTCAACTAAAATAGAACCTAGATAACATCGACCACCGTTTGCCAGTACAGATCATTTTGATCTATAAGACACAAAGAGGCACCTAACCAACATGAAATAACATGTTGGTTAGGTGCCTTCAGTTTTTCTGATCAGCCCATGATTTTTTTATTCAGCTTCTACTGGCATAAGCCTAGCTAAGAAACGATATCTTTCTTTTAGGGAATATTTATAAATATCCTCTATTGAATCTTTCAATAACTTAGATTTTTCCTCTTTTGAAAAGGAACCACTTTTAATGATCATCCTTGCTTCGAAAAGGAATTCAAGATAATCTTCATAAGATTCATCATATACTTTACCTAGGTCATTCCGAATTTTTTTTGCGAGAGTTGGACTTGCTCCATTGGTAGAAACACTAATGGAAAGCATGCCTCTATTCAATGTGGCCGGTATATGAAAGTTACCCAGCTCATGATTGCTGATTACGTTCACCAGCTGACTTTGGGATGCATTCTCGTATACTCGTTCATTAACTTCAGTAGAATTTGTTGCAACAATGATTAAAAACGCATCTTTATAGTCAGTTTCTTCCACTTCTTTAAGTAAGACTCGAATCTTACCTTCTTTCTCCAACAGTTGAAAACCCGTGCATATCTCGGGGCTTACGACGGTAACTTCGGCACCAGCTTCCAATAAGGGGCCCGCTTTAAAGTAACCTATTTTACCACCGCCGATGATGACACACTTTCTGTTCTCAATATTAAGCGTAATTGGATACATAGGCTCCCTCCCCACTCACTTCATGAATTCGTTCCGATATGGCTTGTTCAATCTTTGGATGATAACCTAGATATCGGCAAAGTATGATTTTTTGCTTCCCCTTTTTTTGGATCTTTTTTATGCCATTTTCAATCGACTGCATTAAGAGACCCGTAAACAATAGGTAAGGAATGATAAATACTTGGTTTGATCGAGATTCCCCTGCTATTTCCAATGCTTCTCCAAAGCTTGGTGTGGCGGCTGTCAAATAACATTCTTGCACACGGATTTCAGGAAACCTGTTCCTTAGCAGATCTGCCAATCGAGACAAATCCCGTTTCACGTCTGGATCACTGCTGCCCCTTCCAACCAATAAAACCAAGGAATCCTCCGTAACCCTTACATTTGTTTCCTCCAACCGTTCCACTAAAATGTCAACCATTTTATCACTGACACCAATCGGTCTTCCATATTTCAATTCAACGGCAGGGTACCGTTCTTTCATTTTGTTCAATATGACCGGAATATCATGCTTTGCATGTACAGCTGTCAGCAATAGAACTGGAATGGCGATGATCCTCGTCGCACCTTTTAGCACACATCGTTCGTAGGCCTCTTCTATCGTAGGAGTTTCCAATTCCAAGAAGCAATGCTCTTGAATGGAATTTGGCTGTGCTTGCATACAAACTTTAATAAAATCAATGGCTTGGGCTGAAGCTTCTTTAACGCGGCTGCCATGGCAAATATATAAAATGGCTTCCATTAAAAGGCCTCATTCGCCAACAAATTTTCAGTTTGTTTTCCTTCAAACCATTTAATTTTTTCCCGTAAATTAACGACATCGCCCACGACTATCATGCAAGGATTGGAAATCTGTTCGTTATTGGCCGTTTCCACTACATTAGCCAACGTACTGACAGCTGTTCTTTGCGTTGTTAATGTCCCCCAATGGATAAGGGCTACCGGAGTCTCTGGATTTTTTCCATGTTCCAAAAGTTTCCCTTGAATATATGGCAGGTTTTTAACACCCATGTAAATGGCTAATGTATCGATTCCTTTTGCTAGGGATTCCCACTTGATATTATCCTCTTCATCCTTTTTCCGATGGCCGGTAACAATTGCAAAAGATGAAGCGTGGTCCCTGTGTGTAACTGGAATTCCCGCATAAGCTGTAGCGGCGATTCCAGCCGTAATGCCTGGTACGACTTCAAAGCTCACGCCACTTTTGACGAGGGCTTCCGCTTCCTCGCCACCTCTGCCAAAGACGAATGGATCGCCGCCTTTCAAACGAGTGACCACTTTTCCCTTTTTTGCATATTTGACAAGGAACCGATTAATGGTATCCTGCTGCAACAAATGATAATCCGGCAGTTTCCCGCAATTAATCAGCTCGACACCGTCTTTTGCATGATTTAAAAGTTCTTTATTGACAAGTCGATCATATAAAATGACATCAGCTTCTTGAATGCATTTTAATCCTTTTAATGTAATTAAATCTGGATCTCCGGGACCGGCTCCTACTAGATATACTTTCCCCATTTTTGCAACCTGCCTTCCCTTAGAGAATTGTTTCGAATTTCGATAAAACGAAACCTGCTCCATTTTTAATTTTCTTTTTTTCGTATAATGAGATGTCATCCACTTCAGGCATTTTCAAATAATGCTTTTCCAGCTCGATATCAACAAGTTCAAACGCCTTTTCATCTGAATCGGCAACAATGATGACATGGATAGGTTCTTCCTTGATAATGACTTCAAAACGGTATAGATTCATGGATTGCTTACCTTCCCCTATTAAACGGCCACTTCCGTTAATATATCATCAAGCTTACTTTGTAACTCGGATATCCCTACCCTTTCCACAAAATCAAGAAAGGTTTCCGATAGAAGTTTCGTTTCTTTGAAAAATAGGATCAGTTCTTTCAGAACATGATAGAGCTTTTCAGCTTCCACTTTTCCTTTAAGTTTTTCATTGAACTTCCCGCCCTCATTCAGCGTTCCACCGACGTATATTTCAAAAGCCTCGACCATCTTTTTGTCCTGGTTTTTCATTTTTATGCCTTGCAGCCCAATTTCGGCGATGGCTCTTTGACCGCAATTATTTGGACAACCGACCATATGCATCCTTACAGGAACATCGAGATCTATTTCCTTGTCCAATGATTCAGAAATGGTCCTCATGCGGTCTTTTGTTTCAACGAGTGCCAGGTTGCAATACTCGATGCCTGTACAAGAAACGGAATAACCAATGAATTTTTTTGGGTGATATGGAAATCTTTCAAAGATGGATTCCTGTTTTAATTCCTCAAGTTTTGCATCCGGTACATTTGGAATGATTAGATTTTGAGAATTACAGTTGCGGATTTCACCATTTCCATATTTTTTCGCAAGTTCGGCAAACTCGATCACTTCGTCTGGATTTAGACGCCCAACGGGTATATTGACTCCAACATAGTTCAGACCATGCTGCTTTTGTTTATGGATGCCATAGAAATAACCTGCATTCCATCCCTTCACCGCACTTTCACCCTTTTCAGGAAGCGGACCGGTGTATTCCAGCAATTTTTCCTTGAATTGTTCAGGACCCCAATCAGCGACAAGGAATTTCAATCGTGAGCGATGACGCTTTTCACGGTACCCGAAGTCACGGAATATCGTCGTGATGGCGGCCGCTACTTCGACTGTTTTTTCAGGTGAAATGAATAAATCAAGTTCCTCTGCCAGCATTGGAACGGAGGATAGCCCACCGCCTACTTTTACGTGAAAACCAGCTACCTTTACTCCATCAATTACTTTTGTTGCTGGATTGAATGAAACACAGTTGATTTCAGCATTTGAAGCATTATGGATATTAGCACTTATGGACATTTTATATTTCCTCGGAAGGTTCGAATAGTCTTCGTTAAGGCGGAAATACTCAAATACATCATAAAGGACTTCGCGTGTATCGAAAAGTTCGTCTGGATCGATGCCTGCCAGTGCATTTCCGATGATATTGCGTGTGATATCACCACAAGCACCAGCCGTAGTCATTCCAACCTTTTCCAAACGATTTAAGATATCCGGGACTTGTTCAATGGTCAGCCAATGGAATTGAATGGCCTGACGGGTTGTAATGTCATATACGCCCCTCCCGTAATCTTTAGCGATGTTTGCTAGCGTTATTTGTTGATCATAAGTCAGGATACCGCCTGGAATAACGACACGCATCATCCAATAACCAGCTTCTTTTGGCCGTTGCAGGTAGAGACCTGCCCACTTGAACATATCCCAATTTTCTTTAGGGATGGACTCAAAACCATTTGCTGCGTAATGTGGAATATCATCAAATATCTTCAAGCCGTCTTTTTCCAATTTCCAGACTTCGGTTTTATTTTTAGCGATTAGTGGATTTTCCGACCAAAATTTCTCGTAAACCATTATATGTCCTCCTTGATTAAATCGCTTTCTTTGCTGTCAAATAACCGATTACCTGTTCAACGCACTCTTCAATGCTGTATTTGTCGGATTCTAAAATGATTTCCGGTTGTTCAGGTTCTTCGTATGGAGAGTCGATTCCTGTAAAATCTTTAATGATTCCCTTACGCGCCTTGTCATAAAGACCTTTTGGATCACGCACTTCGCACTCTTCGATCGGACACTTTATGTATACTTCGATAAACTCCCCTTCTTCGAGTAAATCACGGACAATCTGCCGATCTGCCCTGAAAGGTGATATGAAGGCGGTCAATACGAACTGCCCACTATCCACGAATAACTTGGAAACCTCACCGATCCGCCTAATATTCTCGGTTCGATCCTCTTCAGAAAAACCTAAATCTTTATTCAAACCATGACGGATATTATCCCCATCCAAAACATAACTTCGAATATTCCGATTATATAACTCTTTAGCGACTGCGTTCGCAATCGTTGATTTTCCGGAGCCCGAGAGACCCGTGAACCATAGAACTGTGCTTTCATGGCCATTCTGCTTCCGGCGGAGCTCCTTGGTCAATGACGTTTCATGCCAAGTGACATTCGTACTTTTACTCATTAATAATCCCCCTCTTCTTGTGATCCTTCAATTTATGTCCTATCAGTTATAAACTTCATTCTTTTTTAGACCTTCGATCAACACTTCGATGACTTCTTTACGGCTAAAGGTAGCTGGAGGAATTTCTCCATTTCGCAGCATTTCCCTTACCTTCGTTCCAGACAGGATGACATGGTCTTCCTTGCCATGCGGACAAGTTTTGGCGGAAGCCATATTGCCACATGCTTTACAGTAAAAACTATGTTCAAAGAATAATAGCGTGATCCCTAACTCATCGGCGTTGAAATTCCCAAAGATTTTTTGAGCATCATATGTGCCATAATAATCGCCCACACCCGCATGATCACGTCCGACGATAAAATGGGTGCAGCCATAATTTTTACGGACCATCGCATGGAAAATGGCTTCTCTAGGTCCTGCATAACGCATGGCAGCGGGGAAAACTGCAAGGGAGACGCGGTCCTTAGGATAATATTTTTCAAGAAGCACTTTATAGCTTTCCATTCTTACATCTGCCGGAATGTCATCGGATTTAGTGGCACCTACGAGAGGATTTAAGAATAAGCCGTCGACAATCTCCAATGCTGTTTTTTGAATGTATTCATGTGCACGGTGAACAGGGTTCCTCGTTTGGAAGCCGACAACCGTTTCCCAGCCTTTTTCAGCAAAAGCTTTCCTTGTCTCGACTGGGTCCAAATAATGAGCTTGAAACTGCGGACGCTCTATTCTCTTGATCAACTTTATTTCCCCGCCGGCATATACATCACCGCGGTTATATAAATTTTTCACTCCAGGGTGCTTCTCATCATCCGTTTGATAAACTAATGTCGCTTCCAATTGCTTATCTGGAGTATAAATATCGGAAACGGAGAGAACCCCGTATGTTTCACCATCATGAGTCAAGGTTACTTCTTCACCTATAGTAAGGGTTTCTGCAATTTCTTCGGTCAAAGGCAGCGTAATCGGGATGCTCCATACATGACCGCTGCTAAGCCTCATATCCTTGACCACTGTCTCATAGTCACTTTTTGTAAAGAATCCATTAATCGGACTGTAGGCACCAGTGCCTATCAATTCAAGATCACTTAAAGCAATTTCATCGATTTCGATTGACTTTGTTATTTTACTAATATCATAATTTGGTTCCCAAAGATCGATTAATGTTCCTCCGTGCGGTAAACTGATTGTCATGCTAATTTCCCCCTATGGTTTCTATTTATTTAAGATAAATGCAATCCGCATTCCGTTTTTTGAGCTCCTTGCCAACGGCCTGAGCGTAAATCATCTGCATTGAAGGCTGGTGCAGTACATGTTTTACATCCAATGCTCGGATATCCATTATCATGCAGGATATTATATGGAAGTCCGTTTTTGTGGGCGTAACGCCATACATCTTTCCATGTCCAATGTATGAGTGGACATATTTTAACTGATTTGAACTTATTATCCTTATTGATATACTCGGTCAAAGCCCTTGTTTCGGATTGCTCCCTCCGCAATCCCGAAAGCCATGCTGTTGCCGTTGAAAGCACATCGGTAAGCGGAATGATTTTACGGATGTTACAGCACTTATTGGAATCTCTAACCCATAATTCATCCCCATATTCAGCTGCTTGTTCCTCAAGCGTCAAGGCTGGTTTCTTCATTTCGATCGAAAGCTTTGGATATCGCTTTTTCACTTGCTCGATCAATTGATAAGTTTCCTCAAAATGAACATCTGTATCAAGGAAAACTATTTTGGCAGAAGGATTGACCTTCGCCAATAAATCCGTAAGCACGATGCCTTCAATGCCAAAACTGCAAGCATAAATCAGTTCGTTTCCATAATGGTCATTCGCCCATTGCAGAACTTCCAAAGCACCTTTTGTCTCACTGTCTTCGGGAAATACAGGGAAATCCCCAGTGTTGAAATTTTCATAGTTTATTAATGCAGCCAACTTTGTAGCCCCCTCTAAAAACTTGCTGTACCAGGTTAGAGTAACTATTGATCACTACCCGTTGTAATCTTCTCCAGTTTGTTTGACTCTAGGAAAAAAAGAGACGAATCTAACCAATACTCTCTTTATATCAGTTAAACCCGCCTCTAGTTTTTCTAGTCAGCAGATACCTTATTTAATTCTTAATTTTTCATTTCTTTCCATTTGAATGATTTTACCATCCTGGACAATAAGTGTAATGGATCCATATTTCATAGAATTAAGCATTTCTTGAAGTCGTTCAAATATTTCTTCAAGCTGATTCTCTTTATCCAAGCCTGTTCCTCCTTTAAGAAAATCCGCGAATTTCTTATTTTCACCGCTGATTAAATGAATTTCTTAGATTTATATAATTCCAAACAACCTTACATTGTTATGGTTTGCCTACAACTTTCCAAAAAAACAAAAATCTTTCCATGATGGAAAGATCCCAAGGTAAATATCTTTACCTTATCTTCCAAAATGATCAACATTTTGTTGGAGGTAGCACCTTGCATCGATCATGCAGGTTGCTGGACTTCAAAGGGCCAATTCCCTCCGTCGCTCTGGATAAGTTTTATTATTTTAAATATTAACATATATTTAATCCTTGTCAATGGAGTTTTCTTATAAAATAACTTGGTTTAATATTATGGATGAACTGTTATTTTTATACACACTATTCCAATTATGATTTTATGTTCATGTAAATACGAAAATAGACTCGTCTTTTTAGATAAAAACTCCAAAAAAATGAGTCTATTTTCATTAACAAGCCTATTATTGGCGCCTGTCATCATTTAAAATAATAATTTTTCGAATTCCAGCCCTTTTTATAGAAGGGAGAATTCATTAATTTCTTAACTGTATCGCTTCTATAAATTCTTGAACTTGACTCTGGACCCGATCAATTAAATGCAAATCATTAATCGGGTTTTCTGAATTCTGTTTATCTATTTCTTTATCAACAAAATAAATGCCCTGCAGCGGCTCGCCTTTTAAAATTGAAATTAATGGTTTAAGTGCGTAGTCAATCGCCAATAGATGCCTGTTACTTCCGCCAATCATGATTGGCAGTACTGGCTTGCCCTTAAAAGCACCTTCTGGCAGCAAATCAATCAAGGCCTTCAATACACCTGTATAAGAAGCCTTATAAACCGGTGAACCAATAATGATTCCTCTAGCTGCTTGAATTCTCTCTGAAAGCTTTAAGATATCTTCACTGTTATATTTGCCTTGAAATAAATCATCTGCTGAGAAATCCGTAATTGAGTAATAAGCTGTGGTAAATCCTTCGTTTTCGACTAATGATTGAATATGTTTTAGTGAGATGTCCGTTCTGGACGGAATAGCCGGACTTCCTGATAAAATTACGATATCACTCATTTAATATACCCCTCCAATATTACATGATTTCCAGATAAAATCTTCGTACAGTATGCTTTTATCGTAATAGTCTGAAAAATATAAGTCAAATCTTACACTCTGGTTTAAAGAATTCACAAGTTTACTCCATCGGATCTGAAGGAAAATAAAACGGTCATATTTGCGGCTTGATGCTCATGCCCTTCAATATGACCGTTTCATTATGTATGTTTTTGTTTTCCATGAATGCCATATACCAAAAGTTGAGCAATGCTCTTAATTCGTTCAGAAGTAAAATATGGCTCCTTTTTCTGCTGATGGATCTCATAATGTGTAGATAATGCCAATGTGAAAGAAATGATCCCTACATTAAATAGGATAATATCAGAGATATATTGTATCTCACCACTATCTATTCTCTTCTGTATTTCAATATGCCTGGCATTCGGCTTAAAGATCTGATCTACATATTGCTTCGAAATATCTTGATCGAATTGTGTTTCCCTGAATAGTATCGAAAACTGTTCTTTATTATCAAGAATTTTATTTATCATGGTACAAACATGATTCTCCACTAGATCATCCGTAGATAGATGGCTAGTGCCCTCTTCAGATTCCTCTTTCTCATCAGGGGTAATGGTAGCCAATAGTAAATCTTTTTTGCTGTCAAAGTATTTGTAAATAGTAGCTTCGGAAACATTGCAAGCAGAGGCAATTTCATTCGTTCTTGTCATGTCAAAACCTTTAGTGGCAAAAAGAGTCCGGGCTACACTTATGATTCGTTCTTTCGTTTGCTGCCCTTTTTTCAAAAATATCAACCTTCTTTTATAATGATAAGACCAGTGTCACCAATCTATTTTCCATGATATCCCGATGGTATCAATCGGTCAATATTACCTTTGATTCATTAGAATCCAATATTCCCATATATCATAAATAGAAAACATCGTCTGATTGGGACGATGTTTTCTTTTAGTGAAAATCATTTAAAAGCTGCATAGCCATCATCGACCATGACTACACTTCCATTGATCGCATCCGCTTCCTCTAACGATAATAGATAGACGGCATTTGCAACGGCTTCTGGCTTAATTAATTTACCGCGCATTTGACTTGCATTCAATTTATCGATGATTCCCATATCTTTATAGCCTTGAATGATAGGAGTGTCAACCCCGCCTGGAGCAATGCCCACTACCCGTATGCCATAAGCACCTAATTCCAAAGCAGCTGTCTGTGTCATCATTCTTACAGCTCCTTTAGTTGCCTGATAGGCAAAGGTTCCGTGGGAAGCTAAGTAACCGAACACAGAAGCGGTATTAATAATGACACCCTTGTTACCTAACTCCTTCATTTTCCGTCCTGCTGCCATGATACCAAAGGCAACTCCATGCTGGTTCACTCCAATCGTTTTGAAATAACCCTCCATATCTTGATCGAGGATCATACCGCCTGCACCGATGCCGGCATTATTAAACATGATATCGATCCTTCCGAATGTTTCCACTGTTTTGTTGATTAAGGATTCAACATCTTCCTGTTTAGAAACATCCGTTTTAACAAAAATGGCCTCTCCGCCATCTGCTGTTATCTGTTCAACGGTTTCCTGTCCCATTTCTTCATTAAAATCCGCAACAACGACCTTGTCCCCTTTTGCTGCGAATTTCAAGCATGCGGCTCGGCCAATACCGCTTGCTCCTCCTGTAATAACTGCAACTCTTGCAGACATATACATTCCCCTTTCAACACTAAAAAATATAGTAAGTATTTACTTACTTTTTTATTATAAAAGTAAGGAATATGTAATTCAAGCAATTTGTATTTTTATAGACTTTTGAGCTTTCAAAAGTAAAGCTGTCCTATTAATAGGACAGCTTTACTTGTTTAACAGGTTTTCAATTCGGCCTTACCTATGGATGTCTTCACCATTTCAATGAAAAGCTGCATAAAACGATCATCACCTGTTAATTCTGGATGAAACGCACTAACGAGGACATGGTCTTGTCTCGCAGCCACTACATTCTCTTCATAAACAGCCAATACTTCTACACCTTCTCCAATTCCATCAGCAAATGGCGCCCGGATGAAAACTGCCTTATAAGGGGTTTCCATTCCTTTGATTGATAGTTCAGCCTCGAAACTATCCTTTTGACGTCCAAATCCGTTCCTTTTCACGGAAATGTCCATTAGTCCGAGATAGGCCTTCTCATCGCCAGTCAATTCATTGGCCGCCAATACCATCCCTGCACATGTACCGAAAATTGGTTTTTTATCTGCGAAGAAAGTTTTGACCGGTTCCATAAATCCATAACGATCCATTAGCTTCCTCATCGTCGTGCTTTCTCCGCCTGGAATGATCAAGCCATCGATTTCCAGCAACTGCTCCGGTTTTTTTACTATAATTGCTTGTTCACCGGCAGCTTTGATTTGATTCAAGTGTTCTTCAACTGCTCCCTGTAATCCCAAAACACCAATAGTTATCATATTACCATCCACGTTCCTGCATCCGTTCTGCCGGAGCTAGTTTGGAAATATCAATTCCTTTCATTGCACTGCCTAACTCTTTGGACAACCGGCCAATCAATTCATAATCGGTGAAATATGTAGTAGCTTGAACGATTGCCGATGCGAATTTTTCTGGATTTTCAGATTTAAAAATACCAGACCCAACGAAAACGCCATCTGCTCCCAATTCCATCATCAATGCCGCATCTGCTGGAGTGGCAATTCCGCCGGCTGCAAAGTTGACTACAGGCAATTTACCTGTGCGTTTGATTTCTCTTAAAATTTCATAAGGGGCTCCAATGTTTTTGGCCTCTGTCATTAATTCATCATCACTCATGATGCTCACTTTACGAATTTGTGACTGTACCTTCCTCATATGACGCACAGCTTCCACTATATTACCCGTTCCTGGTTCTCCTTTTGTACGAAGCATTGATGCTCCTTCGCCAATACGGCGTGCAGCTTCGCCTAAATCACGGCAGCCACAAACGAAAGGTACGGTGAAATCACTTTTTAGAATATGGTATTCTTCATCAGCAGGAGTCAGCACTTCACTTTCATCGATATAATCCACTCCCATGGATTCCAGGACCCTTGATTCAACAATATGGCCAATCCGTGCTTTCGCCATGACCGGGATGGACACTGCATTCATTACTTCCTCGACAATTCGCGGATCTGCCATTCTAGCTACACCGCCAGCCGCACGGATGTCAGAAGGTACCCTTTCCAACGCCATGACAGCGACAGCACCCGATGCTTCTGCGATTTTTGCTTGTTCTGCGTTAATGACGTCCATGATTACGCCACCCTTTTGCATTTGTGCCATTCCTCTTTTTACTGTGTCAGTTCCTAATAATTTTTCCATTTTTCTTTTCCTCCTAATATTTGCATTTTTTAGATTTGTTAGACTTAGTATAAAAAAGAGTTGACCGCATTGAAAGTGTCAGTTTTAATAAGTTTAATGGGGTCAGCAAAAACTCTTAAAAAAGGTGGAAACAAAATGAATATGCTTTCTTGCGATTTAAATCGGTTAAGTGAAGTACCTTTGTACGAACAATTATATTCATATATTAAAAAAGAAATCATTGATGGCCGTCTTCTTTACGGCACAAAACTGCCTTCCAAACGGAAATTGGCAGAGTTCCTTCAATTAAGTCAAAATACTGTCGAGACTGCATATGAACAATTGACTGCTGAAGGATATGTTGAAGTCATACCAAGAAAAGGGTACTATATTCAAACATTCGAGGATTTAGAGTATACACAAACTAACCAAGTTTCCTTAGAGCAAAATATTCATAAAGAGAGGGAAGTGCTGTATCATTTTCATCCTAGCCAAATTGATACGGAACACTTCCCATTTGAAAAATGGAGAAAATACACGAAAAGCAAAATCGATAAAGCACATCAAGATCTTCTTTTACTTGGGGATTCTCAAGGGGAATATGAATTGCGATGTGAAATTGCCCATTATTTGTATCATGCACGTGGTGTACAATGTGTTCCCGAACAAATCATCATTGGTGCAGGAATGGAAATATTATTGCAGCAGCTTGTCCTTCTTTTCGATAAAAATGCCATCTATGGTGTTGAAGATCCTGGGTATCACTTGATTCATCGGATTTTACGCAGCTACCCAAATGAAGTCCATCCACTGCAAATTGATGAAGAAGGCGTAAAGGTGAACCAAATTGAAGATTCAAACATCGACGTCGTGTATGTCACTCCCTCACATCACTTCCCCAATGGGACAATCCTATCGGTTAACAGACGGACTCGATTGTTGAACTGGGCTCAAGGGGCAGCAAACCGCTATATTATCGAAGACGATTATGATAGTGAATTTCGTTATAGTGGAAAAACAATCCCTTCCTTACAAAGTATGGATGCTGGAGATAAGGTGATTTATTTAGGGTCATTTTCCAAATCATTGATGCCATCAATTCGGATCAGTTATATGGTTCTTCCCGCTCCATTGTTACAAATGCATCAACAGGAATTATCTTTTTACCATTCAACCGTTTCTCGGATTGATCAGCATGTGTTGACACAGTTCATGAAGGAAGGGGATTTTGAAAAGCATTTGAATCGGATGAGGAAGGTGTACCGGCGTAAGTTGGATAAAGTGATCGAGCTGTTTAAACCCCATCAACAAATAAAAATCGTTGGTGAGCGGTCAGGATTGCATATCATCCTCGACGTTAAGAATGGCATGGATGAACAGACACTTATTCAAAAGGCAAACGAAAATCATATTAAAATTTATGGCTTATCGACATATTCGATCGAAAAAATTGACGAACATCCTCCAAAAATCATATTGGGCTTTGCAGGTATCCCTGAATCCGAATTGGAAAAAGCCATTCACCTTTTATTAAACTCATGGGGAATATAAAGAAAAAAAGAAGTTCACGAAAGTGAACTTCTTTAAGTTGTCGATAAAATGGAGTTCGGAATCGACTTATCAGGGTTTCCCTTCATTATTCCGAATGACTGGCTAGCCGAGAACCCGGCTAAATGCTTGCTGTGAGGAGGCTTGGCAGGAAGTTAGCACAAAGAACGGTTTCGATATAAGGGCCGCAAAATAATGCTCGGGGTCCGAATAATGCGGTGTAGATCGAATAAACGGCGTGAACGGTCGAATTAAGTGTGGTGTAGGTCGAATAAACGGCGTGAACGGTCGAATAAAGTGCGGTGTAGGTCGAATAACTGCTTCGGCTGAAAAAGACTGCAGGCAAACTCGCTTTTCTTCGAGTTTGCCTGCAGTCTGATAAATTAACTCTAGTGAACATTTTTTAGCTTTTAGATAAATACTGTTCCATCATAACCTTTGGTACCATGCTCCCGCCGGTCGCCCAGATGATATGTGTGGACTGGTTCATTTTATCCGCCAGTTTTTGGTCCAAGAGATATTTCTTTCCTTCTGGGGCTCTAAAAAGTTGTATCGGACCCAATGCTCCGGCGAGGGCAGATGGCTCTAAATAATGACCTTCCGTCTCTGCCATTCCCCTGAGCAGATCGAATAACCTATTATCCTCTATGGTATAGCTGCCGCTTAACATCGTCGTCATCATACGGGAAACCAATGCTGAAGGCCTTCCGACAGCAAGACCATCCGCTTCCGTCTTATTATCGATGCCAAAGTCCTGCACCGAGATTTTGTCATGAAGGCCTGTCATCAATCCGAGCGTCATGCATGGTGAATGTGTCGGCTCTGCAAAAAAACAATGTACATCATCTTCAAAGGCTAACTTGAGCCCATATGTAATACCACCGGGCCCTCCGCCGACTCCGCATGGCAAGTACACAAACAAAGGGTGATCTTCGTCTACTGGTATGGACATATCTTTCAGTTGTTTCTTCAGGCGCGTTGCAGCTGTCGCATAACCTAGCAGTAGATCCATTGAATTTTCATCATCAATAAAATGGCAATCGGGATCAAGTGATGCTTCATTACGGCCTTCTTCTACAGCTTTACTATAATCATCATCATATTCCTTTACAATGACCCCAAGACTTGTTAATTTATCCTTTTTCCACTGTTTGGCATCTGCCGACATATGGACCGTTACTTTGAATCCCAACTTAGCGCTTATTATTCCAATACTCATTCCTAAATTGCCGGTTGAACCGACAGCAATCGAATATTTTGAAAAAAGCTCTTTGTATTCATCACTCGCAAGTATTCCATAATTATCAGTCCGCTTTAAACGACCATGCTTCATTGCTATTTCCTCAGCACGTTTTAAGACCTCATAAATACCTCCGCGAGCCTTGATTGAACCTGATATTGGTAAATGACTGTCACATTTCAGCAAAAGTTTCCCAGCCATTTTAGTTCCATAGGATTTTTCCAAGTTTTTTTGCATGGAAGGAATCTCGACTAGTGGTGATTCAATGATTCCCTCCATTGGTTCGGTTTCTGGAAAAGCTTTAATTATATAATTGGCAAATCTATTTAATCTTTCCTCAGCAGATTTAACTTGTTCAGCTTGGACGATTGGGTTTTCTTGTTTGTTACCGAAATCTGGATTCGTCCAGAAGACTTCGTTCATCTTTATCACATTATTAAGTATAGGATCTTTCGCTTTCCAATCCATGATCGATAAACCAGCGATTTTATGCATCTCCACAGCAGTCCCTCCCGGATATGTAGTTTTCATTTCTACTATAACTCAACAAACTGCAATAAAGATTACCATTTTCACTTTTTTACGAATAATCAGCTAGAAAGTTAAATTCACTTTTAATTTCCCACGCACACTATTAATAAACCATATTTCCTCAGCGTTATTAAGGTCAGCCTTTGAAATCGGTTTTTCCTTGATTTCCTTCTTCCTGATCAAGTCTTGACGAAATGTTCCAGCAAGCAGACCTGATTCCACCGGAGGCGTATAGTGGTCACCATTTATCTTTACTACTACATTTCCGTTCGTGAATTCAGTGATGAATCCTTCTTCATTCCAAAGCAGAACATCATGGAAGTCAGGATTATTCATTTGAAAGCCTTCATATACATCACGATTGGTGGTCTTATGAAATAGAAATGGATTTGTACTTGATATTGGAGTTTCAGCCAAGATAGCCGTAAATTCTGTATCAAGGGGCTTGATTTCTTGTCCGGAGACTTCAATTTCACCATTTTCATGAAGTAATACCCTTACCTTTTGTAACGTCCCTTGATTCATATCCGCATACTTTTGAAGTTGTTCTCTAAGATTCAATTCAGAGAACCGGTAATCGAAGTAATCAGCGGATTGTTTCATCCGATCGATATGATCAGTCAACAAATAATATTCGCCATCGTTGAGCTTCATCGATTCCAATAGTTTGTAAGCAGGCCTTTCCACCGTCAATAATTTGGCTTTTAAAAACGCTTCGTCATATTCTTCCGATAGCTCGGAATCCCAAGTGATTCCCCCGCCTACCCCATACTCGGCTTTCCCAGTTTCGTTATCGATCACGACGGTACGAATCGGAACATTAAAGACTGCTTCGGATTCAGGGGTGATGAACCCGATTGCACCGCAATAAACTTCACGTGGTGAATTCTCGATATCAGCGATGATCTCCATCGTTTTAATTTTAGGTGCCCCTGTTATCGATCCACAAGGAAAGAGAGCCCTGAATATATCAATGATTGTGGTTCCTGGATTCGTATCGGCGGTAATCGTGGATGTCATTTGCCAAACGGTCGGATATTTTTCAATCGCCTTAAGCTGTGGTACCTTGACGCTTCCTGATTCTGCAATCATTCCCAAATCATTTCTGAGCAGGTCCACAATCATGTAGTTTTCAGCTTGATTCTTTTCCGAGGCTGCCAACCAGTCTGCATTAAGCTGATCCGTTTCCAGTGTTGTTCCCCGCTTCACCGTTCCCTTCATTGGCCGAGTAATCAGCTGACCATCTTCCCAACGGAAAAACAACTCGGGTGAAGCCGATAGGATTCGATGTGTCCCCACATTCAAATATGCACTATAGTTCGAGCGTTGAGCTCTCTTCAAGCGATCAAAGAAAGCGAAGTCATCTCCTTCGAACTTGGATTGTAAACGCATCGTGTAATTGACCTGATACGTATTGCCTTTCTCGATTTCCGATTTTATCCTTTTAAACCCGGAATGATAGGTGTGTGAATCCGTTTCTGATTGCCATTCTGCCAAATTAAAAGCTCCTGACATTTTTTCAGGTAATTCTTCTTCCGGTTTATCAAAAATCCCGAACCATAATAACGGCATTTTGGCTCCATCTTTTACTTTAAAAGATTTTTCAAAAGCAGGTGCCGCTTCATAGGAAACGTATCCCGCTGCATAATGCCCCTGTTCGATCGCCTCCTGGACTTTTTGAAATTGAGGAATGACATCCTCAATTGAATGGGCGGTGAACACTTTTTTCGGGTTCGTAAAATATAAAGGCCTGCTGTCACCTTGTTTATCTGTGAAGTGAAATATTAAGGATAAAGGATCTTCTCGTTTCATTCTTCTCTCCTAACTTTGTTTATGAAGTAAATCGGTATGTATTTTACAAAAAAGCTTGCAGACACGGAATCTGCAAGCTCATTCTTTGACACTTATTTCATCCCAGTAACCTCTGCAATGATTTCATAAGAACGAAGGCGTGCATCCTGATCATAAATGGCAGAGTTTATAATCATTTCATCCGCCTGGGTTTCATCTAAAAAGGTCTGCAACTGCTCTTTTACCTCTTCCGGATTTCCTATAATGGAGGCATTAAGTTGTTTCAGGACAATGGCCTTTTCATATTCTGTCCAAAGGCCTTCCATCGTATCAACTGGAGGAGCAAGTTGTCCTGGTGTATTACGGATCAAATTCAAGAATTGCTGTTGATAAGATGTAGCAATCCTTTGCGCTTCTTCCGTCGTATCAGCTGCAAATACATTAATACCAACCATGACATATGGTTTATCGAGAACGTCGGATGGTTGGAAATTATTGCGGTAACGAGCTAAAGCAGGTTGAGTATTTTCAGGGGAAAAATGGCTTGCAAATGAAAATGGCAATCCCAGCTGAGCTGATAATGCTGCACTGAAGCCACTTGAACCAAGCAGCCAAATCGGAATGTCCTGTCCTTCGCCAGGGATGGCACGAACACGATTATGTTTGGAATCCGCATCCAAATAACTGCGGAGCTGCGCCAATTGTTCAGGGAAATCCTGACCGTTATTGCGTACATCACCCCTAAGTGCCATGGCTGTATATTGGTCGCTTCCCGGAGCTCTCCCAAGTCCCAAATCTATTCTACCAGGATACATTGCTTCCAATGTACCAAATTGTTCTGCGATAACGAGCGGGGCATGATTCGGCAGCATTATGCCACCAGAACCGACGCGAATTCTTTTCGTCTTTCCTGCCACATAGCCTATGAGCACTGACGTTGCAGAGCTTGCAATCCCTGGCATGCTATGGTGTTCTGCAACCCAGAAACGGTTATAATTCCATTGCTCCACATGCTTTGCTAAATCTACTGTATTTTTAAAAGCTCCCGAAACTGTACCACCCTCAACAATAGAAGCCAGGTCCAGAACGGAAAAAGAAATGTCGCTAAGTTTTTTTGCATGTTGATCAGCATTCATATCTTCATCTTCTTTCTTTCAATTATGATAAATTGGACGCAAAGCCATCATATAGAAAATGCACACAAAATGCACACAAAATGCTCGAAGGGATTAACTGTTAAGAATTTCCCTGGCAATCAAACGAAACGAATTAAGCCTATCCTCCAACTTATGAGTGATGGTTATCAGCATGATTTCATCTGCTAAATATTTCTCCTCAATCTCCAAAAGACGATTCTTCACTTGTGAAGGGGTACCAAAAATCAATTTTTCATGCATGGTTTCCATGAGTGCTTTTTCTTTTTCAGTCCAAACATGATTCCTTACCTCTTCTATGCTTGGAACCCGCCTACTTCCACCTTGTCCACTTTGAATTTTCCATAGGGTGTTGCTAAGAGCGATTTCCTTTGCAAGTTCCTCGGTTTCCGCGCATATGGCAGCAACCGTAACGATAGTTTTAGGAGCTTTAAGTAAACCTTTCGATTGGAAGTTAACACGGTATTGCTGAAAACTCTGCACTCCATCATTTTCACTCATAAATTCACCAAATGCGTATGCAGTACCGTTCTCAGCGGCAAGTTTTGCGCTTTTCCCGCTTGTTCCCAATATCCATGGTTCAGGAGATACCTTTGGGATAGGAGCAGCAGAAATTTTTGAAAAGGGATGTCCTTTCGGAAATTCATCTCTAAGAAAATTCAACAGTTCTTGAACTAGTTCTGGCATTTTGTAAACATTCTGAAGAAAATTATCGGATAAGGCCATCGTAGCTTCGGCAGATCCACCAGGAGCACGTCCCAGCCCCAAATCAATCCTGCCTGGAAAAAGGGTCGCAAGCATATTATAAGTCTCCGCTATCCGATATGGCTTATAATGCGGAAGCAGCACTGCCCCAGATCCAATCCGGATCTTTTTGGTTTGCGCAGCAATATAGCTGATCAACACCTCAGGAACGGAACAGGCCAATCCCGGCAGATCATGATGTTCAGTAAACCAGATTCTGCTATAACCAAGCCTATCGCCTTCTTGAGCAAGTTGCAGTGAGGCCTGTAATGCTTCTTGTGCAGATTGTCCGGATGCAATTGGGGATTGATCTAATATAGCCAGTTTCATTTTATTCCCCCCTTCTTGTCTTTCGTTACTTAATAGTAAATCATAACTATTCGAAAGTCGCCTGAAACGCTTGCTTTGTTATTTTAGTTTGCTGCCTTTAACAAAAAATATAAGGAGTTGAATTCAAATTGGAGAGTATGGATTCATTATATATTCTAGCGAGGTGTTTACTTTAATATATAATGATGGCAGGAAGATCAAGGAGTTTTATCTTTATTCTATCGAGGTCTATTTAAGTATATATATGTATATGAAGAAAGGCCCTTATTAAGGGCCTTTTCCGAGCTATTCACTTTTTTTGAATTGATACAGTAATTCATCTGCCATGATTTTTGAATCCAAACGAGCCGCTATATATGGAGGCTGGACCCGATTATTGGACTCTACGGGTAAACCTAGCCAGACAACTCGTTTATCCAAGATGATAAACGAAAAGGAAACTGGTGAACAAATAAATTGATCAGAGTGGATATCAAGGTTTCTTTTTGCTGAAATGATCGTCAATTTCACTGCAGGGTTTCGTTTCATTAAATATTGCTGCCATTCTTCTGACAAACTGCTCAGATCCGGAACAGCGAAAACCATCTCTTGTTTTGTTGATACCATATCTTCCTGAAAGTCTCCCAATTTACGGGCATGCATCCATTGTAATCTCGGGTGCTGATGTTTTACCCATTTTCCAATGTCTTTCTTTGATACAATCTGATCATTTTGAATTTGATGATCGACAAGCTGACGAAGTGTTTTGCTGCGATAAACGTGTTTGTTAACAAATGAAGTGTCACATACATGTACGAACTTACCCTTTGTCCTTGTTATGGCCACGTTAATGAGCCTTTCACTTTCTCTCCCTGTCAATAACATTCCAGCCCTGTTTTGCGGATAACTATCAACTGTGTCAAAAATCATCATCTCCCGTTCACTTCCTTGGAAACGATGTACCGTTGCAGCGATGATATCCGCCGTTTGCCGTTCTTTGTCATATAAGTCATCCAATAGTTTTTCCATTAAATCTGCCTGGGCACGATATGGGGCAACATAACCGATTGACCTTGCCCCGCCCACATAAGCTTCATGAATCAGTTGAAAAGATAAAAGCAATTGCCATATATTCATTCTCGAGTGGGATGTACGTTCAGTGATGCAATATTCCCCTGCTAAGCTAGTATCGAGCAGTGCCGCTGCCTTATTGGCAAATGGTTCGGCCAGCATGATTCCCTCCCTGCTGGTCGCAACACTTTTATGATCGCCAACAAAATTGTTATAGACGACACGATTAGTAAATGCTGAAATATCCGGATGCATGCGGCGCTGTTCCTTTAATAGGAATAAATGGGGATGAAGTTCTCCTTCTTCAACAGACTGGGCGACACCAGCCCGATGAAAAATGTCTTCCTTTAGCCAAAGCTTCACCAGGGAATCACGAGCCGAAGCAATGGGTGGCAATTGTTTGAAATCACCACAAACGATAATATGCTTGGCTAACGCTGCAGCAAAAGCCACCTGAGGTACGTAAGCCATACTCGCTTCGTCCAAAATGACCAGATCATACTCCTTTTGATAAACCGTTTCATCATTTGCGGCTTTAGCCAAGGTCGTTCCGATGACTTTTGCTTCTTTTACGAATTGAATCTCTTTTTGGCGGATTTTCTCCAAGACTTTGGCCAGCTTTTTCTCTATCTCAATTAATTGATCTGTATCCCTTATACTGAAGGACCCTGCCAAGTCATGCTTTAACAGACGTTTCTCTTCGCCAAGCTCTTCTTTTTCTTTAATTAATGACGGTTCATGTTTACCTAATAATTGCCCTGTAACAATATCATCATGAATGGCTAGTGATTCACCGATTTGAGATCCATAGCGAAGCACATCGCCTTCTTTGAAACGATCTTTCTTTTTAATGAAAGACGAAATTTCAGCCATCAAAACGTCGACAGCCTGGTTGCTATGGGACAAAACCAGAACTTTTTTATCCTGTAAATAATGATTGGCTACTGTACGAGCCAATGTATAGGTTTTTCCTGTTCCAGGTGGTCCCCAAACAAAAGTGACAGGATTGAATTTCGAACGGGCATATAATTCTTTCACGCTGCTTTGTTTATCAATTAAAGGATGTTTTTGCGGCATGGACGGATCCATCAGGCGCTTGATCCGAAGCCTTTTCCTTTTGCTTCTCTTGATTTCATCCAAGCGGATGATCAATTGCTCCAGCAATTCCCAGGGGTCGTGGTATAAAAAGGCTTCATCGATCATATCGCCTAGCGAGCGATCAAAAACAATGATTATGCTTTTCCCTTCCGATGAGAGGATTCTTCCCTCCTGCTTAATCCCTCCCCATTCGAGCCGAACGAGGGAACCGACCGGGATTTTTATCGATGAACCTGTTTCGAAATAATAGTTAAAAGTTTCGTCACCTGTAAGCAGATGGCCGTTCGAAACCAGGTATTTTGTGCTGCCATATTTTTTCAAATGCAGGATTTCAAGTTGAAGCGCCTGCTGCCATTCTTTTATATAATTAACTGTCGTATTCATTTTTCACTTTCCTCACAAAATATGCCATTGAAGTACAAAGAAACTGGCCCATTGGCTAGGCTCCGAAGTAGAAAATAACGCTGTTACCAAGACTTATTTCGCGCAATACCTGTTTCTTAAGCATATAAAATAAGGCCCAATCAATAGATTGGGCCTCTCCTACGCCAATGTTTTAACTATAGCATTTTTTAAACACACATACCATGGGCTCTTTTGGAAGAAATGGTTTAGATTAGCCTTCTGTCAACTCAGTGAATTGGTCGACAAGATCGCTGAAAATCTTCATTGCGTTTTCGATTGGATCAGATTTAGTTAAATCTACGCCTGTTTTCTTAAGCAGCTCCAATGGGAAATCGGAACTCCCGCTTTTCAAGAAGGTCAAATAACTTTCAAGTGTTTTTTGGTCCCCAGAGAGGATCTTATCAGCGATAGTGATGGCTGAAACGTAACCAGTAGCATATTTGTAGACATAAAATGGACGATAAAAGTGCGGGATTCGCGACCAGCCATACTTCACTTCTTCATCGAAAATTATTTCATCTCCATTATAAGCACGAAATATCGATTCATAGGCTGTATTAAAAACTTCGGCATTTAGAGGTTCATCATTTTCAGCCTTTTCATGTACAATCTTTTCGAACTCCGCAAACATCACCTGCGTGAAGAATGTTCCTTTAAAACTATCGATGAAATGGTTAAGTAAGTGTTTTTTCTTCTGCACGTCTTTTGTAGTCTTAATTAAATGGCGAATCAAAAGGATTTCATTCACAGTGGAAGCAACTTCAGCGACAAAAATCGAATATCCGGCACTTATTTGCGGTTGATATTTTGAACTATAGTATGAATGCATTCCATGTCCAGATTCATGGGCAAGTGTAAAGACACTGTCTAAATCATCACGGTGATTTAATAAAATGAAAGGATGAACACCATAAAGTCCTAAATTGTAAGCACCTGACCGTTTTCCAGGTGTTTCCCTGACGTCGATATATCTTTTTTCCTTAAAGGTTTTCAGGATTGTGATGTACTCTTCGCCAAGAGGCTTCAGTGCTTCAACCATCAAAGAAAAACCATCATCGTAAGAAATCTCCTCTTTAGCGCCTTCGACTAATGGCACGCTTAAATCATAGGCACGCAATTCTTCTACACCCAGCAATTTTTTTCTTAAATGAATATATTTATGCATAGGTCCGATATTTTGCTTAGTAGACATAATCAAATTATCATAAACCTCTTTTGGAACTTGATCTCCAAATAGAGATTTTTCCAAGGCTGAAGGATAATTTCTTAGTTTTGAAAGATTCACATTATTCTTGATTGCTGTGGAAAGCGTGGAAGCGATTGTATTCTTCAATTGTACGTATGGCTGATAATAGGCGAAATATGCCTCTTTTCTTTTATCGCGATCATCATCTTCAATCAATTTGGAATACATTCCCCGCGTCAGCTCTACCCTCTCGCCGTCTTCATTCGTAACTTCCCCAAATTTTATATCAGCATTGTTGATCATCCCGAACGTTTTTTGTGGTGCTGAAAAGGCTTCGCCTACTTGGGAAAGCACCTCTTCTTGTTCTTTTGTTAACACATGGGCTTTATAGCGGAAGGAATCCAGCAGATCCTCCTCAAAATATTTCAAACCCTCGATTTCATTTATGTACCCTTTTAATGTGGGTTCTTCCAGGCTCAAAAGAAACGGCATGAAAAATGCAGAAGCATTACTGATTTTTTGTCCTAACTTTCCAGCCCGATCCAGCAATGCTTGTGATGAGGTTACCCGTGTATCCAAATCCGCTTGCAGCATGGCAAATACATATAGCTTGTTATAAATGTACCCAAGTTCCTCACTTAATCGTAAATAATCGAACAAATCTTGAGCTGACTGAATCTGACCATCATAAGTTTTTAATTTTTCTGTCATCTTCAGGACTTCTTGATAATCCTTTTCCCAGCTAGTTTGATCATCGTAAATATCCTTTAAGTTCCATGTTTCTTCTATTTTTATTTCGTCACGCGATTTAAACGTTTGCAAATTATCTGCACTTCCTTTCATGCTTATAGCTTACTCTTTTATTATAATCGACTTTCAGAAAAATCTGCATAGAAAAACCAGTATGCTAAAAATACATACTGGTTTTCCTTTAATAATTAGAATTTTGCTGCAGTTTCAGCAACTTTTGTCAATCCTTCTGCAACGATATCCTGTGAGCGATCTGGGTATTGATTATGTCCTTCAATTACAACAGTTTCTGGGTTTGTTATGCCCCATAAGTTTAAATTCATCGTTACATATTTTTCTGCCATTTCGCCAGCATCCATTCCAGGCAATGCATAATCAGATCCGCGAGCATTAAGTAAAGCCACTTTTTTACCTCCAGCTAAGCCGACTGGGCCTTCAGCTGTATATTTGAATGTTGTTCCCGCTTGAGCAAGATAAGAAATATAAGTTACCAAGGGTGCTGGAACAGTTGCGTTCCAAAGCGGGAAGGCAAATACCACTTTGTCGGCAGCAAGGAATTGATTCAAGTATTGTTGCACGATATCGGCAATTTCCACTTCTTCTTCAGTCAATTCCATGCCTTGGTTGCGTTTATATAGGGCAGTAATCGCTGTATTTCCGTAGTAAGGTAAGTTCAGTTTAAATAAATCTAATTCAGTTATTTCATCGTTACTATTTGCTTCCTTATAAGTGTTCAAAAACGTTTCATACATTTTGACACTGATTGCTTGATCCGCTGGACGGTCATTTGATTTAACAAATAATACTTTAGACATTTTGGTTCCCCCAATTGTTAATTTATTATGTTTTTTAAAAATAGCATTTAATCCATATATCTCGAATTAACTGCAATTGCTACTTTCACATTATAAAACTGAAAATCTAATAAGGCAAGAAATATGTTTTTTGTTTTCAATTTACATTTCGTGAATTTGCACGCCCTGTATTTTTTATCCCGGCGCCTTCCAGCAGTACGCAAAAAAAAAACCGAGAGCAATATGCCCTCGGTTAAGTTAAATCTTTATGATGGAAGGGGCACTTACCTTTTATCGGTTCTATATCATCCCCTATGAAAAATTGTTTCCATTCATTATGATCTACATCTCCAAAATGACTGATATCCGGATGTTTAGGAAGGTTATCCCATTTCTCCACTCGTTCACGAACCTTTTCACGCGACATGATTCCGCCTTTTTCCGTTCCTTCCAAGCCTTCAAAGATCATCCGGGGTTGGAATCCAAGTACAAGGCTATTTCCTAAATCACGCGTTTTACGCTGTTTATAAGCAGGTGCATTACCAAAGACAAAGATTGGTTCCCCTGCAAAATGATAGTCCCATAAATAATGCTCAGGGTCTTTCGGCTTTTCAATTGGCCAAGGTTTTTTATCCGCTTTATGCAGGTATTGCAGGATATCCCAAAACCTTTTACGGTAAAATTCTATATCACCCTCTATTGATTCAGGCTCCATAAAGACGAAAAGGCCGTGCCTGATATATGGCGGTTCCTGAAATAAATCAAGAAAGCTTTCCACTGCTTTTGGGAGATTGGACCAATCTTTCTGTGTGATATAAGCATAACGAAGTTCCCCTTTATTTTCAGCTTTCATACCAAAATAACAAGGAAAGGTTTTATCGGTCACTGTATTATGGAATGTTTGATATTCCTTAATTAGCCATTGCGGCACTCGATCGGGATTTGTCATATCTTCTTTTGTTAACAAACATGAATTAGCAGTCAGCATCATTTTTCTCCTTAAATCGTTTTATTATATGTTACCCGCTTTAAATAAACTAAAACTTCTTAGGAGCGCATGCAGCTCAATCAGGTGCACTCTGTATAATTACTTCCTTATTAAAGAGTTTATGACTTCCTCCAGGTTCATCGGTATTCAATTAAAAAACATACGATCTGCTTGTTAATCATTTTCTTTACATTAGGATAACCTAAGAAAAAAATAGGAGTGATTATATATGGCAAGGAGAAGAAAAATCCTAGTATCTGAAGCTAGAAAAGGACTCGATGATTTAAAAGCCAAAGTTGCTGGTACAAAGAATCCCGAAGAAGCAAAGTTTGAAGTGGCAAAGGAAATTGGCGTACCGCTGAAAAATGATTATAACGGTGAACTGACATCCAAGCAGAATGGAAAAATAGGCGGGAAATTAGGCGGAGGCATGGTCAAGGAACTTATAAGGATGGCACAGGAAAACTTAGGAAAAAAACATTAACAGAGTCGATCCCGGTTGGTAGTACTCCCCTTCAAAAGCATATATAGAAACGAACTGACTAAACGAAAGAATACGGGACTTAACACGTTGGATGGCATTAAACCGTAAAAAAAGCCAACCTTTACGGGCTGGCTTTTTTAATATTAACTAATTCCCACGGGTGATACTCTTGAAACTACTGACATTATTAATTCCTCCGACATCGGGTAATTTGCGGCTGCTGGATCCGTCCTTACTGCTTTAAGAATTCTTTCCATATCGGATTGGTTTCCATATGCGCTAAAGTCGGAGGGCAGCCCAAGATCGGACAGGAAAACACGGAGCTTTTCCACCACTTTCGCTAAGGTCCCTTTCGAATCTTCATCATGGATTTTCACGCTAAAGGCTTCGGCTATCAAATGGGCCTTTGAAAGATATAAATCCGGGGTTGATTCCATGACGACCGGTAATAACACAGCATTGGCCAATCCATGTGGAATACGGAATAACGCCCCATATGCGTGGGCAAAGTTATGAACCGGGATCGCATTCAATGCACTACAAAATGCAGTGATTCCCATCATGCTTCCATGAAGCATTTCCATTCTGGCCTGAATATTCGTTCCGTCCTTTACGGCCCTCGGTAAATTTCTTTCAATAACTCGAATGGCCTGGAATGCATAAGCATCGGTAATTGATGTCGCCGCAGGTGAAACGGCCGCTTCTATTGCATGTGTTAATGCATCTGCACCAGTAAACGCCGTAATGTCGGACGGCAGTCCGACTGTTAACTCGGGATCTAGAATGGCAACATCCGAACTTAAAAAAACATTGTATATATTCATTTTTACTTTTTTATGTTCATTATATATGACTGCAATTGGGGATACTTCAGAACCGGTTCCTGCTGTTGTGGCAACCGAAATATGCGGGATATTCATGGAATGGGCTTTTGGAAAGCCCTCATACAGATAACCGCTTGGAACCGCATCTTTAATATCCGTAATTCCTTTGTATAATGCGAATTTCAAAGCCTTTGCGGTATCAATGACACTCCCTCCACCAATGGCAAGTATGGCATCAGCATTCACTTCGCGTGCATATTTCAATGCTTCATTTACACATTCACTCGCTGCGTCTTGTGTAACACCCAGAAACTGTCCAACTATTTCAGCTCTGACAGCTAATTTCTGCTGATTAAACGTTTCGGAAACTTTTTTAACGATACCTGCATTTTCCAAGCCCGCATCACTTACGAGTAGAATCCTCTTGGCCCCGAGCCCATTGAAAAGGTTTGGAATGAGTGAACGAGTGTTAGTGCCGCTGTAAACCGAAGTCCTTAACCAAAAATTCGAATGAGCGTTTACGTTCATACAGATCACCTCAGATATATTAGTCTATATTCACAGTTAAGGATTGTTCATACCTGCCTTAAAGTTCCTGATGGCCATTCATTAACGAATATACTAAATAGTAAGCTTGTATCTTGTGACGGATTC
Organism: Peribacillus sp. Aquil_B1; assembly: GCF_022603275.1. Lineage (NCBI taxonomy): Bacteria > Bacillati > Bacillota > Bacilli > Caryophanales > Bacillaceae > Peribacillus > Peribacillus sp. Aquil_B1. The sequence goes on along the minus strand of NZ_JAKXEE010000001.1, from coordinate 1,848,329 downwards.
TACAAAACCCCATATTCCTTTTCGTTACTTTGATAGATTTCTTCAATCCCCTTCCCTTTTGCCCTGGCTAAAATCTCCATCCGCACCGTTAATTGTTTCATGGTAAAATTCAATATAGCTTGTTGGTCATTGCCAAATGGATTTCCTAATCGATCATATCCCTCCGTATTTAATGCAATCGCCAGAGGTGAAAGTTCCTCCATCCTCTTTTCAACCTGTTTAAAGATATGTGGATGTTCACTGATGATTCGCTGCAGCAAGAAGGTCCCATAAGCAATATGACGTGATTCATCCTTCTTCAAAAGACCCACGCCTTTTAATAAACCAGGCATCATTTTATTAGCTTCGAGCGTCTGATAAAAACCAAAATATCCAGTTTCTGCAAGAACACCCTCGGTAAACATATTATAAACAGTGGCTGCTTCTGCCAATGCTTCAGGGGATTGGTCTGATAAAAGTTTCTCCATCGCTTCAGGCAATATTTCATAAAAAATCGATTTATAAGTGTCTGAGTGATAAACTGTCAAATCACCCGTTTCGCCAACCTGATCTAACGTATAACGAAAGAACTCCATATGCTTCGCTTCCTCGAACAGGAATGTCGTTAAGTACATTTCTTCTTCGATCCTGCCTTCTTTGGCTATCGTCATAATGAGTGGCAGCAAATCCAAAGTCACCGCTTCTTCGCCGCCCTGAAAAAGGGAAATGATCCGTAATAACACTTGCCTTTCAATATCAGTAAATGACTTCCAATCTTCTTTATCCTGGCTGAAATCAATGTCACGAGGATTCCATATACCGAATCTCTTTGCCTTTTGATAAAGTTTAAATGGCAGCGTATCTTCTCTAAAACTCCGGCTGGTGGTCGTTAAATTCTTTCTGCTCATAGTAATGCCTCCTTGAAAATATGAACTTTGATTCTCTTAGAATTTTTTGATTTGTAAGAGTTTTCATTATATTGTAAGATATTAGTAGTATTTATCCTAGCACTGAAAATGTAGGGAGGAATAAAGTCGAATGCTTGAGGAAACTCTGATGAATCATGTAAAAAAGATTTCCCATCAAAAAGATATGGCAAATAAATCACAAATGATCGTAAAAGGCTGTGTGGATTTTTTTTCATTTCAACGCGCTTCCTTATTCAGTTACTCATGTTTGACAGGCATGGGTGAAGGAATATGTGCATGTACAAGTGAAGCTACCTTTTCATTACATAATGTTAAAGAAAATATTCATGATATATACCCCATCCACCAAGCAGTCATCCATAACAAACCCATATACTTAACCATCCAACATGCGAAATCCTCCATCCCTGCAAAATACGTTAAAAGATTTTCCATCTCTTCGTTGGCTATCATCCCGATAAATGTGAATGACATGGCCATCGGTTTAGTGTTAGTTGACCCCATTCACGCCAACGAGCCTGTTACCAAGAATGATTTAATGAAGCTTTCCCATTATTTAAAACTGGCTGTCAGTTCGACATTGGATTCCGCCCCTCCCACTCACCTTCTAAGCAAACGTGAAGTGGAGGCCCTTCAATATTTAGCCAATGGATTGGGATTAAAACAAATGGCACCAAAGATGAGCGTTAGTGAATTTACAGTCAGAGACCATATTTCTTCTGCTATCAGGAAATTGGGAGTGAATCATCGGACCGAGGCCGTCGCTGTTGCCATAAGACACAAAATGATTATGTGAAACAAAAAAACCTTCAAAGAAGGTTTTACAGACTGTAGACAAACTCGATGAAAATCAAATTTGTCTACATTTTTTTACTTGTACAAATTTGGACGTTGATTTCCACTTCAGGCACCCGCTCCAATCAACTTTGTTTAAAAACAGTCTTTTGTGTTTTGTTGATGAGGATGCTTTCTGAACCATGATTCTATTCAGAGAAAAACACGGAGTTCTCGTTGAGCCCCAATACTTAATTTCAGTCCAAAATTGAAAGGGAATTTCAAAAGGGGTTCGGAATTTTTAATTCCGAACCCCTTTTATTTAAGTCTCATTGAGTCACTTTTTCTTCAACTTTCGTCGTCCATTTCAACTCGTCTGCGACTTTACCTGTTTGGACACCTGTCAGTGTATCATAAAGCTTTTTGGAAAGTTCGCCAGTTTCCCCGCTTTGAACGATCATTTCTTCACCATTCCACAAGAATTCACCAATTGGTGATATGACCGCGGCAGTTCCCGTTCCAAAGGCCTCTTCCAAGTGACCTGATTTATGGGCTTCATGGACTTCCTCCATCGAAATGCGTCTTTCCGACACGGGAAGACCCCAATGTTTCAGTAATTCTATAATCGAATCACGAGTAATACCCGGAAGGATACTACCATTTAAAGCAGGGGTGATGATCTCACCATTAATTTTGAAGAAAACATTCATACTTCCAACTTCTTCGATATACTTTTTCTCCACTCCGTCTAACCAAAGAACCTGGGCATAACCCATCTTTTCGGATACTTCCTGGGCTTTTAGGCTCGATGCATAATTACCGCCCGTTTTGGCTTCACCTGTACCTCCATTAACTGCACGTGTAAAAGCTGACTCTACTGCAATTTTAACTGGATGAATGCCTTCTTTATAATACGAACCTACTGGAGACATAATGATGATGAACTGATACTTATTCGATGGGGAAACCCCAAGATAAGGCTCAGTAGCTATAATGAATGGCCTGATATATAAAGATGTCCCTTCTGCCTGGGGAACCCAATCCTTATCAACGCTAATTAAACTCTTTAAGGCTTTCAACGCAAAATCAACGTCGATATCCGGTATGCATAATCGGCTATTTGAACTATTTAAGCGTTGGAAATTCTTTTCCGGACGGAATAAGATAATTTCATCCTCTGGTGTTGCATATGCCTTCAATCCTTCAAAAACGGATTGACCATAGTGAAAAATCATAGCTGACGGCTCCAATGAGAGCGGTTGATAAGGAACAATTCTTGGATCATGCCACCCTTGCCCTTGTGTGTAATCCATTATAAACATATGATCGGTAAACTGCTTACCGAACTCAAGCTGGTCCGCTTGTGGTTTTTCTTTCTTTGTTGTACTAAGCGTGATTTGCATGTCATGTTCCTTCATTACCAAAACCCCTTGTTGATTAAATTTACAAGATTTCACTTCCATAAAATCTATCTTTAATTAGTTTACTCCTATAAGGAATCATAGTTCAAGCCTTTAAGACGAAATTTTCGGAATTTTTTTAAAATAAATGGGATTTTTTTGATTTCCAGACTATGATTCCTGAAAAAAGAATCAATTATTCCTAAAACCTCTAAAAACATCAATTCCAATTGTACGCTAAGGTGTCTTGAATATTAGATTAATTTTATCAAAATAATCACAATAAAGCCAATGAGAATAATTCTAGTTTTGCCTTAAGAGTAAATTCAATCGTTTCCTCTTTTCGTACCATTCCCAATTTCAAGCCTAGAGGAAAATTTTACATGTATTTCAATTTAGTAGTTTACTACTAATTAATATTCTTATATACTTATCCCACAAGATAGATAAAACGCATGCAAAACGATATATTATAGATGAAACGCATGCAACTTTCTTATTTTTTGACGAAAAGGGGTAACAACATGACAAAAAACAGATGGTTAATCGCTTTATCCGCTATCGCCATCCACCTTTCAATTGGTGGTGCATATGCATATAGCGTTTACAAAAAACCATTAGTAGAGACTATGGGGTGGTCAGAAACTGAAGTAACGTTAGCATTCACAATAATGATGGCGCTTGCAGGAACTTCTGCTGCCTTCTTTGGCAAATTCGTAGAAAAAAATGGTCCAAGGAAGTCAGCCATGGTCGCTGCTGTATTATTCGGTTTAGGACAAGCTGGTTCCGGTTTAGCAGTAATGGTCGATTCACTTCCGCTTTACCTATTGACATATGGGGTTTTAAGTGGACTTGGTATGGGGATCGGGTACATTTCACCAGTATCCACTTTAGTCAAATGGTTCCCAGATCGCCGGGGATTGGCAACAGGAATGGCAGTATTAGGATTCGGTGCCGGAGCTCTCATTACAGCCCCAGTAGCTGCAAGCCTTATGGAATCCGTTGGCATTTATACTACCTATTATATTTTAGGAGCAGGCTATTTCATACTGATGTTCCTAGGGGCATCCTATATTGCACCTCCAAAGGCCAACTGGCTACCTGAAGGAATGAAGAAAGATATTGAGTCAGGTAAGAAAGAACTGAAGAAAGACTTAAGGCAATTAACTGCAAAAGAAGCGGTTAAAACTAAACACTTCTGGATGTTATGGTCCATGAAATTGATAAATACAAGTGCAGGTATCATGATGATTTCGGTAGCTTCACCTATGGCTCAAGACGTTGTTGGTCTGTCTGTAGCAGGTGCAGCAACATTAGTCGGTATTATGGGTATCTTTAATGGCGGAGGAAGACTTGGCTGGGCGGCAGCATCAGATTATATAGGACGTCCAAATGTTTTCGTCATTTTCTTCATCATTCAAATCGGTGCGTTCCTTTTACTTCCAACGACGACAAATACACTATTGTTCCAAGGACTCATCTTGCTGGTCGTAAGTTGTTACGGAGGAGGATTTTCAAATCTCCCTGCATTTGCCGGGGATTTATTTGGAACGAAGGAAATTGGGGCCATCCACGGTTACCTTTTAACTACATGGTCTCTAGGCGGGGTTTGCGGACCTATGTTGGTTACTGCAATCAGGGAAAGTACGAACAGTTACATCCCGGTATTCTATGTTTTCGCAGCATTAATTGCGATAGCATTTGCCATCTCGATCTGGTTGCGTCTCGACATTAAAAAAATGCAAAGAGAACAGATACAAGGAGCAACGGGAACATTTAGTAAAATATCATAATTTAAAACTATGCAAAAAGGCATGATCAAGTAAACTTCCCTAAACGGAATTTACCTTGATGATGCCTTTTTTGTTTATGACCTTAACGGCGGCCGCTCTTAAAAAACTGTAAGGGAATTTTTTACGATTATATCATCCCCGCAGGATTCTTTGCTGGTGCAGTTTTGAGCATTGCTTAAACTTAATCGCAGTAGTCTAGGGAAATGCAGTTATAGGGATGATCGGCTTATGAACGTGAGGACAGGTAAAAGTCAAAGTGACCAAACAAATATTTTTTTAAAAAGTTGACCTTCATTTTAAAGTGAAAGTCTGTTTTCGTTTGCTTCGGTTATATTTACAGGCAATATTTCCATTTCCTTCTGGTCAGCTAGTAATCCTTTAAAGTTCAAAATAAAACAGCAAAATCCAAAAAAGATGAATGATCATTTTACACCAAACATTTTGAACAAGTTATTTAGTTTAACTTTTAGTTAAATCAGGGAATCAAGTAAGAGATGGAATTAGGGGGAATTGTCTTGTGGATCAATAAACCGTTTTTTAAATATGCATGCGCGATCATTTTGAGCATTTTAATTATTTTTTTACTAGGTAAGATTGATTATGTTCTGCAGCCGCTACAAAAAATCATTGCTGCCATGTTTTTCCCTATTATTGTGGCTGGGCTTTTATACTATATTTTACGGCCGGTCGTTAACTTTTTAACTAAATTTGTCCCGAGGTCAGCTAGCATCTTCACCGTCTTTTTAATTATATTTAGTATGATTGGGATGGTAGGTTACTTTGGCAGTCCAGTAATCGTGGACCAATTTCAAAAATTATCTGAAAACCTACCCAGCAAAGTCAAGGAATTCTCTAAAGAATCTGAAGTCATGATTGAAAAAAATGATTTTGGCATGGTTAATATGGAAGAATTGAAAGAAAAAGCGATCACACATTTAAAAGATTACTCTGAAAAACTCATAATGAATGTCAATACCATTTTTTCCACAATCACTAGTGTATTAACAGTACTGGTCATTACACCATTCATTTTATTCTATTTCTTGAAGGATGGAGATAAATTAAGACCATTTCTATTAAAATATATTCCGACCGATGTAGAATCAGAAGGAAACACGATTTTAAAAGACGTCGATAAAACCCTTTCAACTTATATTATCGGTCAATTCATCATATCAATCGTCATTGGTACTTTGATGTATATTGGCTACCTTATTATCGGTCTCGATTATGCACTAGTATTAGCCCTATTCGCCATGATTTTTACCGTTGTACCATTCCTTGGTCCATTAATAAGCATCATCCCTGCCCTCTTCATTGCCTTACAGCAAGACATTGGGTTGGCAGTGAAAGTACTCATTGTCCTTACCGTTGTTCAACAGGTCGAAGGTCACTTGGTTACACCGAATATTATGGGAAAACGTCTTAACATTCACCCGCTTACCATTATTTTATTGCTGCTTGCTGCAGGATCAATATACGGTTTCATTGGCATTTTGATCGCTATCCCCACTTATTCCGTAGTAAAAACGATTATAGGGAATTTCAGGAAATTTTATAACTTACGGAAAAGGATTGCATAATCACCATTAAGAATTGTCCTGTGGAAAAACGCGACCAACGGGAGACCCCGCAGGTGCAAGAGCGCCGAGGAGGCTCCCGGACCGCCCGCGGAAAGCGAGTGCCTGGAGTGGAAATGAAAGTTCGAATTTTACAAACCCTCAAAAAAAGTTCCAGTTTCATAAAACTGTAACAAGAAGCATTCCAATTCTTGTTTTAAAATCATGGTTCGGGGAGAGTCCCCTCCGTGTCTCCTTTTGTAGACAAACTAAAAACGTTGATAATTTTATCAACGTTTGTTTAATAATTTTTTAATAAAGCGTTTGAAAAACGCTTTGAAGCTTTTCTTTTTGATAACTTGCTCGGCATGAAATTTCTTCTCGATATGAATTTCCTCTTTGTTTATGGCATTATTTTCTGCTAATACCAGACCCAAATCGGAGTTGTGTTCTTTATTTAGGACAATTTTATATGGAATATTATGACTCATTGCCAATTTTATATATTTCCCTAAATATTGATAGTCCATCTGACCATTTAAAAACAAATTTGAACGAGGGTACTGCTTCATCATTTGCTCTACCTCTGGATATACATTCGTTTCAAAGACTTGGCTTTTTTTTAGTACAATGACGACGCGCTCCCGTAATGTGCCCAGAAATTCCCTTCGTTCACCAGGCTTTATTTCTTTTGGACCATGGATACCTTGTTCTAGATAGTCCTCCACATTTAGGCGTGACAATTCTTTTCCACCTCCGTTTTCACTTCAATAATGTATGTAATATGGTCAAAAATAGTGCCCATCATTCTTTAGTATGCAAAAAAGGAGAAAGTACTCTGGGTGTAATATACCCATTGTTAGTTTACCCCCCATTTAAAAAATTGTCACTTTAGCCACACTTCATGCATAGGATAGTATATGTGTAAATGTATGTTGCTTAAATGAGGGACGGGGAAAAACATGAGGAAATTAATTGTATTTATATTGATATTCGCCTTTACTTTTGTTGGGTTCAGTAATACTTCAGGTGCGGCAGCAAGACAACTGATTATCATCAATAAAGCCAATAATCAGCTTGCCTATTACGAAAATGATAAATTGGTGAGGGTATTCATTGTGGCGACAGGAAAGAAAGCCTCCTACACTCCTGAAGGAAAGTTCAAGGTAGTGACAAAGATTGTGAATCGTCCCTATTATAAAGGCAACATTAGAGGCGGAGACCCAAAAAACCCTCTAGGTAAAAGATGGCTGGGGATCAATGCAAGGAATACACCAGGAAATACGTACGCAATACACGGCAATAATGATTCTTCAACCATTGGGAAATATATAAGTGCCGGTTGTATTCGTATGTATAACAATGAAGTTCAATGGCTATACGATAGGGTAAGAATGAACACTGTAGTCTTGATTGCCAGTTCGAATAAATCATTTGCCACCATAGCCGCCACGAATGGATATAAAGTGAGCGGATCTGTGAGCCTACCTGTTAATACCAACTCTACCCTAAAAAAAGGAAGCAGTGGCCCCCAAGTAATTGAACTGCAAAAAAGATTAACTAAACTTGGATTCAGCACTAAAGGAGTAGATGGGTCATTTGGAAAAAACACAGAAACGGCCGTAAAAAAATTCCAAACTTCTAAAAAACTTACTTCTGATGGGATCGTCGGACCAAGAACGAAAAAAGCGCTAGGTCTTAAATAATTTTCATTGCCGATATCCACTTTTTAAGGATATCTTTTTTTGTGTTTTAAATTACCTACCTATACATTATTACCCATATCGTCTTTAATTTCCCACCAATAGATATTGACTTTATGTTATAATTTATACATCAACAGCTAATCATAATCGCACTGTCATTACATACAAGGAGGTAATACAAATGTACGATGAAATTCTCGTAAATTCCATTAAAGCAATTTTTGTTATTGGCACGATTTCGATGTTTGTGATATTAGGATTCGTAAAAGGACGCCGGTTTTAACTTTATTCAATTCTTTGTAATATCCTCGCTTGCCTGATTGCTTGTATTTTTTTCATACCGGTAATCAGGTTATTTTCAATCAGAAAAAAAGCATATCCTCTCTGGGAATGCTTTTCCTTACCAATTATCCGTTTTATCCAAAAGTTGATCGATGTCAAATGTATCAAGGTGGAATGGAACTGACTCTTCTGCAATCGCTTCAGTGGCTAACAATAATTGGTCGATATCAATAATGGCCAAAACAGTCCTCTCCCTTTTTTTATAGGTTTTTACCCTCATTTTTAATACACTAAACCATTCGTTCAAAAGATATATTATTAGAGGGTATCCTTTAAATTTTACATGTGACAATTATTTAAGATGCAGTGAATCTTTTTCAGATCCGTCCGGAGAAAGCGTATGTATCAATTTAACCAGCTTATAAAAGGTCCCGCTGCAGATTGTTACCTCGGGAAGATTGTGAAATATTGATTTTTTATTAATATGATAATTGTCTTTCTCAGGTGAATACACAATAATTTTCTTATATAAAGATAAAGCATATCCAAGCTCATATAGATTACCTTTTCCTGCTGTTAGGAAGATCAGCATGAAATCGGCTTCCTCAATCCCCTTTTTTTCATATTCTCCAATGCCGTCCGTTACTTGGTTTTTCTCATCATTCGTAATTAAATTCAAGTCATTCACACATGTAAACCCTTTTGAAGTCAATTTCTTGATCAATGATTTGACTTGCTTTAAATTTTTTTCGTCTGATGCTATATAATATTTCACACATACACCTCCAAAATATATAACTATTGATACTTTTTACCTACGTTACCTATACTATACATATTCGTTATAAAGAACGCAATATCCTTTCCCCAAAATTAAAAAATAATTAAATGGAAATTCCATGCAAAAAAACCATCATTCCTTTACAGGTCATGATGGTTTCAGACTGTAGGCCAACTCTATTAAATTCGAGTTTGTCTACAGTTTTTTAGGGGTTTGTGCAATTTGAACGTAAATTTTCCTCTCCAGGCACTCGCTTTTCCCGCTGGAATCTCGGACACCTGTTCCAATCAACTTTGTTTACTTTTAGATAGAATCTTTTGCCAAAAGTTTTCATTATTTTAAATAGGATGATTAAAGCTTGAGGTGATGAGGATGAGTTCTACTGGACTCTGAAAACATATCTTTCACCAAATCATAAAAGTGAAGTCAATCCGGGGTATTTTATGCAGTGGATCATGATCACATCCAGTTCACCTTTCTACAAAAAATAATTAATACTGTATATGTATTAAGTGCCTGACATTTCGGGTTACAAAATTTACATTGAATCCATTGAATCTCAAGAAATACAAAATAAAAACCTTGTCCTTTAACCGGCAAGGTTTTTTATTTTTCATATGTGATATTTTCTATTTCAATTCTGAAGGGTGCAGCCTCACAAATATTGATTCCCCTATCCAGATTTACCTTTTCCATTTCACTTGCATCCGGGATTCTTTTTTTATCGTGAATAAAATGTTCGACCATGGATTCCAGTAGTTCTTGAGCACAAGCTAAGGCATCTACCCGATTCCTACCGCTAACGGAAGAAATAATTCCTTCTCGCCTAAAATCCGGAAAGCAAACCTGAACGGAAAAAGAGTCGATAATCAACGGGTGTTTTTCATAATAGAATACGGCTGGGTACTCAAAGATTTGAATGGTCAAAATATCATCCCTTCATACAAAATTTAGGTTTTTATAATAATTATAACATGAATTTCCATTTTATATAGATTTAATTTACTTTTCTTTGTTTGTCAAGTTAATTTTAGTACTCAATAGGTTGTTATGTTCGTATTTACTGAGAAATAAAAAAACACCAGGAAAATCAGAATCACGAGAACATTCAAGATTATTCCAACAATGCTGCACACTTTTCCAGCTGTCACCAATCCATCTCCAGATTCACCCGTAACCTTAATTTCTTTTTTACTCTTCGATGCAAATATTAAACCGAGAATACCTAATATGATGCCTATGAATGGAATAAACAGGGATAATACCCCCATGATCAATGATACAATCGCTTTGCTATTGCTTCTTTTAATTTCCGACATATATTCCACCTTCTTTCTTCCTTTATATATACGGTTATTAAAAGCAAAAGATTCATTTTTTTGTGTACTCATTCATCACTAATATTCCAGAGGATTCCAGAGATCCGCTCCCTTTCCGCCGACTGTCTGCCAAGCCTCCTCGGTACAAGCGCCTGTGGAGTCTCAGCTAGTTAGCTGTTTGGCAGGATTGTCGCATACCTCTTCAATCCATAAAGGATTACAGTATAAAATCATGAAGGATAACCTAGTCTTAACTTGGTTTGGGATGGTCCAGACTTCGGTTTTTTCTTAAAATAACAATCCTGTTGATTCCAGAAATCCGCTCCCTTTCCGCCGACTGTCTGCCAAGCCTCCTCGGCACAAGCGCCTGTGGGGTCTCGGCTAGCCAGTTATTCGGCAGGAGTGTCGCAAATTTCTTCCATCCATTAAGGATTAACAATTATAAAACCATGAAGGATAACCTAGTCTTAAACTCGGTTCGAATGAGTCCAGCCTTCGGTTTTTTCTTAATAACAATCCTGTTGATTCCAGTGATCCGCTCCCTTTCCGCTGACTGTCTGCCAAGCCTCCTCGGTACAAGCGCCTGTGGGGTCTCGGCTAGTTAGCTATTTGGCAGGATTGTCACATATCTCTTCAATCCATAAAGGATTGCAGTATAAAATCATGAAGGATAACCTAGTCTTAACTTGGTTCGAATGAGTCCAGCCTTCAGTTTTTTCTTAAAATAACAATCCTGTTGATTCCAGAGATCCGCTCCCTTTCCGCCGACTGTCTGCCAAGCCTCCTCGGCACAAGCGCCTGTGGGGTCTCGGCTAGCCAGTTATTCGGCAGGAGTGTCGCAAATTTCTTCCATCTAATGAGGTTCACAAGGAAATTACATGAGGGATAACCAGTCTCGTTTTATAATCTTGGAAGGAGGTGAGACACTTCCGAACCCCGTAGAGAAGTAGAAAACGACTCATTTCTGAGCCGTTTTTTTAGGTTCGTTTCAATTCAAGTCTCTGGGCTACCAAAGAAAGGCTATAATTTACAATGAAGTACATGAGAGCCACCAGGATTAAAATCGGTATTAAATACTTTTGACTTTGTCCATATATGATTTGACCATGATGGGTCAGCTCCGGCAATGAGATGACAACAGCTAAAGAGGTATCCTTTAATAAAGAAATGAATTGACTGACAATGGGAGGAACCATGCGGCGCAGCGCTTGGGGCAAAATAATATGTATCAATGCCTGTGTATAGCTCAAGCCTGATGAACGGGCAGCTTCCATTTGGCCTTTATCAATGGATTTCAGTCCACTTCGAATGACTTCAGAAAGCATGGCAGACTCAAAAATTGTCAAGGCAACTATGGCTGCTGGAATGATTTCCAGTTTAATCCGTATCTCCGGCAAAGCAAAATAGGTAAAAAATATTATTAATAACAGAGGCAAATTACGTACCGTTTCTACAATCAAAGCTAATATTTGTGATAACACCGGCACTTTTGCGTATCGGATTATACCTACAAGCCCGCCAATAATGAAACTTAGAATAATGGATATAAAAGCTACCTGGAGCGTTACCCAAAATCCTTCTAATAAAAACTTAAGATTATCTGGTGTATAGGCACCTGCAAAATCCATATCTTATGCCTCCCTCAATTACTCTTAGCCAGACGTTTTTCCAAATACCCAACGCCAAAACTTAAAGGAATGGTAAGAATTAAGTAAAACGCTGCAACGAAAATGTACACATCAAAGACGACAAATGTCCTGGAAGAAATCAAATCCCCGTGGTACATAAGATCGAGTCCTGCAACAACGGCTAAAATGGAAGAATTCTTTACTAGATTTATAAATTGGTTCCCTAAAGGAGGAATGACTATTTTAACGGCCTGCGGCAGAATGACGAGCCTCATGGCCTGTCCATATGTCAGACCAGAAGAACGGGCAGCTTCCATTTGACCCTTTGGCACAGAAAGTATGCCCGCTCGAATTGCCTCAGCTATGAAAGATGATGTATAAATGGTCAAGGCTAATGTCCCGGCGTATAGACCGCTTAGTTTAAGTCCGAGAAAGAAGAAAAAGGTAATGATCAATAACGGTATGTTCCGAATGAACTCGACATAGGCGGTACCCAGCCAGTTTAGTGGCTTTATTGGCGCAATCCGCATGATAGCAATTAGCACACCAAGAATCAAACTCGCTATCAATGCGACCAAACTCGACATGATTGTATTTTTAAAGCCTAATAAATACATATCCAGATTCTCTGTTAAAATGGAGAAATCAAGCACGGCATACACTCCTTTAACTAGTAAGGATGAGCAAAACGCTCATCCTCACAGACAAATGTTCAAATGTTATTTAAGGTCAGCTTCCCTTATCCATTTGCTAAAATGTTTAATGTTTAATCCATTTATCATGGATTTCATCGTACTTGCCTGAATCTTTAAGTGACTTAAGCGCTTTATTCAACTCTTCAACAAATTCAGCATTTCCTTTTTTTACGGCAATTCCATATGGTTCTTCCGTAAATGTACCGCCAACAAGCTCATAACTTGGATCTTCATCTGCCATTCCATAAAGGATGGAATCATCCGTGGTCAAAGCATCTCCTTGTCCGGATTTAAGTGCAGCGAACGCTTCGGAATAGTTTTCAAATTCAAGCACTTGTGCTTCAGGAGCTTTTTCACGGATATTTATGGAAGAAGTAGAGCCCTTGACAGCCAATACCTTTTTCCCTTTCAAACTATCAATACCCTTAATATCGCTGCCCTTTTTGACTAACAAAGATTGTCCTGCGTCGAAATAAACATCAGTGAAGTCTACTTCTTTTTTACGATCTTCCGTGATTGTCATGGTCGCTACAATCGCATCTATATCACCATTATTCAATAATGCCATCCTAGTTTTAGAAGTCACTTCTTTAAATTCAACTTTATTTTCATCACCAAGGATTTCAGCTGCAAGAGCTTTGGCAATATCAATATCAAAGCCTTCAACCTCTCCAGTACTTGGATTCTTCAATCCAAATAGTCTTGTATCATTTTTCACCCCAAAAACGATCTTATCCTTTTCCTTCACTTGTGCGAGAACATCTTTTTCTTTGTCTTTGCCTCCACCCTCTTCAGCTTTGTCTGAATCGTTCCCCCCGCCGCATCCAGCTAATAAGATGACAGCCAGTAAGGATAGCAAAGATAATTTTAACCATTTCTTTTTCTTCAACATGTAATTCCCCCCTGTTTTTTTAATGATTTAATATACGGCTAAGGAATAAACGAGCCCTCTCTTCACGAGGATTTGCGTAAAACTCAGCCGGTGATGCCTCTTCTAAAACCCTGCCTTCGTCCATGAATACGATTCGATCCGCTACTTCACGGGCAAATCCCATTTCGTGCGTGACCACCACCATCGTCATTCCTTCATGGGCAAGTGCTTTCATTACATCCAGTACCTCGCCAATCATTTCTGGATCCAAGGCTGAGGTAGGTTCATCAAATAGCATGATTTCCGGTCCCATTGCCAAACCTCTGGCAATCGCTACCCGTTGCTGCTGTCCACCCGAAAGCTGAGAAGGAAATGAATTCGCTTTATCTCCAATCCCCACTTTGTCCAGATACTTCAGTGCAATCTTTTTCGCTTCCTCTTCGGATTGTCCTAGAACCTTCCTGGGAGCAAGCATGATATTCTCGAGCACGGTTTTATGAGGATACAAGTGAAAATGCTGGAAAACCATACCGATATTCCGACGAAGTTTGTTTATGTCCGTTTTTTTATCCGCTACATTTAAACCATTTATGGAAAGGGAACCTTGCGAAATGGTCTCTAGACGATTAATGCATCGGAGCAGTGTACTTTTCCCTGAACCGGAGGGTCCGATGACCACTACCACCTCCCCCTTCTTAATTGTAAGATTAATTTCTTTCAATACATGGAAATCGCCATAATACTTATTCACTCGGTCAAAAACTATCATAATTAGCCCCCTGTCCAAAACTGAAAATTTATAATAATCAGAATTCTAAAAGCATAATATAGCAATCTCTTAACTCGAAACAAATTATGTATAATCCCTTCTTCAAATATTATTTCCCAATATTTCTTAATTCATAGTGAATAGTCCGTTTTTATTGTTATTTTAAACTAGTAATTCAAATAATATATTCAATATTCACATTTTTTATTATATATAATATTTCTTAAAATTACCATATAAACTTTAAATTGTTAAAAACGATATTATATTTCATGATATTATTGCTATATTTCATAAAACAGATAAATCTAAACTGATATCCCCTTAAAAAAATTCCCTCTTTTTGTAAAAAAAATTTATTTCCCGAAAGCTTAATAAGCTCTTAAAAATACAAAAGACAGCAACTGCTGTCCTTTTCATCATTCCTTTATCGCGTCTTCAAATGGCGCTGAATATAAACCCCTTGGCGCCAGCATATCCGTATCCGATTCACGAATTTCCCCGCCGTGAGCATATGGACCTACTGGAAAAAAATCAAACAAATCACTTTCCTTATGTATGATCAAGAAATAATCGTATAAATCATCCATAAGTTCTTGATGTTCATCTATTTTCACGATTTCACCACATTCATCAAGTTCAAAATTTTCATTTATCGCATCCTGAAGTTCCTCATTATTTGAATACGTGATATAAAAATCGACATCACCGCACTCCATGCATAGCAAGAGTTTTTCTTCAAGTGACTCTTCATAGGTTTTCAGAACGATTCCCTTTAAAATGGCATCAATCTTTCCAGTATTAGTCAGTTCAATTTTAGTCTGGAACACAAAACCCCTCCAATCAAATACAGGCATTAAAAAAGTAAATGCCAGTTTAACAAGCTTGCTCTTTAAATCTAAATGAAAACTTTTGGACACCCAAACCCAAGTCCGCGAGGTCAAGAGTAATACATATAATCTGCCCGTATTCCTCTTTTAATTGGCCGGGATCCCTCTGCTTCTTGTATATAATTAGTTTGCCCACATAATTAGAATGATAATCTCCTATAATACAAAGAAAAAGATGATTGGAAGCGTAATCAGGCTTAATGATGTACTAATGAACGTAGCACTTGATACGAATTCAGGCTCCGTGTTGAATTGGAGCGCATACATCGTAGTGTTGGCTGCCGTTGGCATGGCAGCTACGATGATCATGATATGCCTGACCATATCACCCACTGGCAAGGCAAGAGATAACAGGAAGGCAATGGCCGGTGACACGGCAAGTTTAAGGAGCAGCGAAACTGATAGCTTCCGATAGGCTATTTTTTTCAGCGAAATGTTGGCCAGCTGCATTCCCAGTGTAATCATTATTGTGGGGATGGCTGCATTTGCAACAAGGTTAATAGCTTCCATAACCGAATTGCTTAAAGGTATGTTAACAAACTGAAATACTGTACCGGCAATAGCTCCATAAACAATCGGCATTCGGCATACTGCTTTAATCGCTGTTTGAACTCCGTTACCTTCCGGACTTCCCTTTGCAGCGAAATAAATGCCGATCGTGCACATCACTAACTGCTGTCCCACCATAAGGATGATTGCATAATCGAGTCCTGCGGCTCCGAATAACAGGAAAATGACGGGTGTTCCATAGTTTCCGTTATTCATGAATGCCGATGCCAATATCATGCCGCTTGTCTCAGTGACTGTATAATTGCGGAAAAAAGATATGATGTAGACTACCAGTATAAGAGAAAGACAAAGTACTATCGTGAATAAGAACAGGTAAAAATAATCAATCGTAAATTCTGCGGAATAAAAAGTTCGGAATACAAGAAAAGGTGACATTAAATATAATGCCATCGTGGATATTGATTTTGTATCAAGTTTGAACTTTTTCTGACCGATGAACCCTAAAACAAAAATACCGAATATCGGTAAAAGAACTCCCAAAAACCCCATGCACTTCACCTTCATAATCCCAATGATTTTCTTTTAACAATATCAGTTTTATTATTATTTGTAAAAATTCTTTTAACCATTTTGATTGCACGTCATATATTCTAACACAAACTGATTTTTCTTTATTTTCAGAAAATAATATTCCAATTCCCCATGCATATGGTATATTGTTTATTATATTTACGTTAAATAACTTAACATCAATACTTTTGGTTATTACTAATAAGAAGGGGTGTTTTTTAGTGGATGTAAAATTCATGGAGATGGCTGTTCAGCTTGCATATGAAAATGTATTGGCAAAGAACGGAGGGCCTTTTGGTGCTATAATCGTAAAAGATGGCAAAGTCGTAGGCAGAGGATGTAACAATGTGACAACAGCCAACGATCCTACAGCTCACGCCGAAGTCCAGGCGATTCGTGATGCATGCAGGAATCTCGACAGCTTCCAGCTTACGGATTGTGAAATATACACTAGCTGCGAACCTTGCCCCATGTGCATCGGCGCTATTTATTGGGCACGTCCAAAAGCCATTTATTACGCATGTACTAAAGAAGACGCTGCAAATATTGGCTTTGATGATCACTTTATATATCAAGAACTTGCCCTGCCAATGGAAAATCGGACAATGAAAATGAAACAATTATCTTTTAATGACCACGATTTACCATTCCGAACATGGGAAACCAATAATGAAAAAGTGAAATATTAACCGGTTATATTTTGCCAAAGGGGATACGAATATGCAAAAAGACTTGCTTAAAAGGAGAATAGACGTTGCAACAGGAAGAACACCAGCCGATTGCGTCATTAAAAACGGGAAAATCATAGATGTTTTCAATGGTGATATCTATACAGGCGACATTGCGATCGTCGATGGTTATATTGCTGGAATTGGGCGTTATGAAGGTATATCGGAAATCGATGCTGCCGGAAAATTCGTATGCCCTTCATTCATTGATGGCCATGTCCATATTGAATCATCGATGGTCAGGCCTTCTGAACTCGCAAAAATCCTCCTATTACATGGTGTGACCTGCATCGTTGCAGATCCTCATGAAATTGCCAATGTTTCTGGCAAAAAAGGCATGCAATATATGATTGAACAATCCGATCAACTTCCTTTTGACTTTTACTTCATGATGCCCTCTTGTGTACCTGCTACGGAGTTTGAACATTCTGGTGCAGTCTTAAGAAGTGAAGATTTAATTTCATTTTATCAAAACCCGAGAGTGCTTGGTTTAGCCGAAGTCATGAATTTCCCGGCTGTTTCACATACGGATGAGGATATGCTGCAAAAAATATACGATGCAAATAGACTAGGTAAAAGCATCGATGGCCATGCAGCTGGATTATCCGAACAACAGCTCGATGTTTATATGAGTGCAGGCATTAAAACGGATCATGAATGCACTACAGCGGATGAGGCAAAAGAAAGACTGCGTAAAGGAATGTATCTTATGATCAGGGAAGGCACGGTTGCCAAAGACTTAATAAACCTGGTTCCAGTTATTAATGAGAAGAACTCCCGCCGTTGTTTATTCGTAACCGATGACCGGCACCTAGATGATATTGTATCTGAGGGAAGCATCGATCACAACGTTCGACTTTCCATAGAATCAGGTGTCCCGCCAATTACAGCCATTCAAATGGCGACCATTAATGCAGCAGAATGCTTTGGTTTAAAAGAACATGGTGCAATTGCGCCTGGATACAAGGCAGACTTCCTTCTATTGGATAATCTTGATTCAGTCATCATCCACTCGGTCTTTAAAGATGGAAAGCTTATGGTTCAAAATAATCGTTTGCTTAACTATCCAACTGACGAGAATCAGGTTATTGACGACGGGTTGAAGCACTCTGTTCAATTTCATGAAATAACCGGAAATGATTTGGCGATTCCTTTTAAAAATGAGTTCGCTAATATTATTGAGATAACTCCAAACAGCTTGATTACAAAGCATACGATTGAACCGGTTACACTTAATCATGATGGTCTGTTCCAGTTCTCCGAACATGTTGATCATCTAAAACTTGCTGTTATTGAAAGACATCATCTGACCAAACATTTAGGTCTTGGAATCGTCAAAGGGCTCGGGTTGAAATCAGGTGCAATTGCCACGACAGTAGCCCATGATTCACATAATTTGATCATTGCCGGAACGAATGATTCAGATATGCTGCTGGCGGCTAAGGAAATCAAAAAAATGCAGGGTGGATTGACCGTAATCCAAAATGGGGAAATTCTCGCTTCCCTTCCCCTTCCAATAGCTGGATTGATGAGTGAATGCAGTTATATGGATGTGGTTCATTCATTGAAAAAAATTGATGAAGCCCTATTGAAACTCGGTGCTTACAGGCATTTCAACCCATTTCTTACACTTGCATTCTTGGCGTTACCTGTCATCCCTGAAATTAAACTGACGGATCAGGGTTTATTTTCGGTTTCTGAGTTTAGGCATATTCCTATTCAAGCCTCAAAGCCAGTCGATTAAATTTGACCCCCTAATCGGGGTTTTTTCTTGCCCCCAAAAACTTTTAAAAGAAAAAGGTTCCAACTCAACGTAAACGGGAAAAGGATATAATGGGTATCATCTATGGTAAAATAAAAATAAACACAAATCTTTCTTGGAGGAGATAAATATGGCAAAACATGATCAACAGAATATCATTGGATACATAGGCACTTACACAAAAGGAAACAGCGAAGGTATTTACCGCTTTACTTTAGATACAGCAGCAGGAAAACTCAGCACACCGGTTCTTGCAGCAGAATTAACCGATCCGACTTATGTCGCCATCAGCCAGGACAAAAAAAATCTCTACGCCATTTTAAAAGAAGCGGGCAGCGGTGGAGTTTCAGCCTATTCGATCAATGAAGAATCAGGTGATCTTACCTTTTTGGGTAAACAACTGACACCTAATGGCTCTTCCTGTCATATAAGTGTCGACAGCAAGAAGCAAGTCTTGGTCACTTCCAGTTATGGAGAAGGCGTGATTGAATCCTATCCGCTTCATGAAGATGCGACCCCTTTGCCTGTATCATCCACTGTTCAACTTGAAGGTCAAGGACCGAATGAAGAACGTCAGGAAAAAGCACACACTCACTTCGCTGGTTTCACACCGGATGAAAGTTTCATTGCTGTAGTCGACCTCGGAATAGATAAAGTATTAACCTATAAAATAAATAATGGGGTTTTGGAAGAAGTAAACAGCTTATCTGTTGCTCCCGGCAGCGGACCACGGCATTTGACCTTCCACCCAAACGGAAAATTTGCGTATGTCATGGCGGAACTTGTACCGGAAGTCATTGTTTTGAGCTTTGATAGTCAAACTGGAAGTTTTTCTGAATTACAAACGGTTCGCACCGTCCCGGAAGATTTCAAGGAAAATAACCAAGGAAGCGCCATTCATATTTCCGATGACGGGCAATTCATATATGCCGCAAACCGCGGACATGATAGTATTGCCGTTTACCAAATCAATCAAGAAACAGGCAAACTGGCATTCGTGGAACTGGTTTCTACCGAAGGTCATTGGCCACGTGATTTTTCATTGGACCCTAGCGGAAGATTCCTGATCGCTTCTAACGAACAATCAGGAAACCTGACACTTTATGCACGGAATGAACATGACGGAAAATTAACATTATTGCAAAAGGATGTTCATGTTCCCTTCCCTGTTTGCGTGAAATTCTTATAATCTAAAAAAAGAGGATTGAAGCCTGTACCTCAGCTTCAATCCTCTTTTTTATATTCTTCTTTAATTCCATTTCTCCGCCATTTCGGGAAAATCTATATATGGGTTACGATTACCTTGCATTTCATGTATAGCCTGGTTTCTATGTTTTTCATAAATGCTGACAGGAAATAGCCGATGCCATTCCAAAAGCAGTGCGAGGTCGATTTTGCCGCTATCGATGATTCCCTCATATCTGAGTAAAAAATACAAAGTTGCCCTCGCCACGATCCCTTTTCCGTATTCAGGCTCGAATTTACTTTCATCTGATTTCCCGCAACCCGCTTTTATGCCGGCAGCCGTTCTCTCAGGGATATAATCCTCAAAATCATGGTAAGGATAGTTACTCCGGCTGCTATTACACGTTGGTTCACAGGCGAACAGATGATGCAAATCCCCCCTCATCGGTTCTTTTTTATCGAACCATGATTGAGGTACTACATGTTCACAATTAACGAGAATGTTCTCAGAATTTATTGATTCAACACCTCTTGACAACACTTCCAGTATACGGATATCTTCCTCAATCACTTGTACAGGATCCATCCCTTTACCGGAATACAGGCTTTTCAGCTGGCCATTTTCCTGTAAGTCCACCCATGGGTAAACATGACGATGTGGTGAGTAGTTCAGTTGGTTTTTATGGGTTGCCACAAGTAGGCCCTTCAACCCTTCCCGGTCCAAGGAACCATCTTTGTAGTATGCTAGCTTAAGTTCCTGATCTTTGGTTTCATCATAGTATTCGCGGTTTTCATTGAAGTTGACTAGTGCAGCCATTGCCATTTCCCGTTCTTTTTCAAGTACTTCAAAACTATACTTCATCCACTCATCCCCCCGCTTCTATTAAAAACCTACCTTTTACCATAATTAAAGCTTAATAGAAATAGACTAAAAAAAAAAGGTGCTTTAGAAGTGTCTAACGAAGAATTTCAATAAAATGGGTAAGGATTTTTGCCGTCATTCCCCAGATTACCCGCCCCTTATATAAGTAAAAATATTCTTCCATCTGTTTCGGCTGCCATTTATAATTCTCCCCGCCAACGACTAAATCGTGGGGGAAGTTTTCATGTGGTTCCACTTTATATTCCACATGGTAAATTTCTGGCGGTTTTTCCATGAAAAAGGATAGCGGGACCGTAAAAACGGTTTCAACCTCAGCTGGATTAGGAATTATCCGTTGATGGTTACGAACAAACCCTGCATAAGGATAGACGATCATCCCAAATGGAGATACCAAATAATCGATAGGAAAGACATTATCGATATCTTCTTTTCTCAAATTAAGTTCCTCATATGTTTCCCTTAGGGCCGCCGCCTGTTCATCATGGTCCAGCTTGTCTATTTTCCCGCCCGGAAAACATATATCCCCCGGCTGCCTCCTCAGTTTGTGTGAACGTTCTTCGAAAAGAACGTGAATTCCATCTTCTTTCTCTAGAAGCGGTACCAATACAGCATACTTTGAAAAATTCCCACTCCCTAAAATTTCAGGGATATGTAATGTTAGTTTTTTTGTTATATCTTCATTATTCATGTCCCTCACCTCTTCTGCCGGTTAATATTGAGTTTCTACCACTCCTTATCATTCCATTTTCGAACATCTGCTATAACTAAGCAAGGAAAACGATTCCAAAATATTGCCTTAATTTCTGCTGGATTCCTTTTCCTCTTATTTTTCCTTGATCATAGACAAAAGCACCGTTCAAAGTTCTGAACGGTGCTAAAACTAAACGCATCAGTACCATTAAAAAAGGCATAGTATGTGTAACAAAAGGTACAAGTGCAAAATTAATTTAATATTCAGTTTTTTATCCTTATTTTCATAGTTCAGCTAGCGTTCGCTTTATCGTCGTTATGATGAATGAAAAATCCTCTTCAGTTATACTAAGTGGGGGTGCAAGAGTCAGGACATTATTGAAACCTGCTACTGTATCACCATTTTTGCCTATGATCAGCCCCTTTTCTTTGCATGATGCAATCACTTTATTGATTTTGGAAAGTTCGAACGGTTGTTTTGTCAGTTTATCTTCCACTAGTTCAATGCCTACCAATAAGCCTTTCCCACGTACATCCCCAACATTGGGATGAGATTTGATTTCTTCAAACTCTTGCAGAAAGCGTTGACCTAATTCCTTAGACCGTTCTATGAGTTTTTCATTTTCATATATTTCAATATTCTTCAAAGCAAGGGCACAGGCAGCCGGATTGCCGCCAAATGTATTTACATGTCGAAAGCGGTCATAATCGTCTGAGCCAATATACGCTTCATAAATTTCACGTTTGACTGCTGTAGCGGATAATGGCAGGTAAGCGCTCGTGATTCCTTTAGCCATTGTTACGATGTCTGGTTTTACATCATAGTTCATAAATCCGAATTTCTTACCAGTGCGGCCAAACCCGCAAATGACCTCATCCGAAATGAGAAGGACACCATTTTTCTCACAAATTTCCTTGACACGTTTCATATAACCATCTGGCGGCATCAAAATCCCGCCCCCCGTGATGATTGGTTCCATGATGACCGCAGCCACCGTTTCGCTCAACTCCCATGTAATGGTACGTTCAATTTCCGCTGCACTTTTTTCACCGCTTTCATCCTCTGGATTTCGGTAAGAATCTGGCGGTGATACATGAAGAAATCCTGGGGCGAGTGGTTCATATTTATATTTTCGCTGCGCCTGCCCGGTAGCTGACAGTGCGCCCATTGAATTACCATGATAGCCGCGATAACGGGAAATGAATTTATAACGTCCATGTTCACCTTTTTGCTGATGATACTGCCGTGCAATTTTAAAAGCAGCCTCATTCGCTTCTGAACCGCTGTTAGAGAAGAAAATCACATAATCCCCGCCAAGCCATTCATTTAATTTCTCTGCTAGCTTAATGGCCGGGATGTGACTATTCGTTAAAGGGGCATAAGGAAGTTCCTTCAACTGCTCGTAAGCTGCTTCAGCCAGTTCCGTTCGGCCATAACCAACGTTGACACACCATAAGCCTGACATCCCGTCCAGGAAACGGTTCCCATCAACATCCGTTATCCATGCTCCTTGCCCGTTTTTAATCACCATTGCTCCAGGACTGGATTCAGCCCCTTTCATATGATGCCAAACATATTTACCATCCATCGCTTTAAGATCCTGACCCTGTTTTTCAACCTGCATAAGCTACACTCCTCCTAAAAAGATGTATAAAGGAAGGCCGACCACAATTTGAGCCGACCTCCTTTTTCCTATCAATATCTTGCCGTCAACATTTTCTTTCTAGTGTAAAATTCAACTCCGTCTTTGCCATTGGCATGAAGGTCTCCATAAAATGAACTTTTATAGCCGGAGAATGGAAAGAATGCCATTGGTGCGGGTACACCAAGGTTAATGCCAAGCATCCCTGCATCAATTTCTTCGCGAAATTCCCGGATGGCTTTTGCACTATCCGTATAGAGGCAGGCACCATTGGCAAATTCAGATTTATTGGTCAATGCGATTGCTTCTTCAAGGGTGTTAACCCGAACTATGGATAAGACAGGGGCAAAAATTTCATCACTCCATATTTTCATATTTGGTTTCACATGATCAAATAATGTCGGTCCAACGTAATAGCCATTTTCCTGATCGCCTTCATTCCTGCCATCACGAAGGAGGACAGCTCCTTCTTTTTCCCCGATTTCAATATATTGTTCTGTTCTTTTTTTATGAGTATCACGGATCACTGGTCCCAGGAAAACGTCCTTATCCATTCCATTTCCAATCTTGATATCATCCGCTGCAGCCTTTAATCTCTCAACGAGCGAATCTCCAACTTCTCCCACCGCAACAACCACTGACGCAGCCATGCAGCGCTCGCCTGCAGATCCGAAAGCGGCATTCGTAATGTTCGTTACCGCATTATCCAAATCCGCATCAGGCATGACGATTGAATGATTTTTCGCTCCTGATAAAGCCTGGACACGTTTTTTATTGGCAGCTGCCGTTTTGTATACATACTCTGCGACAGGCTGGGATCCAACAAATGATACCGCTTTAATGTCTTCATGTTCCAATATCCCATTCACGACATCGTGGGCACCATGGACAATATTGACAACACCATCCGGAACACCGGCTTCTGTCAATAATTCCACCAGACGGTTGGCTAATAGCGGTGTCCGTTCTGAAGGTTTTAAGATAAACGTATTTCCACAAGCTATTGCCAGCGGGAACATCCAACATGGCACCATCATCGGGAAATTAAACGGCGTAATCCCGGCAACGACACCCATTGGATAACGATACATGCCAGATTCAATACCTGGGGAAATATCAGGAAGCTGGCTGCCCATCATCAAGGTAGGCGCACCTGCTGCGAACTCCACACATTCAATCCCACGCTGAACCTCACCATATGCTTCTGTATAGCTTTTTCCATTTTCGATTGTGACCAGCTTTGCAAGCTCATCCCAGTGTTCTATCAATAATTGCTGATAACGGAATAAGAAGCGGGCTCTTTTTGGAACGGCGACCTTTTTCCATTCTTTAAACGCCTTTTTAGCAACCTGCACCGCTTGGTTTACATCTTCCTTTGTTGAAAGGGGAACGATCGCCAAAGCTTCTCCTGTTGCCGGATTAGGCACTTGTTCATGTTTCGATGCTGTGGAATCCACCCATTTGCCACCGATATAATTTTTCAGCGTTTTTACTTCATTTATTACTGCCATTAAAGAAACCCTCCATTTCAACACGATTTTATAGTTTCATTATATTTTTCAAACGGACTTTTTACATTAGACGTTTTGTATAGTTTTTGATTCAATATTTGCACATATTGTTTGTTTTTTATTTTCCCATATTCATAATAATCATGAACAGAAATTAACGCTTTCAAAACCGATGTATTTTTCCTTATTTCTTTTTTAATCAGCAGACTCCAAAGCCATCATTTTATAATGGAATATAGCTTTAAGTCTTCATGATTTCCCTTAACAAACATTCCTTTTCTTATGATTCCCTCAAAAGACATACCAGCCTTTTGCATGACACGCTCTGAACCCAAATTCTCAACGAAGCACCTTGCTTGTATGCGAACCAGGTTCATATTTTCAAAGCCAAAGGCGATTATCTTTTGCACTGCCTCCGTCATCAAGCCACTCCCCCAATATTCGGGAGCAAGCACATACCCGATTTCTGCACTTTGATGATCAACCTGCCATGAAACAAAATCAATCGTACCAATCAACTTACCACTTTCCTTGTGTTCTATGCCCCATGGGGCGATTTTCTTATCCTCATAATTTTGCAGGATAAATCTGATAAAATCTTTTGTATCACTTAGGGAACGATGAGCTTCCCATGTGACGTAACGGGAAACTTCACTGTTGGATGCATAAGCGAACATGTCTTCAGCATCATTCATGGTGACTTTCCTCATGACCAAACGTTTTGATTCTATATTAGGCAGCTGTCCATATATGTCTTTCACGTTCATGAATACACCCTATTCCATTGATTATTAGTATTATAGCAAGATTGTTAAACAATCGCTTTCCGAATTGAAAGATTTTCTGAATTTACGTATAATTCGGAAAAATGGATACAGGAGGTTAGTTATGCCAAAAAGGAAACTCATAATAAGCCAAAATTTGAATGAGCTCTTATTACAGAAAATTAAAGAATTGGTTCCCGGGTGGACGGTTATCACCGGAAGATCTCCTGAAATATGGAGAGATCATATAGCCGATGCTGAAGTGATCGCAGGCTGGAAGGCGGAAATGTCTGTATCCATTGACGCCAGCAAAGTAAAATGGATCCAAACATGGAGCGCTGGAGTGAATGCATTACCCCTGGAAAATTTAGAACAAAAGAATGTTCAGATTACAACTGCAAACGGTGTTCATGCGTATCCCATTTCAGAGACTATTTTTGCGTTAATGCTTGCCTTAACAAGAAAAGTAGATACATATATTAAGCAACAGCAAACAAAGACTTGGCATCACGCATATATGAAGCAGGAAATTCATGAAAAGACCATCGGAATCATCGGTGTCGGAAAAATCGGAAAGGAAACCGCAAAAATTGCCAAGGCTTTTGGCATGACCGTATTAGGAATGCGCCATTCCGATAAATCAGAAGAATTCGTCGATGAGATGTTCACACAAGAACATTTGAATGATCTACTTCCTAGGTGTGATTATATTGTCGTGACATTACCTTTGACTCCAAAAACAAAGAATATGTTCGGGAAAAAGGAATTAAACTTAATGAAGCGCTCCGCTTTTTTCATTAATATAGGAAGGGGAAATCTCGTCATTCAAAACGAATTGGTTCAAGCGCTTATGGAAAAAGAAATTGCGGGTGCTGGACTTGATGTGTTTGAAACGGAGCCACTTCCAGAGAATAGCCAATTATGGGAGTTGGACAATGTAATCATCACGCCGCACACATCCGGAAATACGGAATTTTACGACCAAAGGCTCATTCATGATATTTTCATGCCGAATTTAAAGAACTATTTAAATGGTAAAAAACCTTCAACAAATTTACTTGATTACAAAAAAGGGTATTAACAATTGTTCATTCATTGTGTACATAAATAATCTTCTCATGTTAGCTTGCAGATTCCGACATTATCTGTTATATTTAAAAAGAATTATTTTTGTTCGGGAAGATTGATTAGTGAAAAACTTTTCGTCTAATGATTGAGCAAGGGTAGTAACACAATGTGTGGATTCACACTAGGAGGCAACAACAATGGAACAAGGTAAAGTAAAATGGTTTAACGCAGAAAAAGGATTTGGCTTCATCGAACGCGAAAACGGAGACGATGTATTCGTACATTTCTCAGCTATCCAAAGCGAAGGATTCAAATCATTAGACGAAGGTCAAGAAGTTACTTTTGAAGTTGAGCAAGGTCAACGTGGACCCCAAGCTACTAACGTTCAAAAAGCATAATTTTAAATACAATATATAACGGACCCTACTTGTAGGGTCTGTTTTTTTTTGATTAAAAAAGTAGTCATAAAAAAACCCTATTCACGGGGAATAGGGAACATGAAACAAGTTTAGTAAATGGTAAACCCAGTATAACACACTAAGAATAGAATCCCTAATTTATCCGAAAAGTAAAAATTATCACGCACTTCCCCTTGTTTTCCCAGCCCATTCCATTCCATCATTTCTTATCCACTTCATATGTTCGATCCGTTCCCCAAGGATAGAACGGAGGCATGTCAGTACTGCTTTTCATCTTGAAATCAGCTTTCCTTTTTTCGAGGAAAGCTTCGATACCTTCTAGTGCATCCGCTTGTTTTCCGGTCCAATGAATCATTTTCGATTCTATTTTGTGTGATTCAACAGGATGGTTTGCACCGAGCATGGACCACATTAATTGCCGGGATAACGTCACAGAAACGGAAGAAGTATTTTCCGCAATATCTGTTGCAATTTCCATTGCAGCAGACATCAATTCGTTTGGCTCGACGATTTTGTTTACCAACCTTCCCTCATATGCTTCACTGGCCGAAATCATCCTGCCGGTAAAAATCCATTCGGAAGCTTTGCCCATTCCAACAAGCCTGGGTAAGAACCAGCCGCTGCATGCCTCCATCGTTATCCCCCGCCTCGCAAATACAAAACCCATTTTTGCATCTGTTGAAGCGATTCTAATGTCCATGGGTAACGTCATTGTGATCCCAATCCCGACTGCCGCTCCATTAATGGCCGCTATCATAGGTTTCTTCATCTCGAAAATCCGTAATGACAACATCCCCCCTGCATCGCGATATTCAACCAGAGGAGTGTGATCCATGAAGGTTTCTGCACCTTTTTCCAAGTCCATTCCAGCACAAAATGCATCCCCTGCGCCAGTTAAAATGACGGCTCGTACGTCATCATTTTCATCCGCTTCATTAAAAGCGTGAATCATTTCCTCACACATCTTTTCATTAAAAGCGTTCATTCTCTCAGGACGATTCAGAGTAACAATCATGACACGATCGACGATTTCACTAGTTATCGTGGAATACAATAACAGTCCCTCCTTCTCTCACAAATTGAAACATTCAACAGATTTTTAGTTTTTACATATAATTACATATTAAATGTTTTATTTTCAGATTCCTAGTTATTTGTTTTGACATACTGATAAAAATTTTTGTCTCCAAGATAATCGCTTCTACTCAAAAAAATATCTTACATAAACGTGTAACAAAAAAGACCAGTCGCAAACGCAACTGGTTTTTTTGTTCACCAATATAAATGACAAGCAACGTAGTGCCCTGGTTTTTGTTCTTTCCATTCAGGTACAGCACTGGAGCATATCTCCATCGCTTTAGGGCAGCGTGTCCGGAATACACAGCCGCTTGGCGGATTGATGGGACTTGGTACATCGCCTTTAAGTACAATTCTTTCCCGTTTAATAGTCGGGTCCGGGATCGGCACTGCAGAAAGCAAGGCCTGTGTGTATGGGTGAAGCGGGTCTTTCGTTAAAGAATCACTATCTGAAAGTTCCATCATTCTTCCAAGGTACATGACTAAAATTCGATCTGAAATATATTTGACCATCGATAAATCATGCGCGATGAATAAATATGTCAGTCCCATTTCTTTTTGCAGTTCTTTTAATAAGTTGACCACTTGAGCCTGTATCGAAACATCCAAGGCAGAAATTGGTTCATCACAAACAATGAATTTAGGATTTAATGCCAACGCCCTTGCAATTCCAATCCGCTGGCGTTGTCCACCACTGAATTCATGCGGAAAACGAGTGATATGTTCGGGACTTAAACCAACCAGCTTTAACAGGTCTTCAACCCGTTTTCTTCGCTCTTTACCTTTGGAAATCCCATGAATGGCAAGTGGTTCCCCTATTAATTCCTCCACCTTCATCCTTGGATTCAAGGATGCGTAGGGATCTTGGAAAATCATTTGTATTTCACGGCGGATATGTGACATTTCCCCAGGTTTGTAATCGAAAATATTTTTCCCTTGAAAAAGAACTTCTCCATCTGTCGGTTCATATAATCGAGTGATTGTACGACCTGCAGTCGACTTACCGCACCCGCTTTCCCCAACAAGTCCGACAGTTTCCCCTGGATAGATTTTGAGATCCAAACCATCTACCGCTTTCAGCGATTGAGAACCAATAGGAAAATGCTTCTTCAGATTCTTTATTTCAACAAGAGGAGAATTTTCGTTGTCTGTCTTTTCTTTTACGGCCTTATTTTTCAGTGAAACCATTGGTTCTCCTCCTTTATGCATTAGTCGGTGCTTGTACCTGTGCTGCCTTGGCCATCGGGTGGTGCAGCCAGCATGCGGCTGTCTGACCTTCTTCCACTACTTCAAGCTCCGGATCATGGTCTTTGCACACTTTCATTGCTGATTCACATCTTGGGTAAAATGGGCATCCTTTTGGCGGATCCAATAAATCCGGTGGTGATCCGATAATCGGAACCAACGGAGCCGTCTTTTCCATATCCAGCCTTGGCACCGTTTTAAGCAGACCTTTTGTATATGGGTGCTGCGGGTTTGAAAATATAGCCTCTACCGTACCCGTCTCAACAACCTTGCCTGCATACATGACGACTACCCGTTCACAAGTTTCCGCAACCACACCTAAATCATGAGTGATTAAAATGATGGAAGTATCCATTCTTCGCTGGATATCTTTCATCAGTTCCAAAATTTGCGCTTGTATCGTTACATCCAATGCAGTTGTAGGTTCATCGGCAATCAGTAATTTCGGTTCGCAAGCAAGGGCCATCGCTATCATTGCCCTTTGGCGCATACCACCTGAAAACTCATGCGGATATTGCTGCATCCTTTTTTCCGGCTGTGGAATACCTACCAGTTTCAGTGTTTCCAACGCCCGTTCGTATGCATCATTTCGGGACATGTTTTTATTATGCTTTAAAATGCCTTCCATGATCTGGCTGCCGATTTTTGTCGTTGGATTGAGCGAAGTCATCGGATCCTGGAAAATCATGCTGATTTCATTTCCGCGAATCCTCTGCATTTCCTTTTCACTCATTTTAAGAAGGTCTTTACCGCCAAAGTTTATCGACCCTTTTCCATACTCTGCTGGGGGTGTTTCCAATAATCTCATGATAGATTTCGCTGTAACACTTTTGCCGCATCCGGACTCCCCAACAATCGCAACGGCTTCCCCTTTTTTTACGTCAAAATTCACACCGCGAACCGCTTGCACTTTTCCTGCATAAGTATGGAAGGTGATTTGTAAATCGTTGACTTCTAATAGGTTCTCCATCATCGTCCCTCCTATTCTAGTAATATCACATCATTATGTTAGGACTCATTTATTTCCGTAGTTTTGGATCTAAGGCATCCTGCAATCCATCACCAGCCACATTGAACGCGAACATCGTTAAGGAAATCAATATTGCCGGGATTAAGAGTTGATAGAAATTCCCTACCAGAATGCTTCCCAGTGCATCACTTGTCAATGTTCCCCAGCTTGCCTGAGGTGCCGGAACTCCCAGTCCTAAAAAGCTAAGTGTCGCTTCGGCAAAAATGGCAGTAGGTACAGTCAACGTTAAATTGACAAGGATCGGTCCCATTGTAT
This sequence comes from Peribacillus sp. Aquil_B1, assembly GCF_022603275.1. Classification (NCBI taxonomy): domain Bacteria; kingdom Bacillati; phylum Bacillota; class Bacilli; order Caryophanales; family Bacillaceae; genus Peribacillus; species Peribacillus sp. Aquil_B1. The sequence goes on along the minus strand of NZ_JAKXEE010000001.1, from coordinate 1,817,614 downwards.
TTGGAATCATGTGTTTTCTTAAAGTCCAGCTCGTATTGGCTCCAGAGATTGTTGCAGCATGGATATATTCATTCTCTTTCAGTTGTAACACCTGTCCCCTTACCAGTCGCGCCATTGGAATCCACCCCGTAATCGACATTGCAATGATGATCGGCAGGATACCAGGTTTTAATACGACCATCATTAAAATAACCATCAATAGGTAGGGAATCGCATAGATCACCTCAGCGAAACGCATCATGATATTATCCGTGCGTCCACCGCGAATGGCTGAAATCCCGCCATAAAGGACACCAATTAAAAAGTCAATCAACGCGGCCATCAATCCAATGAACAAGGATATCCTCGCACCATACCAAGCTCGCGTAAATAGATCCCTTCCTGATGAATCCGTTCCAAACCAATGCTCGCTATTCGGGCTAAGATTCTTTTTCTCGAAATCTTGCCCATAATAAGTATATCCGTTAATATACGGACCAAAAATCGCCATCAAGACCAAGAGGATTATAAGAATAAATCCAGTCATGGCCAGCTTATTTTCTTTAAATCGACGCCAGACGTCAGACCAATATGAAACTGTAGGTCTTGCTATTTTTTCAGCTTCCTTAAAGTTGCCTTCGGCGGGTTGGAACATATCTTCGGTTAAATGCACTTTATCTGCCATTATTTCTTCTCCCCCGTCACTTTAATTCTAGGATCAATCAACGTATAGGCTATATCAACGATGAATATCAATAGAATAAGCACCGCACTATACACAATTGTGGAACCAAGAATCACCGGGTAGTCCCTGTTGGATATTCCCTTTACGAACATATCTCCCATGCCAGGAATACCAAAAATACGTTCAATGATGAAGCTTCCTGTCACGATATTAGCCGTAAGGATGCCCAGAACCGTGATAATCGGCAATAACGCATTCCGAATCGCATGTTTGATTATGACACCGCTCCGTTTCAATCCTTTGGCTTTTGCTGTCAAAATGTAATCCTGCCCCATTACTTCAAGCATGCTTGTCCGCATCAGTCTCGCGATGAAAGCAAGCGGCATCATGGAAAGGGCAATGGATGGTAAAATGGTATGCTGCCATGTCGCCCATGTAGCAACAGGGAATATATTCCATTTAATCGCAAAATAATTGATTAAAATAGTCGCAAGGATAAAGTTAGGAACGGAAATCCCTACGATGGCAATGATCATTGATAAATAGTCGGGCCATTTATTTCTTTTCAGTGATGCCACGACACCCAAAATGAGCCCAAAGAAGATGGCAATCACCAAAGCTTGTGCCCCTAAGTGCAAGGACACCGGAAACCCCTTCAAAATGTAATCATTCACGGAAATGGATGAGGATTTCAATGAAGGACCAAAATCAAATTGAACGACTTCCAATAAATAATTCCCATATTGGGTCAACAACGGCTTGTCCAATCCATAGTGGACTTGAAGGTTTTCATAAACAGCAGGAGGCATGGCTCCTTCTTTTGCAAATGGATTTCCCGGAATCGTATGCATTATGATGAACGTTAATGTAATAACAGCCCATAAAGTAATAATCGCCCATTTAAAACGGTTTAATGTATATCTCAACATGGTAATCACCCCAATCATCGATTTTCTAAGAAGTTGAAAACGGAAATGAATGCATGAAATATTCAAATTCGCAATTGAAAAATGGGGTATGTCCTTAATCGGACATACCTCCCATTTCACTATTATCCTTCTATTATTTTTTATCCGCGTAAATAAAGTTCGGATAAGCGTTAATTGGAGCAAAAACTCCAGTAACATTCGATTTAACCATATATGGTTTTGTATAGAAGTAAACCGGAAGGATCGGCATTTCGTCAATCATGACTTTCTCTGCTTTATGCAAAGCATCCATGCGTTCTTTTGGATCCATTGTAGATTTTGCTTCTTTTAATAAATTATCATATTCTTTGTTTGACCAACCTGCATCATTATAGGCGCCGTCCGTTTCCCAAAGCATGAATGTCATCGGGTCAACATAGTCACCAACCCATCCTGCACGGGAAATTTCAAAGTCACCAGCTTTTTCACGGTCAAGCTTAACTTGGAATTCTGCATTTTCAAGTGTCACTTCTACACCCAAGTTATCGCGCCACATTCCTTGAACCGCTTCAGCAATTTTCTTGTGTGAATCTAACGTGTTATACAAAATTGAAAACTCTGGTAATTCTTTCATGCCTTCTTCAGCAAGTCCTTCTTTTAACAATTTCTTAGCTTCGGTAACATCTTCCTTAAATAGGTTACCTGTATTTTCCTGGAAATCTCCAGTTGCATCAGGAATACCCGGAGGGACTACGCCGAAAGCAGGCTTTTGTCCGCCTTGAGCAACATTTTCGGTGATTTTTTGACGCTCGATAGCCATTGAAAGCGCTTTCCTTACTTTTGCATTATTGAAAGGTTTCACTTCCGTATTAAAGTTGTAGTAGTAAACAGCAAGTTCTTTGCCCATTTTGAATTCTTTATCATCAGAATTGACCATTTGACCTTGAATATCCACTGGCAGTGGATAAGCGAGGTCCAATTCGCCACTCTGATACATTTGCCATGCTGTATTTTCATCTTCAATTAGAGCAAAGTTAACTGCATCCAATTTGATTTTATCTTTATCGTAGTAATTTTCATTCTTTTCGATTTTCAGGCTTTCTTTATGTTTCCATTCCGTTAATTTGAACGGCCCGTTTGAAACGTGGGTTTTTGCATCCAAAGCCCATTTTGGGTTTTCTTCCTGTACCTTTTTATTGATTGGATAGAAAGTATAGAAAGAAGTCAAGTCAAGGAAATACGGTGTAGGCTGTTCCAAAGTAACGACTAATGTATGTTCGTCTGTCGCTTTAACCCCTACGTCCTCTTCCTTCCCTTTCTTACTGTTGTATGCTTCCCCGCCTTTTAGATAATAAAGTTGGTAAGCATAATCAGCAGCCGTTTCCGGTTTCAAAGCATATTTCCAAGCATATTCGAAGTCATTGGCTGTAAGCGGATCTCCATTTGACCATTTCAAACCATCTTTCAATTTGAATGTCCACGTTAATCCATCTTCACTTATTTCCCATGATTCTGCAGAACCAGGTACGATTTTGCCTTCTTCTGTTTTCTTTGTCAGTCCCTCAAATGTATGTTCAAGGATCCATGATTCATGAGTACCTTGTGCATTTGCAGGGTGAAGCGAACCAGGTTCACTCGAATTGTTTACGTTTAATACTTTTGATCCGGATGAGTCACCCGAGCCTCCTTCTTTTTCATTCGAAGTTTCCTTCGAACCGCCATTGCATGCCGCAAGCATAAGCATGATGGCCATAAGAAGAGCAAGCACTGAAAATTTAGACTTTTTCAAAAAATATTCCCCCTCATCTTTAATCTTTCTTAGAATAATCCCATTTAAGAGATTATCCTTCTAACACCTATTAATCTTCCGTATAGTACAAATAATGTCAGCGAGGAAAGTTAGAAGCATTCATTGCAGGAATTCACCAAAAAACAACTAGCGAACCGTTTGCATAAATCTGTATTTCTACCTATAAAAGCAATTAATGCAGTTTACTAGTTAAAAATCACCCTCTTTTCAACCTCGCTAAGGAAACTATACCTCGAATTAAAGATGTTGAATTTTAAGTATATTACGAATAAATCAAAAAATCAATAAACCAGTGAGTACTTTTTCACAATATAGTAATTAATTGCTAATCAATTCGATCTAGATACTAGGTAAATAGAAATGATCACCTAATTGTCGTAAAAAGGACTTCCGGCTTCCAGGTGTTTTTCCAAACACTTCTAAATCAGTATTCATATAGGTTCTCTCGTCTATTTATTTCTAAATATTCTAATAATTTAGAGTGGATTGGTTACTAAGACCACTTTCCTAGCAACCCATCCCCTCTCATATCATATATTTTAGTAGGATAATGCATTACTTCATTAAAATATTTAGTTCTCTTTAATCAATCACCAAATAATGGGTAATAACTATAGGAGAATAGAAATATCGCTTCATTCTCCCCTATATGTACCCGTCGTTTCAATCAAAAATGACCCTTACTCATTTATGATTAAATAAATATAATGACACGAAAAGTAAGCATATGCCTGCCACCTTTTTCACATCCAAAGGGATGCGTACCCCTCCAAATAAACCGAAATGGTCAATGACAGCCCCGATAATTATCTGGCCTGCTATAACCCCGACTAATGCCGGTGCCACTCCAATCCGAGGCACGACCAATACGATCACAATGACATAAATAGCCCCTAACAGTCCGCCTGTTAATTGCCATTTGGGTACAGACGCGATGGCAGAAATATTTCCATTTCCCGCAAACAAAACAATAAATAATAAAGCAAGAGTCCCGATTCCAAACGAAATGAAGGAAGCTTCAATGACCCCCACCTTTTTCCCTAATCCACCATTGATTTGTCCTTGTATGGCAATGGTGATGCCGCCTAAGACCGCAAGCAACGGAAATAATACCTTCACAATGATTTCGCTCCTTTTTTATGTCCATCCAGACTATTAATGAATTCGCATTCCATTTTAACATGAAAAATATGTATATTGTCCTTTGCTGTGATAAAATCATCTGCAAATAAAAAAACTGGCACTTGGGCCAGCTGCAATCTTCTATATTAAACTAAAACCTCTTTGATCCCTGAACACTTTGTTGCCGTAACGGGCAATACTCCGTACTCAACAAGGAAAATACCAGGGCATCATGCGATTGTTCACGAAGAAATAGATAACTTCGGAGGCTGCCTTCCTCTTTGAATCCAAATTTCTTCAATAGGTTTTGGGATGCAATATTATCCTTGAAAGTTAAAGCGGCGATTCTGTTAAGTCTCAATTCTTCAAAGCAATAACGCAATACTTCGTTGACAGCTTCAGACGTAAAGTATTTCCTCCAATATTCAGGATGGATTTCATATCCTATTTCGGCGCGTTTGTTGGCTAGGCTCAATTGACTCAGGCCAACGGTACCGATGAATTTGCCTGAATCTTTTAAAATGACTCCCCATCGCATCCCACGTTTGTTAATATAAGCACTTTTAAACGAATCGATTAAGCGGCGGGCATCTTCTACTAGAGTTAAACTTTCTATCCCATCATATTTGGTCACTTCATCTTTAGAGAGGATTTCAAACAGACTTTCAGCATGATGGTGACCTATTTCGATTAAACGCAGCCTTTCTGTTTCCAATTCCTTAAACCACATTGAAGAATCCCTCCGTATATTCAGTTGTCTACTTAATTCGATTCATGAAGAAGAGATACCTGTCTTAATGGACAATACTTTTTGAAAAATTCCTTTCCTTAACGTACAATGCCGATTCCACATGCCCTCCCTTTGTAATCAAACTCTGATGATTTATGGCATTATAAGCAGTCCGTTTCCTCCATAACAATAATAAATGTACTAACAATATGATATTTTTCATTTAGTTCCATATAACCACTTATCATTTTTGAGTCCTTATTATTTACCCCTGACATCATTATCAGCAATCATAAAATGATTCTTTTTCTGCATGAAATAATTTTTCCAATCTATCAAAAAGCCCTATGATTTTGGTCTACCATTAACACTTCCAGGGTTATATGGACCCTTATTATTCTGTTCCTATTAGATACCTTTTTCCCATAGCAACCAAGGATTTGAATGATCTAATTTTACACAAAACTATTTTTATAGCATACTATACTTCCAATCCAGATATTCTACTAGGAGGAATCAAAATGAAGAAAATCATCCTTTTATCGGCACTGTCTCTAGCCCTTCTATCTCCAAAAGTTGCTATGGGAGCCAATACTTACGAGGTGGAAAAAGGAGATACCTTAACGAAAATTGCTTCTGAATATGATGTCAGCATGGACGAATTACTCGAAACGAACTCTGCTATAAAGGATGCAAATCAAATTCGAATCGGACAAATCATAAATCTTCCGGCATCCAAAACCACAGTAAATCAAAAAGAAAGTCAATCAGTTGAACAGCGGGTTCTTAGTTTAGTTAACGAAGAACGTTCAAAATCGGGCCTCCCTCCCCTTGAAATGGATACAGCCGTTTCTAACGTAGCAATTCTGAAATCTGAGGATATGCGTGATCATAATTATTTCAATCATACAAGCCCGAATTATGGATCGCCTTTCGATATGATGAAATCCTTTGGAATCAATTACGAGTACGCAGGGGAAAATATCGCAGCAGGTCAACCTAGTGCGGATGCTGTCATGAAATCCTGGATGAACAGCCCCGGACATAAGGCCAATATCCTGAACAAGAACTATACACATATTGGAATTGGGCATGTGACAGGTGGGAAATACGCCCACTATTGGACCCAAGAATTCATTGGAAATTAAAATCGTAAGAGGCGGCAGATTGCCGCCTTTGAGTTTGTCGACTAAAGGAAGTTAGGGATGCTCTCACCCCTGACCATGATAATAGAAGGAACTTGGTCATCCTTCATGAATGAAACCTCATTAAATTAAAGAAATTTGCGACACTCCTGCCGAATAACTGGCTAGCCGAGACCCCACAGACGCTTGCGTCGATGAGGATTGGCAGACAGTCGGCGGAAAGGGAGTGAATTTCTGAAATCAACTGCAACTTTTTTTAAATAAAAAACTGTAGGCTAGCTCGATTTTCATCGAATTTGTCTACAATCTGAGAGGCGGCAGATTGCCGCCTCTTTTTATTTATTCTTATATTCCAAGTCTAATGATTGTTATTATCCGTGATTATGTACCTTTCCCACTTTATATCGAAAAGACGTCATTTTAAGTTTGATCGCTTCAATATGATAACGTTCTTGATTATTTTTTAGTTGGATGGATACCTAAGGAAAACACGTAAAGTAGTTATAACATACTATCTTTCGATTATATTACTGATAAAAATTAAATTATGTTAAAATAGAATTCTAGACATAGGTACAAAGGGGCAGTTGTAATGAAAATAGAGATTGGCTCTGTTATCAACGAATTACGAATAAAACAAAATCTAACAAAGGAAGAACTGGCTAAGGATATATGTGAATCTAATGCCCTGTCAGATTATGAAAGAAGCATCACTTCTCCAACCATTGATGAATTGGCACTTTTTGCGGATAAACTTAAAGTTGACTTGCCGTATTTTTTCACTACCAAAAATGAACCGATTTATAATTACATAGAAACCATTAAACTTTTGATTAACAAATACAAACGGACACGTAACTATAAAGCAATTTATGAAATCGTCCAAAAAGAAATGGCCACTGCACCGGAAAAATCGATATCATTTTATCAATTCTTAAAATGGCATGAAGGTATCTCTTTTTTTTATTTATACAATGACAAACAAAAGGCTATAGAATTATTGAATGAGGCCATTCAGATTACGATGGGTAAACGGGTCATTCTTCATCAACAGGAAATAGAAGTCTTAAACAGTATCGGGATCATCCATTTTAAAACGAAGAATTATGAAGAGGCCGTCACCATCTTCAATGAAGCTCTGGAATTTATCGAGAATATTCCCCATGTGAATCAAGAAGGTACCATTATCGTGAAGATCATTCATGGATTAGCACAAACATTGACTGAACTTCATTATTATCAGGAATCATTAAATTATACTCTTAAAGGGATTAACATTTGTAATTCGATAGAATCATTATATTTATATGCGGAACTCCATCTTTTAACTGGTAAAAATCTGGTTCATCTACAACAACCTGAAGAAGGACTGCACTATATAAAGCAATCCAAGAACATTTTCAGCCTTCAAAAAAACGAAGAATTCGTAAAAATTGCCGAACATGAATTGGAATGCATTTTGCAATGCTTATGAACTTCAATGGATTAAACGGTAGAGATTGCTTTAAAATCTCTATCTTTTTTTAGTACGTTAGTTTTCCCTTACCTTCAATCAATTTCAAATCCTTTAAAACGATCATAATAGTTACAATAGCTCTTCTATGTCAGCTATAATAGAAGAATGTTACCCAACTGGAGGAGAAAAAATTGTCTAATAGATTAGGTTTAGTACTTGATGTAGAAACAACTGGTTTACGTCCCTCTTCAGATGAAATAATCGAGCTTGCCCTTATACTCTTTACATACAGCAGTGAAACAGGGGAAATCATTAATCTTATTGATCAGGAATCATTTTTAAGGGAGCCTCTCTCCTATGGAGCAAGAAGGAATTATGACCAAGCATATAGAATTCATGGAATTCCATACAGCTCCGTAGAAGGAAAAAGTTTTCACGATGAAAAAATTAAATCCTTCATTGCCCGTACCGATTCGATTTTCGCACATAATGCTTCTTTCGATAGAAGTTTTCTCTACCAAATGTATCCGGAAATCAATGATCAAAAGTGGTTCTGTACGATGAGGAATGTACCTTGGAAGCAATACGGATTTGAAAATAGTAAACTCTTAACATTACTGCAGGCACATAATATCACCAATTTTCAAACACACAGGGCTATGGACGATATTTCTTACTTAATGGAACTTATGAGAAAACCAGGTCCTTCTGGCCATCCTTATTTAAAAGATGTCATTGCAAAAAATCCGATGAAGAAATATGCACCTGCTTCCCAAAAGACAAGGGTATAGCCATTTAATTAATTACTTCATTGTTTTGTGGCTTGCACCAATGATTTGTCACAAACAATCCGTTGCCCGTTCCATGTGAGCAGGAATGCATATCTTTAAGATGGGCGTTATATTAGGGGAACTATTATTTTCCTGCATTTCACTTATTACCTGATATTTATCAAAAAACAGCGACCCATTTGGGTCGCTGTTTTTTTGATCATTGTACAGTTGCTTCTTCCTGTTGTTCATTTAATGCGCCGTTCAATTTCTTATGCCGATGCACAAAGTAAAGAAGTGATAATATTAATGCCGCGGCGAGGAATATGGCCAATATGCCAAGATTATGCCACATGAAGCTATAATCTCCTGTTGAGATCACTGCCCGAAAAGCATTAATAGAGTAAGTCATCGGTAAGAACGGTGTGAATCCTTGCAGGAAGCCAGGAACCAATTCATTTGGGAATGTTCCGCCACTGCTTGTCAGTTGAAGAATCAAAATCAATAATGCTATGAACCGGCCAGGATTGTCAAAGGCTGAACCAAGGAACTGAATGATTGCCATGAATGTGCAGCTAGCAAGAATGCTTACTGCAAAAAATAGCGGCAGGCTCGTAACATTGATTCCAAGGCCTAAAATTAAAATCGTGTCCACCAATATGGCTTGACAGATTCCTATAAGAGCCATGACGCTGTATTTACTAATAAACCAGCTAAATCCACTCGCCGGTTTAACAGCAGGATCTCTTAACGGGAAAATGATCGTCAGAACGATAGCCCCGATAAATAAACTTAATGAAATTAAATATGGTGCAAAACTTGTGCCATAGTTCGGGACATTATTAATTGGTAATTTATCCACTTTAACAGGGCTTGCAAACATGTCATATACTTCTTCATTGGATTTTATCTTGCCTGCTTCGTTTGCCCCATCATTTAATTCCTCATGCAATTCTGCAGATCCATCTGAGAGTTTTGCGATTCCATCCTGTAACTTAATGGCTCCATTCGCCAGTTCTCCCATACCGCTTGTAAGGCTGGATGAACCTTCTTTCAACTTATCCGTTCCGGTAACCAGACCTTTCGAACCTTCGGAAAGCTGTGAGGTCCCACTTGATAATTGCTTGGAGCCATCTTCAAGCTGATCAAGCCCGCTTACCAAGTTGTTGCTGCCTTCAGTTAACTGTCCAAGCCCACTTTGCGCTGAATCTATACTATCGCCAAATGTTGTCAAACCAGACACCAATTGGCCTTGACCATTTTTCAGTTCATTCGCCCCATTGGCAAGTTTATCCTGAGCTTGCTTTAATTGAGTGAAACCGCCGCTTAATGCACTTGTTCCTTCACCTAACTGTTTTGCTCCATCACTAAGGCCATTTGAGCCTTTCGCAATTTCAGTTGCACTGGCTGATAGTTTCCCTACTCCTTCAGAAACTCCTTTACTACCTTCACTGATGCGGGTTAGAGAAGAAATCACTTCCTGCAAACGCGCTTTCTCCGCAGGATCATCCGTAGCTTCAGATTGTTGTTTCAATCCGGAAATAACCTCATCCAAACCTGCCGACACTTCAGATGCCCCCGCTTTTGCCTCGTTCGATGCTGCGCTCCATTCAGACAATGAACCTGAAAGCTGGGCAGCACCAGCCGCTACACCATTTGCTCCCTCATTCAAAGCGGGCAGCTTTTCTTCTATTTGATTGAATCCCTCTAATGACTGCTGCAGTCCTGAGGCCAATTCACCAGTTCCCGCTTCAGATTTCTTGGCTCCTTGCAAAAGCTCGGATTGTCCATCTTTCATTTGTCCAACACCAGAGCTAAACTGTTGTAACCCTTGATTGAGTTCTTTTGATCCTGCAGCCGCCGAACCGACCCCATTCGAAAAGGTCAATGATTTTTCAGCTAGTTTTTCCAAGTTTTCATGGATTTCTACAGAACCTGAATGAAGGGAATCAATTCCTTCATCCACTTTTTTGGAACCTTCTTTAGCTGAGTTAATCCCTTCACCAAGTTCACTGGATCCGTTCTTCACTGTATCTGTCCCATCTTTCAATTCCCCAGCTCCATCACTGGCACTTTTGAGTCCGTCAGCCACTTCGTTCAAATTATCGAACATTGACTCCGCATAGGTTTTCGTAACGGCTGACGATACCTCCCCTTTAATTCTCTCCGAAGCTGCGTCCCCTATTTTAGTCGATATATAGTTGAACCCTTCATTGGACGTATAAATTAAATCAAGTTTTTCCGGATTGTCCTCCTGTAAGGTCGTTGCATTTTTCGAAAAGTTTTTCGGGATTTCTATTTTCATGTAATAATCTTGATTTTCCAGACCTTCATTGGCTTCTTTTTGACTGACGAAATGCCAATCGAAATCCTTCTTTTCCTTTAATTCCTTGACTAAATCTTTTCCTATTGTAAGTTCCGACTCATTGAACTCCGCACCCTCATCCATATTGACAATGGCAACAGGCAACTGGTCGACCTTACCATATGGATCCCAAAATGCCCACAGGAACGTGCCGCTATATAATAGAGGAATCAGTATGATCCCTATTATGGAAATGAGTATCATAGGATGTTTTATTATGGCTAAAAATTCACCCTTTAAAGATTTTAACACGCCTACCAAGCCCTCCTATACGGCGAATATGCCGTTTATTAATCTATCTAGGTGAAAACTGATTGAAGAATACATAATTAAGTCATTTGCTTCTGCAATATATAATTTAAATTCTTGTTCACCTTAATATATATAATTTTTAAACAACCAATAATTAATGACCATATTGTTCATTTGGTCAATATCACGAAAATAATATAACATTTATCCTTCTTTTTATCAATATTTTTTCACAGTCCTATATGTATATTTACTGCTTTTCTCTTTATATCCTATTTAGATTGCCTTTTTAGCCGATTAAGACCTTATCATGAAATATCTCTGATATTACATGGCAAAAAAGGGGATCCAATATGGATCCCCTTTTTGTTAGCTATATTAACATAATTAATAAAGCGCTTTCATATCATTTCGATATAATTCTTTTTAATTTTTCCGCCTGCCCCGTCAATTTCTTCAAGGACTCCTGATACTCTTTTTCCAATTGTTTAATGATGCCGGCAGCGGTATCTATTTTTTTAATTGCCCCTACACCATGACCCGCTGACCAAATATCACGCCACGCTTTAGATTCAGATGGTTTGGACATGCTGTCAAAATCGACTTTTTCTTTTTTGGCTAATTGTTCCGGGTCCATGCCTTCCTTTCTGATGCTCGGTTTCAGCATATTACAATTAACGCCTGAAAATGCATCAGTCAAGATGATGTCATCATGATCACAATCGACAAGCATTTCACGATATTCATCATTTGCCCTGCTCTCTTTCGCCACGATAAAACGTGTACCCATATATGCAAGATCCGCTCCAGCTGCCTGAGCTGCCAAAATACTGTGACCAGTACTGATGGATCCGGCAAGCAAAATGATTCCGTCCCAGAATGTCCTTACGCTGTCCACAAAAGCAAAGCTATTTATCTCACCCGCATGACCACCGGCTCCCGCGGCAACCAAGATCAATCCGTCCACACCTGACTCCGCAGCTTTTTTTGCAAAATCCACAGAGCTGACATCCGAAAAGACCAAGCCGCCATAGCTATGTACGACATCCACCACATGTTTGGGTGAACCTAATGATGTAATGACGATGGGAGGCTGATGCTTTTTGACCAATTCCAACTCTTCTTCAAGCCGGCTATATGTACGGTGGACCACCATATTCATTGCCCATGGAGCAATCTTTGAGCCTGGTTCTTTAGCCTTTGCTGCAATCAATGTGTCGTTTATGTCACCCATCCATTGATCCAGTACCTCTATCGGACGCGCATTCGGTGCTGGAAAAGAGCCGATCACCCCATTCAAACAGCATTCTTTCACTAACTCAGGACCGGATATTAAAAACATAGGTGCTGAGATAACTGGTAAAGATAATTGATTCCACCACTGTTCAGGCAAACTTCTAGTCATCCATTAAACCTCCCATTATTAATATATTACCAAAATATAACACTACAAGATTATCATACTTCTAATATACACAATTTTCAAGAAATTAATTCGGCAGCTAACATTTCATTGTCGGCATCGCCATTTCTATAAAAAAACTGTATATGGAGTAGTTCCCATATACAGTGTCGATTCAATTTGAAAGCGCCCATTTACGAATGGCCTTAGCCACACCATCTTCTTCGTTTGTCGCTGTAACCCAATCTGCTTTTTCTTTCACAATTTCTTGGGCGTTTCCCATTGCCACACCCACTTTTGCTTCAGAAATCATTGCAAGGTCATTAAGGCTGTCACCCACTGCCATAACATTATCCATCGTAATATCGATCAATGAACATACGAGCTTTATCGCTTTCGCCTTATTTACGCCCATGGCATTCACTTCAATATTCGTCGGGCTTGAATTACTTATTTCAAAGTTTCCCTTTGATACCAGTTCATCCATGATGATTTTGCGAATGCTTTCATCATCTGTATCAAATCCGAATTTAAGCCATTGCGAATCGTGGATTTTCTCAGGCATTTCAGCCCTGTAAATATTATCGCAGCTTATTGCCCAGAAATGAGTGCCATGTTTTTGGCTTAATTCCCACATCCATTGTATGGAATCGCTATCGACGATATTCCTTTCCACCAGTTTTCCATGATTATCGTAAATTTCACTTCCGTTTACCGTAATGAGGTATGATTGAAGTTCCATTGACTTTGCAAAATCACTGCATGTCGCATAAGACCTTCCTGTGCTCAATACCACAAAAACCCCTTGATTTTCGGCTTTTTTTATCGCTCTGCGATTTTCTTCAGATATCTCTCCAGCCTTATTGAGCAGCGTGCCATCCATATCAAGTGCAACTAGCTTAATATCTTGTTTCTCCAATCGTATTCACCCTTTCATAATCCTTCTTTATGTAACTAAGTCCATGATAGCTTATAAAGCATGCGCAAGGAAAGAACGTGAAGAATTGAACAGGAATTTATCATTAGTGTCGTGATATTTATAATCAGACAAATTGCTTGTCATGACACTTTGTATTATGCCATTCTTTCTACTCCCTGTCTTTTTTCATTTCATTCAATTCTTTTTTTATTTGACCTTCCCATTTTGGGACACCATCATTTTCATCAAATTCTATAATGACATCCGTTACCCCTCTTTCCTTGAATATCTCAGTAAACAGCCGATCTTTAATGTCATCCGCTTGGGCGATTGAAATATGGGGATCAAGTTCGACTTCAAGTTCAACATGGAAGTCTTCCCCTTCTTTTAATACGGCCAGTTTCTGTATATCCCTTACGTCTGGATCATCCATGACCATCGTCCCGATTTTTTGTCGCATTTCAATATCGGCTTCCCCAAGAGCCCCTGCAGCATTATCAAGAAAAACCCTTCCAACCACATAGAACATACCGAGACCGATCATGACGGAAGCAACACCTTCCGCTTGGATGAAAGGAGTGAAGTTTGCTAATAAAATGGCAATTATCGCAAGCACTCCGCCACCGGTCGCTACCATATCTTCCATGAATACTAATTTCGTCGCTGGTTTTGCTCTTTTTAAACCAGTGAAGCTCTTAAATATGACAGCTGCTCCTTTAGCTTCGATTCCAGTCTCATGCACCACTTCTTTCATCGCTTTAAATAATACATATGATTCCAACACAACCGCTAAGAAAAGGACGGACAAGTTAATAAGGATACCAGTTGATTCTGAAGGGTGCAAAATGTGATGAAACCCTTCTTTAATCGTTTCATAAGACATGATTCCGACTACCAATACTGCCCCTAATAATACAAGGTTAACCAAACGTCCAAAACCATCAGGGAATCGATCAGTTGGTGCCTTTTTACTTAGTGCGGAACCAATGAAGACGAAAAACTGATTCGCAGCATCGCCCAAAGTATGTAAAGTTTCAGCAAACATAGCAACATTCCCTGTCATGAAGTAAGCAATCCCCTTTAGCACAGCGATGATACTATTCACACAGGCAGCAGTGAACGCCGATTTATTACCTTGTTTCAATAACCGAAATAATTCTTTCATTTAGAAACCCCCCCTAATCTTTTTATAAATCCATTTTCATAATGTATTATCCCCAACACTGGAATATATGAAACCACAAAAGGAAATCCTTAATTATACGATTAGCGAATAATTTGCATTATTTTGGTTTTTAAGTTGTATCTCCCACAATCGAATATATTCCAGAATCGGACTCAACTATTCTAATAAGTTCACAATGAACGCTTCCATTTCAAGACTGATTAATGCAACAAAAAAAGGAGTAAGCGGCGGCTTACTCCAGATCACCTAAGAACTTCAAGCGATTATCCTTCCTTTTTCACTAACTTAGATGGATTATTTACTTTATAGCGTATTTCTTTATTATATTTTTTGTCGACCACCTTTCCATCAAATTCGATCTCGTCCCCTTCTTCAAGCTCAGCTTTTTTCAATGTCTTGCTATAACCACACCAAGCATCGCCGATTGTCAATTCAGGTTCCGTTGTCACTTTGACATTCTCCAATAGTATGACTTCATCTTCTTCACCAGTGAAATGGTTCATTTTCGCCGTGAACTCCTTGACGGTCGCAGTGAAATGCACTTTTTCCCCAGGTAAGTCCAACTTAGGTTTTGCTGTCGTTTTTTTAGTTTTGGTTTTTGCTTTTTTTGGTTCTGCACTTAGCTGATCGGGGTTTTCCGTAATTGGCGCTTCCATCACCTGCTCAGTTTCACTTGGAACTGCGGCGGTTTCAGAAACAGGTCCACTCAATAATTCTTTTCCGAAACTGGAGCTTTGCATTTCCTTTAAATAGGAAGGGTTAATGCAACTAAGCTTACCATTTTCAAATTGAACGACTATAGTGTCAAGTCCGTTGCCGTATTGTTCATAACCAGCCAATTTGACTTTTGCTTGAACGCTTCCGCTTTTATATACTAGTTCTCTTTTTACCGAACGGGCAGTGAATAATTTCCATTCCAATCCTTTAGCGATATAGTCCGTATCATCTAAAAAAGGGATATATTCTCCTTTTGGTGCGATATAATGAATCAAATCTTCAGCTGGAGTTTCAGCCACAGTAACCACTCCTAATCTTTTCTATAGATTATATTCTAGCAAAGGATTTCAAAGTTGCAAATGAATGAGTATCGTAATGGGTTGATTGCAGTCAGAAATCCGCACACGCTTAAATCCTTTCCATGAAAAGAATGCGATCATTTTTGGAACCAGAAAAAAAGCTGCCCACTAAGAGCAGCCCTTATTTGAATAGTCAATCTTTTCTTTCTTTAATTGAAAAAACCACTGTATCCATTACCCTTCCTTAACGTGAATATTTTTTAGTTTTGCATCTTGTTCAGGAGTAATTACGTTTTTCTTATGATAAAACAGAAAGTATGACCCAATTACTAGAATCGTGAGAAGGGTTGTAAGAAAGAATTGCAATCTCATGGAATCAATAAACGCCTGAGCAACGAATATAATAAATAATACGGCAATGGTCACGTAGGTTAAATAAGGGAATAGCCACATTTTCACTTTGAGTGTCCCGGGATTTTCTTTTTCCGTCTTTTTCCGTAAATATAGATGAGAAAAGGCGATAAAGATATACATGATCATAGTGACTCCTCCAGAGCTGTTTGCGAGAAAAGCAAACAATTTATCAGGAGAAACAAATTTAAATGTCGTGAACACATATGCAAAGAAAACACTTGCCATTAACGCCCAAATCGGGATTCCCCGCTTATTCACTCGGGAAAGGATTTTCGGTGCATCCCCTTTTTTTGATAAAGAATATAACATGCGAGAGCTTGTATATAGGCCTGAATTCAAAACAGAAAGCAATGAAGTGAAGATTACGATATTCATGATTTGACCCGCTGCCGGCAGGCCTGCCATGTCAAATACGCTGGCATAAGGGGTTTTCAGTAAATCTTCAGCCCCTTGGGGGATTACGAGAACCAACACGGTCACTGAACCAACAAAGAAAAGAAGGAGACGCCATACAACACTGTTTATGGCTCTAATAATATTTTTTTCAGGGTTTTCAGACTCTCCTGCAGCAATGGCAGCTACCTCACTTCCCGATAAAGAGAAAGTAATGAATATCACACTAAGAAGGACAGGCAGAAATCCTTTTGGTAAAAATCCTCCATCTCCAGTAATGTTTGAAAGGCCTGGTGAATCAAATCCCGGAACAAATCCGAAAATCATGGCGGCACCCAGGAAAAGGAATATTACAATGGCAGCCACTTTCATGAATGCTAACCAGTATTCAAATTCCCCATAAGCTTTGACTGAATAGATATTCGTAATCGTCATTAATATAGGAAAGGATAGACTAGCAGCCCACATAGGAATACCAGGAAACCAATCATGAATCATAGTACCCAATAACGTAGTTTCAATAGCAATGATGATAACCCAGTTGAACCAGTATAACCAGCCGATCGTGTATCCGGCCCAGGGACCAAATGCTTGATGCGCATATGTTGAAAAGGATCCGCTATCAGGATTTACCACAGCCATTTCACCCAGCATGCGCATTATAAGCACGATCATCAATCCTGCGATTATATACGATAAAATAGCACCAGGCCCAGCTGACTCTATTATTGTTCCGCTTCCGATAAATAGTCCTGCCCCAATTACCCCGCCAATAGAAATCATTGTGACATGCCTGGTCTTAAGACCATGTTTCAATTCATTTGTTTGAAGTGCCACTATTGTCACCATCCTTTAAAACTGTCTAATTACCGTTTTGTAAGCAGTAAACCACTGCACATGGGTGCTTTAGTAGTAATCTTTCATTCAAAAATCATGTTTACAGTCCTATTCCCATTTCATCATTAGTTTTTAATGAGGCCAACTTCACTATCGATATATGTATATTGGACAGCATATACTCTATTAACCGTAACCGCTTTTCCATTTATACTCCCTCTTTACTAGCATCAGCACCTCAACGGAGTACAAAGAACCTTAGTACAGTCCTTTTATGTAAAAATATAGGTATCCAGCTCTATCCTTTCTTTCCTCACTCTTCCTTTTATAAAAGCACCCTCTCTCACTAAAATTTTATACATATATAAATAAAAGCAATATCCATGCCAAAAAAAGGATAGTTATTTTATTAGGGTTTAACGCTTTTAAGTATTTAAAACGATTCAATATTGAATTATAAATTCAATTTTCGATTCAAACATTAATTATCGACCCTTTTTGATTCATAATCGAATCAAAAAATGACAATTTATTTGTTTTCTTTTACTATTTCGACACATATATACTGAAAAAATGCAGGGATAAAAAAGAAGATGCTAAAATCCTAATTGTGATTTCTTGGCATCTTCCAAATAGCTTTATTTTACTGAGATTGGTTTTATGTAAAATACCGGCAGTACCCGAATGCCCTCCTTCTAATCACTAAAACTCTATGTTTACGAGCTTTGAAAAAATTCGATATGTATATATGAAAATTACCCTGATATGTATGAAACACGTAAGATTCAGTTCTGAACTTCAGGAAAATGGATGCTGAATGTGGTTAAATTTTCATTGGAGACACAATTCATATATCCATCATTACTTTCTATGATCTTTTTACACACGTATAATCCGATTCCCGTTCCTAACTCTTTCGTTGTGACAAAGGGCTCAAAAATAGATTCGATCAATTCACTGGCAATGGCCGGTCCATTATTTGAAATTCGAATTATTCTTTCATTCGCCTCAATTAAAGAGCTTATCCTCAAAATTCTAGGATGTTCCTTATCCTTTAAGGCATCAATGGAATTTATAAAAAGATTCAAGAACACTTGTTTTAACCCATCCTTGCTCGCTGTCATGACGAAGTTTGGATAAATATCTATTTCCACATTAACGCTGGCATCCACAATATTTGCATAAGTCAATTCCTGTATTTCTTCCATTAACTTTAATACGGAAATTACCTCTCTTTGTTCCTCATTAAAATCAGACTTAGAGGTATGGAGGAATTGGGTTATCCTGAAATTCAACTGATTTAACTCATAATCAATGATATCCAAATATTTCAGGTCGGGATTCTCCCTCTTCAATAATTTATTGAACCCCATGATAGCTGTAAGAGGGTTACGGAACTCATGTACAAAGCTTGATGATATTTGACCCAGTACCGCTAATTTATCTTTGTGGTTTTCGCTAATATAAGATTTTTTTTCCTCAATCACTTCATTTGTAAGATTCGTATATCTAGTTACTGCATGGTAGCTGAACGTATCAAAGTGCTGGTTAATGTCATTAATGAATCTCTGCATATATTTAATTGGGATATTGGCGCCAAAGACATTTCTGATTATGATATTTCTACCCAAATTGATATTATATAGAAAATCCCCAATGTTGATATTTGCTTCAAGACGTTCTTTTGCAACCTGGTAAGCCAATCTTATCAGCACATCATCAGAAAATACCTCCTTGAACGTTTGGATGACCAGTGAGTACATCCCATAACCATTTTCCCTTATTCTTTCTTTGTAGGGGTCTATTTCATTGATCTTAATAGTCTCGTTCCATTCATTTAAAAATACAGATTCATTTTCTTCCAAATATTGAATCAATACATGTTTATACTTCTTATGTTCAGATGACAACTCCATACTATTGACCACACATCCCCTTGCGGAATTTAGTTACTACATCAATAACATCATTCTATATGAGATTTTGATATCCTGCACTTCATTATTTGCAGCTTATAAGGAGACAGGTATGCTAGTCCGCATATAGTTACTTGCGATAACAAAGAAACGACCAAATCAGGTCGGGAAGCTGAAATTGTCATAAAAAGATTCTTCATATTTTTTTATATACTGAGAGTCTCTTACTTTTGAAAGGTGATTCCATATTTTTTCATTTTTCTATATAGCGTATTACGGCCGATGTCGAGTTGTTTCGCTGCGTTACTGATATTCCCACTTGTTCGTTCCAATGCATTCCTGATAAGTAGGATTTCTTGTTCTTGAAAGTTTCTTGGTTCTCGATCGGCATTTGCCCCTTCCTCATATGTAATGGAAGGAACAGGACAAAGTGCAGCAAGCAATTCCCTTGTAATCGGGCCACTATCAGCTAGGAATGCAGCCTGTCCCAGCACATTTTGCAATTCACGGAAATTACCTGGCCACGAATATTCCAAAATGAATGTTTTAGCTTCGTCAGTCAGTTCGGTATGTTCGCTCTTATAAGGTAGATCCGTTAAAATAGATTCTGCTAACATCAATAAATCTTTACGACTTTTTAGATTTGGTAGTTTTAAAGATAATCCACAAAGTCGGAAAAATAGATCTGCACGGAATTCTCCAGCTTCAATTTCTTTTTGTAGGTCTTTGTTGGTGGCGGCAATGACCCTTACATCGATTGGAATGGAAGCATGTCCTCCGACACGCGTCACACATCGTTCCTGAAGTACGCGGAGCAAAGTCGCTTGAGCTTTAAGCGGCATGTCCCCGATTTCATCCAAAAACAGGGTTCCTCCATCTGCAGCTTCGAATTTCCCCTTATGCCCGCCGCTTTTTGCGCCAGTAAAGGCACCCTTTTCATAACCAAATAACTCACTTTCCAATAAGTTTTCGGGAATTGCACTGCAATTGATGGCGATGAATGGCTTATCACTTCTTAAGCTAACCCCATGAATGGATTGAGCGAACAGTTCTTTTCCCGTTCCGCTCTCCCCAGTGATTAACAGGCTGATATCAAGCGCTGCAGCTCTTTTAGCAATGGAAATGGTTTGATTCATTTGCGGATCATTACTCATTATATCGGTAAATTGATAACGATTAGTTTTTAAACCATCAATCAATTTTTGTTTTTTTAACCTTACGATCACGGAGGATTGATGTTCTATGTTTTTGCCAAGGGTTTGAACCAGGAATTCCTGGTCTTTAATTGAAACCTTCTGTTCTAAAACAAGTGGGTCTGTTCCTGATATTATATTCGATACTGGTTTTTCCATTTTGCCGATAACATGTGACGCCGCTATATTGAGATCTGTAATTTTCCCCTCTTTATCAAGGGTAAGTAACGGATCAGGGTATGAATCATATATAAAATAAAGGTTTTTCTCCCTTTTTTGTGTATGTGACAATAAGAGTGCTTGTTTGATGCTATCAGCCACCCTCTGAACTAAACTAATGGAAAAAGGATGATAATTCTGTTGATGGCTGCTTAAATTCAGAACACCAAGCAGATGTCCCTCAGGGTGATAAATGGGCGATGCGGCACAAGTAAGGAAATGGTTATCCTGATGAAAGTGTTGACTGCCATGAATAAGTACAGGATTTTTCTCTACTATGGCTGTTCCTATCGCATTTGTTCCTTTTGAACCTTCTAGCCAATTGGCCCCTTTTCTCAGGGAAACATTATTTGCATGTCGAATGAAAGCTGGATCCCCAACTGTTTCAATGATATATCCTTCAGGGGCAGCAAGTAATAAAATGGACTCCAAACCATTAATCGTACGATAAACTTCTTCTAAAATGGGAGAAGAATGATACAGGAGTTCCGCATATCGATCGTGATATTCGGCCAACTCAAATGCACCAAGCATATCTTCCTTATCCATCATGCTTGGCTGAAGTCCCTTCGAAATGCACCGCTGCCATGATTGTTGAATAAATGCCGGTACGGTTCCTTTATCCGCGCTTATATTAACAGACATTGAATAATCCTCCCGTATGTATAATCCAGTAAATCGGCCACTGTTTTTTATTCAATTTCATTAATGAAACTCTTTGTAATCCAAAGTTTCAGAGCATTTAGGATTCGTTCATTCAGTTTAATTATAACAGAAAATTCAGATACCCACCAAAATGAAAGCGCATTATGCCAGCTACTAAACTTTTTTGTTCCAGATTGGTACAACTTCCTGTTCCAATATGGAACAGTTTGCTACCTTCCCATGCCCCTCCAGCACCTTCTTTAGCTGGTTTAATTGGTTTTTTTGTTATGGCACAAGTCTTGCATAATTACATGTCGAGAAATTGATTCTTTATGTTAAGGGGGGAAAGGATTCAAGTAATCCAGTAATATTCAGTCTTGCTGCAAGTCAGCCGAAGAGAATGGTATTAAAAACATAAGCTTATGCCTGATCCTTTTACTTAGAGGAACGCCATTGTCCGAACAAATATCGAACTTAAAATCTAAATGAAAAGGGGTATTATACATGGAACAAACGATTAAACTTAATCCAAGAGTGCAAGAATTCTTGAAGGGCACTAAAAAGCTTTTGATTAATGGGGAATTGGTGGAAGCTGCTTCTGGAAAAACCTTTGAGACCCTCGATCCTTCAAACGGCAAGGTTTTAGCGGTTGTGAGTGAAGCAGGTCCGGAAGATGTAGATAAAGCAGTTAAAGCAGCCCGTAAGGCTTTCGATAACGGTCCATGGAAAAAAATGAGTGCATCGGAACGCAGTCGTCTCATTTATAAATTAGCGGACCTCATGGAGGAACATAAAGAAGCGTTAGCACAATTGGATACCCTGGATAATGGCAAGCCGATTGGCGAAACCACCAATGCCGATGTCCCCCTTGCAATTGATCACTTCCGTTATTATGCTGGATGGACCACTAAGATAGTGGGACAAACCATACCTGTTGCTGGGAATTACTTCAATTATACCCGTCATGAAGCAGTCGGGGTGGTAGGGCAGATCATCCCTTGGAATTTCCCTTTACTTATGGCCGCATGGAAATTAGGCGCAGCCCTTGCGACCGGATGTACGATCGTTTTAAAACCAGCGGAGCAAACGCCGCTTTCAGCATTATATTTAGGTCAATTGGCGCTTGAAGCAGGTTTTCCTCCTGGCGTTCTCAATGTCATACCTGGATTTGGTGAAACAGCAGGGTCTCCGCTTGTAGACCATCCTGATGTCGATAAAATTGCCTTTACCGGTTCAACCTCAGTAGGGAAAATGATCATGCGCCAAGCTTCGGGAACCGTGAAAAAAATCTCGTTGGAATTAGGTGGGAAATCACCTAATATCATTTTACCGGATGCAGATATGAGTAAAGCCATTCCTGGAGCTTTAATGGGCATCATGTTTAATCAAGGGCAAGTTTGCTGTGCCGGTTCCCGCCTGTACATTCAAAAGAAATCCTATGATAACGTGGTAGCTGACTTAGTGTCCCATGCAAAAAACATTAAACAAGGGGCCGGTCTTGATCCATCTACCCAGATAGGGCCTTTGGTATCCAGTGAACAAATGGAAAGAGTGGGCGGTTATATTGAAAAAGGAAAGTCTGAAGGAGCTGAAGTGGTTACCGGGGGCAATTACGGACAAGGAGAGGGTTATTTTGTAACGCCTACAATATTTGCAGGCGTTGAAGATGAAATGACAATCGCTAAAGAAGAAATCTTCGGTCCTGTTGTAGCTGCGATGCCTTTTGACGATTTGGATGATGTGATAAACCGTGCAAATAACTCAGAATATGGATTGGCTGCAGGGTTATGGACCCAGGATGTAAAAAAAGCCCATTATGTGGCTAATGAATTAAAAGCAGGTACCGTTTGGGTAAACTGCTATAACGCATTTGATGCTGCTTCTCCATTTGGCGGTTATAAACAAAGTGGAATCGGTCGGGAAATGGGCAGTTATGCTTTGGATAATTATACGGAAGTCAAAAGTGTATGGATTAACCTAAACTAATAAAAAGAGTGAACACTCCATATGCTCATTTGGCTTAAATATGATGAATAACGTGCATGTTATCGTTTCCTAATTCGTAAAAAGATGTACCAAAGTGCGGGCTTTGGTACATCTTTTTCTTGTTTTGTACTTATATGGCGCAGACAAAAAGAAGAGACCTTTCATTTCGAAAGGTCTCTTTGTATCAATTATCCATTACGTTCGATTTGCATTTTTTCTCTGTTTGCTTTTTCTTTTTCTATATTTTTCTGTCTTGAAATCCCGGCAACCAGAATTCCAATCACCACTATTGCTTCAAATCCATATTTAATGAAGGGATTTGCAAAGTAGTCGTGCATGAAAGGTTCTGCTACGATCATTTTAGAAGCAGTCCAGCCTAGTATTCCCGCACCAATTATTATGATGAATGGGAAGCGTTCTATCAGTTTCAGGATTAATGTGCTTCCATACATCACTACTGGGATAGATACGAGCAAACCGATTACCACTAAAGTGAAGTTACCATGCGATGCACCTGCCACAGCTAGGACGTTATCCAATCCCATCAAAGCATCTGCAATAATGATGGTTTTTATAGCAGCCCACATCGAGTCTGCTGGCTTCACATCATGTTCTTCTTCATCAATAAGGAGCTTATAAGCAATCCATACAAGGAGTAATCCCCCTATTAAATGCAGTCCCGGCACCTCTAAGAGCCAAACGACCAGCAGCGTTGCAATGATCCTTATCACAATTGCGCCGACCGCTCCCCATATTATCACCTTTTTTTGCTGTTCTTTTGGAAGCTTTCTTGCAGCCAATCCAATAAGGATCGCATTATCACCGGCTAGAACCAAATCTATCATAATGATCGCTAAAAGTCCTGAAATGAATTCACCTGTTAAAAAATCCAACACAAATTCCTCCTTTTTACAAAAATAAAGAGACCTCTGCCATAAATGGCAAAGGTCTCGCTAAGCACTAAATGAATTAGGCCAATAAAGCCGGTGGGATTCCCACGTAATGACGACTTTATTTCAGGTTATCCCTGACGCTACTCCCCTTCACGGGAAAGAAGAATATGTAATTCTTTTAATATCTTTCCAGTAGGAAACTACCAAGAAAAAATATCACTCATTCAGTATACCAAAAATACAAATAAAATAAAGAAAAAAATAATAGATAGGAATGAAATTCATGAACTTACCCTTGCCCAAATCCTTTCAACGGATAATTTCAGTCAATCATCCCTTCTAGATATTGGCATAATTCGTTTCCAAGGTTCGGGATAGCGCTCAAATCCTTCCCCCATAGGTATTGATTACTTAACGTTGCCTCTACCAATTTCCTAAGCGGGATTTCTCCCCTCTCATAACGAAGCCATTGTTCCCTGAAAAATTCAATTGCCTTTAGATCATCTTTAACGACATAGACTTTACCCGTAAAGCCTTTACCAATATAACTCCCCTTGGTTTCGTTAACTCTATAAAATCGGATCAAGCCCGAAAAACCTTTTACGATACAGTCAGGCAGCCTGCCTTTCGCCTTGTGATATTCCTCCAAGGTAGGCAGGAGACGAGCCTTGAACTTCGAAATACTGTTCAGCGAAATATCGGCCAGGAGGTGATGTACAAAAGGGTTCTTAAATCGTTCAAGAACACTTTCCCCATATTGCATCATCTCATTTTGATCAAAAGGTAATGAAGGAATTATTTCCTTTTCGATGGCATTGCTCAGAAATTGGCTGAATTCCGGATGATCGATTGCCTGTTTTACTTCTTCCAATCCAGATAAAATCCCTAAAGGAGCCAACAAGGTATGTGAACCATTAAGTATCCTTACCTTTCTCATTTGATAAGGTGTCAAATCTTTTACCCATTGCACATTTAGGCCGGATTGATGTAAAGGAAGACGTTGATCAATACAAGGGTCACCTTCAATAGCCCATAAATGGTAGGGTTCAGCCGTATTTAGCAGAGTATCCTTATATCCCCATGCCGCAAATAGGTTGTCCGACTCATTGGCTGGGAATCCTGTAACGATACGGTCTACCAGCGAGTTTAGGAATAGGTTGTCCCGGTCCACCCACTCCATGAATGGCTTTGGTAAATCCCAATCCCTGCTATGCTTAAGAACATATTGCTTCAATGAATCACCATTTCTCTCTAAAAGCTCACATGGAAGCATGATCAGTCCCTTATTCGCATCTCCGTTGAAATGCAGATAACGATGATACAAAAAAGCAGTCAGCTTTCCTGGAAAAGATTCAATCGGCTTTCCTTCTTGCAAAGGAATCGGCTGGTATTTGAGCCCTGATTCAGTCGTGTTGGAAACTACAAATTCCAATTCAGGATTTTCTGATAGAGCTAAAAATTCCATCCATTCTTCATATGGATCAATTACCTTTGAAAAAACGGAAATGATCTCTGTATGTTCCATTTTCTCCCCTTGGTGAAAACCACGTAGCATTAATGTATACAGGCCATCTTGCCGCTTCACTTCCTCTATTTTCCCTTTTCCGGCGCGGCGGGGCTGGGTAACTGCAATGCTTCCCATGAAATGACCTTGTTTATTACATTCATGAATCATCCAATCAAAGAAGCCTCGAAGAAAATTCCCCTCTCCAATCTGCAATACTTTTATGGGAAAATCCATCATATGTGAATTTTGGACAGCTTTTGTATCTTTACTCAGACGCTTCAGTTGACTTTTATTTAGGTTCATTATCAAGGAACTCCTTTCTAATAGAAATAACCAATTCGGAGTGCGATTTAAATAGAGGTTTCCCTTACGACAGCATACCTAATGCTTAAATGTCGACAATGGCCTTGATCACTTTAGCTTCAGGAGTTAACCACCCTTCAAACTGATTGATCATTTCATCCAAATGTGTGCGATGTGTAATATACTGGCTCATATCCAACAAATCATTTTTCAGCGTATTTACGACATAATCAAAGTCATCCCTTGTTGCATTACGGCTTCCCATCAATGTAAGCTCTTTACTGTGGAATTCAGGATCATTAAAAGAAATATCCGCTTTAACTAAACCTACATAAATCAATCTTCCGCCGTGAGCAGGATATTTAAATGAATCCATCATTGACTTAGCATTACCTGTCGCATCAAATACCACGCTCGGCATATCTCCATTCGTCAATTGGGCTAATTTATCCATTGGATTCTCCAAAACGTTCAACGTATAATCGGCATTTGCCCATTTGCCGGCAAACGCAAGGCGTTCATCATTTACATCCATTGCGATCACCTTCGCACCCTGTTCTTTAGCGAATGCCATGACTCCCAAGCCAATTGGTCCAGCACCAATTACAAGGGCAAATTCCCCTTTTTGAATGGCAGCGCGCCTAACTGCGTGAGCCCCTATACTTAAAGGCTCTATCATTGCGGATTGGTCAAGTGTGAGACCCTCGGTTCTCACCAAATGATCATAAGGAACCGTAATCCACTCACTCATGCCGCCTTCAGCATGTACACCCAATACTTTCATATCCGTACAGCAGTTCGTTTTTCCACTTCTGCAAGCCAGGCATTCTCCACATTCCATATAGGGAATGATCGATACTTGATCCCCGACATTCAGCCCCGATTCATTCTCCGGTATGAATTCGATATAACCGGATAATTCATGTCCAAGTATTCGAGGATAGCTAAAAAAGGGTTGATTACCACCATAGGCATGAATATCCGTACCGCAAATTCCTATTCGCCGCACACGAACTAAAGCTTCGCCAGAATTTGGAACCGGCTTTTCCGACTCGATCATCTTAAATTCAAAAGGTTGTTCACAAACGATACTTTTCACTGAATAACACTCCTTTTTGATATTTTAATAGATATGTACACCTGTTAGAGAATGACGCCTTCTTTAAAGATGCTTATTTCCCTATAACCGAATCTTTCATTATTCGTTTTCTTTTTACCTGATGAAAGTTCAAGAATGTATTGGAATAAATCATGCTTTAATTCATCGATCTTTTGACCTTCAATCAACTGCCCTGCATTATAATCAATCCAGTGTTTTTTACGATTGGCTAAATCTGAATTCGTTGCTATTTTCACAGTTGGCACCGGTCCGCCAAATGGCGTTCCCCTTCCTGTAGTGAATAGAACGATATGTGCACCCGCTGCAGCCAAAGCCGTCACCGATATCAGGTCATTTCCAGGAGAATTGATTAAATTCAATCCATGCTTCACTACCCTTTCACCATATGGACTAACATCCACTACAGTGGCATGGCCGCCTTTTTGCGTGCACCCAAGTGATTTTTCCTCCAGCGTACTTATGCCGCCCTCCTTGTTTCCAGGTGAAGGGTTTTCATAAATTTCCTGATCATGGCGGATGAAATACTGTTTGAAATCATTAATAAGGTCAACGATTTTCTTAAAGGCTTCTTCATCCCTTGCCCTGTTCATCAATATCGTTTCCGCTCCAAACATTTCAGGCACCTCTGTCAATATCGTGGTCCCGCCATTTTCTACAATAAGATCGGAAACAGCACCAACCAATGGATTAGCGGTAATACCTGAAAAACCATCTGAGCCCCCGCACTTCAAGCCTATTTTCAGCTTTGAAACCGGTACGGGCTGGCGTACGAAGCCTTCGGCATATTCCACTAATTCTCCCATTAAACGTAAGCCGGTCTCCAATTCATCTTGAACCTCCTGGGCTTTTAAAAATTTTATGCGATTTGGAGGGAATTCGCCTATGACTTCTTTAAATGCTTCGATTTGGTTGTTCTCACATCCTAACCCTACAACTAAAACCCCTGCTGCATTTGGATGTTGAGCCAAGGCAGCCAATAGTTTCTGCGTATGGGTCAAATCATCACCCAATTGAGAACAACCGTATGGATGTGAAAAGTGATGAACCCCATCGAATTGTCGATCTTTAAATTGCTCATTTCCCATTTTAGCAAGAACTTCACAGGTTTTATTGATGCAACCAACCGTGTTGATGATCCAGATTTCATTCCGGATACCCACCTCCCCATTTTCACGGATATATCCTTGGAAGGTATGATTTTGACTTGGCTCATTTGTATCTTGAATGCCAGGTTGATAGGAATAATCCAATATACCATGCAAACCGGATGCTAGATTATGGGTGTGAACCCAATCTCCAATGGAGATATTTTCTTTAGCTTTTCCGATCGAGTAGCCAAATTTGATTACGTCCTCGCCTCTGTTTACCGGTTTCACTAACATTTTATGCCCTTTAGGAATGTCATCACTTGCCTTTACATGGATCATTCCCCTGTCTTCCGTTTGAATCTGGAGGCTCTGTCCTTTATGAATCCCCTCCAGGGAAATAACAACATCATCATTTGAATGCAATTGAACAAATTTATTCATTTTATCCCCTCCTTATCATGAGTGAAGACGTTCAAAACGAACCGTCAATTCATTCCGAAAGCCCTTTCATTTTTCGTTTGAATTTTCAATTTTTAAATCTATTTTAATTTTAACATCAATTTTTGAAATATAAATTGCATATTTTGCTATAAATATACTCATTCTTGTTGTATTATACTTTCAGGAGCTGAACGATATGAAAAAAATTCATAATGCATTAAACCATGATTTACTCTTCCCATTTTCATTTGTCTATCAAGATACAAAAAGTCCACAGAATGAATTGTCCGATCATATGCATGACTATTATGAAATTGTTTATGTTTACAGCGGTAAGGGGACCTTTTTTATCGGTGATGTGTTTTATGAGATGCAACAAGGGGATGTATTCCTGATCCCTAATAATACGATTCATAGGGCTTTACCCAATAAGGACGACCCTGTTACCTCCACCATCATCTTTTTCAGTCCCACATTGATATATAAAGATATGGTTGATGATTCTTTTTCATATTTACATTTATTTGACCTGACAAAAAAGAGTAAGAATTATAAAATATCATTGCCGCAAAAGAAACAAGTAAGGATGGAGGAACAGCTACAGCTCATCCTGCAAGAAACAACTAGCCAATCAATTGGCTCGAGGCATGCCTGTTTGCTGACCGTTCATCAAATCATACTTGATTTATACCGTACCCGGATAAATGGCAAAGAAAATTTACCAGAGGGCAATATCTATCGTTCAGAATGGATCAAAGATATCTTAATCTATATTAATGAACATATCGATGAACCATTGACTTTGACAGCTCTTGCACAAAAAGCTTTGGTCAGTCCGGCTCACTTCAGCAGGGTTTTTAAGGAAACGACTGGAATTGGCCTAATCGTGTATCTAAACACGAAAAGAATCATCAAGGCAAAGGAACTTTTGCTGGAAACGAATCACACCATTGCCCATATTGCTGAAATGTGTGGTTTTGAAAGCATGCCCCAATTTTTTCGCACTTTTAAGAAATACACTGAAAAGACACCAGCTACATTTCGAAAAGAAAATCGGATCCGCTAGGCATGCCTAATACTAATGAAAAATGGAAGTGTCTTCCCTTTGGGAGACACTTCCATTCTAACAATCCATTACGCAGGCTTTACTATCGGTCGTACAAAACGGATGACTGCTAGTGACGCAACGATGGCCAATCCACCAGCAAGCAAGAATGCAACTGTGTATGTGCCTGAGGTATCGACAATGTATCCTGTTAACGTCGGTCCGATGATTCCTGCTGTATTTGCCAAGAAATGCATAAAACCTCCAACAGATCCAACATTACCAGGGTCTACGACATCGTTGACGATTGCCCAGTAAATGGCACCAGTCAAATATAGGAAGAAGACGGAAAGTGCGACAAGCGTTACCGCACTGAACGTCGTGGATACAAGTCCGGCAAAACCGATACATACTGCCGATAAGAACAAACATGTTACAAGCACGAGTTTACGTGAGAATAAAACACCCTTTTGAGCGAATTTTTTAAAGAAGAAATCCGACACGAATCCACCCAAAGCAAGACCGATGAATCCAAAAATCCAAGGAATCACTGTAATGATACTCATATTTTCCACACTTAGGCCGCGTGCATCCACCAAATAGCTTGGGAACCAAGTTAAGAAAAAGAAGAGAATATAGTTGTAGGAAAAAAAGGCTAGAGCTGTAAATAAAACCGTTTTTTGTTTTAAATAGAAGGTGAATTTCACCTTTCCTTCCGATGTTGCCGCTACATAAGATTTTCCTGTATGTTTCTGTTCCTTTGACTCTTGTGGTTTTTCTTTAACGAACTTCCACCAGCAAACCGCCCATATAAGCCCAATCACCATTATGGCAATGAAAGAAACTCTCCATCCATATGAGATGGCAATGAATCCAACTATCGGACCGGCGATGGCGCCACCAAGCGGCGTCCCGCTATTCGTCAAACCAACGACAGATGCCCGTTGATTTGCCGGGAACCAGTTATTCACCATTTTATTGATGGTTGCCGAAAGAGGGCCTTCGCCCATCCCAAACAGGATGCGGATGACGATCATACTGGCAAAACCGACAGCAAGCACAAGTGCACCGCTGAATAAAGACCAAACGATCATCGCCACGAAAAGCGTAAGCTTTGCTCCCCATTTATCGGAAGCCATGCCTCCAAGGAAGTTAAATACGGCATAACCAACTGAAAAGCTACTAAAGATAATTCCCATCTGTGTTGCCGTTAAGGATAAATCATCTTGGATGAACGGAGCTGCAATGGACAGTGCAGATCGGTCCAGATAATTTATTACCCCTGCCAAGAACAAGAAAACGATAACCATTCCTCTACCATTTGAAAACATAAAGTACCCCCCTATACATTTCTATAAATGCAGCAGCATTTTTGGAAACGTTTCCATTTAATATCCAAGAGTAAAGCCTATATGGCCCATAACTAAATCGGTTTAGAATCCCCGTAAAAAAAGCGCTTTCTTTTTCACAGGAATTCTTACATCCGGTTCTAGCAAGAATTCCTTGAAAGCAAAGTCGGTTTCAAGCGATGGACGCTTGTATCCTCTTTTCCTGTTTTATTGATTTGACTAAGCAGTAACTCTGCTGCCAAGTTGGCCATTTCAATGGCTGGCTGATTAACCGTTGTAATGGTCGGTGTATAGAAACTGGCATACGGAACATCATCGATTCCTATGACCGCTATGTCATAAGGTATATTGATTTCATGCTGTTTCATATAACGCAATACTTCATTAAGTACGATATCATTTCCTGCCAAAATGGCTTGAGGCGGCTTTTCCAATTCGAAAAATTCTGAAAGTGCAATCGGAATTTCATTTGCATTCACAGTTTTAATATATTCTGAATTGAATGGTATCCCATGGGACTCGAGCGAATCCTTGTACCCTTGAATCCGTTCGATTCGAGGACTGATATCGCGTATTATTGAAGTGGTTATGATTGCAATGTTTTCAAAACCCTTTTCAATAAACCGATCGACCGCTAACTTGGAAGCAAGGTGATTATCGAGCATGACTGTAGCAATATTCAATTCTTCGATTGTCCTATCCATGAAAACAATCGGGAATTGATCACTCTTCATACGTTGATATAAATCAAGATTGTCCCCTGTGGGGAAAATGATGATTCCATCCACTTGTTTAGCCCTTAGCATTTCAATATAATTCTTTTCCTTTTCAGGATTGTCATCTGCATTGCAAACGATAATGTGGAACCCTTGTTCATAAAAGTAGTTTTCTATTGCTCTAATAACTTGCGTTGAAAACGTGTGAAGAATATTGGCAACCACTACCCCAACGGTAAAAGTGGATTTTTGTTTTAAACTGCGCGCTATTATATTAGGCTGATAGTTTAACTCTTCTATTGTTTCTTCAATCTTTTTCCTGGTTTTTTCACTCATATATTCATAGCGTTTGTTCAGGTATTGGGAAACTGTGCTTTTTGATACTTTCGCGTGATTGGCGACATCAGTAATTGTAATGGTTTTCATTTCATTCATTCCTGTCGTGTGGTTTCAATTCTTTATTACCAAAATGGCTTAGATATATAAGGAATATTCTATTATAATAAGGAAAGCTTTACAATCACCTTCTGATGCAGTAAAAAAGTCAATTTCCCATACCGTGGAACTAATTTAATCACGTTCACTTGTTTGCTTTATTATTGGACCTGAATTCAAACACCTGAGTATGCCATGAAGCCCCCATCGACCGGTACCGTAATTCCTGTGACAAAGCCCGAATAGGATTCATCAACGAGCCAAAGCAAGGTACCAAGTAAATCTTCAGGCTGCCCGAAACGCTTCATGGGTGTTGAAGTAATGATTTTATTAGATCTTGCCGTCAGGCTGCCATCTTCATTAAGCAAAAGATCCCGATTTTGCTTCGTCAAAAAGAAACCTGGAGCAATGGCATTCACCCGTAAACCTTCTTCGGCAAAATGAACAGCCATCCACATGGTAAAATTATTTATCGAAGCTTTGGCGGCACTATATGCTGGTACTTTAGTCATTGGAGCATAGGCGCTCATGGAAGATACATTTACGATAACTGGTGCTTCCACTTGCAATAATTCTTTTCCAAAAACCTGACTTGCCAAAAATGTACCGGTAAAATTACTGGCAAAAACTTGGGAGAAACCATCTTCATCCAGATCAAAAAATGATTTTCCTTCTGCTTCTTCTCCATATTTCTCTGGAGCAGTAATGGCATCAGGATGATTGCCACCCGCACCATTTATTAATAGATCCACTCTTCCGAACGATTCTATTATTTTCCCTTTTGCATTTTCCAATGAGGTTCTATCCAAAACGTCTGCCGCTATGGAAATCGCAGTCCCCCCAGTTTGTTCAATGAGTTCGACCACTTCTTGACCTTTTTCTGCCGTTCTGTTCAATATAGCTATCTTGACACCATGACGCGCCAATTCCACAGCCATTCTGGAACATAAAACACCGCTGCCCCCAGTGATCACAGCCACCCTGTTCTTTAAGTTTTCATGGATGGGAATCATGATTTCCCACCTGATTTACCAGCTTCATATGCATCCCATAATCCGAGCAAATACATGATTCCCAATGCTCGGTCATATAAACCGTAACCAGGGCGGCAATCTTCCCCCCATATATGGCGGCCATGATCCGGTCTGACATAACCAGTATAATTTTGCTTATTCAATTCTTCGACGACGCCCTGTATATTGATGGATCCATCCTGGGTATGATGGGATGTTTCCACAAAGTCACCATTTTCAAAAATCTTCACATTTCTTATATGGGAGAAAGGCGAACGGTTTGCATACTTTTTAGCCACCTGGACCATATCATTTTCAGGGTTTGCCCCCATTGAGCCTGTACACATGGTGAACGCATTCGATGGTGAATCCGAAATCGAGATCAGTTTTTCATAGCTCGACTCTCCGGTGATGATTCTTGGCAAGCCAAAAATGGACCATGGCGGATCATCCGGGTGTATTGCCATTTTTATACCGCAAGCCTCGGCAACAGGTAATATTTCTTTTAGGAATATTTCAAGATTCGCCCACAGCTGCTCTTCGTCCACAGTTTTGTATGCTTCGAATAATTCAGTGATTCTATCCATCTTTTCTGGTTCCCAACCTGGTAAAGTTAAATCTGAGGCTTCCGTTACCGTACGAATTAAATCTTGTGGATCTAACGTATCCACTTTCGCCTTTTCATAAAACAGGGCAGTTGATCCATCTTCCAAAGGATGGAACATTTCAGTCCGAGTCCAATCAAAGATCGGCATGAAGTTATAACAAATGACTTTCACTCCAGCTTCCGAAAGATTCCGGATCGTCTCTTTGTATTTCTCTATATATATCATGCGGTCTTCATTACCCAATTTAATCGATTCATGGACATTTACACTTTCTACGACATCCGTGTGAAAACCAAATGATTGGATATACTCGATTTCCTTTTTAATTTCTTCTTTTTCCCATACCTCACCAACAGGTTTTTGATGAAGTGCCCAGACAATCCCTTTTACTCCAGGAATCTGTTTAATGTGCTCCAATGTAACGGTATCATTGTCTTTCCCATACCATCTAAATGTAATGTTCATCATGCACCTCCATTATTCCGCAACTTTTTGCATGTATTTTTGGCTTAATTCCACTGCGGCTTCATAGCCGCCATTTTGATAGGCTTTGTTCAAGTCACTGCCGATCCCGATTGCTACGGCGCCCGCTTTCAGCCAGTCCTTCATGTTATCCAGATTAATTCCCCCTGTTGGCATGATCCTTACATTGGGCAGTGGACCATTAACCGACTTGATGAAAGAAGGTTCAAAATGGTTGGCCGGAAATAACTTCAATACATCACAGCCGGCTTCCAATGATGTAGCCATTTCTCTAATTGTCATGCATCCAGGCATATAGGGAATGCCGTATCGATTACAAAGTTCGGCTACGCCATTGACAAAGTAGGGGCTGACGATAAAATTGGCGCCAGCTAAAATCGCATGCCGAGCCGTTTCAGAGTCAAGTACCGAGCCTGCTCCTAATAGTGCATCCGTATTTTGCAGTTCTTTGAAAGCATCTTCAATTCCCGGTGTTGTATAAGTCAATTCGATTGCCTGAATACCGCCTTCCATAGCTGCTTTAGAAAGCTGTGCCGCCTCCTTTGCATCCTGCCCCCGGATAACAGCCACAACTTTCGTTTCCGTTATTCGACGTATGATTGAATGTTTATCCATAACACCTACCTCCTTAATTAAAAACGATGATCGCTTTTCGAACTTGTTCGGGATGATTTTCAACAAAATTAAATGCTTCCTGGATATCATTGAGCGAAAATGTATGGGTGACTAAACCTTCATGTCTGAGTTTTCCTTCATTTAAAAGTTTAACCACTTTCGGGAACTGATCGGTTTGCAATCTAGACCCTTTCACCGATACTTCCTTTTTTGTAATTGGCAGCTGGGAAACCGATGAAGGACGTTCATCAAAACCGAGTACGACAATCCGCCCCGCCGTTGACACGACATCGAAGGACAATTCAAATGTCATCGGCAAGCATACTGCATCAATGACGACGTTGGCCCCTTGGCCATTTGTCCATTCTTCCACTCGTTTTTGAACATCTTCTTTTCCAGCATGGACCGTGATATCGGCGCCGCTTTCTTTAGCGAATTCCAAACGCTCATCACTTAAATCCGTGATCATCACTGTTGCTCCTTGAAGCTTTGCCATCTTCAATATGCAAATTCCAATAGGCCCGGCTCCCTGGATCAGGACTGTTTCCCCTTCCTCCACTTCGCCTCTCCAAACGGCCTGTGCTCCGATTGTGTATGGCTCAGCCAATACTATTTCATTCCATGATAAATCGGAATCCACAACATGTAATTGTTTCTCCGGAAGGACGAACCACTCCCTCATCCCACCATCTTCATGCACGCCAAAAACGGAAAGTTTTTCACAAACATTTTGGCGTCCTTTGCGGCAAGCGTAACACTCACCGCAATAACTGATGGGCTCAATAACAACGTGGTCCCCCACTTTTATGCCCGTAACACCTTGACCTATCTCCACAACTTCTCCCGCTACTTCATGCCCAACGACCCGCGGCAGTGTTGCAAGAGGATTCGTACCATGGTAAATATGCATATCCGATCCGCAAATGCCGACTCTTTTTACTTTTACAAGGACATCCGTCGAGTTCGAAATCCGTGGTTTTTCCACTTCTTGAATGATCAGTTCATGAGCTTTCCGAACTTGAACCGCTTTCATTTCCCCACCTACTTTGTAAGAAATTCATAAACACTTGATGCTATCGTAATTCCTTGTTTCAGGTTTTTTTCTTCATTGATTTGTTCAATCTCACCCGGTACATATACGCGATCGAAGCCTGGAGCAGGTTCAACCTGTTGCAGCTCTTCAATCATTTGATCCATTTGCTCTAAAAATATATCAGTATCCGTAAAGAACGAAGGATTAATTACACAAAAGTAATGTCCCAGCTTCCGTTTCTTATCAAGGTCGTCATACATTTTCCCAATGTGCGGGCCAAATGCAGCACCGGCCAATAATCCAGAAAATACATCTACAATTACGGATAGGCCATAGCCTTTCGGGCCTCCGAAAGTGGAAAGGGAAACGACTTTATTCGGGTCAGTGACATTAGCTCCATTTTCATCCACGCCCCATCCCTCAGGGATTTCCTTTCCCTCTTCGCGTGCCTGGAGGATTTTACCCAGCGCAACATTGGATGTTGCCATATCAAGAATAAAGGGTTTCTTCGTTTTGGCAGGAACTCCGTAAGCGATTGGGTTGGTACCAAGAAATGATGTTTTTCCTCCGAAAGGAACCACAATTTTATCGGTATGTGACATCGCGATGCCAATCAACTTTGCTTCAGCGGCTTTTTGAACGAAATAGCTTAGTGCCCCGCAATGGCTGCTATTAAAAACAGTCACCATGCCCACGCCATTATCTCTAGCCATTTCGATTGCATGGTCCATGGCCACGTCGCTAATCACATGCCCAAATCCATCATCTCCATCAACTACTCCTGTAACGGGCCCTGTCTTTTGGAAGGAAATCTGGGCATCCGGATTTATGCCTCCTGCCTGTAAACGGTTCACATAATGCTCTGTGCGCAAGACACCATGGGAATTGACATTCCTGAGATCGGCATGAACCAATACTTCCGCGATTTTACCGGCATTCTCTTCATTTAAACCCACTTTGGTCAGCTGTTGTATGACTAATCGTTTTGCTTCCTCGGCTTGAATCGTAACTGTTGCCATTTCCTTCCCTCTTTTCCTTCAGTCATCTTTCTATAACGGCCTCATTCTGTATAAATGGCATTACTTCATCCAAATATGGTAATCCTTCATTGTCCCCTGCAACAGTTGTGACAAGAGCTCCTACACCATTTGCGAATGTCAATCTTTCTTCAATTGATAAGCCATGAAGATATCCGTAAATATAACCGGCATCATAACCATCCCCCGCACCAACAGTATCTACAGGTATAACAGGGAAGGCTTCTTTTTCATGCCATTCATTATTGGTATAAAGTTTTGAACCATGTTTCCCGTCCTTAATGACAAGCTGATCAATATCATTGACCTTTGCGAATTCCGCCAGTGATTCTTTAGAGTCCGTTCCGATGATCAATCTTATTTCATCCAAACCTGTAAGCAAAATATCAACATATGGAAAAATTTTATAATAAACTGATCTTGCCTCCTCGATGGACCACAGCTTTAAGCGGATATTCGGATCAAAAGAAACAGGTATATGTTTTTGTTTTGCAATGTCCAGTACTCTCTTGGCAATATCCACATTTTTGGGATCTATAGCCAAAAATACTCCAGTAAGGTGGACTATATCAATCTCTTCAAACATTTTTTCTGTTATATCTTCCGGTTTTAAAGTTAAAATGGGAGATTGATAGCGGTAATAAAATGTCTTTCCCGACCCATCTTCCCGAATTTCTTTAAAGTTAAGGGATGTTGGATATCCATTTACATAGGCAACATCACTCATGTCCACGCCTTCCCCACGAGCGAAATTATAGATAACTTTACCGAACTCATCCTTGCCTAAACGGCTTATCCATTTTGCCCGCATGCCAAGCCTTGCACAGCCAATCGCAAAATTCAGTTCAGCGCCTCCTACTTTTCGCTCAAAACGGGTAACGAATCTTAAAGGTCCTGTCTCTTCCGGATTTAGCGTAATCATGGCGTCGCCCAGCGTTAAAACACCATATTTTGATGACAATACAGTACCTCCTTCTTTCGAACAATCACAAATAAAAAGAAAAACATTTGATCATATCACTTTCATTAAGCTTTGCTAAATCGATTTAGTTTATTACTAAACCGGTTTGGTAAATCATAAGGAAATTGTAAATGAAAACCCTGCCAAAAACAATAGAAAAGTTTGATAATTTGTAATTTTATTTTTATTCGATTATATTTCTCTTAAATTTATGATAAAAAAAACCATATTAATGTAAAACGAAAGGGTTATTTCTCCCCATTTTTTTCATGATTAAGAGCTTCTGATTTTTCATCCTTGAGCTTTCAATCAAATTTTACTCTTTGCTATTAATTTAGTGAAAGTTGTATAATATATCAATTGTTAAATAAGTATGAAAGGTTGTTTGGAATGAGTTTTTTGAAAATATACATCTTACTTACCGGAATAATGATCACGTGGGGGTTAAATGTCTCAGTTATTAAAATATTAGTTGCGCATACTCAGCCCGTAACAATCACTTCATTGAGAATTTTTACTGCTTCTCTTATCGTCATTATTATTCTTTTCTTCTTTGGATTAATACGTCTTCCTAAAAAAAGTGAACTTCTTTACGTTTTTGGAGGAGCACTTTTGAGTGTCGTTTTTCATCATTATTTTTTAGCTGAGGGATTGACGAAGACTTCCGCCTCAAATGCTGGACTGATTTTGGGCATGGGACCCATTTTGACTGTCATCTTGACCATGATATTTTTTCGTAAAAAGCCCACTTTAATCAGGCTTATTGGCTTTATATGCGGTGCCCTAGGTGTGAGTTTTACCGTCATGGCAGGAAGTGGGGGACTTCATTCTATTAATCTGGGGGATGTGGATATTTTACTTTCCATACTTTCACAGGCATTAAGTTTCATACTAATAAATAAAGCCTCAAAAACAATGGACCCACGATTACTAACCGGCTATATGATGCTGATCGGGTCTTTTATTCTTTTTGCCATCAGCTTATGGAAGGAACCAGAGGGCTTATCTTCACTGGCAACGGCACCGCCATCCATCTGGGGAGCTTTCTTGTTCTCAGCTATTTTTGCCACTGCCCTCGGACACATGAGCTATAATTATGCCATTGGTAAGGTAGGCGCAGCCGAATCATCGATATTTCTTAACTTAAACACCTTGTTCTCTTTGTTAGGGGCAGCATTTTTCCTTAATGAAGCCATAGTTCCTGCACATTTCATTGGACTTATATTCATTGTTTCAGGAGTATTGCTTGGCTCCGGTGCAATAGAAATATGGATCCTCCAACGGAAAAATAAACGCATATCTGCCTAACGGCTACAGCAAAACCTGGTTTTCGTGCTTTAAAAATAGAGACCCTATGACACTACCATCCCTTTTAAAAATGGCTTAGCAGTGTCGTAGGGTCTTATTATTTACCCCCCTCTCCAATTCCTTCATACTCCTTTAGATTCTGCTTTAACATAAAACTTTAAAAACCACCCGAAGCTTTTAAAGTCTCATTAAATATATTCAATTATTACCGATATATAAAACATGGTTAATATATAACACGGGGAAGGAATAAACAAAGATGAATAAACTCAGTACGAAAATAGGTTTTGTTCTTTTAACAGGTATGGTCATTACATTAATTGGAAGTTTGCTATTGATGTATAAAAGTACAAATGATACGGTTGAGAAAACAATCGCTATGAGCAGCTTAGACATCGCAAGCAATATCGCTCAAGGAATAAATCCAACATCATATGCCGATTTTTTAAGTAATCAATCCGAAACCTCTACATATTGGGAGATACGCGAACAGTTAGACGATTATAAACAAAAAACTGGAGCATTATATGTCTATACATTGGGGATAGACGAAAGCAGCGAAAAAGTCCATATTCTTATAGATGGAATGGGTAAGGAAGATAAAAAAGCATCTCCCATTTCAACCCCCACAACCGTAACTTCATATCAGGATGTAGAAAGCGTCATGAGGGGAAAGGTTTCTACCACTTCCATCGTTCATGATCCTGAATATGGTGACTATTTATCCGTTTTTGTTCCCATAAAGAAAGGGGACGAGGTCATTGGAATACTAGGGGTGGATATTGATGCAAGTAAAGTCGATGCTACGACCGGAAAGGTACTGGGTGGCATCCTTCCCCTGATGATAGTAATCAATGTAATCTTAATGGCAATCGTTGTGGGTGCTTTAATATGGTTCTTGACTAGAAAGTTAAGCCCCCTACTCAAGGTCAGCATGGCTGCAAAGGAAATCTCAAATGGAAATTTATTATCAGCCAATAAACTGATTAGCAACACAAGGGTTAAGGGAAACGACGAAATCATGGTTTTAGTGAAATCCTTTGAAGAAATGATCACCAATACAACTATGATCGTCAACTCCATGAAAAACTCATCTTTCCAGCTATTGGAATCATCAAGTGATATCGAACACAAAATCAAAGAAATGGATACTTCCACACAATATATCGTTAAAGGCATTCAGCAAGTTGCAGGGGCTGCTGAAGTACAATTGCACAGAAGTGAAGAATCATCGAGGGTCATCGAGGAAATGACCATAGGGATACAAAAAATTGCCGAAGCTTCTTCAGAGGTCAGTGAACAGACAAATCATGTTTCAACTAGAATGTCCATTGGAAATAAAGATATAAATGAACTCTCAAATCAAATTCTGCAAGTAAAAGATGTTATGCTGCAAACAAGTTCAGAAATAAAGAAATTGGACGAACAAGCAAATGAGATTGTGAATATTGTACATTTAATTACGGGAATTGCCGAGCAAACAAACCTGCTGTCATTAAATGCAGCCATTGAAGCTGCTAGAGCCGGTGAACAGGGTAAAGGTTTTGCTGTGGTATCGAACGAGGTAAGGAAATTGGCAGTGGGCACGAAGGAATCTGCGATCAATATACAAGAGTCCCTGCTTCATTTTAAATCCATCATAAATCAATCAGTGAAAATGATGGAAACTGGAACTAAAGAGGTGGAGGAAGGGACAAAATTTGTCCTGAATACAAGGGAAACATTTAAACAGACCATAAAATCTTTTGAACATGTTAGTGATCAGATTCAAGAAATATCCGCCATTACAGAGCAAATGGCAGCAAGTTCTCAAGAAATCAATGCTTCGATAGAAGATTTTGCAGGGTTAACAAGGGAAACGGCAGTGGCTTCAAAGCAAGTGGCACAATCAACCGATCAACAAGCGAAATCCATGGAGGACATTTCCTTCTCAACCACTTCAATGGTAAAGCTCGCTAATGACCTGGAAACATCTGTTGAACAGTTTAACGCGTAATAAGTTTGAACTACATTCTATTACTATATCAAGAAAGGGATTTTGCTATTAATGCAAAATCCCTTTTTATTTACTTAGTGGATTTTAGTTTCAAATCACCTTCATATGGTATATGTTCAACTGTTATCGTTATATCATTGCCTTCTTTATCTTTACCGATTCGTTTATAAGTGAATTTATTTTCATTAAGTTCCGTAAGTTCAAGAACTGCACCATACTTATTTTCCCCTTGTGAAACATGGGCTCTAATCTTATTTCCATGGACAACATCGTAATAGCCGTAATCACCACGGCTTTCACCGGTTTTAGCATCAAAAAATTCATACTTATTTGTTTTATCATCATATTTTGCCAGTCCTAAATAATTCGAGTTATAGCTTGATACATCATTTCCCTTTTCATCCAATGCCACTGTACCTATCCAAGTGGTGCTTGATAAAATTTTGTCCCCATCAACGTCTGTAACTACATCCCCTGTGAAAGTTTCCAAATTTTTGTCTGGATCCGTAAAGGAAAGTTCTGTTTCAGTATAAGGAATATGATCGACAAACACTTCTACGTCGTTCCCATTTGCATCTTTGCCCATTCTTTTATAAGTGAACATATCCTTATTCAGTTCAGTTATTTCAACAACAGCCTGGTAGCCCATTGATTCTGAAATCAACACCCGAATCTTTCCATTCGTGATAAAGAAAGTTCCTTTATCACCTCGAGTTTTTTTAGTATTTTTATCAAAAAATTCATATCTTGATGCTTCATCATCATATTTAGCTAGACCAATGAAGCTTGCATTCTCCTTTGTTAAGTCATTATTATTTTTATCATAAACTTTTGTTCCTTGCCAATTCGTGCTAGTAAGAATTTTAGTCATTTCCTCCCCTGCGGTTAACTTTTTTTCTTGTTTACTCTGTTTTGCAGTTTGTTCCTGCTTCTGAGCACTTTTATTGTCTTGTGCGCTTGTGTTACATCCTGTTATGACCAATGTTAACCCAAGTAGTATAGCTGATGAAATTTTTGCTTTTTTATTCATTTTTTCGTCTCCTCATCATATTGTGGTTTTTTTGTAGTGCAATTGATATTACAAATTGAAAGTATCTGCGATCTGGTTATTTTGCTCCTGCCGAAAGTAAAATTTGTTCGATTTCCTTAAACCCTTTCTCACGGGCATGTTGTAAAGGTGTCATACTACTATTATCGGGGATATTGACATCTGCTCCATGATCTATTAGCAATTGCACGGTTTGCTGTTGTTTTCCATCACCATCATTCAAAATGATAGCTTCTAGCAAAGCGGTCCAGCCGAGATCATTCACATGATTCACATCAATATCAGTTTTAGAAAGAAGTTCTTTCATAACTTCAACATAACCATGTTCAGAAGCAGGGATTAAAGCCGTTCCTCCATAACGGTTGGTTATAGAGGGGTCTGCACCTGCTTCAATGGCAAGTTTAAGTATATCTATATAACCTTCAGCACCGGCATACAAGAAGGGGCTATTTTTCATGTCATCCTGTATGTTGACATCTGCACCCGCTTCAATAAGAATTTTGGCTGTCTCCACATCATTGTTATAAGTCGCAATCATAGTGGAGGTTCGCCCTTCCGAGTCCTGTGTATTTATATCTGCACCTTGCTCAATCAAGCTTCTTATTCTTTCCGTTTCTTTACGTTCTACAGCTTGAATCAATTGTTCATTCATTCCCTTTCCTGTCTCCTTTTCTTGTTTATTTAACTCTACTTCATTATCCAAGACACAGCCTTGAAGGATGAAAAGGCTTCCGATAACAATCGTTAGCCGTCTCCACATGAACCACACCACCCTTTCCCTGTTTGTACTTCACACCCGCATAAGGATTTCCCGTCATTCTTATGTAGCAAATTGACATGTTCTTTAGGTTCCATGATGATTTTTTTCTCCCTTTTATTTTTATTCGCTTACTTATTCCGTCTTCATAATGTTAATGCTTAACCTTAAACTCCCTCTAAACAATTTCTTAAAAAATGATTAACTTATTCATAAAATTTCTTAATGTTTATAAAAAAGTCCCGCCACCTTCGTGACGGGTCCTTAACAAGCTATTTAAACATTGAAGCGATACCCTGCTCCCCAAACGGTTTCCAAAAATTTAGGATGTGCAGGATTTCTTTCAATTTTTTCACGCAGCTTCCTGATATGGACGGTGACGGTCGAAACATCTGCAGCCGATTCCAAGCCCCAAATATTTTCATAAAGCTGCTCTTTGCTTAATACTTGATTCGGATGCATGACAAAAAACACTAAAGTATCGAATTCCTTTGTGGTAAACGGGACCACTTCTCCGTTTATGTGAACTCTGCGTGCTGACTTATCTATTGAAATTCCATGAACATAGATTGAATTAGATTTAGGGTGACTTCCTGATAAACGTTCATACCGCGCTATATGCGCTTTCACTCTTGCAACTAGTTCACTTGGACTAAATGGTTTTGTAATATAATCATCTGCCCCTAGACCAAGCCCCCGAATTTTATCGATATCTTCCTTTTTGGCGGATACAAGCAAAATCGGGATATTATGGACAGCACGTATTTGTTTGCATATCTCAAATCCATTCAACCCTGGAAGCATGATATCCAAAATGATTAAATGATAATTTCCTCGAAGTGCCTGTTGAAGACCTGCATCACCAGTATGTTGAATATCGACACTAAAATCATTAATCTCCAAATAATCCCTTTGTAATTCTGCAATACTGACTTCGTCTTCAATAAGTAATATCTTTTTCACATTTCCTCACCTTTCTTTATGGAAAAAAAGACACTTGTACCTTTTCCTATCTCGCTAGTAGCCCAAATATCTCCACCATGCTCGCCGATGATTTCTTTTGCAATCGCAAGTCCTAAACCACTTCCACCTGTCCGAGAATTTCTAGATTCCTCGGCACGATAAAAGCGGTTAAATATATAAGGCAAAGCAGAAGATCCTATTCCATAGCCATTATCCGTTACTTGTACAACAACATCATATAGTCCTTCATGCAGAGAAATGGAAATGTGTTTTTCATCTTTATTCATATACTTTACACAATTGCTGGTCAGGTTGGCCAATACGCGTTTCAGTTTCTCTCTATCCGCTGTCACGTATATCGGTTTATTCACCTGATGAAGTTCAATCTGGATCCCTAGTTGAAGTAAATCCAGTTGAAGTTCTTCTACGTAATCTTTTAAATACTTATCTAATCTGACCGTTTCAAAAGTGAATGGTTCTTTTTTCAAATCCAACTTGGAAAATAAAAATAATTCATCTATCAATGAATCCATATCTCTTGCTTTAAGGTATACAGTCGATAAATATTTGTCCATTTTCTGTGGGGTGTTTGCTACTCCGTCTTTAATCCCCTCAACATATCCCATAATCGAAGTGATCGGTGTCTTCAAATCATGGGAAATATTAGAGAGAAGCTCTTTGCGATTTTCCTCATACTGAAGCTGAATGTTTACGGACTCTTTTAACTTTTTTCTCATTTCCTCAAA
This sequence comes from Peribacillus sp. Aquil_B1, assembly GCF_022603275.1. Taxonomy (NCBI): domain Bacteria; kingdom Bacillati; phylum Bacillota; class Bacilli; order Caryophanales; family Bacillaceae; genus Peribacillus; species Peribacillus sp. Aquil_B1. Next base: position 1,772,801 of record NZ_JAKXEE010000001.1, on the reverse strand, counting down.
CGCTCTATTCAATTGTCCGATTTCATCATTCGAAGACGCTTTAATTTCAAAGTTTAAATCTCCTGATTTAATCCGCTCTGCGCCTTCTTTAAGAATGGAGATCGGTTTGATGATGCTACGTGAAACTAAATAATTTAATAGTCCAATAATCATTACAAACAGTAATAACAATAGAGCGAATAAAATGGGAAAGAGCTCTCGAGTCAGCTCGGCATACGAACTTGCCTTTCTCAATACAAAAATACTTCCTTCACTTTTATCCGAAAAATAATAATCAAACTTCACATAAGTGAAAAAAGAGTCTTTCATTTTGATTGTGTCCCGCGTATTGATGTTCGTTTCTTCGAACTTGGGAAGTGATTGTATCAAGCCTAGCTTATCTAGTGTTTGGGATGCATACTCAATGTTTTTACCTTTTCTAACGACAATCTTAACATCTCCATGTTCAATCTTCTTCAGCTGTTCTTCGTTTAGAAGCTGCTCAGGGTTATTTTTTGCCAAAAGCTTTAAATCGAGAAACACACTTTCCTCTACTGCAGTCAAAGGTTTTTGGAGATAAGACTTTTTATATAAATGCTCTATCGCTTTTACATCACCTGTTATTGCAAAAATAAGTAAAAATCCAGCTGCTAAAAACAAAGTGATGGAAATAAGGATTACGCCAACGTAGGACAACAGAAACCTCATTTTAATTGACAAATATTTTCACCCCGTATCGATCTTTCGTTTACTCTTTTATAGAAAAGTTGTTTATCTGCTGTTCTTGCAAAAAAATGTTTCCCACGATAACTTTTCTTAGTATTTAAAAAAACATATCACACAAATCTTAAAATTTTCTAAAATACACAGAAAAAAAACAATAAAAAATCATGCAGTATAACCAAGTCTTTATTTAGTTTACCTGTGGTTTTTTAATTTATGAAAGCTTCAGATGAATTCCGAAATCAGCGCCTTTTCCGCCGACTGTTTATCAGGCTTCCTCGGCGCAAGCATCTAGCATGGTTCCGGCTAGATTGTTTTATATTTTTTGAATCTACCTTTTATAATAATGATATTATTTTTAATTATCCAAGAATTATATAAAGCCGCACTTCAGTATTTATAATTAATTACTATCCCTCAATATGATGTATTATCTTCACAAAGAAGAGAAAAAGCGAACTTCCCCTTAAGGAAAGTCCGCTTTTTACTTTTACAAATTTCAAGAAAAGTTCACCTGTTCTTCTCATTAATTTGGTGAAACGATCATTTGGTCATCCAATCGAATATCGTCAATCGACCAAAACCAATTATTTTTGGCATTATGCATTCTCCATTGTAATTTCATAGAGGCAGCATCTTCAGGAACCTTAATCGATTTAATTTCATATTTATTCAAGACATGTCCATTTTTATTATCCGAAGCAGCTTTATTGTCATAAACGAGAACTTGTTGTTTTTTTCCATTATCAAAAACAGCAGTTACTTCAGCTGTTTGCATTCCTTCTTGTTTATAGTGGGATGCAAATCCTAAGTATAGATCTTTTGCATCATCAACTTTTACAGAAGGTGAAGTTAATGTACTATCAAAAAAGCCTTTTGCAGCTGGTGAACCGTTATCATCCCATTCATCAGGATCCGCTACTGCTATAACACCTTTGCCAAGTTCAAATCGGTTACGCTCCTGGTCTTCTGCTTTTGTCCAAAAGTCCTTTGTTGTGAAGCTCCAACCTTGCCACTCTTCTGTACCAGCTGGCATATTCGAGCTATTTGTAACCGTCCAGCCATTAGGAGCTGTATGGCTCCAACCGAGAATGGAACTTGGAATGTTTTCATTCACTGCTGGCTTTAATGCAGACTCTAATTGGTCAAAACTTTCTCCAAGCATCATGTTGACGAATACATTTATATTCTTGGAGCCAATTATTTGGCCATCCTCGAAAGCAGTAATCTTGAATTGTGCTGAACCCGAAATCTCCTTGCTAGGTGTAGCTTTTATTGTCAACAATTTTTCTTCTGTTCCTGATAGCTCATATTCAAGTTCATTGTGCTCCACACTCCAACCTTCAGGTGCATCCACTTTAATTTTCCCTTTCACACTTTTATTTCCATGATTTTTCATCTTCATTTGGAGTGCAGTCGATTCACCTTCCGTTACTAAAGAAGGAGAAGCTTGGGCCGAGACCATTTCCATTGCTTTTGTCTGGCCATCAGCCAGTAACACCCTTTTACTGCTATTGTTAAATGAATCTAGTGCTTGTACCTTAATTTCATAATCAATACCTGGCTTAAGTCCAGCAACAGGGAACTCTAAATTCTTTGGTACAGGATCATAATAGAATTCAGAAAATGCGGTGAACTCAGCGTCCAGCTCCCCTGTTTCCTTGTTTTTGGCGGTAATGTGATAGGAATGTACGAGTGCGTTATCTTTTGCCTGTGGAAAGGTTACATTTAAACTTCTAAGTGTGGATTTTTCTTCTACAATCAAAGCCTTGTCTTTACCTGAAAAAACCGGTGGTAACTGATCACGATCGTCTGTATATTTAAATTTATTTTTTTTAGAAGGGTTTTTTATTACCCATGGTTTTCCTGTCCAATCGTCTTTATGAAAGTCACGTTTTTTAATGACAACTTCATTATTATAAACTTCTACAATCATCCCTTGACTAATATCCCGATATCCTTCTGGATGAAACCCTTGAAGTTTACCTGGCTCCAATTCCAAATAACTTACAGAAGACGTGCCAACAGACGTAAAGTCTTTTTGGTGAATTGTTCTCGGGTCTTCAAGTGGATAATGAGAATGGCCTGAAAATGTAATAACCTGTGGATGTTTCTTTAATGTATCATATAAAAGTTCTTTGTTTTCCTGAGTTCCCCACAAGTCACTTCCATACACAGTGTCTTTAATGTGTTGATGAAGAAAAACAAAGATTGGTTGGTCCGGATTCTCTTTTTCTGCTGCAGCTAACTTTTCACCTAGCCAGTTAATTTGATTAACAGAATATAAACCATGCGTATTACCATTTTCCGGACTTAACGTAATAAAATCATATCCATTTACTTTTTTATGATAGTAAAGAGAATCCATTCCAGTTTTCTCGAGAAAACGATCTTGTGCCTTTTCAACGGAAAGTCCATTCCAATAATCATGGTTCCCCATTGTAAACATGGATTGGACATCGCCTTGTTTCTTCTCATTATAAATGGAGAAGAACTTATCATATTCAGTAGCGTATCCATAGTCCGTTAAATCCCCAACCACAACAAAAGCATCCTGTCTAGGCGCAGCTTTATTTAATTGATCCATGGCTGTTCTGAACTTGTTCATATCAGCTGTTGATCCATCATCAATATGTACATCACTGATTACTGGAAAAACGAGCTCTGGTTTACGTTTATTATCTGAACTTGAAGATTCCGAGAATGCTTGTACACTTGATAAAGAAGTTGTTAATCCTACTGTTACAACTGTCAGCATTGCTGCAAATTTATTTTTCGCTTTCAAAATCAATACCTCCTATTTATCGTTTAGGCAATTATGTATTTTTTAAACAAATCAACAAATATCCTCCTTGTTTATAAATTTTTATGATGTTTACCAATTAAAATAGTAACTTTACATTATTAATAAAATATAAGTCCAATGTATTTTATTTATTAATAAATGCAAAAAAAGGACTATGGCCTGTATTCGTTCCATTCACCATTGTCTCGTTTTTGGTATTTATTTACCTTTTTTTAATGGGAATGGATACTATCCCTCAACAACGTAAATCACCTATAAAATGGTAATATTTACGCATGTGGTAAATGATTCCATAGTGCATAGAAATACCAATTTCCATATGGTAAAGTCTAGAAGAAGGAAAGGAGAGAGGTTATTATAAAAAAATTATTAAATATTATGATGGTAATAACTCTTGTCTTTGGACTGTTTTTTGCGATTGCACCGATGAATAAAGCATTTGCTTTGTCCTACGATAATACAAACCCTTATTCGACAGGCTGTGCTTCTAAAAGCCCAATCACCTATGAAACAGAATATATCTATAAAAACGGTGTGAAAATTGGATATGTGCAGCTAAAAGGCAGTGCGTATTGTCATACGGCGTGGGGTTACTTAAAGTTTTATTCGTCTGCTCCTTACGATTATTATGCAAATGTTTGGGTTGACAGTTTTAATGGCACGACTAAGAGGGCATTTACAAGTTGCGCTAGTTCCGGCGGTAACGGATGGATAATGAAAGGTCAAACGTCCTGTTATACTGCACAATTATGGAATTTAGATCCGTATAATGCTTTGGCCAAAGCAGGTATTTATTCTTCAAATGGGGCTCTCATTATTTCTGCGAACACTGGTCGTTATTAATGAGGTACTAATGTAAACTTTCTGTTAACGGCGGTACAACCGTTTTTGCCATCTTTCCTCATTTTGCTTACAGTCCATTGCGCAGTTCAATGCGTGATCAATTTTCTTTGTTTAACAACCCCACGAATCTTAATGGCTTTTTTCATTTCATCTCATGGCTTTGGAACGAGATACGTATGTTGTTTATACGTATCTCGTTCCAATTTTGTATCAATGGGCCCTACTTACAATTGAAGCGATCGTTTTCTTGCTTCCCACGTCACAGATTTTCATATCTTGCTGTCCTCCCCACCTTGATACCATCTTCAAGATATATCTATTGTCAAAACTGACGATAAAAGGGTGGATCTTTTCATACAGTTTGTTTTATAAAACTATTAATTTTGAGTTACTAAAAAAGATGAATCCAGCCCTATGCCGTATCCATTCCATTGATTATCCATGAGTTCTAAAAAAATATTTCTAATTTGCCTTGCAATAGAAAGGATTCCTTGTTATATTACAGTCAATTAAATATTTTCTTACTTCGTACTTTTTGAAGTGAGGATAGAGGAGCAAAGACCATTAGTACACATTTTGAGGAGAATGAGATCCTATGACTATTGTGGAAAGGGGAATTTGCCGAAGCGGAAAGAATCTCATGTTCTTGAAGCTGGTTCTGCTATTGAATAAATACAGGACTGTCATATAGGAAACTATATGGAGGGCTATCTTACGCGCTGAAACGATTTTTTTGATAAATATTGTTTCTACTGCAGCAGCGAACCCTCGTTGTTGCTTTTTTGCGTTTACTCCTGAATGGCCCTAACCACCTCTGAATTTTTTAAAAAATATTATACAAAAGGGTGTGTAGTTATGAATTTTGGCCAAGTTTTAACCGCAATGGTTACCCCGTTTAATCATAATGATGAGGTTGATTTTAATGCTACGAGAACTTTAGTAAACTATTTAATTGCTAATGGTTCTGATGGATTAGTAATAGCTGGTACAACTGGAGAGTCTCCTACATTAACAACAGAAGAGAAACTAGATTTATTCAAAATTGTGGTTGAAGTTGTTGATGGAAGAGTTCCAGTCATAGCTGGAACTGGCTCAAATAACACAAAAGCTTCTATCAGCTTAACAAGGCAAGCAGAGGCAGCAGGAGTCGACGGAATCATGCTCGTTACCCCATACTATAACAAGCCGTCTCAAGAAGGATTATTTCAGCACTTCAAGGCTATTGCCCAATCAACATCATTACCGGTAATGCTTTATAATATTCCAGGACGTAGTGTTGTAAACATGTCAGTAGAGACGATTGTTAGCCTCTCAAAAATCAACAATATTGTGGCAGTAAAAGAAGCAAGTGGTGACTTAGATGCCATGGCACAAATCATTAGCAAAACAACTAGTGATTTTACATTGTACAGCGGCGATGATGGGTTAACATTACCGGTTCTAGCCATCGGTGGAACAGGCATTGTTTCGGTTTCTTCACACATAATTGGAAATGAAATGCAAGAAATGATCAATAGCTTTAAACATGGCGATGTCCATGGTGCTGCCGCTACGCATCGTAAACTTCTTCCAATTATGAAAGCATTATTTGCGGCACCAAGCCCCACACCGGTGAAATCAGCATTAAATATGCGAGGGTTAAATGTTGGAGGTGTCCGCTTACCATTGGTTCCTTTAAACGATGAAGAAAAAATAGCACTACAAATGGCTCTACAACCTAGAAACGAAGAAGCTGTTTTGTTAAATAAATAAAGTTAACGATTCATTCAGCTATACTTTAATACCGATTTTCTAATTTAAAGACCATAATTAACGGGATACAATCTTAAAAAGCAGTGCAACTCATAAAGAGTGCACTGCTTTTTAATCGATGCACGGCTCAGTGCTTAAACTAGTTTAGCAATATAATGATTTTATAAGATTAAGGGCAAAAGCAGAATCTCCATTTTCTTGAAATGATAAGAATAATCTTATATGACTCGTTCCCTAGGATCACTTAACAAATACAAACGAATAAAGTGAATTTCCATTCACATTCAATATGTAAAATTAGAGAAGGTTATTTTCATGAAAGAAATAAGAAACGCATTTAAAGTTCAACTTTAGAATTGGATTTATATTTACTAATATAACTTGATAATGAATAAATAGCCTTTGTTCTCTTTTAGCAAAGGCTATTTTTTTGACTAGTTTTTTAGCCAAACTCTTTTATTTCATGGCCTGAAGTTGCTGCTCTTCATTTTTATCCTTGCTGCAGATTTGTATGTTTCCAAATTTAAGGAATTCATTTTTTATTCCTTCTTCTACTTCTCTCTTTCTCTTGTTCTACAAAACACGTTCAATCAAGTGTACTTTTTCGAACGTGACTTTTCTTCCTATATGGGTAAAACTGTTGAATATTTAATTTCTCTGAGAGCTAGGCTAGTTTGAATTCTGGTTATGCCTAGTTTATTTAACTTTCTAATAAATATTTCTAATTCCTTTCGATCTTTATTAGCCACTTTTAAAAGATAATCATACTCACCTGTTAAACAATGGCACTCTAATACTTCTGACATAGAAGCTAAAGCCTTCTCCAAAACTTCCAGTTTTTCAGCTTGATGTATATTCGTACTCATAAAAATAAAGCATAATAAATCAAAACCTAGCTTCTCCTGGTTTAAAATTGCTACTTGCCCATTAATAAATCCTTCATTTTCCAAACGTTTTATCCTTGAATGTATAGCTGGTGGAGATAACTTGACACGCTTGGCAAGCTCAGTATTACTTAACTGTGCATCCTTTTGAAGTAAATCTAAAATTTGAATATCAACATGATCTAGAACCTTGCTTACGATAGATTCCACTTATAGTCACTCCTTTTACAAATGTTCCAAAATCGGTATCATCCACTATCCAAAACTTAATTAAATTCTGTATATCGACTATATTTTTTAACATTATTTTAAGTTTCTTCTATTATACAAAATAATATATTAACTAACGAACTAAAATGTTAAAATTATTAGTAATTAATTATGAAAATTGAAATGTCATTGTGCACAATGGCTTCGATCTTTTTTCACTTAAACTGTGAAAGATGAAAAGGAGCAAAAGATATGCAATATTATTATTTTTCGTTATTACTTTTAACAAGTTTATTATGGGGTGGAAACTTTGTCGTAGGAAAATCGCTTGTCGGTCATGCTTCTCCGATGACGTTGACGAGTTTAAGGTGGATCATTGCTATTAGTTGTCTTTTGCCAATTGTATGGTGGAAAGAAAGAAGGATATTCCCTACTCGAAGTGCAATCCTTCCTTTATTTTTGATGGGAATTACAGGTGTGGTTCTATTTAACCTATTACAATTTGTAGCATTAGAGAAAACATCCGCAACTAATGCTGGATTAATATCAACATTAAACATGATTTCAATTGCTATTTTTTCATTCTTCTTTTTAAAAGAAAGAATTAATATTTTACAAATGTTTTCTATGCTTTTTTCGCTTATTGGCGTAATACTTGTACTTTCAAAAGGAAATATTGATCTACTCCTTTCATTACGATTTAATTCAGGTGATTTATATATGATGGCTGCTGTATGCGTTTGGGGAATATATTCCGTTTGTAGCAAATGGGCCATGATAACAACAACACCCATGATGTCTACATTATATTCTGGTATATTTGGACTTATCGTTCTTCTTCCGTTTAATTTTTCCAATTTTACAGTGTCTAATATAAATACTTCTTTCATACAATCTATTTTATATACAGGCGTTATCTCAACTGTAGCATGTATGGTACTTTGGAACATTGGTGTACAAAAACTAGGTACAACAACATCAGGTATTTTCTTGAATTTCAATCCTATTTTTACTGCAATTTTAGCCTTTCTATTATTAGGTGAAAAAATGACGTGGGTACAAGGAATTGGTAGCGGTATTGTGGTTATAGGTTGTTATTTGTTCTCACATTTTAAAACGAAGGTGATTTTCAAAAAGAATTCTGGACAATCGCAGATTCAAGCATGATTTTTTCAAAGTCTAAAATATACAAAAAAGCCTGATCCAAAGTGGATACAGGCTCGTTTGTTCAAATGGAATTGTTATTTTTTTGCACTTCCTTCTTTTTGGTGTTTTCCTCCTTGAATTTTGCCCTTAAGACAAAAGGCATTCGCATACCATGCTTTCCTGTATCAGCGAAAATATGATCACGAGCTAACTGGATAATTTTATAGGTACTTACATAGTTTGAACCAAAACAATTTCGTCAATTGTCGGTATCTCTCTTTTTAATGAAGATAAGAGACTGTCTTCGATTGTATTGTCGATTTCACAAATCGTTATTGCAGCACCATTGATTTTGGACCGTTCATTGGCCATACGGGCTATTGAACCATCATTAGCATTAATTAGCAGGAGATCATTTTCCGCCAAATGCCAGCAATCTTGATTGACGATAACTTCCACTTCTCCCGAATTACGAAAAGAATTTCTATTCCTAAATGGATATGCTGTGAGTGATGGCGAATATTTTGCAAACTGATTTGATAAGAATCTCCTATTGTTGGTTCAGACATGAACATTCACCTTTTTTAATGGGATTTTACCACTGCCCATCAAGCTATAGCAAATCATTATCATACGTTATTTTATGTAATGTGATGGTAAGTAAGTTTTTTAATTCTATTAGTAAAAAAAGCGCAGCTCCCCGCTTATTGAAGTAAAGCAGTTATCAAATAAGCGAGGAGCTATAATACAGTCACACATGTAGCACCCGTTAATATATTAATTTTTTAAAACCAGTGCTTTGGATATTGTCTTGTTTGAAATAAGTTATTATAGATCATCGATATAAAAACTAATAATAAAGTACCTATTACAATTGAAATCAGGAATCCCCAACCAGCTTGAGAATTAATAGAAACAAGGGCACTTGCCGCTGCGGGGGGATGAACAGTCTTTGTACAAGTCATTATAATCAATACAATAGCCAATGTTAGACCGATAATGAACAGGCTTTTACCAAAGAAGCTCCAAATGATAAGAGCTGATGTAGTAGAGATAATATGTCCTCCAATAACATTACGAGGTTGAGACAAGAGACTTTTATGCGCACCAAAAACAATAACACAGCTCGCCCCAAGAGGAGCTAATGCCATAGGATATCCTAAATGGACAGCTATAAAACTAATCATGATAATAGCAATGAGCCCACCTATAGCTGAAACAAGGGAATCCATATAATCTATTCTGTCTTTTTCCCTAGCTTCGCCCTTCATTTTCTTTAAATATGCTGTTAAACCTATGTTTTGTTGATTGCTCCAACTTTTTTCAAGACTTTTTTCGAATTCCATAATGTATGTTTTCCTCGCGTTTTCTAAGTAAGTCGACAAGTCGACAGGGTTTTTATATATTGTTATCTTACAGGAAAACAATGAATTTTAAAATATATATCTGAATTTTCATTTTTGTTTTCCATAAACAGTTAACAACTTCCCTTATGTCTGTGAGTATGGCGCGAGTGTTTCTAGTACTTTGTTAATTCATTAAGGCCTTACCGATGATAAAGAGTATGGAGTAGTATCAAATGATATAATCTCTCAATCTCCCTTCTTTTTTGAAGCCTAAATTTGTCAGCAGCTTATTGGATGCTTTATTTTCAATACAAACAATTGCTCCAATACGCGTTATATCAAGCTATTTAAAACCATAGCTCAGTTCTGCTCTCTTATGTTCATGGAATCATTCTTGAAATCCAATCGTTCCAAAAATGCCATCCGTTCCTTTCAATTCCCCACTTAATACAAGGTTTTTCAACGAAAGTCTTTGAAAAATTCGTAATGATTTGCTTCACCTGATCCGTATTTGTTAATGGAGGTTGCCCATAATATCATAATACATCTGGATTGAAAAACATTTTAATAAATCCAATGCATCCCCTTCAGCCAATTCTCTCAAGCCGAACCGTTTTGTCTCTAATATTGGAGCATTTTTCCACCCCCTTTGCTAAAACTAGATCTATATCTTTCCAGAGGCACACCTCGTTAACACCGTACGTACTGCCCTGACATATATCAGACTTCCATTTTAAAAAAAGATCAACCAGTATAAACCGGCTAACCTTATGATTAACGCATCCCTTAGCTTTATTAAAACTTACCATGTTTCATTTTTTCGGATTTGTCATTATGTTCCAATTTCATGACGACATTTCCCATCTTGTGTCCTTCTCTACATATTTATGGGCTTGAACCATTTCTTCAAACTCATAATATCTGTCAATGACCACTACTAACTTCCCCGCTTCAACAAGTTCTTTGAGGAAGTTTAGAGCTTCTGGGGTTTCAGGGGAATTTTGGCTCAATATCAGCTTCTTGCCTGTTGTCAATTTAGTCCATAGCATTCGAACGCCGGGTAACGGCTTGGCGACATTTAGATAAGTTCCGTCCTTCTTCAGCGATTTCATACAAGCTGAAATCGGACTCTTGTTTACCGCTTCAAAAATACCATCATAGGTCTCCCCGCGTTTCCAATAGCTTACTCGCCTTCATTTATCTTCATGCCTCTAATAAGAACTTCAGCCACTTCTGGACGTGTAAATTCAAGTGGCGGGACAAGACCGTTCCGCAGCATTTCCCTGACTTTGGTCCCGCTTAATATAAACCTGTCTTCATCTTTATGGGGGCATGTTTTCAGGGAAGCCATATTCAAACATTTTTTGCAGTAAAAGCTATGTTCAAAGAAAAGAGGTTTTATGCCAATTTTCAGCGGATCAAACTGGCTAAAGATTTCTTGGGCATCATATGTGCCATAATAATTGCCTACACCCGCATGATCTCGGCCGACAATAAAATGTGTGCACCCATAATTCTTTCGAACAATTGCATGAAATACTGCTTCCCTAGGCCCTGCATAGCGCATTGCTGCTGGGTATATGGCAAGTAAAACCCTATCCATTGGATAGTAGCCATTTAGTAAGGCTTGATAGCTTTCCATACGAACATCCGCAGGTATATCATCTTTTTTCGTTTCACCGACAAGAGGATGCAATAATAGTCCATCAACGGTTTCCAATGCTGTTTTTTGCAAGTATTCATGTGCACGGTGTACTGGGTTCCTCGTTTGAAAACCGACAATAGTATTCCAACCTAAATCCGTGAACACCTTTCTCGTTTCGGAAGGGCTCATATGAAATTCCCCGAATGGCCCATGCGATGACCTATTTATTAAATAAATGGGTCCGGCAACATAGATATCCCCTTGTCCAAACAGCTTTTTAACCCCCGGGTGATCGGGATCGTCAGTTTTATATACGAGTTTTGCTTCCTCCAGTTTATCGTATTCAAACATTTCTTCCACCTGTATGATACCAGCAAGTTCACCGTCATCACTGTATAAAGCGACCTCATCGCCGATGTTCAGCCGACTTGCCTCATCCTTCGTGACAGGAAGAGTGATCGGTATCGTCCATGGCAAGCCATTTGCCAGATGCATATCCTTAATGACACTTCGGTAATCCTCTTTTCCCATGAATCCAACAAGCGGGCTGAACGCACCGTTTGAAATCATTTCCAGATCGGAAACATTCCATTTCGAGATGGTCAGGGACGATAAGGATTTACACTTTTCCAAGTATTCCACACGGTCATTTCCTGATAATTCACGTTGAATCAATTTCCCGCCATGTGGATCGATACTGGTTCTTTGAACCTTCATTTATAACCCCTCAATCATTAGATTTGGTTTGTTTCATATTCTCTTTATCAAATTCGGCCATATCGATATTAAAGACCATTGTCCTTTAAATAACTCATGACCTGCTGCACACATTCTTCAATGGTGTATTGACTGGTTTCAATTAGTATCTCCGGATTTTCCGGTTCTTCATATGGAGCCGAAACGCCTGTGAAGGAGGAGATTTCCCCACTTCTAGCTTTCTTGTACAATCCTTTGGGATCCCGTTTCTCGCAGGCTTCGATGGGACACTTTACATAAATCTCAATAAACTCATCCTGTTGTACTTTTTTTCTTACTTCCTCCCTGTCACTCGCATAAGGTGAAATGAAAGTGGCCAACACTACTATTCCGCTATCCACAAATAATTTGGAGACTTCTCCGATTCGCCTTATATTCTCTTTACGGTCACCAGAGCTGAAACCAAGGTCTTCATTTAATCCATTCCGCAGATTGTCTCCATCCAAAATATATGTCGAAATTCCCATCTCATGCAGTCTTCCCTCGACCATGTTGGCGATGGTTGACTTACCTGACCCTGATAAACCAGTAAACCAAAGAATATAGCTTTTATGTCCGTGCTGAGCTTGCCTTAGCTCTTTCGTAATGGAAAAAGGATGTTGATGGATATTCTCCTGTTTACTCACACTATCTCCCCTTTAATCTTTATGGAACCCCTTTTTGTTGTTCCGGATGACAAATGCCAAAGAACCTGCCCACCCAATCAATATCAGCATATATATGACGGTGACCCAATGATCCTGAAGAGACCATGTGGCAAGCAGCGTTCGAGCATTCGTCAAAATGATAAAACCCCCGACAAGGACTCCCAATAAATAAGATGGCAATTTCGTAACGATCCATGCAGCAATCGGGGCAGCAATAATCCCTCCTACCATCAGGGAGGTTACCCAAAACCAATTCACTTCCTGCCAACCTAACGCAATGAGAAACCCTATGGTTGCAGAAACAGCAATTGCAAACTCACTCGTGTCAACTGTACCAACCACTTTTCTGGCAGGAACACCGTCTTGGGATAATAGGACTGGAGTTGTAATAGGGCCCCAACCGCCCCCACCCGTTGCATCTGCGAAGCCCGCTATCAATCCCAAGGTGATCGATTTTTTTCTTGTAAGATTAATTGATTTCTTTTCACTTTTTGTCTTAGACGTTCTTAAAAAGCGGAAAAGTACATACACACCAAGAATCAGCAGAAATATCGAAATGTATGGCTTTATCAGATCACCAGGTAAGTTACTTAAAAAGCACGCTCCTGCAAATGCCCCGATAGATCCAGGTATGATTAATTTGAAAAGGGCCTGGCGGTCGACATTCCCGAACTTCATATGTGAAATGCCTGATGCGGCCGTTGTCACGACTTCTGATAGATGAACGGATGCAGAGGCCACTGCCGGTGCGATTCCGAATGTCAGCAACATCGATGTGGATGTAACCCCATATGCCATACCTAATGAACCATCGATCAGCTGAGCCAGAAATCCGATAAACGCAAATATAATGAGTTTTCTCATTTTCTCCTCCTACAAAGCATTCCTTTTTTTATAACGTACCTGTTGTCCCTTGTTACCAACCAATGCACTGACGCTCGTCCACTGTCGATTAACGCAATGAAGCCCTTCCTGACATAAGCTTTTATTGGTGACAGTCCCTTTTTATTAAGGAAAATAAATGATTTCTATAAGATATGCAAATAGCTTTATGTATGTTATAGACTCATATATGAAATTGGAAATTTCATTTGGCCACCCCGAGGTCCCGTAAGAAAGACAGGCCCTTCCAACAACTAAAGAAGCCCCTGTTTTATAAACACAGGGACCTCCTTTACATCATGCTCACCTATTGTTGTTTCCTAAGTTCATTTACCAATAATTTTTTCATTTTGGCATGATGTCGATTAACCACCAGCCTATTTTCCATTTTAATGCGTCCTTCATACTTTTTAGAGCCCATTTCTGTATGAATCCTATATAGTAATAGCGGTTGAGGCACAAAGTGAAATTTGAAATTTTGCAGGATCCGCAACCATAAATCATAATCATGTGTGTATAGAAGCGACTCATCAAATACTCCGATGAGCTCAAATACCTTTCTGTGAATCATGACCGAGCAGCCATTAATAATATTTCCTCGGATCATTGCTTTAATAAGTTCAAGCTGATTAGGTGGGAATATCCCTATAATCGGAGTAATGATTTCTCCATTATCATCAATGCAGTAATAACTAGTATAACTGAAACATGCATCTTCCCTTTCCATTGCTTTCAACTGAATCTCTGTCTTCTCAGGGTTAAAAATGTCATCTGAACTAAGCCAGCATATATAATCACCTGTTGCATGTTTGATGCCGGTATTCAATGCACTGGCCGTTCCCCCATTTTCCTTTTTGATATATATTATTTTATCCAGAAACGGATCGATTTTTTCTGAATATAATGTAGAACCGTCATTGACTACGATAATCTCCATATTCTTGTAGGTTTGGTTGAACAAGCTTTCCAAAGCTTTATCGATATATGGACAATTATAGAATGGAACAATAATCGATACTTTAGACATTTATGAACCGCCTTTCAATTGATTACCATGTATTCCGTAAGCATCAAGGGCTATCCGTTTCATAATGAATCATTCATTTTCCTTTTAATATTTATTTCACACTTATTAAGTTATGAACTATTCCCAAACGAGTCATTCCAAATTAAAACGGCTATAAATCCAATTAGTTAATCATACGTATATTACAAGGCTCTTTGACACATCCATTCAAAATGGATCGATTTGTGATGACTGTTGCCTGGAAAGGTAAATCCAACCTAAGTATGAAACCTGATGCTCCATTATTTTTAAGGAGGGGAATAATGAATATATTGTTTGTTTTTTATGTTCCAAGTGGTGGAGTGGAAACATTAAATCGGCAACGATTTGCCGCACTAAAAGAATACGGTATCGATGCTCATTATCTATATTATGATAACAGAAGGAATTTCTTGAATGACCACAGTGCCCCAACTTTTATTACGAATGATGATGCTGAAATCCAAAAAATTTTGGAAGATGGAGATTATTCCGCTATCGTTGTCGTTTCAGATTTCAAAACTTTACCGAGATTCAGGTCCATGGGGTATAAAGGAAAGATGATTATCGAAATCCAGGGTTACGGTCCAAAAAATGTGGCAAGATCGGCTCTTTCAAATGCCATCCCAGATGTCAATGCCCATGCAGATGGGTTCCTTAACCCAAAGACTCCTCATATCATGCAATTATTAGATGAACTTTACCCAACGTTCCCAAAGTTCAGTTTTAATAATTGCTTTGATACAAATCAATTCTGCTACAAACCCACACCTTTAGATGGCTATCGAAAAGTGGCTTGGATAGGAAGGATCGAAGATAATAAAAATTGGAGTGAATTCCTCAAGATCGGTTATCAACTAATTAACAATCATAATCCGAAAATACAATTACTTATGTTCGAAGATCCTACCTTAAGTGACCCTATCGAAAGAGATAAATTCAATAAATTAATAAAACGGTTAAATTTAAGCTCAAAGCTTACTTTGCATTCAAATGTCCCAAATTCCCAAATGGCTGATTTTTTCTCGGAAATTGGGGATTCCGGAGGATTTTTATGTTCCACTTCAAAAGTTGAAGGTGCCCCTTATGCACTCCTTGAAGCGATGAGCTGCAGATGCCCTGTGCTGACGACGGATTCAGATGGGGTAAGGAGTTCAATCATTCATAATCGAACGGGGAAGTTTTATTCTTTAGGAAATATCGATAATGCAGTCAGGGAGGCAAAGGAATTAATGAATAACCAGACATTAAGGGAAAGCATCCGGTCAAATGCCCTTGAGCACGTCAAAACTCATTTTAGTCCTGATTTGTATGCTCAAAACTTCATCAATATGCTAGAGTCCTTAGGAATAGATTCCAAGTGAAAAGAAACCGCCGGAATTTTTCCATTCCGGCGATTTCTTAATTTATCGGGGACTGTCATATGAGGAACTAGTTTGAGGCGCTCTGTTCCATTTGGAATTTTTCCAATTGCTTTTGCTCGTCTACTGTAAGTGATTGAAGTTTTTCGTAAAGAAGTTTTTTAGCAAAATCATATAATTCCAAATCCAATGCGTTATATTTTCTAATCAAGTTAATTAAGTCCGATGGCACTTCTTTTTTGGTCAAGCGATTTTTAGTAATATTTTTTCTTGTATAATGGATATCCCCCCAGGCATATTCCTTTTTTAAGCAAAAAAGTGTTTCATTGAACAACTCAGTAACTCCCACCACAGCAAATGTCTTTAAGTTTCCCTTAGCTTTTTCAATGTCAGGTATTTCCTGGCTGCCACATACCATCAATGTTTGTAAATTGGGTGCTTCAGGCCCTTTGACTACAAACTCCTCCAAGGTCATGTCTTTTACCATTTCATAGCCAGGATAATCCTTCAAAAAATAATAGGAAGAAATGACACGGTCTACCGGGTCACGTAACATCGTAAAATAATTGAATGGCCGTGAAAACTCCTGATGTACCCCATAGAAATAATGACCTGTAATCGCTTTGATATTCCTCTTTTCCGCTTCTGTTAATTCGTCCATTTTCATCATTTTCATTTGAAATGAGTCATGATCAAATATTTCGTTAAGCTTGTATTGTTTTTTAAATATTTCATTTAAAGTCGTTCCACCTGTTTTGGGGATATGCATAAATATATCGAGAAGACCTTCAGACATAATGATTCCTCCATTTCTAGTTATAAAAAAAATCATGCACTATAGGTTCTTTAAATTTTTTTTGAGAATGGGCCGGTAATGGGTTTCAATCGTAAGAATATCTTTTAACATTTCAGATTGGAATCTGCTTGTACCCGATTCTTCATGTATCCTGAACTTCGTTAAGACTTCATCCAAATAATACATTTTATAACCATTTACCAATAAACGAAGCCACATTTCATAATCATGGGTATAACGATGATATGGATTGAAGTAACCAACCGCATCGAATACATCTTTCTTCAAAACGACAGTACATCCATTCACGGCATTACGAAGTAAAAAAGCATGGTACACTCCGTTTTCAATATCGGAAAAGCGTTCGCCGGTCCAAGATAGAATGACTTCATCATTTTTGTTTATACTATCAAAATTCGTAAAACTCACCTTAGCATTATGTTCGAGCATAAACGAAATTTGCAGTGACACCTTTTCAGGAAGAAAATAATCATCCGAGCTTAACCAAGCGATATATTCTCCCGTAGCAGCACGTATCCCATGATTCAATGCCGTAGCAGTTCCCCCGTTCTCTTTTCTTAAATAACGGATTTGTTCCAAGAACGGCTCGATTTTTTCAGTATAAATTGTCGATCCGTCATCGACGACAATGACCTCTACATTTTTATATGTTTGATCAAGCGCACTTTGAATGGCGTGATCTATATAGGGACAATTATAAAACGGAATAATGATTGATACTTTCGGCTCCATTGCCCACCCTCCTGAAGAATTAATAGTGTATTTTTTCAAATTCCTACAATTGATTTATCACTTTTCCATTAAGTCACGATGAAAGGCAAGGATGTCCATTAAAGATGATTCAAGTGGGATATTTGGCTTCCAACCTAAATTCACTAGCTTAATAGGGTCGATTGCCGCTTTATTTTCGATTAAATCATTTCGTTTTGAATTGACCTTGATATCACCTGTTGTTACCGACCTATAGCCTTCTATGATTTCTTTTAAAGAACGATTATTACCTGAAGCCACATCATACGTTTCTCCAGACCGCCCCTTTCTCAAAAGAAAGTCATAAGCTCTCACTGCATCTCTTACATCCAGAAAATCACGTTGGTCATTCGGATTATCGACCTCAAGGACCTTTTCCATTCCCTTCCTTTCCATATCTGCGATTTTTTTCGCAAAAATGGAACATACCCCATTTGAAAATCCAGGTCCAATTAGATTGGATGGTTTTGCAATGATGATGTCCATGTTATATAAAACTGCCCATGATTGTGCTATAAGTACTTGAAGTGTTTTACTTAAACTATAAGGATGTGGAATGGAAGAGATTGAACCAGGATCTATTTGAAGAGCTGAGCCAACTATCACCATTTTACAGGTTGGACTTTCTTTGCGAATTGCATCAATTAAATATGCAGTGGACATGGTATTTGCCTCAAGAGTCGTTACGGGCTCCGACCATGACTCCCCAACGTGGTTTTGTCCGGCTAAATGAAGAAGGTATTGAGGTTTGGTCCTTTTGATGAGGTTCTTTACATCGTTTTCATTTGTCAGGTCACAGCATTCTGCATGTATCCTACCATCAAAATTCATCTTTTTTCTTGAAATCGCCGTAATATCAAATCCTGATTTCAGGAAGTGTGCGCATGCATGCCTGCCTGTAAACCCACTAGCCCCTGTGATCATTAATTTCCCTTGTTGATTCATTGATTCCTCATCCAATCATTATTGATATTAATAACCGCTTTAATCAACTCAAGGTTATCCAGATTTTCATTGATAAAAGGATACCGGATATACTGGTATTTTTTCTGACACATTGGGTCAGCAGGAACAATCGCTCTTAACTAGTTCTAAAAATCACCATTAGCAGTTATTTTATAAATCCATAGTAATCATAAACACAGTCTCTTATTACACTATGTTAAAACCCCTCTATTGCTATGGGCTGCTCTCACATCTACCGTCAAAAGGGCTTACACTTAAGGATGAACAATATCTTAAAATGCTGGACTTTTTTTGAGGGGATAATGTGGGAGTATCCGTTTCCATATATAGGGATATTTAGGAAGTGGATTTTACAGAAGGGTTGTACATAATGGGTCAATATGCTGCAACAGGGAAATGCCAAATATACTTTTAGATAAAAATATTCATATCATGAATAACTTGTCTATACAAAAACCTTCTCAAATTAATATGTTAGAGTATTCCAACAAAAAGAGGTGTTATAATTTGGGAAAATTTTTAGATGCACAAACCTCGCAGAATGCAAGTTATCGGGATTCCATCTCGGTTCCGGTTACCGCTACACCTGCACTCTTCGGAACATTGGGCCTTAATACTACGGGTGCTGGACCGAACCTTCGGGTGGAATTCACTTTCACCGCAACTCTTAGCTCTCTAGCTGCTATATTAACTCCTGTCAACATTGAAATTTATAGAGGGACAGGCGTAGGACGAGTACTCGTTTATTCAGCACAGCTAACATTACCCGTTGCAGGTTTAGGTGTTGCCTCCGAAACGTTAATCACCCTTGCAGGAGCGGACTTTAATCCACCCTCCCCTAATAACTTTTTAGTATATCAATCGTTCATAAGTATACCTGGCGGAATTGTCGTCGCACCGACTCGTACTGGCCCAGAAAGCTTTTACGCAGCTGCTTTTTCCAACTAAATACTTCTAAGGGCAATGAAGAATAATTAATTTACCCTTCTTTATATTGACGGCGAGTGCTTCTTGAGTGGACAAGTACTCGCACTTTTTTTATGAAATGATATTCAAATAACTTGGAAATCCCTTAAATAAGCTACATAAACACATGTGATTCGTCTATAGCATCATTTTTTCCCCGAATAGTTATAAAGAGATAACTTAAAATGGAGTATCAAAAGCATGATAAGGGGAGATTACCGTGAAAATATTACTTGCCACTTTTTGGGTAACACCACATGTTGGCGGTGTATGGAACTATATGCAGCAATTAAAGGAAAAGCTTGTAACTCTTGGTCATGAGGTCGATTTTCTAAGCTATGGTGAAAACCATGAATATGTTCATATCATTAACGAAAATCGTAGGGTAGATAGGGATTCACTGCCTCCAGAAGTATTAATGGAACAACAAGATTCACCCCTCCATAGTGATCCAGTGATTGCTTATTATGCCTCAAAGTGTGATTTTTTTCAGTTAGCAGCTAATAATTTAGGTTTGGAAAAATATGATGTCATTCATACACAAGATATATTTTCGACAGTCTGCATTAACCGGATACGATCCGAAAAAACTGCTCTGGTCGCTACCCTTCATGGTTGTGTCGCTCACGAGCTAAGGAGCGCGCACTACAGCTCCAATACGCTAAATAAAAGCTAC
Source organism: Peribacillus sp. Aquil_B1 (assembly GCF_022603275.1). Classification (NCBI taxonomy): domain Bacteria; kingdom Bacillati; phylum Bacillota; class Bacilli; order Caryophanales; family Bacillaceae; genus Peribacillus; species Peribacillus sp. Aquil_B1. Next base: position 1,752,601 of record NZ_JAKXEE010000001.1, on the reverse strand, counting down.
GCAAAACAAGGTTGTGATTATTTTAACCGACTCGAATATGAAGGTGCGACCTCGGCTGACTTTACGATCGTAGCCAATGAATGGATGAGAAATATATTAACGGATGAATTTCAAGTGCCGAAAGAACAACTTAGTGTTTTTCACTATGGATATGACATCGAATCCTTCATGAAGCGAGTCGACGAAAAAACCGACATCCAACGCCCAACTGATAAAAAAGTGATTATCTATACAGGTCGCCTGAATGAGTTTAAAGGGGTGCATCATTTGCTAGGCGCACTCTCAGAACTAAAAAGAAAAAGAGATGATTGGGTTTGCTGGATTGTTGGGGATGGTCCCAAAGAAATCGAGTTGAAAAACAAAAGCAAAGCCGAGGGCTTGGAAAGTGATGTGATTTTTATGGGAAGGCGGGATGATGTTCCTTATTTGTTATCTCTTTCGGATATCTTCGTTCTTCCAACCTTGATGGAAAATCAGCCGTTGTCTGTTATTGAAGCGCAAATTTCCGGAAAAGCAGTCATTGCCAGTGATGTGGGAGGAGTGCCCGAAATCATCGAACATGGAATTACAGGTGTATTATCACCTGCGGGGGATGAACAGATGTTGACCACGCATATCAATTACTTATTGGAGAATGAATCCTATTTGAAAAACCTTGGATTAAATGCCCAAAAGTGGGGGATCGATCATTGGTCACCCGATAAAGCCGTTCAAAAAGTGCTAAATGTATATGAAAACGCACTTTGCAAAAAGAGAAATAATTGATGTCCATCGAAAAGTGCTGACCGCTTTGATTGCGTCAGCACTTTTCTCTTTTTTCCTTTTTCCTTTCTTTTTTGGCAATGCTAGGTACCTGTTTAGGCCATTTTTGGCCGTATAACATACAATACTAAAAACATATAAGAGGAGCATGATGCATGAAGGCTATCGTGACAGGAGGGGCTGGGTTCATCGGTTCCCATCTCGTTGAAGAACTTATCTTAAATGGAGCCGAGGTACATGTATTGGATAACATGATATCCGGACACAAAGAATATGTACATCCAAATGCCATCATTCATACTGAAGATATATGCAGTGAGGCAGCTGTTCAAATCATCGCGAGGGAAAAGCCGGATGTCGTTTTCCATTTGGCTGCACAAGCTGATGTGAGCCGTTCCATAATTGAACCCCAATATGATGCTGATGTGAACATTAATGGAACTATTAATATTCTTCGGGCTTGTCATGAATCCTCTGTAAGTAAACTGATCTTTTCTTCAACCTCAGGAGTTTATGGCAATTTACAGAGAGAACTGATTTCCGAAGATGACCCGACAGGACCCATTTCTTATTATGGATTATCAAAACTGACTGCCGAATCATATATCCGCCTGTTTCATCAGTTATATGGGCTCCCCTATACGATTCTCCGTTATGGAAACGTTTATGGGCCGAGACAAACCGCAAAAGGCGAAGGCGGAGTCGTCGCAGTCTTTTTGGAAAAACTCAAAAAAGGAATGCCTTTAAGCATTCACGGTGATGGTGAACAAACTCGTGATTTTATATATGTGAAAGATATAGTGCATGCTAACATCGCTTCGGTGAATCGTGGTAATCAAGAAACGATCCAGGTCAGCACTGCACAGAAAACATCAGTAAATCAACTATTGGAAATGCTCACACAAATTCATGGTTCAAAAGTGAGTACACTCCATTCAGCCGCAAGAACAGGAGATATCAAACACAGCTGCCTTGATAACAGGAAAGCACGGCAATCACTGAATTGGTATCCAAAGACTGATATTTTCCAAGGGTTATCCGAAACCTATTCCTTCTCGAGTAAGAAGTAGTTACAATGATATTCCCCATCTTCCCCTTTAAAACCACTACCACATTGTGTATGGATCTCCTTTACACCTCAAACCGACGCTGCAATCAAAATTAAAGACGCACTAAAAAAGGTTGCATTTTTAATCTATCATTTCTCCCGAAAACCTAAATTTTCGGGAGAATATCAGTGGTCATTTATTTTGGACCGTTTCTAAAAAGTTTTCTATCGAAACGATGTTCTTTTAACATCCTTCGTCCAGTATTCATAAGTTAAACTATTTCTGAAGAATTACTCTATTTATTAAAAGTCAATAAAATGATAGCGCTTTCACAAAGAAGCCTTTTCCACTTAAAAACTCAACGGCTTTAGGTAATGCCACCTTCAAAATTACTTTTTTGTTTTTAAAAGAAAAAGTCCTCTCGGATAGTAAACTTTTTACATTGTTTGGATCGAACTTTTCTCATCCAAAGCGATGCGAAGTTTCCTACACGAAGAGGTCTTTACATAGCATAGCTGACCATTTTCAGTCTGAACGAAATCTAGTTTTTTGGTGACGAATGGATTACCCCATTCAACCAATCGACTTGTTTTCTTCCTTTTTCTTCATCCAATCTCTTAATTCCACCAACATTTCTTCGTAAGTAGGCATTTTGTATTGAAAATCATTTCTTGTATTTTTAATGGTTCGATCTAAATTAATAAATGAATCAGGAATGATTTCCACATCGGTTTTCTTGAAGATTTTCTGTATCAATGTCAATAAGGCCGCTTTTGAGATTTTTTCATCTGAACCAAGATGATATAACCCAGTAATGTTCTTTTGGATCATCGTATCCAGTGCCTTAGCCAGCTCGAGAGTCGTTACACCATTCCATAGCACTTTTTCGTATCCTTTTATTTCTCCCTTTTGCTTCATGAACCAAAGAAATAAACCAATTCCATTTTCTTTTAGCTCCGGCCCGATTATGGAGGTTCGTATAGTCAAATGTTTATCACTAATGATTTCTCCCAAATGTTTTGATTGGCCATAAATTGTGGAACTGTCGGGTACATCATCTTCCGTATAATCACCTTTTAACCCTGAAAATACACAATCTGTACTGATATGAATCAATTTTCCATTATTGCGTTCAGTCAATTTAACAAGCTGATGGGGAAAGACACTATTAACCTGAAAAGCGAGCTTCGTATTATCGCTAGCATGCTCATTTAAAATGCCGATGCAATTAATCGTAATGTCAGGTTTAACTTTATCCATGATTTCCTCTAGACTCGTTACATCAGTTACATCCAGATATAGTCCCTTTTTATCATTCGGATCTCTTGACGTATAGGTCACCTGATACTTAGGGTCCTGTGTAAAATACTCCTTTATTACATGGCCTGCCATCCCTTGTCCACCAAGGACTAGTACCTTCATGTTAAATAAAGCCCCCATTCTTTAACATTTCCTCAATTTGGGCTTTATCCATTAGTCCTGTTCCAGAGTTATAGTCTTCTAAACTAACTGGCTGATATTTAGAATAATGTTCTTTTATCCCATCTATGTGAATCGCTGGCAATATGACATAATACTCATCGTCATAGGCAATCGCCGTTGTGCTTTCATATTCTGAAAGCAGAATCTCATGGAGTTTTTCACCAGGACGGATGCCTAGGACATCTACACCTACATTTGTTTTTCCAGATGCTTCTATCAACACTTCAGCTAAGTCAATAATTTTACAGGAAGGCATTTTCATCACGAAAATTTCTCCGCCGACACTTTCAAAAGTAGCCTTGAATACCAATTTTATCGCTTCTTGAATGGTTAGAAAGAACCTTGTCATATTCAAGTCCGTTATGCCAATTTTTCCCTTTTCCTTGATTTGCTTTTTGAATACATGAATGACGCTTCCATTCGTACCCATGACATTTCCACCGCGGATACATACGAATCTAGTTTTCGTGTTTAATGTATTAGCATGTATGATCAGTCTTTCCGCCATCGCTTTTGATAGACCATAAAAATTGGATGGATTCGAAGCCTTGTCTGTAGATATATTCACAACAGAATGCACATTACAGCTTATAGCTGCCTCTATTACATTCTGTGTTCCGATTACATTCGTCTTCAATGCTTCAATGGGTTGATCTTCACATACAGGAACATGCTTTAATGCAGCCAAGTGGAAAATATAATCAACGCCTTGGCAAGCTTCCAATAAAGCTTCCTTCTCTTTTATGTCTCCGATAATAAAATGCAATTTCGGATTATTATCAAACTCTTGTTTCATGGTGAATTGATTGGATTCATTTCTTGAGAAAATCCGTATTTCACTCGGTTCAAAATCCAATAGCTGCCTTACCAATTCATATCCCCATGAGCCTGTACCGCCCGTTACCAAAATTGTTCGATTCTTAATCAATTTCATGGCCTCCCAGTATTATTTTAAGCACTTTATCTGAAACGTTTTTATGGTCGTAGCCTTCTGGAAAAGTCCAGTCTTTTTGCTGGTTAACCATAACCTTCACACAATTGACAATTTGTTTAGCATTAATTCCTGATAACATATTGCTGCCTGACTCAATTGTTTCAGGCCTTTCCGTAGTTTTTCTGATCGTAACCGCAGGAACATGGAACAAGCAACACTCCTCTTGGACGGTTCCGCTGTCAGTCAGCACACAAAAAGCGCTTTTTTCAAGCTTAACGAAGTCGAAGAAACCAAATGGCTCATGGAATTCAATTAGTGGATGTACATCTAAATTGGGACTGAGTTCTATGCGGGATTTTGTCCGGGGATGTAAGCTGCATATGATTCTTTTTTGATAGGTTTCGGCAACCAAATTAATGCCTTTCATAATTTCCATCAAACGGTCTTCATAATCAACATTTTCGGCTCGATGGGCAGTTACGAGGAAATAATCCTCCTTTTTCAAATTCATTTTGTCCAAAATTCCACTTTGCTCGATCTCATTGTTGTAATGATTCAAAACTTCGTAAATAGGGTTTCCCGATAAATATATCCTTTTGCTGGGGATACCTTCTTTCAGAAGATTCTCTTTACTTTGAGGAGTGTAAGGTAAATTCAAGCTTGATACAGCATCAATGATCTTTCGATTTTTCTCCTCAGGCACTTCCAGGTCAAAGCAACGGTTCCCTGCTTCCATATGAATGACGGGTATTCCCAGTCTTTCTGCTAAGATGGAGCTGAGCCCGGAGTTCGTATCCCCCAACACTAATACTTTGTCTGGCTTTTCTTTTAATAGGATGGTCTCTAAATTCTTAAAGATGGCCGATAACTGTTCGCCGAGTGTTTTCTGTTGATTCAGCAAGACATAATCGGGTTTCCTTACCTGTAACTGTTGGAAGAATATTTCGCTTAAGGATGTAGTGAAATTTTGCCCGGTGTGTACTAGAATATGTGAATCAGCATACTGATCCAATTTCTTTATAATGAGACTTAATCTGATGATTTCAGGTCGAGTCCCTAAGATGGTCATTACTTTCACGATTTGCACTCCTTACTCTTTTCTGGTATATGGCCTCTCCGTCTACCCTTTATTGTATGCACTGCCAATCCTATTGATATAGGCTAACCTATTAGATTTCGGTCTATTTAAAAAATACCCGCCTTTATAGACTGCACGTCCAACTCTGGCCAAGGCTAAGTTTATAGATTTTTTTTAATAAAAAAAGACATGGAACGACTCCAAGTCTTTTTTGGTAGAACACCTGCCTCCGTACGCTGAAGCATTATCATCCTTTGGAAAAGGTAAATGATTCATCTTTTTTTCGATTACCTACCTTTGAAACTATGTGAAATCTTCCTGAATTGAATTCCACTCCATTCTATTAAAAAAGCTATATGTCCTTATGGGACATATAGCTTTTTATCATTTTTGAAATTGTAATTGATGCAGATTGGCAAAAATGCCCCCCTGCTTAAGTAAGTCATCGTGACCGCCCTCTTCAGCAATTCCTTCCTCCGTAACAACCACGATCTTGTCAGCGTTTCGAATGGTTGCCAATCGGTGTGCGATGATTAACGTAGTCCTGTTTTCAGCTAGTTCAGTAAGAGCCTGCTGAATGATTCTTTCCGTCTCCGTATCGAGTGCAGAGGTTGCCTCATCGAGAATTAATATTGGCGGATTCTTCAAAAACATCCTTGCTATTGCAATTCGTTGTTTTTGTCCTCCAGATAATTTCAAGCCGCGTTCACCTATTTGAGTTTCATAGCCTTCTGGAAGTCCTTCAATGAAGGTCTCCAAATGGGCTTTCCTTGCGGCATCTTGAATTTGTTCATCCGATGCTCCAAGCATTCCATACGCAATGTTCTCTTTTACTGTTCCTGAATAGAAACACGTCTTGCTGGACTATGCCAATTTGTGAGCGCAATGACTTTTTCGTCATCTCACGAATATCAATTCCATCAATGGATATTGAACCGTCCTTAACATCATAAAATCTTGGGATCAAAGAACATATTGTCGTTTTCCCAGCTCCTGAAGGACCGACAAAAGCAATGGTCTCACCAGCTTTAATTGTTAAATCAATACCTTTTAAAACTGGCTTTTTGTCTTCATAGTTAAAAGAAACATCTTTAAAGGAAATATCCCCTAAAAGGGGGGTTACCTCTATTGCATCCTTTTTATCCACGACATCAGGCGCGACATCCAGAAGTTCAGTAAAACGCTTAAATCCGGCCATCCCTTTTGGATAGAGTTCCATCAACGCACTGATTTTGTCGATCGGCTTAAACAATACGTTAACATATAAGACGAATGCAACCAGTTCACCATAAGAGAGCTGCCCATGAAAAGTTAGCCAAGCTCCAATCACCAACACGGCAAGGGTCATAAACCTTGTCATCATGTAAATCCCTGATAAGCTAAAGGACATAACCTTATATCCAAGAAGTTTCGCTTTACGGAATCTGCGATTATTAGTAGCAAATCTTTTCATTTCATATGTTTCATTAGTAAAGGATTGTACAACCCTCACTCCAGAGACACTATCTTCCACACGGGCATTAACATCTGCAACTTCTGTATACATTTTCTTCCAGGCTTTATTCATCTTTAAATTACTTATGACAATTAATAAAACGAGGAACGGTAAAATACAAACCGATACGAGTGCCAATTTCACATTGATTGTCAACATAATCCAAAATGCGCCTATAAAAGTCATGAAGGCAATGAATAAATCTTCGGGACCATGGTGGGCAAGTTCACCAATATCGAATAGATCATTGGTTATACGGCTCATGATATGCCCGGTTTTCGTGTTATCAAAAAAACGAAAAGATTGCTTCTGCACATGCTCAAATAATTCTTCACGCATATCAGTCTCGATATTGATACCCAATTTGTGACCCCAATACCCTACGATGAACTGCAAGAAGGTACTAATGATATAAAGGAGGAACAAACCGGCACTTACCGAAACAATTGCAGACCAGTCGTCGCCAGGCAGCAGTGTATCTATAAACCACTGAACAGCTAGCGGAAATGCAAGTTCAAGTACAGCCACGACCACTGCACTGAAGAAGTCAATAATGAATAACCGCTTATGCGGCAGGTAATATGAAGCAAAACGTCGAATCATCTAATTTTTCTCCTTTTTTACATATATTAAGGAGTATAATTCCATATTCAATATTCAGCAAGCATTTCAGAACCCCCATGTTCATATTATGGTAAAATCATCTATATAAAAACAGCCCAACCCGGCTCATGCAATCTAGTAAAATAAGGAGTGAATCCAGTGTAAAAATTATTACCATTCTAAATAACCATGAACTTTATTTTCTTAAAAAGGATGGTATATATGAGAAACGCATCGTTTCGATACCTTTGGATTGGTCAGGCTTTTGCAAATCTAGGGGATATATTTTATGTAGTCGGGTTGATTTCATTATTATATACTTTGACGGGATCTGCCTTTTATTTGAGCTTGCTTCCGTTTACCACAACGATTTTTCGGTTTATCAGCAGTTTACTCTCCCCTATTGTCATCGACAGGTTTCCTTTAAAAAGAATCCTTGTACAATCTCAATGGTGGAAGTCCATTTTACTCGTTGGACTCGGAATCTTTATAACAAATTTCAATCATGGTTTTGCTGTTGCCGTCATTTGCTTCATTGCCTCCATTTCATTATTGGATGGAGTCGCTGCCCCGGTTAGCGCAGCTTTGGTTCCTCAATTAGTTCCAAAAGAAGAACGGATGAAAGCGAATGGTTTCTTGAATATGATCACCCAGACCATCTTTGTAGCAGGATGGCCACTAGGTTCCGTCTTATTGATAAGTACCAACAGCAGTTTCATTATTTGGCTTACAGTCATGCTTTTTGCCGTTTCAACGCTCTATACAAGGAGAATAGAAGTCTCGGAACGAGCGACGGACTCTGTTGTTCCGTCAAACTGGGCTTCGATTAAATCCGGATGGGTTTCGATTCAACAAATCCCAACTATCCGTACACTCATTTCCATTGATTTTATAACTACTTTGGCTTCAAGCGTGTGGGTGGCTGCCGTTATATATGTATATGTTGAACAGAACCTGCAACTGGGTGAGGAATGGTGGGGATATATTAACACAAGCTACTTTGTCGGCATGATATTCAGTGGATGGATCGTCATCCGTTTTACCAAGTTACTAGAAAAATATATAGGATTCTTCATCACTTTCGGGCTATTACTCAGTTCAATGCTAACCCTGCTTTTTGGAACTACCAGTATTCCTGCTTTGGCTTTGCTGCTGGCATGCCTGTATGGTCTCCCGGAACAAATCCGGGAAGTGATCTATGCCAAGCTATTCCAAGATTATGCTTCGGAAAAGACTCTTGCAAAAATTCATGCCGTTTGGGGAGCGGTCATCAATCTTACATTTGCCGTCTCTGTTTTACTATTGGGCTATATAACGGAAACATACAGTGTGAAAACAACATTCCAATTTTCTTCCACCCTGATATTCCTTGCCTTTCTTTATGCAATTATCAAAAAGAAAGACTTTCAGGGAAAACAACATGAGCATTCGATGCCAAATGGGTCATCAAATATTCCTAGATGATGCATGCATTCCATTCGGTTAACCGTTAAAGTAAAGGAGCCTTGGTTTTCCATGGCTCCTTTTTATTGGTTCATAGCAAGTCAAATGATATTGGCTCCTTTTAAATTCTTTTAGGTGTGATTGGCTTGGCCCTGATAAAAGATGCACAACCAAACAAGGGAAAATATAACGCTTCTAATCACCTCCTGACCCATTATTTAATAATCAAGATATTCGTTTCTATAAACGCCCAATTCTGAGGGAATTCTAAGCCAATCTGCCAATAAGTTGCACCTATCAGTTCATATGCATCAATCATTTCATATTTTGCGCTTATCGATCGAATATCTTCAAACCAAACCACATGATTCGTATTTTCTCTTTGATAAGCATAGGTAGGTGATGCCGCAGTCGTGTCAAAAGTTATTTCAGCGCCAGTTGCAATGGCAAGATTTTGGGCATTTTGAGCAGATAAAGCTTTCGTCTCGTGGCTTGGTACTATCCAATCGTATCCATACATAGGAAATGCCGACTGCAATTTAAATTCAGGTATATTCATCAAAGCATAACGAAGAACCTCGCCCATCCACCAAAGTGGGGAAATGGGTTCAGGCGGGCCAGTAGGATACCCATAATCTATGGTCATCACAGCAACAAGGTCGGCTGCCTCTCCGATCCCCCGATAATCATGGCCCCCTACAATTCGATTATCAGGATTATCCGCTGTTTTTGCATGTACGTTCACATGAAGGATCAGTTCATTCAACCCCTCCTTTAGTTCTTTTAAAAAAAGCACATAATCCGAACGCCGAGCAGGTGGAATGAATTCGATGTCCATACTGACGCCCCCATACCCTTTTTCCCTAACAAAATTCAGCATGCTATTGATTAAATTAGCTCTGTATACTGTACTAGCAAGGACATCACCCGCCAAATCAGCATCAAAATCACCATCTTGAAAGTTCCGGATCATCAGTAGGGGCGTCACCCCGGTTTGCTCGCATTTCGCGATTAGCGGGAGATCATCACCATCAACGTATGCATTTCCTTCCGTTGTAAACGAATAAGCTACAATGGCTAAATATGATAATTTATCACCATTCTCCTCAAGAGTTTCAAATACAGCTCCACCAGTTGTCGGAAAGGCAAAACCCAGTGTAATCAATTGATTTTTGTAAGGAGACGGAATCAAAATTTCCGTACCGACTTTAAGCGAGTTTGCAACGATTCCTGGATTGGCTTCCATAATTGCCATTGCACTCGTTCCAAAACGACTGCCGATATTAGTAAGGGTATCCTGACTTTTAATTAGATACCTTCGATTCACCGCTTTTTCATCAGGTATATACAATGCCAGGCCAGGAACCAAAGCTGTTGATTCCAAACCGTTGACTTCAATTAACCTCGATGGTTCAATATTATTTTTTCTGGCAATTTCCCAAAGGCTGTCACCTTTTTTCACAATAATGATTGTCATTCATAGCCCTCCAAACTCCCTCCAAAAAAGTTTATGTTATTCAGGTAATTGGATAGAACGAATTATCATATTTCCTTAATGATATCTTGATCTTTCATATAATAATTGATCACTTAAAAAAGAGGCTGTCCAAAAAGACAACCCCACGCTATTTTCGTTTCACATGCTTTTATTCATTAAAGTAAATTCTTAATATCATAGAACTTCCCATTCTCCAAATCTTCCGATTCAAGAAGCTGCAAAAGTTTATCCGCCACAAATTCGGGGCTTCTTAACATGCCCTTCTCTTTATATTGATGAAATTTGTTTCGATCGGAAAAGTCCCTTTCGTCTGCTGACCGGATTGTCCCTTGCATCTCCGTATCCATTACTCCAGGTGAAAAAGATATGAGAGACGTAGGGAAAGACTCTTTATCCTGCTCCACCCCTGCAACTCTTGTAAACATTTCTAGCCCCGCCTTAGTACTGCAATAGGCGGCCCAGCCATGATAAGGATTTTTAGCTGCACCTGATGATATGTTCACCATAACCTTCTTTCTGTTCCAGTCCTTTGTCCGTTTAATGAATTCATCAGCCAATATGATGGGTGCCATGAAATTCACCCGCATGCTTGTTTCCAAATTTACCATACCAAGTTTTCCTACCGGCTTTATTGGTTCAATAACGCCTGCATTATTAATGAAGTAAATGTCACTTGTATCATCGACAACTGCAAGCAACTCATTGACTAAGGAAGGTAACTTTTCAGTTTCATTCAAGTCCATCGAAATAAATGTAAGTTTCTTCCCAGATCGGTCAGCCAGCCGCTGCATTTCAGGATTGGCTGTACGGGAAACTAATATGCAATGATCACTCGTCTGCAAACACCCTTTGGCGATGGCAGCACCTAAACCTTTTGAAGCTCCTGTGATAATAAACGTTTTCACGGCTTTTCCCCCTTTTATCGATATAAACTATTGTATCAAAAGGGCGTTCCGAATGGTCACACCCCGTACCATGATTTAAAACAAAACTTGGTTATACTTTTAAAATTCTCTCTGGATTGAAGAAAATTTACGACACTCCTGCCGAATAACTGGCTAGACAAGACCCCACAGTCGCTTGCCTTGATGCGGCTAGGCTGACAGTCGGCTAAAAGGGAGCGGATTTCTGAAATCAAGCTCCGTACTTTTTTAAAAAATTGCAGGAAGCCTCAATTATTGAGTATGTAGACAAAAGAAGTTTCATCTTATTTAAAGCAACATTGATTGGAACGGAAGGTGCGAGACTCCTGCGGGAAAAGCGAGTCCTGGGGAGACCCCGCAGGCGCAAAGGCGCCGAGAAGGCTCCCGGACCGCCCGCGGAAAGCGAGTGCCTGGAGAGGAAATCAACGATTTTCAGGAAACTCAATTAATAACAATTTTGTCTACAACTAAAAGGGAGCGGATTTATGAAATCAAGCTCCGTAATTTTTAAAAAAACTGCAGGAAGCCTCAATTATTGAGTATGTAGACAAAAGAAGTTTCATCTTATTTAAAGCAAAGTTGATTGGAACGGAAGGTGCGAGACTCCTGCGGGAAAAGCGAGTCCTGGGGAGACCCCGCAGGCGCAAAGACGCCGAGAAGGCTCCCGGACCGCCCGCGGAAAGCGAGTGCCTGGAGAGGAAATCAACGATTTTTGGAAACTCAATTAATAACAATTTTGTCTACAACTAAAAGGGAGCGGATTTCTGAACAACTGGAACATTTCATACAGAAAAAAACTGCAGGCAAACTCCATTTCTCGAATTTGTCTACAGCCTGAGCAGACCATGTAGTAATGGTCCGTTTAAATTAAAAATTATAATATCGGTGATACCAGCCTTGCAATGGACTCTTTAAAACGAATCCACTTTGAACGCTTTTCAAATTCTTCAATTGTAAGCTGCCTGCATACTTCGACATCCTTATAAAAAATTCTTGTCAGTGTTTCGGCCATTCCTTCATCATAAATGAAGGCATTGACTTCAAAGTTCAATTTAAAACTACGGACATCAATGTTAGCTGTCCCCACCGAGGAGACCTCTTCGTCCACCACGATCATCTTCGCATGAATAAAACCGTTATCATAGATGTATATCTTAGCACCCGCTCTTAATAGCTGCCCTGCATTGAAAGTTGTTGCCCAATAAACGAAAAGGTGATCAGGTTTATTCGGAATCATGATTTTCACATCTAACCCTGATAAGCTGGCAATCCTGAGTGCATCCAATAAACTTGCATCCGGAATGAAGTAAGGCGTTTGAATGAGAATCGATTTTTTTGCTGAAGAAATTAATTTAATATAGCCATTTTTAATTTGTTCCCATTCAGAATCCGGCCCACTTGTCACTATTTGCAAATCTATATTTCCTTGAGGCTTTACAATAGGGAAATAATGAGGCTGATACGTTATATCGTGGTGTTTTGATGCCTGATTCCAATCCAAGATAAAACGGGTTTGAATGGCTTTGACAGCCGACCCCTTTATTCGAAGGTGTGTATCACGCCAAAAACCAAATTTTGGATTAAGCCCTAAATACTCATCTCCAACATTAAAGCCTCCAACATACCCAATTTTTCCATCTATGATGACGAGCTTTCGGTGGTTACGGAAATTCAGTCGTAAGTTTATGAATTTTAATTTGGATGGAAAGAATGCCTCCACTCGTCCTCCAGCCTGCCTAAATTCTCTGAAGAAACGTTTAGTCATCCCTCTAGAACCCAGCTCGTCATAAAGCAGCCTAACTTTGACGCCTTCATTCGCTTTTTTAGTCAAAGCTTCAATGAATCGTTTACCCAGGCCGTCTCTTTGAATGATGTAATATTGTATATGTATATGGTTTTCGGCCGCTTCTATATCTTTAAAAAGCTGGTCAAACTTATTTTTCCCTTCCGTAAAAATATCGACTTCATTATCTTCAGTAAGAACGGCATCATTGTTCCGGAGATGCATATAAATCAAATCACGATAATTACTCGAAGAAACATTTCGAAAAGGAAAATGATTCGTTGAAAGCTCTTCCATCTGTTTATCAATGATTTCTTCGATCCCGATCTTCTTCTTATCCTCCCATTGGAATAAGTGTGCGTGCCTTAAACTTGTTCCAAAAAGGAGATATAAAATAAAACCGACTACAGGCAAAAAATATAAAACCAATAACCAAGCCCAGGTCGTGCTCGCTTCCCTTCTTTCAAAAAATATGACAATCGTGGCAAATAAAATATTTAGAATGATGACGAGGCCGAGCAAAACCGATGTAACATGCGTAAATTCCATAGCATACCCTCACTCAATTTTTATCCCTTTAAGGATACCATGCAAATTCTTTATATCAAAGGATTTGCTTATTAGAAATGAAAACAGAGAATTCACAAAAATGGACCTCTTCATGTAGAGGCCCATTAAAAAAATACATCCACCCCGGACACTGAATTTTCTCAGATTGGCCAGGTTGTCTAATAATCTTTGTCTTAAAAATTCCAGTTAACAATCATATAATTGCTTACCGGCTTTTCACTAATAAATTCACAGCTTCTTTCACTAGCTCTTCGGGATTCTTTTCTCCTGATTCATTTGCCTCACGGACGCATTCCACAAGATTGGAACTTACTATTACCCCAATTGTCCTATCGATTGCAGATCTAGTGGCAGATAACTGTGTTACTACATCTCTGCAATCTTTGTTTTCCTCCATCATCTTCAATATCCCACGAAGCTGTCCTTCAATTCGCTTCACTCTATTTTTAACCTGCTTATCATACTCCATGTGAGGCCTCCTACCCTGCCTATTACTTATGAATCCTATCCTGACATCCATTATAAAACCCATTCAGTTGAACAAAGGCTTTATAAAGAATATTACAATTTATAATACATACCAATAAGGTATAATTGTCAAGTGCCATTATCCAATAATGACAGCTCCAATATGTAATTTCTATTTTTGTACAAGGAGACTTTGTGCAACTGCCTCAGAAAACTCGATCGTCATTTGGGGAACGTAGGTTTTTAACAAAGCATTAACGATTGGGGCTTTGGTACCTTTTGCCGTAATCGCCAGGCAGCCAGTCATTTTAGTCTGTCCAATTCCGCACTGTTCCGCTAAAAAATAGCCATGCCCATCAAATTTTTCATTTATTCCCTTAAGATTAAATGTTACCTTATCAGGTTCAATCCATTCCAATATATTCACTTCAAGTTTAATTTTCTTCTTCATTAATCCCAAATCGCTTTTAAACTCCCAAATAAGCGTCTCCTCATTTATCATCTCATGATTGATATATCCTGGGACAAGAGGTGCCCAGCGATCTATACTACTTACAAATCCCCATACTGTTTTTATTGAAACAGGTAAAATGATACTATGCACACCTTCTGACAAAGCAAATCCCCCTTATTCATTCTACTTACATCTTTTTAATGTATGGCTGAACAATATTGAATAGAACGGATTAGTTTCTTAAATAACATTCTCCCGGCGGTAGCAAAGAATCGCCCCTCTGCAATAAAGGGACGATCCTTTTTTGACTTATTAATCTGACGCAAATTCAACCGTATACATATTTAATCTTGGATCTGGGTTAATCCAGGCGCTTTCAAATACGTAGACCACTTTATAGTTTGCGTAATCGGTATAAGTGACATAGAACATCCCTTCTTGCTCCACTTCACTTACAGGTTCACCGACCAATTCCTTCAGCATGGATAAATGGATGGTTTGCAATTGCGGATCAAAATCATCAATGGCGGTAATCGTCTTTCTGCCTGTTGAACCGTCATAGAGGAATCGAACATTATGGCTCCAATAATTGGCTGCAACGGTACTTAAATCTTCCGGTGCACCCCAGGCTTTTTCCACTTTTTTCAACGAATCACCTACAGAAAATGGTCCACTGCTAATGGATTGATGGGATTCGTAGGCTAAACCCATGATCTGTCTAATCAAAAGGTCTGGCGTGGATTGCGATGATATTGAATCTGATGAAGCAAATGCAGCCTGCCCACTAAACATGAGAAATGCGACCATTAGAAATGTAGCGCTTCGGATAAAACGATTACCTTGTTTCAAAGTTATCCTCCTTTTCCACCTGGAAATGACTGATTATACTATATTGAAAATCTTAATAAAAATGAAAAATTGCATATGTCATTTCATTTATTTTACCCTTACCATTTATATTCATCGGAACTTTGGACACATACCCTTCGTTCAAAAAAATCTTTAAATGGAAGATTAAAACCGATTAAGCCATTCAAGTGAGCCACATTTTTTATATAAATCTCCTGAGCTCAAACTTCCTCATCTCCCTTAGATAATCTATGGGAGATGAGGATTTATGGAATGCTAAACCCATACAAGATTAGACCAACGGTAAAATATCGGAATATTCAGTTTTTGATTACCACAAGCAGTTGACGAACTGTCGGGTAACTTTTCAGAGGTATATAAATTAATGACTATGCCTTAAAACCAACGGTCCTAAAGGCATAGTCATTACATCAAGAATAAGATAGATTAATGCTTTCTACTAATATACTGGTTATTGCCGATCAAAAAGAGACGCTCCCGCTATGCCGGGCTTTGTCATTTCATAAGGATTCAGAATCAGATCCAACTCTTCCTCTGTCAGTACATCATATTGTAAACATAGTTCGCGAACTGATTTGCCTTTTAATATCGCTTCACGCGCAATACGTGAAACCACTTCGTATCCAAGGTGCGGGTTGACTGCTGTAATCACTCCAACACTTTGTTCGACATAATCTTTTAAATGTTGCTCATTTGCTTCAATGCCTTCTAAACAATAATCTGTAAAGACATTGAAAGCATTGTTCATAATGCTGATTGACTGCAATAAGTTGAATACAAGCACTGGCTCCATTACATTCAACTCCAGTTGTCCTGCTTCTGATGCTAAGCAAATCGTATTATCGTTCCCGATCACTTGGAAAGCTACTTGGTTAATCAATTCTGGCATTACTGGATTTACTTTTCCTGGCATGATGGATGAACCTGGTTGACGAGCTGGAAGTGTGATTTCCCCTAATCCCGCTCTTGGTCCTGAAGCCATTAAACGTAAATCATTAGCAATTTTAGACATATTCATCATACATACTTTCAATGAAGCTGACACTTCAGTATAAGCATCCGTATTTTGAGTTGCATCCACTAAATGTTCTGCTCCTACAAGCGGCAAGTTACTGATCTCAGCTAAATATGTAACAACATTTTCAATGTAACGCGGATCTGCGTTCAATCCCGTTCCCACTGCTGTTGCTCCCATATTCACTTCATATAAATGTTGACGTGATTGACTGATTCGTTTTATATCGCGATCCAAAACACGACTGTAAGCCTCAAATTCTTGACCAAGGCGAATTGGCACTGCGTCCTGAAGATGTGTGCGTCCCATTTTGATAACATGATCAAATTGTTTTGCTTTATTCTTTAAGACCGTACTCATCTTATTCATTGTTTGCAACAATTGCTCTAAAAGTCGTAGTGTTGATAAATGAATGGCAGTAGGGAATACGTCATTGGTTGATTGCGACATGTTAACATGGCTATTTGGACTAACATGTACATAATCACCTTTATTGTGTCCCATAAGTTCTAACGCACGGTTGGCAACGATTTCATTAATGTTCATATTCATCGATGTCCCCGCGCCTCCTTGAATTGGGTCAACGATGAAATATTCATGCCACTTTCCATCAATCACTTCTTCAGAAGCCTTGACGATAGCGCTTCCAATACCATCATATAACCGTTTGGTATCCATATTTGCTAAAGCGGCTGCTTTTTTAATCATCGCTAGTGCACGTATCATTTCTTCATTGACTTTGTAACCGGTAATCGGAAAATTCTCTACAGCGCGTAGAGTTTGAATTCCATAATAAACATCTGCCGGAATTTCCTTTTCCCCAAGAAAGTCTTTCTCGATACGGTATGTTCTCTCTTCAATCAACATTTCCTCTTGCCCCTTTGTTTGTTCTAGAATGTGATGTCCTCTGCAATCGGTGTTTCCATCATTTCCTTCACTTTTTTAGGATCCCGTGTCTTGGCTAAAATCCACATCAACTTAGGAATGATGGCTTCTGTATTCATATTTCTGGAACGAATGATGACATTCTTGTTCACTTTTCGTCCCACTTCGTAAATATCCATATCTTCCCCTTCTTCTAAACATTGGGTAGTAATGACTACGGATATTCCACATTGTACTAACTCGTTCAATTTTTCTAAAATATTTCTTCCTTGAAAAGGAATACCACCGCTTCCATAACTTTCAATTACGATTCCCCGACATTGATTTTTCAGGAAATCAAAGAATTCAGGCTTAATACCGGGATGCAACTTAACCAAAGCAACATCTGTACATAGGGAAGCATCTAACTTAGCTTCCTTATTCTTTGGTGGATGAACTGGCTTTAGATACTCAATTTTATCTTTGAATATGGTAGCAATATAAGGATAGTTAATACTTTCAAACGAATCATAGCTTTTCGTTCTCAATTTAATGGCCCTCGTTCCCTGGATGACTCTACCATCAAAAACAACATATACTCCTCCAATATCTTCACACGCAAACCGGATCGCATCAGAGATATTTCTTTTGGCATCTGTCTTTTTAAAGGCAATTGGTATCTGAGAACCTGTAATGACGATTGGTTTCCCTAAATCTTGTAACATATATGAGAGCGCAGCTGAAGTGTAAGCCATTGTATCTGTTCCATGGGTAATCACAAAGCCATCGTAATCATGGTAGTGTTCATGGATGGATTGTGCCATTTCTGACCAATCTTCCGGCTGCATATTTGTACTATCAATATTCATCAAAGGCTTACTATCAATCTTGCATAGTAAATCCAATCCCGGTAGGTGACCTAAAATTTCGTCAGCTCTCATCTCTGGAACTAGTCCATTTTTTCCTTCTAACGATGCAATTGTACCACCTGTAGTAATCAACATCAACTTCTTGATTTTCGACTTCAACTTCTCCATTATACTACCCCCTATATTGCCTCCCTGTTTCACAATCATTCTTATCATTTCAGAAAAGGATGTTTCACTGCAAATGTACATGTTACGCGTACACCACATGTTATTATAGTCATGTTTCATATTGAAATCAAGCTAAAATTATTCATTACGCGTACACTTATTCCAAATTGATGTTATAATGGATTTATATAAAAGGAGAGTAATAAGAATGATGATTTTAAATAGATTGACTACATTAAGGAAGGCCAAAAGATGGTCTTTGCAATATACCGCTGACAGACTCGGAATCGCCAAGAGTACCTATGCAGGTTATGAATCGGGCCACCGCCGCCCTTCATTAGAAACGATTAATTTATTGGCAAGCCTATATGATACATCCACTGATTACATTCTAGGCCGAATAGATCATCCAGCTAAAGATATTACCACAGAATCACAAGTCATGGAATTAACGGATTTACCAAATATGAAGCTAGCCGTTGATGGAATCTCTCTATCTGAAGAGGAGACGATTCAATTTGTCGCTTTTATTAGAGCAAAACGAGAAGTGGAATTAAATCGCGATAAACAAAATGAAACATAGCAGAAATTGGCATTGGACTTGTATATGGGGAACGAACCGTACTAGGTTCTTATAATATTCACGATGTACTTGGCAAGATTTAAACCTAAAGCTGTAAAAATTCCAGGGTTTTAACCAGTTAGGATAAGTCGGTTCTGATTAATTAAGTTCGCCCTTTTTAGACGTTACCCTTAATTAATTTCTGAATGACAATGCAGACAGATTTTACTCACTAACCCGACTTAGTGACTTCAAACTAATGATCCCCCGAACTGAGAAATTTAAGTTTTAATTATTTATATAGAAGAAAGTCGGCTTATTATTTAGCTTACATCCTTTTCAACAAGGTATGATAGATATCTGTTTCCCTCTTGATTTATTAGTAATGAAAGAAAAACCATAGCTAAAGCTCATGGTTTTTCCCCCCGCATGAAATATCAATATATTAAGGCATCTCGTCTTCTTTTTCCCGATTTTTAAAAGCTTCATGTGTGACAATATCTTCGATTTGTTCATACTGCCGGCTGTGTTCCTTCTCTTCGCTAATTCTATTATTAGGTAAATTTCCAGGATGGCCTTTTTCTTTGTGATTAAAATTTTTACCACGGCTCATACTCATTTCTCTCCTTTCTATTCATTGTTTGTTTAGTTTTCCCAAGCACACAAATAATATGATTTAATTTCTCCTATAACTGTTTTTGGAGCGGTTTCTTTTTAGCCTAAGAAATAGTAGTCAGATAACTCGAATTTGGATAATGAGTTCAAAAAGAACAGGAACCGCCTGATTATGACGCTTCCTGTTCCTTTTTATGGTCTATATACTACTTTCATTCCTTATAACAGTTTATAACAGATCAAGGGCTAGGAGGATACCACCACGGAAGGTCGCCACTTTCTTGAAATATCTTCAATATGATGTGGTGCCGTTCTGCAGCACCCTCCAATTAAACGCGCCCCTGCATGGTGCCATTCTTCAGATTTCAGGTCGAGCCTGTTACATGATTCTTGACCATGCCATGTTTTAGTTTCTGGATTATATGTTTCACCTGAATTCGGATAAACAATGATTGGTTTATCCGTGTTTGCACGCAACACTTGGATGGCTTCCGTGATACATGATACTGGCGTACAGTTGATGCCGATTGCTGCAATTTGCTCACTGTCCCCAAACAATCTTGTACACTCCTCGAGTAATGTGCCGTCACTTATCGCTTTTTCATTTTTCAATGAAAAGGATATCCAAGCATACACTTCTGGATAATCCTTCAATAACGAATATAATACTTTTGCTTCTTGCAGGGAAGGAATCGTTTCAAATGCTAAAAGGTCAGCTCCTGCTTCAATCAACGCTGATATTCGTGAGCGATGAAATGCAGTTAAAGTTTCATCCGATACACCATAGTTTCCTACATACTCTGAACCATCTGCAAGATAAGCCCCATAAGGGCCAACAGATGCAGCAACCAATGGCTTAGGCCTAAGCATTTGATTTTCTTCCTTCCAAAAATTATCTCTTGCTTTTCTTGCGAGTAAAACCGTTTTACGGATTAGCTCCAAAGCCTCTTTTTCTTGTATTCCACGGAGGGCGAAACCTTCAACAGTGGCTTGGTAGCTAGCAGTAATCGCACAGTCCGCTCCAGCACGAAAGTAGTCAGAATGCACTTGATAAATCACTTCTGGATTTTCAAGTAATACACGTGCAGACCAGAGCGGGTCGTCCAAATCACATCCATGCCTCTCTAGCTCTGTAGCTAAAGCTCCGTCCAAAATCATGACTGAATGATCTCGTAAAATAGCGTCAATTGGGTTAGTTTTATTGTTCATGATCTACTCCTCTTTTCTTTATGGTTTTTGTCACATAATAACTTCCATAGCAAAACAAAATAAATGGAATGCCACAATATAGTGCAATTCGTTGTGTAGGATCAAATGCAATTCCTATGCAAGAAGCCAGGCATAGCATAAAAGAAACGATTGGCACGAGTGGATAAAATGGCGTTCGATAAGCCAAGTCATTTACTGAATTTCCTTCGTTTATATATCTTCTGCGAAATAGAAACTGTGACACGCTAATACTCATCCAAACTACCACCACGGCTAGTCCAGAAATGGATACGAGCACTATGTAAACAGTATCCGGTGCAATAATACTCGAGAACAGGGCTAAGCAGCCGCCCAACATACTGAAAAGGACTGCATTTATCGGAACTCCCCGTTTTGTCAATTTTGCAAATATTGGTGATATAGTTTCCTTATCTGCAAGTGACCAAAGCATTCTGGATGATGCATACAGTCCCGAGTTTGCAGCAGACAAAATGGCAGTTAATATGACAAAGTTCATAATATCCGCTGCATACGGCACACCAATTCGTTCAAGAACTGCCACAAAGGGGCTTTCTAATACGCCGGCATCCGAAATAGGCAATAATGCGGATAATACAACGATGGTTCCTACAAAAAAGATAATCAATCTCCATAATGTCATACGTATTGCCTTTGGTATCGTTTTTTCTGGATTCACAGTTTCTCCAGCTGCAATTCCGATTAATTCAGTTCCAGAGAATGCGAAATTCACCGCAAGCATCGTCATTAGAATGGCAAAAGCACCATTCGGAAATAAACCTTCACTTGTAAAATTGGAGAATAACGGAGCGGATTGTGAATGAATTATTGGAATAAAACCCAGCATTGCCGCTGCTCCCAAAATAATAAAAATCACAATGGCAAATACCTTTATAGACGCAAACCAGAATTCGGATTCAGCGAAAAATTTAACGGTCCACGCATTTAATGCCAAGACCAAAATGGCAAATAGCGCACTCCATATCCAGACATTGATTGATGGAAACCATCTCTGCATCAACAATCCTGCAGCCGTGAATTCCGAACCTAGTGCAACAGTCCAAGTTAGCCAATACAACCAGGCTACTGTATACCCTGTCCCAGGACCTATGTATTTAGCTGAGTAGCTATGAAACGCACCTGTCTCGGGCATATGTACTGCCAGTTCACCTAGACATAGCATGACTAGATAAACCACTAATGCCCCAATCAGATACGAAAGGATGGTGCCGAATGGGCCAGCCTGTTGAATCGTATAACCCGAACTTAAGAATAAACCTGTTCCAATCACCCCGCCAAGCGATAGCATTATTATATGCCGTGCCTGCATTTCCCTTTGAAAATCATGCTTCCTTTTGTTCTCCATGCTTACTCTCCTTTATCTTGCATCCAGAAAAAACGAAAACGCACTCTAAAAAAGAGTGCGTTACTGACAAATAAACACGTACGGTCTTATCTATCAAGGTTTCACCCCCTGGAATTAGCACAGTGTCATTGCAGACCTGTTGCTGAGGTTTCATAGGGCCAGTCCCTCCACCTCTCTGGATAAGAAATTATTTTTTTATAACTTTATCAATCTATGAAAAAATTGTCAAGTTTTGTTTCGGTTTGTAAAGAATTCCTTTAAAGTCCAAACGAACATCGCACCTTTGGCATAGATATGAACTGTTTTTGGAACAGTCGCTTACAGTATTAGATGCAGATAATGCTAACCGAAAAAAAATGACGACACCTTAAAAGGTGACGCCATTTTTCTTTCATATTCCTTAAGGTCGTTCTATGTCAAATAATTCCCCTAGTTTTGTATAAGTATGACCCGCTAATCTTGCTACAGGTTTTAGCCCATTCTGGTCAATTCGGCCATTATGGTAAATCTCCTGCTCTATATGATAGCAGACTATTTTCCCGATCAATAAATCACAACCAGGTTTATTCTTCGAACCTGCCAACGGTATCGCATGCTCCAATGTGCATTCAAAGCGTACCTTCGCTTCTTGCAATCCTGGTACCGACACCTTATCACTAACAGCCTGTGTGAAATTGGTAAGACCCAGTTCACTTTCGTCAGACGGGAGTTCCTTGGCCGTTCGATTTGCATCAGCAACATTATCTTCATCAGTGATATGAACTACGAATTCACCTGTTTGAATTGCATTTCGGGCCGTGTCCTTCGAAACTCCTTCTTTCCGTTGAACTGAAATGGAAATCATCGGAGGATTGGAACTGACTATGTTAAAAAAACTGAACGGAGCTATATTGATTGTACCGGTTTCGGACTGTGTCGTAACCAGGGCTATTGGTCTTGGTATGATGCTTCCAGTCAAAAACTTATAATTTTCCCGTTCAGTAAGGCTTTCAGGATTAACTGAAATCATCTTCATCCCTCTCATTCTTATAAAAAGTTCTTTTGAAACCATGAACTTGCTGCATCAACCTCTGAACGTGTTAACTGATGACCGTAGTGTTCCCAGTGAACATCCACCGCAGCACCAGCTTGCAGTAAAATTTGATTAAGTTCATCAGTTTCTGCGGCCGGGCAAATCGGATCGTTTTTACCTGCAGCGATGAATACAGGTATATCCGAAAGGGACGGCAAAGCAATGCCGCGTCTAGGCACCATTGGATGATGAAGAATCGCTCCTTTTAATGCCCCTTCGAAATGGAACATTAAACTTGCTGCTATGTTTGCACCATTAGAATAACCTAATGCCACCACTCTGTCACGATCGAAGTCATATTGTCCGGACGCTGATTCCAAGAAGTCATAAAGCTCCTTCGTACGGAAAATCAAATCTTCTTCATCAAAAACTCCTTCAGCCAGCCGGCGGAAATAACGGGGCATTCCGTTTTCGAGTACATTTCCCCGTACGCTGAGTACGGATGATCCCGGTGAAACCATTTCCGATAATGGCAAAAGATCCGTTTCCGTTCCGCCAGTGCCATGTAAAAGTAAAAGCAACGGTGCATCTGGATTACTTCCTTTTTGAAAAATATGCTTCATCATTTATCCTCCTCTAGTACCCTCGGCACTGCCGGCAGTAACGTTTTCTCCATGATCTCCCTTTTTTCTTCAAGCCATGGCGGCAGCATTAATTTACTTCCCATCGTTTCCTTCGTTTCATCATTAGCAAATCCAGGTGGATCTGTGGCAACTTCAAAGAGTATGCCTCCATCTTCCCTGAAATAAATGGCATCAAAGTATTGGCGGTCTTTAAAGGGAGTCACGGCATAGCCATGCTTTGCGATATGCTCCCTCCATTCTTTATGATCTTCATTGTCGCTTGCACGCCATGCAAGATGATGGACAGTTCCCACTCCGATTTTCCCATTAGGCAAAACCGTTTTTTTAACATCTATCAAATTTCCGATGTCCGATGTGGATTTGAAGCGGATGAAATCGCCCTCTTCCCCCATCTTTTGCAAACCCAGCACTTCCTCTAATAGTTCCATCGTTTTGATCGGTTTCGAAGTCAATAATACAGCACCGCCGAATCCCTTGACCGCCTTGTCAGCTGGTATACCGCCGAATGACCACTCGCTATTTTTACCCTCTTTACGCTCAACCAGTTCAAGTTGCAATCCATGTGGGTCCTGAAAGCCTAGATATTCCTCGCCAAAACGGGAAATCTTTTCAAAGTCTATGTTAAATTTACCCAAACGCGTTTCCCAGAAGCCCATTGATCCTTCCGGAACGGCATATGTTGTAATCCCCACTTGTCCGGAGCCAATTGTCCCTCGGTATGCCCCAGGCCAAGGAAAGAAAGTGATGATAGTGCCCGGTGAACCTGATTCATCCCCGAAGTATAAATGATAGGTGCCTGGATCATCAAAATTAACGGTTTTCTTAACCATACGCATCCCCAACACTCCAGCATAAAAATCCACATTCTCTTGAGGATTGCCTACAATTGCGGTTATATGATGTATTCCTGCATTTTGCTTTTGCATGCCGATTACTTCCTTCCCCGTTGATTAATTTGTTGATTTTGTATTCAGTGGTTTTAAATTCGATTCAATATCTTTTCTTTTTGATTCTAAAAATGGCGGCAGGGCAAGGTTCTCACCTAGGTGCTGCTCTGCTTCATCCACTGCAAAACCAGGTCCATCAGTAGCTAGTTCAAATAATATGCCATTCGGCTCCCTAAAATAAAGTGAACGAAAATAAAAGCGGTCCACATATCCAGAGTTAACGAATTTTGATTCACTAATTTTTTCTACCCATTTTCTCAGTTCTTCTTCATTATCCACCCGAAAGGCAACATGGTGTACTCCACCCCTCCCCAACCTTTCCCGAGGAATGTCATTCCTTTCTTCAATATGAAGTTCCGCTCCCGTTCCCCCCTCACCAGTCTCATAAACGACAATTGGATTTTGCCCCCTGATTGAAGAAGGATATGTGCCTGATTTCCTGAACCCCAATACCTCGGAAAGAACTCTTTCTTTTTGTTCAATATTAGGTACAGTAAGTTTTACCGGTCCTAATCCAAGGATGAAATACTCTTTCGGTACCGGGCTTCCATCCCATGGTGCTCCTCCTTGAACGCCGTTATTATCCTGATCTGAAACCAGAAGTAGCCTCTGCCCTTCAGGATCTTTAAAAGAAAGCACCTTCCTTTCAAAACGGCTCGATATTTCATCATGCTCAACATTGAATTCCACAAATCGTTTTTTCCAATATCCTAGAGCTTCATCATCTCTCACCCTTAAAGAAATTTCTGAAATGCTATTGTTTCCCTCATGAGTGCGGGCAGCATTGGGAATTTCAAAAAACGTTAATTCCGTACCCGGAGAACCAATTTGATCTCCATAAAATAAGTGATACACACGAACATCATCTTGATTCACCGTTTTTTTGATTAATCGCATCCCTAAGACTTTTGTGTAGAAATCAAAGTTATTTCCCGCTTTAGCTGTAATCGCCGAAACATGATGTAATCCTTTTAATTCCATCCTTACCACTCCTATCTTTATAAATCTCCCCTTACGGAGATGAATTAATCAGCAAATAATATCTCGAATTCGAGGTAGTTAACCTAATGTATAATGCTTTTAATACAAATATCTTGATTTAAAGATAAATGATAGCGATAAATTTGTCAACCATTTTCATTCAACTAATTTCACCCGTATTCACTTTTCATAAAATAATAAAATCAGGTCAAAATAAGTCGGTATAATGAATGGAGGTATGATATATGGCTAAAGATTTTTTTAGCGCAATTGAAGATAGACGCTCTTATTATTCCCTTAGCAAGGAACGTGTTGTCCCTAATAAAAGGATTAAAGAAGTTATCGATCATGCCGTTCAATATTCCCCTTCCGCTTTCAATTCCCAAAGTGCAAGAGTGATTGTTTTGACTGGTCAAAGCCACGACCAATTATGGGATATCACGAAAAACACATTAAGAAAAGCTGTCGGTGACAAAGATTTTGATAAAACGGAAGAAAAAATGAAGTCATTTATAAATGGTTATGGCACGGTTTTATTCTTTGAAGACCAGGCCACTATAACAAGGCTTCAAGAACAATTCAAAACGTATGCCGAAAACTTTCCAATTTGGTCGAACCAATCGTCTGCCATTTTACAATTTGTCGTATGGACGTCCTTGGAAATCGAAGGGTTTGGTGCAAGCCTTCAGCATTATAATCCTTTAATCGATGACGAAGTGAGAAAGACATGGGATATATCACGCGATTGGAAACTCATCGCTCAGATGCCTTTTGGAAAACCCACTGCAGAGCCTGGCGATAAAGACTTCTCACCACTTGAAGAACGAGTGAAATATTTTCAATGAGACAATAGGGGCTGGCCCTACATACCGAGCCAGCCCTTTCATATATTTCACTTTAGTAATCGGGAAATGTTGCAAAAAATCTTGAAAATATCAATGCCGCAAAGCCTATATATTCTACAACCGGCATGATTTTGATTTCCTCACTGGCGTTAAACACGTACATTTCACTTCCCCCCGGTAACCTATTGAATTGGTGAAGAACGCTCTGGTAGCCATTCCTTCAAATAATAAGGGAGTCCACCGGAATATTGTTTAGCAGCATGTCCACTTTTCAGCAGGCTATATGTTTTATCCTTACATGTTAAATGCTCCATTACCGGATAAATCATTTCCTGTGGGACCAATCGATCATACTTACTTGCAATGACCAAAACACTAGCATCAATTTTCGATAGCTTCGCTTTTTTCCCCCTTACCTTAAACCCCCCATTAACCAAGCGATTTTTTATCAAGAGGTCTTTGGTTATTTGTTTGGCAGCTGCGCCGGATAACGGCACATGCCCATTGGCCCACGCATTGAAGCGGCGCCAATTCTTAACGTATTCTTCATCATCCGCTTGATTCAATAATGATAAATACGGTGATATATAGATAGGAGATGTAATTAAACGGATTCCATATTTAACAGCACTGGCTGGAATCGTTTGATAAATATCAATCGTCTCGTCGAAATTCACGGTACCTTCTTTTAATGCTTCCTGCCACTGATCAAAAAATTCTGAGGCACTGAAATCTATCGGTGTAACGGAGAGAATCAAATTCTTGATTGGCTCGTCTGCAATGGCAGCATATATTGCCGCTATTGTACCGCCGAGGCAAAATCCCATTACTGTAATTTCTGATGCGCCAGAGTGGCGTAATGCACGCTGCACTCCTTTTTGAATATAATCGGCGATATAATCTTCGATCGATATTTCGCCATCTTCAAAACCCGGACTTCCAAAATCAAGCAAGTATACATCAAAACCTTCATTTACAAAAGCTTCTATTAAACTATTCCCTGGGGACAGATCAAGAATCAAAGGTGTATTGATTAGTGAATATATAAGAAAAACCGGCACATCATATTTTTTTTGTGCCGACGGATAATACCAAAGCGATGATTTGTTTTTTTTCCACACTGATATTTTAGGCGTCAGTCCCATTTGAGGCATCGGCTGATTGGGAATATCCAAAAAATGTTTCCACTTGGGTATGGTTTTGGATTGATTTTTCGGCACTTTCCGTTTAGACATTTGAATTCCCCTGTCTAAAAGAATCAAACTCAGGCAACTGTGCACTTATCAATAAGGAATCGTTTAAAAAATTCGCGATCCTTTTTTTACTCCCTTCCATTTCAATGGAATCCCAACTTGACTTCTGTTTCTTACTTCGGGATGAAAAAGCATTGCGTTTATTGCGAACTGAAGCATTACCTCTGACGTTCCCGCCCCCATCCTCAACAAGTGTGGAGAGCAAATCTTCTAACCTATCAATTTTATCTTCGAGCTGGATCACTAATTTCGCGATTCCCGCTACATCTTTTTTTGTTGGGTAATTCATGATGATGGACATTCTTTCTGAGGCTTCCAGCATTCTATTTATTCTTGGAATCTGCATTTGGGCATTGTCGCTTACTGCTTCTATTAACTCTCGATTATTTAGTAAATCCTGAATTTTCCCATTAAGCTGTTGTTCTTTTTGTGCGCCTAGTAATTTAAGCCCTTTATAAAAATTTGATTTTTCCGCCATATATTTCTTCCTTCCTTTCTCCTACGTTTACACTAATGCCGATATTCCACCGTCAATGATCAAAACATGACCAACCATATAGTCAGAAGCCTGTGAGGCTAAAAATACGGCAGCGCCCTTTAAATCATTTTCATCGCCAAACCTGCCAGCCGGAGTTTTACCTAATATGTCATAGTTGGATTTTTCTAGAATTTTCTTCGTGATTTTAGTCGGGAAAAATCCAGGTGCAATTGCATTTACTTGGATGCCGTATCTAGCAAGTTTAACTCCTAAATCCTTCGTCATTGTAATGATGGCACCCTTACTGGTGTTATAAGCTATCGTATCCAATAACTCGGGAAACGTCCCGCCAAGACCCGTCACAGATGCAATATTTATGATTTTTCCGGAATTTTGCTGCTTCATGACCTTCGCAACAGCCTGTGAAAACAGGAATGTACCTGTAACATTGACATTCAATACTTTTTCCCACTTATCCTTAGGAAGATCCAAAAGAGGACCTGACCAGGACGTACCGCTATTATTGACAAGAATATCAATCGTGCCAAATTGGGCAACCGTTTCCTGGACGACATGGTCGATGGCACTCTCGTCCGTGATATCACATTCAAAGGCGACGGCTTTAACACCCATCAGTTGCAATTCATCACATACCTCCTTACATACAGGAAGATTTCGAGAAGCAATGACGATATTTGCACCAGCCTCCCCCAACGCCATGGCGATCTGTTTGCCCAATCCTCTGCCGCCGCCGGTAATGATAGCCGTTTTATTAGTCAAATCGAACATATTACTCAATGTAGTCAACTTTTCAGCCCTTCCTTAATGAAGTATTATTTATATAAAACCGTCTATATCATTATAGAAAAGCCTATCCAATATTGTGCTTAAAATAGCCTGATGCCTCTGCCTTTTGTTTCATCAACAATATCCTTTATATCAATAATGCCTATCCGTTCGACCGCTACGGTCGGCTTGCTGAATTGGCATACCGAAAACTTAATTCGACCCACTGCTGTATGATTATTCCCCCAAGTGAGCAAAATCGAATACTTAGCCTGTTTAATCGTTTACACTATAGACATGGTAAGGAGGTAATAAAATGACAATACATCACTTTCATTTAACCGCAGAGTGGCCAGGCGGCAGAAATGATATCGGCACAATCCATTCAGGGAATCTTCTAACACAGATAAGTATTCCAACTGAAATGGAGGGACCAGGGATCGGCACTAATCCCGATGAAATGCTGCTTGGTGCGGCATCGACCTGCTATATCATTACCTTTGCTGCCATGTTAGAGCGAGCCCATATAGAAAAGGTGAGCTTGACCATGCAATCGGAAGCGTTAGTGGATGTTACGAATGGTGTATTCACCTACAAGAAAATCATTCATCGCCCTGAACTTATTTTAGTACCGGGGACTTCAGAAAAAGTGGTTGAAAAAGCGCGGAAACTTGCTGAAAAAGCTGAAGCTTCATGTATGATTTCCAGGGCGATCAAAGGGAATGTAGCGGTGGAATTGAATGCGGCCATTTCCATAGCACAGTAACCTTGAACAAAAAAGTGCCTAACCTTATATCGGTTTAGGCACTTTTTGAACTATTGAATGGCGTTCATTTTATTTTCAACCTCGCGGCACACTTCATCAGCCGTTAAACCATTTGCCTCAATGATAGACGCTTGTAATGAAGTATCGCTTATACCCATTACATTACTTTCCAAACCTGTTACCACACAACAATCCACGTTTTTGGCGTCAGCTTCTTGTTTGATCTCCACAACATCAAAACCTTTTTCACGAAGTGCTTCCTGAATATTCGTTAATGATTCTTCAACACCGATTTTTGACATCAACACACACCTCCTCTACCTTCTAACCTGTCCTTTTCACCTTCAATATATGTATAGGATGCAAAGGAAATAGGGAAAGTAATATCGAGGTGATAATCATGAATGGAAAAAACAAGAAAGATGCTTCACAAACCCGTTTAGGGTCTTCTCAGGTAGAGGGGCAAGGTACCACTACGAAAGAAACCGGATCCTTCACTCAACCCTCTTCACTTAAAAAGCAAAAGCGTTCTTGATAAGAATCCTAAATCAACATCCGTCTTCATGATACGCAAAAAAACGCTTGGTTATCCGCCAAGCGTTTTCCTCTGCATGAACCTGTGTCGCTTTAGTTTAACGATCAGGACTTCCCTTATATATTTTGCTTTCTGATTTCCCTTTGGATCTTTAAATCATTCAATCGATCCCCATCAATTGTTTTTGGATCCATTTTTGCTTTATCGGCTCCAGCCGGGTTTAAATCACTTGCCCTTAAATTATTATTGCGAGCTGCTTGCTCGTTCCATTTGGTCATCTTGATCTCCTCCTCCGTCCTTATCCTTCCCAATCCTAATAATATTCATGAATACACCCCATCCTTTATTGCCAAGATACTAATGGAGGTGGTTTAATTGGAACCAAACAGACCCGGCAATAGGAATGTACCGGATTTTAAAGAGTTGAACGACCGTATCATCAGAGAAGCATCACAGAGTCCCCGTTTAGTGATTAAAACAAATTTGGATGCAAAGAATGTAAAAGATGAGAACCCATATTCCGATCGAATTAACAGTGAAGGATTTGCTGATTTTTTTGAGGAATAAACAGAACCCGGCTTGGCAGCCTCAACCAAATGTTTCGGTAAGCATCAGTCGATCTATAATAATCTGTTCAAGTTGAACACGCTGAATAGAATCAAGTTTAGAAAGCATCATCATCACCTCAAGTTTTATTATTTCTATTTTAAAACAATAAAGACTTTAGGCGTAAGGGTTCTATCTAAAAGTTAAAACTAAGTTGATTGGAACGTAAGGTGCGAGACTCCTGCGGGAAAAGCGAGTCCAGGGGAGACCCCGCAGGCGCAAACGCGCCGAGGAGGCTCCCGGACCGCCCGCGGAAAGCGAGTGCCTGGAGTGGAAATCAATGTTCAAATTGCACAAACCCTAATAAAAACTGTAGACAAACTCGATTTACAACGAGTTTGTCTACAGTCTAAAACCGGCTTAATAAGCCGGTTAATTTTAAAAATATTTTTTCTTCCAAAAAATGAATGCCGTCGTCCCCGCCAATGTGATGGCTATTAATAATGTAAAAATGAAAGCAAACCGATTATGTTCAAATGGCAGTTCCACATTCATTCCGTAGAAGCTTGCCACCATCGTCGGCAGCGTCAAAATAATGGTCACGGAGGTTAGAAACTTCATGGCATTATTGACATTATTGGAAATGATCGAAGCGAATGCATCCATCATACCGCTAAGAATGGATAGATACACTTCTGCCATTTCAATTGCCTGAGCATTTTCGATGATTACATCCTCAAGCAATTCTTTATCTTCTTCATACATTTTCAAATAATTAAAACGGAGGATCTTATCAAGTACTACTCGATTGGATTTTAATGATGTCGTAAAATAAACCAAGCTTTTTTCCAAAGCCAAGAAAGTGTATAATTCTTTATTTTTCATGGACTGATGCAATTCACGTTCCGCTTCATTAGTCATCTTGTTGATCTGTTTCAGGTAACGTAAATAATAGGATGAAATCTCAAATAGTAATTGTAAGGCAAATCTTGTTTTCTTATTGGTGAAAAATCCTTTTATCTTATTGTTTTTGAAATTCGCCAATATCGGTGTTTCTTTCAAAGATACCGTAATGAAACAGTCTTTGGTAAAAATCATCCCTATAGGTATTGTTTCAAAAATCGGTAAGCCCGCCTCGTCCTTGGTCAAATATGGAAAGTCGACAATAATTAAAACATTATCATCCTCTTTTTCGATTCGAGGCCTTTCCTCATCATCCAACGGATCTTTCATGAAATTGATTGGTAACTTCAAAGTCGTGCATATATAATCTATTTCAGCTTCTGTGGGCGCGACAATGTTCACCCAGGAACCTTTTGTCATTTCCTCGATCTTGTTTAGGTGTCGGTTTTCATCCGTCTTGTAGATTTCAATCATTTCTTGACCTCCTCTTCTATAGAGAAAGCCTTATTTACCTTCTTCGAGCAGATACTCAGGGAGAATAACAGTCTCGACTTCTAGCATCATATTGGCTTCCTCTTGCTTTCTGGGTTCAGGATCATAAGAACTGCTGCTCACTCGTATCCACTTCCTTTCGATTCTTTAATCTTAATCCTTATTCTTTTAAAGCACAATAACGAATTTAATACTCTGGTTCCCTGTCCTGAATTCACAATTATCAGTTTTTAACGCTTAAAAAATATAATAAAAACTACCACAAAAAAGCGCTTGGGTTTCCCCAAGCGCCTGATAAATTTATCCATGCTTAGCATTATTATAATAGTGAACACCATACATGGCGCCTTCATCTACCATTTTATTGTCGTCATGATCATATGGATCAGGGTGACCTGCCTTTTCAATTACAGGATCCAAATCTGAAGCCTTCCTATTCCAAAGGCCTACTGTTTTTGCTTTTGCATTTGACCATATATCCTTCACTTTTCCTCTGTTCGTTTTATTCGATAAAAATGAGACTCCGGCAACTCCGACTCCTAGTAATACCACATTTCTTCCTAATGCCATCATTACCTTCCCCCTTATTTATTGGCTTGATATATATATACCCAACGCCAATTAATGTAAACCTTTATTTATATGGAGGAATTTGATAAAAGAAATTAGGTTTCACTATTTCATTATTATATGGCTGATGAAAAACATGGGTCGTGGCTGGAGAAACAGGCGGAATTAACCAAGTCCAGTCCCCAGTAACTTTCCGGTTACAAGTGGTTTCTTTTTCTTCGAATTTCTTGAATTGTTTAGCTGCTGTATGGTGATCAACAATGCTGACTCCGTGTTTTTTAAACGAATGAAGGACTGCTTCATTGAGTTCGATAAGGGCCCGATCTTTCCATAAACTTGAATCACGTTTAATATCCAAGCCCATCCTCTCCCCGATTGCCGGCAGCATATTGTAGCGTTCTTCATCAGCAAGGTTCCTGGCACCGATTTCCGTTCCCATATACCACCCATTAAATGGTGCAGCTGAATACGTAATACCGCCAATTTCCAACCTCATGCCAGATATAATTGGAACTGCATACCATTTGATTTGAAGATCTTTGAACCATGTCAGTTCAGGGTGGGTGATTTGAACTTCTTTAACGAGACTTTCAGGTATATCATGTAAACCAGGGGTTTTTCCGTCCAATTGGACTACAAGGGGTAATATATCGAAACGTCCGAATTTCCCTTCCCATCCCAATGCCATACATTGCTTGGTGAATGCTATTGAACTTGGATCGCCGATTACGCCATGTTCCGTCTCATACCCTGCATATCGAATAAGCTGATGATTCCATATATCCACTTTTCGATCATGATTTTTTTGTTTGAAAATTGTAATCACAGGTCTGATGTTCCCATTATTCGTTGCATATTCGATATGCTCGAAGAGAGCCGATACAATTTCTTCTTCGCTTTGAATCATCCTTTTGTCAATCACCCTCAGCGACTCCCAAAAAAAGCGCCCTATGCAACGATTGCTATTACGCCAAGCTAATTTAGCACCATAAACCAATTCTTCATATGTATGTTCATATCTACCTGTATCATCTATTTCCTTTTTGATTTGTTCAATCCTGCCATCCATGTCCTCTTCCGTTTTCGATAATTCCGGATAACTTGTCCTGATAAAGGATACGGCCTCCTGCAGTAAATCACTCATCTTTCCCACGAACCCTTCCATTTGTAAAACTTTGATTTCAATATTAAAATAACATATTTTTCACGGTAACCCTAAAGAACACATTTTTTTAAAACGCATTTCTTTAAAAATGTGGCAATTTCGAGGCGAATTTCTTTTCATGATACTTAAAGTAAGCTCATAAATTTCTTATACTTTAACATCTCTAGTAACTAAATAATTATCGGTAAAGTTGTTACATATGAGGTAAATGCATTATAATATATTAATAATGAGGTGATAAGATGAATAATACGACACTTTGTCCACGATTTGAAAAAGGAATGCAAATCTTGAGTAAACGTTGGACTGGATTGATTGTCAATCAATTACTTAATGGCCCTCAACGGTTTTGTAATATTGAATCTGCATTCCCGATAAGCGGCAGGATTCTTTCCGAACGTTTAAAGGACTTGGAAATTGAAGGTATTGTTAAAAGGGACGTATATCCAGAGACACCGGTCAGGATTGAATATTCTTTAACTGAAAAAGGCAAGGCACTTGCACCGGTAATGAACGAAATTCAAAATTGGGCACAAGAATGGCTCGAACCAATACAGGAACAATGATACAGGCATTAACTGAAAAGGAGGAAGTCCGCCACCTGGCGGACTTCCTCCTTTTTTGTTTAAGCGCCAGCGACTAGTGGTATATTTTTTACAGATAGAATAACACTAGGTTTATTCCAAATTTATGGGCGGTGAATTCATGAAACAAGTAGATTGCATTATTATTGGTGGAGGTATAGCCGGTATTCAGGCAGCTATACAGCTCGGAAGATACAAACATAATATTATCGTCATTGATTCTGCTAAAGGCCGCTCATCCATTGCCAAGGCATACCATAACATTCTGGGATGGCCGGATGGGGTAAGCGGTAAACAATTAAGGACGCTTGGCAGACAGCACGCTGAAAAATTCGGCGTCGAATTCTTGGATGATACAGTGACATCTCTTGAAAAAAAACAGGACAAGTTTTTTATCCGAACAAAGAATGACAGGGAATATCAAGCAAAAATGATTTTTCTCGGTACCGGCATCACCGATAACATTCCTCCAATCAAAAACATCTATCCAACTCTTGGGACATCCACATATATATGCCCTGACTGTGATGGGTATGAGATCATGGATAAGCAAACCGTTGTTCTTGGAGGCGGAAATACGGGTGCGGGCATGGCTCTCACACTTTTATATTGGTCAAAAGATATCATTTACGTAAATCATTTGAAAACAAAAATTGATGATGATTATAGGGAAAAATTAAAGGAAAATCAGATTCCCGTAATCGAAGAAGAAGTTTGTGAGGTTCATGTCGACGACAAACAGCAGCTAACGGGCATACAATTAGTCTCCGGTAAAATAGTCGAGGCTGAAAAAGCATTCACCGCGTTTAAAGGGAACAAACTAAATAATGACCTAGCCCTACAATTAGGAGTGCAAGTCAATGACAACAATCATGTCGTGATTCATCCCCGGACTAAAGAAACGAATATTAAAGGAGTCTGGGCAGGCGGTGACCTCGTTGCCCATTCAGAACAAGTCACCATTTCAATGGGGGATGGCACCCAAGCAGCGATATGGATCCATAAGAGACTGTTAGGCCAGCCACTTCCTTACGATTGACAACTTGATGGAAATTTAACAGGCGACCTGTTCACCAGGCCGCCTCAGTTTGTAGACAAAAGGGGTTCTATCTGAATTTTAAAACAAAGTTGATTGGAACGGAAGGTATGAGACTCCTGCGGGAAAAGCGTGTCCAAGGGAGACCCCGCAGGCGCAAGGGCGCCCGAGGAGGCTCCCGGACCGCCCGCGGAAAGCGAGTGCCTGGAGTGGAGATCAAAATTGTCTACAGTAAAAGGCGGCCTGTTCACCAGGCCGCCTTTTACATTGGTATTTAAGATTTTCACATCCGACATTCGATACACATCTACATTCGATTCCTTCCCTTAAAAACTTTAACCAAAATGAGAATGACCGCGATGATAAGCAAGATATGTATAAAGCCTGCAGCCACTTTAAAGACTAAACCAAGAACCCATAATAATATTATTACACCAATAATCGTCCAAATCATGATATTCCCCCATTCTTTAAGGTTTTTTTGTAAGAAATTACATCAAAATATTTGCTTACATTTAAATTACCCATATCTACCTTTAACAAACCCTTACCTGTTTTTTTACATAAAACTGTAAATGCTGTAAATGATAATAAAGAAATAAGGATTCTTCCATAAAGAAAAACATTTACAAGGAAGAGACTATCAGGTTTTAACTGTTCCACAATTCTTAATAAGGCAAAAAAACAAAAGAAGGAGTCGTTCATTCATGAAAAAGTTTTTAGTCATCTGTTTAACAGCCTGTTCCCTATTCTTAGTCAACGTGAATCACCCAGCTGCAGAGGAAAATAAAGCAGAAACGGAACGTGTACAATTCACTGATGCTCAAAAATCTGAAATCGCCAAGATCCAAAAGCAAATACTCGCTGACAAAAAGACATTGATCCAAAAATATGTCGAGTATGGCGCGCTTTCAAAAGAAGAAGCTGATAAAATGGTTTCACACTTTGAAAAACATTATAAAATGATGGAAGAACATAATTTCCAAATACCGCCGCACCGCCCACATACACGACACATGCATAAGTAATTGTATGTTTTTGCCTATATATCCTGATAATCCGACCTGACGAAAAGGCCGGATTTTTTTCATTTCTTTCGTCCTTGATAAATAAACCTTACGCGTTTACCATTTACTAAAGGATTTATATTTCTCTTTAGCGAAATAGATAACTATGAGAAATGAAAGGGTGAAAAGGATGAACAAAATAGGTATAACAGCAAGAGACTTATTTCACTTGAAATCAGTGACCGATCCAAAGCTATCACCGGATGGCAGTATGGCGGTTTATGTCCAAACCAGAATCGATGAAAAAACGGAAAAATATATTTCCAATCTGTTTATGTTCAGCCTAATTACGAATGAAACAAAGCAATGGACATTTGGGGATAATCGTGATACATCACCAGCCTGGTCCCCTGACGGCAAGCATATCGCCTTTACATCAGACAGATCAGGAAAAAAACAAGTTCACATTATTGGGAGCATTGGCGGGGAAGCTCGCCAGTTGACCCATTTCGTTAACGGCGCATCAAAACCTATTTGGTCTCCTTGTTCCACCAAATTGCTGCTTTCTACCGGGTTAAAGGAAGACGAAAACCTTAATACGGTTAAAGAAAATGATTTGACCAAAGAAGTTAATAGGTATGACCGGATTAAGTATAAATGGGATGGAAGAGGCTATTTTGATCAGTTATATCAACAGCTGGTCATAGTGGACATTTTCAAGGGAGAATCCACATTGCTAACGGAAAACAAAGTGGATCATCAACCGAATGCATGGTCCCCAAACGGACAGCATATTGCCTTCGTAAGCGGGGATGTAGAAAGAAGTGATGATGAACTTTTTTCCGATATTTTCATCATGGACATTGAAACGAAATCTTTAGAGAAGATAACGGATAGTACAGGTTTCTTTAGAGATCCGAAATGGTCTCCAAATGGCGAGTATCTATCTTTCATTGGCCATAATAAAGAATTTGCCGGTGCCACCTTTTCAAATATCTGGTTATATTCTATTATCGATCAAACGACTCAGTGTTTGACCGATGGATGGGACGTCCAAATAGGCGATTCCGCAATTGGGGATTTCCAGATCGGAGCCGTCGACCCAGGTATTTTGTGGACAAACGATAGCCAAGGTTTTTACTTCTTAATAAGTGATTACGGAAATACTGGAGTATATTATGGTTCGATTGAAGGAGCCATGTATCCATCAATCCTTGACCCGCAGCATATATACGGCCTGACTATAGATCCCGAAAGCCACCGTGCTGTCGTGGCCATCAGTACACCTGTTCATCCCGGAGATCTCTTTGCTTATAACCTTACCAATGGCGATAAGGAACAAATCAGTTTTGTTAATGAGGATTTTTTGAAGGATAAACATTTGTCCACGGCTGAACCCATTACATTCCAATCCGTTGATGGACTTACCATCCACGGCTGGATCATGAGACCGACCGATTTTGATGGTAATCAAAAATATCCGCTCATTTTAGAAATCCATGGCGGTCCGCATATGATGTATGCCAATACTTATGTACATGAATTCCAGACCTTGGCTAATGAAGGCTATACTGTATTGTTCACTAACCCGCGCGGGAGTGTAGGATATGGCCAAGACTTCGTAAATGCCTGCCGCGGCGATTATGGAGGCATGGATTATAAAGACTTAATGGCTGGAGTTGATCACGTTTTAGCTACGTATGATTTCATAGATCAAGAAGATTTAGGGGTATCCGGAGGAAGTTATGGAGGGTTCATGACAAATTGGATCATCGGACATACCAACCGTTTCAAGGCCGCTGTTACTCAGCGTTGCATTAGTAACTGGCTAAGTTTTTATGGGGTCAGTGACATCGGCTATTATTTTACAGAGTGGGAAGTTGGCGGCGATATCATTAACTCTGCTGAAAAATTATGGCAGCACTCTCCATTAAAATATGTTTCCGATGTGGATACCCCTTTACTTTTACTTCACGGTGAGAAGGACTTCCGCTGTCCAATTGAACAGAGCGAGCAATTTTTTGTCGCCCTAAAACGTCAAAATAAGGAAGCGGTACTTGTTTCCTTCCCAGATGAAACTCATGAAGTATCCCGAAGCGGATCTCCAAAAATGCGCTTGCAGCATGTTGAGGAAATCAAAGGGTGGTTCAATAAATATCTTTAAAAATAAAAGCTCTGTTAGCAAAAGCTAACAGAGTTTTTGTTTTTAGTGTTGAATTTGGTCTCTGTCTTCGGAAATTGAACTTAAAGCATTTCCTGCCATTGAATTTGTCTGTTGGTGTACAGCAAGATCACCTAATGCCACAACTCCGACCAGCTTGTCATTCTCAATGATAGGGAGCCTTCTGATTTGTTCGGTAGCCATTAACTCCTCAGCTTCCTCCACTGACATATCAGGCGTGCCTGTTACAAGATTGGTGGAAATGACATCGGTAATTCTAGTCGAATTCGGCTTTTTCTCGGCAACACAGCGAATGACGATATCCCTGTCTGTAATAACACCAATTAAATGGTTATTTTCTAATACGGGAATGACACCAACATCATCATTCTTCATTTTGACTGCTGCTTCATATATATTATCTTCCGCAGTGCAACAGTCAACGTCTGTTGTCATGATATCTCTTAATTCAGTCACGGAAATCCCTCCATTTTTCATAAGTTGCTTATTTATTTTTGACTTCTGAAGAGAAATTATTCATGAAACTCGTTCACGCTTCATTCCACATATTTCCCGTGATCCGGTTTAGCTAATGAATCGAATTCCTTTGCAAGCTTCGCTAAACCCATTTCCAGTTCTTTCCCTTCAACAGGATAACCATGGCCCGTTATGGCAACTGTCGGCATCAGACTTTCCAATAACCTTACCGATTTTTTGGCAGCCTCCCAATCGGTAGTCAAATACCGCGGCGGGCCCGCTATTTCTTTCTCCTGAGTGATAACCTTGTATAGGGAATCTTGCCTGACATTCACAAAAGCATCACCAGCAATCAAACTTCGGTCACTTTCACGGAAAAGTGATATATGTCCTTTCGAATGGCCAGGGGTGTGAACCCATTTCCAATCGTGAAGCCCGGGTACACTATGATCATCAGGCAATGGCTGAACTTTTTCATCAAGGTTAATTCCCTCATTCGGAAATACCCATGAAATTTTAGCGACCATTCCCCCTTCAACAGTAGGATCAGGTTCTGGATAATTTTCCTGTCCCGTTAAATAAGGCATTTCTTTAATGTGGGCATAGACAGGAGCATCCCAATACTCCATTAACTCAATCAGTGCACCAACATGATCGAAATGTCCATGTGTCAAAATAATCGCGGCAGGTGGATTTTGCGGTCCGTATATTTCTTCAGCTGTTTTCTTTATTACCTCTGCTGAACGCGGCATCCCTGCATCTATCAATACCCATTTATCATCTTTGGATGACCCTATAAAAATGACATTAACGATTTGGACGGACAGACAATATATATCCTCATTTATAATCTGTACATCTCCACTGGAAACTGAAGTCATTGGCATGAATTTTTTATTCAAATGATTATCGTCCATTTATAATCCTCCTAATTTGAACATACTGTTTTATAAAGGATACCCTGTACGAGAAAATAAAAAACAACCTATAATTTATATAGGCTGTTTCAGACAATAAGAAACATTCGAAGGCGAGTTTGCCTACAGTTCTTTAAAAAACTTGCAGATGATTCCAGATCCGCTCCCTTTCCGCCCCACCTTTTGTAGGCGTTGATTTCCACTCCAGGCACTCGCTTTCCGCGGGCGGTCCGGAAGCCTCCCCGGCGTCTTTGCGCCTGTGGGGTCTCCCTTGGACACGCTTTCCCCGCAGGAGTCTCGCACCTTCCGTTCCAATCAACTTAGCTTTAAAATCCCTTTCCGCCGTCTGTCTTCCAAACCTCCCCGTAAGCATCTAGCGGGTCTCGACTAGCCAGTTATTCGTCAGGAGTGTCGCAAATTTCTTCAATCCAATGAGTTTTCAGTTCATATAAACAGTAAAAATACATGAGGATAACCATGTCTTGTTTTTAATTCATGGTAATCTTCCCTTGATTAAATCGTGAAAAGGATTCGAAATGAGACCATTCCAAACACCATTAGGTGGACAAACTCAATGAAGAGCGAGTTTGCCTACAGTTCTTTCAAAAAGTTGCAGATGATTCCAGACGGACTTTTTTCGACAGTCACGGCACCTTTTTTCGGCCGATCATGCCCTTTTTCGGCCTTCACCGCACTTTATTCGACCGTCCACGCAAGTTATTCGACCTTCACCGCACTTTATTCGACCGTCCACGCAAGTTATTCGACCTTCACCGCACTTTATTCGACCGTCCATGCAAGTTATTCGACCTTCACCGCACTTTATTCGACCGTCCACACGAATTTTTCGACCTTCGCCTCAATATTCGGACCCCGAACCCCATTTTGTCGCCGAACTGAGGCATCTTTCATAATCATGTTCAGGGTGCGAAACTCCCTAACCATCTATGTCAACAAACTGAAACAACCTATTATTAGCATGTTTCTCAGTATACATCCCGCCGGGTAAATACTGTATAAGATACAATTAAAGCAAGCGCCCACCAAACGAGCAGAGTAATGACGGAGGATAATAAAGTCATCCCTTCAATCGGTGGAGCCGTCCCGCTAATGTAAGCGGTCAATTTCAAATTCACCATAAAGAAATATTTCGCTGATTCCCATGATGAAACCATATTGTTCAATATAGCCCCGGAAATTAATGCAGCCAGCATGATGCCCATGCCTGCAGGGGTGCTTCTCACTAAAACCGAAAGCATGAAAGAAAGGGTTCCTACAACAACCGCCACCAGCCAGACAAGTCCCAAATCCATCAATAGGAATTTCCATTGTTCCACTAACCTAACTTGACTGACATCCACGTCAGCCCCATTCAATTCGAATCCGGTTATTACAGGGGCCCCCCATCCTTGATATCCGAAAACGATACCGGATAAAAGGTAAGATAATAAGGCTGTCATCGCCACGATAATCGAAACCGATAATAATAATGTTACATATTTGCTCAATAAGATTTTCCAGCGCTCCACTGGCCGGGTCAACAAAAGCTTGATCGTCCCTTGACTACTTTCGGAAGAAACCATATCACTAGCCACAATCATGATCAACAGCGGAATGAACAAATCGATTGCATTTTCCAAAAACATGCGTGTAAAGGTGGCTGCGCCTGGTTCTGAGGGATTGATATCATGATCTAGATAATATTGCTGCTGCTTCAGACTTACTTGCAGCTGTTCACGCCACTCATCGAGCATCCTATTCGAGCCCAATCGATTTTGAGTATCTATGATTTGCTGCTGAAGAGCTGAACGCCAATCATCAGTTCCCAACTTCTCCCGCTGCTCTTCCACTTGTTTGTATTGGGCATATGTAAACATCAGCACTAAAATTCCCACGATGATACCGATTATGATTAAACGTTTCTTTGCCAACAACTTCATCATTTCATTTTGAATCAAGTTATTCAATGCCTGCACCTCCGACGCCGGTAACTTGCAAAAACAATTCTTCCAATCCCGGGAGCTTTCGATTCATTTCATGCACCCTCACCCCTGCTTGGTTAAGTGCAGCATTCCATTCGGGTGTTTTGAGTTCATCGTAGGCAGTAATGATATATTTTTGATCTATGTTAATTTCGGTAAAGCCGCTAAGAATTTCCGCTCCCTGTTGTATAGGTTCCACCCGCCAAAATATCCGCTCCTGCGTGGATAATAAGCTTTCCACCGTATCCGTTTTGATGATTTCCCCCCCTTTAATAATTGCGACCCGGTCACAAAGTTGCTGTATTTCACCTAATAAGTGTGAAGAAACCAGAACGCTCATACCTTCTTCTTCAGCCAACTTTCTGATGAATTGCCGCATTTCACGGATTCCGGCAGGATCTAGTCCGTTGGTCGGTTCATCCAAAATCAACAGCTTAGGGCTGTTTAGCATTGCCTGCGCGATTCCTAAGCGCTGCCTCATACCTAACGAATAAGTCTTCACTTTATCGTGAATTCTCGCTTGCAGACCGACGAGTTCAACAACCTCGATCATTCTTGTTTCATCAACTTCAGGTAACATTCTTGCAAAGTGAAGTAAATTATCCCATCCGCTCAAAAAAGGATACAACTCTGGATTTTCAACGATGCAGCCCATTTGCTTCATTGCCTTCGTAAATTCCTGACGGACATCATACCCGCATATATGGATGGAACCTGAGGATGGCTTAATCAAACCTACCAACATGCGGATCGTCGTCGTCTTGCCTGCTCCATTCGGTCCTAAAAAGCCAAAAACCTCCCCTTCATTCAGCTCAAAATCTATTCCTTTAATGATTTCCCTTTTGCCAATCCTTTTTCTCAAGTCCCTGACAGACAATGTCACCTGTTTCATCGTTCCACATCCTCCCATTTTATTAAAGGAGCAACTCTATCAGCAATTAAACGGTACCCCTTCTTATTAGGGTGAAATTTATCCGAATACAAGTACTCATTTACAGACAATTGAAATAAATCAAATGTTGGAACGAAAATAGCATTTTGAAAAAGAGCCACGACTTCTGCCGTTTCATTATTCCAGTCACGAACAATGCGGTTCGTATCAAAGTCTTCATCCAAATCTATAAACGGATTATACAGCCCAAGCAATAAAATGGTAGCTGTATCATTGACATTATTGATATCTTTAAAAATTTCATGTAAATTTCCCAAGAAATTCTTTTGTGATACAGATATAGCTTCACGATCATATTCAAGCAGGGTCTGGCCTTTTTGAAATAAATCATTACCCCCGATTGTAACTAAAATAACATCAGCTGCCTGGATTTGGCGCTTCACTTCCGGTTGTTTCACTTGCTGTACTAATTCTTTAGACACTTGTCCATTAATTCCGAGGTTATGAATGATTGGTTTTTTCTTGTACTCACTATTCAAATCTTCAACAACAAGTCCAACGTAGCCTTTACCTGTTTCATCACCTGTTCCACGTGTCAATGAATCGCCTAACGCCACTACCGTAAAATCATCAGGAAGATCATTTTTAATGGGGGTTTCTTCAATTACATCTCTATCGGAAGTTCCTTTTCCGTAATGGTCAGTAATCGCCCATCCAAGGCAAAATAAAAAAAACAGGCCGATAAGAGCTGATACGATGGTAGCAGCCAACACTTTTGGTTTGCTCAAAACACTCACCCTTCCATTCATTCTCTACCTTCCATTAAATCATATTATTTCCAAAAACAAAAAACTGATTGTTCTGGATAAAAATCCCAATTAAACAAAGTTGATTGGAAGCAAGTGCCCTACGTTCCAATCAACGTTTAAACTGTACAAACCCTAAAAAAACTTTTAATCGAGTTAGTCTACAGTCTGATGGGTTAAATGAATTTCATTCGGCTTTTCTGCTTGATCATTTAGCAGGCCTTCCCTCAAACTTGTAGAGAGACAAGTAAAAAAGACCTCTTCACCATGAAAGGTAAAGAGGTCTCTCGCAATATTTCCCATCATTTTTCTAATGTACCTATGGGTTTTTC
This sequence comes from Peribacillus sp. Aquil_B1, assembly GCF_022603275.1. Lineage (NCBI taxonomy): Bacteria > Bacillati > Bacillota > Bacilli > Caryophanales > Bacillaceae > Peribacillus > Peribacillus sp. Aquil_B1. Next base: position 1,708,386 of record NZ_JAKXEE010000001.1, on the reverse strand, counting down.
CAATACTTTTAATTTTATATCTATCCTCATGAGCCATATTGTAAGCAGCATCCCGATCAGCGTGAGTAAACCATAAAATAAATAGACAGCATATATTCCTGATTTCTCCAAGATTATCCCGCCGCTGAAGGTACTGAACCAGTTACCCAATCCATTGCCAATGGCGGAATAAAGCGTTATTGCTGTTACTGTTATTCGGGCAGGGACAACTTCCCTGATATATTGTAAAGCTGCAGGAATGAATAAGCCAAGTGAAAATCCTTGAATGATCGAAGTCACATATACAGTAGCCAAACTTGGTTCGGTGAAGTACAAAACCCAGCGGACCAATGAGGCCGTTCCAGCCAATAAAGTTATTGGCAGCAGGCCTATTTTATGAATCCAGGTACCTGCGATTCTCATAAAGGGGATTTCCGATAAAACAGCCAAAAGGAACGCAATGCCAATTCCTGTATATGTCCCTCCCCTTGCCTCTACAAACAAACCATAGTATACATTATTTGCAAGATTAGGACCAAATAGCAGGAACGTTATGGCAAGAAAGATAAGAAATCGTTTCATGGTGATCAATTCTTTCATGCCACCGAAAAGCTTCACCTTTCCCCCAGGTGGCTCTTCAGGTAAACGAAGAGCAAGACTTGCCGCAATCAAAAGCCCGAAGAAAAAGGCATAAAATATCACTGAAGGACCCATGACGGATTCAGATAACCTTCCCATTACAAAAACGGCGACACCGTAACCAAGTGATCCGAATAAACGGATTTTCCCATAATTCGATTTGATTTTTGTTGTATATTGGAGGGTGATGCTATCTGAAACCGGTATTATCGCACTTTGAAAGATAGCCAAAGCGATTGCGACGGATACTATAAGTAAATAGTGCTCGAACAGTAAGTAGCCTAAACCGAATACACCAGCAAGCAACGATGTCATTGCCAGTATTTTTGCCGGTCTGCCGATCCAATCACAGACAATTCCCCAAAAAGGTTGAAAAACGATCATCACTATCGGTCCAACAGACATGATCGTACCTATTTCAATACCGGACAAACCAGCCTCATTGGCCAAATAAACGCTTAATAGCGGTGTTAGACTTCCTACTGCAAAAAAAGAAAATAGGTAAAATACCTTCAAGCTAATAATATTGACGTGCTTTTGTTTATCCAAATCCAGTTCCCCCACGCAGACAGCTTCTAAAAAGTTGTTATTTTAACTCATTGCTTCCTATTATGGAAATTGAATAGGGAGCACGATATTAAAGACTGTACCTTTATTGACCTCGCTCTCGACAAAGACATTTCCCAAATGGCTTTCTATGATTTTAAAGCTGATCATGAGACCCAACCCATTACCAGTTTTTTTCGTTGTAAAAAATGGTTCTCCAAGTCTCTTAAGCTGCTCTGGCGGCATCCCAATTCCTGTGTCGGTAATTGATATATGCACTTTATCCTCTTTAAGTTCAGTCATGACTTTTATGAACCCACCGTCAGGCATAGCTTCCATACCATTTTTAATGAAGTTCAATATGACTTGTTTTAATCGATTCTCATCACAACGAACGAGGATTTCTTCTACATTTAAATCCGAAATCAGCGTGATGTTCCTCTTCCTGGCTTCAAAATCCGTCAAAGATACGACATTTTGAATGATCGGCACAAGATTCTTCGATTCCAATATCAAGGCCTGTGGTTTGGCCAATTGCAAGAACTCTTCAACTATCTCATTCACACGATTGATTTCGTCCATGATTATTTCCAGATATTCTTGTTTATTTTCGTCCGTTTCATCTAATTGCAAAAATTCCGTATACCCTTTCATGGAGGTCAGCGGATTCCGTATTTCATGTGCCACTCCAGCAGCAAGCTGACCGACAGCGGCTAATTTATCCTGCCGATGGAGCATCTCTTCCGATTGTTTACGCTCAGTTATATCATATCTAAGTGCCAGAAACTGAAATGGCTTTCCTTCTTCGCTGAAAAATGGAACAATAGTTGTATCGACCCAATATAAACTGCCGTCTTTCGCCTTGTTTCTAATTTCACCCTTCCAAACTTTCCGTTCATGGACAGTCTTCCACATATGTTCAAAGAATTCCTTTGAGTGGTATCCAGAATTAACTATCTTATGTGTATGGCCTAGCAATTCACTTCTCCCATAACCGGAAATCTCGGAGAACTTTTCATTCACTTCGATAATGACGCCTTTATCATCGGTAATCGCCACTATCAAGGATTGGTTGATTGCATATTGCATATCCTCCAGTTCCTTGATTGACGCCTTTAGTGCATTTTCTGCCTTTTTACGACTGGAAATATCTGAACGGATGGAAATATATTGATATGGTTTACCTTTTTTCATAAAAGGTACAATAGTTGTATCCACCCAATATACAGTACCATCTTTAGCCCGGTTGCATATTTCACCATGCCATGTTTTCCCTTGGCTGATCGTAAGCCATAGGTCAGCGAAAAATTCTTTTGTATGATAACCAGAATTGATGATGGAATGATTTTTCCCTATTAGTTCATATTTTTCATATTGTGATATTTCCAGGAATTTTTCGTTAACATATGTAATGATTCCTTTTGCATCCGTGATGGCGACGATAGCCGATTGATCTAAAGCATAACGGATATCGCTCACAGTATTGTCGCTTTTTGCCAACCGCCTGCCTACGATCGTACTTGAAGCGATCAAACTGGCAAGGATGAATAATGATACGAAGCATGTAAGATAAAGCATAAATGGAGTGAGTGGAACAAATACACCCGTTTCATTTTTCGCGTTCATCGGTAACACTCTTAAAAAAAGATAATAGCCTTCAATGATTGCCCCGCTCATCAAGAGAGTACTGATTGGCTTTAGTGAGGATTGACTTAATTTATTAAAATAAAATAGTATTGCAAGTGCTGCTACAAATAAGCTAAAGATACTGAAAAGCGTAATGAAGACCGACAATGGGCTAAAGTGCAAAGAGTGATTTAAAGAAGATGTACCCATTATATAATTGGATAAAATGGCCAACGTAAACATGAAGCCGCAAAAAACGATTTGCAACACTTGTGTTTTATACGATATGGCCAATAACCCAACTCCTGCGAGAGCTATCGCCAATGCTAACGAAAAAATTATTGTAGCAATGTTGTATGCTGCCATTCCTGAATTATCAAGGGTGAATATGACCACAAAATTAAGCGTCCAAATAGCCACTCCCATAGAGCAGCTGCTCCCAATATACACCAGGCGTTTATATTTCTCTATCGTCAGTAATGTTGTCAGTAAATCCAACGCCGTATAACACGCCATTATTATCAAAAGTACTGCAATCATAAAGAGGACAGGATTTGATGCCACAATTGATTGTTCCATTTTTTTACTTGACCACCTCAAACGTTCTATTCTCCTATATTGTAATGGAAATCCATAGTAGCTCAAAGGTTTTTTATTTCCTTACTCCTATATATTTACACACTGATTATTTCTGTGCACCTTATATCTCAAGAAAATGCTGGATTCCATCATAAAATCATAAAAATTAGAAATACTATTGTTTTGTATGGAGTAGAATAGGAATACATGGTATTGACAAGCATTTTCAACCCTGATTCAGCATTGCAGGACTTTATCAATAACAAAATTAATTATTCGGAAATATATTAATCAAGAATGTTAATTTCTTTATTTAATTATACCTATAGGTTTATAATTAAATAGAACCTATATAGAGAGAAGGAGTGGGGGGCATGATTATGTCAGACCTGGCAGGTGCAAGTACAACAGAAATTATGCAAAAGAAGACCCAGCATAAAAAATTAACACTCAGACAAATTTTACAGAGAGGTCTACTAATTACAATCGGTGCGGTTATGATGGCTGTCGGCCTCGAGATTTTTTTAGTGCCGAATAACGTAATCGACGGCGGCATAACGGGTATATCGATTATGTTATCTTATATTACTGGATGGAAGCTCGGAATCTTTCTATTCATTTTGAATCTTCCTTTCTTTTTTATCGGTTATAAACAAATCGGTAAAACCTTCGCATTATCTACCCTTTATGGAATTTTAGTCCTTTCCATTACCACTACATTGCTTCATCATGTACCAGCTTTCACTCAAGATATCCTCCTAGCGTCCGCTTTCGGCGGAATGATTCTTGGCATTGGTGTTGGAATGGTCATTCGATATGGCGGCTCATTGGATGGTACAGAAATACTTGCCATACTCGCTAGCAAGAAGCTCCCTTTTTCCGTTGGGGAGATCGTCATGTTTTTTAATTTATTCATCCTTGGCAGTGCGGGCTTCGTATTCTCGTGGGATCGTGCCATGTATTCGATCATAGCTTACTTCGTGGCATACAAAACGATGGATATCGTCATCGCAGGTTTGGACGAATCCAAATTTGTTTGGATTATCAGTGATGAATTTAATGATATCGGTGATGCCATAATGAATCGTCTTGGACGGGGCGTAACCTTTTTAGCTGGTGAAGGTGCTTATTCTGGTGATGATAAAAAAGTCATCTTTTGTGTAATAAACAGGCTTGAGGAAGCTAAACTTAAAGAGATAGTCAAAAGTTTCGATCCATCTGCATTTCTTGCCGTAGGGGATATCGCGGAAGTTCGAGGCGGTCGATTCAAGAAAAAAGATATCCACTAATCATCCCTGCTTTTTGCTTGATGCAATTGGCAAAAAGATAAAAAAAGCTGAAGGGAGAATCCCCTTCAGCTTTTTTTATGACCTTAATAGTTTCTTGGATTGTTGATTGCTTGAAGCATTCTGGTGCCGGGTTTCATCTCGCTGCTACATAACGGACAAACGTGTTCATCATTACTTGTAAAGTTATCACGGATCCAACCTTTGCAATCTTCTGATGTACATTCCCACACCTTTGTTTCTTCAGGAATGATTTCTTCCGTATTATTTCTTCTATACATATATCTCACTCCTTAGAATTGAATTGACTCCGTCCTGCATAACAGATCACAAGCCATAAAGATAAAAGAAGAATAGATGGCGTTTAATCTAAATTGTGAGTAAATACCCATTCGCAAATCTAAGTATGATCATTGTTCTTTCAACCAAACTTTTTGAATGGTAAGAACTTGAGATTACGACATGAATTTTTCATATCTTAGTAACCATTATATCATATATATGCTTTATATATTTGAGGAAAGATTCTAAAAAAGAAAGTAGTCCTCAAAATGAAACACAGTCCCTGACTTACCCTTCAAGATAATCGAGACTGCGCTGTTTAAGAATCCATTCCATATGGTTCTTCCTGCTCGTTCGATGGAACATCGAGCCTGAGAGTAATTTTTAATGCCAAAACCTAAAACAATGAAAGCCCTGCCTCTCTCCCATCCATACGGTTCCTAGACCGTGCCTGCGAGAATCAGATAAAAGCTTGTAAGTACATGTTTATTAATTAAAACCGTCCGTAATTCCAATTGGGTAGATTAAATTCCAAAAGACAAATGGTACATAGAAGTAAGTTAATGAAGAACAGAAATGGATCGAGGAAAATACTTGGTGATTACATGTATTTCTTTTTTCTAGATATGTTTAACTTGATTCTACTTCATCATGAAAATGATGAAAAATTATTTTATTAATAAAAATGTTACTTTAAATTACCCTCCAGTGCTTTCTTTTCATAACACTGAAATTTAATGATACCACACATATTTTTATATGTAAAGCATTAACCCAGAATAAAACCACTCCTCTCTACGTCATTTTAAAATAAGGCTGTTTTCGCATACTTTGTTGCTATTTACCAAGTAGTGCGGTGTGGTTGATTTCCCCTCCAGATGCTCGCTTTCCGCGGGGCGGGCGGTGAGCCTCCTCGGCGTAAACGCCTTTGGGGTCTCACCTGTCCCGCTGCTCCCGCAGGAGTCTCGCACTTCCGCTCCAATCAACCTTATATAGTTTCGTTTTAAAAACAACAATCTTTACGAAAAGAGCTCAAAATAAAAAAATAAAGAGGCTAAGATTCACCTCTTTTATTTAAACGCATTATACTCATTTTCAATTTTAGGTAGTTCCCTGACTTCTTCAACTAATTGACTTCCACACATTGGGCAATCATAGTTTTCCGAAGCAAAATCTTTTCTCATCCAACCATTACAATCTGCTGATCCGCACGCATATACTATCGTATCTTCCATAACGATTTCTGGTTCCTCTGAATTCTTTTTACCAAAATACATGAGCAACCTCCTCTTTTTTATATAAAGACTCTGATTAAAGGCGCGAAATTTCACCTTTTTATCATTCCTAGTATACGCATTAAACCATATTCTTATTTATTCAATGAAGAAATTATCCAAAAAACCTTATCACCTTTCATTTTCCAGTCCTGCTTTAACCAAGATCGCTTTAATCATAAAGTAGGAAATATGCTCAGGAAGGGCTTCTTTTAGTGGTTTCAATTTTTCCGAATCCAATTGTTTTGCAGTTTCCAAAACAAGATCAAATTCTTTCTCTAAAAAAATCTCATCCCATTTGATATCCAAGTGTTCTTCTGCACACTTTAATAAATGATTTTCAATTGAAATGGAAGACAGTCCTCTCAATGTCCCTATTTCCTTGATTGATTTGCCTTCCTGATATAAGCGATAGCTTTCTAAGTGAGATGGTTTAGCAGCTCGCTTTACCGTTTCCTTTGTAACCATAGTATTCGTTTCTAATTCAGGATGTGCCTGTACATACTGGGAAATCCCTTGTAAAAACAATGCTCCGAAGCGTTCGAATTTCTGCATCCCAACCCCCTTGACTTCCAGGAATTCTTCTTCCGTTCGCGGCAGTTTGACGGCCATATCTTTCAAGGATGCATCAGAAAAAATGATGAATGGAGGTACATTTTCCTTAACAGCCAATTCTTTTCTTAACTGTCTCAACTCTTCAAACAACCCATGATCCGCACTGATGCTGCTTACTTTTTTTATTTCCTTACGCAGTACTTTTTTCTGTCCCAATAGCACTTCCCTGCCAGCATTGGTAACTTTAAGTACCGGAAACTGGCCGCCCGTCATTTCGATATACTGTTTTGCTGTCAGGAAATCAATGAAATCACCTACATCCTTCGCTGATTGATCATTGATGATTCCATAGGTTGAGAGCTTCTGGAATCCGAACTCTTCAATTTTCTTATTGCGTGATCCCGTAAGCACTTGGGAAATCATCGTTTTACCGAATCGCTCACCCATTCTCAACATGCATGAAAGGACCATCTGAGCCTGTGTAGTTACTTCTACAGAGTCACGTTTATCTGTACAATTTTCGCAATGACCGCAATCCTCGGGGTTTTCTTCTCCAAAGTATTGCAGAATGAAGGCTTGCAAGCACCCTTCGGTAAAACAATAATCCTTCATTCTGTTCAATTTCTTCAATTCCTGGGATTGCCACTCCAGCGAGGGATTTGATTGATCAATCAAGAAACGCTGTATCTGCATATCCTGAGGGGAATATAAAAGGATACATTCACTTTCCAAACCATCCCTTCCTGCACGGCCCGCTTCCTGGTAATAACTCTCCATGTTTTTTGGAGTTTGGTAATGGATGACGTATCTAACATTCGATTTATCGATCCCCATGCCAAAGGCAGATGTCGCAACCATCAAGGGTATGTCATCACGAATGAATTGCTCTTGCTGCTCCGAACGGTCATGTTCATTCATGCCAGCATGGTATCGACCTGTTTTGAATCCCGCTTTAATAAGCTTCGCATACAAGGAATCGACTTCTTTTCTAGTGGCTGCATAGATGATACCCGATTCATTTTTGTTTTTCTCTAAATAGCGCATTAAAAACCGGCCGCGATTTTCTTCTTTCACTACGGAAAAGAACAGGTTGCCTCTGGAAAATCCTGTTGATATTGTATGCCGCTCTGATATTCCGAGCGTCTGACATATATCGTCGGTAACCTGAGGTGTGGCTGTTGCGGTTAATGCCAGTACTGTCGGAGCTGATGGCATGTTTTTCAATAGGGTTTTGATTTTTAAATAGCTTGGTCTGAAGTCATGACCCCATTGTGAAATACAGTGTGCCTCATCGATGGCTACCAAAGAAATATCCACATTAAATAGATCCTGTTGAAACGCAGGATTTTCCAATCGTTCCGGCGCCAAATATACCAACTTATATCTTCCGTGTTTAATATCGTTCATTCTATTGGATGATTCCAACCCAGAAATGGAGCTATTAAGAAACGTGGCATCAATCCCAGTTTGTTCGAGGGCATCTACTTGGTCCTTCATCAAGGAAATTAGTGGGGATATAACGAGTGTTACACCTGGTAACAGAAGGGCTGGAATTTGGTAACATATTGATTTACCTCCGCCGGTAGGCATGATTCCCGCCGTGTTTATTCCTCCCAATACCTGTTCGATAATCTGTTCCTGACCTGTTCGGAATGACTCATAACCAAAGTATTCTTGTAAATATTCACGCGCTTTTTCAATCAATTCACTATTCCTCCTATTTACCTTCTAAGGATTTATAAGGATCTATTTCTTCCATTGTACCTGCTTTTCCCGACAACCTAAAGGACAAAAAAAGCAGACACACTATGTCTGTGTCTGCTTTTTCAATATATAAACATGATTTGCATGGTTAAATTAATTCAGGATTTGCACTTTAACGTTTTTAACGCCCCAATTCACGGCATCCTGTTCGTTTGGAACAAAAATGTCCACTCTATTCCCTTTGATGGCACTGCCTGTATCGGCTGCGGTTGCATAGCCATAACCTTCAACATAAACCTTTGATCCTAGCGGAATGACTGAAGGGTCCACAGCAATCACCTTTGCATCTGGATTAGCTTTCAAGTCCACTCCTGTGGCTGTTGTTCCGCTGCAGCCTTGACAATCAGCCGTATAGGCGGTTGCACTAACAGTAATCTCTCTTCCAGATTCTGCTTGATCTTGGGATTCATTGTTTGTGTCTGCTGGCTCCGATTGTTCAACTGGTTCCGATTGTTCAACCGGCTTTGTTTGTTCTGCTGGCTTAGATTGCTCTGCTGGTTTGGATTGCTCTGCTGGTGCAGCTTGCTCTGATTTCTGTGCAGGCCCTACACTAGCGGCTTCGACTTTGTTAGCTGCGGGTTTGATGACCAGTTCTTGACCAGGATGGATCGTATCTGAATTTAAACCGTTCCAAGATTTAATATCATTTACCGCTACATCATATTTGTGTGCAATTCCCGATAATGTGTCCCCTGACTTTACTTTATAATGCTCTTCTTGAGAAATATGTATGGTTTCTCCGGCATAAATCGCGTCTGAAGACAAATCGTTCCAAGACTTAATATCTTCTACTGATACTTTATATGTTTGAGATATCCCCCATAATGTGTCTCCATCTTTCACTTTGACATCTTCTGCTTGTACCGGAATTGTGAATGCACCGGATATAGCAGCCGCTGCCGCTAACGATAAGATTGATTTTTTCATATGTTGTTACCTCCTTGTGAGCTGCTTTATAAGCTACGAGTTAAATCTTAACATAGTTTTTTTCTATACAAAGAACAAACAGATAAAGAATAGATGACAAACATCACAGTAAGATAACGGGACTATAACAAGATTTTATAATATTCTGAAAAAACATCTTTTTCCAGATAATTACCTTTCCAGACCAGGGGAGTCATATTATTCATTACTTGGGCATAAGAATTAAAGGCTATATTTTTACAAAGGAGGTATTTTTTTGACTCGTGAAAAGACTTTCACTTTAGTTAAGTCATATAAACCTTTCCATAGTAAATTCGATCCGTGCCCGCCTATTGGGAGAAAGTACTACAGGACACCTCCTAATTTGTATATTAATTTTCAACCGCCGAATTTGGAGCAGTTCACACCAGAGGAAGCCTTGAAATACGGTACACTTTGGAAATTCTTTTATGATTTTTATGATAATCCATACCGGGAAAGGGAGACATAAATGAATAAGAAACTGGATGATGAATATTATCAGTTACTTGAACAAATACAGGCTGCGGACTTCGTACTTGTCGAGTTGACTCTTTATTTGGATACACATCCTAACGATCAGCAAGCATTACAGCAATTCAATCAATTTCATGAATACTCCAAACAATTGAAATCGGTTTTTGAGCCTAAATATGGTCCATTATTGGGTTTTGGAAACAGTCCAGGCGGTGAAAATAAATGGGAATGGGGCCAAGGCCCTTGGCCATGGCAGGTATAAGGAGAGATATCTATGTGGGTTTATGAAAAGAAGCTGCAATATCCTGTTAAAGTAAGAGACTGTAATCCTCGATTGGCAAAGTACTTAATAGAACAGTACGGTGGTGCTGATGGTGAGTTGGCTGCAGCACTCCGTTACTTAAATCAACGATATACAATTCCTGATAAAGTGATTGGCTTGCTTACGGATATCGGAACGGAAGAATTTGCCCATCTGGAAATGATCGCTACGATGATTTATAAGCTTACAAAAGATGCCACACCTCAGCAGATGGCTGCCGCCGGGCTAGGGGATCATTATGTTAATCATGATAGTGCCCTTTATTATCATGATGCTGCGGGGAATCCATGGACCGCCACTTATATCCAAGCCAAAGGAGATCCCATTGCTGATTTATATGAAGATATCGCCGCCGAGGAGAAGGCCAGAGCAACCTACCAATGGTTGATTGACATCTCGGATGATCCTGATATCAATGATTCCCTCAGATTTTTGCGTGAGAGGGAAATTGTCCATTCGATGAGGTTCAGGGAAGCTGTGGAGATTTTAAAAGAAGAAAAAGGTAAAAAGAAGTTCTTTTAATGAAATTCACAAAAAAAAGGCAGCGGAGATAATCCGCTGCCTTTTTTCATTTACGGTCTGACGAATATGTCCAACCATCTTCCTGATAAATCTTTTCTTCTTTCATTAGTTTGCCGAGCGCACGCTTGAACGCTCCCTTGCTCAAACCGAAGTGAAACTTGATATCATCAGGTGGCGTTTTGTCACCATAAGGCATTGCCCCGCCGCGATTCATTAAATATTTGAAAATGACATCGGCATCTTCCCCCATTAAATCTTGTTTAAAGGGGATTAAAGAAACGTTAAGCGTTCCATCTTCTTTACTATCAATGACGCGCCCTTCAACTAATTCACCGAGACGGGGCTCTTCATTGCGTTCACTTTCGTGAATGAAACAGCGGTACCCTTCTTGTGAAATAAAGAAAGATCCAACCATAAGCAAACGATAGACATTTCCCTTAATACTGGTGTTACGGACTCCTTTTAAAGGGGCTTTTACTGCAATCTCCTGAATTATATCTTCCGTTGCAAGTTTTCCAAACAGGCGATCATGACGATCTGTCTTCAGGGATACATATAGACGATCACCAACCTCGGGCCATAATCGATCTATATTCGGAAGGTCGTCCAGGGATACAAGAATATCTTTGGAAAGACCGATGTCAACAAAAACACCCAGTTTCCTTTTCACATTGACAACTTCCGCCCAGCCATACTGATCAATCTGGATTTCGGGTATCTTCATTGTCGCTGTTAGCCTTGCTTGTTTGTCATGGTAGATGAACACTGTTACTTCATCGCCAATCTCAAGTTCCGTTTCTTCATTCATTTCATTATGATGAAGTAAGACATCTTCTGAACCATCTGTTAAAAACCATCCGAAATCAGCCTTACGTTCCACTTCTAACTCTACAGCCATGCCGGCCTGAATTTTTTGCATGTATAAAAATCCTCCTGTAACTTACCTTTACCTACAATTGTACCCAATTATTTATATTTCCAACATATTTGAATTTATCATTTTTTTGTTGTTCTGTATACCTATTACGGTTTTTTATTTTTTAACCCTTGTTTTCTTCATGGAATGCCTGCGGAGCCAGAATATGCCCTTGTTTACCGTTACTTAATAAAGTATGCATGATCACTTTGGATAATTGGCTCGGTTTATACGGTTTAACTAAATAATCCTTTGCTCCCAAGGAAATTCCCTTCTCCCTTTCGTCAAGTGCGGTCGATACAAAAACGGGAATCTCATTCAAGTCAGCCGAACCTTTTAATTCCCTCAAGATCGTCCAGCCGTCCATCTCTCCCTCTTCAAGAAGGATATCCAGTACAATGGCATCAGGAGGTGAGCTTTTTAGCTTTTGAAATGCCTTTCTACCACTTTTGAAATAGCTGACGTGGAAGCCACTGTCCATCAATTCATATTTTAACAGTTCCGCTAAGTTAATATCATCTTCAATGACCATAATTTCATGGCTCAGTTTTCTTGACAGGCCATCATTGTTCAGTCCAACTTCTTTCAGAGTTACTCTGGGTAAGGATATGGTGAATGTACTTCCTTGTCCATAATCGGAAACCACCGTAACATTTCCGCCGTGTGACTTTATGATTTCATCAACAATGGCTAATCCAAGTCCGGTTCCTCCAATCCTCCTGCGATCTGAATTATCGACCCTATAAAATTTTTGGAATAAATGCGGCAGTGATTCTTTTGGGATGCCTAACCCCTCATCCTGGATATCGATGGAAAGCATATCGTTCCTGCTATATACAAGGACAGAGATCCTTCCCCCATCCGGAGAATATTTGATTGCATTGCTTAGCAGGTTGGAAAAGGCTTGTTCAATTTTCAAGCGATCTCCTAGAATCATTAAATCCTTGGTTTCGATATTGAGCTGAATATCATGCTGTGCTGTATTAATTTCTAGATGTTCAATCACCTTTTGAATTAATGGAATGATTTCCACATATTTTTTTTCATATATCTGTTTACCGGACTCCATTTTTTGAACATCCAAGAAATCATTGATAAGTGCGGTTAGCCTTTTTGCTTCATTATAGATTGTCTGTAAATATTTTGTCTGCCTTTCAGGTTTCAATGTTTTGTTCAGCATCAATTCGGTAAAACCAAGGACGCTTGCAAGCGGTGTCCTTAATTCATGACTAACTGTACTGACAAATTCGGACTTCATTTGATCCACTTCATATTCTTTTGTAATATCACGATAAACCAAAATTGTACCATGACCTTCTTCGCGATAATGTAGTGTCTCAAGATATACTTTTATTACCTGATTACTCTCTTCCTTTTTGAATGTAAAACTTCGTTCTTCATAATTTACTCCCTCCAGATTATCAATCGCTTCATCCATTGCATGTAAAAACCTCTCCCCCACCATTTGACCAGCCATTTCAGCACTCCATGTTTCCCATGGCAAGTCTATTATTTGCTCAGGAAAAGAACCTGTTTTAAAAATATCGCAAAATGGCTGATTGACCTGAATGACCTTTCTATCCTGATCAATCAACTGGATGCCTTCCTGAATCGTGTTCAGGATGTCCTGATTCAGCCTCCTATTCTCTTCCGTCTGTTCGTAAAGCTTGATCTTGTCAAGCGACGTTGAAATTTGCTTAGCCAACGTTTCGCATTCTTCCACTTCCTGATCGGTAAACGGGGTCCCATACCTGCTGAAAACCATGATGGCATCCACTTCTTTAAACGTGGATAAAACGGGAAGATATAAATCATAACTGTAATTCTTATTTTCATGAAACCCTTTCTCAGCCACATCTTGTTCTCTCTTTATTGTGAAGGGTTTCTTCTCTTCAAGAAGACGATGATTCAATCCGCTGTGGATATTATTCCGGAATTGCCGTACGCCATTTTCAGAAATTCCAAATGACGAGAAAGCATCTTCATGAACTAAAGCAATCATTCCCCGATCGGCAGAAATCAATCTGCTCATATTAAGGACAATGCTTTTTAACACTTCCTTTTTATCTAATGTCGATGATATACCATTGATCAGTTCATTTCTCCTCGTGAGCTTCTGCTCATTTTCAGTTATGATTCCAAGTGTTGCTTGAAGTTCATTTTGCTGGGCTTGAAGTTCATCCTGCTGTGCAAGGAGTTCTTCATTATGCGCCATCAGTTCCTGCTCTTTTTCCTGAACGCTAGTAAACATTTTTTTGAATGCAATGGACAAAACCCCAAGCTCATCTTTACGGTTTTCCTTGACGGAAATGACAGCCTCCCGTCCGGCTGCAATTTCATTCGCCGCTATTGAAAAATCCGAAAGAGGTCTTCCTATGTTCCTGATGATCGATCTGACGATGAATAAGAAGATGAATAAAAAAATAAGAACGAATCCGACAAAGGCTCCTTGAATAATGGACTGCTCTTTCGTGAGATCACTCACATTTTTATCGAGCCTTTCCGTTAAAGTACCAGAGTAAGATTTTATAGTACTGCGAAGTTTCGTAATTTGTGCCGTAATTTCAGTACTATCCATTTTTTCAACCTCAAACTCCCCCCCTGTTTCGGAATCAAAGAAGGATGGTAGGACTCCACTAAAATAATATTCAGTAAATGTCTCAAGCTGTTTGGATATATTCTTATCATCCTTTGTATTTGCAATCTCCTTAAACGCTTCAATATTTTCGGAAATTGAGGTTTCCTCATTTAATGCCTTATCCTTCAATGCATCATTATCGAATGCTATATATCCCTTAATATCTAAAAAGACCGTATTATATTGATCGAATATTTCATCCATCAACAATTGTTTATCCACAATGATTTGCCTCTGTTGGATATATTGAGCATTCAAAGACTGCAAAAAATAAAATAAAATCCCTGTTACGACAATAAATAAAATGATGCAACCCGTCATTAAAGAGACTACCTGCCTAGATAGGCTTTTAGTAAAGTAAGGATTCAGTTTCATGCAAAATGACCTCTATTTTTTCTATTAATTTTAACGGACTAAATGGTTTGGCCATGAAATAATCCGCACCAGCTTCCAATATCCTTTCTTGTTCAAATTGTTGGCTTTTTGCAGATAACATCAAGATTTTCCCTTGGTTTTTAATTTCAGAAGACTGGATTTTTTCAATGATTTCCAATCCCGTATATCCAGGCATCATATAATCAAGAATTATAAGATCATACGTATTGCTTTCGAGAAGCTGTACGGCCTCCATTCCATCCGCTGCTTCGTCAACCTTATAATCTTCATCCTCTAAAGTGTCAACCACGAGCATTCGTAACACTTCCTCATCCTCCGCTAATAAAATACGCTTCATCATTCATCCTCCTAATTAACCTTCAATCGAATGGCACCTTAACTCCTGAAGTTTAGACGCCCATTTTACAAATAGAATTCCATCCATGCATAACTAAAATCCGTTTGCCCTTTAAATTAACTTCGTCAATAGACGCTCTATTCTAGCCTCGAGTTCCCTAATGCTAAATGGTTTCGTTACATAATCATCCGCACCAAGTTTCAATGCATTTGCAATATCATCCGTACTTTTTCTTCCAGTTAGCATTAAAACGGTGAAAAACTCCGCATTACTGCTTTGTTTCACTTTCTGAAGCACTTCAATTCCATCCATGATAGGCATCACTCCATCCAGGATCAAAAAATGCCCTACATCTTCTTTGGCTCGATTGGATTTCAAAAAAGATGGACCATCTTCATACACAGCGATATTCAAATCAAAATGAGGAATTTGAAGCGAATGCAAGGCTTTAGTTAAGATGGTGCGGATAATGATATCATCATCGATAACGGACACATTGAGCGATTTCTTATTATTTCCAACTTTTTGCATGCTTTCAACTCTTCCACGGCCTGAGCGTTTCGCTTCATATAAAGAAGTGTCAGCTTCCTCCAAAGCCTCCTTGGGCGTAACATTTTCATGTTCAACCGTAAAAACCCCTGCAGAAAATGTAACCGAAAATGTGTAACCATTCTGGATGAATTTCTTTGCAGAAAAGTCCTTGATTAATTCCGTTAACTTTTGTTTAGCTTCATCATTCGAAGTATCAGGGAAAATAATGACGAATTCTTCCCCTCCATACCGGCAGATTAAGTCTGAACTCCTGATATTGCTTTTGATGAATTGTGCAAATTCAACGAGTACAAGGTCGCCCACCGAGTGTCCGTATTGATCATTCACCCTTTTAAAGTGATCTAGATCAATGATGCTTATCGTAAAATGACGCCCTGACCGCTTATAATCATTAAAATATCTTGGCAGTGTATCTTCAAGGAATCTTCTATTATATACCTGTGTCAACTCATCGATTAGGACCGATTGATCAAAGATTTTCTTCCGCTGTATATGCCTTTCCATCTTTACAATAAACTCATCGATATCAATCGGCTTACCAATAAAATCATCCGCACCCATCTTGAAAGCTTTTATCCGGGTATGTTTTTCGTTCTGAATGCTGATCATGATCTTCGGTATGAAATATTTTTCGTTATGCAGATGAATCTCTTGAAGGATTTGAAAACCATCCTTTGCAGGTAACTGAATATCAAGAATCAGACAATCCGGCTGCATTTCAAAATATTGATTTGTCGCTTTGACGGGGTCGGCATTCGTTATGACCATCCACCCCTTATCCTCCAATAGATCTTTCAATAAAATCAACATGGAGATATCATCATCAATGATCTGTATGAGCGGGGCTTGTGAATCGCGGACAGGCTTAGCTTTTATTTCAACTTCATCGAAATGCTCATATTCATATGTATGTTCAATGAGCTCAAAAAGGAAATTCCTCAGTTCCGTCCGATTCCAGACCCGCTCACTGTCTTCATCAATTCCATCCAATAACTGTTCGGTGATGGCCATAAGTCCACATAATTGCAGCGTTCCAGCCGTCCCTTTGACTGAATGCAGAAAACGGAATATCTCCTTAGCCGGAATGGTTTGCCCTACATCCAGCTCCAGCCAATCAGAAAGTTTGTTTTTTATATTCCCAAATAAGCTATTTTTGTATTTTTCCATATTTACCAGATTCACTTCATATCACTTAACCCTTCCCACTCAAATGATCCCATGGTCATCCTATTCCTAACAACCTTAACAGTGACCTTTTAACTATGTAATTCTGTTTAATTAGTTATTATTAGGTCTAAAGTATATACTTTCAGGAATATTTTACATCATAAGAGGTAGTCTATAAATAGATTATTGCCATCTTGCACAATTTATTTAGGATTTGTCATAAACTTTACTTATTTACCTGACTAATCTTCTAAACCCGCGATTTCAAACTCTGGTATGTCGGTGATATAATTTAATGATCAACTGAAAGGAAAAAGTAATCATTCATGACAAAAAAATTGTATTACACATCCTCCAAGACTTCCCAATGGGATACTAAAATTCGGGAGACCATTGAAGAAAACGGCTTTTGCTATATTACACTTGAAGAAACCGCTTTTTATCCCGAAGGGGGCGGTCAGCCTGCAGATACTGGTAAAATAGAAGGAATCACCGTTCTTGACGTTATAAAAGACAACGATGGAAATATTCTCCATAAAATGGAGAGAAGGCCAGATGTAGAGATCGTTCACTGTGAACTTGATTGGTCCCACCGCTTCGATCATATGCAACAGCATAGCGGCCAGCATTTACTCTCTGCTGTCTGCAAGGAATTGTTCGACGCTAATACGGTCAGCTTTCACCTTGGGAAGGAATATTTAACGATCGATATCATGACAGGATTTCAATGGACTGAAGTACATACAGCTGATGCTGAAAAGCTAGTTAATCAATATATTATCGAGAATCGCGAAATACTTATCTATTACGTGACGAACGAGCAATTACAGACGCTTCCTGTCGTCAAAATGCCTAAAGTTTCAGAGGATATCCGTATTGTTGAAATAGAAGGGATTGAATATAACCCTTGCGGTGGAACCCATGTAGGGCGTACCGGTGAGATTGGCTTAATAAAAATTTTCAAAACGGAGAAGCAGAAAGAACATACCCGTCTATACTTTAAGTGCGGTTTCAGGGCATTGAACGATTATTCCGAAAGTCTGGGAATTCTTTTGGCATTATCGAATAAATTCAATACCGGTCGTACTGAGATTCTGAATAGGGTGGAGAAACTGGAAAATGACTATAAGCAGCTGCTATCGGCTAACGAAAACTTAAAACTTGAAAATGCAAATTTCCTTGCCGACTCCCTGCTTGCAGTAAATGGAGGGGGATTCATCTCTCGTATTTTCGAAGATAGCTCAATGAAAGAACTGCTTTACCTTGCAGGTACGATTGTAAAAAAGGAAAAGGTTACCGTATTATTAGCATCACGTAAGGAGCAAAAGGTCATCCTTTCACACAGTGGGGATACACCCTTTCATTGCGGACAATATTTTAAAGCGGAACTGGGCTCGTATAACGGAAAAGGCGGAGGGAACGAACAGACTGCACAAGCAGGTTTTGCGTCACAAAATGACTTAATCGCCTTCTACCAATACACAGTTGAAAAATTAGGCCATATTCCTGGTGAATAAAACCGATCCGTAATGATGGCATACGTGATGAACATGGAAATCATGCCTTCTCGGAATGAGAAAAGAGAGGACAAATTTTTGTCCTCCCTCTTTTTATTCTTCTATTTTCAATTTCCCTAACCCTTGTTCTTCAATATGTAGATGATATTTTTCCTCGAGTTCCATGATACGGATAAACGCTTCCTCTTGATTATATTCATGGTTTTCCGACTCCTCGGCGAACTCTTTTCTAGCCAAATGATAGGCAAGCTTATCCCTGAACACTCCTTCTTCATATACATTTATGACTGTTTGAAGTTGATCCTCCAATTCCCGACTCAAATCATAAATTTCATATTCCTTCACAAACTGTACTCCTTCCATGCCGAAATCTTTGGCAAAGGAATTAATATACTGTTCCATCTCACTAAATTCTTCTTTATTATTTTCATTATCGGAAGCAACCCAATATCCGTACTGAACCATTTTGAATAATGTTTCATACTGTTTCCTGGTAAAATTGATTTTCATTGTCGATACTCCTTTTTCGGTTTCCTTACAACCAAAAGAATAAACCGCAATGGAACAAAAGTCCAATGCGGTTTATCTCAATCCAATATTTCCGTTACAGAAAAATAAGCTGCTTTTTCCGTATCTACTACATAATGGCAATCGCCTTTAACTAAATTATAATAACGATGCTTTTGAATGTTTGAAATCATTTGAGTTGAATCATCGCCTTCTACCTCATGCTCTAGTTCTTTGCCGCCTGGAAAATAAAAACCAACTTTCAATTTCATCTTTCTCATCCTTCCCTTCGTCTGGTTGAATCACTCTTTTATTTCATATCCTTTCTCATGCAGTTATAAACATAAATAAAATGCTTATTGGCTTTTTCCATGATATTCTAGGGGGGAATACGAAAATCAGAAGGTGTTTTTATGAAGATAAGGAAAGCCATGGAACAAGATGTAAGTGGAATAGCAAATGTACATATAAACAGCTGGAAAACGACTTACAAAGGAATACTCCCGGATCAATATTTGTCTTCCATGAATCTAGAAGCCAAAAAGAAAAACTGGCTAAGAAATTTAAAGATGCTGCATAATGCCACCTTTGTAGCGGAAAACGCCAGTGGGGAAATCATCGGTTTCGCTGCCGGTGGACCTGAACAAACGAATGATCCGCATATTCAAGGTGAAGTATATGCCATTTATTTTTTACAAGAATATCAACGACAGGGACTCGGCCGAAAAATGATAAAAGCGGTCATACATGAGCTTATGAAAATGGAACATCAGAACTTAATAATTTGGGCATTAAAGGATAATCCTTCATGCGGTTTTTACAGAGCAATTGGCGGTCAAGTGATAGCTGAAAAAACCGTTAAAATGGCAGGCATTGAGCTTATCGAAGTCGGTTTCGGGTGGGAAGACATCCAGGATATCCTTTTGCATGTGTAAGCATTCTCGGGGAGGGTGTTACTCTCCACCCTCCCCTCTCATGTCTCGATAAGGAAGGCCTTTTTATCATTTCCAAGAAAGTAAAGCCGGTGCAATGGCCTTGTCATTGTTACGTACAGCAATTTGATATCAAGTTCATTTCCATGACAATATATTTCTTCAAGGGATATTGCAAATACGACATCGAATTCGAGACCTTTGGCTTGATAGGATGGAACAATCAACGTTTTATCTTTTGGGATGTTTCCCTCTTCATCTATTAAATGAAAGCCTTGATGGAATCCACTTAGTTTCTCGTTTGCCAGTTTGCAATCTTTCATCGTTTTAGCAATAACGGCAAACGTTTTAAAACCTTCTCCTTTAAGGCTTTCGATAAGATCGACCAGCTCTTCTTCCCAATCTTCCTTTTCAATGGAAATGAATTCTGGATCCTTGCCATGACGAACTACAGGTTCAACTTCCGGGAAATCGTATGTTAACAACTGAAGTATTTCATTAGCTCTTTTCATTATTTCAACAGTTGTTCTGTAGCTTTTTTGTAATTCAGTATAAGTCGCCCGAGGGAAAATACGACTGTGAACCTCTTCCCACGTTTGAAGTCCGCGATAAGAATGGATGCCTTGTGCAAGATCGCCTACAAGTGTGAACATATCGGTATCCACTGCCGTCTTTAGTGCCTGTAACTGCATGAAGCTATAATCCTGTGCCTCATCAATGACGACATTTTTTGCTTTGTTTTCTTTATCGACACCAAAAAGCCGCTCATGAAGATATAATAATGCTCCCAAGTCCTCCATCTCATACCTTTTAGCAGAGAATAATTTATGATTATACTCACATAAAACACTGGCATCTTCAATAGTAAGTTTACCGTTGCTGTACGAGGCGAGACGCCCCGGATCTTGGAATAATTCCTGATAGTAATCCAGGAGATCTTTACTTTTGAATTGCTTAAAATACCCTTTTACCGAAGTACGGATCGCCTTTTGGACCTGCACTATCCTTTCCTCTTTCTTATCGAGGCATTTTGTAACAAAATCCTTGCGAATGACTGGATCGATATTCTTATAAAGAGCTTTCTCAATTTTGGCATCATAAAAATCAACAACACGTTCAAGCATTGTTTTCTTTTTCAGTTTCACTTCATTTTGTAGTATAGCCTTCAGTTTGTCCAGCCTGCTGTATAACGGTAAATACCAATAATCCTCTTCCAATAATCTAATGAACTTTTTAGCGGAATAGAGGCGATATTTATCACAATAAAAATCAGCATCTGGATGAAAACCCTTGAAAATATCCTTTACATATTCGTCCAATATATATTTAAAGGCAGGGGAACCCTTCAGACCTGATATCCAGACGGCTGAATTAATGTCTTCATCATCCTTTTCCAGCAATCGAGTTAATTTATCATCCGCGATAAGCTTCACTTGCTTTCCTATCGCTGCCTGAACATATTCCGAAAATGTGAATTGCTTTACCTTTTCGACACCCAATTCAGGTAAAGCTTCAGATATGTAATCAATGAAAACACGGCTCGGAGCAAGAATCATTAATTGACGCGGATCGAACAAGTCTTTATAGTGATAAATGAAATAAGAGATCCTATGTAAAGCAATTGTCGTCTTACCACTGCCCGCTGCGCCCTGGACAATGATAGGTTTATTCAAATCTGCCCGAATGATTTTATTTTGTTCTTCCTGAATCGTGGTAATGATATCCGTCAATCGATTGCTGGAACTTTTGGAAAGGGATTCCTGCAACAATTCATCTGTAGTTGTCAAATCAATGTCCCTTATCTCCTCCAAAACACCTTCTTCTATCATTAGCTGTCTTTTTAAAGTGATGTTCCCGCTGAATGTCTCCCCTTCCGCTTCATATTCTATTTCACCAATCCGTCCCTCATAATACAGGTTTGCAATAGGTGAACGCCAATCGACGATAATCTGTTCCTGGCTTTCCCTCTGATAAAGCGATGTTTTTCCGAAATAAAGGACTTCGCCACTATCACCGTCATTCCTTTCAAAATCCACTCTTGCAAAGTAGGGTTTTTTACTTGCCTTGCGTAAACTTTCAAGTTCGGTTTTGGACATCTCAAAAAAGTTGGCCGTCGTCAGCAGCTGTGAATATAAGGCTGATTCAGACCAATCGGCATCGCCAAAAGCTTCCTGCATATTCCTTTGAAATTGATCTTTGCTTGTTTCTGATGTTTTGATGACTACATCGATATAACGCTTCGTAAAATCCAGCCGCTGTCGTTCCTGTTCAAAATCAGGGTGATTACCCAATAAAATCACTTCCCCTTCCTTGTGTATTTATCAAACTTATTAATATGCCGATGCTAATACGAAATGGACATTTATACTATCAGAAAAGCCAATGGTTGACAAATCTGGAGACATAGAATTATATAGTTGAAATTTACCTTCCCTTATATTTCATATAATTCGAAGAATACACGATATATTCCGGATTGAATTTAGATATAATATGTTGACTTACGAACTGCTATTGTCATCAATTCTTAACATAAATAACGCTATTTTAATGTTTTATTGGAATCTCACATTATATACTTAAATTACAATTACATAATTTTTAAGAAAGTGGGTCCTGTCATGGAAATAAATGAAAGACAACCAATGCTATCCCCTAAATTAATCCATGAACTTGAAATTTTATCATCCAAAACAAATATGCCTGTTTCTGAATTATTGGAAATATCTGTAGCATCACTGCTGGAAAAAGTGAATAATACGAAAGAACTCAATTTTGGACTTAATAATAAGGAAATGATCTTAAGAAATAAAATCATCATTAATCAAAATAAAGAGGTTCTCAATAACAAAAGCACTTGACCATAAAGGTTAAGTGCTTTTTGGTTCCTAACTGCCACTGTTTTAATGAAATAGATATTCTAACGTGGTTTCCAATGTAATATTTATACCTTGAATTGTAATTTCCCAGCCAAAAAATCGAATCGGATTCGAAATGATGATTTGCATAAAAAAAAGCAGCTAGTAAACTGCTTATCCATTAATCATGGCTTATTAGATGTCACGTACGTACCTGCTATGAAATCATGTATCGCTCTATGATCTTTTCTAATACCAACCATGAACGCACTGACAATAAATCCTATCCCAAATGTAATGGCATAAACCAAAGCAGCAACTAAATACCTCAATAGCATTGTGCCTATGCCTAATTTCTTTCCGTCCACCCGTACTATGCGTATTCCCATAATCCTTTTACCCACTGTATAGCCATACCATAATATCGGGACAAACAGCATGTAAAGAAAGTTGAAAAACGTTGAAAAGCTTTCATTTTCCCAATCACCGGTAATCAACCCGAAAATTATCGCTAATGGAAAAGACACTATTATGCCATCCAAAAATCCTGCAAAAAGACGTTTCCAAAAACCTACTGAATCGCTCATATATATCCTCCTGTTGTGTTAGTTACAGTTACCTATATTACCAATAATAAGGTTGGTGCGTAACGAGCCTTTATACCCATAGTGGTCTTTAACAAAAAAATAAAACCTACATAATGGGTGACAATTTATAAGCAAAATTAAAACTCTGTGTAATTTTTGCTAATAAACGTGTGTTTTTGCTAATCTGCCTTTAATTTTCATAAGAAATAAGATACAATTTAAATGATGCACAGTTTAAAACATACAAGATCGTAAACTGCTGTTTGTATGAATCAGCGTAAAACTAATGAAACAAAGTGTTGGACACGTTGAAACAAAAGTATTTTGGAGGAATGTAAATAAATGATTACAGTAAATAATGTTGGTTTACGTTATGGCGATCGTAAACTGTTTGAAGATGTTAATATAAAATTCACTCCTGGTAACTGCTATGGCCTGATTGGTGCGAATGGTGCGGGTAAATCGACTTTCTTAAAAATCCTTTCAGGTGAAATTGAAGCGCAATCCGGCGATGTCCATATGGGTCCTGGCGAACGCCTTGCCGTTCTAAAGCAAGATCACTTCGCTTATGAAGAGGAAGAAGTCCTTAAAGTTGTCATTATGGGACATGAAAGATTATATGAAGTCATGCAAGAAAAAGATGCCATCTATATGAAGGAAAACTTCACCGACGAAGACGGAATGAAAGCGGCCGAACTTGAAGGGGAATTTGCCGAATTAAACGGATGGGAAGCTGAACCTGAAGCTTCAATCCTCTTAAAAGGCCTTGGTATCGCGGAAGACCTGCATACAAAGAAAATGGCTGAATTGAACGGTGGCGACAAAGTTAAAGTATTGCTTGCCCAGGCATTATTCGGTAAACCGGATGTTCTTTTACTGGATGAGCCTACCAACCACTTGGACTTAAAAGCGATCAAATGGCTGGAAGAATTCCTAATCAACTTTGAAAACACTGTTATCGTAGTTTCCCATGACCGTTACTTCCTTAACAAAGTTTGTACACATATCGCGGATCTTGATTTCGGTAAAATCAAAGTTTATATCGGTAACTATGACTTCTGGTATGAATCAAGCCAGCTTGCCCTTAAACTGACTCAAGATGCCAATAAGAAAAAAGAAGAAAAAATCAAAGAGCTTCAAAATTTCATCGCGCGTTTCAGTGCCAATGCATCCAAATCGAGCCAGGCTACATCCCGTAAGAAATTATTGGACAAAATCAGCCTGGATGACATCGAGCCTTCTTCACGCCGCTATCCATATGTCGGCTTTACTCCTGAACGTGAAATCGGGAACGACCTGCTTCGTGTAGATGGAATCTCGAAAACGATCGATGGCGTAAAAATATTGGATAACGTCAGCTTCACGATGAATAAAGGCGACAAAATTGCATTTGTCGGTAAAGATGAAATTGCTAAAACAACCATGTTCAAAATCTTGGCAGGTGAAATTGAACCTGATAGCGGCTCATTCAAATGGGGAGTTACGACCTCTCAGGCATACTTCCCTAAGGATAATGCTGAATTCTTTGAAGGTGTCGATTTAAATCTTGTCGATTGGCTTCGTCAATACTCACCAAATGACCAGAGTGAAAGCTTCCTGCGCGGTTTCTTGGGAAGAATGTTATTCTCTGGCGATGAAGTCACGAAAAAGGCAAGTGTACTTTCTGGGGGCGAAAAAGTCCGTTGTATGCTTTCCAAAATGATGTTAAGCGGTTCGAACGTCCTGATGCTTGATGAACCTACTAACCATCTGGACTTAGAGTCGATTACGGCATTAAACAACGGCTTGATCAGCTTTAAAGGATCTATGATCTTCTCTTCACATGATCATCAGTTCATCCAAACTATAGCGAACCGGATCATTGAACTTACTCCAAAAGGTACAGTCGATAAGCAAATGAGTTATGATGAGTACCTTGAAAATGGCGAATTGCAAAAACAAGTGGCAGAAATGTACAAATAATGCTTTTATGAAAGCACATCCTTATTGGATGTGCTTTTTTCGTTCCTTATTCTTGCTACCTGCCTTTTTTTCATACCTTTAATGCATGGAAGGTATAAAAAACACGCTGCAATAAATATAATAATA
The DNA here is from genome assembly GCF_022603275.1 of Peribacillus sp. Aquil_B1. Taxonomy (NCBI): domain Bacteria; kingdom Bacillati; phylum Bacillota; class Bacilli; order Caryophanales; family Bacillaceae; genus Peribacillus; species Peribacillus sp. Aquil_B1. The sequence continues at coordinate 1,683,095 of NZ_JAKXEE010000001.1, read as the reverse complement.
TTCCCTTAAAAGATGAGCACTGAATAAGTTCATGGATAAAAAGATATATTGGTAAGGAAGGAGTGAGTTAGAATTGGATGGTCATACAGTGAAAAATATTTTTGATGATACAGGATACCTTTTTTTATATGATAAATTCAGTTATCATTTTTATATATCCGGATTGTTCGATGCAGTGGAACAAGAAAAAGTAATCTCGGATTTTTTAAATTCTTATGGCTTCGATGATAAAAACCCTCTCTTTTTTGACGACTTTTCCTATTACTTTAATTGCTTTCATTATTCCCACCAAAAACAAAGGATGCTGAATTACTTGAAAACCGAGTATGACGAACATATTTGTTAAGTAGTATAAAAGGCCAGATAAACTGCCAAAACTATTCAAAAAAAGGTAAGAGTATCATTCTCCCTTACCTGAGACTATAGGCAAACTTGATGAAAATTGAGTTTGCCTACAGTTTTTTTATGGTTGGACGATTTAGATGTTGACTTCCACTCCAGGCACTCGCTTTCCGCGGGCGGTCCGGGAAGCCTCCTCGGCGCCTTTGCGCCTGCGGGGTCTCCCTGGACTCGCTTTTCCCGCAGGAGTCTCGCACCTTACGTTCCAATCAACTTTGGTTTAACTTTTAGATAGTAGTCTACAAACTGTAGCTCCCTTGTCTATATGATTGGACCCAGTTTTTTGCCTATACAATTTGGATATTGATTTCCGAATCCACTTTGTCTACATACTGAAGTAAGAGCCCCTTAAATTTCCCCCTGTTATTCTTCCTTGCTTGCTGCCATATTCATGTTCGCTTCGGCTCGCTTGATTCGCGATTTTTTCTCTGCATCGACGGTAGCTATATCGGCCTCCCTCTTCACCTGCGTAATCCTTGGCTTTCAGAGCGATTCAAGGTATCCATTTTTACCCCAACATCTTTAATTGAACGATACGATAATGGGTCCCATTTTAGCTAAGTCCTTCGATCCTACCCTCTGTACCTTCTAGGGGAATGTTTCACGGCTTTTATAAACTTCCTCGACTGTCTTATGTGAGAATTAAAGAATTTATATATGGTATATGGAGTATCCATTAAACCCAAGTGTTCCTGGGAGAATAAAACCTAAAATTGTATCATTTCCCGTAAGGTGTTAAGAACTAAGGCTCTTTTCAGAAAACCTAAGTTTCTTAACACCTTTTAGCTGAAGGATTTATGAGGATTTTCCTCAACTGTTGATTTTCAATAACCCATACATTTATCTATGTTCAGTTAATATGACAAAGATAAGTTTCAGTACATATAAGACAGTCTTAGCTTATAGAAATCGAGCTTTTTCTATGTCGAAAATTTGCTTAACGTTTGTTTTGGGCGAAATGTTGGTGGTACCCCTCTTAGTAAATGTCCATATTTGAAGAGTCAGTTCTTATAAAGGAATGTATGTGTACTCATATGAAAGGTATCTGCCAAGATGAGGTTCAATTAATCGGAACAAAATGTGTAACCTTCATATTCTTAAAGATCGCTTTGCCGCCCTCGGAGAAGAGAGTAATTCCTTTATCTTCAACATGAGGGAATATTAAGTTTGAATAAGCAACCTTTCCATCATCCACAAAAACTTCAATACTCGTTTTATCGACGAGAATCTTTAAATGAACCTTCTTCTTACTGGCATCAAATGGTGCAGTACTTTCAACGAACTGTTTCGTTTCGTCAGGTTGATCTGTGAATGCCCGATTGACATAAGAATAATTTCCTTCTGCAGAAATGCCTACGTCAACGTGGCGTTTTTGATCATCTGACTCCTTGAGCCTGAATCCTGCATTCTTAAAATCCGACCATGAAAGATCTGCCTCTATTTGATAGGCATCTCCTTTAACATCAAGTGTTTCCGAGCCATCCACTTCGATTTTATCAAAAGAATTCGTTGAGCTTGTCAATTCTTTTAATGCTTCTGAAGGCTGTGAAGAAAGATAATACTTGTTCACGCCTTCACGCTTTAGTTCAATTTGACGGACGATCGAATCCATTCCGTTAAACCCTTCTTTTAATGTCGGCGTATTGTCGGCGTAGGCCCAGTTATTCATCCAAGCGAGGGCATAGCGTTTGTCTAATTTGTCACTTGCCTTGCCATCTTCAAACGTTACTCCGCCATACCAATCGAAACCGTAGTCTAGCCATTGCGGTTCATTGTTATCTGGAAGAAATTCTGTTCCATTAAACGTTCCTGTCCAGTATGCATAGGTGTTTGGTTTCCCTGCTGCTTTTCCGTTTGCACTGACGCCCAGCACCCACTTTACTGTCCCATCATCAGCGCGGATCTGGTAAAGGTCAGGGCACTCTAAAACTCCAATGTTCTCAGTGGAAAAGCTGCTCGTATAGCGCCAATCTTTCAGGTTATCAGACTCATAAAAACCTATTTTCGATCCTTCGGCCATGGTCATGATCCATTTTTGATTCGTGTTATCCCAGATGATTTTTGGATCTCTAAAATCCTTCGTTCCTGGATTTTTCATAATAGGCTCGTCACTATAAGAGGTAAACGTATTTCCTTTGTCGGTACTGTACCATAGAAATTGTTCTTGTTTCTGGCCATCCTTAGAGGGTTGTGTTGCGATCGCCACAAAAGCGTCTTTCCCAAACCCAGCTGTATTTTCCTTGTCTACAACGACTGACCCTGTCCATGGATCCCCATTTGGATTCGTATATTTTGGAATGGCAATTCCTTCATCCTTCCAGTGAACCAAATCTTTAGAGGTGGCATGTCGCCATTCTGTGCCGTTGCCATCCGGGTAATCTCCATTATAGAGGTAAAAATAATGATAATTTCCTTCAAAGTAAACGGGCTTCTGTGGATCGTTTTTCCAATGATCAGGAGAAGTAAAATGATAGGCAGCCCGGTATGAGTGCTTTTCTACCTTATCTGCCGGATTAGCTTCTTTTGTTTTATAAAATGAATGAATCAAAATTCCTGTGCTAATAACCATCCATAATCCAAGAACGAATAATCCAACCATCTTATATTTCTTTTTATTCACTTAAACTCACCACTTTTCTCTTTTAAAATAGAAAAAAGAAAATGCCAAGTTTCCTGACATTTTCTTTTTCTTTTCACTGGTAACTACTTAACCGTAATCTGGCCTTGTTCAAGAATACTGTCTTTTACTACCGATGTTTTTTTCCCTTTAATGTTAAGCTGGAAGCTTGGGGCAAAGGTAGATTTATTGTCTTCAAAATAACCTCTGTTTGTCATGTAGCTAGTCACTACAACATTATCACTGTCAGCCTGCGGGATCGCATAGTGAGCATAGTTCCAAGTGATGTCATATGGATCTAGATCCTGATGCAGGACGATGCCCGTTTTATTTAATGGTTTATATGGGCCAGTTAAGGAATTAGACGTGTAGCCTAACATGTAAATATCTTGATTATCGATGCCATCAATGGTCATTTTTGATCCTCTTGAACTTGTGAATAAATACCACTTGCCGTCCTTTTTAAAGATGTTTGGACGTTCGATTTCATCTGTGACCGTATTTGAAACAATCAATGGCTTCATTTCTTTTTTCAATGTATAATCGTCGTTTATTTCAATAATTCCAATTGCACCGTTTGCAAGTTCAGCTAACTCTTTTTTAGGGCTTTGCATAAGTTTGCTTTTTTCATCCTGGAAGAATTTATTGCTGTTGCCATAGTAAGCGCTATTGTATAGCGATTCTTCGCCTTGGTAGCCATATTCTGTACCCGTATTTGCTTCAAATACAAGGTATTTGCGGCCGTTGTCTTCTACATAGTGAGGGTCTCTGAAGGTATGATTATCAGCGGAATTTCCGTCCTCTACAAATTTATTTACAGTTTGATAGTACTTGCTGTCTTTGCCTTCATAGATGGATTTGTAATCCTCAACACCATCCACTTTTAATGTTACAGAATCTGGCTCTGAAAGGTTTACTTGAGCAGTCGTTAAGGTTTGTTTCCCATAATTTCCTGACTCAGGTGTATACGGTTCACGGTTTGTATAGAATAAGCGAACTTCCCCGTCCTCAGTGAAGGTTGCAGAACCTGACCACTCTTCGGCTTGCTCTTTTAGGTACGGATCATTTGGAACGTTTTTATCATTGTCATCAAATACTCTTCCAGCATTCTTCCAAGCATCAAGGGAGTTGTCGCCCACTTTTTTGTAGAATATGTAGATGAACGTATCACTCGCGTTTTTAGGATCGCCTGCTAATCCAAAAACGATATGATATCCTTTGTACTCTGCAACAGTTCCATCAGCGTTTTGCAATGGCCATGTATCCCACACATCTAAAGCAATGGTTTCGCCTGATTCCGTTACTTTTTTGGCAGAAGGGATGTTTTTAATTGTGGATTCGTCAAACTTAGGAACGGCATATCTAGTATCACCGTGCTGATTAATCATATCTTTCATAGCTGAACGAGTGATTTGTGAAGTATCGTACGTTTCTTTGTAATCTGCCGGATCCTTTGAAGCTGCAAATGATTGGGTAACAGTACCGCTTAATAGAATGCCAGTACTGAGTATTCCTGCTGTTGCCTGTTTGGCAAGCCTGCTAAAGTTCATAAGTCTTCCTCCTCGATTTATGTATTTGCTAGTACAATAGAATTATAGGCGTTTTCTGAAAAGAGAGGTATGCCACATATTGATTGGAATTTAGTCGTATATTGATATCGCAATTGTAGAAGGCAAAAAAAGCCCCGGCAAGAGGCTATTCCTTCGAAAACCTCTCCCAGGACTTCTGATATTCATTGAGCAGCTGATTGCGGTTCAGCTGTTTTCCGACATAGAGCTGAGTAGCCGCTCCGAATTCTTCTCTAATTCCAACAGGGAAGTGAAACCAGTTAGATGGGACGGTGTTCCCTTCTTTGTAATTTCGAAGAGTTTCTTCTGCGAGCGGCCCTATATCATCAGTTTTAATGTTCTTAAACGCAGGAATGAATTTGAATTCTTCCGTCATAAACCGTTTTCCTTGTTCTGACGACACCATCCAATTTAAAAACTTCTTGGCTTCTTTTTTCTTTTCAGGAATGGACTGTTTATTTACGGCCCAATAATTTGGAACGCTGACGACAAGGGCTTCCTTTAAAGGTCGGTCATTAATCGGAATCGGCATAAAACCGATGTTCATGTCCGGCGCAGCTTGATCGATCATCGGCTGAATCCAGTTGCCTTGCTGAATGATGGCTGCTTTTTCGGAGGTAAACAGATTCACTTCCATTGAATAGTCCGTTGACAGCGGATTATCGTTTCCGTACTTTATGGTGAGATCGAGCAGGGCAAGGAGATCCTTAAATGTTTGATTGGTACTGATTTTTTCCGTTCCGTTATTTAAATTCCTTATAAAAGCATCAGTATCCTTCTGCTGGGCAAAAGCAACATTCATTAGATGGTCGCCCAATTTCCAGTCTTCATAGTAGCCTGTTGCAAAGGGAGTAATGCCTGCATTCTGCAACTTTTCGGCAGCTGCTGTCAGTTCAGAAAGAGTGGCGGGCTGTTCAGTAATGCCGGCTTGTTTAAATAGATCCTTATTATAGATAAAGCCATACCCTTCAAGGTTAACCGGCATTCCGTAAATTTTCCGGTCCAATGTGACCGGCGTCAGGGCTTCTTTGTATGCTTGATTAATCCAGGGCTCCCCTGAGAGATCCTCCAGATAGTTCCGCCACAGCTTGGCATTTTCATAGCCGCTGTTTGTAAAGATATCCGGACCAGTGCCGGTCGCCATTTCGGCTTTTAGGTCGGCGAGGTCATCCATTGCGCCTCCAACAGTATGTACCCTAATATTGACGTGGGGATTTTCCCGTTCATAAGCACGCGTCATTTCTTCAAATTGAGTGGAAATTTCCACTTTCGGATTCCTTAAATCCAGCGTGATTTTCCGCTCTGTCTTTTCCGTTTTTTCTGGTGGGGCTTCGTCCTGACATGCAGAAAGAGGCAGGCTGACGGCTCCGATTAATAAAAGGGATAAAAACCTGTTTTTCATCATGTCACCCCTTTAGATTCATGTTGATCGTTCTTGTTCCTGAACTCAAAAGGCGTCATGCCGACGACCTTTTTAAATAGCTTTGAAAAGTAGATTTCATCTTGATAGCCAAGCATGGTCGAGATGGAGTAAATGCTTTTGTCTTTTTGTTTCAGCCACGACTTTGCCTGGCTGATTCTAAGCTCCGTGATGTATTTGGACAGGGTCATTCCGGTTTCTTGCTTGTACTTTCTTGAGATATGCTCGCGGCTTAAAAAGAAAACATTCGACAGCTTTTCCAGACTCAAATCCTCCATATAATACATGTCAACATAGGAAACCATGTCTTCCATGCGGCGAGCGGCATCTATTTCATCCAGACGATGGATGGATCGGAAGTTTTGTTCCTCGAGCTTTTTCTGCAGAGCCTGAAACGAGGTCCTGATATCCGATAAAGTTTCGACCTGCTCTTCAGTTACAAGCCTTACAGGGATATCGAACTCCTGGCTGATCCATTCCTCAACGGAGAGCCATTGATCGCGAATGGTGATAACAAGGCAGAGGTTAAGATCCGTCTGCAGGTAAAACGCATTTCCTAATTTGCGGTCCGTAAGCTCATCTGAAAGCTTTTGGATATAGAAATCCGGATTGTGCATCTGGTAAAAGGAGAGCAGTGTCAGCTGATAGCCCTCCGATTCAGGAAGAAACTCGGCAAGGCTGATTGAGTCTGAACGTTCCCCCAGACATATCGCAGTGGCTAACTGGTTTCTCCGCAGTTTTTTCACATCTTCCAGCACTTCAGCATGTTCAAAGTCATCCTTCCGGGCTTTTACCGATTTTTCCAGTGTATGATTGAACGCTTCATACTCTATCGGCTTCAGCAGGTAATCAAAGCTGCTGTGCTGAATGGCTTTCCGCATATAGGAATAATCGTTATATCCAGTAATGAAAATAACTTTGCCCGGATAGGAAATGGAATCCAGCCACTCAATCAGTTTGATTCCGTCCATACCGGGCATTTTCACGTCTGTAAAGATAATCTCCGGGCGTTCTTTCTCAATCAGTGATTTTGCCTCATGGCCATTTTTAGCCTCCAATAGCTTGGTGATGCCGTAAGTTTCCCACTGGCCTAAATGGCGTATGACGTCCCGCACATTGAATTCATCATCAACAATCAGTGCTTTCACCGTTTTGATCTCCTTTCCTGAAGTAAGTCTTTATCATTCCCAAGGGCGGTCTTTATCGGGATCCTCATGCTGACGGAAACTCCCTGTCCGTCATTCGAATCTACTTTCATTTCTGCACTTGGTCCATACCCTAGAAGCAGCCTGTCACGAATATTCTTCAGGCCTATATGTTCATTCGAATAGTTCCCTTCGTAAGGGGGTGTATAGATATGTTCCCGTAGAGTATGAAGCTCTTCTTCCGTCAGACCCGGTCCATCATTCTCTACAGTAAAGCACAGATCGTTTCCTTGTTTTTCCCCGTTAATGGACAAATGAGCGTTGCTGTAACCTTCCTCATACGTGTGTTTGAAGAAATTCTCTGCTAGGGGCTGCAGAATCATACTTGGAATAGTCATGTCCAAAATGGACTCATCGATATTGACCGAGTAACTTACATTTTCACCAAAACGCTCTGTTTGAAGGGAGAGGTACGCTTTTGTATACTCAGCTTCATCCCGAACTAGTACCCATTGGTCTGCCTGCATTGAGTAGCGCATCATTTTGGACAGCGAAGTCAGCAATTGATAGACCTTTGGTCCATTTGACCTGAGGGCGACAGCGCCGATTGATTGTAATGCGTTAAACAAAAAATGAGGATTAACCTGTGATTTTAACGCCCTGAACTGGTTCTTCCTGTTTTCAATTTCAAGCTTATATTCACGGTCAATGTGGGAATTGATCCGGTTCATCATGTCCTTCATGTGTGACTCCAAATGGCCAATTTCATCGCTTTTGGTATCATCAAAAGGGACATTCATATTTCCGCCTTCAATGGAGCGGACTTTGCTGCTCAGCCTCGTAATGGGACGGGTAATCCTATTTGAGATAATGCCTATCATCAGCAAACCCAGTATTCCTACGCCGATGCCGACAAGGATATTGGTATAGGCGGTTTTCCTGACATCTTCATATAAAGCCTGACTCGACATGATCTTAATCAATTTCCATCCGTTCAGTGACCCTGATAACTCCTTTGATAAGAGGATATCGTCATCATGCCGGCTCCTATTCCCATCAAGACGTTGCTTTTCATCGGTAGGAAGAGGTTTTCCAATCAGTGCATGATCATTTGCATACATGACGCGATCTTTTGAATCAATAAGCAAAACAGAAGATGCGTCTCCCTGGACAAGGTTATTGCAAATGCTGGCATACTCGCCCAAATCAATGTCGATTGTAATCATCCCAAGAAACTTTTTAGAAAGAACGTCCATAATTTTGTGGTGAAAAGTCATCACCATCGTTTTGTCCGATTTTGGAACAATGGCTGCATTATTGTAATTCTCAAGAGGATGGGGCGGCTCAATCAAATATTGTGAGTCAGATGCATACAGCTGTTTGATTGGGTTCTGTTTCAGAAAATTCGGCTGGTACCTGTGTGTGCTGATCATTGCATTATAGACAGTAAATGACTCATTGTTTTTAGCAATATAGAAACGGATTTGCCGGAATTCGTTTCTCATTAGATAAAAGGTTTCGAGACTCTTTTCCATAGTCATAGGGCTGAAATAAATGGAGTCTTCGAAGCCGTTATTAAAAATCCGAAACAGATCAGGGTTGCGGTACAGAATATATGGAATATCAATCATGCCGTCAAAATACTGCTCCAGTTCATCAGCATTCTTCTGAAGCTGCTCCCGGCTGTTTTCAAGTTCATACTGCTCCACACTGTTTTTTGTATAAGTGTAGATGAAAAAAACGGACAGGAAATAGGGAAGAACGATGAAAATCAGCAGCATGATCAATAAACGGCTTTGTATGCTTTTCACAGGGGGCACCCCCTTTCGCAGAAGGCTCTTTTTTTAGTCTGATCTTATCTTCACAATTTAGCATCCTAAAACTATATCAAATCAAAAATCCAAGTCAATCATGCTTAAGTAGGATTCGTGTAAGTCATGTATCGTTATATTTCGCAGTTCAGGCTTATATTATGTCCCAATCTGCGCTGCGCCAGAGATTTGAAGCTGATAAGGCAAAAAAAAAGCTGAAGACATCTTCAGCTTTTACAAAAATCGTGCTTTTTCTCCTACTTATTCATCAAAAAATACATAAAATAAGGAGCTCCTATTAAAGAGATCATAATCCCCGCAGGTATGCCTTCGAGTTCAAGTATGTTTCTTCCGATGGTATCTGCCAGATGCAGCAGCCAGCCGCGGATCAGAATCACTACCGGCAGTAAGAGATGATTTCGAGCTCCGACCAGAGCTCTTGCAAAGTGCGGAGCCCTGAGCCCGACGAAGGCGATGCCTCCTGTGACAGAGACAGCTGCTACTGCAAGCGCAACCGCTGTAAGCAGCAGGATTGCCCTTTCTTTTTCACCCTAACACCTAACCCTGTCGGCACAGATTTGACTGGCTGCATTCCCGCAGTCCGTCTTCGTAATTGTCACAAGGGTGGTAATTCGATGGCTTCAGAAGGTAATTCGAAACCAATAAAGTTCCGACTTAGATTTATAGTAGCCTGCCCTGTTCCTCCTGAACCATAAAACAAACCAATAATGTTTCACCTTCATTGGTTATAGTTACGAGAATGAATTAATTAACTCAGTAACTATATTAAGGCAAATTTATCTTCCATTTACATTAACTTAGATGATATTCGTCAAAATATGATGAATTATGAAAAGGATATGTCTGAACTATATTAGTATGGGGAACGGCTGTAGGCTTTTATACAAAGTATAAATTTCCTACAAGTATACATTTGAATATCGAAGATTCTATTAACTATAGGAGTGATTGTTAGTTTAAATAAAAGGCTCTTTTCGTAAAGATTGTTGTTTTTAACACTAAACTATTTAAGGTTGATTGGAGCGGAAGTGCGAGACTCCTACGGGAGCAGCGGGACAGGTGAGACCCCACGAGGAGGCTCACCGCCCGCCCCGCGGAAAGCGAGCATCTGGAGGGGAAATCAACCACACCGCACTACTTGGTAAAATAGCAGTAAATAGCAACAAAGTATGCGAAAACAGCCAAATAAAATAAATAAACATTCACATAAATATAACTTTAAAACGAATGAATGATTTAAGGTAGGATAGAATTGATAAACAGTTGATAGAGAGACTGAAAGAAGAAAAAGTAATTTACTCTTTCAGTTAAAGCACGGTCTCGATGCAAGGACAAAAATGGGAAATAAATACAGAAGTAAGCCTTTGTCACTTTGGACAAAGACTCCTTTTTGCAAGAGTTTCTTCTATTGTAACTAGGAAGGTATTAGACTGTGTTTTTCTTTAGAAATATATTTTTAACAATTAAGATCAAGTATATCTCGGGATGCCCTAGATTCTGCTAAAACTCTAAAACTGTAAAGTGCACAGCTAACTTGTTTATTAGCAGAACCCCTAAAATGCAATTCCGGTTAACATAAAGGGTATTGAAAAGTACAGAAATATCCAATCAATCCCTGATATCAGTGTAATAATAATTGCACGATTCATTTATTCGAAAAGTGTCTTCTAGCAAACACTCTACTTCTGCCTCATATTAAGGGTTTTCCTCAACCTTATAAAAAGAAAGACTGCTCTCCTCCTTCTCATTTGAAATAGGATCGTCATTACTTTATTAATCTTTTAAAAATGTTAGTAACGCTTCATTAAATTCTTTTGGGTGAGTTGCGTTTAATCCATGCGGACCACCCTTTATTAGAGCGAGCTTACTACCAGGAATGGAATCATATGTACGTTTTCCACTTAACTCAAAAGGTACAGTTGCATCAGAGTCACCGTGAATAATAAGAGTAGGTATATTGAACTTTTCCAAGTCCTTTCTAAAGTCTGTCTTACTAAAGGCCGTTATACAATCGAGCGTTCCCTTAGGTGAGGCACTAGCTGCAATATCCCGATTATATAAACGGAAAGGCTCACTAACTAAATCTGTTTGATTACCTGCCGCGAAAAACCCCTTCGTAAATTTGTCAAGAAATGCAAGGCGGTCATTTATCACGCCACTTTTGAACTCTTCAATTGTTGCATCATCTAATGCTCCTTCAGGATTATCCTCTGATTTGAATAAATAAGGAGGAACTGCTCCAGCAAAAACAGCCTTTTCAATACGATCTGTTCCATACGTACTAATGTATCGAGCTACTTCACCTCCACCCATAGAAAAACCAACAAGTGTAACATTTTGAAGATCTAAATGTTCTAACAGTTTATGTAAATCGGAAGCAAATGTCTCATATTCATATCCTTCCCACGGCTGGGATGATTTTCCGAATCCTCGACGATCATATGTTATGACTCTGTAACCTGCTTCAATAAGAGCTGGCACCTGATATTCCCAAGAGCGTCCACTTAAAGGCCAACCATGTATTAAGACAACGGGTTTCCCTGAGCCATGGTCCTCATAATAAAGTTCAATTGGAGCATGATTTTCATTACCTACAGTAAATTTTGCCATATAAATTTCCTCCCATGAATATTCATTATTAAACCTATATTCTTGCTTCTTTAAACAAAAAACTCTTTACTCCAAAACATTTAAAATATTTTTTTGCAAAATGTTTATAGAATTATTATATTCCCTACTATCTAAATTGTAAAATTATTCAAAAAATATCAAATCAATTAATATTATTAGATTACAATTTATTTGTTTAATCTAAGATGTGTAAATTATTGAAAATATTGAAGAACTTAAACTGAAAAATCGAATTAGAGATTTCTAAGCAACTCCAATTGGGGTACCTCCAATTAAGTTAGAATTCAAAATCACAGCCCTCCCTAAAACATCAAGGCTTATTTATCGAATTCACTCTGCAAATTTTAAGTTATTCCCCAAAAAAATAATTTGTTTTTCCAAAGTTTAAATGACCCTACGATAACAGTGAGCCGCAGCTTGAACACTATGATAATGAGTCCAACTTACAGTCGAGGAAGTTTATAAAAAACGTGAAAAATTTCCCAGAAGGTACAGAGGTTAGCCTCGCAGGACTTAGCTAGCAATAAAAGCTAAAATTGTGTCTTAAAAAAATTTTATGTATCAATAACTATTCTACCATCCATAGGACTTCTTAGTATCATAACCTATTGTTAGAACTAGAAAAGCCAGTCTCTTCAAAAAAGAACTGGCAACTTTCTCTATTACATTCTTTTTGCTCCTACATATCTTTTCTTCCAATAACTATTATCCATGGAGGAAATGCTTACACCGTTTGATGAGGAGCTGTGTATGAATTGATTGCCACCTATATAAATACCAGCATGTGAGGCACCAGGTTTATAGGTTTCATAAAAGACCAGATCTCCAGCTTGTGGTTTGGACACCTTTGTCCCCTTTTTATAAATTTCCGATACCGTTCTTGGTAATGTGACATTTGCGCCTTTATCAAAAGCATATTTTAGGAATCCGCTGCAATCAAAACCTTTTGGTGTAGTTCCACCCCATACATACCGTACATTCAAATGTTTCTTTGCTTCCTTCACTATCGCAGTAGATTTATTGCTTGGTTTATTTACATTAGCTACGTTGGAGGTTTTCTTTTTTACTCCCAAAGCCTTATATGTATTCGGACCGACAATACCATCAGCTTTTAAACCTTTACTTTTTTGGAACTTTACGACTGCACTTTTAGTAACGGTCCCAAAATATTTAGTTGTATTATTACTCTTAAAATATTGTTTTTTCTTTAGAACCTCTTGTAATTGTTTTACTTCTGTATGTGTCATTCCACTTTTTAATGTACGATCGCCCAATGCAGCATTACCAACCAACGGATTTGATAGTAACAATCCAGAAACAACAAAAGATGCTATGATTTTTTTCATTTTCTCCCCCGATTAAATCTCTTTTTTATCATTTTATCATCTTTAAGTGACACACATATTTACCTAATTTTACATTATTATTACAAATGCATACATAAAGTGAGTATAAAATACAAAATAACCAAAATATTGCTCGCGCTTTCGAAAGGTAGTAATTAAGAGTAAATTCCTTGCTTTTTATAGTAGTAACCATCGGGTTTGGATAACCTCCTCGTACTGTGATATATTCTCCACTCCTTACATTTTATTTTTTTCACTAGTTACAAATCCTTGAGCTTAATAAATACATCGAAGTTATGACTTTAATTTGGGATATTCCATTTAAGTAAAATAAACATCCTCTTACCCTTAAATTAGGTGGTGTCTAACAAAGGCTTATCGCTCACGACTATAACTGCCTGAATATTTTTCGTGATGCCATTCCATTCTTGTAGAATTCCTGCCTTGTTTCGTACAAAACAATCGAGTGAATGATTTGTCGGGAACAATCGTTAATTTTTTTTGAGGGATAGGAAAAGCACCTCCTTTGATACAAGGATCGTATCAGGAGGTGCTACGTATTGAATATGTGCTGTTTAAATGTGGGCTTACCTTTAACAGTAGTGTACGAACTATCCAACTGTTTACGCTTAAAGATATAAGTTATCCTCTATCCTCCAAAACACAGTTCGAGTAAGTGGCTAACTCTTATTCAGCGGGAATCCCACCCGATAATGTAACGGCCTATGCTCGATCGCTCTGACAGGCACCTGATGCCGATTCTAACTAACAGCCGAATCGATGTGAAATTATCGAAACCAAATCCACCTATTCAACACTTTAACACACTAACTGGAAACATCAGCTGAGTGGGGTCCTGACCTCAATTTTGTATTTTGTTTGGGAAGTATAATTTTCACCTGCTAAAAGAAGAATATCTCCAAAATCTTCAAACTCAATCGCTCCTGGAGCAGCTTGGGTTTCAAACGTGATTCCGCCGTGTTGAATTAATTTTTCTCCGTGCATAAGTGGCACACCTTTCACAAAGTTTGCCGTGTAAATGACAACCGCGGGCTCTTCTGTGTATACCTCGACTGTTATTTTCTGGTCAGGACTAATTAATTTGGCTGCAGTTTGATGAAGTCCTGAGCACGTAAGGAAGAATGGATGGTCGATTCCTTGAACCTTATTAACTTCTGCATCAATGGTTTCAAAGGTTGATTTTAATTTCTTCGGGGTTCGAAAATCATAAGGCGTGCCAATTGTGCTTCGCTTTTCCCCAGTTACCGTGGTATCGTCATTTACTGGTGCAAATTCTTCAGAAAAGATTTGTAAGAAATGATCATCGATTGGATTGCTGGGATGCCCTGTTAAGTTAAAATAGACGTGATTGGTCGGATTGAAAATTGTGTCTTTATCACTATTTGCTTGATAGCTCACTGACCAAATATTTAAGTTGTCTAATGTATAAGTCACACTTACTTTCAAATTCCCCGGAAAACCATTTTCTCCATCAGGTGAGTGGGTTGAAAAGATGATCGATGCACTTTCATCCGTCTCCTTCACTTCATAATCCCAGATTTTTTCATCGAATCCAGGGCTGCCACCGTGTAATGTATTCCCTAATTGATTTACAGATGTTTGGTAACGTGATTCACCAATTGAAAATTCGCCATTTTTTATTCTTCCAGCGACTCTTCCTATTGTTGCTCCATAATATGTTTCTTTTTTGTATTTTTCAATCGAGTCAAATCCCAATACGATATTATTACGACCGGTTTCCGTTAGGACGAACAGATTGACGATTCTTGCACCAAAGTTTGTAACTTCCATTCTTACTCCATGATCATTTTCTAAAGTAAACAGCAAGGCTTCATTTCCAAACGAGCTTTGTGATGCTTTCATTTTTTCGGCTCCTTCCCTATTAAAATAAAAGTTAAAAACCATGAATTGCACAAAAAGTTCAGCAAACATTTTTAATCGTTGAAAAGCCGAAGTAGCAACTTCGGCCTTAAGACAGGGAATCATATGAGTAAATCAACATGTTCATGATCTGTATGTGTAGATGATAAATACAGAAGTATTTTCCCTTATGACCCCCTGATTAAAAATGCATGCTTAGCTTCTTTGAATTCTGCTCCAAATCTCATAGGTCTAAATTAAGCACTTTTCCCCTTAGTTTGTCTACTTTCTCCAATTTTCTCGATTTCCTCCAAGGTATGACCTCGAGTTTCAGGAACGCATGTCCGGATAAATAAAACACCAAGTAAACAAATAGCACCAAAGATTGCAAAAACAGCTTCTTGAGACATTGAAGCGGTCATGATTGGAAATAGCAATCCAACCAAGAAAGAACCTATCCAGTTAAATGATGAAGCTAATCCTGACGCACGCCCGCGAATTACCAGCGGGAAAATTTCTCCAACTATGACCCAAGTTAAGGGCGCCCACGTGAATGAATAAAGCGCTACATAGATACTTAAAAAAACAACCATCATCATCGGATTTGCATTAGGAATTAATAAATTCAATATTGCCGGCAAAATAAAGGATAGCCCCATAATAGTTCCGCCTATTGTTAATAAAGTACGGCGATTAAATTTATCAGCAATCATAAGGAATATTAATGAACCTAGTACGAGAATAACCCCTTGAATAATTGGCCACATCAATACTGAGCTGGCTTCATGCCCTGTTGCTTTTTCCACAATCATAGGAATATAATAAAAAATTGCGTTTGCGCCCTGGAATTGTTGAAACGCAGCAACACCTACACCCGCAATTACTAAATAACGGTATTTATTACTTAAAAGTGTACCCCATGATGCTTTTTGATTTACCTTAGCTTCCTCTTTAACAGTTTCTTGAATTTGTGTTATTTCGGAATCAATTTGTTCTTTGTTAGAGCGAATAAAGCCCAACACCTTACGAGCTTCATCAATTTTATTGTTCTTAATTAAAAAACGTGGTGATTCGGGTAACCTTGACACTCCAATAAATAAGATCAAAGCAGGTACGGCAGCCAAACTAAGCATCAACCGCCATGCCATTGTTCCTGGTAAGTCTTTCAATAAATAAGCGACAATGTACGAAAGCAACATTCCAGAGACAATCATTGTTTGATTAATTCCTGACAGACGTCCACGTAACCGTGCAGGCGCCATTTCCGACATATAGGCAGGGACCAACGCAGAAGCAGCACCAACAGCCAACCCTAATAAAATCCGAGCAACGATCATAAAAAGGATCCCGTTATGAGGGGATATTCCTGCCAAAATGGATCCTACAGCAAAAATGATAGAAGATATTAAAATCATTTTGCGCCGTCCTAAACGATCAGAAAGTTGTCCGGCCAGGGCACCTCCAAAAATAGCTCCAAACATCAACGAAGAGGTAATCCAGCCAATAGCACCAGGGTTGTTTTGAAGGTTCCAATCATGTTGCAGAAAAGGCAAAGCACCCGTCATAACGCCGATATCATAACCGAAGAGAATGCCTCCAAAAGCCCCAAAAAAATAAATGAATCCACTTGAGATTTTCTTTCCATTAACCATAAAAATTCCCTCCTCAAGGTTTTAAAATTATTTTTTTAAAAAATCCCACTACTAAAAATATTGATAGCTTTGAAAGAAAATATTACTAGTGTTTTCAACCTACAAATACATGCTAGTAGATTCATCCTAAAAGTTATTTATTAGGATGAATTCTTGGTAGTCATCGCGCTATTAAAACGCTTTCATCTTTTTCCTGAAAACCATGAACACGCTTACGAATAAAGGGATCATACTAATGGTTACTATTTTCATTCTTCAACTTCTGGAGTACCTATTTTTCCCTCCAAGGAAGCAGAGCCTCCTTGGAGGGGGGAGACATTACTTAATAACTACGTATTCCAAGCCAACAAGCTTTGCATACGTTGTGATTTGGTCTGTTGTTAAATTCAATGAAACAACTGTATGGTGACCGCCACCATTCTCCAGCCAAGCTTTCACCCCATCTTGGAAGTTTGGCTTCACTTCCCAAAGCACACGGGCCACTGGAAGGTTTGGTGCTGGAATGGTTGGCTCAAATGCAGAAACTTCATTAATCAAAAGTTTATAGTTTGTACCAAAGTCAGCCATGGAAACAACGACGCCGTCTCCTGCTTTGCCGTCGAATACTAAACGGGCTGGATCTTCACGATCACCTATACCTAATGGAGATACGACGATTTTTGGTTTGTTACTTGCTAATGATGGGTCGACTTCAAGCATATGTGATTGAAGGATTGATTCCTGTCCAGCAGCTAATTCATATGTGTAATCTTCCATAAAGCCAGTTGATTGGTTATGGCTCATCACTTTCAGTAAGCGATCAAGTGCTGCCGTCTTCCAATCTCCTTCACCCGCAAAGCCATATCCTTGTGCCATCAAACGTTGGACGGCAAGACCAGGAAGTTGTTTCATTCCATGTAAATCTTCAAAGTTCGTTGTGAAGGCCGTATAACCACCATCATCAAGGAAACGTTTAATCGCAATTTCATAGCTTACCTGTACCTTTACGCTTTTCTCCCAATCTTCCCTACTGTTGGTACCATAATCAAATTCATAAAGGCCTTCGTATTCTGCAAATAAAGCATCAATTTCTTCATCAGTAACCGCATTTACATATTGAACAAGGTCTCCGATTCCAAAATAGTCAACTGTCCACCCAAATTGGATTTGCGCTTCAACCTTATCCCCTTCGGTTACTCCAACGTTTCGCATGTTGTCTCCAAAGCGGGCAACCTTAATGTTGAAACTTTCGTTATAAGCAACCGCTACGTCCATCCATTGTGCAATTTGCTGTCGCACTTCAGGGCGCTCCCAATATCCAACAACAACTTTATTTTGTTTTTTCAAACGGGCATTGATAAAACCATATTCACGGTCACCATGAGCGGATTGGTTTAGGTTCATAAAGTCCATATCAATCGTTGCCCAAGGAATACTTTCATTGAATTGTGTAGCTAAATGAAGCAATGGTTTTTGTAATAATTTTGTTCCACGAATCCACATTTTTGCAGGTGAGAAAGTATGCATCCAAGTGATGACACCGGCAACTTCATTACGATAGTTGACTTCTTTCATGATGCTTGTGATTTTATCTGCACTAACAGCTAAATCTTGCAATACTAGTGGATAAGGTAAAAAACCGCTTTCATTTAATGCATCGGTTATCGTTTGTGCATGCGCCTTGACCTCTGCTAACGCTTCTTCCCCATATAGATGTTGTGATCCTACGACGAACCAAAATTCCTTTTTTTCTGTTGTTAACATAATAAACCTCTTTTCTTAATTCTAATAGTTTGATAATTTGATAGAGTTAATCTTAATTTTGACCGTAATAAGCATATTTTCCATGTTTTCGTAAATAGTGTTTATCCAAAATATTTTGTGGTAATTCTTTTGCAAAATGATTTAATTCCCTTGTAAATAAATTCATTTTCGAAACTTCATCCAACACCACACTATTCATTACGGCAGATTTTGCATCCTTGCCCCAAGTAAACGGACCATGACCATGAAGTAAGACGCCAGGAACGGCTAAAATATCTAACCCACGCTCTTCAAATGTTTCGATGATTAACTTCCCAGTCTCCACTTCGTACCCACGATCAATCTCCTCTTTTGTTAAGTAGCGGGCACATGGGACGGATCCGTAAAATGTGTCTGCATGAGTGGTCCCCATCGCTGGAACATCAAGGCCAGCTTGAGCCCAGATTGTTGCCCAAGTTGAATGAGTATGCACAATGCCGCCGATTTCTTGGTAATACTTATAAAGTACTGCGTGAGTCGCTGTATCCGAAGAAGGTCTCAACTCTCCTTCAACAACATTGCCATCTAAGTCAACAACAACCATATCGCTGGCTTTCATCGTTTCGTAATCAACACCACTAGGTTTGATAACAAATAAACCACTTTCACGATCAATGGCACTTGCATTCCCCCATGTATATTTCACGAGCCCATATTTAGGCAAGTCCAAATTTGCTTGAAATACCTCTTCCTTCAGTTGTTCTAACACGTCAATCCCTCCAGTTTTCCACTCATAACATCAAGTTGTCTACAGCGGCCTGCTCAATCACTAAACCCTTCCTGTATCTTTCAATAAATGCTTCAAATCCTTTAACATCTACTTGATCAGGATAAATTTCTTGCCCATCAACCTCTTCGAATACTTTTTTGTCGAGGAAGTCTTCTAAACTTTCATTTTGATCTTTATTCATCATGTAAGATGCAAGAATCGCCATTCCCCACGCTCCGCCTTCTCCTGCTGTTGACATAACTGATACTGGAGTATTCATTGCAGCGGCAACAATTTTTTGTCCAACAAGAGGGGTTTTAAATAAACCACCGTGAGCCAAAATACGATCAATTGCAACATTTTCTTCCTTTGTTAAAATACCCATTCCGATTTTCAAAGCACCGAAAGCAGTAAAAAGGTGAGTCCGCATGAAGTTTGCTAAATTGAAATGACTCTCAGGCGAGCGAACAAATAATGGTCGCCCTTTTTCTAAACCTGTGATATTTTCACCTGAGAAATAACCATAGCTAAGCAAACCTCCACAATCTGGATCCGCTTCCAAAGCCTTATTCAACATCACTTCAAATAATTTATTTGTATCAATTTTTTGTCCCATTGCCTCAGAAAACTCACGGAACAATCCCAGCCAAGCATTGAGATCACTTGAACAGTTATTCGCGTGTACCATCCCAACTGGACTTCCGTTTGGTGTAGTTACCAAATCAATTTCTGGATATACTTTTGAAAGTTCTTTCTCTAGTACAATCATGGCAAAAACGGAAGTTCCTACTGAGACGTTTCCGGTACGTTTCCTCACACTATTCGTTGCAACCATTCCAGTTCCCGCATCGCCTTCTGGTGGGCAAATTGGGGTGCCTGGTTGTAAATTTCTTGATCTATCCAGGATTTTCGCTCCAATTTCGGTTAATTCACCCGCTTGCTCGCCTGAAATGTATACTTTAGGAAGAATCTCTTTTAGCCCCCAAGGATAACCTTTCGCCGCAATTAAATCGTCAAACTGCTTGACCATCGATTCATTGAAATCTTGCGTTGATTCATCAATCGGGAACATGCCTGAAGCATCTCCAATGCCAATTGCTTTATTACCAGTCAATAACCAGTGAATGTATCCAGCCAAAGTGGTAATACAATCAATGCGAGGCAAATGTTTTTCTTCATTTAATATTGCTTGATAAAGGTGAGCAATACTCCATCGTTCAGGGATATTAAATTGAAATTGATTAGTTAATTCTTTTGCTGCAACACCAGTTGTTGAGTTACGCCAAGTTCGAAACGGAACAAGTAGCTCCCCTGTACTGTCAAAAGCCATATACCCATGCATCATTGCAGAAAATCCAATAGAACCTATTTTCCGAATTGTAATTCCGTAATTTCGTTCAACTTCTTGCTTCAATTCACTATAAGCTGTTTGCAGACCAGTGATTATATCCACTAAGTTGTACGTCCAAATTCCATCCTCCAAGTGGTTTTCCCACTCATAACTTCCAGATGCGATTGTTTCATAACGATTATCAATCAACACCGCTTTAATACGCGTGGATCCAAATTCGATTCCAAGTGAAGTTTCTCCCTCGTTTATCGCTTGTTTAATTTTTAATCTATTCGTTTGCACGTTAATCCCCCTTCTGACAGCGCTTTCAACGAAAGGAGGCGCTTAAATTTAGTAACAATCATATTATATTTTTTTGTACGTACATTTGTCAACATTAAATATTATTTATACTTACAACTTTCAAGAAAAATCCTCCATCCTCCCCTTAAAATTAAAGGGATTTAAATGACATAAAACCTGCATGGTAAATAGGGCGAATTTAATTTATACAAAAAACATAGGTGATTTGTTTTAATTGATTCAAAATTATGTTAAAATATGTCCGCACAAATATTTTAAGCAACTAAATTAGAATGTAAACAACTATGAAAGAAGTGAGGTTTAATGAAACCAAAGTATCAGGTAATCATTGATGATTTAAAAAATAAAATCCTTACAGGTGAATATAGTGTAGGGGAACAAATTCCCACTGAAACCGCCATGCAAGAAATGTACAATGTTAGCCGGCACACTGTACGAAAGTCCATTTTAGAATTATCAAACGAGGGATTCTTAAGAAGCGAAAAAGGATCTGGCACATATGTTAGTAACCAATATCAATCAAAATCTGGTGGCAATTCCAAAAATAAAACGATCGGTGTAATCACGACCTACATTTCTGATTACATTTTCCCTTCTATTATCCGCGGAATTGAAAGAAGATTAAATGAAGATAATTATTCGTTACTATTAGCCAGTACAAATAATGATGTCGAACAAGAAAAAAAAGCCTTGGAAATGATGTTGTCATTTGGCGTGGATGGTTTGATTATTGAACCTACAAAAAGCAATCTATACAATCCCAACATCGCTTACTACCTATTGTTTAAGGAACAAGAAGTTCCATTCACCATGATTAACGCTTATTATGAAGAATTAGAGGTTCCTTTCTTTTGCCTAGATGATGTGCAGTCAAGCTACCTCGCAACAAAAGAATTGATTTCGAAAGGTCACTCCCAAATTGGACTCATTTCGAAAATGGATGATTTACAAGGAAAGTATCGAATGAAGGGATATATAAAAGCACTCGGAGAAGCCAAATTACGCTTTCAACCAGAGCAATTGCTTTCGTATACTACAGAAACGAAGCTAGACCTATACACGAACTTGAAAGGGTTCCTAAATGAAAATAGAGACGTGTTGACTGCCATTGTTTGCTATAACGACGAGGTAGGGTTGGAAGTAGCGAATGTATGCAGACAACTTGATATTTCCATTCCCGAACAATTATCAATTATTGGCCAGGACAATTCTTATATTGCAAAAAATGCTAATATCCAACTAACGACATTGACACACCCACAAGAACAAATGGGACATGATGCGGCTGATTGGGTCATTAAGAAATTACAAGGAAAGAAGGATTTACCCAACGAAAACTATTATCAACCAGTGTTAATTGAAGGCGAAACTGTCAAAGAGTTAGACATACAATAATCCTAATGTGATCAATCTCACTATATAAAGGGTTTTAGGAAATGTTTGTCTAATTCTTATGGGTAACCAATCATACCTTTGTGGAGGTAGTCAATTGATGAAAACCATAAAAAGATGGGTTAACCAATTCAATTGGTTAACCCATCTTCAGCACAGTTGATTCTAGATAATATGGTTACGAATTTCATATATCAATCAATTACTAGTCGATTAAGCTTTGCTTCCTTTTGTTCCTCCCCAGAATGGAAAAATCGGATCTTTTAAATGAAACTCATCATTTATTGTTTCATCTATTAATTCAATACAGAGGAATGCATGTTGCTCCGTCATCATCTTCATAAACTATCTCACCTTCATAGTGTGAAGCATTTTCATCAATTCCCAGTGGGATAAACGGTTCTTTTCCATTTACCTGCGTAGTGAACAGAACCACCAAGAGATACACTAAGAACTGATACTATGCCCGCTTTCTTCCCTCTATACTTCTTGCCATAATATATAAAACAACTGGTCAAGGTATTATTAACCATGTAACAGCTGTGATTACAAATAGCCAAATATTTGAAAACTCCATATTTTTTCACATAATTTGATTGGGCTCCTCCTTGAATGGTGAAAGCAAGGTTACACTTTTTTAAGGTTCGCTTTCATCAAGGAGGCGATTTATTGCTCATTTGGAAAAGGAATCAGTTCCAACTGTTTTATAATGGGCTCTTGTCTGTATAAGGAATGGTTTTGACTTAACTTTGCTTCCCCTTAAAAAGTGATAAACCCATTTTTGTTTTTAGGGTGCCACCCAAAAATCATTTAATTAACCCTTTCCGTTGCTCACGCATCCATTGAGCAACCTGAATTTCCCCTTGTTCATTTGATTTTTCAAGCTCTGTAATAATTGCTTTGTAATCGGTATCATTACGATTTTGACTCATTTTGGATGCAGCTTGAATAGATGTGATTTCAATTTCAAAACCAACTATTCCTTTCATTTCACTCTTAAGCAACTCTGGATTAAACGTTTCCCAGGTCCGACCATTTTCTCGATTAGACTCATAATGATTAAGCATAGTATCCAAGGAGGATTTCAGCTCGTCTTCAGTGATTACACGTGCTGATCCATAGGCATGTACAGCTAAATAGTCCCATGTAGGAACCTCTTCGCACTGATACCAACTTGATGAAATGTAAGCGTGCTGACCTTGAAAAATTAGTAACACATCACTATTATTGTCCAAAGTTTTTTTCTGCATGTTTCCGTATGCAATGTGCCCAGTCGCATAAATTTTCCCTTCATCTTCCCGAATTTCCAAAGGAATATGCGCAGCCAAGGGACGATGTTCATCAACAGTAATCAATAAGGCAAACGGGTTAGACTTCATAATTTGAACTGCCTCTTCATTTTCCATGCGATATTGCTTAGGAATGTACATAATAAGCATCCTTTCAACTTGTATTTGAGTTTTTAAATAGATAAGCATTAAAAAATAAATTTCCGATAAAAAAATAATATTACACAAATTGACATGGAAAAAGGTACAATAATAAACAAAAATACATGTCAGAGGGAATGCAAATGAATAATACCATTTTTACTTTTAATGATAACTCCCCAAAATACAAACAAATCTATGAGAAATTCAAATCATATATTGAACAAGGAGACATTTTGGCCAATGAGCAATTACCCTCCATTCGTCAGCTTGCGGATTCCTTACATGTAAGCCGTAATACAACTTTACTGGCATATGAACAACTTGTTGCTGAAGGGTATATTCGTGGAGAGGGCAGAAAAGGTTATTTTGCAAATAAGTTAGAACCCCTCATATTTCAGGAGCCATTAATCTCTTCTAATAAAAAGCATACTGAGTCCAAGAATCCGCCTGTAGTTAATTTCAGGGCAGATGCCGTTGATCAAACACATTTTCCACTGAAAACTTGGAGGAGAATGGCTAATCAAGTATTAACATTACAGGATAGCTTTCGATACGGAGAACCATTTGGGGAAGAATGCCTGCGCGAACAAATCTCCACATATTTATTCCAATCTCGCGGAGTGAAAACAAATGCAAATGCCATTATTATCGGAAGCAGTACCCAACAAATGCTGGTATACCTGGGACATTTACTGAAGGATGAATTCCAGAGTATTATAGTTGAAGACCCTGGTTACGACGGTGCCAGGGAAGCTTTTCAATTCCATCGTTTTATGTTAGAAACTTTGCCGGTTTACGAAACAGGTGCTGAACTTTCACAATTAGAACAAATGAAATCACGTTTAATCTATGTAACCCCTTCCCATCAAAGTCCAATTGGTGTAAGCATGTCCATCCAACAACGGCAAATGCTTATTCATTGGGTGAACAAGATGCGTGGATATATTATCGAAGACGATTATGATAGTGAATTTCGCTATACACAAAAACCATTTCCTGCTCTTGCCTCCATTGATTCAGCAAGGGTCATTTATTTAGGGAATTTCTCGAAGTCCTTTCTTCCAGGGATTCGTTTAAGTTATATGGTCTTGCCACAGCCACTTTTAAATCGTTTTAAAAATCAGTTTCTTCATTTTGAAGCTACTACCTCCCTGCTTAGCCAGCTTACAATGGCTAAATTTATGGAAGAGGGAGAATGGAGTAGACATATTAAACGCATGCGCCTTGTTTATAAAAGAAAAATGCAGCACTTAGTATCCGCTTTAAAAGAGCAATTTGCTCAAAATATATCCATTATTGGTGAACAATCTGGTTTGTACGTATTAGTCAAAGTACATCTGAAGCATTCAGAAGAATGGTTAATTCAACAAGCCTCCTTACATGGAGTTATTGTATATTCTACGTCGCTCTACTTCATTAAAAAAAACTCCGACGAACCATTGGTTAAACTAGGTTTCAGTAATCTTACTTCCAATGAAATTGATTTGGGTGTGAAACTCTTAAAGAAGGCATGGTTCAAAGAATAACTCCACAATTCTTGAACTGTTTATTTGAATGTTTGGTGTTGCAATAATGAATGATCTTCATATGGCCCTTTATTGGGAATTTCTAGACTTATTAGTAATTTTACGCAATGGAAACACTTCCTATGGGGTCACTTATGGAATATGGACGGGAAACTAAAATTTGTTTCTTAAGAAATATATTGAAGGATCATTTTAAGCCTAATTCCATCTGAAATTAGGCTTAATTATTTAACAAATCTACCCTGTTAGTTAAACAAGACAAAGTCGAATAACTTTTATTTTTGTAGATTTTTCTTCATAAGACAGGCTACTTGTATATTATCTTGTTGAGAAGTGTTTTCTAGATGCTTAATAATTAATTCTTGACGTTCCACGGGGTGATTTTGGCTTAATTTAGCTTTCGCTTCCATTTTTGTGATTGTTATTTTAAATGCTACAATCCCTTTACTCATTCCTTCGATAAATCTGGAATCTACATCGTTTAAATTGTATGGGCTATCTGGACTTTCATATTTTTTTACCATATCATTTAGAGAATCGAATATGACTTTTGGATCTTCAACTATCTCCATCTTTCCATATAAATGGATAGATAAATAATTCCAAGTAGGAACTGCCATCGTTGTTTCATACCAAGTCGGAGATATATAACAGTGAGGACCTTGGAAAACCGCAAGAACTTGTTGGTATTCTATATCCTTCCATTGCTCGTTTGGGCGGGCAAAATGACCATATAAAGCACTTTCACCTTTATTTAATGTGAGTGGAAGATGGGTAGCGTATGGTTCTCCATTGTGTTGTGAAAATAAAGTGGCAAAGCTATACTTTTCGATAAAATCATAAATTATTTCTTCATCCTTGAGTTGAAAATGTTTAGGTATATACATGATTAGCTCCTCCTTGATAAAGCGTTTGTAATTTTCGGCTATCTCAAATTTTTAAATACCAAGTATTATATGAGATATTTTATTATGTAAACTGACATCTAAAAAGGTACAATTATTAATAATTGTACATGTCAATGGTGATAAAGATTTTTAATAGTTTATTTTTGCATTTTAGGATCCTTTTAAACATCCTCCGCGGATATAGCCGGCCCCGACAGGTTATCCAACATCATAGTGAGTTATTAATGAACCAAAATATCAGATAGCTAATGGTGTTTTTTTATTTTATCCAGCAATCAGGCCAAATTATGGAATAATCCCTTCGAATAAAGTAACTTAATAACTAGATTATTTTCTAGGAAGCGTATTGATTGCCAATAATTATTTTCATAAGAAAGGATTGAAATAATATCGAAATAAGACATTTAGAATATTTTTTAATGGTCAGTAAAGAACTACATTTTACAAAAGCAGCTGAAAAATTAGGAATTTCGCAACCAACTTTAAGCCATCAAATTAAAATGCTTGAACAAGATGTAGGCTATGCACTTTTTAACCGTATTGGTAAGAAGATTGAACTTACTAAGGTGGGAGAAATCGTACAACAAGAAGCATTGAATATTCAAAATTCCTTACAAAGTATATCTTCTCAAATTAGAGCACTTACAAAAGTAGAAATTGGGGAATTGAAAATCGCTGTGTTACCAGGAGAAATAACTGATTTGGTATCCACTTTGTGCATTGGATTTAACAAATTATATCCAAATATCAATGTGTTTGTTCAAAGTACGGATCAAGTGGAAAAGGCTGTTTTAGAGAATCAAGCTGATTTTGGTATTGGTTTTGAATTCAATCGTGATGATATGTTGATGGTGACGAAATTGAATGATGAAGAATTTTACCTGATTAGTAATCAAAGTAACGGAGAGCAGAAGGTTTCATTTTCCGATGTTTTAGACAGTTCTCTTATTTTATTTCCAAATATCCATCAATGCAGAAAAATACTTGATAAAACGAGTCTTGAGGTTGGCAGGCAGTTAGAACCTATTGTTGAAACGTCCAGCATTGAATCTATCTTGAAGCTCGTTCGAAATGGGGTTGGCCGCAGTTGTGTTTCACGTACATTATATGAATTTTATGATACAGAGGATTTATTTTTCCAACGTATTGAAAATCCAACTTTGACTAGATCTGTTTATCTCTTGATGAAAAAGAATCGTTTTATCAATTATGCAGCACGTAAGTATATTGATTTATTACTATGTGAAATCGAAAGGCTGCGTTTTCATACAGAAAAAGATGAGATAGCTTCTTTAAAAAGTTCCATATTATAGTTTTTATCTATTATTATCATAGAAATGAATGGATAGATAAATGATAAATTCCTCTTTACAATGAAAACAAGTTCATAATCAAATTGTAAAGGGGATTTTCAATTATGTTTCAAGAAGTAGCAGGTATTAAAATTCCAGATTCTCGATTGGCTAAAGAAGCAGCAGATCTTTTACGCGAGCATGGGGACGACTTGTTGTGGAATCATTCAAATCGTGTATTTTTATTTGGTGCAGTCAACGGAAAAAAAACGAAGCAGAATCATGATTTAGAGTTGCTATATGTCAGTGCATTATTCCATGATTTAGGTTTAACTAAAAAGTTCAGTAGTCCAGATTTACGATTTGAAGTGGACGGTGCAAATGCAGCAAGAAGCTTTTTACAACAGTATCAAATTCCAGATGAGTCGATTCGTCTTGTATGGGATGCTATTGCATTACATACGACACCTGGCGTAGCAGAACATAAAGAAGCTGAAGTGGCACTACTCTTTTCAGGTGTTGGTTTGGATGTGATGGGAGATGGCTTTGAACAATTCCCTGACGACTTGCGTGCAGAAATTATAAAAGCCTTCCCACGTAACAATTTCAAAAAGGACATTATTCCAGCGTTTTATGAGGGCTTTAAGCATAAGCCAGAAACTACTTTTGGAAATATGAAAGAAGATATTTTTGAATATTTTAGACCGGAATATAAAAATAAAAATTTCTGCGATTGTATTTTGCATTCACCATGGACAGAATAGGGTACAAAAATGACAACGTCACAGCGAATCGTGGAGAAAGTTTGTACAAAAAGGTAATATCGGCCAAGGAAGCTACTAACTTGATTAAAGATGGTCGATAGCAGGAGCATGAGTGGTTTGTGATCAATATAGATTGATTAATTTGATGAACCTATGCTGATTCTTGATAAAAAAATGAAGCACACGAAAGCCAGAATGACGAAATACCCTGGCTGCCTAGATGAAACTTGGTATTGAACGTCATTGCGTGCCCTTCATCTAATTAATATTTTGCTGAAGCTGCCCGGATCGAATTTTTAATTTCTTCATATTTATAGGCTTTAATTAAAAAATAAACAACCAATGGTTTCACCCTTGGTTGTTTATTTTTATTCGTAACTAATAAAGACCCCTGTGTTTGAAACAGTAACATTCAACTTTTTAAATTCTATTCACAAATAAAAATCGAAAATGAGCTGTATTGTCTTATCCAAATTTAAAATAAGCTTTTATTTTAGGTGATTATGATTTACCTTTTTTCCCTGTTACTCTTCCTTTGCTGCTGCCATATTCATGTTCGCTTTACATTCTCCTTGCTGATGGTGGTAAGTGGTAAATTTCGTTTTTCTTCAATCTTTTTTTTAAAAAACCCTTTATTTCTCCACTTTTTCCTTATTTCTTAACTTCTCCACTTTTTCGGGAGTGAGGGTGATGTCCCGGACAGGGGAAACTCTTCCCCATTCATCCTTGTGAACGATGTGTTTTCGTTCAAATTTGGTCGGAGTATCAATACCTGCGGCAGCTGCAAGGTTGAATAGCCCCTCGCGGAGGGAAATCACGTAATTGGCGACTCGATATTGTTTTTCCTCAATAACCAGCCCTTCCTGCAACTTTGAATCAGTTGTGGCTACCCCGGCAGGGCAATGGTTAGTATGGCAGATTTCAGCCATGATGCAACCAACGCTGATCATAAAACCGCGGGCTATATTGACTAAATCTGCCCCCATCGCTAAAGCGACCGCCACTTTATCTGGAGAAGTCAGCTTGCCTGATGCAATCAGCTTGACCCTTTTACGTACACCATATTTTTTTAACATCTCATCTACGAGTGGCAAAGCTGACATAATTGGGAGTCCGACTGCATCTGCAAGCTCCTGATAGGTTGCCCCAGTTCCGCCTTCTCCGCCATCCACTGTGATAAAATCTGGCCCTTTACCTGTATCTCTCATGGTTTTCGTCATTTCCTCAAGTGCATCAAGATCCCCTACAACAATTTTGATACCGATAGGCTTTCCGCCTATATCCCTCATTCTTTCGACAAAATCGAACAACTCATTAAAATTCTTGAATTCATAGAACCTGTTAGGGCTATTGATCGTTTGACCAGGTTCTACCAGGCGGATTTGGGCAATTTCTTCGGTCACCTTTTGTCCTTCAATATGTCCACCTCTGATTTTGGCACCTTGTGCCAGCTTTATTTCAAATGCTTTTACTTGCTCGATTTCACTTTTCTTCTTGAATTCTTCCCAAGAGAATTCCCCACCTGGTGTCCTTACTCCAAACAGTCCCGGACCGATTTGCATCATGATGTCGGGATTTCCGGAGAGATGGTATTTGGAAAGACCGCCTTCACCAGTATTCATCCATGTTCCTCCTGCAAGCCCTAATCCTCTCGACAGTGCAGTGATGGCATTCTCACCGAGTGCACCGTAGCTCATTGCAGATTGTCCTACGAGCCCCTTTAATTTAAAGGGATTCCGGCATGTATCCCCTCCGATTATGACCGCATCCTCATCTCGTAAAAAGTACGGGTCTATTTGTCTGTCTTCCCGCTGCTCCTTTCGGGTAAATAGACCTTCTTCATCTACTTCATATACCTTTGTATTGATTTTTTGGCTATTATCTATTCTCATTTCTTCCCGGAGATTGGGAAACATGCTATTTCGAATATAGTACCCTGCTTCATTGAAGTCACGTTCCGATCCAAATCCGATTAGACGCTCCTTATATTTACCTGCTTTTACAACATCCTCGAATTCCTTTCTTGAGAAAGGGGTGCCTTCATTATTATTTTCAAATAAATACTGCCTAAGTTCAGGTCCTATTTGCTCTGTCATGTATCTAATTCTGCCGATTAGGGGGAAATTCCTCAGGATTGAATGTTGTTTTTGCGTATCATCCTTTCGGTAAAAGTACGCTGCGGCAGCAGCTGTACCTAAAACGGCAGATCCTTTTAAAACTGTAGGAAGGTATTTTTTCAACTTGGACATTTTATCACCCTTTGTTTCTTATTTTGTGTGCAAGTTGCTCGAGTTATCTATAATCTTTGAAGTGCTTCATGTATCAGAATTTTTCCAGAAGTTACATTGAACGTTTTATTAAATACTGCTTTAGTATCCAGCGCTTCGACCAATACCGAAGCAATATCCTCTTTTGGGATTTCGTCTTTGTCATGCACAATTGAGAGACCAGCTTCTATCTTACCTATTCCCGGCTTATCCACAGGCATGCTTGTCCGTATAACCGTATATGTAAGCTTTTCCTGTCGTAATAGCTCTTCTGAGTGGTACTTGACACCGTTTGTACTAGAATCCAGGCTCTCCATTTCTTTTGCTCGCATCGTGTTCATCAGAACAAAGCGCTTCACCCCATGTTTCTTAGCAGCCTCAACTGAGTCTATTACTGACTGATGGTCAACCAATATTGGTTTGCCCTCCCCAGTCCGAGGACTGGCGCTACTGAGGTAGATTACAGCTTCACAGCCCGAAAAAGCACTGGAAAAATCCCTTCTTTCCAAAGAAACTACATCTCGTGCTCCCAGTTTAACCATTTCCTCTACTTTATTTTCAGCTCCCACCAGTGCTACCGGTTTATGGTGCCTGTCTGCCAGCTGTTTTACAACGTGCTCTCCGGTCATGTCCTCTGTTCCTATTACTAGAACTCTCATTTTAATACCTCCCTGCTAGTTTCATAATATATATTTACCACTTTAAAGTTTAATGAAACAATTAAGCGTCTTCTGCCGTATCGTCGTTAATTTTAACGATTCTTTGATAGTCAATTAGGGAATTCCATTTCTTCAGTGGAAGCAATTAGACTTTTTTTTACTTATATTGAACGTACGTAATCTCAAAATTAATAATCTGACATCCATTAATACTAAAGCTGTTCGAACTAGATTAGTGATTGGAATTAAATAACAATAATGAAACCCAACTACTCTGTTCTTGTGAAGTAAATTAGGTTTAATTTGGGTAATTATAGAAAACTCGACATTAATGACGATTATTTCCTGGAGAAACAATACCTAAAAATATCTCTTATTAATATTACTTTTTTATGTGATCGCTCCATACATTTTATAGTTAATCGCGCCCAGACTCTCTTACGAACATCATAGTGAGAATGCCACACGAAGGATACTGCCATCCATCAAGTATAAAAACTATATTTATAAATCCGGAAATGAGGAGCCGCATTTTTTCAAACCAAAAAATTACTAACTACAGGAATGCTAAACTGACCAGCTTTCCATATATGAAAAAAAGAACCTCTAGTAATATACTAAAGATTCGGGATTAATAAATATATTGTATTTTAATTATGCTTAATGAAAGTAATTAAGTTAATATATTTCCATAATACGAGATAAACGAATAGAGAAAATCTTTTGATTTTCATCCTTTAAGGAAAGGGTTTGTTCATTAAGGTTAAGTTTATGCAATTGACCCTTACATGTTTTTAATACTCCTTCTTTATAATAAATGATGGTTGTTATGCCCTTTTTTTTCAACGATTTCAAGATCATCTGATTATCTCCTTTCTGTCTATTCAATTATTTATTAAAATTGTATGATCATTGGTGCAATACTATGAAAACAATTAGGATATGTATATTATACAATGAAAACGGTAAGCGTTTTCATTGTTGTTGTGAACAATTTGTGAAAGTTTGAACATTAGAATATTTTGGGAAAAACAGATAGCCTAGGAAATGGTATAATCAATAATAAAATCCAAAATAAGTATCTGATAAGACGTTTTTAATGCTAAATGTCTATGAAACTTGAGATTTTTTAATTCTGAAGTTCCTTTTAACAAGTTTTTAGCTTTAATGTCTTTTCATACTTCGCTAATTTTGCTAATGCTATATCAAGCTTAATACATTATCGATTTGTTCTTTGGTAACTGTTAACAGAGGAATCTTTGAATAACCTGTATTAGGATTAATAATTTCATTTTTAATCATTAATCCTAACCCAGGAATACGCCTATTAACTCTATGATTTTTTATACTTTAGGCTTTTCTAATACCAAATAAATTCTCTTCTTTGTTTTATCTCAAGAGTTGCTAATGCATCTGACAAATCTAATGATTTTGGCCATTGCACAAATTAAACTAATATTTATCAAATTTCTTTATAATAATTTCAAATCTCAATTATTTAAATGTTCGAAGGTATTCTGATACTTTTTGAAGCCCCTGTTCTAATACTTCTGTTTTGCAGGCGTAACCGATTCGAACATGACTTTCAATATCAAAACAAGAACCAGGCGTGAGAAATGCACCGTTTGCTTTGAAGAGACCAATACAAAAATCTTCTGATGAAACGGGGAGATCATATTTAAGCATAGCAGTTGTACCAGCACGTGGTTTAACATAAGAAATTAAAGGTTCTTGTTCCACCCATGCGTCTAAAATAGTTAAATTTTCTTTAATTATTTTACGGTTTCGATCTAAAATTTTGTCATAATTCTTCAAAGCATGTACCGCCAAAATATCATCTAACATACCACAACTGATTGTTGTATAATCACGATGTCTAAAACACTCGGTAATTACTTCCTTTGGTCCGGCTATCCACCCAAGACGTAAACCAGCTAATGAGAGCACTTTTGACATACTAGATGTACTAATACCTTTTTCGTATAAATCTACAATAGATGGAACTACTAAATCGTCTTCTTGTAGTAAATTACGATATACTTCATCACAAAGGATATAAGCATCATAAGAACGAGCAATCTCTACAATTTCTTCAAGCATTTCTTTTTCGATAATTGCACCGGAAGGATTGTTTGGATTATTAATAATAATCATTTTTGTTTTTTCATTCACTAAAGATTTCAGCTCATTTAAATCCGGTAAATAATTATTTTCTTCTCGTAAAGATAATAAGTCTACAGTTGCGCCAAATGATGTAGGAACGTCATATAATTGTTGATATGTCGGATGGACAGCAACTACATGATCACCTGGTTGGATAAGAGAATAAAGTAATAAAAAGTTTGCACCAATTGCACCATTAGTTACTAGTACATTATCAGCATCCAGAGTTTGATACTGATTTGATACTAATCTTCTAAAGTCTGGAGAACCCTCAATATGCCCATATGTTAATTTGTTCTTGCCCAAATCAAGGAGAAATTTTTCTGGATCTGTTCCATCAATTGAGATTAATTCGTTTACTGTTAACGACTCTACACAAGTCTCTGCAATATTGTACACAGCTTCCATTTCGTATAAATTCATCCAATGTTCTACGGCAAATGTTTTAATATTCATGATAAATCTCCTTTATATATATTTATTAAAGTGTTGTAATAAGACCAAGTTTCTTTTCAGTTGCTTGTTCTAAAAGATAGTTAGCTGTTAATAAATCTTGTAAAGATATTCCCGTACTATCAAAAATCGTAATATCTTCATTAGACACGCGACCGGCAACCTTACCTAAAATCAAACTTCCTATTTCATCCTCAATTTGAATGGTTGCAATAAGTCCTTTTTTATACGGAACTTCAGTCTCACCTACACTAATGGCTTGACCTACATCGTCTACAAACACTCTTGCGTTAACAAAAAGGTTTTCATCGATTTCTTGCTTCCCTTCCATATCGGCACCTATACACGATATATGCGTTCCTGGTTTCACCCATTCTTTTTTAATTATAGGTTTACGAGCTGGAGTTGCGGTAATAATGATGTCAGCTTGTTCTGTTGCTTGTTGAATATCTTTTGTTGCTTCAAATGAAATGTTGATTCGTTGAAGCATTTGATTATAAAATTCTTGATCTATATCTTTATAAGGAGCAAGAAGTTCCAATAATTTATCCTTAATTGATTTACAAAAATCATTAGCATGTTCAAAAGAATTAGCGTTGTAAACAGTTACTTTTTTGATATTAACCATACTCATCAAGGTAGCTATAATTTGGAAAGGTCCTAAATGCCCTGAACCAACCAAAACGAGATGCTCTGAATCTTTTCTTGCCAAATATTTGGCTCCTATACCTCCAGCAGCTCCAGTGCGCATCATAGTAATAAACTCACCACTCATGATGCCTAGAGGGGCTCCTGTACGACTATCCAGCACTAGAACTGTCCCTACAACGGCCGGAAGGTTTTTAGAAGGATTGTCCCCAAACCATGAAACTAATTTTAAGCCAAAGATATTTGCACCTACTAATTCTCCTGACTTAATATCCATATCTGCTTTACCAGGTTCAAACTCATGAAATACCATCGGAAATAAAGAAGCCTCGTCTTTCTCCTTCAACATATAGGCTCTTTCGACCAACTCTATTACAGTTCTCATGTCTAATAACTTTTTAATATTTTCTTGATTTAAAACTCTAAATGGGAACAATATTTTTCCTCCTTTTATTTTTTCATCTTCAAAGTAGTTGCCACTACTAAGTTCCAATTAAATCTATCACAGCATAAACAAACGGAAAAATTAATTAATTTAATAGTATCTATTAAAAAAAATTAGTGATTAAGCATTCCTTATAAAAAAAGAGGCCCAGCACATATTCTTATTGAATATGCATAAGCCTCTTGTTCCTTATAGTTAATTTTAGCTTTTATTCACCATTTATTTTTTGATGAAATGCATTAATGCAGTCATTCAAAGTAAAGTAACCCCCGCAACAAAAAGATTTATGAAGATTCTGAATTAAACTGATTCAGTAATTTAGGACCTATAAAACCATAGTTAGCTAATATATAACCAAGAAACACACCTTGTACAGAAGTCGCCTTGGCATCGGATTCGTAGAAACAAAGATGCACGCAGGTAGTTACTTCAATCATAATAAATAATAAAACTGTAGAAACGAGCAATTTAACAATAAGGAGTTATACCTAGACCCATTGTTTAAATAATTGCAATTACTGTATCCCCCGTTCAGTAAATGAGTTTAATTTTTAACTAAATGACTGTAAACCTCATCTTAAGAGTTTTAACCGACTCTAACATGATCCTAATTTAAATCATTCTTTTTAATTTTCAATGTTAATCCTAACATTTTTGCCTTCATATTAATCTTCTGATAGTATGAATAACATCTAAATTGTGCCCGCAATAAATTTATCACAGGCTAAAATAGAGATAAAATGAATTAATTTAATGGTAACCATAGAAAAACTTAATACTGTTAAATGCAAAATTATATCTATTTTTTCAGGTATGAAAGGAAAAAGTATGGAGCTTAGAAACTTGAAAACTTTCCAGGTTGTTGCCCAACACCTGAATATGACAAAAGCAGCTAAAATTTTAGGATACACACAACCAACTATTACACTACAAATTCAAGTATTAGAAAGAGAACTTGGTCATTCACTTTTTACTCGCATTGGAAAAAATACTTTTTTAACCCCTGCAGGTAAAAAGTTACAAAAACATACAGATATGTTGTTTAATGTTGTGGAGGAATTAGAAAGAGACCTGGAGGAATTGAATGGTCCATCTGGAAGACTCTCTATTGCTGCATCTGAATATTATTGTAGTCACTACCTATCAATTTTGGTAAATGCTTATATAAACCTTCATCCACAAGTTAAATTAAAACTTATACCTTCCAATAGTCTGGACGTTATTGAAAAAATCCTTAGTAATGAAGCAGATATTGGAATTATTGCATGTGAATGTAACCATAAAGATATTGAAAGTCATGTTCTTGGTGAAGAAAGGGCAGTACTAGTAGTTGCTGCAGAAATTTTAAAAGATAACACTAAAGAAAAAATATTAGAAAAATATCCTTTTCTAGCATTTCATGGAAACTGTAGCTTTGATACACTAATTAAACAATGCTTTTCCGAGATGAATTATAGACCGGCGTCTATCATCGAATTCGGTGGAAGTGATGAAACCATTAGACGTGCTGTACTTAATCAAACAGGGATTGCTTTACTCGGGGAAAATGTCATTAAAGAAGAACTAGCCAACGGACTACTCGTTCCTTTACATTATTGTACTCAAACGATTGAAACATCTTTAATTTATTTAAAAACGCGAACAGAAGGAGCCACTATTAATTCCTTTAGTGACCTATTAAAAGATGCTTGGGTAGCTACAACATAGTAAAGAATGTTCTTTGCTTTCTATCCAACAAAAAGTCCTCAAATAATATATTTGAGGACTTTTTGTTTAATACTATTTGAATATTCTTTAGAAAATGCTTTCTTTTCAACACATGATCCAAATCGGACTATTCTTCATAATTTAGTACAAGTCCTATGAATAAGTTAATTGCAGTCTCTAATACGTCCTCATCTATGTCAAATTTGGGGTGATGATGTGGATAGGCGCTCTTTTTCCCTCCAGTACCTACGAAAATAAAAGCTCCTTTTCTTTTTTCTAAATAACAAGAAAAGTCCTCCGATGCCATTGTAGGATCTACGTTAACTAAAACTTCTGTCCCAAACACTGTTTTGACTGTCTTTCCCACAAAATGGCTCATTTCTTTATCATTCATCACAGGAGATAATCCCCCGAACAATTCTAAACTTCCATTCGCTCCAAAACTATTACAAATTCCTTCAATTACTTTCTTCATTTCACTACAAATATAATGTCTTGTATCATTTGATAAAGTTCGTATTGCCCCATACATGGATACCTTGGTAGGAATGATATTGTAAGAAGTTCCTGCTTCCATTTTCCCAACAGAAATAACAGCTGGATTCAATGGATCAATTCTTCTACTTATAATAGATTGAAGGGCTCCTATAATATGACTTGATATATAAACAGAATCTACTGTTTCATGAGGTGAAGCACCATGTCCTCCCATTCCTTCGATCGTTATACGGAAATCATCTACTGACGCCATCATCGCACCAGAGCGTATTCCAATCTTTCCCTTCTGAAGGGGTTGCCACAAGTGAATTCCAAAAATCATATCGACTTCATTTAATACACCTTGTCGTATTAAAGATTCAGCACCACTAGGAGACATTTCTTCTGAGGATTGAAAAATAAAAATGATATTTGGTTTTACTTCCCTTCTATTTTCGGACAACCACTTGGCTACCGCCAATAACACAGCCATATGTCCATCATGTCCACAAACATGAGAAACTCCAGGTTTTTGAGAAATATAACTTTTTTCACCCTCTTCTACAACAGGAAGTGCATCCATGTCGGCTCTAAGGGCAATAGT
This sequence comes from Peribacillus sp. Aquil_B1, assembly GCF_022603275.1. Classification (NCBI taxonomy): domain Bacteria; kingdom Bacillati; phylum Bacillota; class Bacilli; order Caryophanales; family Bacillaceae; genus Peribacillus; species Peribacillus sp. Aquil_B1. The sequence continues at coordinate 1,645,721 of NZ_JAKXEE010000001.1, read as the reverse complement.
TGTGCACCCTTCTGTACCTTTAAGATATCCTACTATGCTCGGAGGTTCAAAATTTAATATTTCGATATCCATCTTGTCCAAATGCTTTTTGATATATTTACAAGTTTCGTATTCTTCACCTGATAATTCGGGATACTGATGAAAATATCTCCTATGTCCAATCGCCCATTCGGTTAAAGTATTCAATTCAATTGTGTTCATTTTATTCCCCCTAGTAACTGATTTAAATTCCTATTCGCTTACAATAGAATACTCGTTATTGTTAAATTGTATATAAATCGTTGTAATACAACTAATTAAAAGGTTTTATGGTTGTAATTGAAGTTTCTTATAGTAGTAAACATTTTTTATTGAAATTAGAATTTATGGAAAAATAATAAATTTACTGTTTCGTTTATAAAACGAAAAAAACAATACTATTAATTTATCAAATTGTAACTATAGGATTTTTCAATTTGTTAAATAAACAGAATAATTCTAATATTTTAATAACGGATGAAACAAAATTAATGTGATGAATTTAAAGAGATGGAGGAAATAACTTGGTTCAATTACAACAGAAAATAGAAGAGGTGAAGAGGGAAAAAACAAATAAAAGCAAAACAATCAATGTATTTGTTTTGCTGCTATTCGTACTATTGATTGCCACAATACTAACCCACATTATTCCGGCAGGAGAGTATGAAAGGGTTGAACAAAACGGACGTGAAATAGTAGATGCAGGATCCTTTACCAGCATAGATCAATCACCCGTTCAATTCTTTAGTTTTTTCAAAGCCATACACACCGGGATGGTGGAAGCAGCCGATATCATCTTTTTTGTTTTTATTATTGGAGGTACATTCGGTGTCCTTACAGCTACCGGTACAATCGAAACTTTAATGGTAGTTATGTCAAGAAAGTTTGCTAACAAGGAGAAATGGTTAATTCCCGTTATGATGTTATTCTTTGCATTGGGAGGATCACTTATGGGCATGGCTGAAGAAACCCTAGCCTATATTCCAATTCTTATTCCACTTGCCATCGCTCTTGGATTTGATGTATTTACTGGAACAGCCATCGTTTTAATAGGAGCTTCGATTGGTTTTACAACGGCGGTCATGAACCCTTTTACCGTTGGCATCGCCCAAGGAATTGCTGGCCTTCCACTTTTCTCTGGAATCACATATCGGATTTTATTGTTTATTGTGATGTATGCAGTAGGGGTTGGATTTGTTTACAGACATGCCATGAAAGTCAAAAAAGACCGTACTCTAGGGTATTTTGGGGATTATCAGGATATAAACTTAGAGCAAATACTGAACTCGCCTGTTATTTTTGAAAGAAGACATAAATGGGTCCTCTTTTGTTTTTTACTTAATTTCATTTTTTTAGCATTTGGTGTAATTAAATTTCACTGGTATATTACAGAAATTGCAGCTCTCTTTATTATACTTGCAATTCTCATAGGTCTTGTCGGCAGACTTTCAGCAGATCAAATCGTTCATTCTTTTATGAAAGGTTCAGCGGGGTTAATTACAGGAGCCCTAGTCATTGGGGTATCTAGAGCTATATTAATCGTTCTTGAACAAGGACATATCATCGATACGATTTTGCATCATACTTCCTCTGTCCTTCAACATGTTCCTTCTGTTTTTAGTGCTGGAGGAATGTTTATACTCCAAGCTCTTATTCACTTTGTAGTTCCATCTGGAAGTGGACAAGCTGCTTTAACTATGCCAATTATGGGACCTTTGGCAGATTTAATTGGGGTTACTAGACAGACAACTGTACTTTCATTTTCCATAGCAGATGGAATTGGGAATATTATTTTTCCAACATCAGGGTATTTCATGGCCGCTATAACCCTTGCTGGTATTCCTTGGGTACGTTGGGTAAAATGGGTCTGGCCACTTATTCTAATTCAATATGGAATTGGAATTATTGCTGTAATTATAGCCCATTTAATTAAGTATGGGCCATTTTAACACACCTAAGTTCAATTAATTCCTACTATATATATAAAATAGTAGGAATTATCAAAATCATCAGCTTGATCCTAATAAGAATCGAGCTTACTGTTTAGTTACAATTCGAATAGATTAATAGTTCACTTTTATCTACCTCTAGTAATGTTTTAAATCAGTTTTCATCCGTTTCATAAGTTATTTCTACTGTCATTATATCATCAAATTTTTATTTTCATTATGTATCCTTTTTACTTTATCCAACTCTAAATAAATCATCATTGGAACTAAGCGATGATTACCCCTGTATACTCCCAATTCCCCCCTTTTTTTCCCTACAGTAAACTTTACAGGGGAAACAAACTCCATTGCAATGTTTAAAATAATCCTTGTTCATATTTATTTGAAAAGCTTTTAGTTCAGGTAAACTCAAAGCTACCTTCCTCTTTAGAATTCCTTTGTCACAAATTGTCATTTGAATATCTCCACTCACACTAGTACAAACGTTCTTGATTATCCATAGAAATTTTCACCTAACTTCTACATTTCGTTTTTCTTTTCAACATAAAAACACCGCGGCAAACGGTGTTTAAAACAAATCGTTAAGTTCCGTTAAAGCCTTGAATAGTCAAATTAATAATTGTCACAAGAGGGGTATCCCGAAGTCTACGGAGGTTTCAAGCGAAACAACATCATTTATTAATTGTATCTTTATGCAAAGCATACGAAGCTTTGTTAAAGTAGGTATTATCTAATTCGAAACCAATAAAGTTCCGATTAAGATTTATAGCAGCTTGTCCCGTTGACCCTGATCCCATAAAACAATCTAGTACTGTTTCACCTTTATTAGAATGGGTTGCATTATTTTGCGAGAACATCAACTAGCTTTGACAAGAGTGAAATCTCGCTTTTCCACTAACTATAGGTGCTTCATAAGAAGCCCTATCATAATGAGAATAAAACGTTCTTTTTGTCCTTTTAGTATAGGAAATAAAATATTCTCTTTAGTTTGACTAATAAATTACTTTCACATTAATGGGGACCAGATTCGTTTTTTCCCAATTTCCTATTCTTTGTTGTTTCAACTTCAGCTTATCTGATATATCACTTATAAAAGGCCAGATAAACGGACCCTGCCTTCTTTAAACGAACACGATACAAAAAAAGGTAAGAGCATATTTGTGCCCTTACCTTTCTTTTTTTATTCTTCACCGCTACTCTTCCTTGCTTGCTGGCATATTCATGTTCGCTTCGACATTCTCCTGATTGATGGTGGTAAATGGTAAATTTCGTTTTCCTGAGAAATTCTCAAGCAATCTTTGAGATCAATTGCCGAAGATGCTTTAATGACTCCTGCAATTTGGCCATTAAATCCGTTGCATACCCAGTCACTTTATAAGCCCCGCCATTCGAACCGCTTCCACCTGTATCCACTACAGTAATTTTGTCGATATTACTAAGCGGGCTTGCCACTTGTTTTGCATATTCCGGATGCATTTTCAAGATCATATCCATGACAGCCGCCTGATCGAACTGTTCAAAGGCTTCAGCAATCTTCTGCTTGCCATCGGCCTCTGCTACCCCTGTTAACCAGATGATTTCCGCTTCCGTCGTACCTTGTGCCTTTTGTGCGTCCGCTTTTGTAAGACCGTCCATGCGAACGCGTTCCGCTTCGGCTTTTGTCATTGCTTCATTTTATACTTATCGGCTTCCGCCTTTTTCTTCACTTCGGAATCATATTGCTTTTCAAAAGTTATCTCAAAATGATAGATTTGAATGTTTGATCATTTTTTTACAATACAATATATCGACGGCTTCAATACATGATGCGATTCTTCATTAAGAAGAATCGCTTTTTCTTTGCGGCATAATCTTAAGGGAGAGCAGGTTTCAAATACCGATTGATAGTCGGAATTTAAAGACTAATGACTCATTTACAAACTATTCAGTTAAATACATAATTAGGAAGATTATGAAGAAGGAGGGATTATATGTATAGAAAATCACTAACAGTACTATTAGCTGCAGGTATGGTTCTATCAACTGGTACAGTATTTGCACAAACAAGCGGAGCAATAAATGCCCAGTCTGATACAGCATTTGATAACAAAGTTATCAAAAAAATTAGTGCGGACAATATGTATAATACGATTGCCTATCTATCAGAGCAACCGAGGGCTGCTGGTACAGAAGGGGAGCTCCGCGCAGTCAAATACATAGAAAGTCAGTTTAAGAGTCTTGGTTTTGAAACAAAGGTTCAGCCTTTTCCCATCTATGATACGGTGCAAAATGTAAAAGTGAAAATTGGTGACAGTGATTTAGGAGGAACACCGCGTGCCCTTAGCGGCAGTATCAGCGGGAAGGTAACGGCCGAACTTGTTAATGTTGGAAAAGCAAAGCCAGAGGAAGTTGGAGAAAATGTATCTGGGAAAATTGCACTAGTTGAACGTGGGGACATTACCTTTGTTGAAAAGGTTCAGAATGTCTTAAATAAAGGAGCGGTTGGCGTTTTAATGTACAACAACTCACCATCAGGAAATAATTTCGGACAAGTATCAGCGGGGCAAAATATACCTGCTGTAGCCATTACCCAAGCCCAAGGGTTAGAGTTGGTCGAACAGCTTAAAACTAAACAAATCACGTCCACTCTGGAAGTGGGAAATGCTGAAAGGATCGAAAAGACATCCTACAATGTCATCGCTTCCCTAAAACCAAAAGCCAATAAGGATAATGGTCAAATCGTGACTGTTGGAGCTCATCATGATTCTGTCCCGGGCGGCCCTGGTGCAAACGATGATGCTTCGGGTGTATCAGCTGTACTGGAATTGGCAAGGATCCTGGCCAAAACGCCAATTGACACTGAAATTCGCTTCCTCACGTTCGGATCTGAGGAAAGAGGGCTCGTTGGATCATCCTTCTATGCAGATTCCCTTCCCAAAGAGGATGTAGACCGCATGGTGGCTCACTTCCAAATGGATATGATAGGCGGACGTGATGCTGGCGAGGATAATCCTGCAGGTGGTTTGATTATGTATACCATTGATGGAATGAAAAACCTTGTGACGGACCTGGGTTCCTCAGCAGGGGCCAGAACGATGGATGTCGCGATTCCTTATGGACAGCTGGGCAGGAGTGACCACCAACCATTCCATGAGCTTGGCATTCCATCCGCCTTGTTTATCCATTCCCCTGTAGAGCCTTGGTATCACCAGCCTACAGATACACTGGATAAGATATCGAAAGAAAAATTGCAGCAAGCAGCTGAAATTATCGGTGCCAGTGTGTATCAAATTGCCCGTCCGGAAACTCCGGCATTAACAAATGCGCGTGTAGCTCCTGGCACGGTAGACTATGATTTTGATGACCGTCCGGTAGATTAAATACTTCATTGTACAGAATTCGAGATTTATAATGGATTTTGGAGAAAATCAGGAGGGCTTCTGTGTAGTTTACAGATGCTCTCTTCTTTTTATCGGCCAGCGCCTTGTGCTTAATTTTTTCACTATTTCTAAGTTCTAAGTCTAGTTAAAATCCTATATGAAATATGTAATAAAACATACATGCTTATCCAACTCCAATACCATTCCCACAGTAAATACTCAATATTATCAGTGTACTTCTCCAATACTACTTCACAGAAATAATTTCAACAATCAATAGATAGAAACCCAAAAACAGCTCAAACTTTAAGGGTTGGCTGTTTTTGGAAATTTTAGGTTACAAAAAAGAAGCCCTATCATAATGAGAATAAAACGTTCTTTTTGTCCCTTTAGTATAGGAAATAAAATATTCTCTTGAATTTGACAAATAAATTACTTTCACATTAATGGGGACCAGATTCGTTTTTCCCCAATTTCCTATTCTTTGTTGTTTCACCAGCACACATAAGTGGTGCTGCTTCTAATACAGATAATTCATTTGGAATGCTTGACAAACTATCCTCATAGGCAACCATGTATTCAGCGTAACCACCGTCCATTGTCAGACCCGTTACAAAGTTGTTCCCTCCATACCTTCCAATGCCTACACTTTCACCTATCTTCCACTTCGTAGAACCTGCTCCAAGTTCTTCAACTACGCCAATTACTTCATGACCAGGAATGCGGGGATACTCTGGAGAAGCTCCTTTAATAGCCATGGAGTCTCCATTACATACTCCGCATGCCTCTACACGGAGAAGTACTTGTCCTTCTCCAGCCTGGGGAATTGAAACCTCTACCAGTTTCATCTTTTCGCTTTTAGACGGAATTTGTATAGCTTTCATCATTTTCATCAAAATATTAACTCCTACAGTTTAGTAATGGAATTTTTGAACATAAGATAAAAAATAAAATATTTAATTGTTTCATTGGATGTTAACTTACCTTATAAAGGTCTGTTTTTTAGATTAGTGATTTCAAAAACTGCCTGATTAGCTGCCAGGAGTGCACCTTCAAGATGTCCCCCATATTGTGAATTAGTCTCTGTACCAGCAAAAATGATTTTCTTTTCCCATAACCCTGATTTTGGTGGTTGCCCATAGCTCGGAAAATCTCTAAGCGGAACCAAGTCTTCCTCAACAGCCGTTTCGGAATCTATGGCCCAATCCTTGTAAAGGATAGCACTTACGTTTTTGGCTGAGGGTCCAAAAAGCCTAACCAATTGGTCAATGACCAATTCTAAAATTTTATCCTCACCCAGTTCTCGTCGCATTTTTGCTGGCATACCAAAAAAACCAAATAATGCACCAGAGCCTGTATCAGGAGAAGCATCATGGATTTCTTGCAAGGGTCCAACCCAGCTCGTTGCAAAGCCAGAGAGCCCTGATTCCCTCCAAAAGGGACGATCATAGATGGCAACTGCCTTAGCCTGTCCTGCCATCCACGTAGGTTTGTTTACAAGATCAGTCATAAGATCTGTAGGGAGTGTAGGTGAGAAATCAATATGACGCGCCACAATTCGAGGCGGCAATGCCAAGATAACAGTACTTGCAGAAACTTCTTCTATCTTTCCATTAGGGAGGTCTGCCTCAAGTGTGATAGCACCTGCTTTTTCTAATCGAATTGCTGTTACTCGCGTTTCTAACTCGACTATGCCTGGCGGAAGAGTATTTTCAACAGCTTCAATAAGGGATTGCACTCCTCCTATGAATCTCACCGATCTATCAACAGAGTTTTCTGGCAGTACATAACGCTCTGGTGGTTTGTTGTGGTATCGCTCTGAAAGCATTGCTCCTTCGGTGTACTGGTCAAAAGTTTCTATATTCAGTTCTTTGACAAGATTAGCAATAGTCCTCTCGTGCTGAGGCCAGAACCATGTCGGCCCGAGGTCAAATTTGTCTAAGTCAAGTCTGGTTGGATTTTGAGTACTTAACACTCTACCTCCAATCCTATCTCTAGCCTCTAGAACCCTACACTTGATGCCCTGTTCAGTAAGCAGTGACGCGGCATGTAGGCCACTTAAACCGGCGCCAACAATAACTATAGGATTGTTCATATTCTTTCCTCATTTCATTTCGGTTGTACTTAAGATTTCTAAATGTGCTTCTGAAAAATATCTTCCTTTTAGTATTTTCCTCTTCTAAATATGCTTTCCACATCTAACAAAATAGGATATCTAAATTCGAACAAACTAAATCTTCGTTATACCCTAGGGTTATTGCCCATTGTATAGAAACTATCCTTATATATTACAATTCTCATCTTCCATAGGACTAGGTGTGCTTGGCACATAATCCACCTTTTTCTTTGTTTTACAATCTTGTATAAGATAAATTTGACGAGGAAACATTCTTTTTAATATACTGATCGTCTTTTTGATTTAAGTTAAGTAACAGGTGCCATTCGTCCGAAATTAGAATCTCACCTGAACATCTCTCTAATTCCTTTCGTAAATTCTATTCATCCAGCCTTTTATTACCTTTTCGACTGAAGAGTCTCCCCTAAACCATTCTGTTACCTCCACTACGGTATGGATTAGTAAGAGGATAATTTGTTTATTCTTCCCGTGTTGATATCATTTTCATAATGCCCAGTGGTCAATTCCGATCATCTTAGGAGAGCCAATATCATTTCGTGTTTAAAAAAGAAAAAGGTAGCTGCAAGCTACCCTGAAAATTAAATGGACTCATCGAATGCAATTAATGCATTTACACCATGAGCAAGAGCCGAACCTGCTTTCAGTGCTGTGGCTACCATAATAGATTCAGCTACTTCTTCCTTCGTCGCCTTTGCTTTTTTTGCTCCTTTAGTGTGAATATCAATGCAATAAGGACAGCCTGTTGTATGTGCTACGGCTATTGCAATTAGCTCTTTTTCCTTAACACTAAGTTCTCCTGCTTTCATTGCTTGTTGATCAAATGCAATAAATGCTTGAAAAGTATCTCCGTTTAATTGAGAAAATTCTTTTAATCGATTAAAATAAGCTGCTCTATACAATTCTTCATCTTCAACTTTATCATAAGCATTAAGAGCATTAACTCCATGAGCAAGAGCCGAGCCTGCCTTTAGGGCAGTGGCAACCATAACCGCTTCAGCCATTTCCTCTTTTGATGTCTCCTTGTTTTTTGCCTGCTTGACATGGAGCTCTATACAATATGGACAGCCTGTTGTATGTGCTACAGCTATTGCAATTAGCTCTTTTAATTTCGAACTTAATTTACCTGCCCCCAGTGCTTTCTTGTCAAAAGTCACAAATGCATTAAATGCATCAGGAGACAATTTACTAAATTCACCTAAACGATTTATATTAGATTTTTTGTATAGACTCTCTTTATTCATTATTATCCCCTCTCTATTTATCACAAAATTCAGAAACCTCTGTACCTACCGGTGGTACCTAAGCTTTTTAAAAAAACTTTAAAAATTTATTAATGAAAAATGCATGTCAGTAAGAAAGGTAGCACATTTTATGGATCACATTGATGAGAGAATGTATTATAAAATTGGTCTCCCAATATGAACAACAATAAAAGCATTATTTATTCACTTTTTCCATTCTTACTGACATTAAAAAGCATAGTTTTTATCACTATTAAAATAACCAATTGTTTAATATTGTATCGAGACTCGCAATTACCCAAGTTGTGAATGTTGTGAATTCAATCTGCAACTATAGTAATGAAATCTATTTTATTGTTTTAGTTCCAGATACTTCTGCCATTCATGAAAACTTTCTGCCATACGGTAAGCCATAAACCCTTGATTTTTCATTTTTTGCGCAGCAATAGCTGAAAAAGCACAGAACTGCCCTCTACAATAAGCTACCACTTCTTTATCTCTCGGTAATTGTTGAAGATATACATCCAACTTTTCCATAGGAACAGAAACCGCGCCTTCTATATGCCCAGCGTTATATTCATCTGTTGGACGCAAGTCTAAGAGGACAACATCTTCTCTATTTAACTTTTCGTACACTTGATCCATCGTAAGTGTATATAAACCTTCCATACCACCGAAGAAATCCTCTTTAATTCGAGTGATATCTGAAAGTTGATTTTCGGCAATATGCCATAAGGAAAATAAAAACTCCACAACAGATGGATCAGCTAATGAATAAATAGCATATGTTCCCTTTTTAGTAAACTTAACTAATCTTGAATCATTCAGAACTTGAAGATGACGGGAAACATTTGCCACATTCATACCTGTATCCTGCGTCAACTTTTCGACAGTTTTTGGTCCCTGAGCCAGCAAATTTAATATCTCAAGGCGTTTGTCACTCGATAAACATTTTCCAATTCTTGATAGTTGTTTATACAATTCATCTTTATAATCTTTTGCAGAAGAAATGAGCTCTTCCATACTAATCATCCTTTATTATTCAATTGATTACATTGTTGATGATACTATAGTTGAAGTAAAAATAACAAAATAATGATTACATTTGCTCATACTCATCTGCAAAAGAAAGAAATGATTATAGAGACTGCTTTCCTTTTGCAGGTTAGCTGGAATTAACAATATCATCGTTTACAATGCATAGCCATTGATATTACTGTTTCTAAATTATTATGGTTAGATACAAGGTTAATTATTAAAATGCAGAAAACATATTACCACTATTAAATTAGTTTATTACTGCTGTCATATGTTCAGTTGTAACTGACCAGTGTGATGCAGTCCAATATTCCCGTATTAATAATCAAATCTTGCATTTAGATGAGAGACGAAAAAACGACTCTCTCCTCCTTTGTAACTAACCTAATAACTCGTAAATGATATTTAATTAGTGCTATAATTCCTGACCTCTGGATCAGATTTTAACAAACCTTTTAGTCCAACAACAACGTCATGATTGAAAAGATTTATTCCAGAATAAGCTTGTGCTTCTTCAATACTGTTAAATCCATGTAATACCTGAACAAATCGCTCCTGGAATATCTTTTAAAAATGTTTCATCATAAGGGTATAAACTTTTCCTGCATTTGGTCGATTAACAACATCTACACTTAAATTTTGAATATAAGCTTTCGGTGTAGTTTTTAAAGTAAGTAATTAACCTCCATTTTTTAATTGAATTGTTGTTTTTATCTTAATCGAGCTGTAACTCCACCATCAAGAGGCATAATAATACCTGTAATCCATGATGATGAATCATCCGCAAGGAATAAAACTGCATTTGCTACATCGTCTGGAGTACCATTTCGTCCAATAGGATGAAACGCGTTAAAGGTTGGTAATACTTCTGCTACTTGTTCTTCTGACATAAAAGTATTGTAAATTGGTGTTTCAACAACTGCAGGTGCTACTGCATTTACTCGAATGTTATCGCCAGCGAATTCTACGGCTAAATTTCTTGTTAAAGCATGTCTTCCTGCCATTGCAGCTGAGTATGCAGATGAAGGAGTTGCTTCCACTGCTTGGATTGCCCACATAGAACCAGTATTTACAATTGCTCCTCTTCCACGTTTTTTCATTTCTGGTATAACCGCTTGAGATGGATAGAATGTTCCTTTAACGATTGTATCTAAATAGGATTGTAGATCGTCCTCTGTATGGTTAAGGAATGGGGTAGGATTAAATTTCCCTGTATTATTAACTAAAACATCTACACCACCAAACACTTCTACTGCTTTTTCAACCAAATTCTCTGAAGTTTCTTTTTTACTGATGTCACCGGCTACATATAAAACTTTTTTGCCAGTTGGGTCAATTTCTAAAGCCGTTTCCTTTAACACATTTTCTCTACGTCCATTAATAATTACATTTGCTCCTTCTTCAAAAAACCTTTTTGCAGTGGCTTTCCCTATCCCAGTACCTCCACCAGTTACGATTACAGTTTTGTTCTCAAATCTCATTATCATTCATCTCCATTTTTTATTATTTAGTTCATTGGTTCCATCAATACTATTGGAAATCCTTTTCAAGTTCATTTCCAACTCGTGATTTGACAGATCTACTTCATCTTGAAAAATTCAAGTTTTCTTAATACTTATTAAACTTCCCAACAACATCTGTCCGCAAAATTCACATTTTAACGCTACTGACTGTAAAATTCGGATTCTGACAAGAGGATGAGGATGCGGCTCTCTAAGCAATGTCGGGATACTTCTGTTGGCTAATTGTGGCTAATTGTCCTCATTAACTTTTGCAATTTTCGCTTGTCCTTCCATTTCATTGCTTAATTCTTCTACGATTGGAAGTTGAACTATACATGGCCCGAATCACGAGTCCAGAAATCATCCAATGTCACGCCTGATTAAACATGGTTTTGAAATGCTCTTTTGTCAGAATAGAAACAACCTCCTCTATTTTTTACACTTATAAATGAGATACAATTAATTACCTTAAATCTAATAATCAATTGATTAATTGAATAATACAATTAAAAATGCTTTTCGTCAACCCAAAGAAAAATATGCATAGATTAGAGGTATTGAAAAAGTGGAGATTAAAAATTTAGTTGTTAAAGAAAATAATAAAGGCAATTTTATAGGTTACATTTAAATTAAACCGAGATGATCCTGAGAAAGCTGTGTTTTCTAATAACACGGTTAAATAACCAGAACCAAAATTTTATTACAATGCGTCCTTGTCAGAAAAGGTATTGAATTTAACATTAAAATCTCAAGATTTTACACAGAATATGTTAGAGGTTAATGAAGAAGAAAATTATTGAAGTTGTCAAAGTGAGGAATCCAAATGTGTTGGATGAAAATATAAGTGAAATATAAGTGAATATTAATTGCTGATAGTGTCATTTACGATGATGAATCTTATTTTGTCGATAAAATCTATGATTTTGCATCCAACAAACCATCCTACCTAGCAAAAATAAAACGAGATTTCTCTGCATAGCTAATTTAAATACGTTACTAAGTTTAAGTATTAAGTACATCCAAATATCGGTCTCAAACATTTAGTAATACAGAAACTAAAAACGAATTTAGGCTTTATTAAAAAAAAAATAAACAACCAAGGGTAATTGGTTGTTTATTCTCTATAAGTATGTCCGATAACCTACCTGTATTGGTAATACATAAGCTATAATTTTATATGATGATAATATAATTTACCATTTAATTCTTCTCTGTTACTCTTCCTTGCCTGCTGCCATATTCATGCCTGCTTCGACATTCTCCTGGCTGATGGTGGCAAAAGGTAAATTTCGTTTTCCTGAGAAATTCTCAAGCAAGTCTTTGACATCAATTCCCGAAGATGCCTTTAATGACTCCTGCAAGGATGCCATTAAATCCGTTGCATACCCAGTCACTTTATTGGCCCCGCCATTCGAACCGCTTCCACCTGTATCCACTACAGTGATTTTGTCGATATTACTAAGCGGGCTTGCCACTTGTTTTGCATATTCCGGAAGCATTTTCAAGATCATATCCATGACAGCCGCCTGACCGAACTGTTCAAAGGCTTCAGCAATCTTCTGCTTGGCTTCTGCCTCTGCTACCCCTGTTAACCGGATGATTTCCGCTTCTGTCGTACCTTGTGCCCTTTGTGCGTCCGCTTTAGCAAGACCGTCCATACGAACGCGTTCCGCTTCCGCCTTCGCCATGGCTTCAATTTTATACTTATCTGCATCCGCTTCTGTAATCTGTTTCATTTTGTTGGCGGAGGCTGCCTGTTCTACCGCATAACGGTCGGCATCTGCCTTTTTCTTCACTTCTGAATCATATTGCTTTTCACGGCGAAGGATTTCTTTTTCCTCCAGCTCAATTTGCTTCTGACGTTCAATGATCCTGATTTGCATTTCCTGTTCTGTTACATCCTGTTTAGATCTGGCCGTTTCAAGATCGTAAGCTTGGTCAGCCCGTGCTTTGGCAATATCCTGCTCACGTCGGAACTCCGCAACCTTTAGCTTGTTGATTTTTTCGGCTTCTGCTATTTCGGTTGCCCTTTCAAGTTCGGCACGCTGAGCTTCCTTCGAAGCTTCGGCACGCTTGATTCGCGTTTCTTTCTCTGCCTCGGCGGTAGCTATATCGGCATCCCTCTTCACCTGGGCAATCCTTGGCTTTCCGAGCGATTCAAGATATCCATTTTTATCCCGCACATCTTTAATCGTGAACGATACGATGATGAGTCCCATTTTAGCTAGATCCTGCGAGGCTACCCTCTGTACTTCCTGGGAAAACTTTTCACGGTTTTTATAAATTTCCTCGACTGTCATCGAACCAAGGATGGAACGAAGATGTCCCTCCAAGACTTCCCGCGCTTCCTGTTCACGGTCATCCTTGGATTTACCAAGGAATTGCTCCGCTGCTGTGGCAATATCGGTGATTGAACCGCCAATCTTGATTATCGATACACCATCAGCCATGACTGGTACTCCCTGTTCCGTATATACTTCAGGAGTTGAGACCTCAAGTTTGCTTGACAACAAGCTTAGTGGTTCAGCTTGCTGGAACACCGGGAGAACGAAAGCGCCACCTCCGCGGACGATTTTTATTTTATTTCCTGATTCGTCAATGTGAACATTTTTGCTCCCTAAGTAGCTTCCAGTCACTATCAATGCCTCATCAGGACCAGCCGTGCGGTATTTCGTAATAAAGACAGCAATAAGTGCGATAAGTAAAAATGCAACAATGGCGACAACGATCCAAATCAAATTAAACATAAACTACCTCCTACCTTTTTTAATCCTGGTGGGGCATAACATAGACAACCCCGTTTTTAACTTCGATGATCAAGACCTTTGAATCCGAAACAATTCTTTCATTCTTATAACTGGCCGCCGTTTTCGCGATGCTTCCACTGATGCTTTCAATCAGGACTTCCCCAAACCCGTCAACCGGAATTGATGTCAGAACCCTGCCGACCCTCCCTCTCAGATCATTATCATGAAATGTCAAACTTTCTTCCGCTGATGAGATGGGAATCAAAACAAATACATTCAGTAAAGTGACGATAATAAATGAAATGATCAGGGAAATGCCGGCACTCACTCCAGCATGAAGTCCTGATAGCGATTCAAGTAAAAACCCACTCGCAAAAAACACGGTCAAAAAGCTAAAAATGAGTGTAGGATTAAATATATCCGGTAATTCAAGGCCGGAAAATATATCATTAAACAAGATAAATAAGAATGTTAGCCCCCCGAATATAATTAATCCATATAAATAGACTGTTTCTAATGGAACCCCAAATAACTCCATCTCTTTCATCCTTTAAATTCGATTTTTTCCAAGCCGCATACTATTTTAAGGACCTGGGATAAGCGTTTTACCAACATTGATGTCTATTGTTATAATCCCCTCCATTTACTTTGCTTACCATTCATACGAATGACGCATTCAAAAAGTTTCATTTATTTTCCAAGTTTTGAATTTTTCACTTGGAAAAATCCTGCCTTCTAAAAGACCATTATTGAAAAAAATTCATAATATCATTGACAGTGTTTAATTAACATATTAAAATTCTTTATATGTTAACTCGTTACATAACTAGGTTTACATTAGGGGGAAGCACGATGAAAGAACGTCATGAGAAGTTAAGAATGATGATGGTTACAGCTTTATTTGCAGCACTTATAGGAATACTTGCCCAAATTACAATTCCACTGCCCTTAGTACCGATTACAGGACAGACTCTTGCAGTCGGACTGGCAGCAACGATACTCGGTTCACGTTATGGAACCTCTTCCGTTTTATTATACTTGTTCATAGGGGCAGCCGGAGTGCCGGTATTCGCTGAAATGTCTGGAGGATTAGCTAAGATATTCGGTCCGACAGGCGGTTATTTATTATCCTATATCCCGACAGTATATATAACGGGGATGATATTGGAAAAAACCCGTTTCTCCGTTGCAATGGCTTTCCTTGCCAATACAATCGGGATGATAATTACTTTGGTCATCGGTACGGTTTGGTTAAAATATATGAGTTCATTATCTTGGCCAGTGGCATTTGCCAGCGGTTTTGCTCCATTTATAATTGTAGGCGTATTAAAGGCATTCCTTGCATCTTGGCTTGGCATTACAATCCGTTCAAGGTTAGCGTCGGCTAATATGCTGCCAAAAAAAAATGCACCACTTTCCCAATGATGGGTAAATAAAAGAGAGGGTACCGCTTGTGGTACCCTCTCTTTCATTTATATTCAAATTCCGGAGCACTGCATAAAAAAAAGACTCTTAAAAAGAATCCTTTTTTACAAGTATTTATTGCGGTCCTATCCCCATAAGTCCGAATATGAATAGCAAATGTATATTATCCCCTTTGCTAACCGTAATCATTTTACTATAGTAACAGTAATTTGACAACTATTGAGGACACAATGAACATCCTACCAGTTTATTACACAAAGATGAATATAGAAACGGATTTGGTTACTTATTATTCACTTGATATTCTTTTTTCGTACCATCATCGAAAACGACCTCTAAATCGAATTCTTGATAGTCATCTTTCAAATTAAAAGCTTTTGTCACTTCTTGAATGACTTCCTCATCTGTTGAATCTTTGGTGAATGTCAATTTTTCTAAAATCGGGGTCAATTCTTTCATTGCTTCATCACCGTGAACTTCATGTTTGTTAAGTTTGTCCTCGATCGAAGCTTCTGTTTGAGCTCCCATAGTATCATATTCAGCTTCGTATTCGTTATCATTGCCTGTATAATCCACTTCTAATTGAAAATCCTTATAAGTGAAAGGCAGTTTTTCATTATTATCCGTTCCTGTTTCAGGATTATTTTCCGCTTGATTTTCATTTTCCTGAACCGGCGGGTTTTTCACTTCATCATTTTCTTCGCCGCATCCAGCCAAAACAAGCATAGCCGCAAACGGGACCGATAATATTTTGATTGATCTTCTCATTAGTTTTTCCTCCTTTAGTTTGTATATGTTATCTATTTCCTAACAGGGGGCATTTAAAACCTCAAGAAATCTCTCAGATATATCAAATCAACGAAGTGATCATAGTGGAAGGATATAAAACAATACCGCAAAAAAGTGTGTGACAGACCCCCCAAGCACGAATACATGCCAAACCGCGTGATGAAACGGAAAACCTCGCCAAACATAAAAGATGGCTCCAAACGTATAAAGCAATCCTCCTGCAATCAATAACTGGATACCAGCTGAAGGCATCGTTGCTGTAAGTGGTCCCCAAACGATAACGATCATCCACCCCATTGCAATATAGAGAATCGTCGAAAGGAAAAGGAATCTTTTCACATAGAAAGCTTTGAAGACGACGCCAATGATGGCAACTCCCCAAATTATACCTAGCAGTGTCCAGCCAAGTGACCCTTGGATCACAAGAAGCATGATGGGCGTGTATGTCCCAGCAATGAATATATATATGGCTGAATGATCAAAGATTTCAAAAATATCCTTCGTTTTACCCTCTGGAAAACTATGCACCAAAGTGGAAGAAACATATAAAAGAAGCATGGAGACACCATAAATGACTGAAATGACAACATGCCAAGGAGATCCTGTTTGGGCTGAGAATATGATTAAAAACACAAGTGCGGCAATACTTAACAAAACGCCGATACCATGGGTTATCGCATTGACCACTTCTTCTTTTTTTGTATAAACATGTGTATTAGCCATGTTACAGCTCCTTAATTCCGGCTTAATTTTTTTGTATTCACCTAAAGTATACACCAGTTCTTCCAAGCAATATAGAAAAGTGAATATTAACTTGATTAATACCCATTAATTAGATTATTATCTAATTAGATGATAATCTAATTAAAAAAGGGGGATAAAAGTGCAAGTAGAAAAATTGGTCGCTTTCCACAAAACGATTGGTGATGTAACCAGGATTAGGATTATATCCATCCTTGCAAATGGCCCAAAACACGGACAGGCACTTGCGGGAATATTAAAATTGACGGCCCCGACCATTTCACACCATTTATCGAAATTGAAGGACATTAATTTAGTGAAGGATCGCAGGGAAAAAAATACGGTATATTATTTTTTGAATGAAGATGTACTGAAGCATTATTCATCAGCATTACCTAAAATGGTTTCAACGAAGGGGGACTCTAATAAAATGGATAATCAAAAGCTGAATTTAGAACACAAAAAGATCCTTGAAAACTTCTATACGCCAGATGGCCGACTTAAAACCATACCAGCACAAAGGAAAAAGAAAATGATCATCCTTCATCATATTGGCAGCCTTCTGGAAAAGGGACGTAAATATCCAGAAAAAGAACTGAATGAATTCATCCAGTCATTCCATGATGATTATGCAACGATAAGGCGTGAACTCATTATCGGAAGCATCATGTACCGTGAAAACAGCATTTATGAACTGAATCCCCGCGAGATGTGGGCTGACATCGTTTAACGGAAGGATTCTAAAATAAAAACCGGCCTCCCATTTGGAAAGCCGGTTCTTGAGATTCAGTTTAAATGGCAAAATGGTGACCGCCGATGATTTTGATTACATCTAATTGTTTCATCCATTCGCTGTCCGAAATGCTAGGATTCCAAAAATACAATGCATCATTTGTGTAGCCATGAATCGCCAATGCTTCATTGACAGCTTTCTTGGCATCATCTCCTGCTGGTTTATTTATACTGCCATCCCCAACAGGTGAGAATTGGTTTTTTTGATAAATCACTTCCCGTACCGTATCAGGAAATTCATCGCTATCAAGGCGATTCAAAACAACTCCTGCCACCTCGACCTTTCCTCTGTATGGCTCACCTTTAGCTTCTGCATGTACAAGCCTTGCTAATAATTCTTTATCTTTTTCATTCATTGCATGTGGAATAATCAATGTTTTACCAGGCTCGGCAACATTGTTTACATTATTATTGGCTTCTTTCAACTTTCTGATTGGAACACCGTGCTGCTTCGCAATATCCCAAATCGATTCACCTTGTTTAATGACATGTTTGGTTGCTCCATCAGAAGCTTTACTGGTCGTTCCCTTAGGGAAAGCTATCCCAAGTACGATGACACTTAGAGTCATTATCACGGTTATTAATACTGATAATTTCATCTTGTAACCTCCTCGTTAAGCATCTTCCAAGGATAACAGACCATATGGGAGAAAACAGTGCTAAATTTTTTCCAAGGAAATGAAGGAAAAATTTTCACAGGTCGATTAACTTCGAAATTTTAATGATTCCCATTCTTCCCGTAGCATTCCCATTCTGATTGAATCGTAATAATAACCTTCGTGATAACGGCATTTTCTCATCCTTCCCTCTACTTGCATGCCAACCTTTTCTCCAACTGCGATCATACGTTCATTACCTGACCACGTCGTCAGGCCAACCCGCTCAATCTCCATTTTTTCGAATAAATAGCCTATGAATAGCATTAACGCTTCTGTTCCGTAACCGCCGTTCCAATACTTAGTCTCAAAAATCGTAATTCCGATTTCAAGCCAGCGTGAAGGTTCATGTTCCCAGTAATATACAACAGATCCTATTATTTGATCGTTTTTTTCCATTAATAGCTCGGAGTAAGCCCCCATTTTCTCATCATAGGTTTGATGCTTCATTTCTTTATCGATATACGTATGGAAATCAATAAGTTCTAGAGGATAATAAGGTGCATCCCACTTTTTCCATGCTGGATTGGCTTCTCCATATTTCAGGCTCCATAAACGTTTTAAATCGGCTTGTTTAACATTCCTCAATATTACTTTGCTTCCTTCAATCCAAACATCGTCCAATCCGCTTCCTCCCACTTCATCCTTGCTCTACCTTCCATTTTACTGGTCGACACATAATTTAATAAAATATTGCCTTTCTCTGGGACCATCGAATTCACAAAAATATACACCCTGCCATGTACCAAGGATTAAGCTCCCTTTATGTATGATCACCTGCTGTGAAGAACCAACCGTACTTGATTTCAAATGGGCAGCGGTGTTTCCTTCCATATGTAAATCCAATGTATGGTTCCATGGATATTGCTCATCCAGTCTTCTAAGCATATCCTTTTTGACATCGGGATCAGCATTTTCATTAATCGTGATTCCTGCTGTCGTATGTGGACAATATATAAGTGCTATCCCCTCTTGAATCCCATTTTCATTAATGAAGGCCTGTACTTCTGTCGTAACATCAATCATATCATCCCTTTTCGTCGTTTTTAAGGTGTTTTTCTTCAGCATGTACGTTCACTCCTTTTGTCATTTTAATATTCCTTTACCCATAAACCATATATTCATGCTTTAATAAACCAATCGATATTAAGATTAGCAAACCTTATTATAATTATTTTGTTTTAATATTGAATCTATAAGGGATGAGGGGTGATTTTAAGCCAACATTTCCAATTAGCCACTCCAGCAGATAAAGTGGACCGATTGAGGAAGTATTTCACGGAAATTCTATTTAAAAGAGAAACCTGCAGATTTAAAATGCTAAGGGGGGATTGGTTTTAATCTGGATCGATCAATGGAGAACTGCCCGAAAAATCCATCCATCTCTTGTCGTTGAAAACCAGATAGGCTATAGGCTTCTAGCCACATTTAGTAATTAATCATAGATCTTTTAAAGTGACGCAAGGTTTCCGGAAAGCGAACCCGCTGAAAATTGGATGCGCTCTCAGACTGGAGATAAACTCGATGAAAATTGAGTTTGTCTTCAGTTTTTTTGTTTTAGGCTATGTTAATTAACGATTGTAATAACAGCTAATCGAATAAAATGAATTTTATCCTCTTGTGTAAGTTGCCGATATCATTAGTTCAAACCTAATTCTAACTCCTTTTTGGTCATGCCATCCGTGGTTAATCGGAATAGACCGAACATTACTGGATTAGCTTGCACCAACCCTTCACGCACTAACTCTTTAAGAGTCTGATTTACACAGGATAGATTTCCCGATTCTTTCGGAAGACTGGCAGCAATTTGAATCGGTGTCTGCCAATCAGTGGTTAATGATTGCAACAAGTTTCGTTGTTTTGGGGTCAAGTCCACACTTACTTCCTCCCAGTTTTTAGGTTACCATTATTAATGGTACGTTCTTAATGACTGAAAAGTTTCATTAATCGGTAATAAACAGCTATCTTTTATGATTTTTCTTATAGTCAAGTTATCACTTCAATATTGTGAAACCCCAATTAGCCAAAGTTCGATCGGCACTAAATTGATATCGGACAATACGTACTGCAAAGATGCTTGAATGGCTTTTTCTTTATTTGTAAAAAGCAAAGGATTCGATCCTTGTCACTTTAAATCAGATGGTACATAACGTGTTAAAGGACTCTAGACTCTTACACATCCAGATTGTGAATAATTATCACTTCCATCTAAAATGCTGGGTGCAATGATTCAAAGGTGTAGCAACAAAATACATATATATTTATTATAGTTGGTTTTAATTTTTTGATATCTAAGGAAACACGTACCATCAAGGACATATTCAATAAGAAATAAATCAAGAGCGTAAGTAAAGAAGCCTTTTCCTGCAGATAAGTTTATCATGAAAGGAAACAAGGAGATTTAAAGAAAGTTCAACTGATCCTGAGAGTAGCTATTATGCAAGAGAACTAAACAGTTTGCCTATTCGTTTCATGCGGCAGCAAAAAATACGCAATGATAGTCATCTTAGATCCTCTGTTTATAACTGCTTCCATCCAATAAAATTTAAAAAGGTTCCGGAATGATGCCATTCCGAAACCTTTTTGTCTACAAACTGAATGCGGGTCCAATGTACTTGGACCCGCTTTCTTTCTGTTTTTTTTATATCCGTTTCTTTTTCCAGAATCCCAATATTAAAGCGGTAATGAGGGATCCTATTAAAATCGCCAGCAAATAGCGGAATGGATGGTTGACTAGGGGGATGACAAATATTCCCCCATGTGGCGCTGGCAAAGTTACACTAAAAGCCATTGACAGGGCTCCTGCCGTCGCTGCCCCAACAACACTGCTGACGATAACGCGCAATGGATCCGCCGCCGCAAAGGGAATGGCACCTTCTGTGATGAATGAAGCACCCATGAAGTAATTAGTGAAACCTGACTTCCTTTCCATTTCAGTGAATTTGCTTTTAAAGAATGTAGTGGCAAATGCGATTCCTAGAGGAGGAACCATTCCACCAGCCATTACTGCAGCATGTGGTCCGAAACTTGATGCCTCAATGGCTGCAATCCCAAAGGTGAATGCTGCTTTATTTAAAGGTCCGCCCATATCCACAGCCATCATACCCCCAAGAATCAAGCCTAGGAATATTGCGTTCGTTCCGGATAAGCCCTGCAGCCAATTGGTCAAGCCCGTGTTAATGGCTGTTACTGGTTCATTTATAAGAAATATCATGATAAACCCTGTAATTAACATCCCGAATACAGGATAGAGTAAAACCGGTTTAATGCCATCGAGTGTTTGCGGTAACTTGGAAAACAATTTTCTTAAAAGTAAGACGACATAACCTGCAAGGAAACCGGCGATCAGTCCGCCAAGAAAACCAGCATTAGCCTGTGCTGCCAATAATCCCCCTACCATACCAGGAGCAAAACCTGGACGGTCGGCAATACTTGAAGCAATGAATCCAGCCAGGACAGGGATAAGTAAGAAGAAGGCACCATTTCCCCCGCCAATATCACTTAATGCTTTGGCAATGGGATTATACTCCGGATTTGCCGGATCGGCTGCCTCGATCCCGAAAAAGAAAGAAAGCGCAATCAGGATTCCGCCCCCGACGACAAATGGAAGCATGTTACTTACGCCATTCATTAAGTGCTTGTAAATCCCCAATCCTCCTTTAGCTGAATCACCTTCATCACTTTTATCATTTCCAGTTCCTTTGTAAACAGGTGCATCCTGACTCACGGCTCTGGTTAAAAGCTCCTCGGTCTTCCGGATTCCATGGGCAACAGGGACAATAATGACATGTTTTCCATTAAAACGATCCATTTCCACCTGCTTATCCGCTGCGACGATAATTGCATCCGCTTCATCAATCTCTGCGGCGGTTAAACCATTTTTGATTCCTGTGGAACCATTTGTTTCCACTTTGAAATCGATTCCCATTTCCTTCGCTTTGGCCTTTAACGCATCGGCAGCCATATAAGTATGGGCAATTCCTGTTGGACAAGCTGTAACGGCGAGGATTTTACCTCCTTTATTGTTACCACTGGCACCATTACTTGATTGCTCCTCTTCAGTTTCTTCTTCATAAGCCTCCATTTCTTTTTGATTGATTATCTCCAACACTTCCTCACCAGAAGAAGCAGAAATCAATCGGGCCCTGAATTTATCATCCATCAGTAATGAAGAAAGCCGGGAAAGGGTTTCCAAGTGATCTGCATTCGCTCCTTCACTTGCTGCAATCATAAAGAACAAATGAGCCGGCTGCCCATCAAGCGATTCATAATCCACACCACTGACAGATTTGCCGAAACAGATGGCCGGTACCCTTACAGCATTTGTTTTTGCGTGCGGTATGGCTATCCCTTCACCAATCCCTGTTGTGCTTTGCTCTTCACGTTTTAAGATGGCAGCATTAAAACCCTCCACATCGTTTAGCCTGTCTGCCTCGGCTAACTTTCCTGATAGTTCATCAATGACTGCTTGCTTTGTAACACTTTGCAAATCTATTATGATTGTGTCCAATTTTAACAAGTCTGTAATTTTCATAGAGTCAGCCTCCTGTTAGTTGATTGATGGCAATTTGCGGTAATAGCTCTTCAATTTTATCCAGTGTTCCGAGATCGGATGAAAAGGCTGTAGCACTTCCTGCGGCAAGACTGAATCGGAAAGCGGATAAAATATCTCCTGTCCTTTCATATGTCCCGATGAAACCTGCAACCATGGAATCGCCTGCACCCACTGAGTTGATGACATTCCCTTTTGGAACATTCGCGGAATATGACTCTCCACCGGTGCAAAGCACGGCCCCCTGTCCCGCCATGGATACAATGACATTTTGTGCTCCTGCTTCTACCAATTTATTGCCATATTCTCTAGCATCATCAACCGTTCTTATTTCGGTGGAAAAAAGCTCACCCAGTTCATGGTGATTGGGCTTTATTAAAAATGGCCGGTGTGGAAGGACATTCAGTAATCCCTTGCCACTCGTATCCACCACCACTTTAATGCCGTTATCGGAACATGACCTTGCCATGGCTTCGTATACATCCGATGGAACGCTTGGTGGGATGCTTCCTGATAAAATGAGGATATCATTATTATTCAACTGTTCAATCTGACTAAATAATTGTTGATAATTCCCTTTTGAAATGACCGGCCCTTGGCTATTAATTTCGGTCTCCAGCCCTGTCTTCAATTTGATGTTTATTCTTGTATCTCCAGCTATCTCTGTAAAGTCCGTGAAAATCTCTTCCTGTCTTAAAAACCTTTTTACAAATTCACCTGATTGTCCACCGATGAATCCTAACGCTGTCGTACTATTGCCCAGCCTTTTAAGCACTCGGGAAACATTAATCCCTTTCCCTCCAGGGAATTTTGCATCATAACTGGTTCGATTCACCTTGCCCATTTGAAAACTTTCCACCTCAACAAGGTAATCGATGGATGGGTTGAGTGTCACTGTATAAATCATTAAATGGTCACGACCTTTACCTTTGGATTTTTATCGAGTTGAGCAACAGCCTCTTCATCATTGCTGTCAGTAAGGATTATGGCATCGCTTACATCTGCCACCTTAGCGAAAGTAGCTTCATTCAGTTTTGAACTGTCAGCAAGCACATAAGTTTCATTAGAGAGGCGTAATGCCATCTTCTTCAGTAGAGCTTCTTCCGGGTCGGGTGTTGTGAAACCCAGATCTTGATGGATGCCGTTCATTCCCAAGAAGCATTTATCAAAACGGTATTCATTCAAGAACTGTACAGCATTACTTCCTATAACCGCATTTGTCGAAAATTTAATCGTTCCGCCAACTAACACGGTTTTGATTTCCAATTCGATGAGTTTTGGAATATGCATCAGACCATTTGTCAGCACCGTTATATTTTTATCCTTTAAATAAGGAATCATTTCCGCGGTCGTCGTGCCTGCATCAAGATATATACAATCATTTTTCTCTATGAATGAAGCCGCCAGCTTTGCTATATGTCGTTTTTCAGCCTTTGCTTTGTTTTGCTTTTCCATAGTTGTTGGTTCAAGACCTTTTCTTTGAAGTAAAGAGGCCCCTCCATGTACACGTTTCAAGAGCTTCATTTCTTCGAGTTGCACTAAATCTCTCCGAATGGTCGACTCCGAGGCTTGTAGCTGATCTACAAGCTCCTGCAGCTTTACCGTTCCTTGTTCTTTAAGGATCGATAAGATGAACTGGTGCCTTTCAGTTGTCAACAATTCGCCCACCTCACTTTAATATCATCATCATATATGAAAACGAAAGAATAATCAATCACAAACGTTTAAAAATACTCAAATTCATTCAAAAATACCTTCAAAAACATTCAATTCCAATTGAGATAACCTTTGATAACCTTTCTTGAACCCCATTATCTCTTTTTCTATGAATATATCTTTTCAGTTTTTCACACAAAAAACCCCCATGTCATGATGACAGGGGGGTTCTGATTATTTTATTAGCCTTGAAGTAAAAGTTGTTCTGGATCTTCCAGCATATCTTTGATAGCCACTAAGAAACCAACAGCTTCTTTTCCGTCTACGATACGGTGATCATAAGATAATGCAAGGTACATCATTGGTCTGTTTTCGATTTGATCTCCAACAGCGATTGGACGAGTCTTGATTGTATGCATGCCCAAGATTCCAACTTGAGGGGCATTCAAGATTGGTGTTGATAATAGGGAACCGAAAGTCCCTCCATTAGTGATGGTAAAAGTACCACCTGATAAATCTGAAAGTCCAAGTTTGTTGTTACGCGCTTTAACAGCTAAATCCGAAATGTTCTTCTCGATTTCAGCAAAGCTTTTGCGGTCAGCATCCCTTACTACCGGAACAACAAGACCTTCATCAGTGGATACAGCTACACCGATATCATAAAAGTTCTTTTTCAGGATATGGTCGCCTTGGATTTCAGCATTCAATAACGGATATTTTTTCAATGCGCCAATGACCGCTTTAGTGAAGAATGACATGAAACCAAGTTTAACGTCATTTGTTTTCACGAAAGAATCCTTATGGCGGTTACGCAATTCCATGACTGCAGAAAGATCGACTTCGTTAAAAGTAGTAAGCATGGCTGCTTCGGATTGTACTTGAACTAGACGTTTGGCAATGGTTTGACGACGGCGTGTCATCTTAACCACTTCAATGCGGTCATCATTCACTTCAACAGGAGCGGCTGCTTGTTTAGCTGCAGGAGCTTGTTTTGGAGCTGCCGCAGGTGCTGCAGGTGCTGCAGGAGCATTAC
Organism: Peribacillus sp. Aquil_B1; assembly: GCF_022603275.1. NCBI lineage: Bacteria > Bacillati > Bacillota > Bacilli > Caryophanales > Bacillaceae > Peribacillus > Peribacillus sp. Aquil_B1. The sequence continues at coordinate 1,620,086 of NZ_JAKXEE010000001.1, read as the reverse complement.
TTGCTGCTTCTACGTCTTGTACACGTACACGACCTAGTGGGTCGGCTACAGGCACTTGAGTCAAGTCAATTCCTTTTTCACGAGCCAATTTCCTTGCAGCTGGTGAAGCAATAACTTGTTGAGTGGATGATGCTTCTTTCGCTTCTGCTTTAGGAGCCTCTTTAGCAGGAGCCGCTTGTTCAGCCTTAGCTGGTTCTGCTTTAGCTTCTTCAACCTTAGGAGCTTCCGCTTTTGGAGCTGCTGCAGCTGATCCATTTTCATCAACGATGGCGATAGCCTGTCCAACTTGGACAGTATCGCCTTCTTCTGCTAAATGTTCCGAAAGTGTACCAGTATAATCTGAAATGATTTCCACGTTCACTTTATCCGTTTCAAGTTCAAGGACATATTCTCCTTTTTCAACGTGATCACCGGGTTGTTTTAACCATTGCGCAATAGATCCTTCAGAAATTGATTCTGCTAATTCAGGTACTTTTACTTCAGCCATTTTATTTCTCCCCCTCATTATTGCGTGTAATTGCTTGAGTCATAATCCGTTGTTGTTCATTTTTATGGACAAGTGGATCTCCCTCAGCCGGGCTTGATCTGCGCTTCCTTCCTATATATGTTACTGAAAGATTGCCAGGAGCCGCTGCATTTAGGCGAGGTTCAACAAATGTCCAAGCACCCATGTTTTTAGGTTCTTCTTGAGCCCAGAAGATTTCTTTAAGGTTTGTATATTTTTTCAGGGCTTCTTGAACTCCAGTGAATGGGAATGGATAAATTTCTTCGATACTGATGATTTGCAACCAATCCGTATTTTTTTCAGTTGCCGCTTTTTCACGAAGTTCAACCGCCAATTTACCTGATGCAAAAACAATGCGTTCAACCGATTTAGGTTTTTTGCCCAAAGCTTTGGTTTCTACGAATGATTCAAAAGCACCTTCACTGAATTCTTCTGCTGTAGAAGCCATCACTTGATTACGAAGCATACTCTTCGGAGTCATGATGACTAGCGGACGTACTTGCTCTTTATCCAAAATCTTAGCTTGTCTTCTAAGGATATGGAAGTATTGAGCAGCCGAACTTAAGTTGGCAACAGTCCAGTTGTTTTCTGCCGCTAATTGAAGGAAGCGTTCCAGTCGTGCACTTGAGTGCTCTGGTCCTTGTCCTTCATAACCGTGTGGAAGCAGCATGACAAGACCTGATTTTTGACCCCATTTTGCACGGCCTGCCGCGATGAATTGGTCAAAGATCACTTGTGCTGTATTAGCGAAGTCACCGAATTGGCCTTCCCATAATACAAGTGTCTCAGGTGCAAAAACATTATAACCATATTCATAAGCCAGAACTGCCGTTTCAGTAAGCGGGCTGTTATGAACAGCGAATGACGCTTTAGCAGTTTCAAGCGTGTGAAGTGGTGAATATGTTTTGCCATTAACACTATCATGTAACATGATATTACGTTGTGCGAATGTACCACGCTCTGAATCTTGTCCTGTCAAACGGATTGGTGTGCCGTCACTCAATATGGATGCAAATGCCAATGTCTCGGCATGGGCCCAATCAATTTTTCCGTCAGCACCAAAGGAATCCAAGCGACGTGATAAAATCTTTCCTAATTTTTTATTAGGAGTGAATCCTTCCGGCCACTTGACAAGTTCTTCGTTAATTGTAACAAGTTCTTGTTTCGAAACTGCCGTTTCAATGGCTGGAAGTCCTTTTTCAATAATCCCAGGAGGATTACACTCTTTAGAAGCTTCCGGTTTATTTCCGGAAATTTTCGCATATGCATCTGCAAGCCTCGTATCCACTTGCTCAGCAATCGCTTTAACTTCCGCTTCAGTGAACTCGCCAGTTTCAATAAGTTTTTTCCCATAAAGCTCTTTAACGGTTGGGTGCTTATGAATTAATGCATACATTTCAGGTTGAGTCACCAATGGCTCATCCATTTCGTTATGGCCGAAACGTCTGTAACCGATCAGGTCGATCAGGAAATCCTTATTGTATTTTTCACGGTATAGGTTAGCAAGGTTCACGGCAGCCATACATGCTTCTGGATCATCTGCATTCACATGCACGATCGGCACTTCAAAGCCTTTTGCCAAATCACTAGCATATAAAGTTGAACGTGAATCTTCGCTTTCCGTTGTAAATCCGATCATGTTATTGGCGATGATATGGATAGCGCCGCCAACTTGGTAACCGCGTAAACGGCTTAAGTTAAACGTTTCAGGTACAATTCCTTCACCTGGGAATGCTGCATCACCATGAATCAGGATTGCAAGTGATTTGGAAATGTCCTGAACAGGGAATCCTTTTTCTGAACGGTCTTCTTGAGCCGCACGAGAATACCCTTCCACGATTGGACCGACAACTTCCAAGTGACTTGGGTTATTGGCAAGTGTAATCCTTGCTTTTTGTATATTAGCTTTAGTAATCTGTTTATCCAGACCTAAATGGTATTTAACATCACCGGTCCATCCATTGTTAATGCCTGTTGAACCTTCGGAAGGAACCAAATCTTTATTAGGTGAATGTTGGAATTCTGAGAAAATGACTTCATATGGCTTTCCTAATACATGTGCAAGCACATTCAAACGTCCGCGGTGAGCCATGGCAATATTCACATTACCCGTTCCGTTTTGAACAGTTTGTGAAATCATTTCATCTAAAATCGGAACCAAAGCATCCAGTCCTTCAATAGAGAAACGTTTTTGCCCTACATATGTGCGGTGAAGGAATTTCTCGAAGCCTTCTACTTCATTCAATCGTTTAAGTAATAGTTCTCTTTTTTCTTTTCCCACTTCCGGGAACATGTTTCCGGATTCGACCATATCAGTAAGCCATTGCTTTTCATCCAAGTCATTAACATGATGAAATTCAAAGGCTATCGTTTTTGTATAGAGTTGTTTTAGGTATTGTACGGCTTCGTATCCGTCTTTAACGTCTTCAGGTGATTCCGGACAAATAAAGTCAGCCGGGATTTTCCTTAAATCATCTGCAGTCAAGCCATATTTTTCAAAGTGAATTTGTTCAGTGTCCAGAGCTTCTTCTTTTAAAGGATAAATATTTGCAGCAAGATGTCCGTATGCACGGATATTTTCAGCTAACTTAACTGCAGACATAATTTTCTTCATTGGAAGAACTTCTCCAGTTTGTACAGTTGGTGCATTTCCAGTCGTTGTTTCTGCCGATACATCGAATGAAGGAGGACCAGATACTTCAAAAAAGTTTTTCAGTTCCGGATCCACTTCTTCCGGGTTGGCTAGAAATAAATCGTATTGCTCCATGACATACCCAAGGTTTGGACCTGAAAAAGTTTTCCATTGGTCGTATACCTTAGAATCATTGATGGTCATTTTGTAAACCCCCAAATTTTTCTCATAATTTTTTTCATTTCGTTTTATCCATCCCCAAATTTCTTTCTTCTAAATTTTCCCCAAATATATGATATATATAAGATATATAATAAATAACTTTGGTTATTGAATAATAAAATTTTAAAGGATAAAACGTTTTCAGATGTTATATTAACATGTTTTTGTCGAAATATCCAAAGGTTAAACCACTTTATGCAACCTTTTTTAAACTATATTTCTGCTTAATTCGTCAAAAATCGCTTTTAATTGTCTTTTTTGCTCATTTAAGTCTTTTTTTCGCTAAAAAAAGATTTTTGTATTTTTGTATAATGATTATTTTTCAGGTAAATTTAACTAGTTTGAAAACCCTTTCACCTCAATCAAACTTCCAAGCTGTTAAACTCAGATTGCCATATTGAAAGCTTCTGTGCAGGAGATCCGCTTTTTTATTGTCATCCCCTGACCCCATTGCGATGACCAATGGAATGAAATGTCCTTTGGAAGGCACAGCCTCTGTACTGTAAGGGGCGATTTTTTTATAATTGAACAAAGATTGCAAATCCCATTTCATGATTTTCTCTTCGACCCAGTTCTCAAACTCGATTGCCCATCCTTCTGCAACATGCATATCTCTCTGAATTTGGGTGAAATTATGGACAATTCCACCGCTTCCTATGATCAGGACATTACTTTCCTTTAATTCCCTCAATGCTTTGCCAATTTCATACTGCTTATACAAGGGCAGCACAGGACTGATGGACATGGATACGGTCGGGATGTCTGCTTTGGGATACATGATATGCAAAAGCCCCCATGCTCCATGATCCAGGGGGCGCCTTTCATCAAGTTCCCCCAATACACCTATCCTGGACAATAAGGTTAAAATTCGATCTGACAGCTCAAGGCATCCCCTGGCAGGATAAGTTATTTGAAATACTTCTTCAGGATATCCTGCAAAATCATAAATGACCTCATGCTTCCCTACTGCAGAAATCATTTGATCTTCATTTTCCCAATGTGCTGACAAAATAACGATGGCAGCAGGTTTCTTCATAGTTTGCATATATTCCTTCAAAAAAGAAGTGTAGCTATTCTTTTCCAAAGCTAATAGCGGTGTTCCATGTGATAAAAACAATGATGGCATCATAGAAACGATAAATCCTTTCACATTGTAATCTCAATACCCTATACCTTAATTTACTATAGATAAACATCGTGTTCATCAATTAAATTGCAATTTCGGGGTTGTCTCATCAATAGTATCAAAGGTATATCCTTCTTTTTTAAGGAATTCAATTATATCAGGCAATGCTTTCACTGTATTCTCCATACTATTGATATCATGCAATAAGATATTAACATGCTTTTGATTTTTCGTCCCTTTTTGTACAGCAGTAATGATTTGTTGTTCACTTATTGACGGACTGAAGCCATCTGTCGAGTCAATGGACCAATCAAAGTAAATATACCCTTTTTCCTTTAGTTGCTGAAGGATTCCATTGATGATGGGTTTCGTTGCAGCCTGATGCCTAAGACGATTATTTGAGCCGCCAGGAAGGCGCACAATACGGCTTTTTATCCCATACTCATTTTGCAGCATGATTTCAAGCCTATTCAAATCTTGAAAGAAACTCTCAGTCGATCGATAAACGATGGAATAATCATGTGTATAAGAATGAAGGGCAATCGCATGACCGCGGGAAACCATTTCCTGATAACTTTCCTTTGCATATGGTTCTTCATTCCCTTTAACGAAAAATGTGGCCTTAACTTGATAGCTGTCCAAAATATCCAATATATCCATGGTATTCAAAGATGGTCCGTCATCGAATGTTAAATAGGCGATTTTCTGTTTTTCCTTACTTTTTAGGAGCGGTGTTATTTCTTCAGGTACCATTGCATGTACTTGAATGTTTTGCACAGCCACAAGAAACAAAATAATAATGAAAGAACCCGCCATGGAAAGAAATAATTTAAGCTTATTCTTCATAGATGTTGCATCCCCTTCCTTTTGACCATTAAGATGTACCAATAAAGGGGTTTCATGCGAAATAAGGCAGCGGTAAAAAATACCGCTGCCTTATATTATGAATTATCGATCGACATTAAAGTAACGTGCTTCAGGATGTGCAAAAACAATGGCGGAAACGGAAGCCTCTGGTTCCATCATGCATCCTTCAGTCAATTCCACGCCAATATCTTGAGGTTGTAAAAGGCGGAATAGCTTCTCCTGGTCTTCCAAATTAGGACAGGCAGGATAACCAAAAGAAAACCTTTGTCCTGTGTACTTAGCGGCAAATCGCTCCTTCATGGACATTTCAATCGGATCGCTAATGCCTAAATCATCCCGCATTAATTGATGAATTCTTTCCGCGAACCCTTCAGCGGTTTCGAGAGCAAGTGATTGAAGGGCGTGATTTTTCAAGAAATCACCTTCAAGCTTAAGTTTTTCTGCCCATTTTCTGATTCCTTTTCCGGCAGTGACCAGGAAGAAACCAACGTAATCCATTTGCCCGGAGGAGACCGGTTTCGCGAAGTCCGCTAAACAAAGATGCGGATTCGAATCTTGTCTTGGGAAGTCGAAAGTTTCCAAAACCTCATGATGATTGTCCGGGTTGTATACCAATAGCTTATCTCCTTCACTTTGAGCAGGGAAAAATTGATAAATTGCATGCAAGCCATAATCAGGTTCCGTCTTAAGGAATTCAATCAATTCATCTACGAGATCATTGAGCTGCACCGCTTTTTCATTCCCTTGCTTAAGCAATTCGGAAACTTTACCTTTTAACCCCAAATGATGTCCAATCAGCATTTGCCTATTAATATATGGCTGGATGACATCCAACGGGTAGTTTTTTAAGACGTGACGCTTGATGTCACGCGGTATTTTAACAGGAACATCGCTTAAAGGGGCAGCTGTGGACTGCTTACGGACAGGTTTTTCCAGCGTGGCGGCAATGGCCGCATTCGCTTTCGACCTTTCTCGTTTCTCGACTAACTCTTCCAAGTACACCACTTTTTTGTCAGAGTCATGTAAAATATTCGTTACAGCCAAACCATCCATCGCATCTTTGGAATATAAAACCGGCCCTTCATATTCAGGTGATATTTTAAAATCGGTGAATTTACGTGATAATGCTGCCCCTCCCACTAAAATCGGGGTATCTATTCCCGCTTGCTTTAAATCCTGAGCGGTTAAAACCATTTGCTGTGCAGATTTGACAAGTAACCCAGATAGGCCAATGATGGTTGGCTCATGTTTTCGAACCTCTTCAATGATTTGTTGCGGTGCGACCTTGATCCCCAAATCAATGACTTCATAGCCATTATTGGATAGGATGATATCCACTAGGTTTTTTCCGATATCATGCACATCTCCCTTGACAGTCGCCAAAAGGATTTTCCCTTTCTTAGCACTATCTTCAGAGTTTTCCATAAGTGGTTCCAGGTGAGATACAGCCGCCTTCATCGCTTCAGCACTCTGAAGAACCTCTGCGACAATAAGTTGGTTGTCATTAAACAACCGACCCACCTCACTCATGCCATCCATCAATGGTCCATTGATGATTTCCAATGGGGTATCACCGCGCTCAATCGCTTTATTTAAATCATCAACCAAACCTTCTTTCGTTCCTTCGATAATATAGTTACCTAGACGTTCGTCCAATGGCAGGACCACACCATTATCTTTCTTCTCCGCTTTTTTTCCACGATAAAATTCGGTAAAGACCGCTAAAGTTTCAGTTGATGTCTCGAACAGGAGTGCCTCAGCCAATTTCACTTCCTCTTCCGGTATCAGAGCGAAACGTTCAAGTTTTTCTGTATTGACGATGGCATAATCGAGTCCCGCTTTTGTACAATGGTAAAGGAAAACTGCATTTAATATTTCCCTTCCCCTTGCTGGCAGACCGAAAGAAACGTTAGAAATGCCAAGTATCGTCAGGCATTCTGGAAACTTTTCTTTAATCGCCTTTATTCCATTCACCGTCTCTAAAGCAGATCCGATATATTGTTCATCTCCTGTTCCTACAGGAAATACAAGCGGATCAAAGATGATGTCACTTTTGTTTAGACCGTACTTATTGACGAGCAGATCCACAGACCGTGTTGCCACTTCCAATTTCCGTTCAGCATCGACGGCCATCCCAATTTCATCAATGGTTCCTACGACAACGGCAGCACCATATTGATGGACTAAGGGTACTATTTTTTCAAAGCGCTCTTCACCATCTTCAAGGTTTATGGAATTAATGATCGATTTTCCTTGTGAATGTTTTAATGCTTGTTCAAGAACGGCTTCGTCCGTAGTATCGATGACCAATGGGACCTTCACTTTTTTGACGACCTCTTCCACAAATTCCTTCATATCGCCAAGCTCATCCCCATCAGGGTCTGCAAGACAGATATCAATGACATGGGCGCCTTTTTTCACTTGGGTACGCGCAATTTCGGCTGCTGGCTCGTAATGCTTGCCGCGTATCAGCTCCTTGAATTTTCGGGAACCGATAACATTCGTCCTTTCACCTACGAATAAAGGACGCATTGAATCATCGTAAATGAGCGGTTCTATGCCTGATACGGCATGACCATGGGCAGTTTCCGAAATTGTACGGGGCTTCATCCCTTCGAGCACCCTGGAAAGTTCTTTAATATGCTCTGGCGTCGTACCACAACATCCGCCAATGATATTGATCCATCCCTTATCGGCAAATTGCTTCATTTTCTCAGCCAGGGAAGTTGGTGACTCATGATAGTGTCCTTCTTCATCAGGGAGCCCGGCATTCGGATAACAACTGATGGCGCTATTCGATATATCTGCAAGTGTCCTGATATGGTCTATCATGAATTCCGGCCCTGTTGCACAATTAAGGCCGACAGCTACGGGCTTCATATGTTCAACCGATAAATAAAAAGCTTCTATGGACTGGCCAGCAAGTGTCGTGCCCATCGGTTCAATTGTTCCTGATATGATGACAGGCACTTCTTTTCCTGTTTTTGCAAATGCTGCTTTGATGCCAGAAAAGGCAGCCTTGACATTAAGCATATCCTGACAGGTTTCCACCAACAGCAAGTCTACACCGCCATCCAAGAGACCCAGTGCCTGTTCTTCATAAGAATCGGTTAAAATATCAAAAGTCGTTCCGCCCGTTACGGAAAGCGTTTTTGTAGTGGGGCCCATCGATCCGGCTACATACCTTGGCCATTCCTCATTGGAATACTTTTCACAAGCTTTAACGGCAAGCTCAGCTGAAATTTTATTTAGCTTGTAGGCAATCGTGCTTATTTGGTATTCATCAAGAACGATGCTGGTCGCTCCAAAGGTATTGGTTTCAATGATATCTGCGCCCGCTGCTAAATATTTTTCATGAATGGACTGGATGATTTCCGGTTGCGTCAGTGATAAATATTCATTGCAGCCCTCGAATTGTTCTCCGCCAAAATCGTCTGCTGTCAAATTCTCCGCTTGAAGCATGGTTCCCATCGCCCCATCAAGCAGGAGAATCTTAGAATTTAACTGATCTTGAATCGCTTTTTTATTCATGTACTGCCACCTCTGATGTCTGTTTACTATCGACTTTTCTAATATATTTCGTAAGTTCCGCCGTCATTTCATAGCGAAGGAACGGAGTGATTAAATATATGCCCTTGAATTTTTCCCTAGCCGCGTCCACCAGTTCCCGCGCGATATTGACCCCTTCAATCCTTGACTTTACAGGGTCATCCCCCGCTAAAGCCATGGCCCTTCTTACGTTATCAGGCAATTTAATGCCAGGGATCTCATTATGGATGAATTCTGCATTCCGGGTGCTTGTCAAAGGCATGATACCGATGAAAATCGGAGTTTCTAAATGTTTTGTAGCTTCATGCACTTCTTCGATTTGCTCCACCGAATAAATTGGCTGTGTCAAAAATGATTGGGCACCGCAGGAAATCTTCTTTTCCATTCTCAGTACGGCTTTATCCAGATATTTCACATTAGGATTAAACGCTGCCGCAATTTTAAAATTTGCCCGTTGACCCAAACTTTGACCGGAATAGGAAAGACCTTCATTAAATTGTTTGACCAGGCTTATAAGGTCAAAGGAAGATAAATCATAAACCGAGGTGGCACCCGGGAAGTCCCCTATTTTTGAAGGATCTCCGGTGATGATCAATAATTCATTCAGCCCTACCGTCTGCAGACCCATTAAATGTGACTGGAGGCCAATCAAATTTCGATCACGGCATGTTATATGCACCATCGGATTAATATTCAATTGGTTCTTAAGTAAGTTAGCCAGTGCATCATTCGATATCCTTGGTGAGGCAAGTGAATTATCCGCTAATGTAATGGAATCGACCCCTGCTTTTTTCAAAACCTCAGCACCGGTCATGAAACTCTCTATTCCCAGTTTTTTCGGTGGATCAAGTTCAACGAGGATCGTCCTTTCCGTTTTGGCCTTTTCGTACAGTGGAAGCTCCAATTCTCGATCGTTCACTTCAATTATTTCTATTTCGCGGGATTTCGTAACTTTCTCTTTTACAGGAGCAAAACTTCCGATCGCATTCTTTACAGCTTGGATATGCAGTGGAGTCGTTCCACAGCACCCGCCTATGATAGCGGCACCTTGCTCACGAAGTTCCAAGGCACTTGACCCAAAGTATTCCGGCACGGCTTTATAGACGAGCCTTCCATCCACATAATCAGGGAGGCTGGCATTAGGGTATATGGCGATCGATGCTTCCTTCGGCATACTCACTTCTTCCAAGGCCCGGATCATATGATGTGGACCAAGACGGCAATTCACCCCCACAACATCGGCACCCAGTTGCTCGAGTTTTTGAAAGGCTTCATTTAAATGGATTCCATTTTGTAGATTACCCAGTTCATGCATCGAAACATTTGCGATGATCGGCAGTCCAGTTTCATTTTTTACGATTTGCAGGACGGTTTCCAGCTCTTCCAGGTCATAAAATGTTTCCAAGAGAATTCCATCCGGGTTTTCCATCAACAGACTGTATAGCTGTTCACGAAAACCCCGTTTAATCTCTTCCATGCTTAAATCCGATTTCCTGATACTCCGCTGTGCCCCTATGGTACCGAAGACATACGCCTTTCCTTTTGCCGCTTTTTTAGCTAGAATGACTCCCTGGCGGTTGATTCTGCTAACTTCATCTTCAAGTCCATACCGTTTCAATTTGTTGAAATTAGCTCCGTATGTATTTGATTGAAGGATATCTGCACCAGCTTCCAGATAGGCACGGTGGATGGACTCTATTTGATTTGGATTCGTGCAGTTTAATTCCTCATAACATTGATCGATGCCATTTGAGTACAATAAGGTCCCCATTGCCCCTTCCCCAACCAACATTCTTTCTTTCACTTCTTTACGAAAATTCATCATTACACCCTCTCTCAAAAACAGTCCTGTTTTTGTCGTATTTTATGAGTATGAGAGAAAAGGAAAAAAAACCTTCTCAAAGAAGAAGGTTTTTTGAAACATTCTCCTCATCTATCAAGCTCTGCTTGCTGGATTTAGCACCTTTGCCTAAGCTGGTTGCTGAGGTTTCTTCGGGCCAGTCCCTCCACCTCTCTCGATAAGATCCATTTATATAATTTTCACAAGATTTCAAAATTAGATTATATTTAATTTACATTAATAATCTGTCAATTTCAATACCTGATCGACATTTTTTTCACTTTTGCAAAAATGATTCAATCTTTTGCGGGTTTAACCCTCTTCAAGATTCTTTGTTTCCAGTCTTCCGCTAACGAGTCTAGAGTAAGTAAAGCCTTAGCGCCTTCCAGGCCATCTCGTTTATGTAGGATTACCTCTGTTGCATAATGAACTGAAATTTTTTCTTGCAAACGATCTATCAGCACGATTTCGTTTTGCTTATTTATCGTTCCTTCTTGAAGTACTCTTGCAAAATAACCAGTGAAACTCGTTTTCAGCACAAGTTCCAAAAACTTAGGTTGTTGATTAAAGTGGGAAATGGTCGAACAAGGTATCCTCCCCTGGTTAATTTGCACAATCACTTCGCCTATTTGATAAATATCGCCGATATACGTGTCTTCTTCCCTCATCCCCTCTACGGTTAAATTTTCACCGAATGCTGGGATATCCAGCTTTTTAGAGAATTTTTCATTCCATAATGAATAATGCTCAAAGGGGTAAATGCACAAAGCCCGATCAGGACCTCCATGGAACTTTACATTACCAATCCCATCACCAATTATGCCTGATTTAGTCACTGTCACATTATCCTGTGCTTGTTTATCCATGGCTGAAAAGATATCGACATTCGAAAAAATTTCCTGTTTCGGCTTTCCGGCATGAAGTGATTTGATTTTTCCATTTTCCATTTGCATCTTCCATTCATATTTAATTTATATCATCCTATATGTATAAATTATACTAAAAATCCATTTATTCTGTAGCTTTTTATAAGTATATGAAGTGAAAAAGCCACATAATCCGCTTAAATGGACAAAATATCATTGATTTCCAGAAAAATTCATAGGTTAGTTTCAGTAATTTTGTTGCTATTTCAGAATTAAATATGGTAGAATATGAACACAATATATAGTCGAAAACTACAACCGTTCGCCTATATGTTGATTTTCACGATTGAATTCCTCATTGTCGCTCTTTAGGGAGCGAATTTTTTTGCCTCCATTTCCATCCATTTATTTTCTTTTATTCCATCCATATCCTTAAATCGTGATTCACTTACCTATTTGCACTTTCCTTTCCTATACAAATCCCTCCCTGTAAAGTCACTTTCACTCCCTTATAAGTGTCTGGTTCTTTGCTAAAACAAGCAGAAAGCCGAGCGACACCATATGTCTTCCGCTCAGCTTCCTGTTTAAGCTTGTTTCTTTTTTTTCGGTGCCGCTTTCTTTCGGGTCGTCTTTTTCTTTTCCGGTTCATCATGTTTCGTACGGTCAATGGATGCCTGTAATGCCTCCATTAAATCGGTTACATTGTTGGAAACTGGTTCTTTTGTTTTGGCTGTAATCGTCGTCTGTCCCGTTTTCTTTGATTCAATCAATTCTAGCAACGCGGTTCGATAGTCATCCGTGTATTTTGTCGGATCGAAAGTAGTCGTTAATTGATCTATCAATAATACGGCAGTATCGATTTCTTTTTTTACAATGGTATCATTGGCTGGGATATTCGGAACGTCCGCTGTGGAACGGACTTCATCCGGATAATGAATCGTTTCCATCACCAAGGTATTATCAACGACTCGGATTACCGCCATTTGTTCTTTAGAGCGAATGATGATTTTCGCTAATCCTACCTTATTGGATTCCTTGAGGGCCTGCCTCAAAAGGGAATAAGCTTTTATCCCTCCGTCATTAGGGGACATGTAGTAACTCCGATTGAAATAAATGGGATCTATTTCTTCAATTTTAACGAAATCCACGATTTCCACGGCTTTTTCTTCGTTTTGTTTTTTCAGTTGCTCCAATTCATTGTCTTCCAATACAACAAATTTTCCCTTTGTATACTCAAAAGCGCGGACTATATCATCCTTACCCACTTCTTTCTGGCATACCGGACAAACTTTTTCGTATTTAATCGGTGAATGACATTCCTTATGCAACGTCCTTAAAGAAATATCCTTATCCTCCGTTGCAGCATGAAGTTTGATCGGAATGTTCACCAAACCGAATGATATGCTCCCCTTCCACATCGTATGCATATTCGTCACCTCATAACTTATTTTTAAAGAGAAGAACAATTTTATTATTCCCCTTTGTCCAAAAAAATCCGAAAAAACAATTGCCAACTCTAACACTTCGTTTTTTTGGCAAAATAATGTTAACCAATTATTTGCGGAGGTGATACAAAAATGAAACCGATGCTGCCAACCTATTACCCCGAAGCCCCCAGCTCCAAGGATTGGCGTTATGAAGTCAAATATGACGGTTTTAGGGCTATTTTAACGATAGACTCCGATACCATAAGCATTTCGAGTCGGAACGAGAAGGAATTATCACCACAATTCCCAGAAATCATTGCTTACATCAAAGAACTGGACCTGGAAGAATATCTCCCGCTTCAGTTAGATGGAGAATTGGTCTGGCTTACCAATGAAGCGAAAGCGGACTTTTTTCAAATACAGTGGCGAGGGCGTCTTGGAAAACAATCCTTAATATCTGAAAAAGCGCGCTTCTCCCCATGCCGGTTTATAGCGTTTGACCTGCTTCGCATCAACGGAAAAGACTTATCAGCTAAACCTATGGAAGAACGTAGGGATTTGATGTTGAATATGGGGGCAAAACTCGGCTTTCCTATTCCGCCTAATCCCAACGATAAGGCTTTGATACAATTAATAGAAAGTTTTGATATTTTGGATAATGCCTTGAATAAGGTCACCCTATTAGATGGCGAAGGAGTTGTCGCCAAGGAAATTCGAGGTACTTGGCAAGAAGGAAAACGTACTGCATCTTGGATTAAGGTGAAAAACTGGAAGACCGTTTCTTGTTTCATTACAGCATTGCACAAAGAAAATGGTTACGTTTCCCTCGCAGTTTTCAAAGATGGTGCCGTAACGAAAATCGGAAGTGTTAAAAACGGACTGAGTTCTCAAGATAAAAGTATATTGCATCAACTGATCAAGCAAAATGCATCAGACGAAGATACACAATTTTTTTATATCCATCCATCCATTTGCATAGAAGTTCAATTCTTACACGTATATGAGGAAAATGAATTGCGTGAACCTCAGTTTTCGCAATGGCTTTTACAAACGACTCCCGATGAATGTACCTGGGAGAAATTTGTGCTAGGCCAATACACATTTCCAGATACGGTACAAATAACTTCCAAGGATAAACCGCTTTGGATAACAGAAGGTAAACAGGTCGTAAAAGTTGAATACCTTCATTATTTACGGGAGGTTTCAGCTTTCTTCTTACCCTTCTTGAAGGATAAACTGCTTACGACGATCCGCTATCCTCATGGCACTTTGGATAAAGAAAGATTTTTCCAGAAAAACAAACCTGATTATGCGCCGGCCTTTATTAAAACGTTCATTGATGAGGATATCGAGTACATGCTATGTAACGATATTGAAACGCTTCTTTGGTTTGGCAATCAACTTGCGTTGGAATTCCATGCGCCATTTCAGAAAGCGGGTAAAACAAGACCCGACGAAATCGTACTGGACTTGGATCCCCCTTCCATCGAATTTTTCTCCTTAGCAATAAAGGCCGCACAGGAAATTAAAAAAGTGATGGAATCATTAAGAATTAAAGCTTTTGTAAAAACTTCAGGTAACAAAGGACTGCAAATTCACATCCCACTGCCTGAAGACAGATTTACTTATCAGGAGACACGCATATTCACCGACTTTCTCGGTGACTACTTAACAAGTTCCAACCCAAACGATTTTACAACGGAGAGAATGAAAATTAATCGGCACAATCGACTTTACTTGGACTTTGTGCAGCATAGTGAAGGAAAAACCATCATCCAGCCTTATTCCCCACGGGGAAATTCGTTCGCGGGTGTGGCTACACCTTTGTTTTGGGAGGAAGTGGACGAAAATCTCCAGTTAAAGAGCTATACGATTGAAACCATCCCAAACAGAATAAAAAGGGATGGATGTGCTTTTATGGATTACAGACTTGTCGATAATGGACCAGCCTTTTTGGAGGTTTTGTCGTTCCTAAAACAAAAAAAGACCAACAACTAGTTGGACTTGGGGTTCGCAATGATCTCATTCCGAACCATGATTAAGACTAGGTTAAACTTCATGGTTATATACACTCCTGGCGAATAACTGGCTAGCCGAGACCCCGCAGCCGCATTCTTTGATGCGGCTTGGCAGACAGTCGGCGGAAAGGGAGCGGAATTAATATCTGCTCCTTTTAATAAAAAGCTCCGGAGTCCGAATAGTGAGGTGAAAACCGAAAAAATTCATGAACGGTCGAATAAAGTGCAGTGAAGGTTGAATAAAAACACGAACGGTCGAATTAAATGCAGTGAAGGTTGAATAAAGTTCCTTGTAGGTCGAATTTAATCACGGACGGTCAAGAAAAAGCTCTGGATAATGATAATGTACGGCAAAGTACGAAAAAAGTGCTCCTGCTGAAATCAACAGCAACTTTTTAATAAGAAAACTGCAGGCAAACTCGCTTTTCTTCGAGTTTGCCTGCAGTCTTCTTATCTCTTTATAATTTTGCTTTCAAATAACTTTGCACTTCATCCTGAAGCTTGGCATATAAGCTTGTTTCCAATTCAAAATCCTCTTTTTCAAGCAGTTCGAATTTTTCAGGCTGATCTAAGTCTATTTCAATCGATGCCTTGAATTCATAGGTTGCGTTCCCGATTAAATCAATTGAATACTTTTGGCTTTCCTCATCATGATGAACAACGCATTTAACTTTTCCGCCGTTATTGTAGACAGAAATTTCACTTTCCAATGCGTTTAAACCGACAGAGCATGTTACAAGGCTTGAAGCCGACATCGCCGTTCCACATGCATTCGTGAAGCCTACTCCCCGTTCGAATGTCCGCACATAAATGCTCCCTGGCTCCAGCTCTTTCACAAAGCTGACATTGACACCATCAGGGAAAAGTTCATTCGGTTGATTGACCTTTGTTGAAAGTTCTTCCTGCAAATCACTTTGTAAAACATCACTATCGACGAGTGTGATCAAATGTGGATTAGGAACCGCCAATGCCGAAAATAGCAGGGTATCATGAAGTTCCGGCATTGGTTCGTTTTGCAGCTGTTCTTTAGACAATACAAGAGGTAAATCCTTCACATTAAAACTTACTGGTGAAATTTCCACCTTGAAAGTCGGAATGCCCTCATAAATATCTTCCGTTTTTTCCACGAGTAGATTCGCCTTCATGGTTTCCACGATCATTTTATCTAGCCCTAGAACGTCGTTGGCGTAACGTGCAACACAGCGAAGTCCGTTGCCGCACATCGAGGCTTCCGATCCATCCGCATTAAAGACACGCATCCGGCAATCGGCATGTTCACTTTTCATTACGAATAAAATCCCATCCGCTCCAAGCTTCTCCCTATTGCATAGGGCCTTCGCGAAATTTTTCCGCTCTTCTTCAGTAAACGTCAGGGTTGTAGTCAATTCATCAATGATTAAGAAATCATTTCCTGAACCATGGCTTTTTAAACCTTCAATAATCATCCTGTCACATCCTCTAATATGCTGCTTTTCATTTATCATTTTTTAATATTCTATATCATAGCATTTTCAAGATGAATGTGTCATCGCGTAAATCACATTAAATCCATTTTTTGCGGCGAAAAGACCAATAAGAAGAGCGGTTGGAATAAGAATTAACTCATTCCAACCGCTCTATTGAATTATTAATCGATCATACCAATGATGAAATAGATGATAAACATTCCGGCACTCACATACATCGGGGCTGACACTTCTCTTGCTTTTCCAGTTACAAGCTTCAAGAATGGGTACAGGATGAAACCGAATGCCATTCCATCGGCAATACTGTATGTGAAAGGAATGATCGTGATGATCATGATTGCAGGTATGCTCTCGGTTAAATCACTGAAATTCAGCTTTTTTATGTTTCCGAGCATCAAAATGCCAATGATAATCAAGATGGGGGCAATGGCGCTATCAGGGATTACTTTAATCACCGGTATAAATAACAGTGATAGAATGAATAGCACGCCCGTCACCACTGAAGTAAAACCAGTCCTGCCTCCTGATGCGATTCCAGCTGCCGTTTCTACTGTTGCAACGGTAGGACTCGAACCGAATATGCCTGATAATAGAACGGACACACTTGTCGCCTGCAGCGACTTTTTATAGGCATCCTGGCGGTTGATACTGTCTACATGCCCGTGTACAAGACCAATATTTTCAAAAACAAGAACCATCGTCATCGCAAATACACTTATCCAGAATTCTATCCGGTTTGCTTCCAGGAACGATAATGAAAAGAAAAGATCGCTGTAGGAAGCTGTGTCTATGCCTGAAAAATGGATTTCCGATAGTTGAACCGTCCCGAACCAATAGGCAATGAGACTGCCTGCCAAGATGGTAATCATGAAATTACCGGGCACATTCTTGATGAACAGCGTGATTGCCAGTAAAAAGGTCAACACCGTTGCACACACCGCTGGATCGCTTAAATCTCCGAGTGCGACGATTGATGATGAACCTCCTGTGATTATCCCGCCCTTTTCAAGACCGATTAACATCAAGAATAAGCCAAGACCGACAGATATGGCTTCTTTTATCGAACTTGGAATCGAATCACTGATTAACTTAGAGTATTTTGTAAAAGCGATGATTACAAAAATTATCCCTGAGATAAACACAGCACCAAGAGCCGATTGCCAAGATAGACCCATTCCTTGAACCATGGTATAAGCAAATAGGGCATTAACGCCCATTCCTGGAACGAGAAGGATTGGGACATTCGCCCAAAGCCCTATCATGACACAGCTTAAAGCAGATAAAAGAATCGTGGCAATCACTGCACCATTAATCGGTATGCCCGCTTCCGATAAAATCAGGGAATTAACGATGAGAATATAGACTATCGTAAAATAGCCGACCACTCCAGCAAGGATTTCACGTTTACCATTCGTTCCATAGTCGGAAAAATGAAAAAACGTTTCCAAGTTTAATTTCTTCATGTTGTATCCTTATTAAATTTATCCCTCGCCCACCCGTTTGTATTAGTGACAAACTACACTTCGCGATTTTAACAAAAAAAAGGATAAAAATAAATAGTAATGATAAAAATTTGAAAAAAACTGCCGGAAATGATCCCGACAGCCTCGATGAATATATTATTTTTGTTCTTCCGAATACCCATCGACTACCAATTCCAGCTTCCCTGTATCAGGGGAAATGATTAGACCATGTACAGGAATATTTTTAGGGATCAAAGGATGTCCTTTAATCACTTCCACGCTGTTCTTACAACTTTCATAAACATCATCAAATCCGCGAAGCCAACTGCGGATATCGATTCCTGCAGCTCCCAGTGTATCGATGGTGCTCTTTGGTATATCACGTTCTATCATCTTGTCCATTACAGAATCTGCATCGACTGATGCCATCCCGCAGTCATGATGAGGTATGACCAATACTTCATCCGCCTTTAGCTCGTAAATAGCAACAAGGATACTCCGCATAACACTTCCGAATGGGTGGGAGACGATTGCCCCGGCAGTCTTCAGGATTTTGACATCGCCATTTTTGACATTCAAGGATTTTGGCAAGAGTTCAACGAGCCGAGTGTCCATACAGCTTATGATGACCATGCGTTTCTCAGGAAACTTATCCGTTCTATACTTGACATATTCGCCTTTTTCTACAAACTGTTCATTATAATCAAGAATCTCATTAAGTAAACTCATAATTACCACCTTTTCAAATTGTATTATTAATCTATGTATCTCTCTAATATTATATCAAATATTTAAAAGATTTGCTAAAGGGGAACCATTGTCAATTTGAACGATGATTCAGAGTGGCTGCACAGAAACCAAAAACGATGATTTTAGGAATTTCAGCAACATTTGATGAAAAAGAAAGTATGGGTGTATTTGTCTTGAATCTTTTCCCCCACTCCAAAGGCATCCAGCCTTCTTGGTATGAAACGATTTTTTCCCCGTCTTTTGTGACAATCTCGAAAGAATTCACGCTTCCCGGCGTTTCAATGGGCATCCATTCCGTACCGTCTTCCTTATAGATCATCCCATTGATTTTCACGAATGACCGATTTTCTTGATACGATCCAATAATGCCGCCCTGATCATCCATGATCGTCATTTTATTGAAAAGTCCCCTTTTGATTTGGTACATAGCCAGCAAACGCCCCTCATGGTCCACCAGTTCATATCGCTTGGCCAGGAGCATCGACAAGAAATTGGGAATCATCCACATGAACCACTTCATATTCAAATCCCGTATCTCGCCCATTAGTGACCCATCCGGCGCAAAGAGCAGCATTCGCAATGTCGGTGCTGGCATAAAAGTCAATAAAACATGTTCATTTTTTAATAACCCGGTATTCGTTCCGACTAGTTCATCAGGCAATTCCTTCATTCTATTTTCATATATACGATGACTTACAAATTGGGCAATGCTAAAGAAAATAAAAGGAAACGTGATCAATAATATATTGCCCGGTATCATTTTAAAAATATGGCAAATGAAAAATACAATGGCCAAAAGAAGTGATATCCAAGATGCATGAAAATTTGAATGGCTCGTTTTTTGATAATATTCACGTATATTCATATCCCGCTCTGCTCCTCACTCCTTACAAGAAAGATTGCCGCCTTAAGGACGGCCATTGATTAGTAAAACCACAATCCGCCCTGCCTCCGCTTCCTAAAAGTGCATGGAAGCAGTTATCATATTACTTTATTCGATTTATTGTGATCTATTCCCTTTTAATGAAAGGTAATTCCCAACACGGTTCATCTAAAAAAGTGACTCCGAATTGATCGGAATCCTATTGTAGACAAAATGGGGTTCTGCCTAATTTTAAAACAAGACTAGTTTATACTTAATGTTTTTTACTGTATTCCTTATTGGATTGAAGAAATTTGCGACACTCCTTCCGAATTACTGGCTTGGCAGGCAGTCGCGGAAAGAGAGCGGATTTCTGAAATCCACTGGAACGTGCTCTAAATAAAAAAACTGCAGTCAAACTCGCTTTTCTTCGAGTTTGTCTACAGTCTCCAAAGAATTCCGAATTGAACGGAACCCTCCTTTTACATCACTCTATAATATCCGGAAAATCAACGGGAACCTGTAATCCGTTCCTTCATAAGCCCTAACAGCAGCAATGATGGTGAATACGACTAAAGCTATCCCGATAACCGGCAATAGCAAGAATCCGACCAATACTATAGTGAGTATCCCTGCGACTATTGAATATACGGTGTAGGAAATAAAGAAATTCAAGTATTCCCTTCCGTGATAATCCACAAATTGTGACGAGTCCTTCTTTATTAACCAAATCACCAAAGGACCGATAAATGCTGTAAAAAAGCTGATCACATAAATAAGGGCAGCAAACACTCTTTCATCTTTAGTAGGCATAGTGTCTTCTCCTCCTTTCTCATATGAATAATTACGAATCAAATGAAAAATAGTTTCATTTTTCCTTTCATTTTATTCGAAAAAAGGTAAAATTGGACTGCTTTTTCTGGATAACGCCACTAAAATCCGGACATGTTCATCATTCTTGTGCATACAGTTTAAATAATGGATTGTCCTATACCATTTAGAATGGAGTGATGTTTTTTTGCTGAATGAATTTCAAGCCTTCATCCTTGGGATCATTCAAGGCTTGACTGAGTTTTTACCTATTTCAAGTACTGGACATTTATATTTAGGACGGCATATTTTCCATCTTGACGAGGCCGGCATTTTTCTGGATACCATGCTCCACATCGGTACATTGCTGGCGTTATTGGTCGTCTATAAGAATGACATAATTGCCATTTTGAAAAATCCGTTTTCCAAAATGACTCTGCTTCTCATTGCCGGGACGATTCCTGCAGTGATTGCCGGCATTTTACTCGGGGATTGGTTTGATGGCCTTTCAAAAACAGGTGTCACCATAGGCTGGGAATTTTTAGCGACCGGACTGATTTTATGGGTAGCGGACGGAGTGAAAAAAGGGGCCAAATCCCTTAATGAAATTTCCATTAAAGATGCGCTGATTATCGGTACCTTCCAAGCTGCTGCCATCATGCCTGCTCTTTCACGCTCCGGCCTAACGATTGCCGCCGGCCTCTTCTGCAGATTAGATAGGGCCACTGCAGCCTATTTTTCCTTTTTGCTCTCTATTCCTGCCATTACGGGGGGCATCGTTTTTCAGATGAAACCGATTTTTACTGGAGATGTTGAACGGCTTCCACTCACTGCGCTTTTCGTCGGAACCCTGGCCGCAGCGATCTTTGGTTATATAGCCGTAGTATGGATGATCGATTTCTTAAAAAAGCGTTCACTGAAAATATTCTCCATTTATGTGTGGGCCCTCGGCGCAATCATTTTATTCATGCAATTCACAGGTGAATTTTAAAGAAAAAAGCGGGAGAAAAAACCAGTTTTTCAAGGAAAAATGCAGGCGTTTGCCTTACGCTTTCACCCTTCGAGAAAAAGTTGAAATTTGACGAAAAAAAAAGGCAAAAAACCTATTCCCAAACCGATTTTTTTTTAGTATTATACCTTCGTAAGGTTCTTTAGATTTGCATATTTTCTGACAATAAAAATAGGGAAGGCAAATGGTGCGCCACCGGTTTCCGGTTCTAGTGGGTTCGATTCCCACCCCGAAATTTTTTGATGAACGACTTAAAAAATTTCGAGGGTGGGCAGCGACTACGCATAAGAACTGCCCTCAAACGGAGGGACGGAAATGTTAAAAAAGAGAGATTTCACAGATTGTTTTTCTCTTTATGAACAAATGACGCATCCAGATGTCTTCCCTTTCGTGCGCCATAAGGTAGATTCATATGAAGAATATGTTTTCATCACTAAGCAAACGATCGAAGCCGAAGATGCTGGGCAACTCATTTCACGAACAATCTTGGATGAATGGGAAAATCCCATCGGTTGTATTTCTTTATACGATATCGAAAATGGTGCAGGTTTCTTAGGCACATGGCTTGGCAAACCATATCATGGAAAAGGGTATAATGCCATTGCAAAAGACGCTTTCTTCAAAGAGCTTTTTTTCGAGCTCGGTTTGGAAACGGTCTTCATGCGTATTCGCAAAAAGAATATCCGCTCTATAAAAGCCGCAGAAAAGCTTCCTTATGCCGTCAATGCCAACGAAACAAGAAAATCCCTTTATGATCAGATCAATCATGAAGGAGATATCTACGATTTGTATGAAATCCCTAAAGATTTATACACCTTTCATATCCTTAGACAGCATGATGATGATGAACAGCAGTTACTTGAAGCATAAAGCGAGGAACATTTCAATATGGCTTTGTTTATCTTTTCATATAATTGCCGGAGCTTCCAAACCTGGAATGCTCTTTTTTGCATTTACATAGGATGTTTAAGATAGATTGCTGCAAATCCCTATTCTTTTTAGGGATATTTTTTTATAATGAATACAATTGACCAATTCATCAATATATTCAAAGCGTCATCGAAAGGACTTAATCATGAAAAAAACATTTGCTTTTATCGTGCAGCTAATCTTCCTGCTCATCATTTGCAAGCTCGGCTATTTTTTAGCCAATTTACTTCATTTACCCATACCAGGCAACGTCATCGGCATGATTCTGTTATTCAGTTTATTACAGACGAAGATTATAAAAGTCGAATGGATTGAACTTACTTCAGGATTTTTGGTCAAGCACCTAGCCTTTTTCTTCATCCCGATTTCAATCAGTTTAATGACCATGGGATGGCTTTTCATTAAATTCGGTTTGCCATTGGCACTTACATTGGGAGTCAGCCTGATATTTGGATTCATCGTTTCAGCTTGGACTGTTCAGAAGCTATCCCATAGAGGAGAGGTTAAGCAGCATGACAGCGCTCATCACAACATATAGCATCTTGATAACCATCCTTGCCTATTTCATTGGAAGGAAAATATATGCTAAACATCCATCACCTTTTACGACGCCTGTATTTTTCAGTACGGTTACAATAATTCTCATACTGCTGATCAGCGGTTTGGACTTCAAAGATTATTCACCGGGAAAAGACATCATCACCTATTTCCTGGGACCGGCTACCGTTGCCTTGGCTGTACCACTTTATAAAAATAGAAAGATAATCGTTAAATATGCAATGCCGGCAATTAGCGGTATGATATTTGGTCTTATGGTCACATTGATCATTGCCTTCGCCATCGCTAAAGCATTTTCACTTCCGCAATTCATTCTTCAAGGATTGGCAGTTAAATCCATTACGGTGCCCATCGCTGTTGAAATCACGGAACTTTATGGCGGAAATTCCAATATATCAGCAGCCTTCGTCATTTTGACTGGGGTGCTGGGTACGATGATCGCTCCAAAAATGATGGATAAACTAAACATCACGATGCCCTTCGCTCGTGGTATCGCTTATGGTACGATCGCCCATGGCCTTGGAACTGCTCAAGCTGCCCAGGAAAGCGAGTTCACCGGGGCTGTCGCAGGTGCGGCAATGGCTATCGCAGGTATCCTCATTTCCTGTTTTTTTCCTTTTATAAGTAATTTTCTATAAAATAAAAAGAACCGCAACGTCAATGACATTGCGGTTCTTTTTATGATTTATCTTTTTTGGAGATCGTCGTATAAACGCCTAAGAATATAGGTTTTATACAGCTCCAGCTTTTTTTTCTCAATTGGATGATAGCTTATCCCTGCAGCTTTTAGCTGCTGAATGAACCATCCTTTGGAATATTCATAAGCCATTCTGCCCCCTCCTCTGTTCGAAAAAGATATGCTGCATAGAGGGGATTGATACTTATTTTTTTGCAGCCATTACTTGAAGTAATAATTCATACATTTCAGCTGCCGTTTTGAATGGACGTTTTTGACGCATTTTTTCCTGATATTCATTCGATTGTTCCAATAAATCCGCTAATGTAGCATTAAAAATCCGGTCATTTAACTCTTCTTCTTGAATGACTTTACAAAACCCCTGTTTCTCAAAGCTTGACGCATTCAGGATTTGATCTCCGCGGGATGCATTGGCACTTAGAGGGATAAGCAGCATCGGCTTTTGCAAACCAAGGAATTCAAAGATTGAATTTGAACCTGCCCTTGACACAACGACATCAGCAGCCGCCAAAAGATCGAATAATTCTTCATGAACGAATTCAAAAGGAGCATATCCCCTTTGTTTCAATTCCGATTTCACATTTCCCTTCCCGCAAATGTGTATAATCTGGTAATCCTTTAATAAGGCATCTAGGTTATCTGTAATCATATTATTGATTTTTACGGCTCCAAGGCTCCCGCCCATAACGAGTAACACCGGTTTGTTATTCGTGAATCCACAGAATGACTTACCAGCAGAAGCGTTTCCCTTAAAAATCCCATCGCGCAATACGGCGCCAAGATACATGGCCTTTTCTTTCGGAAGGTCTTTTTCCGTTTCCTGGAATGTGGTGAAAATTTTCGATGCAAGCGGCATGGCTATCTTATTAGCCAGACCAGGCGTATAATCCGATTCATGTATCGCAATCGGTATTCTCAGCATTCTGCCTGCCAAAACGACTGGGACCGAAACGAATCCACCTTTAGAAAAAATGAAATCCGGCTTGGTCTTTTTTAATATTTTTCGTGCATCAAAAATCCCTTTTATGACCCTGAAAGGGTCTTTCATATTTTCAACAGATAGATAACGCCGGAATTTACCAACGGAAATCGTTTCATAACGGACCTCGGGAAATTCCGTTTCAATGATATTTTTTTCAATGCCTTTTTTTGAACCAATATAAGTAACATCCCAATCATGCTTTAAAAATTCCGGGATGATTGCTGCATTAACAGATACATGACCGGCAGAACCGCCTCCGGTAAATACTATTTTCTTAGTCAATATTTCCACCTTCCAAACTTAAAAAATCACTTTGCATCCATATTACCATATATCCTTGCCATTAATAACTTGAAAAAGTATTCAGTGAACCGCAAAATCCCCGTGAGGAATGTAATCATCGATTATTTTTCCTTTTTCAGCATGAATATATTATAATCTTAGTATTCTACAATACTACAAGATACATTGGAGGAGTAATACATTGCAAGAAGTTTCTGAATCACTCGATCAATTTGATGGAATCGAAGCCTGGACCAAATTAGGAATTTCAATTGGCATTTTCCTAATCTTCCTTTTGCTTCGGAAAGTATTTACTACATATATATTCAAGTTCTTTCTGCGAATTGCAGAAAAACGCAAAGTGGAATTTGCCGCCAACTTAATGCTAGCTATTGAACAGCCCGTAAGATGGCTTATCGTTTTAATTGGTGTTATTATATCACTGCACTATTTTCCGATCGACACACCTTTGCTTGAATTAAGATCGAAAATATACAGATCGTTTTTTGTCTTCTTATTCTTTTGGACGATTTTTAATATAAGTTCGAGTTTTACTACATTATTTCCGAAATTGGTAAGTAAATTCGGGCTTGAAGTCGATCAAATCGTCATGCCGTTCTTTACGAAAATCATAAAATTAATCATCATTGCTTTTGGTGCCTCCATCATTGCGGAAGAATGGGGATTTAATGTCGATGGATTCGTTGCAGGGCTTGGATTGGGTGGATTGGCTTTCGCTCTTGCCGCTAAAGATACAGTCAGCAATTTCTTCGGGGGTATCGTCATCGTTACCGAAAAACCTTTTACCATAGGAGATTGGGTCAAAACTCCAAGTGTGGAGGGAACCATTGAAGACATCACATTCCGAAGCACCAAAGTTCGGACTTTTGCCCAAGCTTTAGTTACAGTCCCAAATGCGACCCTTTCGAATGAACCGATCATCAACTGGTCCAAGATGGGAAAAAGACAGATTGCCTTCCATTTAGGTGTGAATGTCACGACACCAAAAGAAAAATTGGAAAATGTCATTAAAGACATAGAACGAATGCTGATTGATCATCCTGAAGTCCATCCGGAAACGATTTTGGTTAAATTTGATGAGTTCAGTCATTCCGGTTTCAATCTTTACCTTTATTTCTTCACGAAAGCGACGGACTTTGGAGGATATTTATCAATCAAAGAAGATGTGAACTTTAAAATAATGGAGATATTGGAACAGGAAGATGTACAAATTGCCATACCGTCCCAAGCCTTCATTCTTCAAAAAGACTCAAATATGGAAGCCATGAATGATTTTGAGTCCATGCGCGACTGACAAAAGAGGTTCCATAAGAATTTTTAAACAAAGTTGATTGTAACGGAAGGTACGAGACTCCTGCGGGAAGAGCGCGTCCAAGGGAGACCCCACAGGCCGCAAAAGCGCCGAGGAGGCTCCCGGACCGCCCGCGGAAAGCGAGTGCCTGTAGTGGAAAACAACGTTCATATATTACACTGCCTTGTAGGCAATCTTAATTAAATATCGAGTTTGTCTATAGTCTGAGACTTGCCCTAAACGGCAAGTCTTTTTTAGCTTCAAATAAAAACTCTTAAAACATCACATGCTTATGTGATATAATTCTTTATTGTGTTGAAAATTCTAAATATTGATATTGAGGTACTTTAATGAATCAGACTTATACTAAATCACAAAAGATCCGCCTGTTATTTTATATATTGATACCTATCCTGATCACCCAAATCAGCATGTATGCCATGACCTTTTTTGATGTGATGATGTCCGGACAATACAGCACTCAGGACGTTGCCGGCGTCTCCATCGGCAGTTCGTTATGGACACCCGTATACACGGGCCTGAGCGGGATATTGATTGCCTTAACGCCGGTGGTTTCACAGCTGGTCGGTTCCAGGCAGTCTAAATCCGTTTCCTATTCCGTGATGCAGGCCATTTATTTAGCTGTCGCTTTAGCATTGTTCATATTAATCATTGGGGCGTTTTCTTTGAACCCCATATTGAATGCCATGGATCTTGAAGATAGTGTCCACATGGTTGCTCATGATTATTTGATTGCACTTTCACTCGGAATCATTCCTTTATTCGTTTATAATGCGTTAAGGGCCTTCATTGATGCTCTGGGGCAGACCAGGATTTCCATGATCATCACCTTATGTGCACTTCCGGTTAACGTCCTTTTTAATTACCTGTTAATCTACGGGAAGTTTGGGTTCCCCGAACTTGGCGGTGTTGGTTCCGGGTACGCCACTGCCATTACTTATTGGTTAATTGCCCTGGTGGCCATCCTTGTTGTAATAAAAATCAACCCGTTTTCGACATATAAGGTTTTCAATGAATTTTTCCGGGTTTCCTGGAAAGAATGGCGGGCTTTATTATTGATTGGGGTACCCATCGGGCTGGCTATCTTTTTTGAAACAAGCATTTTCTCGGCCGTCACCCTTTTGATGAGTAAGTATGATACCGTGACAATTGCCTCACATCAGATTGCCATGAATTTTGCGTCCCTGCTTTATATGATACCGCTAAGTATATCCATGGCTTTGACGATCGTCATTGGATTTGAAATTGGGGCAACCCGTTATAAAGATGCAAAAGTGTATAGCTGGATTGGCATATCGATGGCCTTGACGATGTCGTTCGTTTTGTCGACCATCCTATTCCTCTTCCGAGAACCTGTGGCTTCTTTATACACTAAAGATCATGAGGTTATGATGCTGACTTCACATTTTTTAATATATGCCATCTTCTTTCAGATATCGGATGCCCTCCAGGCACCCATTCAGGGTATATTGCGTGGTTATAAAGATGTTAATGTCACATTTGCGATGTCACTGGTCTCCTACTGGATTCTCGGGCTTCCCATTGGTTATTTTTTTGCAAAGTATACCGATATGGGATCTTTTGGGTATTGGATCGGCTTAATTACCGGCTTGGCTCTCGGAGCTATAGGCTTGGCGGCTCGCTTACGGTTCATACAGCAAGTGAAATATAAAAAAATGGCGTAAAAAAAGAGTGGGGCTGGATTACCGGCCTCACCCTTTTTCATTCTCACGCTAGGCTTTATATATTTTCCCAAGAACATCCTTACCGCCTGTTACCGGTATGATGCTGCCGGTAATGAAATCTGACTCTTCATCACAAAGGAACGTGATGACCCTCGCTATATCTTCCCCCGTACCCGGTCTGCCTACTGGAACCGTATCATCCTTTTCTGCCCTCGCGCCCCTGATTTCCCCCTCTTTCCAATCACCTACGATATCACCAGGACAGACCATATTCACGGTGATGCCATGTGCAGCTTCTTCGGCAGCTAAAGTTCTTGTCAAGGAGGTCAAGCCGCTCTTTGCCGCTGCAAAAGCAGATCGATAAATCCAACCTGGTGCAGTTTCACACCGTTCAAACCCTAATGTAATGACTCTGCCCCAGTTTCTACTTCTCATTTGCGGAATAAGTTCCTTCGCAAAATAGAAAAAACCATTTAAATTCCCATCCATGATGTACTTCCATTCATCACTGGCATATTCAGTCATGTGTTTACGATCATGCATATATGGCCCTGCGTTATGAATGAAGATATCAACATGGCCAAAGGACTCCAAAATCTTTTGCAAAATATTCCGGCAATCTTCTTCACTTGACGAGTCACCTTGAATCGCAAGTGCCTTAACATGGTATTTTTCCTGTAATTCATCCACTAACGCTAAAGCTGCCTTTTTACTTTTTCGATAAGTAATGATAATGGACATTCCATTATCCGCAAGTGAACATGCCATCCTTTTGCCGATTCCCGTTGCTCCACCAGTAATAAAAGCTACTTTTTCATCCACAGGCCTACCCTCTTTATCTAATGGATTTTAATTAATTATACATAAGTTTATTCCATTTTCTATAATTTAGTAATTATATAAAAGAACCTATGGGCTTTAGCTGCATAAAATATAACAAATAAACCTGTCAGACCATAAGCAGGAGAGAGGAATTCAATATGTTTCCCTGGAATTCACTTTTTTCTTTTAAGAATAACCCAAACCAAAAGGACTTTTTGAAAAATATGCAGCAAAGTGATGTACAATCATTCATTGAAAAAGTATTTTCACAAGTCATACCTGACAATATGCAAGGTATGATGAACCAAAATGATGGCCGCTCACAAAAAGAAAATGCCAGATCTGAACATCCTTTACATGCCGAAGTATTTGAAACTCACTTATATGTCTTTGTAAGAATACCCATAGAAAATGAAGCTTGGCTAAAGAAAATGAAGCTTTACCATACTTCTAACCAATCCATCATCGAGGGGATTCCTGAAGAATCGGATCGACATGTCATAACACTCCCCGCACTTGTCAAGAAAAAAGGGGCTTCAGCCCAATATAAAGAATCAACATTGGAAATACGTCTTCAGAAAAGTTTCAACACACAGTATTCAGAAATCGATGTATCCGAGATTTAAGTTGCTTTACATGGACTTCACTGATGATAAGGTGCGGTTCCTGTTAGTTCTTGGAAATCCTTTTAGATTCCGCTAGACTTCATTTCTGGAATGGCATGATCCATTCTCATAAAAAAAGCGCACCCCATATAATGGGATGCGCTTTTCTACTAATCTATTATTATTTTCCGATGAATTGTTGAGTCCAGTAGTTACCAGATTCTACGTAACCTACTCCGATATGAGTAAAGCTTGAGTTCATGATGTTTTCACGGTGTCCTTGGCTATTCATCCAAGCTTGTACCACTTCTTCAGGTGTTTGTTGACCTTGTGCGATGTTTTCGCCAGCTGTTTTATAGCTGATTCCGAATTGTTTCATCATATCGAATGGTGAGCCGTAAGTTGGGCTATTGTGATCGAAGTAGTTTTTATCTTTCATGTCTTGAGACTTGATACGTGCAACTTTGCTCAACTCAGTGTCGATTTTAAGAGCTGCCAAACCTTGTTTTTCACGTTCTGCATTAGTTAATTTAACAACTTCTTGTTCAAAAGCACTTAATTCAGAGCTTGTCTCTTGTTTTTCATCAGTTGATTTTTCAGGTGTCACTTCAGGTGTTTCAGGTTTTGCTTCAGGTTTTGCTTGGTTCACTGTCCCAGCTTCTTGACCTGGTTTTTGAACTGGTTTTTGAACCGGTTTTTGTTGTGCTTGCGCTGCAGGTAAAGTGATATTGTATTTAGCTAGGTATTGGTTAAGGACTTTTTGCATATCCTCTTTATTCATAGATTTATAAGTTACTTGTTTAACAGTATCACAGTTGGCTGCTTCAGCTTGGTTAGCTCCTACTCCTGTGAATATAATAGCTGCAGCCGCTGCTGCTGACATAAACATTTTCTTTTTCATTCGTATTTCCTCCTGTGATGTTCGTTTTGTGTTGTGCTTTGCTTCTGGAATTATCATAACATGCACTTTTTGTAATAAATGCACCATCAATTTCCATCGAATTTAACAGGATACGAAAGAGAAAATATTATTATCCTAGTTTCAGAGAAAACTTGTAAGAATGCTTTACCTATCTATGTTTCTTTCAGTGGTATATATACTCATATTTTTCCAGTCATTACTTGTCAATGGTAGTTACATAGAACCATTTCCATTGAATACTAATAACTTTTTGTTGACATATCGTATTTAACCAACTTAATATGACTTTCTTTACTTTTATGTTACAAATTTTTCGATTTAACTTCGACACGCCGTCTTTATCCTGATTATTTCGACCCTAATGTCTTGGCCATTTTTCAAATAAAAAAAACAATCCGGATTCACTCCCGAATTGTTTTGATATTGATAGTCGTTCATCATTTCATTTCTTCATCATCATCCATTTCGTCCATTTCCTTTTCCCCCCCATTTTGTTCAGGAGTGCTTGGTTTCCCTATGACGAATTCTTTCTTTGGCATGTTGTGCATATCCCTTGCTGTTACATGGGCATATACATAATAGGTTCCTTCTTCATCAAAAGCCTTTTCCAATTCATATATGCCGTTTCTTTTATGTTTTACTGCAATTTTGTCATGGTCATCGCTATTCGCAAGCCAAATTTCAAAACTGACATCATCCGCATCTGTCACGACTTCGTCCCCATAAGTCACTTTTGCCTGAAATTTCACAGGCTCATTCACTTTACCTTGAATTGGATCGACAGCTAAATCGACATTTAACATTTTCGGAATTTCCTCTTCCTTGCCGCATCCGGCCAAAAAAATTAACGTCATGCAAAATAACACGATTTTTTTCATTTTTGAACGTATCCCCTTTTTATGAATTCCATTCTTCTTTTATAATCGGTAGGATGACCCTGACTTTCGTTCCCCTTTTTTCCTTGCTTTCTATTTCGATTTTACCATTCTGTAATTCCACCAGTTTTTTGACAATGGAAAGTCCAAGCCCTGAACCGCCATCAAAACGGCTGCGTGCTTTGTTCACTCGGTAAAAACGATTCATGATATGTGGCAGGTCCGCTTCCGGGATTCCGTTACCCGTGTCAGTAATCAGCAGTTCACAATCATCTTTATGCTGAATTAGGGTAATATGGATCGACCCTCCAGGATCGGTGTACTGAATGGCATTATCAAAAATGTTATGCAGGACCTGTTCCATCCTTCCTTCATCCCCCAAAATAATCGGGTCTGGATCCAGATTCAACTGCAAGTCCAATTGCTTTTCTTTTATTATCGGTTCATATTTCACAAGGACGTCTTCAATGAATTGGGCATAGGCAATCGGGATATTATTTAACAAGAATGGATCACTATCCATTTTTGTTAAGTCCATCAGATCTCCCACAAGCCGCTGCAGCCTAAGGGCCTCCCTTGAAATGAGATGAAGGTATTTCCGTTTTTCTTCATCATTTTTTACGACACCATCCAATATGGCCTGCGTGTATCCCTTTACGTAACTAAGCGGGGTTCTGAGCTCGTGTGCTACATTTTCTAGAAATTCTTTTTTTCTCTCTTCTTCCATATGGATGGAATTGGCCATATCATTAAAGGCTATTGCCAGTTTACCTATTTCATCATGGCTCCTTACATGGACCTGTATGTCATAATTCCCCTCTGAAACACGATGGGCTGCAGTCTCGATTTCCTTAATCGGACTGATTAGCCTTTTCAACCATTTTGTAGTAAAAAATATCGCGACTATTAAGAATAATAGGACCGCTGCCAACCATTTTGCAGCAAATTCCTTCAGTAAGACCGTAATGGAATCTACTGGAATATATGTATAGATGATACCTTCGAGGCGATCTTCGTCAATAAGGGGTATGATAGCAGCTACAATGTTCTTTTCAAATCTTTTCTCATATCCCTCTTTTTCAACGGCTTTCCCATCTAAAAGCATTTGCCGTTCTTCTTCAGAAATAAGGGTATCATAATTGATTTCAAAAGGCAGACAGGCACTCAATTCCCTGGGATTGTTGACGACAAAGACCTCGCTGTCATTCTTGCTGTTAAACCATTCAACTTTTCCCTTGAAGTCATCACTGATTTCTCCGCCGGTATAATCCGCCCCCAGCAATGACGCTTCATTGACTAAATCTGTTTTTAGCTTCTCCACATATAGATTTTTATAATAATATTGAGAAAGTGAGTAAGCGAACAGTACAGAAAGGATGATGGCGGTGATGATGGTGAGCCATAATTTAAATGAGAGGGTTCGCCATTTATTGATCATTTCTTTTCCTCTATCTTATACCCGATTCCCCAGACGGTTTGAATGTAATCGGCCGCTCTTAATTTCATTCGTAACGTTTTGATATGGGTATCCACGGTACGTAAAGATCCTCGATACTCCCCGCTCCATACATTTTCAAGCAGTTGTTCACGGCTGAGTGCCTGGCTTTTATGACGCATGAGGAATAAAAGCAATTCGAATTCTTTCAAGGTTAAATTGATTGCCTTCCCTTCAACCAAAACCGTTCTGGATTGTAAGTTCAAGCTAATTTTACCGAATCGGACATGGTTTTGATTATCTTCATTCAATGATAATTTCCCTGTCCTTCGCAATACAGCTTCGACCCTTGCGACCAATTCTCCTGGATTGAACGGCTTGACGATATAATCGTCGCCGCCAAGCTTCAGCCCTTTCACCTTATCCCATTCTTCACCTTTCGCACTGACAAATATCACAGGGATCTCCCAATTTTCACGAATTTCTTCACAAACGGAGAAACCGTCCATACCTGGCATCATGATATCCAATAGGATTAAATCCACTTCCTCTGTTTCAACCATCCTTATGGCTTCTTTTCCATTCGCAGCTTGAAGGCATCGATAACCTGAGTTCAGCAAATACATTTCAACTAGATTTCGCATATCTTCTTCATCATCCACGACTAAAATGGTGTAAGCATGCATGTCATCTACTCCCTCAACATCAATTGGAACGGACCTTCGCCGACTTTTATCGTTTTTTTAATATCGACTGTTTCAGCATCCATTACATACACTTCATCACTATCATATCCCGCTACGACCACATCTTCATTGAAGTTCGCCATTTCAAAGGGGTTGACGCCGACCACTTTGCTTTTCACTTCCTCATATTGATCATTCAATTTATATAAGGAGCTTGTACCATGACTAAGGACAAATATGCCTTCAGCATTCTCAAGGAACTTTATCGGCATGGTGGGGGCCTTCAGCTTCTTCTTCAACTCTCCTGTTCTTGCCGAATAAATATATAGATCTTCTTCCACTTTGTCCCCATCACCGTGTCCTCCGATCCATATTTCATCCTTTTCTTCCCTTAATAATGTGCCAGTGCTGGAACTATGTACGGGAAATTCGAAATCGACCTTTCTCGTTTCAAGATTTATTACTGAACATTTGGTATCACCAAAATTAATAACATACAAACGATTCGCTTGCTCTCCTTGAAGAACGGTCAAGGGGCTTTTACCTACCTTGACAATATCCTGTTCCTCCCCATCAGCATTTAAAAAATAAATGGAATGATTCGCTTGATTGACCGCCACGATGCTTTTTCCATCACGTAACAACTGCATATTGACGATTCCTTTCCCAATTTCCCAACTGTTTATCAGTTTTCCTGCCGATAATGAGTAAACTTGGACTTTTTTCATCTCTTTTCCATAAAGCAGGATAGTATCTTTGTCGGCCAGGAGCAGGGCTCCGGTAAATGGTTCTGAAATATCCCATTTTGCAAATGGATGATAGTTTTCATCTATAAAAGTCAAAGAAGTATCCTTGATATTGACCGTCGCCAGGAAAGATTCACTTTTATTGATTTTAGTAAATGCATGACCGCTATTACACCCAGTAAGCAGTACGATGGCAAGAAAAAGCCCAATGCCCCACTTCATATTTTAAGCTCCTTATTCATTAAATATCTATTTTTTATAAATTTTAACAATGATTTGTGAAAAAAGTATGAAGCGGAAAAGAATATTTGCCAACAAGCATCCGTATCATAATCTTTCCAATTCAGTGATATAGAGCATGACGATCGCATTTTTCATTTCTTCCGAAAGCGAAGATTCCATCACACGTTTAATGCAGAGGTAAAATTTCTCCAATACTGGTTTTCGGGCACGGGGATGGGCATTTTCATCCAAAAGCTCACGGCGGATGAGTTCCGTCAACACTTCCCTTCCTCCTCCATCGGTCACCTTACGATTGTTCCATATGCTTAAATAAGCCACCAGTAATTCTTCTTGCCTGATATTTTCTTTCATAGTATCCCTTCCATCCATTACTAATTCATACATATTATTGATCAAGTTCGTAAAGACTACCTTAATAATACGATCACGCTTTTTAAAATTCAAAAAAGGAGTGAGTACAGTGTCTCAAGTATACCGCTGTCCGAATTGCCGGACAAATAAATCTCGCTTCAATCTCATTCAGCAAGTAGCAACCCCTGTTAAAAAGGATCCGCAATCCGGTGAGATTGTTGAACAATATTCGAACGATTCCCTTCAGCCGTTCCATCTAGCATATAATGGTCCTGAAGTTCGGGTGCAATGTGCTGCGTGCGGATTAATCGAAGACGAAAAGACATTTGCCGCCTTCGGAATGCAAGAATAAAAATGGTCAGACCCAGAAATGGGTCTGACCATTTTTTCAATCTTTTCCCACCGACATCTTAGCCCGGTCTATGGCAATTGGAATGGCTTTTCCATCCTCATATCCTTCATCCAATAATGCATTCGCGATTTCTATAGCCTTTTCCCTGACATCTTTATCTAGATTTTTCATCGAATTTGGGTAATCGTTCTTATTCCATGGCATTAATACCGCCTCCTTGATAAGAAAGTCTTCTTATATGATTCCCTTCTTATATGGGCGGTAAACGTTTATCGTGCCGCTCTCGCTTCCAAAGCTTTCAATTGACCGATCAACATTTCCTCATCCAACTTTTCCCCGATCATGACGATATTCAATGGCATTTTCATCATTTCATTCATATACATCGGCATTCCGTAGGAGTATTGAAATAAATGGGGGTATTGTGAATGTGTAAAGGAAATGTATCCTTTCATTCTATATACCGTTTCCGGCAGGGACCTAAGCCACTCTTCAAAGTCGGTTTGTGCCACGGCACCTTCAAAGGTATGAACGACTGCAGTTAAATGCAAATGGTCATGTACATCAAGCTTTTGATGGCCATTTTGCCGATTTCTTTGCATCCCTTGCAATGATTTCAAGGAAACGTCTGCATACTCCGTCAATAAACATACAGCATCCGTATTCAGCGCCTGTATCGTATATATCAGCTGTGCGGCCTCCATCTCTCTTACTAAATCCGCTTTATTCATTAAAATGAAATCGGCATGGTGAATTTGCTCGGCAAGCAGCTGTCGAAGCTGCGGAGACAGTTCCTCGCGATCGCGCCACCTTAATAAATCGACTACCGTGATAATCCCTTTATACTCCAGCCTTTTGGCGAAAATCGGCGACATGATGCCATCCAATACTTCAACTGGATGGGCAGCACCCGTCGTTTCAATATAAACCGCATCCAGGTCATTTTCTGTTAGCAATTCATGAAGCTGAACCTCCAGTTTATCTTGAATTGTGCAACAGATGCACCCGTCAAACAACTCCTTCAGAGGCACTTCATCACCAATGAGTCCGCTGTCAACCGATACACTGCCGAGCTCATTTAAAAGCACGGCCACTTTTCTGCCCGCGTCACTTTCCTGCTTTAATATATTTCGAAGAAGCGTCGTTTTCCCGCTGCCGAGAAAGCCGCCCAATATGTATACTTCGGTTGTATTCATTCTTATCTGCTCCTATAATCCGGTTAAATTCGATTCGGTTAAATTTTATCATACTTATCTTACTAACGCACTTGCCGGATCCAAATAAAAAAACCAGCCCTTAAGCTGGTTTCAGACATAGACAAATTCGAAGAAAACCGAGGTCGACTGCAGTTTTTTATTTAGAATCGTTCCAGTCGATTTCAGAGATCCGCTCCCTTTCCGCCGACTGTCTTCCCTCCTCGCCGCAAGCGTCTGTGGGCTCTAGGCTAGTCTCGACAAATTGAACTCAGCCCTTAAGCTGGTTTTTCAACATTGATTCATGCTTGGACTTCGTCTTTTTCGTAAATCGGCACCCATCCTGCCGCTGTAACGAAAATGCGGACAGCAACAGTTTTCCTATCCTCTGCAAGCGTGAAATAATGTCTTGTTGATTCTGGAACGCTAATAAGATCTCCTGGATTAAGGCGCACATCAAACCACTGTTTATCTTTGCCTTCAATGGCAAAGATACTCGTTCCGCCTGCTATGAAACGCACTTCATCATCTTCATGGTGATGTTCCTGCTTAAAGTTTTCAAGCATTTGATCCAAGTTCGGATTCGCATCGGATAATGTAATGACATCATGCGCTTTATAGCCTCTTCTTTCGGAGATTTCCGTTATCTCTGATTGGAATGCTACAAGGATTTCCTCCTTGTCAGCATCTGTTAAATCGTATTTTTCCACCAGATGGGCCGGTAATTTAGAAATGTCCCATTGCTCATAAATAACCCCTTGTGTTTCTAAAAATCCTTTTACCTGTTCACCGTTTTCAATAACCTCGTTTGTTTCATGGAATCTGATTGTCGCCATCATTCATTCCTCCTCTATGAGTGTTTATGTTAAAGAACCTGCAAACGCCTTTTGTTGATTAAGCAACAGTTGATATTGAAATAAAAATTCGCAAGCTTCAAGTATTCTCTTTGCTTCGAGTCCGCTTTTACCCCAAACCGTAATACCATGATTGCGGATCAGCACGGCGCCAGAGTCTTCTTCGACATGTGGCTCGAACTTATCGGATAACAGCGGAATGTCAGCATGATTATATATGATTGGTATCCGAAGTTCCGAATCTTCATCCCACCGCCCGGTCGCTTTAATGATTTCATGATTACGAAAAGAAACTTGACCTTCTTCTCCGTACAATTCGGAAATCACATTATTTTCAACCGTATGGACATGGAGTACACAGTTCGCATTCGTTTTTCGGTAAATGACTGTATGAAGTAAAGTTTCGGCCGATGGTCTTAGGTTCGTTTCTTCAACCGGTTTTCCTTTTATATCCACCAGTAAAAAGTCCGAATCCGTTTGCTTCCTTTTATCCTTACCGCTTGCCGTAATATAAAAATAAGGGCTTTTGGGCTCCCGAATGGACAAGTTCCCGCTAGTACCCATAAACCAATCCCTTTCGGCCAGTTCAGCTTTAATATCTGCCAGCTCCTGCCATTCCTTAGAATGATTGTTCACGCTTTAACCACCTCCTGCTGCTTTAAAATATCAATGACATCAAAAAACGTTTCAAATCCTTGATGTGGAATCCCTTCCCTATCGCATTTTTCAAGCAGTATATCACGGGCTATGACAAAATCCGCCTGTTTGGCAGCTTCAAAATCCGTTACTGAATCTCCAATAACGAATGTAAAATCTCCCGCACCCGCAATTTCCCTCATAATGGATGGCTTGCAGCAACCGCAATCATTATTACATTGATCATCACAAGCATGTGGCCACTCAATATAAATCTTTTCCTTATCAAAAAATGCATGGTTGCAATAAACGGACTCTGTTGGCAAGATATCATTTAAAAGCGGTGCAATGAAAAAATCCATGCCCCCGCTTACAATATATAAAGGGATGTTAACTTGTTTCGTAAACTCAACGAATTCATAAAACCCTGGACGAATGCCAGCCGACTTTCTTACATATTGGATGATTTCATCTTTCAAGCCGCTATCAAGCAGGGAAAACATATCCCCTACACCTGAAGATATACTGATTTTTTGCTGAAGGACACCGTCTTTCAACGCTTCCCATTCCGGAGGCGCAAATTTCTTCATGATGGAAATGATATTATCCGTGTTAGTGATCGTTCCGTCAAAATCACAAAAGATGATCGGTTTCATTATTTCTTATAGGCCTCCCCATAACACAAGAGCTTTTTTTAGTGTTTCATCCTCAGCAGCCGCTTCAGATAGGTCCTTTCCTGCCAGTACGGCTTCCACAGCAGAACGGAAAGCCTTTGCCCCGCCCTCTGCTCCATCAGGATGCCCGTGAATTCCACCTCCGGCATTAATCACACTATCGATTCCAAAATCCTTGATTAAGTCCGGAACCATGCCCGGATGAATGCCAGCAGAAGGAACAGGGAAGGCTTTTTTCCATGAAAGTTCATCTTTTGTCAGAGCTTCAGCAATCGCCAAAGTCTCCTTTTTTTCAAGTGCGACATTTCCATAAGGGGACGGGAACAAGGATAAATCCGCACCTGATAACCTTACTAATTTACCAAGCAATAATGGATAGCCGACCCCATAAAATGATGAGGCTGCCAATGCCCCGCTATATGCAGGGTGCGCCATGATCGGCAGCTTGATACGATCATGTTCACTCAAGGCCTGCAATACATCCAAACCATATGTATGAACGTTGAACAACAAGGCATCCGCCCCTGCATCAGCCGCTTGCTCTGCCTTATCCAATAATTCGAATGTTTTCCCTGATAGATTGACAGCATATAAAGTTCGGTGGCCAGTGGTTTCATAGACATCATTCAATATTCTTTTTCCCGATTTTATTCTATCGAAAAATGGAGTCAGTTCCTGGTCGAAGAGGATCTCATCGTCTTTAACTAGGTCGACACCCCCTAATGCTTGTTGCCTCAGTTGCTCATTATGAAATGTCAGGTCTCTTCCTAATATACCTTTAAAGATGCTCATCACTAGTGGCCGGTTAAATACGCCAACCTTTTTCCTAATGCCTTCAATGCCAAATTGCGGCCCGGGAAAGTCTTTTTGAATATCACCGACAAAATCCAAGTCGATAAGTTTTATTTCTCCGTCCAATGAAAGTTTGCCGAAGACCGTCGTGAGGATTGCAGGTAAATCATTGGAGAAATTCCTTGCCGGATAGGCAATTTTAATAAGCGAACGGTATATTTTACGATTAAAGTAGCTGTTTGCCCTCTCTTCTTCAGAAAGCGGTGTCACCGATACGACGCGTCCCTTATTTTTTTCCAGTTGTTTCTGGACCAAATGGGGCAGGTCCGTCCATGTCCCGACAGTCAATCCTAAGGCAATGCTCTCTGCTTTTTTCTCATGATTTCCCTTAGAATCATGAATTAAATAAGTAGCGACTATCTCGCTCATTTGATCACTCCTATATCACGTTAGTAAACTCTCGATGTCATTAACCTGAAATGGTCTCAAAATGGCAAAAGCCCCTTCATAAAGAAGAGGCTTTAAAAAGCCATCTTCTTATCTCCCAGCCATTGGCTGCAAGAATTAGCACCGTGCCTTGTGGATTTCAAGAAAAATCCGGCGAAGAATTCCGCCCCATTTTACAATGGAATTACGGTCGGTTGCTGGGCTTCATAGGGCTAGTCCCTCCACCTGCTCAAAATAAGAAAACGCTGATATATAAATTTGCATCCAAGTATCGAAAGATTAAGAATTTATTTTGTATTCTGACAGGTAATTCCTACTTTGTCAATAAGTTTTAACTATTTAAGGGTGAATTAATCGGATTTATCATTGTGGTTAAAATATTTTTAATCTACTTATCCGTTCCACAGCCTCTTTCAGCCGTTCTTCCGAAGTCAGCAGCCCTACCCTGACGTATCCTTCGCCAAATTCACCAAATCCATTCCCTGCAGCAACAGCAACATGGGCATGCGTTAATAAATAGTCTGCAAAAGTCTCGGACGTAAAACCTTTAGGTACCTTGAGCCAGGCAAAAAATGATGCCGCAGGAGCTTTGACATCCCAGCCGATTGCCCTCAATCCCTCAATGAAAACATTCCTTCGCCCCTCGTACATCTGCACTAACTGCTCTACACAGGTCTGCGAGTCAAGCAAAGCGCTTGCCGCAGCTTCTTGTATCGCCGGGAAGAGACTCACATAAAGATGGTCTTGTAATAGTTCAAGAGCTTCTATGACACTTTTATTCCCCACTGCGAAGCCGACTCTCCACCCTGCCATATTGTATGTTTTCGATAGTGTGTATATTTCTATTCCTATTTCCTTCGCTCCCTCTGACTGGAGAAAGCTTATCGGTTTTTTCCCGTCGAATCCTATCGCCCCATAGGCGAAGTCGTGGACCACACAAATGGAATGCTCTTTTGCAAAAGAGACGGTCTCATCAAAGAAACTTTCAGTTGCAGAAGCACCTGTGGGATTGTTCGGATAGTTCAAGAACATCATTTTGGCTTTATCAAGTACTTCTTTATGTATGTCACTGTATTTTGGAAGAAAATCATTTTCTTCTGTCAAGGGCATGAATTCGGTCTTTGCCTGGGCTAAAACAACACCGGAAAGATAATCCGGATAGCCGGGATCCGGAACAAGGATCGTATCACCCGGATTCAATAAACATTGCGGCAGTTCGACAAGACCTGCCTTTCCCCCGAAGAGAATCGCCACTTCACTTTTCGGATCCAGCTTGACACCGTATTCACTTTCATAAAAGACGGCAGCAGCGTCTTTTAAATATTGATGCCCCCGGAATGGCGAATATTTATGATTAATCGTTTTTTCAGCGGCAGACTGCAAACTTTTCACGATATGGTCCGGTGTCGGCTGATCAGGGTTTCCCTGGCCTAAATTGATGACATCATGACCCTGCTCCGTGATGGCATTGACTTTTGCGACAAGTGAGGCAAAAAACTGCTTGGGCAGGTCCTGAAGCTGTCCGGATTTTTCGAATTGCACCATTTATACACCTTCTCTGAAATTTCTTGAAATTCTAGTCACAAATGATATATGTTTATCATAGTCTTGTAAAGCATTTTTTACATGTGGGGGTTTTAAACGATGAAGTGGAAAATAGCTTGTATTCAAATGGATATAGCATTCGGGCAACCTGATATCAATTTTCAGGTTGCGGAACAATGGTTGGAAAAAGCAGCACGGTCAGTACCCGATATCATCATTTTACCAGAGCTTTGGACAACCGGATACGACTTAAGCAGGTTAAATGAGATTGCTGATCAAGAGGCGGAAAAAACGATTGAATTTCTTAAAACACAGGCAAGGAAACACGAGATTCACATCGTAGGCGGTTCCATTGCGAAAAAAACGAGCAAGGGAATCTATAACACCATGATAATCATCGATAAACAGGGAAATCTCATAAAAGAATATGATAAGCTTCACTTATTTCAGTTAATGGATGAACATCATTTCCTGAAGCCAGGAGAAAAAGATGGTTTATTTACACTTGATGAAAAAATATGTGCTGGTTTCATTTGTTATGACATCCGTTTCCCTGAATGGCAACGAGCCCATACCGCTAAAGGCGCCGAAGTTCTATTCGTTACGGCTGAATGGCCAAAGCCAAGACTCGATCATTGGAGAGCCTTATTGATTAGCCGTGCCATCGAGAACCAAGCCTATGTTGTAGCCGTTAATCGTTCAGGCTCTGATGTCAATAATATCTTTGCCGGTCATTCCTTGATTATTGATCCTTGGGGGAATATCATAAGTGAAGCCGGAGAAGGAAACGAACTCCTGACAGGCACCTTGGACTTCAATAAAGTTACGGAAGCACGTAACAAAATACCTGTATTCGAAGATCGCCGTCCTGATTTTTATTAATTTACCCATTGACAAACTATTTAAAAAGTTGATATTATTTTCCCGAAGATTAAAATTTCAGAAAACATTTACTCTTATCAAGAGCAGGCTGAGGGATAAAGGCCCTATGAAGCCCAGCAACCGACTGTAATACCATTGTGAAATGGGGCGGATTCACCGCCGGATTATAAAATCCACAGAGCACGGTGCTAATTCCACCAGAATTCATTTTCTGGAAGATAAGAGGTCCGAAGCCAAAACTTCTGCCTCTTTCTATATGAAAGAGGCTTTTTTATTCTTATTTTGAATCCGGAGGGGAAAAGAATGACTCAAAACCATTCAAATTTTAAGAGATTGACAAACGAAACAGCCATAACCCTTGCAAAAAAACTTGGGTTGGTCAATGCGGATGCAAGTTTAACATGTATAGAAATCGGCGATGGAAACTTAAATTATGTTTTTCATATTACAGATACAGTCACAAATAAAGGGATTATAATGAAACAAGCGGTCCCTTATGCCAAGGTACTTGGTGAGAGCTGGCCGCTGACTTTGAAAAGAGCTGCCATTGAAGCGAATGCGTTGATTCATTTCAGAAGTTATTGCCCAGAATTCGTACCGCAAGTCTATTATTCTGATGAACAGCTTGCCATCACGGTCATGGAGGATTTATCGCACTTGAAAATCGTTAGAACAGGATTGATCGAAGGAGATTCCTATCCATTGCTTTCACAGCATATTGGTGAATATGTGGCGAAAACGGCATTTTATACATCCGATTATCATTTAGAACCCTCTGCGAAAAAGGAAGTGGCCCGCCATTTCACGAATCCCGAACTCTGCAAAATCACTGAAGTCTTTATTTTCACTGATCCATTTTTTGAGGAACTCCCGGGAGATTTCGAGGTGGAATTGACTGATGCCGCCAAAAATATATGGAATGATAAAGAAGTGATTCTTGAGGTCGCTAAGCTGAAACAAAGCTTTGAAACCGAGCAGGAAGCCTTGCTTCATGGAGATTTACATACTGGAAGTATATTTGCAAGTGAAACTGAAACAAAGGTTATCGATCCGGAATTCGCTTTTTATGGTCCAG
Source organism: Peribacillus sp. Aquil_B1 (assembly GCF_022603275.1). Taxonomy (NCBI): domain Bacteria; kingdom Bacillati; phylum Bacillota; class Bacilli; order Caryophanales; family Bacillaceae; genus Peribacillus; species Peribacillus sp. Aquil_B1. The sequence goes on along the minus strand of NZ_JAKXEE010000001.1, from coordinate 1,577,072 downwards.
TTGGTTTTGACCTGGGTCAATACACCGCCAACCTTCTCTTTCAGGCAGTCACACGTAATAGCGTTGGAAAGGAAGAGATTTACACACACCTTAATGAATTTTGGAAGGTCTTTGAAGAAACTTATTCCGAATTATGGGAAGGCCAAAATAAAAGCCCATTTCGCCATGTGAAAGGTTATCTGCCTTATTTACTGACAAAATTCAAAAAAGATGCATTCGGCTTTGCCGGCTGTGAACTGATTCGGCGAACCATCGGACTTTCCCATGTTGCCGATTTAAATGTCATTGAAGATAAAGAAACAAGGATCGCTGCCAAAACGGCAACATTGGAAATTGGTGCTTTTTTAATTAAAAAACGGGGAGAATTGGATGTTCCAGCTGTCATTGAAGCGTTGAAGCAACGTACACTGCCATCTTATTCAACCATTTAAAAGGAGACCTGCACATGACAACACTAGCACCATTACCTTATTCGGTACAATGGGCTGATACCCATATTACATTATTAAATCAACAAGCCCTTCCTTCCATAACTGAATTTATTGAACTTCATTCTGTTGATGATGTATATGACAGCATTTTGACATTAAAAGTTCGCGGAGCCCCAGCAATTGGACTGACTGCAGCATTTGGTGTTGCACTTGGTGCAAAACAGGAAACAACCGCTGAATTAGCGGAATTCAAAAAGAATGTAGCGAAGCATATTGAAAAACTCGCCTCTTCACGGCCAACTGCTGTCAACCTTTTTTGGGCGTTAAGGAGGATGGAAAATACTCTGCAAGCCGCGCAAAGCATTTCAACTGCCAAGGAAGCACTTGTATCGGAGGCTAAAGCCATCTTTGCCGAAGATGAAGAAATGTGCAGGAAAATCGGGGAACATGGTTTATCCTTATTCACTAGAGGAGATTCCATTCTAACGCATTGCAACGCTGGGGGAATCGCCACGGCTCGATATGGCACAGCCTTGGCTCCCTTCCACCTGGCTAAAGAAAAAGACTTTCCGCTAAAAGTGTATGCATGTGAAACCAGGCCTGTCCTGCAAGGAGCGCGTTTGACTGCCTGGGAATTGATGCAAGCGGGGATTGATGTCACATTAATTTCTGATAATATGGCTGCCCATACGATTCACCAGAAAGGAATAAATGGTATCATTGTCGGTGCCGACAGAATTGCGGCTAATGGAGATACAGCCAATAAAATCGGGACATTGGGCTTGGCCATATTAGCCAAGCACTTTGGTATCCCTTTTTACGTGGCCGCTCCATCAACCACATTCGACCTTACTCTCGAGTCCGGCACTTCCATCCCGATCGAAGAACGGAATGAAGCGGAAATCACCTTCATTCAAGGTGTTAGGATCGCTCCCGAAAACGTGAAGACTTTCAATCCAGCCTTTGACGTTACACCGAATCATCTAATTACAAGCATCATTACCGAAAATGGCGTTATAACACCGGATTTCATTAAAAATATTCCGCTTTTCGTTAAATGATCCAGGTTGCTTTATTGATAATAAAAAACGAGAAGGATTTCGTATCCCTCTCGTTTTTGTGATTATTCTTGCGAGGTCCATAATACAATTTTTATTTTTTTGAAAAGAACTCCTGAAGTGCCTTCTTATTTTTAGTGTAGTCCATTTCCAAAACGGCTCCGGACTGGGGATATATTTCATCGTTAAAGCTTCCTTCCACTGGAACCCTTAAGGTTTCGACGGTGTCCGGTGTATGGAAGACGGCTTTTGGACCCATTTCCATTATTGTTTTCAGTCCAATATCTGTATCCAAGTATGAGAGTCCTTGTTCGATTATACTAGGAAGGGCTGCCATCCCTTCGAAGGATGAGATTTGATTTATAAACGCTGTTTTTAATTGAACCATTACTTCTTGTTGACGCTCAACCCTCCCAAAATCACTTTCATCGTCATGTCTAAAACGGACATATTTCAAGATTTCCTCCCCATGTAAAACATTTTTACCGACGCTTGCTTGAATGCTCATATCATCAATGATTTCCTGGTCCACATTCACCGCTAATCCCTCAGGTGCAAGTAAATCGACCATCTTCACGAATCCCTGGAAGTCAATTACCGCTACATGATCAACTTTGACATCGAAATTTTCCTGTATGGTTTTCTTGAGAAGTTCCCTTCCACCATAATAATAAGCTGCATTTATTTTGTTATATCCTGATTTAATCCCAGGGATTTTTACATAACTATCACGCATAATCGAGGCCAGCTTCAATTTTTCCTGCTCAGGAAAATATTTTGCCAGTATAATCGCATCTGATCGAGATTTTTCCTCTCCCCTTGTATCAACACCAATTAACAGAAATGTTTTCACGCTTTCCTGGTTCTCTTCTTTGGTTAGTTTTTTTTCCGTACCTGCATTTCCATTTTGTTTGGGTAAAGGGGCATAAGTGCAGCCTGCCAGAATCAAGATCAATAGATATATGAACAATACCTTTTCTTTCATTACCTCACCTCATCGGAAAATTACCCCTATTTTCTGCCTAATATTGGAATACTATGCACGAAACGACAAAAAAGGCCTGCCAACGATAATCGCTGACAGGCTTTTCGGGCAAAATCATTTATTGATTTCTTTCTTTAATACTTCTACCGCTTTTTTCACTTGCGTATCATTCTTAAGGATTTTCTCCTGGATGACCTGCATCAATTTCACGGTAGTATCATCTTTAATGGTGCCAGTTTCTTTAATTTTTTGTTCCCTTTGGAATGCTGTTACCGCATTCGCGGTTGCTTCATCAAAGAATCCATCTATCTTACCCGGGTCATGGCCTGCTTCCTTCAGCATCTCTTCAGCAGCTTTCACTTCACTCGAAGAATCGGATGCTTTCAATTCCTTGTCCGGCGAAATGTACGGAAGGCTGGCATAATCAGGAAGCTTCACAGTAATATCCGGCTTGATTCCTTTTTTATGAATCCAATTACCTTCAGGAGTCAACCATTTAGCTGCCGTATATTTGAAGTTAGATCCATCTTTAAAGTCTTCGGCAGTCTGAACTGTCCCTTTCCCAAATGACTTGACACCAATCAATGGAATGTCCGCAGATTCACTGACAGCCGCTGCAACGATTTCAGAAGCACTGGCACTTCCGTCATCAATCAACACGGCAACGGGGATTTTCAGTTCTCCATCATTCTCCGATTTATAGACTTGTTTTTTCCCGCTGCGCTCCTCAACTTGAAGGACCACTTCCCCATTAGGTATGAACAGGCTTGCCATTTCTATTGCTTGGTCAAGCAGTCCCCCCGGGTTTCCCCGCAAATCCAATACGAGACCCTTCATATCCTTCTTGGACATTTCTTCAAGCGCCGTTTTCAGCTCTTGGACTGTATGTTCGGAAAAACTGGTCACTTGAATTTTTGCAACTCCATCATCAAGCATTTCCGCATAAACCGTCTCAATCGGAATTGTGTCCCGTTTAATGGTGAGCTCAATCGGTTCCGACTCACCAGCTCTTGAGATGGATAGATCCACTTTCGTACCCTTCTCGCCCCTGATTTTCAGGACTGCTTCAGAGGAGCTTAGCCCTTCAACGCTTTTACCGTCCACACTTAAAATGATATCATTCGGCTTTACCCCTGCTTTTTCTGCTGGGGATCCTTTTATCGGTGAGACGACCATGATTTGTCCATCCTGCTCCTGAATCTCAGCACCGATTCCTTCAAAAGATGAAGAGATGCTTTCATGGAAACTCGATGCTTCCTTTTTATCCATATAAGCAGAGTAGGGATCATCCAATGATTTGATCATTCCATTAATTGCGCCGTCAACCAGCTTTTCTTCATCAACCTCTTCATAATAGTTATCTTTTATCTTATCGTATGTAGTATACAGCTTTTCAAATTCCGCATGCTTATCCGGTGCTAATGACTCTACTTTTTCATCTCCAAAGGTCAAGGCTATTGTAGTAATCCCTGCAGTTAGAAATATGACTAAGAAAATCCCCATAATGAACGTAAACTTCTTTATTTTAATGAATTTCCCTGCCTCTTTTGGCTGTTTTTGATTTTCTTCTTCCACTGAAGCCTCACCACTTTCATTCTTCATGACGATATAAACGATTTCTTTCTATTTTAACAGCTTTCATGACAATCGAAAAATAATTGTTATCAAAATTAACAACTTATGATCATATGTATTATTTACCCTTTCGGAAATGTTAAATCATAGAGAAAGCTCCATGGACTACAGGGGTTTATTGACATTAAAAAAATGGGGCTACCAAGGAATAACTAACTGTCATCATACAGCTTCACTTATTCCTGGTCACCCGCCTGTCATTTACATCCAATTATCAGTCCTGGATAGCTGCTTCCAATGCCACTTCAACCATTTCATTAAAGGTTGACTGGCGCTCATCCGCCGATGTTTCCTCACCAGTTAAAATGTGATCGGAAATGGTTAATACAGATAATGCTTGGCGGCCAAATTTAGCTGCAAGCGTGTATAGCGCTGCTGATTCCATTTCTATTGCTAGTATTTGGTATTTTGCCCATTTTTCCAAATCACTATTATCATTATAAAACTGATCGGCCGTAAATACATTACCGACCTTCAATTGCAAGCTCTTCGCTGTGCCGGCGTCATAAGCTTTTCTTAGTAATTCGAAATCCGCCGTTGGGGCAAAGTCCACCCCGCCGAAAGTCATGCGGTTCATTTGGGAATCTGTGGAAGCACTCATTGCAAGGATTACATCCCTGACTTTTACGTCCTTCTGAATCGCTCCTGCAGTTCCCACACGAATCAGCTTCTGGACATTATAGCTATTCATCAATTCATTCACGTAAATCGAAATGGATGGGACACCCATGCCTGTACCTTGTACAGAAATTCGTTTCCCTTTATATGTCCCTGTATATCCAAACATGTTACGAACTTCATTATAAAGTTTAGCATCCTCTAAAAATGTTTCAGCAATATATTTTGCACGCAACGGGTCCCCAGGAAGTAAGACCGTTTCCGCAATTTCATTTTCTTTTGCACCAATATGTACGCTCATACGACTATGTCCTCCTTAACTTGTGGTTGAAATGATATTCAAAAACTACTATACCATATCAACCACAAGTTAGGAAAATCGAACCTTATCCTAGAACTTGAAAAAGATAAGGAAACTGGAAGTCATGAAAAGAACTTTGGCACCCTTCCTTTAAACCGCAACAAAACGGCGGAGGTCCGCCGTCTTTTTTTTAGTTTTATAAAATTAAGGGATAGGAAGCTGTTAACCGTCTTATGACCGGTTACTCATCGACTTCTTCATCAATTATGCACTTTTCAAGAAGATATTCGAATGTGATGTCAGCAAGATCTTCAACTTCAGCTTCTGTTGGAAGATAGCCCCGTCTTATCAATTCTTGAAAAAAGAATTCCGCTATCTCTTCTGTATCAATAAAAACCTCAATTTCTCGCAAATCATCGCCCCCTTATTTAAAGGTCTATGAATGTGTAGAGACAAATATACCAGTAAGGCATCCCATTATGGAAAATCATTTGAAGGGCCTATATTTATCATGATCCATCCGTATTCAATTTGAATGGAAGCTTCTATAGGAAATTGGGAAATTACCCCCTTAAAAAATGCAGGATACCTTTCACTTCGTTTGCTTCTTTTTATGATCTGGATAAATTTCCTCAGCCGCTTTTTCAATTTTAGCAAGGGCGATCTTCATGATGTGACGATATTCATCATCGCCAAAATGTTCGTAGAGCTTACAATAATCATTATATAAATCCAACAGTCCATCAATCATTTCCTTTTTTTCATTTTTTGTCATTGTCATTTCTCGCTCACCTTTACCAGGGTTGTTTTGTTTAGCAATGATAGCAAGCTCATTTTTCTTTTTAGGAAGTAGCAGACCCAACTTTTTAATGATTCCATCTGCACGTTTAGCATCGGCTATCAAAGTCAGTTCTTCCTCATGCGCTTCAAGCCATTCACCATCAGAGATTCTGGATAACTCATAGATTACATCCTCCCAGGCATTTTCCTTATAGCGCCAAATTTCCGTTCGATAGCCGATAATCTTGAAATAATCCTGTTCATACCCATCCACCTGGACCAAGTCACCTAATAAATATTTATATTCAATATCGATTTGTTCTTTTTGATAAAGGATTTCACCTTCATATTCATTTATCGATTGCAATGTTTTTTCGATATAAAGACCTTCACTATAGTTCACTTCATACACATAAGCACCATCGAGAAATTTCACATCGGTTATATTCCCGACTGTCCCATACATTGTTATTACGACTGTATCGCCTAATTTAAATTTTGGCTGTTTTTTTTTGCCCATAAGAGACATCCCCCAATATGGTCCTTATCGTTTGATTAGTAAATTATATGCACAAACAAACATGGAGGTTAATGGAAAAGAGAGGGCATTTTGCTCATTTAGCTAAGTAACCGGCCCATTTATTAAATAGCACTACAACCAAAAACCGCCTCATTTAATGAGACGGTTCACAGTGGGAATAATGAGCGTCACTTTGGTTCCTTCGTCGCGGACGCTCTCAATTTGGAATTTCCCTTTTAATTCCTCCATTATCTGAATGCACGTCGCCACACCTAATCCGTTTCCATCCGGTTTGGTGGTATAAAAGGGCATGCCGATATTTTTTAAATTCTCGGGACTGATGCCTTTCCCATCATCGCTGATCACTAATCTTACATAATGGGACACGGAAGTATGATGCAGTTCAATCTGTCCCCTTGCTTCAAGGGCTTCACAAGAATTATTCAATACATTCAAGAGAACCTGCCTTAATCGGTTCCTGTCTGAATAAACAACGACAGAATGTGTCACTTTATTAATTAGTCTTACATGAGAACTCGGAATTGAAGGGATATAGGTAGCTATAATTTCTTCAAGGAAATCCTTTAAATCGATTTTCTCCCATTCCAGTTGATGCGGTTTTGCTAAATCAAGAAGTTGTGTCACGAATACATTAACCCGATCCACTTCATGGAGCATGACATCACTATATTTTTCTATTAATGTTTTATCATGATCCTGGCTCTTCAATAATTGGAAAAATCCCTTTATTGTCGTCATCGGGTTCCTGATTTCATGTGCGACACCGGCAGCAAGCTGGCCGACATATTTCAATTTTTCCGTACGGACGATTTCCTTTTCACGATCTTCTATCGTTTCCATCATTCTTAGAAAGGCAAGGTTCAATTTTTCCATTTCCTCGAAGCTTCTTTTGTCGGAAATGATGAATTCCTTTCCTCCAATGAAATCCTCTGTCGCTTCGACAAGTTCTTGAACTGGCCGCACAAGGGTCTTTGTTAGTAAATAGACAGCCAGAATGATAGAAACAAAAACGATGCTGTAGATTGTCAGATACCGTGTTAAAAGGTCATTCAAAGGCTGAAACACTTGTTTCTTATCTGCACCCACAACAACAAACCATTTATGCTCCGTCTTTGCAATCGTATGGACAGGCTGGATGGAATATATTTTTTCCCCATTCTCTGCACTATACAATTCATCCGATAACGAAGCTTCCATCAGTTTATCTTTCGTTAATCCCATTTCTTTCAAGGCAGAGTCGTGCATGACTCCATGCGGGTCTTTTTTCGAAATCATGATGCCTTCTTGATTGATCATGAAAAAGTTCACTGGGTATTTATCGCTAATTTCATTAGCCTTTTTCTCCATCATCTCCCAAAGTCCTTCCAATCGGAAAGCTGGAGATACGACACCGATCATTTTCCCTGCCTGATCATATACCGGCGCACTCAGAGCTATTATCGGTTCTGAGAAAGCCCGGGTTTTATAAACGTCAGAAAGGAATTCATGACCTTCTATGGCCTCTTTGAACCATATTCTCTGCGCGAGGTTATCCCCGATCATTTTATTGGATGTATCTGCAATGACATTGCCTTTCATATCCAAATGCAAGACACCGTAATAATTTCCTTTTGCATCGATAATCTTTTTTAGTTCCTCTGACTTCTCTTCTTTTGAATGGCCAGGATTGATGATTACCGAATTTGCGCTCATTAACTTCACATCACTGATCCGCTCGTTCAAATAGCTATATGTTTCATTTACAATATTCAGTGAACCTGCATTCAGGGCGTTTTTTGCTTCCTTCTCAAGGAGGGACCGTTGTGATCCATAGGATATAATTCCCAATATCAGAAGAGGAACACTTGCAATAAGTAATGAATAAAGCAAAATTCGGGTTTGAAGGCTTTTAAGCATCCTTCCGATCCTCCCTATTCCTGATCTCCTAATAAGAGCCCTTCTTCTATTTGGACATACTGTTCCCATGCTTGATCGAATAGTGACATACTATCGAGATAGTCCGCATTCAATTCTAAATAACTGCTCAGTTCATTATAATCAGTCGATTGTTTTGGGAAGCCATGATCCTCATAGGCATGATTGGCAAATTTAGTGATTGCATCAATTTCCTTTGGTTGTCGAAATTTCATTAAATATAAATAAAATGGTCTCATGATGTTGAGCCCCCCCTAAAATAACTATGATTTCTGCTTTAATATATCGGAAACTTTCGCTTCCGTCCACTTTTTTAAAAAGAATTTGGTCTATTCTTCCTCGCTTTATAGAAATCCACGTTTTTTCATCCAAAAAAACATTCATTTTCTTACGGAATTACACTTAAATACCGTATATTAATCCCGTCCATTTTAGATGGAAATTCTTTTTTATTTTATACGTTTTTCATGATTCGAAAAAGGAACGTAGTGCTTCATTCTTGCTCAACCCGCTTTTTCAAACAAATGCACTTCAAAAACCTTATTATTTTCATTATCTGAAATGGAAAATCCCCTTCATCTAAGATGGAAATAGTGGTTTACACTAATTCTGTCCAAATGGGGGGATTTATTCATTCATATATGGAAATGTAAATGCATCCTGCCGCTAAAAATCAAAGTAGTTACGTTTCAACAGCCTTTTCATGTTCATTAGCTCACTATACGTCGTTTGTTTTTCAAGCTGTTTCGAATCAATTAAAAATAGTTGATTTTCAATTTCCTTCACTATTTCATCACTTTGAAAAAGCGCATCGCAACTCTCACAATGAGATGAGGGGGTCTCCGTAATTTCAACTGCCCTCGTACCATCCGGCAGTTCCCAATACACAGTCCCATTTACTGATGCAAGCTTCCCTTTCTCACACCATGGACACGTCTCCATGCTATTCATCTCCCTTAGGCGTGCTCTTTTTTTGCTGTGCCTGGAATTTCTTTTCTTTTAACAAATCCCGCTTTTCACGTTGGTTTTTCAATGAAGCATGCTCTGGGTTGGTCACGTAATTTTCCCGTCGATTCATTCGCTTCAGTCCTTCAGGCACTAAATTGAATTGCTTGTCGTTCATTAAACCTGATACACCTATATCTGATTGTTTTTCTTCCATATCAGGATATACCCCTTTGAAGTAATCATCTGCAAGTCCTGGTGTATATTGCTCAGGTTCGGGATATGTGGTTATCACACCTTCAAAATTGCGCAGCACCGTTTTTGTTGGAGATTGTGAAAGGATATAATTCGGCTGAAGCGTGATTTTCCCTCCCCCTCCTGGAGCATCGACGACGAAGGTAGGTACAGCATACCCGGATGTATGGCCTCGGAGCCCCTCGATGATTTCTATGCCTTTTGAAATGGGAGCCCTGAAGTGACCGATGCCTTCCGACAGATCGCACTGATAAATATAGTAGGGACGGACACGAATCTTAACAAGGTCATGCATCAGCTTTTTCATGATTGCGACACTGTCATTGATCCCCGCTAAAATAACCGCCTGGTTGCCCACAGGTACACCTGCATCGGCAAGCATCTCACATGCTTTCTTTGACTCCTCGGTAATTTCAATCGAGGTATTGAAATGAGTATTCAGCCAAACCGGATGATATTTTTTTAATATGGTGCATAAATTTTCGGTGATTCTTTGAGGAAAAACAACCGGAGCCCGCGTACCTATCCTGATTATCTCAACATGAGGAATTTCCCTTAAGTTTTTGAGGATATATTCAAGGATCGTATCATTGATCAATAATCCGTCCCCGCCTGAAATAAGGACATCCCGCACTGCCGGTGTGTCACGTATATAACCGATTGCAGCGTCCAATTGTTTTTTGGGCACGCCCATGCCAATTTGTCCTGAAAAGCGTCTTCTCGTACAATAACGGCAGTACATGGAGCACTGATTCGTCACCAAAAAAAGAACGCGATCCGGATATCTATGGGTCAGTCCCGGCACTGGGGAGTCCTCATCCTCATGAAGGGGGTCTTCCATGTCATATTTGGTTTTATGCATTTCTTCCGAGATTGGGACCGATTGCATTCTGATTGGACACCTTGGGTCATCTTTATTCATTAACGAAGCATAGTAGGGGGTGATATTCAATGGAATGGTTTTTGTGGAAATCCTCACACCTTCCTCTTCATCCGGAGTCAGGTTTATCACTTTCTTCAAATCATCAACAGTTCGGATCGTATTCGTAAGCTGCCACAGCCAGTTGTTCCATTGTTCTTCGGTTACATCTTTCCATAGCTCTATATCTTTCCAATTGCGATCTGGCTTATATAAGTCAAATAACATGGTTATACCTCCTGAGTCATGATAGTAGTATTAAATGCAAGATGGGTGCCAAAATGACCCAATAATTCAAAAGCCCATAAAAAAAAACCGGACTGCAGGCAGGCATCCGGATTGTTTCCATTCAAATATGCTTTTTAATTTTATATTGCAAGGTCTGTCTTGGAATTTGCAAGAGCTTCGAGGCCTGGAAAACGTTGCCGTTCGTTTGAAGAAGGGCCTCGGTAATCAATTTTGTTTCCATCTCAATCATGGCCTCGCGAAGCGGAAGTATTTTTTTAGATGGGGTGCGCTTTTTTAAAGACTGGGGCAAATCTGCAAGGTTCAAAACATCATCCTCCGTATGGTTCATCATGAATTCTACGGTATGTTTAAGCTCCCTTACATTACCAGGCCAATGATATTCCCGAAAGAAAACCTTTGTCTGCTCATCCACGCCTTTTATGGACAATCCTAATTTACTGTTAAATATGGATATGAAATGTTCAGTAAGAAGCTCTATATCATCAATCCGCTCCCTTAGAGGGGGCAGCTCGTAGCTCAATACGTTCAATCGGTAAAATAAATCGGGCCTTAGTTCGTTATCCGATACCGCCTTTTTCGGATCTACATTCATCGCTGCCATGATCCTCACATCCACCTGTACACTCTTTGTACCGCCTATCCTCCTTATGAACCCATCTTCGAGCACACGCAAAAGCTTTGCCTGCAAGTCAATCGGCATCGATTGCAATTCATCCAAAAACAAGGTTCCGCCATTGGCCAATTCAAACAGTCCCTGGCGTTCCACAGCACCAGTGTAGCTTCCTTTAGCGGTACCGAATAGTAGCGATTCCAATAAATTTTCTGGTAAGGCTGCACAATTTTGCGCGATGAATGGTTCTTTACTCCGGCTCGAACCCTGGTGTATGCTTTGAACAAAAAGCTCTTTTCCTACACCGCTTTCCCCATAAACCAATACCGATGAGGAGGAGCGGGCAGCCTTTTTCCCTTGTGAGATCAGACCTTTGAATCCAGCATCAATAGTCAGGATTTCAGTGAAAGAATATAATCCACCGGTTCCGGGCTTTTTCCTTTCAGGACTTTTGATCGTCTTGAGCGAGCTTTCCAGGTCTGCTAATCTTTCAGATAATTGCTTCAAGCTTGAATAATCCTTGGCAATCTCTATAGCTCCTATCATAAACCCATCTACATATATGGGGAGCGTCGTGTTTAACGTCTCAATGATTCGCCCATGTGCATTTACATACGATTGGCTATAGTTGTAGATTGGTTTTTCAGATTTAATGACCCGAAGCAATGTCGATGATTTGTGATTCAAAGAAGGGAAGGCTTCAAGCAACGGTTTCCCAAGCACCTCACTTCTTTTCATCCCATCATGATTGGCCGCCACTTCGTTATAAAAGATGGTCTGTCCTTTTGGATCTATCACATGAATGCCTTCATCAATGGTTTCTAATATTGCTTCCAACACTTCACTTGTATTAAAAAATTCACTTGGCAAGATATCCCTCCTCAAGACCTTCTTGCTAGATGTATATGAGGAAATGCCAAAAACTTGTCAGTGTACCGCCTAAAATTGAGCATTCAAGTGAAATTTTTCACCCAAAGATTCATGTCTTCCAGTTTATCGAAGATGTAACAGTTATTGGCCAAACGTCCGCGGTACGAGTATCCATGCTGATGCAATGCAGCATTCATGCCGAATGAGAGCGACCTGGCAATCGAAAAAATACAATAAACCCCATGAGAAATAAGATATTCTTCAAGCGCGGAAATCAAGTGTTTCATCAAGCCGTACTGCCGATGTTCCGGCAATGTCGCACAATCGGTGATTTCTGCATTATGGTAAAAGGAATCAATTTCTGCTGAAGCAGCACTGACAATCCTGTCTCCATGGACATAAATGTAAAAAACCGTTCCCTTTTCCATGCACTTTTTCACATATAGCGGATCATTCATCGGTGTGGGATACACTTTAAAAACCTCCCCATACAATCGGGCCAGTTGAGGTGCATCGGTAACTTCCGCTTTACGCCCTTGATAGGCTGACGGCGGGTTATCTAATCCTGATTTTATCGGCAGCCTCTGTACATCGGTAAGGATTTGATCTTCCTTTTCCCATTCTGCACTATTGCGCCTTGCATTCAGGTTATATTTAACAAGGAAGAAACAATCGCTTCCCAAAAAGAATTTATCGATGCTTCCTTCATATAGAAAGCCTTGGGCAAGCAATGACAGAACGTTTTCCTTGCGTGACTTGAAGATGATTTTTTCTGCTGAAATGTCTTTAGCCACCTTTAAAGATTCCTCCACGCAATCTTGAAAATGACCTAGATAATCATCAACCCTGATTCGCTTATTAAAATGGTCGATCGTAATATGTATGGTGCACCTTGGCTTTTGAATTCTTTTTTCAATGATTCCAGCCTCCATTTGTCCGCTCCTTTCACATCTTCGAAAATTGTTGCGAAAGGCCTGACCCTTCCTGGAATCAGACCTTGGGAAAAATGATTATTCCTGGTCCACCCCACACCATTCCATCATGGTCAATGCGATGATTTCCGCAACCTCCATCATTTTATCCACCTCTATATATTCGTTCGAATCATGGGCCATCTTCGTTTCCCCTGGTCCAAACACAACTACGGGGGTAGAGCCAACTGATGAAAGATACCCTCCGTCCGTCGCCCAAGGGGACGCTTCGACAAGCGGTTCCTCCGCTACCACTTTTTCATAATATGTGCCAATTGTCTTCATGAGCGGATGATCTATTTCGAGATTGCCAGGCAGCCATCTGGCCCCAAACCATTCTAATTCAATCGGTTTTTCTTTAAACCATGCATCACTCCGGTTTAAAGCATCTATTCGCTCCATCAGCGACTTTTGTGCTTCTTCCATGGTTTCTGTCGGGGCTATACCGAATCTACCTTCCAGAACGGCTGTATCCGGCACGGAGGAAGGCCAATTCCCGCTTTGAATGCTACCTATGTTGATTGGAATGGGGATAGGGACATTTTTATAGAGTGAATGACGGAGTGACTCATTCCGTTGTTGTTCAAGCAACTTGATTTCTTTCATTACACCAACCGCTTTATCTATTGCACTGACTCCTTCATACCTTGTGCCTCCATGTGCAGACTTGCCTTTTATTTTCAGTCGAAACCACATCGAACCTTGCTGTAAAGGGAATAGTTTCATATTTGTAGGCTCTGGAATGATTGCACCATCAGCTTTGTACCCCCGCAAGACTGCCGCAAGTGTGCCGGCACCACCGCTTTCTTCTTCAATCACACTCTGGAATATCACATCCCCCTTCAATTTGATTCCGGATTCGACGATCGCTTCAATGGCCAGCAATAAAGATACATTGCCGCCCTTCATGTCCGTCGTTCCCCGCCCGAAAACTTTCCCGTCAATAAACTTGCCGCTATACGGATCATCGTGCCATGCTGCATGATCTCCTTCAGGAACTACATCAATATGTCCGTTTAAAATAAGGGATCTCCCCTGGCCCGTTCCTCTTTTAATTGCCACAAGATTCGGATTCCCTTTAAAATCCCGGCGGTCGCAATAAAAATGGGGATGTTTTCTTAATTGTTCATCCCCGATTTCCCAAAGATCTATTTCTAGACCAAGTTGTCTGCACTTCTCGACCACTATGGCTTGTGCACTTCCTTCTTGCCCCCTTTTGCTCGGTTCCTGAACCAGTTTTTGCAAAAGCTGAACCCCATTCATCCGATGTTCATTCAACCATGTTCTTATTTTTTCCTCATACATATCCATTCTCCTCTCTCATTCTTTTAAAATATGGATGTTTTCAGAGACGGTAAACGAGGCTTCTGTCCGATTCCTGATTTCCTGAATGCTGGACGTATCAAATACATCAGTTAAAAGGAGGCCCCCCGAAGTTACGGAAAACACGCCTAATTCGGTGATGATCATATGTACGCATTTCTTGGCAGTTAACGGCAGCGTACATTTTTTGACTAATTTAGACATGCCCGCTTTATCATTATGTTCCATCAAGACAATGACCTTTTTGGCCTTTGCAGCCAGCTCCATGGCACCGCCCATGCCTGGCACCCGCTTACCCGGGACAATCCAGTTAGCGAGATCCCCCGCTTGACTTACTTGAAGGGCTCCTAGAATCGTGATATCCACCCTGCCACGCCGTATCATCCCAAATGCAACAGTACTGTCGCAGTAGGAAGCCCCGGCTCTAATGGTGATCGGCAGTCCCCCTGCATTGCAAAGATGTGCATCTTCCTTCCCCGTTTCAGGAGTACTGCCAATTCCGACAAGGCCATTTTCCGCATGAAACATAACTTTATGGTCATTCAAAAGATGATTCGGTACAAGTGAGGGAATGCCAATTCCCAAATTGACCAGCATCCCATCGCTTATTTCTGCTGCTGCGCGTTTCGCTATTCTATTTCTATCTTCTGTTCCCAAACCCATTTCCAATCGACTCCTTTTGATGGAATGATATAATCCACAAAGGCACCCGGAACAATGATATCCTCTGGATCCAAAGAGCCAAGCGGAACGATCTGCATGGCTTCTACTATAGTGATTTGTCCAGCGGCAGCAACGATTGGATTCGTGTTCC
Source organism: Peribacillus sp. Aquil_B1 (assembly GCF_022603275.1). NCBI lineage: Bacteria > Bacillati > Bacillota > Bacilli > Caryophanales > Bacillaceae > Peribacillus > Peribacillus sp. Aquil_B1. Next base: position 1,561,853 of record NZ_JAKXEE010000001.1, on the reverse strand, counting down.
GGGCGCTTTTATCAAATATAAGATTTCCATAAGGATCTGCCATTTCTGCGTAAACAATGGCGATATCTGCAGTTAATGCCGGTTCCACCAGATAGTTTTTCTTCCCTAGCTTTACGGTTTGCTTGCCGTCCCGGACGATATCGGCCTCAATTCCAATATCGGTCAATATACCCCCTAAGCCCATCCCTCCGGCCCGGATGCGTTCGACAAGTGTCCCCTGCGGAGAGAACTCCACTTCGAGTTCTCCATTGTTCATTAATAGTCCTGCATTAGGATTGGAACCGATATGGGAAACGATGATCTTTTTCGCTCGGCGTTGCGTGACCAGTTTTCCGATTCCGATATCGGGAAAACCTGTATCGTTCCCAATCAAGGTTAAATCCTTAATGCCTGATTCCAAAATCAGATTGATCAATCCCGGAGGCGTCCCTATGCCACCGAATCCCCCATAGAGGATGGACTGATGATCTTTAAAGTGATGGCGCACATCCTCCAAACGACAAATCTTCTGGAATGTATTTTCCACCACTATGAATCACTTCCTTGTTTTGATGAACGTTTACCTATCGATTCATTGAATTGCCTAAACGTTATATCGACTCTCATTAACAATTCAGCACACTCCTCTTCCGATATCGTTAACGGAGGGGAGATGATGATGGCTGCCCCGGTTACACCGTCAAGGCCTGCGGCTGCGGGATAAAGTAGTATTCCATTTCTCATTCCCAATTCAATGATTACATTGGTCACGTCTGCCTCCTTCGGAAATGGGGCCGATGTTGCTTTATCCTGGACAAATTCGATGCCAATCAATAAACCTCTCCCTCGTATATCACCGATAAAGGAATACTTCTCTGCCAACTTTTTCAAGCCCCTAATCAGGTAATTCCCTCTGTCGGCCGATTTTTCGACAAGTTCATTCTTTTCGACATATTCCAAAACGGCCAAAGATATCGCACACGATAACGGATTAGCGCTAAGCGTATGGCCTCCTATAATTGATTTCGAGCCTTTCATTATGGGCTCCATCACGTTTTTGGTCATTACTGCGGCTGCTATCGGGGTATACCCTCCACTCATGCCTTTACCAAAAGTTACGATATCAGGTTCCACATCCCAATATTCGGAAGCAAGCATTTTTCCGGTACGTCCAAATCCGGTCATTACTTCATCCGCAATGAATAAAATTTCATTCTCCTCGCATATTTTCTTGAGTTTTCGAAAATAACCATCAGGAGGAACGATTGCCCCTCCTGCAGCGCCGATAACAGGTTCAGCAATGAATGCAGCTATATTTTCACTGCCAATACGCCGGATTGATGCTTCCAATTCCGAAGCACAGGCCATTCCGCACGAATGCGAATCAAGTTGAAGTGGACATCGGTAACAATATGGAGGAGATACAGAAGGATATGATTCAAGCAAAGGAGTAAATCGTTCTCGGCGAATCGGATGTCCGGACATTGAAAGAGCTCCCAGCGTAATGCCATGGTAGCTCATCCATCTCGATATGATTTTCTGTTTCTTTGGCTTCCCTTTTTCCTGCCAATGCTGAATGGCAATTTTCAATGCCGTTTCAGTCGCTTCGGAGCCGCTGTTTACAAAAAAGCTGTATGTCAGTTCCCCTTTTGTCAATTCTGCAATTTTCCCGGCAAGTTTCTCTGCAGCATCGCTGGTAAATTGGGAACGATACACGAATGAAACCTGTCTAGCCTGTTTGACCATCGCCTCAATGACTTCCTGGACTCCATGGCCAATATTGGCTGTAACAGCACCGGAAGAAGCATCTAGATAATCCTTTCCATCTTTATCGTACAAAAAAACTCCCTGACCATGACTGATAGTCGGGTAGGCTCCTCCCAGGACCGGTTTGATTAATGAAGACTGCTCCATAAGCCTGCACACTCCTTCTCTTTAAAAACAAATGCAATATAATAAAGTGTATGTCCAGGTGAAGACAATCTTGCTAAGGAAATTGACCTAGGCATGTAATCGGATACGTTTCTTGGTTTCATGAGAGATCCTCAAAAAAATGGCGACAAAAAAAGTGTATCCGCAAGAGATACACTTTTTTCTTACAATACGCTATTTAGTTTTTCTTCACGAATTGATTCCAAAAAACTTTCATCCTTTAAAACAGCCAGCACATTTTTATAAAAAGCAGTTTTATCGATAACTGAAGTATGTACATATTCATACTCTTTTAAAGACGGATGACGCAAAACATTTTTCATGCAGGAATGACAAACTTTTTTAGTTCCTAACTTATAGTAGTTCAAGTTACTTGCATCCCCATTAGAAGTGTCTTCGTTACATACGAAACATGTATGGCTCACACGGCCTTTTTTATTATACTCGGCCAAAGCCCCTTCTAAACGAATGGATGCTGGAATTGTTAATAACACATAATCACCTTTTCTATTTTAAATCTCTTAGTATTATATCAGAAAAATAAAGAATTTGAACTATTAGACTCATATTCCCTAATAATGCTTGTAAAATAGGACAAATCCGAGGACTTACAAGAGGAAAGACTCCTAAAATACACCAGAATGCAAAATATATTCATACATATCCCGAACAGATGAAGACACCGTCCACTTTTTGAACGGCGTCTTCATAATGTGTCATGAAAGGATCTGGATCGTCGCTTTTCCATTCTTCACCTTCATTACTGCTTTTGAACCAACCGGCACCGTTACAAAAGGATGGACATGACCGAAATTGGCATTAGCGATCACAGGTATGCCATTTATCTCCTTTTTGGAAGTGATGATTTCCCGTAAGGCATATTCAGTCATTCCTGAATCCTTTTGGAAACGGCCGATGACGATTCCTTTAATCCCACTTGCACCTGGCTGATGGAGCAAGGATTGTAAATCCCGGTCAAAACTGAATGGATGGCTTTCTTCGTCATCTTCTATGAAAAGGATACTGTCCTTTAAAGATGGCATGAACTCTGTCCCTTGTAATAGATTGAGTGTACAAAGATTACCTCCAATGATTGTTCCAGCCGCTTCACCTTCCTGAATGGCCATATATCCACCATTCGGGTGGAAAGTTCGGTCATCCTGTTCTAAATGCCAGGAATCATCACTCCACGTCTCACTTGGCTCAAGATAAAAGCCTTCACTTTCAATTACAGCCTTTTTAAAATATTCCATCGTATATTCCAGACCAGCCTTCATCCCGAACGTCGAGAAATGAGGACCTGAATATGTAGTTAAACCTGTTTTATTATAAATGGCCAATAAAAGTGCAGTTATATCACTATATCCCATCAGCACTTTTGGATTTTTCTTAATCAAATCATAGTCGATATACCGTAACAATTGGTTAGCGTTATACCCCCCGATGGCTGTAAAAATCCCCTTCACATTTGGATCCCTGAACGCCTCATGCAAATCCTCGATCCGGTCTTCGATCGAATTCGAGAAAAAGTCATCATGGAACAAAGCCGTTTCACCATATGTCACTTTAAAACCAAGTTCAGTCAACCTTTCTTCTGCCAATCTGCGTTGTTCCCCTTTGACAATCGCCAAGCTTCTTGAAGGAGCGATTACGCGAATTTCATCCCCTGCTTGTAAACCGGAAGGTTTCATATCTTTATCCCCCTAAATTAATTACATTCTGTCGTTATTTTAGCAGAAATGGTGAACAAAGAAAAACCCAGAACCTTTATGGTATGTCCTTCACACACGTTATTTTCTTGCAGATTGGCCATGCTGGTATCAGGATTGGAAATAAGGTGGGGATGTATCGCCTGTCCAACTTGGATTTAACCTGCCTTTTCAGTCAACAACCATGGAATCTAAAAAGGTCCACCACATTCTTTACAAAAGAAAAAACCAGCTTTATCAGCTGGTCTTTAGGTTATTGTATTAGCAGCAAAATGAAGCGCCGATGATAATCAATAGAATGAACAAGACAACGATTAATGCGAAGCCTGATCCAAATCCACAGCAACCGCCGCCGCCGTATCCGCCACCGAATCCACCGCCACCATAACCGAATCCTGGTCCTGCAACATTTCCACCATATCCGTACATTAAGTTTCACTCCTTTTAGAATTCTTATTTCTCTTTACACCTTACCATATGTCAATACGCCCGCCTTGGTCTGTGCATTTGCCCATTTTTCTGGATTTAAGAAAAAACTTCAAGCAACACCATCTTCACCGTTATTCATTCAATGGCTGAAATACCGCAAGTAACCATGAAAAATGTCAAAAAAAACGTTTCATATTTATTGTGTTACGTTAAAATTGGGATATAATAAGGAAAAAACAATTCTTAGCCTCTTTAAGATATCTCATCCCTACATGGATACATAAAAGGCAATACGGGGGAACATAATTGAAAACGAACGCAAAATCCTTCATCCCTTTCGCTGCAATCGCCACGATCCTTCTAATCAGCTATATCCTTCAAAAAGTCCCTAAAACATATGGATCAGATGATTCCATTAATGTTTATCAAAAATTCCAATCAGGCCAGCCCATTCAATATCTCGTCATTGGTGACAGTATCGGAAGAGGATCGGGAGCTGAAAAGCCTGAACTAACATGGTTCAACCAGTTAGAAAATAAGATGAATGAAGCCAATGATATCTCTTTACACGGTGACTACGTGGTCCAAAGTGGAGCCACTGCTTTTGAAGGCTTATTCAAGCTTTCCCAAAAAAGGGAGCATGATCACAAAGATCTGATTTTCTTCGTTTTTGGTGAGAATGATCGTAAATATATGAATGTCGATGATTTTACCATGACATATGAAGCGTTAATGAGAAAGGCGAAACGTCTCCACCCTAATGCTGAATTATTCACAATAACAGAGAGTTCCTTGAAATATGAAGAATTCGCTTCAGCCATCGAACTTTTATCCAAACATTACGGTGCAACCAATGTGGATATGCGACCTATATTCAAAGATTCAGGATATACGGAAAAACAGCTGACAAGAGATTTGGTTCATCCAAATGGGCTGGGTTATAAATTATATGCTGATGCAATTTATGAACGGTTCCTGGATAACATCAAACGGGAAAAGGCTGTAGCAGTCCTTCCATCTAAGCTGCATGCCCGTTCTGGATTTGAATTATCGGAAATTGACCACTATGGAAAAATGAGCGGCTTCCGTCCAAGGGGCGGCTATTTCACAAGCAGTGAAAAGGGCAGTGTGATTGAATATACCTTCAAGGGAAGTATGCTTGGTGTGAAACTGCTTAGAAGTCCTGATGGCGGCGAAGTGAATGTATGGATCGACGGAAATGAAATCACGACTTTGAATACGTGGTGGCCATTTGCCCGTGAAAGATATTTATTTATCACAAATGGGCTCCGTCCCGGTTCACATACTGTCCGTTTCGAGGTGACTGGCAGGACTAAAGCATTGGAACTTACCACCATTCCATATGTCCGGATCGCTTCAATCATCACAGATTGATTATGACCCAATAAAAACCCCCCTATCATTAGCTGATAGGGGGGTTTGCATTCAATCAAACAGCTTTTTGTATTCTCCGTATCCTTCTTTTTCAAGATCTTGGAGCGGGATGAACCTTAATGATGCAGAATTGATGCAATAGCGTAAGCCCGACGGTCCCGGCCCATCATTGAAAACATGACCCAAATGAGAATCGGCAGTTTTTGAGCGAACCTCTATCCTTCTCATACCATAACTCGTATCGAGGTTTTCCACTACTTCATCTTCTTTAAGCGGTTTAGTGAAGCTTGGCCAACCGCAGCCTGAATCGAACTTTTCCTTTGAAGTGAAAAGAGGATTGCCTGAAACAATATCCACATATAATCCTTCTTCCTTCAAGTTCCAATATTCATTGTTGAAGGCTGGTTCCGTTCCATTATTTTGTGTGACTTCATATTGAATCGGAGTGAGTTTCTGTTTTAATTCTTCTTTACTTTTCATTTTTTCCCCCCAGTGATGTTGTATAAATGCTTTCCGTCCTGAACCAATCGAATATCTTTCATAATGCTCAGGTTGCTTTTTATAATAATGCTGGTGGTATGTCTCGGCTGGATAAAACGTTTTGGCTGGTATAATCGGCGTTACGATCGGTCCTGGAAATTTCCCGCTTGCCTGCAGCTTAGCTTTGGATGCTTCTGCTATTTTACGTTGGTTTTCGTCATGATAAAAAATGGCCGTTTGATAAGAACTTCCTCGGTCATAAAATTGCCCGCCAGCATCTGTCGGATCAATTTGCTGCCAAAATAACTCGATTATCTCCTCATATGGATACACGCTTGGATCAAAGGTGATTTGAACTGCTTCATAATGGCCCGTGGTTTCGGAACAAACTTCTTTGTACGTAGGGTTTTCCGTAGTCCCGCCCGTATAGCCGGAGATAACGGATTCGATGCCAGGCTGTTCATCGAATGGTTTCACCATGCACCAGAAACATCCGCCTGCGAATGTTGCCTTCTCTAATTGCTTTGTCAAATGAAAATCCTCCTTTTTTACAAACAATCCATTGAATGAATTTTAACGCTTTTATATGAGCGTGTAAAATAATATGCCGATCGGCCCTTTTACGAAAAATCGTCTCCCTTCTTTATATACGGTAGACACACGCCCAAGCATGACAACATATGATAAGAACATACTGGAAAAATGAGAGGTGCTTGGAAATGAGCGATAAACAATCATATCCACAAAAATCGGTAACCTATGATTTACTATCGTCTTATTACAAAAACAGCGATCCGCAATTACATGATTATTATTTCCATAACCATTTGAAAAGTCTCGAAAAATCAACACAACAAATGAGATATGAACAAATGAATGGGCCACTGCCTGCACAAGTACGCTTTTTGCATGCTGCCCCAACAGCTCCCTCATTTGATGTTTATTTAAATGAAATGCATATCCTTAAAAATTTTTCATTTAAAGAAAACAATGGTTATTTACCGCTCCCCCCTGGCAAGTACCCATTGGAAATATACTGCAGCGGACAAAGCGCCTTACCTCTTTTAAGCTGTAAAGTAGCTCTCGAAGGCGGGACTTCATACACCATTGCTCTTGCATCTACCCTGGCTAATGAATCATTGAGCATGTTATCTTTCGAAGATAATCCATTTGTTCCTCCAAATGAAGCAAAGGTACGATTCATCCAGCTTTCACATGATTTACTCTCGGTGGATATTGCCGTCAAAGATGGAGATGTTGTTTTTGATCAACTCCATTTCAGGAAAGCAAGCGAATATCTAAATATACATCCCATGATAGTAGACTTCGAAGTGAGGATATCTGGGACAAAAGAAATCGCACTCCCTTTGCCAAACAAAGCCTTCCAAGTAAATACTCCCACAACCATTTATTTAATTGGTTCGAATCGGCAGTCATCCTCACTAGAAACCTTAACGCTATCTCCATAAATGGATAAAAAACCAGGATGCAATGATCCTGGTTTTTTATCCATTTATTCACTATCACTGTAATGATGATGGGATGGTCAATAAAAATGAAATATCATCATTTTTTAGATCGAATTCATTCGCCTTAACCCTAATATCGCTTTTCAGTTCCATATCCTGTAATGACACATAAATACTTTCGTCATTGGGACTGATGCTAACCCAATCCGGCATATTATAACGCTCATTTATTAAATTCATTACATATGAAACAGGAAGGTTCATTTTACCGACTGCAATTGATTTTTGTTTCAGGATCAAATCCCCATTCTTTTGGGCAATTGGTTCAAAAGTCAATTTCATTTCCACTTCACGGTTGAAAAATGGCATTGTTCCATATAATTCGACTTCATCCGTTAAATACACTTCGTAGTGAATGGATCCCGTCAATCCCTCTTTATCCAGATACTGGTTGATTAATCTTGTCAAATCTTCCCGATTCGTATGAATTTGAAATTGGATATCTTCTTCATGGCTTACTTTGGGTATCAAATCTTTATCTTTAGTCGGCAGATTAACTAAAATCGTTACAAACAAGATGACCAGGATGTTTAGGGCTAATAGGGAAATAAACAAAGTCTTCCATTTGACATTTGTCATTCTTGGTCATCATCTCCTTTGGCACTCGCTTCCAATGTGTCCTTTCCGATAGTGGTAATATCCATATCATTATAGATTCTTGTCGCGATTAATTCATATCCGCGATCATTTGGGTGAAAATAATCCTCGGCATACAGCAAATCTTCTTCGGAATTCTCAAAAATATCTGCTATTTCAATAAAATAGGCTGAATCATATTCTTCAATGATCTCTTTTCCGCTTTCATTCCAATCATTCATGATCATATCAAGTTCATAAAAATCTCCGAACCATTTGGAAAATGGATTATAGACGCCTACAAGGTAAATTTGCGCAGAATCATTTTCGGAACGAACCTTATCAAGTATCTGCCTTAATCTTTTTTCATACCCTATTTTTGCCGAATCAAACTGATTCAGTTCCAAGTTGGAGAAGTTCTGTTTAAAGACCTTCATGATATCATTTCCACCGATTGTGACGACAATCGAGTCAGCTTGCTTTATGTCTTCTTTAATCCTAGTCTTATCCAGTCTTTTCAATAGTTGGTCGGTCCTATTTCCACGTATGCCATGATTAATCATCTCAACTGAAGTAATCGATGGTTCTTTTTCCAGCTTATTTTGTAAATATGGCAGATACCCGCCATTATCTTTACTATCACCGACCCCTTGAGTCAAGGAGTCGCCAATCGATACGATTTTCACAGGGTCCGGAAAAAAGCTGGCAGGAATGGTTTCCTTTTTGCTCAGCTCAACTATGCTTTTCTGCTGAACAGATGGCTGATTTGAGGCTGTTTCACTTTGACTGCAGCCTGAAATCCAAACTAGGCATATGAAAAGACAGGTGATTTTGTACCTCATGACCCTCACCTTCCTACCCATATATTATATCATGCAGAAAACGAAAGATTGCAAACAATATACCTTCATTGCACTTCCAGAATTGAGCATTCCTTACTATACAATATGAAAAATGCAGTGAATTAAAGCTAGTCCTATAAAAATTAGCATGTTACTTAGCATGTAAAATCATTCTTCACTACCGCTGTTTCTTCAAAAACTTATTGCTCATTTTCAGTATCGTTAAAGCTCTATTGAAATCCTTATAAAGGATGGATGAAAACAGAAAGAACAGGTCATTTAACCTGTTCAATAATTCTGTAAAATTTTAATATGCTTAATGATTTCATCAAAGGGAATATCCTGCAGGCCTGTATAATCCATGATGATTTTTCCTTCTTGATCAATCAGAAAAAAGCTGGTACCATGAATCACCTGATCTTCCGCTTCTGGTTTTTTGACGATCGTTTTAAAGTTATCCAATGCAAACTGCTCGATTTCTTCCTGTCCATAACCGGTCAGAAAGTGCCAGTTGCCGTAATCCACATTAAATTGGTCACCAAACTTTTTCAAAACATCAGGTTTGTCAATTTCCGGGTCCACGGAAAATGAAACGAACTCTACATCCTTAATACCTTCATCCTTCAATTGCTGCTGCAGCTTCGTCATATTCGAAGTCATGGGGAGACAGACCGTCTCACAGCTTGTGAATATAAAATCCGCTACCCAAACCTTTCCTTTAAGATCGCTTTTTGAGAAAGGTTTACCCTCCTGATCGATGTAACTGAAATCTTCAAGGTCCCAATTTTTAGCATCAGGTACACCATTGGAACCACATGCTGTCAACAGCAATAAAATCGATGCTCCCATAGCTGCCATAAGCAATTGCAGCTTTCTCATCCCTACCCCGTCCTTTATGTATAAAATATTCTGTTACTTCATTTATTCTAACAGACCCATCGTAATGAGAACAGTAACTATTTCTACGAATTAAAGACAATTGTAAAAGTGACAAAACCGCCGCAAAACGCAGTTTCATATGGTTTATTCATATCAATCCCAATAATACATGATGGCCATTGCGCCTTCACCCGTATGGGTACTGACAACAGCAGTCGTTGCTTCTATCTTTATGTCTTGGTATCCTGTTAAGTCTGCAATGGCGTGGCGGACTTTATCCGCTATTTCAAGACCATTCGCATGTACAAAACCAATGCCCCTAATTTTTTTGCCTTGAGTATCTTCTTTGAATTTCTTGATGATGAACTTCACGACCTGTGACTGGCTCCTAGCTTTGGATACGGGATTCAGTACACCATCATCAAGAAGTGCAATCGGCTTTATGTGCAGCAATGAACCGATAAAGGCAGAAACTTTGCCAATCCTTCCACCCTTAACAAGGTTATCAAGTGTCTCTATGACAATGATTAAACTTGACTGCTTTTTAATATGTTCCAGTCGATCAATTATCTCCGCTGCGGATTTCCCTTCCTTCGCCATCTTCGCTGCCTCGATCACCTGGAACGACATCGCTTTTGAAATGAATTTCGAGTCAAGCACAGTAACCTTCGCTTCAGACATGCTTGCTGCGCTTTCCGCTGAGCGAACTGTGCCGCTCATGCCACCAGTCATATGTATGGAAATAATCTCGCTGCCGTCCTTTCCTAGTTCATCATATACCTCCACAAAGGTACCTGCGGCTGGCTGTGAGCTTTTTGGCAATTCTTTAGACTGGTTCATCCTTTTCAGGAATTCCTCTTGTTCGATTTCAACCTTATCCAAAAAAGTCTCCCCATCTATAAAAATCGATAACGGGACCATTGTTATATCATAAAATTCCAGTTCCTCTGGTGTCATATCTACTGTCGAGTCTGTTACTATCTTTACTTTATTCATCATTACACATCCCTAAGTTAACATATCTATTGTATTATACCTATTCAAGGTACGCATTCAAACCAAAGATCTTCTTTTTTCAAGTGAAGTGATACTTATCTTTTGAAATGATTACACAAAAAAAGACCGTTCCATGGAGCTAACCTGAACACATGCCGATTTATTCGTAATTTCATGGCATTCGTGTCATCTCTTTTAACGGAGAAGTTAGCTATGGAACAGTCCGCATTAAGCATTATTTAGTAAACTTCCAAAAAAAAGCTTGTTATAAACGGGCCATTTGAGTACGGATGCTAAATAATGCTTAAATGAGTAATTTTCTTTATGATCTTTATTGGCAAAAACCTTCTTTACAAATACTTCCAAACGCACGGTCAACATAAAAAAATTCGGATCACTAGGCAGTAAGACAGGTATTTCTGAAATTGTGACCTTATGTCCAAAACAATCTTTGAATTCCAAGCATTTGAACATCAATATATCAATCCTCATTTTTCACCGATTGCTTACATTATACACAATAAAACCAAAAGTATAAATATTCAAATGTGTAAAAAAACAGACAAATCAGATTGACTTTCACAAAAAAAAAGACCCATAAAGGCAAAATGCCTTTATGGACCTCTTTTTATAAACCTTCCTCGTATGTGCCTTCCCGCAAGCTTTCACGTTTCACCCTTCGTTTATAGACGACTTTAGATAAAGAAATACTGATTTCATATAATAAAAGCAGCGGAACCATCACCATAAAGTCTGACATAAAGTCAGGCGGCGTAATCGATATCGCTATGACAACCAATACAAAGTATGCATACTTCCTTAACTTTTGAAGTACATAAGGATTAATTATGCCAAGGGAGGTCAAAAACATCGTAACGACAGGAAGCTCGAATAAAACAGCAAAAGGTATTGTCATATTAAATACGAATGAAAAGTACTTATCCGCTGTAAAACTGGTTATGAACATCCCATCTCCCAATTCAATCAAAAATTGAAGAATGGTCGGGAAGATGACAAAATAACCGAAAGCAAGCCCTCCGATAAATAGCAGGAAAAGTGCCGGAATATAGGCAAGGGTCGCCCTTACTTCATTTGGCATCAAAGCGGGTTTAACGAATAACCAGATCTGCAGGGCAATTACCGGTATCGTTGCCGCAATGGCTACGACTCCTGCAAGCATAAAGTAAATCCAGATTATATCGCTCGGTCCCAATACCATCAGTTCAAAATCGAGATCTTTCACGAACCAATTATAAATCTCCTCAACATAAATAAAACTGGCGATAAAAAAGATGACAAAAGCAACAGCTGTAATGATGAGCCGTTTTCTCAATTCATCGAGATGATCGATGATATTTAAATCTTTATCTTCCAAAGTTGATCACGCCTTCATCTGAAAATCCGTATCTTGTTCCAGCATAAAGGCGCAAGACGATTCCATCTTACGCCCAGCATTCAATCATTCATGATTTTTTTGTTGCAGCTTCTTATCTTCTTCATAATCACCTTTTGTTAAATCACTCGTGGATTTTTTAAACTCACGAAGCGTTTGTCCAAAAGCACGGCCAATTTCTGGAAGTTTCTTCGGACCAAAGATAATTAATGCCAAAATTAAGATGAGAATTAGACCAGGTACTCCAATGTTCGACATGGATACATCCCCTTTGGTGTTGTAATTTGACCTACCCCGATTATAATACCATTTCCAACCAATTGAAAGGGAACTGGCAATTCGTCATAGAATGGTAACAATTATCGACAGTATGCCCTTATACGACTGGGCAGGCAGAATAAAATGTAAAAACATAGGTATTATTCTATCCTAATTTAACATTTTGTCCATGATTAAATCAATAAGTGAAATAAATTACTGTCTTTATTGACCTCTACAAAAGAAAATCCTTTCTTGTTCATCCTTTGAATGAGCCCCTCATAATCATTTTTATCTTTTAGCTCAATACCAACCAGGGCCGGCCCGCTTTCTTTATTATTTTTCTTCGTATATTCAAAACGGCTTATATCGTCATTCGGTCCTAACACCTCATCAAGGAATTCCCTTAAAGCTCCAGCACGTTGCGGAAAATTCACGATGAAGTAATAAAGCAGGCCTTCATATAATAAGGATTTCTCCTTAATTTCCTGCATACGCCCAATGTCGTTATTCCCTCCGCTGACCATGCAAACGACCGTTTTGCCTTTGATTTGTTCTTTGTATAAATCCAACGCGGCCACAGATATAGCCCCTGCCGGTTCAGCTACGATCGCATGCTGATTATATAAATCGAGAATCGTCGTACAGATTTGGCCTGGAGGGACGACAATGATATCTTCCAGGTTTTCTTTACAAAGCTGATATGTCAACTGTCCCACACACTTGACAGCTGCTCCGTCAACGAATGTATCTATGTTTTCAAGTTCAGAAACTTTTCCTTCCTTGAAGGAGTATTCCATCGAAGCAGCACCTTGCGGCTCCACTCCAATGCATTTCGTTTTTGGGGAAACCGATTTAAAATAACTTGATACTCCAGCCATTAATCCGCCTCCGCCCATAGCGGCAAATACATAGTCGATTCCATCTTCACAATCATTCAGGATTTCTACTGCGGTTGTTCCCTGCCCGGCGATTACCTTTTCATCGTCAAATGGGTGGATAAAGGAACGACCTTCTTTTTCACAGCATTCCATCGCCATGGCAAATGCATCATCGAATGTATCCCCGATAAGGATGATTTCCACATTATCCCTGCCGAATAGCTGAACTTGATCGACTTTTTGCCTTGGAGTGGTAGCAGGCATATAAATTTTCCCGTGGATACCCAATTGGCTGCAGGAAAAAGCTACTCCCTGTGCGTGGTTTCCTGCACTGGCACAAACCACTCCATTCTTCGTCTCTTCAGCGGTCAGGCTTTTCATTTTATAGTAAGCCCCTCTTAATTTAAAAGAACGTACGTGTTGTAAGTCCTCACGTTTTAAATAAACATTACAATCATATTTTTCAGAGAGTCTCTGATTTTTTTGTAAAGGAGTATGCAAAACGATTTCTTTCAGTTCTCTATAGGCAATTAGAATATCTTCCAATTGAATCCCCCTATTCTTAGATGCAGTCTGATTCATAACAATCCCTCATTTCCTTCCTAATGAATTCAATCATTATAGCACTTTACTGTTATTAATGTAATTGATTTTTCTAAAAATTCTTTCTTTTGTTTGTTTCATACCAAAAAAAACCGATTATGGTCATTTCCCCATAATCGGTTTAGCACTTTATTTTTTTTGCAGAATAATAAAATCATGTGCATATCGATTTTTTTCATCGATGCTGCCTGGGTTTGAAGAGATTTTATCCCATTCATTTTCATTAATCATGGGAAAGAAAGTATCACCTTCAAAGGTTTCATGGATTTCCGTTATATACAAGCGGTCGGTAAAAGGAAGGATTTCCTTGAAGATTTCAGCTCCGCCAATCACGAAGACTTCCTCATCTCGGTTATCTGCAAACGTTTTGATTTCTGCTATATCATGTAAAACTACGCAGCCTTCCGCTTTAAAATCCTGATTGCGGGTAACGATGACATTTTCGCGGCCAGGCAGGACCCTGCCGATCGATTCAAATGTTTTTCGGCCCATGACAATCGGGTGGCCCATCGTCACTTTTTTAAAATACTGCAAATCTGCCGGTAAATGCCACGGCAGTTTATTGTTATTACCTATCACACGATTTTGATCCATAGCCACTATCAATGATATCATATACTAACCTCACCTTTTATATGGGGATGGGCTTCGTAATTTTCCAAAACGAAGTCCTCGAAGCTAAAGTCAAAGATATTTTTCACATCCGGATTGATTTTCATGATTGGCAATGGTTTGGGATCACGAGTCAACTGCAGTTCCACTTGTTCAAGGTGGTTAGAGTAGATGTGGACATCCCCGAAAGTATGTACAAATTCGCCAACTTCCAAATCACACACTTGGGCGATCATCATCGTTAATAGCGCATATGAAGCTATATTAAAAGGAACACCTAAAAAGACGTCCGCCGAACGTTGGTATAGCTGGCAAGAAAGCTTACCATCAGCGACATAGAATTGAAAGAAAGCATGGCAAGGCGGCAAGGCCATTTCGTCCAGTTCCCCAACATTCCAAGCACTGACTATCAGCCTTCTTGAATTTGGATTCGTTTTGATTTGTTCGATCAATTCACTGATTTGGTCGATTTGCCTTCCATCAGCCGTTCCCCAAGAACGCCATTGATGACCATAAATCGGACCTAATTCTCCTTTTTCATCAGCCCATTCATTCCAGATGCGCACGCTATTTTCCTGAAGGTAGCCAACGTTCGTATCACCCTTCAAAAACCACAATAGTTCATGGATAATCGCTTTTAAACTAACCTTTTTCGTTGTAAGTACAGGGAATCCATCTTTTAAATTGAATCTCATTTGATATCCAAAGGTACTGATCGTTCCTGTTCCCGTTCGATCACCCTTTTGCGTTCCATTTTCGAGTACATGCTTACATAAATCTAAGTATTGCTTCATGATAAACCACCTTTTCTACTTTCATTCTCCTTATTTTAACGTATTATTGCCCAATGTTTAATCTAATTGTTTAATAAAATTATAAGTCTTGGGTGCTTTTTGTCTAAGCAATTGATTTTGTCCATCGTTCACATAAAACATGGCAAACGTTTCTGCAAAGTATTCCTCTGGGTAATTGGAAAAATACGTAATCCCAGGAAACAGCCCATCGACTTCCTTACCCCAAATCTTCAAATAATCCATGTCTTCACGGATTCCATCAAACACTATATTATCTATTGAATGCCCCAGCTCATGCAGTTCCAAATTAACGGAGCCATGCCCGTTGCCCTTGTCACTTGCCCCGATTTTAACCAATACCGTATGTGATCCGCCCATACCAGGCACATCATCCCAAGTTGTTTCTTTATTCAAATAACCACGCGGGGTTTTCCCCTTTAATTTAGCCGCGGATTGATTTTCTGTTAAATCACCATCGAATAGTTTGATCCTCACACCACTTTCAGCAGTTTTCACCAAAAGGGAATGAGGCAGTTTATTAATGGTACCCGCAATTTTAAGTGCTTCCCTTTCATCGTACTCCTCTTCTGGAAATAAAAATATTCGTTGCAAATCTTTATTGCCTTTAAAAAGTTCAGCTTGTCTTAAAAGATTATCTTTGGGTAAATTCCGCCATTTCACCCCTTCATCCTTCGCCAATGAATAGGAGAGCATGGAGAATAAAAAGACGAATAATGCAAGTATGGATAACCATTTCTTCCTTTTCACACGCTTCCCCCCTTCTTCATTATGTTAAGAAATATATGTTATTTAAAAACTCTAAACCTTTCATACTATTATATTAGTATAGCATATTAACCTAATGTAAAAGCTCTATGTTTTTTTGGTAATTTCGGTTGCACTTTCATCATGATAAGAACCATTGATCTGCACTTTTCATATATCAACAATATATAATCGTAAAAGGTGTAAGGTGATCGCATGGAAATCAATAATAAAAAAGCCATCGTGAATGAGCACCGTGAACTTGCTGAAGAAGTGCTTGATATTTACAGTTTAAGAGTGTTCATCATTCTCGACCTTTTTCTTTTCTCCATCTTATTTGGCATACTGCTGCATCCGCTACTGTCTTCACTTTGGCTTAGCTTTTTATTGCCATTGCTTTTCTTCACAACATTTACAGCCCTTCTTCTAATACTTGATATTTTCCAAAATAAAAGCTGACATCATTTTTGATGTCAGCTTTAGACTGTAGGCACGCGCTATCCGCGCGGGGTCTCCCCTTGACTCGCTTTCCCCGCAGGAGTCTTGTACACCCGCTCCAATCAACTCTGTTTTAACTTTTAAATAAAACCCTAGATTTATAAAACTTGAGGTAATGACGATGCTTTCTGGACATGATTCTATTCAGCAAAATCAACTTGAAATGATTTTCAAACGGGGTTCGGAATTTTTTAATTCCGAACCCCGTTTGCCTACTAACTAAAGCACAGTTCCTTAAACTGTGCTCTACCTCATTAGCTTTATTCATTTATTGCACTAAAGCTCACCGTTAATTATATAAATAAACATCCATTAATTTTTCGAACGAACGGGTTTCAGTAAAAAATGTAGTTGAAATAGTAAAAATCTTTCCCTACTGATGATGAAAATTATTTTTTAATATAATGAAGCATAGCAAGTTGACCTAATTTTTCTACTTTGGTTAATGTGAATTTTACAGTAATATCCTCTCGGATATAAAGAGAGATCCCTCTCCCTAAAATAATGGGTGCAATGGCTAGCTGAAATTCATCAATTAAATGTTCTTTAAAAAATTCACGAGCTAGTTTTCTTCCACCAATTAACCATATATCTTTACCAGGCTTATGTTTTATATTTTTAATGAAAGTTTTGACATCTTCATCAATAAATGTAGCATGTTCATCTGAGCCACTAACAGATTTAGAAAATACATAATTTTTATATTCACTATAACGATAATTCATATCAAATCCACGAATGACATTATAAGTTCCTTTTCCCATTATAACAGTGTCAATTCTTTTCAGTAGTGATTTGTAGCCAGAATCTCCTTCTACTTCTGTTGATTCTAACCACTCTAATGTACCATCAGCATTTGCAATATAGCCATCAATTGAAGTACCAATGTATAAAATAATGCTACGCTGATTTTTCATCAACAACAGATCCCCCCCGGAACATAAGCTTTATATTTCTTTCATATACACCTAGTAATTCCATTGATACTTCCTCCAGGTAAAATAAGATTCTTAACGAGATTAATTCTTCACTACATTTGATATCCCTTTTTCACCTAGTCGTTAGTTGTAGAAGATTAAGGAATTCAAACGATAACACAAGGAGCTTTTTTATGGAAAGAACGAGAAATGGTAATAATCGTAATTGGCAAGTCGAATTAAGAACAAATAATCGTAAAAGGGCTTCGGATGATACCATTTAGAAACTTTTGGCGACAAAAAAGCTGCCATCATTTCAGATGACAGCTTTATTAAATAGTGCTCAACCATGTTCCTTGAGCTTTTTCCCTTTCTTCAAATGGAATACGATCGTGGTGCCGAAAATCAACAAAATAAAGGAAAAAAAGATCGCAGGCGGGATTTCTATCCTTGCAACGGCCAATAACATTTTTATAGCAATGAATCCGATAAGAACATATGCAGCAGTTTCCAATTCAGGAACCTTATCTATCAATTTTAGAAATAATCCCGCCACTCCCCGCATCATTAAGACACCAATCATACCACCTGTCAAAAGCACCCAGACTTTTTCACTCACCCCGAATGCGGCCAAGACACTATCGACGGAAAATGCTATATCCATCAATTCCACTGCCGCAACCGTTCCCCATAAGGTACCAAACATACGGATCAGTATACTGTTTTTACTCATTCCCTGAATATCTTCATCAGCTTGTTTTTTTCTTTTATCTCTAAAGTATTTAAATGAGAGCCAACCAAGATAGGCGGCTCCAATCACCTTCACCCACCAAAGCTTAATGAGGAAAACACCGATTCCAATCGCTATAAATCTAAAAGCGTAAGCACCTAATAAACCGTAAAAAAGTGCTTTTTTCCGTTGTTTTTCCGGAAGGTGCCTGACCATTACAGCTAATACCAAAGCGTTGTCCGCTGATAGCAACCCTTCCATTAATACGAGCGTTCCAATCAATCCCCAGCTCACCGGGTCGGACAAAACCTCCACCCACATATGCCAGTCAAAAAACTGTGCATACGTTTGCATGATGTTATTTAACAACTCTGACATGATAAAGACTCCTCTGCTACTATAACAGCAAAATTAGAAAACCTTTTAAAATAACATTGTTCCCCGTTATGATAAAAACTCTACTTTTATTTCAACACAAAATAAATACGTTGCATGACAACGTATCATTTCGATGCTATTAGAAATTCATTTCATTTTCATCATACTCTTACACTTACATAAAATCAACGAAACCGACCGCTAGGAGATCCTTTGTTTACTCGTCCACTCTGGCGGCGTATTTTTATCCCAATATATTTTCCCTATATTATAATGGGTGGCAAATGAATCATGATGGGTATGATAATGAAAATCGAACCAATAGCCTTCCAGTGGAGGGTTTTCCTGCCTGACATGGAATCTGATGATATCCTTCCCGCTGATTGAATCATAAATATGAAATATTTTCTCGGCCCTGCCTGCACTCGGCTGCTCAGTGATGGTTAATTGCTGTAATTTTTCATCTGGAAATTGTGCAGCCATTTCTGTGATGGCTTCTTCCATTTTTGGTAATATGGCCATTTTGAACTCATCGCCAATTTTAGGATTGATCTTTTCGCCAAATTTCATAAATGCGTTTTCCTCTGCCTTATTCAGGATGACCGATAAAAATTCTTCCCGGTTGAATTCTTCCTCAAGTTCAGTTGAATTCTGCGAAGGAAGATAGGCTAATCCCTCTTCTTCCACTAATCCCTTTTTAGTATCCTTTAACGAATCGGCTTCCGCTAGCCACGCCAGATCTGAAGGAGTGACAAGACCAAACGTCAAAACGGATACTAAAATAACGAGACTTTTCCTGAACCAAACTGCTGCTTTCAACTCACACTCCCCCTCCTTTTTTGTATTGTCTTTATATTTAGTATACTTTTATTTTTTGGTAATTACGAATATATAGTTACCCATGTTTTAAAAATCAAAAAAAAGGATAAATACCTATATAAACTTTATGAACCAGAACTTTATTAGTAAATATCAACAATTTTACATTTTAATGAAGGATTTTGACGATTATTGGAGAAATTAATTAGATTCAAGTCTTTTTAAGGAGGGGTCTTATATGGCTTCGACTGCCATGGTAGCTTTATGTCTTGTAACATTAGCATTTTTCGTATATTTATCATTTGCTGATTAAGAATAAATGAATACCTACGAAAAATCTCCTTGTCATTTTTCTACAATGACAAGGTTTTCTTTTCACTCAAACATAAGCCTAACCTTTTGGCAGATAAAAGGACTGAATAATGGAGGAATTATTTTGGAAAACAACAAGGAAATTATTAAAGATAAGGATTACAAGAGGGAAACAGATAAAGGGAACGCCGGAATGGTCGTTACAGCTCATCCCATAGCCACTTCCATTGGGGAAAAAATATTACGTGAAGGTGGAAATGCTGTCGATGCAGCGGTCGCCATCCAATTTGCCCTGAATATTGTGGAACCCATGATGACCGGTATCGGCGGAAGTGGTTTCCTTATGGTATATAACGCTAAAGATAAGGAAACGAAAATTTACGATGGCCATGTAAGAGCACCTAAAGCCGCACATCGAGACATGTTTCTTGATGAAAAAGGGAAAGTCATCCCTTTTAAAGAAAGATCGATCAAAGCCACAGCGGTAGGCATCCCCGGAATACTGAAAGCTATGGATGAAGCACTCGCTGAAAATG
This sequence comes from Peribacillus sp. Aquil_B1, assembly GCF_022603275.1. Lineage (NCBI taxonomy): Bacteria > Bacillati > Bacillota > Bacilli > Caryophanales > Bacillaceae > Peribacillus > Peribacillus sp. Aquil_B1. Next base: position 1,541,611 of record NZ_JAKXEE010000001.1, on the reverse strand, counting down.
GCAGTAAGCCATTAGCGGACCTCATCGAGCCATCCATTGAATTTGCAGAAAAAGGAGTTCCCGTCAATTGGGTTCTTTGCGACGCTCTTAAAAATTTTGAATATCGATTGGGTGATGAAGCCCGTAAGTTCTTCATGCCAAATGGAAAAGCGTATCAAGATGGCGATTTGCTCATAAAGGAAAAACTGGCGAACACCTATCGGATATTACAACGTCAAGGAATTTCCGCTTTTTATGAAGGTGAAATCGGAGAAGGCATCATTTCCTGTATACAGGAGCTTGGAGGGTTCATGGAGCTTTCTGATTTAAAGGACTATAAAGCTACAATCGATGTACCAATGTATGGTACTTATAAGGATTATCTAATTGCATCATCAAATGCCCCAAGTGCTGGCGGATTCACGGTCATCCAAATTCTGAAAATATTGGAGAGCTTCCATATAGAACAATATGACGTCCGTTCTTGGGAAAAATATTATTTAATTGCAGAAGCGATGCGTCTGGCATTTACAGACAAAAAGGCATTTCTCGCTGATCCCGAATTTGCCGAATTGCCATTGACGGGTCTCATGCATGATGAGTATATAGCTAAACGCCGTTCCTTCATTAATTTCAAAACAAGAAATAATGCCATTGACTTCGGAAACCCTTGGATTTATGATTCCGTGAAGCAAAGGGAAGTCATTTCTCAGCCTAATGAAGAGGATATCAGTGAAACGACACACTTCACCGTCCGTGACAGATGGGGGAATATCGCAGCATGCACGTCTACAGTGGAACATCCATTCGGATCAGGCATCATGGTTTCCGACTATGGTTTCATGCTGAATAACGAACTGACTGATTTCGATTCCATTCCAGGCGGCATGAATGAAGTGCAGCCCAATAAACGCCCAGTCAGCTGTAAAAGTCCGACCATCATCTTTAAAGACGGCGAGCCAATATTGACGCTGGGTTCACCTGGAGGACCAACCATCATCAGTTCAGTCGTGCAAACGATCATCAATGTACTCGATATGAAAATGGATTTGAAAGCAGCCATCGAAGAACCTAGAATTTTCACTCCAATGGGCCCTCATATTGAATGGGAACCAGGAATGGATATGACCAGCAAAGGCCAATTGGAAGCAATGGGCTTCGCCTTTAATGAAGTTCCCCACTCCATAGGGAATGTCCAAGCGATTCAGATCAACCCTGATGGCTCTAATTATGGTGCTGCCGATTCAAGTCGAGAAGGCTGTGCCATTGGCCTGGAAGAAACAGATTATAAATCTTGATCACTGAATGGAAATGAAGCCAAAATGAAATTTGGATGTTTTTCTCTTTATTACCTCAAATCCAAATTCCTCAAAGCGGGAGCTGCGAAAATGGTCTTTCAACACGACCCTCTTTCGCGCAACCCGCTTGGCTTCTTTCATTATTTCCCCAGATAAATCCTTACCTTCCGCAAAATGAGTCAGTCCCCTGATCCCGTTCGATTCCTGAATCGTTTCTTCAAACATGGGATCGAAATATACGACATCAAAATGATTATCCGGCAATGTTTTCAACATTTCGTAATGATCACCTTGCAATACCTCTATTCTTCTCATCGCAGAAATCATCGTTTCTTCTGCATCCTCCCATGTCTTCATCCCATGGTCCACGAGCAAGGCCAAATATTGATTTCCCTCCAATGCGACAACCTGTCCCTGTTCACCCACTTTGAAACTTGCGACAATCGCATCAGAGCCCAAACCCAAGGTACAATCAAGCACAGAGTTCCCTTCATTTATATTTCCGGCAAGGAGAAAGGGATCACTCTCTCCGCGCATCATTCTTTTAATACGGATCATCGCTAGGTTCGGGTGGAAGAAGAACGGTTCTTTTTCCTGGTATCGATATAACTCCATCCGCTTTTTACCGAAAACAAGGCAATCATCATTCTGTTCCGCTTGGATATCTCTCACCGAACGTTTTCTTCGGGCTATAAAAGGGATATGTAATTCTTCAGCTAACCTTTTTGCTAATAGCATCGTTTCTTTATCGGCTCTTCCTACTGTTGTGACAAACATGGATTCTACCCCTTCATACTCTCTTAAATTTGAAAAGAATGCCCTGTTTCCAGGACATTCCGCTTTATCACTTATTTTACTTGACTGAACGCTGCCAATAAATTTTCCATGATAGCTTCCATTGGCTGTCCTTCTATATCATGGCGTGGAATGAAATGTACGACCTCTTTGCCCTTTAAAAGAGCCATTGATGGCGATGAAGGTTCAATTCCATCGAAGTATTCCCGCATTTTAGCTGTCGCTTCCTTATCTTGGCCAGCAAATACAGTTATCAAATGATCTGGCTTATTGTCTGCTTGCAGTACGGCTTGAGTAGCAGCTGGACGGGCTAACCCGGCAGCACAGCCGCAAACGGAATTCACGACCACAAGTGTTGTACCTTCTACCGATTCCATAAAGTTTTCAACCGCTTCAGCGGATACCAACTCATCAAAACCTGCTTGCACCAGTTCCGCTCGCATTGGTTTCACCATTTGTTTCATATATTCATCATATGCCATCGACATAAAAAAACCCCCTTGATTACATTTCTTCAATTAGAATAATCATACTATATTGTTATGTGCATATGCAAAAATGACGCTTAAGCTTTGTAAAATTGATTGTTTCTCACAAAGAAACATGGTGACAGAATCCACTTTCATTCTGTCACCATGTTTTAGTCTTCCTTTTAACTTAAACTTTCATCACTCCGCCTGAGCTGGCATTCGTTACAAGTTTGGAATAACGTGCTAAATAGCCTGTCCTGACTTTGGACTCGAAGCCTTTCCAATTCGCTTTGCGTTTTTCGAATTCTTCATCGGATATTTCCAATTGGATTTTACGATTATTCAAATCCAGTTCGATGATATCACCATCTTCAACAAAGGCAATCGGGCCTCCCTCAGCCGCTTCAGGGGATATATGACCAATGCTGATGCCTCTAGATGCGCCTGAAAAGCGGCCATCAGTGATCAAACCGACTTTCGCTCCAAGTCCCCTCCCGACGATTTGGGAAGTTGGTGCCAACATTTCCGGCATACCCGGCCCACCTTTAGGTCCTTCATAACGAATGACCACTACATCCCCTTCTTTAACCTTTCCGGTAATGATTCCGGAAAGTGCATCTTCCTGGGAATCGAAACAAATAGCAGGACCCCTGTGGTAGCCACCAACCGATGCGTCGACGGCGCCCACTTTCACGATGGAACCTTGAGGAGCAAGATTACCGAACAATACCGCAAGCCCGCCACGCTCAGAATGCGGATTATCCAATGGATGGATTACATCCTTGTCCAATATTTCACAACCGGCAACATTTTCGCGGAGCGTTTTACCTGAGACAGAAAGGCAATCTCCATTAAAGGCATCTGGTTTTTTGAGTAACTCATTAATGACGGCACTTACACCACCGGCATTATGTACATCTTCAATATGATAATCGGATGCCGGTGCGATTTTCGCTAGATGCGGTACGCGGTTAGCTATTTCATTTATGCGTTCCATCGGATATTCAAAACCTGCTTCATGTGCCAATGCAAGTGTATGAAGAACGGTGTTGGTCGAACCGCCCATCGCCATATCCAAGGCAAATGCGTTATCAATTGCTTCAATCGTTACGATATCACGAGGCTTGATATCCTGTTTGATTATCTCCATCAACTGTTTAGCGGATTTCTTTACGAATTCCTTACGTTCTTCGGCTACTGCCAAAATCGTTCCATTTCCCGGAAGCGCAAGTCCCAATCCTTCAGCCAGGCAGTTCATGGAGTTTGCTGTGAACATTCCTGAACAAGAACCGCAAGTAGGGCATGCAACTTGCTCGATTTCCTGCAAATCCTCTTCATTGATATTACCTGCTTGATAAGCACCCACCCCTTCAAAAACGGATGTTAATGAAAGAGATTTACCATTTTTATCTTTACCTGCTTTCATGGGTCCGCCGCTTACGAATATTGTTGGAATATTAACACGAAGTGCTCCCATCATCATTCCCGGCGTTATCTTGTCACAGTTTGGAATGCAGACCATACCGTCAAACCAATGTGCTGATACAACAGTCTCCACGGAATCGGCGATGATTTCACGACTTGGCAAAGAATAGCGCATACCAATATGACCCATCGCAATTCCATCGTCTACCCCGATCGTATTAAATTCGAAAGGAACACCGCCCGCTTCGCGAATCGCTTCCTTCACTATTTTTCCAAATTCCTGAAGGTGGACATGACCTGGAACGATATCGATGTATGAATTACAAACCGCGATGAACGGTTTACCGAAATCTTCTTCTTTAACCCCTGCTGCCCGCAGCAAACTTCTATGTGGAGCTCGATCGACTCCTTTTGTAATCATGTCACTTCTCATATTTGATGTAGACATTTGTTGTACCCCCAATTTCCACTAAATGTTTAATGATTCAATATAATATAATTTTTAGTATACTCTAAAAATTCTAACATATTTACATACAAATGCAACCATTCAATTCTAAATATCTGCAAAAATCATTTTACTAAAATAATAGAGATCAATTTATATAATTGAAACTAATGTTTTGGGATTAGACCAGAGGGGAACTTATGTCAAACGACTGGAAACGACCCTCAAAATTAAAAAGGCATGCGGATTAAATCATCCGCATGCCCTTTGCCTGGGTTATTCCAAATCACTTGTCATTCGCTTGTCTTGATTCTGTCATTTGCTTCCAAACCGAACCTTTTGCTTCTTCCCCATTTTCTATACGGTCAATGGCCATCTTGACTTGAAGGGCCACTTCGAATTCAGGATCCTGTTCCGCTTGCTTAAGATAAGGGAGGGTCGTTTCATTTCCCACTTCGTATAAGAACATCGCCGCCCTCCATCTAACCAATTTATTTTTATCCGAAAGTGATTGAGACATTTCTCCCATCGCTTCTTCAAAGCCTAGATCGGATAAACAATCACCAGCCGTTCGTCTTACGGCCGCACTTTTATCTTTCAATGCTTTATATAGGCTCGGGAGCACTTTTCTATCCTCGATCATACCCAAGTATACGACCGCGAGCCTTCGAATGGAGACCTTACTGTCGGAGAGTGCCATGTCCAATACTGGTATATCATCAACCGTTGGATCTTCCATTTGTTCTAAAGCCTGATAACGCTTTTCCCAGCTTTCGTCATTCAGCATTTCTGCAGTCAGTTTAATTTTGGGTCGTTTCAAGAATGCTTCCTTCGTATCCACCATTTCATTTGCAGCGTCTACTAGCCGATTAATTCGTTCTTCCGGATAAGCTGCAATCAGCTCATCCGATACTTCCTTCACGATATCTTCCATATCACCATATCTTACGCCATAATCCTTCCATTTTCGAAGCAGGACTACATTGTCATCTTCTTTTTGGGCAGCGGCAATGCCCTTTATGAAATAATCCGGTAGGGCAAAACGTTTTTCATGTTGGCTATCGCTTGCTTTAATTTGCATCGGAATGCCCTTGAATTGCTGTATGGCAACAGTTACTTCTCCGTAATGTTCATTTAGCGTTGTTTGTTGATTTTGTTCTTCGGTTTTTTCCCCGAAAACCTGACGGATTTGGACCAAAATATCTTTCCAATCAAATTTCGCATTCCGCTCAACGGCTAAGAAGTCCGCAACATGATATACCCCTTTCACTCCCTCGATCGTAAATAAATCTTTGATCAGCTGGGGTGCCTGGTCAGCTTGATCTTTCTTATAATTATTGCTTTTACCAGCTAATAGCTCTTCAGTTAAATTGATTTTCATCGTATTCGGACTTGGTGTAGGTTCTATCGACTTAATTTTCAATGCATTTCTCTCCTTTTACAAGACGTTTCCATGTACTAGATATTATCACATCGGCAACAGATTCTCATGCAATTGAGATTGGCAAAAAAAAGACCGATCCAAGTTCGCTCGCTTGGACCAGTCTCCCCACTCATTCTTCTTCCAATTTTTCCGCTAAATACGTCCATCTTTCCATCAAATGCTCTAATTTATCCGTTAGTTCCTTTTCTTCTTCAAGCAGCAGGCGGACTTTTTCAAAATCGCTTCCCGCCGCTGACATTTCTGATGTTATGTCTTTCAGGCGCAGCTCGGCCCGTTCCATGTTCCCTTCGATTCCTTCCCATTCCTTACTTTCCGCATAGGTCAGTTTTTTCTTTTTCTTTTCGGTCCGGTTCATCTGAGGTTCCGGTGCTTTTACCGGCACGGCCTCTTCCGTCTTTTCTTCCAAGAACTCCGAATAATTGCCATAATAGAAATCAATATCACCTTTATTCTTGAAAACAAGAAGCTGATGGCACGTCTTATCCAGGAAATACCTATCATGTGATACGGTAATGACTACACCTGAAAACGTTTCTAAATAATCCTCCAGAACGGTCAAGGTTTGCGTGTCCAAATCATTCGTCGGTTCATCCAAAAGCAGGACATTAGGTGCCGACATCAATATGTTAAGGAGATATAAACGCCTTTTCTCCCCTCCTGACAGCTTGCGGATTGGCGTTCCATGCGATCCCATTGGAAACAAGAACCTTTCAAGCATTTGCGCAGCCGATATGAAACTGCCATCTTTAAGGGCGATGGAATCCGCCGTTTCACGAATATACTCTATCATGCGCAAATTCTCATCCATATCGACGCTTTCTTGCGTATAGTAGCCAATTTTCACGGTTTGCCCTTTTTCCAGGTTACCTTCATCTATGGATTCCCGTCCGGCCAGGATATTTAACAAGGTTGACTTTCCACTGCCATTATTACCGACGATTCCAATCCGATCACCCGGCTTGAAGAGGAAGGAGAAATGGCTGATGATGGTTCGATCACCGAAGGATTTAGAAACATCCTGCATCTCAAGCACCTTTTTCCCAAGACGGGCACCGCTTAATTCCATTTCCAGGTTCTCGGTTTTCTGCTTATCCTTTACGCCTGATTCCAATGTTTCGAAGCGTTGGATCCTGGCCTTTTGTTTCGTTGTACGGGCTTTGGCTCCTTTGCGGATCCAGGCCAGTTCCTTTTTGAATAGACTTTCCTTTTTCGTTCTTTCAGCTGACTCGTTCTCTTCACGTATGGCCTTTGACTCTAAATAATCCGCATAGTTTCCTTTGTATTCGAAAAGCTGTGTTTGGGCAATTTCCCAAATCTTATTGGATACACGATCAAGGAAATATCGATCATGGGTTACAAATAAAACGGACTTTTGATATTTCCCCAAATATTCTTCAAGCCAAGTGATGCTTTCAAAATCGAGATGGTTGGTAGGCTCATCCAAAATCAGTAAATCAGGGGTCTCAATCAAGGTTTTTGCCAAGGCCGCACGTTTTTTTTGGCCACCTGACAGTTCCCCCAATTTCCTTGAGTGATCAGGAAGTCCAAGCTTGGTCAGAATCGTTCTGGCATTGGCACTTGTATCCCAGGCGCCAAGCGTGTCCATATCCTGCTGCTGTTTTAACAAACGGTCCTGTACTGCGCCATTCTGCGGATCTACCTGGAGTTGAACGAGTGTTTTTTCATATTCTTTAATCAATGAAAATACAGGAGTTGAACTTTCATACATATATTCCATGATCGTCAATTTCTCATCAAAATGAGGGTCTTGGGATAGATAGGATATCGTGTAATCATTCGGGTGATCCTTCGTTCCTAAATCACTGTCTTCCAATCCTGCGATAATATTCAATAATGTCGATTTACCGGTGCCGTTTATACCGACAATCCCGATTTTCTCCCCTTCGGTAATGGAAAAAGAGACATCTTTAAAAAGCAGCTTTTCCCCTTGGGTTTTCATTACATGTTCCATGCTAAAAACTTTCATAATCGTACATCCCATTCCTTATTAAATTCCTTTAAAAATCCAATCATATATTCATGCCTTTCGCTTGCAATCTTCTTGGCTGTACAAGTATTGAGCATATCTTGCAAACGCAATAATTTTTCATGAAAATGATGAATGGATGAGCTTTTGCCATTCCTGTATTCCTTCTTGGTCATGTTTTTCCTTATGGGCAATGAAGGATCATACATAGGCTGTCCCTTTTTTCCGCCAAATGCAAATGTCCTGGCTATGCCGATGGCACCAATTGCATCCAAGCGGTCCGCATCCTGAACAATTTCAGCCTCAATCGAGGGAAGCTTCAACTGCCCTGCACTATATGAAATTGTATGGATGATCTGTTTGATGGCATCCACACTATCATTATCCAACTTTATTTCCTCAAACCAAGCATCAAGCTTTTTCCAGCCTCCATCGGCTTCCTGGTTTAGTTTATCATCCGGGATATCATGAAGCAGAGCAGCCAATTCAATGATGAACTCATTTCCTTTTCGTTCTTCTTTTGCAATATGTAAAGCCAGCTTACGAACACGATCGATATGGAACCAATCATGGCCGCTGGCATCAGAAATCAATTGGTCATATACATACTTCTCCGTTAATTCAATCATCGTTTGTTTCATTTCACCACTCCATGTCCTATCTATTTTACCATGGTTCTCAATAATGGTGTGCTTTAATCTTCATTGAACCAACTGATCCCAATCGTCTGTTCACCTGTATGCACACCGATGGCACTGCCCAGTGGGGATACATGGGTCAACACATGAGGGAATTCTTCGGAAATCATCTTTTTCCATCTTTGCGCCTGCTCCGACACTGCACCATATAATATGGTGCATTCTTTTACTTTTCCCGCTTCGACTGATCTGCGAAAATCAGTGAAGATCTGTTTTTCCGCTTTTTTAAGGTTCCGGGGTTTAGATTTAGTATGAAGCACACCGTTTTCGATTGAAATGATGGGTTTAAAGCTCAATAGGCTTCCTAGAATATACTGCGCGTTTGTTAGTCTGCCGCTGCGATGCAGCTGATCTAAAGAACCTATTAGTACATAGGTTTCATGGTTATCCGCATACATTCTCGTTTTGACGAAAGCCTCATTGATTGTATCGCCATTATCCATATGATGCATAAGCCGTTTCAAGATTAATAGCATTGGAAAGGAAATAAGTAAAGTGTCAAAAACGTCAACGGGGATTGTAACCATTTGTGCAGCTTGCCTGCTGGCGGAAACGGTGCCGCTCAATTCGCTTGAAAGGTGTACGGCTATGATTCGATCATAGCGCTCTTCAAGCTCCTTATATAACTCCTGGAATCTGCCGACCGAGGGCTGTGACGTAGTGGCGGTGATTTTATCCTCACTCATCCGCCGGTATAATTCCTCAGGTAATAGATCGACGCCATCTTCATATTCCTTCCCATCGATGATGACGACCATCGGAACGACGTATACATGTTCATTCAATGATAATTCTTCATCTAAAGTTCCCGTACTGTCTGTTACCCAAGCAATTCGTTCCATGTTTTCCCCCCTCATTTGTGTCTTCTATTATATTCAACATCCCAACCATCTGTCCCCTCTAAAAACGGATGCATCCATTAAATTTCTTACCTCAAAAAAAGAGCCCAACTGAAGCTTCCGTTGGACTCGATATCATTCCTCATATTAATTTTTTTATATCCTCTTCCATTTCCAGAGGTTTTGTTTTAGGTGCATACCTGCTGATGATATTTCCATTTCGGTCAATCAAGAACTTTGTAAAATTCCATTTTATTGATTTGGATCCCATCACTCCTGGAGCATTTTCAGTCAAATAGCTGAATAAGGGATGGGCTTCCTTTCCTTTTACATTCACTTTTGCAAACATCGGGAATGTTACACCATGATTCAATTTGCAGTATGAATCGATTTCCAGATCATCACCAGGCTCCTGATTCAAAAACTGATTACATGGAAAACCAAGTACGACAACCCCATCCTCTTTATATTGCACATACAGGCTTTGCAAATCATCATACTGTGGCGAAAAACCGCATTTGCTTGCTGTATTCACTATGATCATCACTTTCCCTCTATATTCCTCAAGCGAGATGGTTTCGCCATTAATTTTTTTGACTTCAAATTCGTAAATGGACATATATGATCTCTCCCTTTAGTATGATGATTCATTTTACCGTATTTAAAGGTACGTTTACCAACTTTTATCCTTTGCCATCATCCAGGAATCTTCACGGCTTGGATGGATTGAATCAAATACTCTACCATGTCTTCCAAATCATCCATTTGCTCTTCTTTTACAAGCCTCCCAAATGATACTTTATATATAGATGAAGTAACGGGTTGCATTTTTTTACTGACCGTATCGCTGGTCGTCACCGTTATGATTCTTTGATCTCCCCAAATTTTTTCCAGGTCGTTCAACAATTGTTCAGCATTCACTTCATCAAGCTTTTTGGGAAATGAAATGAAAATATTGACCGTGCAGCCCGTATGCGTATCATCTATATCTGCATCGAGTAACTCCGAACTTAGGTTCTTGAGTGAAGCGTGTAACTCGATGGCACCGCTAATCGAAATAGGCGCCATTGTTTTTTTCATTTCCATCTCAACCTTATATGATCTGGACATGGTTGAGAGATTCACTATATCATCACGGTTTATGACCAATATATCTCCAATGAAGTCACGATCGTAAACCGCTCCTTCCAATACCACTTTCATGTTCTCAAATGCTGTAGGATCAAACAATCTCCAAACACCTCTCCGACTTATAAGTTTATGTATTCATGATCTTCCCATTTTACCATTCCCGGGCCATTTCCTTCGGGATTTTCAAGAAATTATTAAAATAGCTTTTCTATTCAATAATTTTCTATATAATTAAAATATTATGATTTTTGAAGAAGGAGGCTAATCATGCCAATCAGAATTCCGGAACAACTGCCAGCAAAGGAAATTTTAGAACAGGAAAATATCTTCGTTATGGATGAGGAAAGAGCTACCAATCAGGAAATCCGTCCATTGAATATATTAATTTTAAACTTAATGCCAGAGAAAGAAAAAACGGAGGCCCAATTACTGCGCTTTCTTGGCAATACTCCCATTCAAGTAAATATTTCATTCCTGCGCTTGAGCACACATGAATCAAAAAACACAAGTAAATTTCATTTAGATCAATTTTACAAATCATTTAATGAAATTCGCACGAAGAAATTTGACGGCTTGATCATTACAGGTGCTCCAGTAGAAAAGCTGGAATTTTCAGACGTTAATTATTGGGAAGAACTGCAGAATATCATGAATTGGTCAAGCGAAAATGTCACATCCACCCTACATATCTGTTGGGGGGCACAAGCTGCCCTGTACCATCATTATGGAATAGGCAAACACGAACTTCCAGAGAAATGCTTCGGCGTATACACCCATGAGGTCCTTGAACCGAATGAAAATCTAGTCCGTGGATTCGATGATTATTTTATGGCCCCTCATTCACGCCATACGGATATTGATTATCAAAAATTAGTTAACCATCCTGAATTGAAGGTTCTCGCGCAGTCCGATCAAGCTGGTGTATTGATCGCTGCTTCAGTTGATGGAAAAAGGATCATGGTTACGGGCCATTTCGAGTATGATGCCGATACCCTAGGTGAAGAATACAGGCGCGATAGGGAGCGTGGGATCAATACGCAGCTCCCTGAAAATTACTTTCCAGATGACGATCCGACCAGGATACCACTTCACCGCTGGAAAAGCCATTGCAGCTTGATGTTCTCGAATTGGCTGAACTATTATGTCTACCAATCAACTCCATATGAGTGGGATTGAAAGGGTAAGAAAAAAGAAGCTTACACTTTTAAATGAATCGTTTTCTTGGGCAGCCACTTCCGATTATCATGGGAAACAACCTGAGTTTCTGACTCAGGTTGTTCGTCTCATGATTCTTTATTAGCAAAGTATACCTCTTCAAAAGGTTGGACGACCACAAATCCTTGACCCTCGAATTTCATTTGGACGGATTCACCGCTTCCCCTTCCAAAAAACGATTTCAATGAAACATCCGTTACGAATTCAGGCTGCAATTCCCCTGACCAAGCTACCGTGGCATTCGGGTCCGTATAGACCGGATTCCCAGGTTCCACCATTAAAGTAAGCGGCTCATAATGAGAAGTGAATGCGACCATGCCTTTCCCCTCGAGCCTTACGTTGAACAATCCCCCTGCCAATAAACCGGCAATGCGCCGCATCATTTTTATATCCCATGAAATGCCCGGCTCAAATGCAAGTAAGTCATTTCCGTTAACACAGATCGATTCACCATTTAACTGTAAAATAGAAATCTTCTTCCCTTGATCCGCGACGTATAGCTTGCCGCTTCCGGTCGCTTTCATTAAGGATGCACCCTCACCAGTTAAGGCTTTTTTAAAGAGTTTACCAAGACCATGCTCCAAGATGCCTTCCCGCTCGAATTTTATATGACCGCGATAAGAAACCATCGTCCCCATTTTTGCCCAGATTTGCTTTTCCAAATTAATCTCCAGGATTCGTTCCGTTTCAAGTTCGAATAATCCTTGCCCTTTTTCCTGCTGCTTCGTCTTTTCAACGAATTGATCGATTTGATACTTCTCCATCACTGACTCACCTCTTTTTGCATGAGGAACAGCCACATGAACGAGACAGCTTGCTTTAATTCCTTTGAAAAATGTCCCAGCTTTGTGTAGTCCACCCCTCTCTTGGCAACGCCGGTATCCGCCACTGCCTTCCATCCCGTTTCTAAAGCCATTTTTTCAAATTCCCAAGGCTGCATTGTATTCATGATGACTTGGTCTCCTAATAGCCGTTGAAAACTGAATTTTTTTCGTGGTTCAGCTGTTGGACCAAGTATTCCAAAACAGGCATAACCGCCAGGCTTTATGACCCGTTGGATTTCCTTCATCACCGTTAATGGCTCACCCGTATATTCCAATGAATTAATGACCATTGCTCCATCCATTTCTTCATCTTTGAATGGAAGATTATAAAAATCTCCTTGCAGGAAAGAAAGTCCTGGTTGTTGAACGGTTTTTCCCTTAGCAAATTCAATCATTACATTGGATAAATCAACTCCGGTTACTTCATATCCCGCTTCGGACAATTTTAAGGATCCAACTCCATCTCCACAGCCTATGTCAGCCACCTTCACTCCCAAAGGTACAAATTCAGAAAAGAAAGGTATAATATTTTTCCGGCTCCCCGTTTCCCACATTTCTTGCGAATTCTTCACCCACATTGGTGCAAAAACATCCCATTCCTTTTTCGACTCTTTATGCCATGTATGTATATTCATCAGAAATTCACCCTCCTATTTAACCCCTAATTAAATGAGTTCCTGTAAAATATTTACCCGAATCAAAATACCGGGGCTTCCCTATAGCTATTCTGCTCTTAATTCAAAAATCCTCTTTTAAAACGTCTCCCGCTAAGTGATCTTCAAATACAAAAAAAAACTGCCAGAGGCAGCTTATTTTGAATTTTCTTCATTTCTTTTTTGTATCTTTCGTAAATCCCCGACACGATCAGGAGCTTCTTCAAAGAATTCAACCAGGTCGCCAATCCTATCGATGGCATTCCAACTAAGGTGGTGTTCAATCCCCTCTACATCATGATAAATATTTTCTTCCTTGACCCCAATCAACCTCAGCATCTGTTCTAAAAGTTCATGACGGTATACGAGCCTTTTACCAACTTTTTTCCCATTTGCAGTTAAAACGAGACCCCGGTACTTTTCATATATCAAATATTTTTCCTGATCCAGTTTTTGTACCATTTTTGTAACAGAAGATGGGTGGACGGAAAGATTTTCGGCAATATCGGAAACTCTTGCATATCCTTTTTCTTCAATAAGTAAATAAATTTGTTCTATGTAATCCTCCATGCTCGGTGTAGGCATTCGGAATCCTCCCATTCAAACGCATATCTAAAAATTTTACTATATAAACGACCCCGAAACAAGAAGATATAAGTCTCAGGGCGCCTTTAATGATGTTTCTTCTCAAGTTTGCTTGACGTTTTGTTCTGTTGGGAATGTAAAACTGATTTTCTTTTCAGAATCGGACCACGATAAAATGGCATCAAAGGTTTTTTCGCCTTTTTTAAAACCGCTTATCAAATCCGTTTCACCGCTCGCCAACAGCTTTTTTATATTTGCTTGACTGATTTTCTTATTAAGGATTTTTTTGGAGATCGTGAAGTTACACTTTGTTTTTTGATAATTTACACATCCATAGAATTCCCCTTTATCGACTATCTTAGAACCGCATAGTTTACAGCTGCCCACAGATGCCGAGCTTCTTTTTTTAGGGCCGCTCCGTTGAATCGACTCGGTGTCCAGCCCTTGAAAATCCCAGCTTTCCGATGATTCCACGGCATCACTGATGATTTTTGCTGACATCTTTTTAACTGCTTCCATAAAGCCGCCAGCTGAAGCTTTTCCTTCACCGATTTCCCTTAAACGCTGTTCCCATTTGGCTGTCATTTCAGGTGAAGCCAGAATCTTCTCCCCGATGGCAGTAATCAGTACTTTCCCTTTATCTGTCGCAAAAACCTGATTTTTTTTGACATTGATGTATTTACGGTCTTTGAGCATGGTAATGATGCCAGCCCGAGTTGCTTCGGTCCCGAGACCCTCGGTTTTCATCAGCACTTTTTCTAATTCTTCATTATCCAGATGCTTTCCGGCCGTTTTCATCAAAGTGATCAGCTGACCTTCTGTATAACGCTTAGGAGGCTGGGTTTTTCCTTCTTTCACCTTTATATTGGCGACCTTTCCAGTATCCCCTTTGGAAACGGACGGCAAAATGATATCATCATCATCCTTGTCATTTTGGAAAATCACTTTGCGCCATCCCTCTTGAATTTGCTGCTTGCCTTTAGAAATGAATTCCGCACGCTTATCGACAAGCGTTTTAATGGTGGTGTAATCGAAAATGGCTTTCTCATAATGGGCCGCAATCAACCGGCGTACCACCAAGTCGTATATATTCCGTTCTTCGGCGGAAAGCCGCTTCGGATCGGTTACCTGCTCCGTCGGGATAATTGCATAGTGATCAGTCACTTTTTTTTCATTTACAAACCTTTTATTATTCATGATGTTCGGTTGCGGCAAAGGAAACAGGGATTCATATTCTGAAAATCCGCTTAGTTTTTGCAAGATATCGGGAAATGTTTCGGCTTCTCCTTCCGTTACATAATTGGAATCCGAACGTGGATAAGAAACGATTCCTTTTTGATATAAACTTTGTACGATATCAAGCGTCTGTTTCGGTGAGTATTTATAAATCTTGTTCACTGTCGCTTGCAATGACGATAGATTAAATAACAATGGCGGCTGAAATTCTTTTCTTTCAGTATCCATTTCAGCTATTTCAGCTTCCTTACCCTTGCAAAAGGCGGCAATTTTATCAGCCATTTCTTTTGTCTTTATTCTCGGATCATTGTTCTGCTGCCATTTTCCCTGATATTTCTTTCCATCCATCTTGAAGTCAGCGAACACTTCCCAGAATGGCTCAGACTTGAATTGCTCAATTTCCATTTCCCGCTTCACTATCAAAGCAAGAGTCGGAGTCTGAACCCTTCCAGCTGAAAACACATCCGAAACGCCCCTTTGTTTCAATAAAATACTATACGCTCTCGACGCATTCATTCCCACAACCCAGTCCGCGCAAGCTCTCGTATACGCTTCATAATAGAGCGGCCTGGTTTTTTCCTCACTCTTAAGATTTTGGAATCCCTCATAAATCGCTTTAGGGGTCAAAGAGGAAATCCATAAACGTTTCATCGGTTTATTGACATTGCATAGATTAACGATATTGCGTACAATCAATTCTCCTTCACGACCGGCATCACCTGCATGAATGATTTCATCGACTTCCGGTTTCCTAAGCAAGGTCTTCACAACATTGAATTGCTTTGCCTTTTGTCGGGTCACTTCATATTGAAATTTCTCAGGAATCATCGGCAACGTTTCCATCGACCATTTTTTCCATTTTGAATGATAGGTTTCCGGTGAAACAAGTTGACATAAATGCCCGACGGCCCAAGTTACATAAGCTCCATCGGGAAAAACTTCATTCGGCATGATTTCTATATAGCCTTGCTGTTTCTTCGTTTTAAATTGAGCCGCTAGCGTTGAACCTTGATCTGGTTTCTCCGCAATGATTAGCTTCATGATCATCTTCACCTAATCCGTTACAAAATATCTTTCCCCTATCATTATACCTTAATTATCACAATCGGCTAGATATGACTTTGTTTTTACTGAACGGATAGTAGAAAGCATGAATAAAAGAATGAGCAGCATAAAGATATTTGATTGGTAATCTAAAAGGTGCTAGTTTTAAACTTTTAGCTGAAGACAATAGTGCATCTTTAGAAAAATTATTCTTGGATTCCCCTTTTTCACATATTAAAATGGCCGAAAAATCAAATTGATTTTCGGCCATTCTTATTCCTTTCTTTGGAGGGAACTTTCCAGCTTTGTTCATTATATGTATTGTGCTAAAGCACCTGTTAAAAAAAGAATCAACTGTAGCTTTGAAATAAAGATTGATCAAAAGGTCCTCCTGAACCCTCATATTCGTAAATAAATACAATCCATTTTGAAAAGAGATTGATCAAAATGGGTTCTTTCCAGTGATTTAGTATACAATTTTTATAAAATAGTTGATTATTTTTATAGTGATCATTATAGAACTAAGGCATCTGTTACTTTAAGTACAATACTTCACAATCTCATCGTACTATGAAACAACCTCAAATTTCAGGGTGTTTCGTTTTACTATGATATATTCACCTGTTGATTTATTCATTACTTGAGACACTTCCTTCGTATGCGTTATCTCAAACCAATCATTTTGTATATCCACCAGTAATTTTACTTCCACATCTCTTTCCCCATATTTTAAACCACTATAAGATAATTTTTTCATCGTAATCATCCCTTTCTTCATGAATAATATTCGTCTATGAGACATAAGACATATTCTTCTTATTATATTATCCTGCACCGTTAGTTCTATAATAAATAAGGCTCGCTGCACCGATACCCGTTCTTTCACTATCGCCCCCATTAGTTGAAGAAGGACGATCACCATTTATGTGGAAATCGTCCTTTTTTATTTCCTGCTTAACAGTATCGTTGTACTGTGCAGCTGGAAAGTGGTTCTTCTTAAAGATAAGCGCCCTACAGACCAAAAAGAGATAGTGGGTTAATCCTTTACAGCTTCCTTGCATATTTCACTAACTAGCTGCCATAACGCGTTGTTTTCTTTATTTTTCGGTCCAAGCCTATTACAATTTTCATATTGAGGCTTTGAATTCCTTTATTTTTTGCATTAAACCCTAATAAATTTTTCAGAGGTTACTAATTACTATGTCGTTTGTTAACTTCAATTGTAATGAACTCCGGCAAATAGCTGGAAGTACATCCTTTTGCCACTATTTCATCTTTGTAAAGACCCGTTTTCTCACCAAGTTTAATACAACGAGCACGATTCTTTTCATCATAAACGCCTATCCAGCCTGCGGTGAAATTCATAGCCCATTGAACTTCCGGTTCTTCCTGCGTAATATTAGCTTCTAATGCAGATAGCAAGTATGCGGTGTTATCAGGCGGTGTTTGTCCAGTCCATCTCAATCGCCCTTGATAATACCAGAAAGCTCGCCTTTGAAGAGCAGAAGGACTATTTTCCCATGACTCCATCAATGCAATTTTCTTCTTGTCTTTGGTTAGCTGATTAGCCATTAACCAATCCATTAAGTTATTTCGCTCATCAAAAGAGTGAGTCTGCATATCATTATCAAGCATATTTAGCACATCTTGTGAAAGAAGTTTTTTGTCCATAATTAAGATTGCCAATAGTCTGGGCAAAAACTCTTCGGTTGACCAAAGTTCCATAGCTAGTTCGTGATCTTTTTTAATGTCCTTCGCGATTTTTCGTAAGTCGCCTAGCTTAGTTTTACTATTGATCTGAGATAGAATGTTTTCTGCTTTACCTTCTATTTCTGTACCTTTATTTTCATTCATTTTATACACCTCCTTTATTAAAGCACTGTTTCATAATGTCCTTGACGGGATATATCAAGAACTTAATTTCGTTATAAGTCTTATTGCAGTTGTGTGCCTCCAAAGTTAATATTGTAGTATATATCGTATTAAAGCTTTCTCCACCTATAATAGAAGAGAAACCATCTTTAATATAATAATAACATTTACTTCCTTTTAATTGGATACGAAAAGAGCATTCCTTTTTTAAAGAAACGCTACCCTTTAGTTTAACAAGCATTTATATCAAATCATGGTATTTAAAAATAAAAAGCCCTAAAATTGCTCTGAAGGGCTTACTCTCAATCACTGTTATTGACAATATAATATCTCTTGCCTTGTTTATTTTATAACAATTCTAGTGTTCGGTGTATGTAATGTTTCTAAAAGATTAATCAGTTTTATTTAACTTTCTCTAATAATTACCATCTATATTTAACTAACCTGCCCCGTTACTTGAATAAGAAAAAGGCTTCACTCCATAATGAAGTAAAGCACCCGTTAGTTGAAGTGTACTATTTCACAAATTTGATCCTATCACACTTCATTTATTACAGGAATGCTGCCCTATCCGTTATATAAGATCTGTCAGTAAATGTTTCTGGTTAATTTAAACCGTCTAAAAAGGGGGGGTGCTTATTGATGCATTCCTGAATAAAAGGTCGTTTGTTGATATGCTATTTCACTATCCGTTTTATTTTCAAAGCTATGGTAGACATTAGCAGCGTAACGTATTCCATCCCCATAGAAAGAGTGAAATTTTGTTTACCAACTGTTATTTCAACTTCGCCTTTAATTACTGTTATAAATTCCTCAATCCCTTCACTATGCGGTTTTGATTCATGTTTTATGCCAGGATCCAATTCAATTCATTTTAGTTTCCTTAATAGCTCATCTTTCATCACTCTTTTGCAACTTGTGAAATAGCATTTTATCAGAATTATCTTTCTTAAATAACTGAATCCGTTCCCTTCGCTACAATAAAGTCAATGAAATATCGACTTGTTATCGGTAAAATACTTTTCTCTTTAAAAGCTATACTTATAGTTCGCATTACTTGAGGTTCAATCGATTTTGTCACAATATTATATTGTAAACGTTCTAATATTAATGAAGGCAAAATTGAGAGACCTAGTCCCTGCTCAATCATGGACATGATGGCATAATCATCTTGTACACGATATTCGATTTTCGGTTCAAATAGGTGTCGGTGAAATACATTAAGAGGTTCACTAACAGCCCCTTCATCTAATAGGATATAAGGCTCCTCTAATAATTCCTGTAATAGGACTTTATCACGCATTGCCAAATGATGATTTGATGGTAAACACGCAAGCATTTCATCTTGTTGAATAGGAATCATTTCGAGTTGTGTCACTGCATCCGGATTCACAAAGCCAAAATCTACTACCCCATCTTTAATTAAGTTTTCAATATCCGTATAATCACCTAAGTTAATTTCAAATTGGACATTAGGATACAGTATTTTAAATTCCTTCATCCATTGTGGTAACCAGTGGCATGCCACACTCGAAAATGTTCCAATTCGAATAGTCCCTCGTTCTAACCCTTGCATTTCCTTTTTCTTTTCATGCAATTCTCTATTTGCATTACAAATACTTTTAATAAACGGTAAATATTGCTCTCCATCTGGTGTCAGTGTTACTCCTGTCCGTGAACGAATGATAAGCTGCGTTTCCAAGTCAGCTTCTACTGTATGAACAAGCTGGCTGACAGCTGATTGCGTATAACCAAGTTGTTTTGCTGCACTTGTAAAACTACCCGTATCAAGTACCGCAAGAAGTGCGAAATATGCATTCATGTTTAATCACCTCTATATTAGTAAATCTAATAGTTTTATTAAAAACATTCGTTTCCCTAATAACAAAAGGGATGCTACGATTATACCACTTATATAGAGAGGGAGATTAACATGACACAAAAACAAGCTAATATTCTATTAGTCTTCGTTACAATGGGTTGGGGTTCATCTTATATATTTACGAAGTTCAGCATAGGTGAAGTTCAGCCATTTATGCTTGTCGCATTTCGATTTATTATTGCATTCATTGTAATGGCTCTATTGTTTTTTCAAAAAATACGGCATGTCCATCGGCAAACGATCCAAGCGAGTGCAGTTTTAGGTATTATATTATGTGGTGTGTTTGCTACATTTGGCTTTGCAATGCAAACCACCAGTGCCTCAACAGCTGGCTTTTTAATTACGACCACCGTTATTTTCGTTCCTTTGATTATGATTGTCATTAAAAGGAAATTACCAGTACGCAAAGTTATGTTGGGCACTCTCATTACGTTCACAGGACTCACAATGCTTTCATTGAAAGATTCATTCACTTTTGAAATCGGGATACTTTACTGTTTATTAACAGCCTTCTTATATGCCATCCATATTGTAGCGAATAATTATTTTGCACGAACGGTAGATGCCTTTCAGCTTGGAATTTTTCAGCTCGGGTTTACGGGGATACTGGGGCTAATTGCATCATTACTTTTTGAGCCATTTTCATGGCCGATAGGTGCTGTTAGTTGGGCAGCCATTGTCAGTTTAGCAATCATTTGCTCTGCTTTTGGATTTGTCGTTCAATCAATAGCGCAAAACTACACTACACCAGAAAATACTGGCTTTATCTTTTCGTTAGAACCCATTACTGCCGCAATTTTTGCCTTTCTATTCCTTGGTGAAAAGATGGTCATGCAAGAATATATTGGTGCAACGATTATTTTAATCGGAATTTTTGTTGCCAATCATACTCCGAAGAAAAGGATAGTATATGGTATGAATTAAACATCTCAATAAATAAGAGATAGTTGAATACGGTTAGTAAACTAATTCTGTGTAAAATTAAGTAACCTTCAATCAGAATTTGAGATAGAAGGTTACTAATTGTGCTTCTGTTAATAAATTTCTTTTAATAACATCCCTTACGAAAAACGTTTAGCAATTGGTTTTACAAGGAGACAAAGGACATGTAGCTTTTCTTATATACATTGAATTTACCCCTTATGAAAATATAATGATCAAATATATATTCCATTTAATTACAAATAATCCCCTTCTTATTCAACTAAACTGCCCCTATAGTGCCATAAGATAAGAGCTGCCTTAAAGACAGCTCCGATCTTCAGCTAACGTACCTTGTTAGCTGAAGAACTAGGATATTTCAGTTTTTCTTTTGTAAGAAGACAGAATCCCAAAACCAATAAATAGCAGCAGCTGCAAAACTAAAACCGTAATATATTTGGGTTTTAACTAAATATGTAGGTTCAACTCTAAATAACATTACATTAAATAAAAATACTGCCACAAAAGAAAGTACCGTGTAAATTAAAAGATAAAACACATTAAATTTTCTCGGGCGTTTATTAATTATAATTTGCAATGGTACTGCAAAAAGTAAATAAGGTATAACAACATAAAAAGAATAAATAATAACAGGCAATAACTACAACCAAGAGGGTTCTCCACTAAATACAATTATAAAAACAGAAAAAGAGATACAAGACAAGAATAGACTAAAAAAATAATAAGGTATTACATCGCTAATTTCCGATACTTTTTCACTTAATTTCCAAATCTCCAATTTTGCTCAACCTTCCCGAATGTCATGTTAATTTAATCCATAATAATATCATTTCTTCAACTATTCTGCCTCTATAGTTCCGTAAGAAAAAGGTTGCCGCAGCAACCTCCTTTATTGAAGTAAAGCACCCGTTAGTTTATTAAGACAAGTTTACTTTATTCAAGAATCGCGCCCTAATGTTGAATATTGTCCCGGAACGCCATCACTGAAAGGATATTAAGATAAGTACACGAAGTAGATAATTTCCTAAAATACCCTTTTTTCAGGAGACTGTTTGTTTTTAATCCGAAGCTGGAACGACAGAGTCGCAATTTTTTGAGCTAACTCACCCGTTAGCTCAGTAGCAAAAGAATGACAACTCGTTATTTCTCCCAAAGCTCGATCAGTCGACCTTCAGGATCTTCAATCCAAACAAACTTTCCAAATTCACTAATCTCTTTTTTCTTTGCAAGAGGTACACCAATATGTTCAAGATGCTTAATAGTCTCGTTTAAATCATGTACTTGGAAATTTAACATCACTTGTTGTTCTGTTGGAAAATACCTGTCATTCTCAGTAAAGAAAGAAAAGATAGTCTCATTTCCTAATTGGGGTTTTATCACAGTCCCATTCCAATTTTCTATTTCAATCTCCAATACTTCACTATACCATTTTTTTATAACTTCAAGATTCTTGGTTCTCCAAAATATTCCTCCGAAACCTTTTATCATCGTATCTAACTCCTGTCTGTCATCAAATTTTCAGCTATCCGATTACATTAAATATTCGAGATTTACATTTTAGTTCCTTCTTCAACTATATTGCCCCTTTAGTTCATTAAGGGGTAGAGTCAGGAAAATGCGGATTTACAACGTTAAGGAAGTTTCAATATTAAAAAACCTAATTTCTCAGCATTAAATGAGAAATTAGGTTTTTTCATTAATAGAAAAAGACTTATAAGTATTTATCACTAATCACTTTCATATGGTGTAACTCGTGCCCGACAATGCCATATGCAAAGGTACCTATCGAAACTGGGCTGTTCATTACAGTTCCATTACGATCCCACGCTGCATCATCAATGGTTGAAATAAGACTTAACGTGTTGGAGCGTACCGTGTCTAAACCAGCTAGTAGCTGCTCCCAGGATAATTTGTTGAAGTTTGCCGCAGAAACGTATTGATCCTGATCCATTGCTGGGAGTGGTGCACTTTCATTTCTTGCAATGGCAAGCATTCGATACGACATCACACGTTCCACGTCGGCCAAATGCCCAATCACTTCTTTTAAAGTCCATTTCCCTGGTGCGTACGCCTTCCTTGCTGACTCCTCTGATATGCCGCTCAAGAAGGTAATGGTCTTAGTTCGTTGCTTACTAAGTATTTCTTCAATATCTCCATCTGGCACAAGACTAACATACCTATCATACTCTGGATTTTCAATAGATAATGGTCGTGGACGCACAAGAATCCTCCTCATCGGAATAGTTAATTATGGTTCTAGGCTAATATTCGACTGTCAAGAAGATATTTCCTTTATTTGATATTTAATTTCATTACCGCAAAATAATTGCAAATTAAACAACTTTATTATCTCTGTACAACTGATTTATGCAGTTAGCATAATACAGATAATAATGGATTAATTCACTTTTTATTCCACTATCCTGCCCCGTTAGTTCCATAAGAAAAAGAGCTGCCAAAGCAACCCTCTTATTGAAGTAAAGCACCCGTTATGAATACACTACGCTTCTTAGACTAATCTACCCTTTTCAATATGAAAGGAGCTGCGGAAGCAACCCCCTGTCCGTTAGTTTATACCGCACGCCCCAAAAGGAAAACGTTACGAGAATGGACATATTTTCGAAAGAAAAAATGTCCATTCTTTTGGTAATATAGAGGCAGCTGTTTATAATGAGGCTTATATAACATACGGAGATGATGAAAAAATGACAGGACCCGTTTTGATTTTGACCATTATTTTAACGATATTTAAACTAGTTGTTACCTGCCTTCCAACCGATGTCGTCAATTGGCTTTTGAATAAATTTAAGATGCATCCAACACTTAGTGACGGGAATACCGTGATCACGATGGACGGAAAACGCTTGGAAGGGGAAGAGAAGAACCAAGTGATTCAGGATGTTAACCACGCGATGGTTTTGAAGAAAAATCATATATTTCCTGGAAACGATTCCTTGTTTTTACAGCCGGAGAGCGGTGTTAAGCCATTGGTCATCGATACGAAAAAAGGAAAAAAGGATATTCGGTTATTGGTGTTCGTGTACGGTGACCATGTGGATGTCGTAAAACAGGACAAGAAGAAGCTCGTGGCATATAGCATGCGTTCCGAAAGCCTCCAAGACCGTTCGATGATGAAGGGAATGGATGTAAAAGAAGCATAAAAGGAAGAAAAATGAAAAACCACACCATGATGTGTGGTTTTTTGATTGGGAATTATTTATTTTCTGACACGACTTTTTCTTCTCTTATGAGGATGCCTTCATTTTTTGATCGCTCACCTAGATCGCGGTCTTGATAATCAGTGACCATTTTCTAGTACGACGCACACTTTAGCTGAACAAGGGAATTTTTTTTACTTGATTTTAATGTATGATAATGTAAAGAATCGTACATGTAAAAGTCCTCAAAATTGGGGGCCTTTTCATTTAATTTATTTTCTTTTTATAAATATATAATTCAATATTATTAGGAACGTTAATTACTTCTAAAACTACGCATGGCACTCCGGCGGTCGTGCAGTACCATCAGGATAATTATTCCCATCATCACTCCCAAGGCGCTACCTAACTCAGTGGTTAGTACATATGCAAGCGGGTTCTCTAGAGCAGGTTGTGCATCGGGGCGAGTGGCGGCCAAGCGGTTAAAGAGGTTATAAGAGAACAGCATTCCCGACGAGATCCATGCAGTTGCCATAGGAGGGAAGAACCTCTTCAACCCGCGGCGGGTGGTCAGTACCAACAAACCCCACGCCCCCGCGAAGGCCCATACACCGGTACTCAACGACAATAGGTGCCACCATAAATCGCGGTTATCCAACATAGCTGGGTTGATGCCAATAGTTCCACCGACCGCCCAGAATAGCTTAATAATTCCAAGCAGGATACATCCAGCCGCGACAAGCCTAGCCAAGGTGATATGCAGTCTCTGGCTGTTGCCCGGGAGTAATTCAATGTCGATTGGATCGGCAAATGCCTCTGGCCAACGCTCTTTAGCGTATCCAGCTAAGGCGAAAGGCAGGCAGATGCCGACTCCAACCAGTGAGACCATTACGAAAATCTGCTCATATACCCAAATGTTGGCAGCCCCTGCCTGCTGATCACGTATCATAGCAGCAGGACCAAGCACAGGCGCCAGCAACAGCATAGGAATAAGTAAACCAGTACCTACCCAGACGGGCAAGGCAACCAACCAGGCGGGCAGTCGCTCACCCCATGTCATGCTAAACGCCAATGCTAACAGGAAACCAACTGCAGCTAGAACCATTGTTACTGCGTTTGCAGTGCGCCAACTTGGGTCGCCCATTTGTTCGGTCGGCATGAAGAGACCAAAAGTCCAGGCGATTTTGATTAACAGATAAGGCATTACCGCTATAGCGGCACCATAACCCCAATATCTACGCTTCTTCATCAAATGTGAAATTAGCTGCTTTTTCATTACTGTCATGAGGTCACCTCGGCCGCCAGACCAGTGAGTTCGTAAATCTCTACCTCTACAATGAACAGAGCGCTTCCAATTAAACTCTCATTTTTATTTCTATTTATTACTATAAATAAACACCCCTTAAGAATTATAATTTAAACTGTTTTAGGTTTAATGAATCATAGGACTTTTCACGAAGATAATCATTTCCCCCAATACTCTCACCATCAATACCAAAAAAACTGCTCTGCCCGCTTTTATTTAAACATAATATTCCAATTACAAATCACTTATTCTAAAAATTGACACATGAGGATCGCCTTCATTGACGACCTTCTTGTGTCAATTCTTCTTGAACTATCCTGCCCCTTTAGTTCCATAAGATAAAGAGCTTTTCTAATCAGCTCCTGTTATTGAAGTAAAGCACCGGTTAGTTTTTTAAATCAAATTACTTTCACATCTATTTATCTACGTTATTACTTCTCTCATTATTTTGAAGATAAATCTTTTTAAGAGTTGAATTTATATTATTCAATGCAATTAGAATAACCCCCAACATAACAAAGGTTACAATTTCCCCAGTAAACGTAGCTACTATTCCTAAAATTACAGCATAAAGAGTGTATAACCAATTACTCATTTATCCAATATCATCCATAATCTACATAATTAACTAATTTTACCACAAAATTTTAATTTTCTTTATACAACTAACCTTCCCCTTTAGTTCTATAAGAAAAAGCTGCCTTAAAGACAGCTCCGATCTTCAGCTAACGCACCCGTTAGTTGAAGAACAATGCTTATGTATTGTGTATTATCTTTGTACTAAAGAAAAAAACAGCTTATTTAATGCCTCTAAGATTTATAGTCCACTATGTCTCCCTCGTCATAAGCTTCTTTAAATAATGGTGGCGTTTTCGCTTCAGACTGATTTTGTGATGAGGAACGAATACCATTCTCAGCTAAGATATCTAAAATTTTTTGAATATCTTCTTTGGTTGCAGGTGCTTTATTTGGCTTTAGGCTAGTCGCTATTTTACCGTTGGACTCTAATATCGCCAATTCCACATCTTCGACATTTCCTATATTTTTTTGGCGAAGTGCACTTTGCACCTCATCTGTCGTTAATCTGGCTTTTTTTAGCTCTTCTAACTTCACCTTTCCATCTTTAATTAGTATTGATGGTACTCCATTAATAAACTTTCTGGATTTTGGAAACCATATTTGTATTTTTGCTAATAATACAATTCCTATAATGAGCAAAGTTCCAGCATATACTGCTTGCCATTCCTCTTTCAATGCTAAAGGTTGGATTAGTACAGCACCAATCGATATCCTTAACACAGCTTCCGAAACTGTCGTTTCTGCAAGTGATCTCTTTCCTGCGATACGCAGAAGAATAATTGCAGTACAAAAAATTAACAATGCCTTTAATACATAAGGTAAGGTAGATATGTCTTCTAAAAAATCCATCATTTTTCTCATTCCTTTAACATTTTTTGTTATTATCTGTTGACTCTATACCAAATATGTAGATAGTTTTTGGAAAGACTAGGTAATAACAAAAATTCAGGTGTTTTTTAGAATGTAAAATAAAGGCTAAATAACTAATTCTCCACTTCAACTAAACTGCCCCTTTAGTTCCATAAGAAAAAAGCTGCCTTAAAGACAGCTCCGATAATCAGCTAACGCACTCGTTAGTTGAAGAAGGATGTACTCGAATTACGGTGTGATAGAGGGTCGTTGAGGATTACACAGTCGATAATCACATTAATTACCTTCTGCTAAGTAATAAGGTGTTTCGTAACCTTGGCAACCAATGATAGAGTATTTGTTTCCTTCAACTAAAATTTTCTCGCATCCAAATGTGTTAATTTCTCCACTACCGTACTCATCTCTAGTGGTATCCTCAGTAATTTCAAGCTGCTCTCCGTTATATGTTAAATCAGTTAGTATTGGGTCTCCTTCCTTTGTGTAAGTAACCACACGAATACTATCCTTTTTCCCTGTTTCTGTATTCTTAATAAATTCTTTTAACCTAGTTTCGTTTTTAATATCACCATTATTTCTATTCACAATATCAGTATCAGAATGAACAAATTTTTTTGAATCAGTCTCTATATTGGCACAACCAACTATAAGCAAAAACATTATGCTGACAGTTATAAAACCTAAATATCTTATCATAAACTCCCTCCTTTATTTATATGACGTTATAAATTGTTTTATGGTTTCACTTATGCAACTAACCTGCCCCGTTAGTTCCATAAAGAAAAAGCTGCCTTAAAGACAGCTCTGATATTCAGCTAACACACTTGTTAGTTGAATATTTCTCTATTCTTTACAACATACTCTTTCGTAAAAGAAAAATGAATCGGGCGACTTTTTGGGGTTCGATTTCCCAAAAGGGTGCCCTAAAGCTTCTGTCCCACTAGCTTTATTCAGCCCTAACTACGCTTTCGAAATTACTTTTGTGGGATCCGTCACAAAAAGGTTTATTATCGGAAAGTCCACATCTGCATAGGGAAAAGGCTTCTTTTGTTTCAATTTTATTCCCTTCACCATCGACTAGCTCTACATTCCCTGATACACGTAATGAACCATTATCATTAACTTTAATAGTAGCTATAATAAATCACCTCTTTTTTAAAACATTTTTGCCATGGGGGAATAACTTTAAACGATAAATAAGTTCTACTTCCTCAATATTATTTGATTGACATCATGAAATTACCAAAAGAAGAAGTGTTATACCAATAAAAACACACCACATTTTATCGCCCTCCCCCTTATTTTTAGAGGATATTACTTGAAGGACTGATGGGGATGAATAAAAAATTAGTAAAATGTAAGTCTCCGTTGATAGAATAATTGAACATACGCAGAAGGGTTCGAGAATCTTTAAAAGATCTCGAACCCTTCTGTTTTAATATGTGAGTGTCCAGTCTAGTTTACGGGATGTGTGAAAAAAAAACGAGTGAAAATATAATTTCTGGTAAACAAAGTTTAAGAGATTTTTACGAATAAAAAAAGTGAAGAAGGAAAACCCTTTAGAGTGGCTAATATGAGTTAGCAACAAACCTACATTGACATGTCATTGCGCTTGTTTTTATGAGAGATATATTTTTTCGGTATCGCAACATTATACGGCACATTGCTATGTCCGTAGCTACGATGAATCATCATATACAGTAAACCAATACCTACAACTATGACTCCTGAAACGAGCACGATATAGTTATCATACCAAGGTGCATCTGGCGTTCTTGGCCAACACATGTTGATCATTGCGATGATTCCGTAGACAAGCGCACCAATATTGACGGGCAGTCCCCACTTGCCCAATTGATACTTACCACTTGGCTTCCATCCTTTTAGTCTAGCTCGAAGTGCAGCAAAGACAACCATTTGGAATCCAAGATAAATGCCAAATGCCGCAAAACTGATTACCTTTGTGAGCGCATCTGTAGACACTTTTGATCCAAGCACAATGAGGGCTGGGACAATTGCGGCAAGAAGCAGCGCATAAGGTGGAATGTGACGAGCAGCCGAAAATTTCTTTAACAATCGGCTTCCTACAATCATGTCATCACGGCCATACGAATAGGCAAGTCTGCTTGCTGCCGCTTGTAAACTCATTACACATGAAAGGAAAGAAATCAACACAATACCCAGTACAATCTTCGCGCCAACAGCACCAAATGCATCGTTTAGTAAGGTATCAACAGGCGTTACGTCCTTACCAGCGATAACTGCTGGGATATCAGCAACTGATAGTACTAAAGCAAGGCAAACAAAAGTTGCTGCAGCACCGCCAATGTAAATGGTCCGACGCATTGCCTTTGGGATAAGAACACCTGGATTCGGTACTTCTTCAGCAACATCACCACAGGCTTCGAACCCATAATATTGAAAAATTCCAATTAATCCAGCTGCTGCAAATGCATACATGTAGCTATGACTACCTTGAGCACCAAAAGAATCAAAGAGCACATCAAGACCGTGCACCCTTTGTGTGATAAGCAACCAAAATCCAACTACAAGCGCACCGATAAGTTCAGCAGCAAAACCAATAACTGCTGCAGCTGCGAGAACCTTTGTGCCAAGAAAATTGATGATAGTCGATAGTGCAAGAAGGACTACTGCACAAAGAATCGCGGAGTCCACCGATACTTCAAAACCCAAAACTTGTGCTAGATAAGGTCCAGCTCCGTACGCGACACTGGCAATCGTCACAAGCAAGGCCATTAAGTAAACCCAGCCAGTCATCCACGCCCACTTGCGCCCCCATAGTCTTCGTGCCCAAGGATAAACTCCTCCTGCAACAGGGTATTGCGCAACAATCTCACTGAAGACAAGTGCGACTAGTAATTGTCCGAGTCCAACGATGAAAAAACTCCAAATCATAGGTGGGCCACCTTGCGCAAGTGCGTATGCAAATAGTGAGTACACACCTACTACAGGTGAAAGATAAGTGAACCCTAGCGAAAAGTTTGCCCACGGACTCATGTCGCGGCGAAATTCAGATTCATATCCAAGCGATGCCAGTTGTGCAGCATCACTATCATAATGTTCTGACGCAGAACCTCCAATTTTTTTAATCAGATTTTCTTGCATATTTGAGCCTCCTTAAAATGGTATATATATTCTTATACGCAATTGTTGTGCCAATATAAAAAATAATATAAATATTCAGTTAATTACACTTTGATAGAGGTGAATTTTACAATTAAATTTCAATTTTGATATTTTGTATTCAACTCTGAAATAATTTTAAGCTGGGAGATAGGGATTTTATGCCAAATAGCTTCCATCTGTTATTACTTTTTAATCATTAATGCATAATTTATTCATAACTTCATAGGAACGTGAAATTGTTGGGCAGAACCCTAGCTTTTTAGTAAGTAGTTCAGATAACGTGGAGAAAAAGCCAAATAACAAAGTAAATAACATACGAATTGGCAAGTTAAATAGCAGATTAAATAACAATATAATTAGCATAAAAAAACACTTGAGTACCCAAGTGTTTTTGGTCTTTAATGTGTAATTCTTGTTCAACTAACGCACCCGTTAGTTTAAGTACACTCTTTCACAATCTTAACAATAAATAAAAAAAGCCGTCCTAAAAGACAGCTACTCATATATATTAGTTTGAAACAGTTGGTACAAGTTTTAAAAATTTACGATAACAGAAAATAGTTAAAGTTAATGGTACTAAACTCCATAGATAAAAATATGTTCCATACTGATTCCATCTTGTGGTTGTTGTAATACCGTCAGCGATTTTTATCCCTAAAAAATTCAACTGCATATTCCCGTCTATTCTACTAGTTGATAAACCGTAACCTTCTCCTGCCATCATTATAAATAATAAGCCTAAACACCCTGCAAGCCCTAAAAACAGCCATCCTACTTTGTTTTTGTTCAAGTTACCCCCTCCTAAAAATTGTTTGTAACAAAGAACATTCTACAAATATTGGTAAAATCCTTGTTGAACTAACCTGCCCCTTTAGTGCCATAAGAAAAGAGCTGCCTTAAAGACAGCTCCAATCTTCAGCTAACGCACCCGTTAGTTTAAGTACATTTATTCACAATCACAAAGTCTAAATAAGTGTTTATAATTTTAGAAACCTCATTGATTTGCAGGTAGGACATTGGGCTGTTGAAATATCGGTTTCATCATTCACCCAATCATAATTACAATTAGAACAGTGTAGAACTATATGCTTTTTTTTGTATTCTTTTGATTCTTTTATATATAACTCATAATCTTGAGGGAACATATCTGCTAATGTACGAAATACAAAATTACTATCGCACTTACGTCCGTTCCAATATTCTTTACCACCTTTATATTCAATCATATTTTACACTTCCTCCTACTATTAGTTCCATAAAGAAAAGGCTACCTTAAAGACAGGTCCGATCTTATGCTAACGCACCTGATTGTTGAATAGTAAGATCTATTCAAATAATGGAACTTTTGGGTCTATCCCATAACAATGAACAAGCATAGAGTGTAATTGCCCTCTGTGATGATAAACGTGAGCTACAATCTCTAACTACCATTCATAACGTGAGTATGTAACACCCCAATAAGAAGTAATTTCCTCTTGAAGTTCGACTTCTGTAAAATTCATAAATTTATCTTCTAAAAATTGATGATTTTTTATCAAGGCTTCTTTCATCTCATATAGGCTTTTATATGAAACACTTGAATAAAACTTATTCATCTTGTCTTGGGATTCCCCGTCCGATATAAGCGAATCAGCTTCACAAATAATAGCAATGTGTTCTAATAGCTCTCCTATGGAATGCTTATTAGGTGTAGGTCTTTTTTGTAAGTCATTTTCTTCTAACTTTTCTATCATCTCAGCAATTGTCGTTATAGCTACTTTAATTTGATTTAATGCACTCTTACAATACGTATTCATCTCAACCTCCTTTACTTTAAATAAATAATAATATAAGTTCGCATTTAATTTTAGCTTTATCCTCTATTCAACTATCCTGACCCTTTAGTTCCATAAAGAAAAAGCTGCCTTAAAGACAGCTCAGACCTTTAGCAAACGCACATGTTAGTTGAAGTAATTTTTAATTTCTTTCTTATTTGTCACAACTAATATCTTATTATGGTATATCCCAAATTTATTATAGAAATTTGGTTTCCCTAATTCTTCAAAGTATCTATTCCACTTAAACATTTTAAAAAATATATTTAATGTGGGTTTATAGTTTGACCTTTCTAATCCAATCTTTTGTAAGATAAATCTTTTTATTATTCGATAGGTTCTCACTGAATAATTTGTATCTAAGAAAATAATTAACCCCGCATTACGAAAACTATTAGACACCCATTCTTCATTATGAACCCCCTCTACAATCCATGTTTCAGAATGAATAATAGTATTAAAATGTTCTTCTCTTTCTTCTTCAGTTCTTCTAATATCTCCAGATTCATACCTTTTCCAAATAACATTATCCAATTCATAAAGTGGGATATTTAACTTAGAGGACAACTCTCTTGCTAAGGTTGTTTTTCCACTACCAACTGAACCTATAATATGTATTTTATTTGGAATATTTTTTTTCAATAAGACCACCACCGTCATTAGAGTTCTCTATATATCAAATTTATTCTAGTTATTTATTGGAATGTCCTCTTCCAACTTCCACTATCGTTCATTAAGGGGTACCACCAGCATGACGCGGATTTACAACGTTAAGGGCATCTAGATATAAAAATAGCCGGTTTTCACCACGATAAGGGTGTAACCGGCATTATTGCTAGTATTTGTTTAATGGTCGCAAAGTTTAAGATGGGTAACCTCTTTCTACACTTTCTTTATAATGAAAAGGTTACCCAAATCCAGTTATATACGAACAAATCTTAACAATTCATCGAACGAATGTTAAACAACAAGTAGGACTGAAGTCATCCCTTGCCGGCAAACTGGATCTGATAGATTTTCTTGGGACGCCCTCGCAGCTTTTCCTGCTTTTTGTAAAGAATACGGGCCACCCCTTTTTCCTCCAGACGATTAAGAATGCGATTGGCACTTCTTACCGTGACATCAAGATGGTAAGCAAGCTCCTCCGCTGTCAGTTCGTTGCTTTCTGTCTTCGAAATGACCGCCATGATTTTTTGGAGCTGAAGGGTAGAGATTTCCACGTCTTTGCTGATGCGTTGGATGGACTTGTTGACTCCGTTCAGGTACTCCAAACAATTTCCTTCTCCCAATGGCCCGATGATTTTATCCGTGTCTGTCACCACATAAGTACCCGGGGACCGGCTAGTTACGGACAAGTTGTTGGCTGACTGCGCGTTCGAACGCGCCTTGTACATGGTATTGTCTACCCCCCAACCAATGTGGACTGAAAAGGGCAACACTTTGCCAAGATAGGACATAAGCAAGCATTGCGAAAGGTTGTGCGTAAGTGTCTTGAGTTCCTTGTAAGAACTGATGAGCTCAAAGCTTCCACTGGATTTTTGGATGAGAAACGGGACTTTTTGCTCTGTGCTGAATTCCAGTAGCGATTTGTGCAAAAGCATTTGCTGAAACTCCCACTCGTTGATGTTTTGCTTCCCCGTGTCCGGATTTCCAATTGTAATGTGGCCAATGGCAATTTGGCTCTCCGCCAGTTTAATCAATGAAAGCTCGCTGATGATTTGCTCGAATTGCTGCACAACTGAATCAGGCGACGGGAACAGGAAAATATGGGGGACTTCATGGCGGACCAAATCTTCAACAATATTACTCAACCGGGTTAATGACAAATCGATTTTTCCCTCTTGCCACAACTGGATGTGTTCATTCAGTACCTCTTCATAGACCTGGTCAGTCACTTGTGAGAAAGAGACCATGAGAGGCATGTCTTTTTCATTCAGCACCTGCTTCAATCCAAGAAAGTTGTTTTGACTCGCTATAAAGTCAATATAGATCCTAGAAAAATCAAGGTTCCGGTTGGACAGGCTGATTTGCAACAACTTTTCGTAGAATTCCTGCTTGCTGATTTGAAAGGTATAGGTAGGAATAGGGAATTTCTCCCACTTTTCCATCAAATAATAGTAGGCCAGCTCAGTCAGCACAAATCCATCCACATGCTGCTGGTTTTGTAGGTATAGATCGATCGTTTCATGCAAGCGTTGATACGGCAGCATTACAATTTCGCAGCTCTCCTGGACCCGATCCGGTACTGTTTTCAACTCTTTCAGGGAATGCTGGGCAATCATGACACCCAAACGTATCATACCCGATCCCTCCTTTCGTTCACTAGTAACATTATAAGAGATTCGGAGCCACTTGGAAATGTTTTAAAAAAACTTGAAATGTTCAGATTATTAACTTATACTCAATTTTAGACAATTCGTCTTAAAAGTGTCTAAAAATAAATATAAACACAAAAATATATACACATATCCTTCTATACCTAAATGTGTTTATGTTTTTCGGACCGGATAATTGTTGGCTTGCTCAAATATAAAAGCGCTTTCAAAAAAAGGGGGGGGAGTTCAAAGATGGATCCACTTGCTGCAAACCGTAAACAGAAAACCTTGATAATGGTTCTTCTCTGTCTTGGCTGGATGGTCAATACCTTCGACAGGATAGCCATCAACGTAGCCGTCATTCCTATCTCCAAGGAGTTCGGTTTAACGGAAACACAGGTAGGTCTTGTGATTAGCAGTTTTTTTCTAAGTTATGCAATTATGCAGCCAATCGGAGGCAGTCTGGCAGACAGGTTTGGCTCACGGAAAGTGATCTTGTTTTCCTTAATTGCCTGGTCCATTTTTACCATTCTAACTGGAATGGCCTGGTCGTTTCTTTCTCTGATTGTTCTCCGTTTCTTGTTCGGAATTGGGGAGGGTAGCTATCCTTCTGCAAGCCAAGTCTCACTCGCGGAAACCTTTCCGCAAAAAGAGCGCGGACGTGCCAAATCGGGACTTCTAGCTGCAGGGAAGCTAGCGGGCGTGCTAGGGACACTAGCTATCGCTAGCCTAATTAGTATCTTTGACTGGCAGTTCATGTTCATCTTCCTTGGTGTTGTCGGTTTGCTACTTGCCTTTTTTTACTGGAAGTATTTCTATCCTGCAGGAACACAAGGCATTCAAAAAAATGCACCTAGCGAAAAAATGTCGTTAAAACAGGCCCTTAAAATTCCTTTGTTATGGCAGCTTACTGTGATTTACTTCGGAATTTCAATAGTGAGTTGGGGAACTGCGGCGTGGATGCCATCTTATATGGTTAAAGTGCGGGACCTTGACCTGGTATCGATGGGTGCAGTGGCTACCATTCCGGCCATCATGGGTCTCATCACAATGCTTTTTACTGGTTGGTTGCTGGACAAGTACATGGTGGGAAGAGAAAAATACTTAATTGTTTTGGGAGCACTGATCGGGATGATATCCCTGTATTTTTTTATCAACGCCCCTTCTATCCCTTATGTAGTAATGTATGGCGCATTCGCAAGTATCGGTATTGCGATAGCCTTGACCACCACGTTAACGATGCCGCTAAAGTATATAGCCTCTTCTTCCATAGGCACGGCTACTGGGATGGTATATTTGGGTGGGCAATTAGCTGGCGTTATTGCTCCTACCGTCATGGGATTCATGATTCAACAGTTTAACGGTTCCTATGATGCCGGATTCTGGTTTTTAATTTCCGCGCTTTTCATTGCTCTTATTGTCGGGATGACTGTGCGAACCCATTCTGACGAAACGAGTGACCAAGCTACAGAGATAAACTCCAGAGCTGAGTAGCATGGTTCGCATCTAATTAAAAGAAAAGAGAGGATGTTCTTCATGTTTAATCGTCAAAAAATTGCAGATATTATTGAACAAAAAAGAAAGACATTTATCCATGTGAGCGACTGTATATGGGACTACGCCGAAACTCGATTTGAAGAGTTCCGTTCGGCAGATTTGCTTTGCAAAACACTGGAAGAAGAAGGATTTAGTGTAGAACGAGGAGTCGGCGGCATGGAGACCGCTTTTATCGGGAGCTATGGAAGCGGCGGACCTGTTGTGGCTATTCTTGGGGAATACGATGCACTATCCGGACTGAGCCAGGACCGTGGAATCGCATCTCATAATCCAATCAAGCAGGGCGGCAACGGCCATGGCTGCGGTCACAACCTCCTGGGTACCGGCTCGTTGGCGGCTGCAGTAGCTGTTCGCCACTTTATAGAAGAAAATCAAATCAAAGGAACGATTCGCTATTACGGCTGTCCGGCTGAAGAAGGGGGCTCAGGAAAAACTATTATGGTCCGAGAGGGTTTGTTCGATGATGTGGACACGGCTATCTCCTGGCATCCGTATTCCTTTAACGCAGTTGCATCGGTAACAAACGTGGCCAACTATCAGGTGTACTTTAAATTCAAAGGAAAAGCGGCCCATGCAGCAGGCTCTCCTCATCTCGGCCGCAGTGCATTGGATGCCTTAGAGTTAATGAATATCGGGGCTAATTTTCTCCGTGAACATATTATTCCTGAAGCTCGCCTCCACTATGCTATTACTAATTCGGGCGGGCTGGCTCCCAATGTTGTGCAGGCAGAAGCGGAAGTACTCTATATGGTGCGGGCTCCAGAACTGGAGCAGGTAGATGAGATTTATCACCGCGTATGCAAGATTGCCCGTGGTGCCGCCATGATGACAGAAACAGAAGTTGACATCATTTTTGATAAAGGGTGCTCCAACTTGATTCCTAATCGAACATTAGCAGCTGTTATGTACGATAATTATCGCAAGGTTGGAGTCCCAGAATTTAGCGAAGAAGAAAAAGCATTTGCCCGTCAAATTCGCACCACCATGCCAGAACCCGATAAGAAAAGTATTTTGCGCACGCTTTCTCAGCTACCAGTAGACAAAAACTTAATTCAAAAGATAAAGGAACAAGAGCTTTCCACTGTGTTAATGCCCTATATAAACAAAACCTTTCGTATGACCGGTTCGACCGATGTTGGAGATGTCAGCTGGATTGTACCTACTGTGCAATGCGCAGTCAACTGCTTTGCGATGGGGACACAGCTTCATTCCTGGCAGGCTGTGGCGCAGGGGGGAACATCGATCGGCCACAAAGGTATGCTGCATGCCGGCAAAGTAATGGCTGCTACCGCAGTCGATATACTGCTCCAACCAGAAGTCATTGACCAGGCAAAAGCTGAACTGAAGGAAAATTTAGATGGAGCTAACTATGTCTGCCCAATTCCGACGGAAATCAAACCTTCATTAAGTCGATAACTTTCAAAAAGGAAAAGCCCTACAGTTATTTTACAACAACTGTAAGGGCTTGATTTTTTCCTATTTAGTAAGATTTAACAATCTGGACGGGAGTGGCTATTTTTGCATTCAGATCCCTTGTAAATCTGAGTTTTGCTGACGGTACCCCTTATAGAACTAGTTCTATAAGCATTAGAAGCCCGTAAAGCCACCAAATACATTATTTGTGAGAAAAGATGTAATCTTGGTCATCCAATCAAAAAATAAGACAATCCCCATAATAATTGTTAAATTACCACCAAATTTAGTTATTTTGTGGTTATACTTTTTTATCCATCCTGATTTCCCTATAAAAAATGACATTGTTAAGAACGGTATGGAAAACCCAAGAATATAAGCAATCATATATACTAAACCCTGTCCAGTCGATAAACCAAGGGTTACAATAGCACCTAATATTGGTCCAATACAAGGAGTCCAACCAGCAGCATATCCTATCCCAATTAAAATAGAACCTATATAACCAGATGGGCGACTTTTAAAAGTTATTTTCCTGTCCATCATTAAGAATTTTGGTTGAAAAAACCCAACAATCATTAAACCAAAAATAATTATCAAAATAGCCCCTACTTGTCTTATTAAATCAATATATTCATAAAATAGATCGTAAATAAAAGAAGTTGATAACCCTAATATTACAAAAATAATAGAAAACCCAACCAAAAAGAAAAGTGTATGAAGCATTGGTTTGCGGTTTAATTTGTTATTATTGTCTTTTAATTCACTAACTGATAATCCTGTAATATAAGATAAAAACGCAGGGTATAAGGGTAAACAGCAAGGAGATATAAAAGATAGTATCCCTGCACCAAAAGATAAAAAAATATTTAAGTCTCCCATTCTTCTTTCCTCCAGTTTTGATTTTCACTTTTATATAACTTTACCATATTTGCCCATACCCTTGTTCAACTATCCTGCCCCGATAGTTGCATAAGAAAAAGCTGTCTTTAAGACAGCTCCGATCTTCAGCTAACGCACCCGTTAGTTTAAGTAGATTTCTTCACAAATTCATTAAATCGTTTTTTATCGGCCAGTTTTCAACAAATTTAATTTACTTCTTTTTTATATTTACTGCTAAACCTTCTATACCATTTTTAGTAAGAGTTTTATTCACTATTTTTTCCAGATTTTGTTTTGTACTATCGAAATCTTCTTTTGAAGTTCTAATCCCCAAATTAACTGAGTGGGTTTCTGTGGATATTCCATAAGCTACAACAACGTCAACCTTCTGCTTGTCTAGTTCCTTAAAAATCAATGATTCAATTTCCTTTTCTTTCTTATTTGTTGAAAATATTTCTGGATCTTTAGGAGTATTAGAACAAGCAGTTAAAAACATAAACACTAGACATACCAAAATTAAGTTCTTATTAATGATTTTTTCCTCCTCTTTTATTTGGCATAATAATCCCTTGAATTTAACATTACCGTAATTATTTTCTTTGCTCAATGGACAAATGGAACTTTTTGGGGTAGCACTAAACTGCCCCTTTAGTTCCATAAGAAAAGAGCTGCCTTAAA
Organism: Peribacillus sp. Aquil_B1; assembly: GCF_022603275.1. Lineage (NCBI taxonomy): Bacteria > Bacillati > Bacillota > Bacilli > Caryophanales > Bacillaceae > Peribacillus > Peribacillus sp. Aquil_B1. Next base: position 1,503,128 of record NZ_JAKXEE010000001.1, on the reverse strand, counting down.
GACAGCTCAGATCTGCAACTAACGCACCCGTTAGCCATCCATGAATCGCAAAAATCGGCGATTCACCACAAAGAATGAAAATGGTTAGGAAGTGTCAATACTAATACTGCCTTAATCCAGTCAACCCTAATCCATAGACAAATTAATTAACGCTCTCCTCTTTTTTAAACGATTGAGCAGGGTCTTCTTAAGTATTGTCATTTTTCCATTTTTAAAGAAACTTATTTTCATGGTAGTTCTATAAGAAAAGCGATTCTTATTAAAGAATCGCGCCCTTTAATTGAACAAGAAGGGACTATATTTTATTGAAATTATCGTCAACAAACCTCTTCATTTTATCTGTACAAGAACGCTAAGTTTCCAGGTTAGTAATTTTGCCGAAAAGTAATGCATCATAATACTTATCCTCTATAAAATAGTGGTCTTTTAATCGTCCTTCTAACTCATACCTGTTCTTTTCAAGTATCCGTGCAGAGCCAATATTGGCATGCACTACCATAGCATGGAGCTTATGAAGATTAAGTGATTTAAATGCAAAATCACTTATCAATGCAACAATCTCTGTTCCATACCCCTTATCCCAATGATGTTTATGCAACACATAACCAATTTCAGCTTGGTTTGCTTCTTGGTCAAAATTGAAAATTATGGCTGTTCCTATAATTGCTTGAGTTAATTTTTCAACAATGGAGGAATATAAATGAGTTCCTGCCGACTCACGTTTTAACATTATTTCAATGAACTGACGAGTTTCCTCCAAAGTACTCATCAAATTCCAGCCAATAAATCGTGAAACCTCTTGATCTGACGCATAATGATGTATCTTTTGAACATCCTCTATCCTTAGTGCTTTGAAGTAGATTTTTTCACCCTCTAATGAATGAAATAAAACAGCCTACTTCTCCATTTTAACCTCCTCTAACTACGCTTTGTTAATGAACCTCCGATGGTAGCGAAAATGTCCCCAATTAAGATTAAATATCATCGCACTCATCTTAGTATATCCTTTCAAATAATTGTCCATATATATGTTTCAACTGTTTCCTCGGCAATCTGTCACTTAATGGAATAACATGACTGACGTTTTTAATCAACTTTATTATGTTTTAAACAACTTTAATGTCACTTAACAGTATTCCTTATGGAACTATCCTGCCCCTTTAGTTCCGTAATAAAAAGGTGAACGCAGCAACCTCCATTATTAAGTAAAGCTCGGTTCAAAGGTACAAACTCCATTACATTAACTTGTGATCCAAACAATGAGGAAAGAATTTAAAGACACATTCCACATTCCATCCTGCACTATTTCTTTCTGCAATCACAAGCTCTCTATCAAAGGCTACTATTATTTTTCTCATGACTAAAACCTCCGTAATCATGTCAAATTAGATTGGATTTTTTATAAATTCATGAATTCATTTCCATGCCACCGGATACCGGGACATAAGTTCCTGTCATAAAGGCACTTTGATCACTTGCGAAAAATAAGGCAGCACGAGCAATATCCTCAGGGTTTGCAATTCTTCCTAATGGAGTAAACATGGCTGCTTTTTCTTTTTCTTCTGCGGGAGTATGTTTAGTAGCATCTGTTTCGACCATACCAGGTGATATTGTATTAGCTGTAATATTATATGGTCCTAATTCTTGAGCCAGATACCGTACAAAGGAATTAATTGCTGCTTTCGCTGTTCCATGTGCAATAAAGCCATGCATAGGCTGGTGGCTTAAACCACTTGAAATGAAAACTAACTTCCCGTATTTCTGTTCTTTCATAATCGGTAATACTGATTTTGTTGAAACGAAAGCTGCTTTCACTTCCTCTTCAATTTTGGGTCTGAATTCATCCCATTCCATGTCAAAGAAGGGTTTCATAGCAAAGTGAATGGCTGCGTTGTTTACCAGAATATCCACTTTTCCGAAATGTGAAATAGTTTGATTGACTAGAGAATTCATTTCTTCTTGATTTCTAACATCTGCTTGAACAGCAATGGATTTTCCACCATTTTCGCGGATGAATTCTACTATTTCATCTGCCGCACCCAGATTATTGGCATAGTTTACAACTACCTTAGCCCCATACTGAGCAAATAATTTGGCTGTAGCAGCTCCAATCCCTCGACTTGCTCCTGTTATTATTGCTACTTTTCCATTTAGCATCTCTATCTACTCCTTCATTTAGCTTTTGTAATTAAAATAATTGACGCTCCAACTACATATGACACAAGTAAAAAATACATGCTATAGCATATATAATGCGAAAAATTGGCTTTGTTCCTTATAAATAGCATAGCATCCATAAGGAACAAGTATTAGTAGCGTGTATCATATAATTTGTTTAATAACGATTTTAATTGCTGGATCTCTTCTTCGCTTAAATTACTCGTAACGAAATAATGAGCATCTTCAACCACAGGCAGGATAGTTTTTTTTATATCGTCACCTTTTTCAGTTAAGAAAAGGTAATGTGAACGCCTGTCTTGGTTATTAAAAGACTTCATTACAACCCCTTTTTTTTCCATTGACTGTATCATTCTTACGACAGTAGTTTGATCTTTATCAATGGCTTCTGCCAACTCTTTTTGAGTAGTGCCTTTTTGGCTGCAAAGAACACTAATAATGCCCCATTGTTCTGGGGTAACTCCATAAGGTTTTAACCTCTTGGTAAAATAATTGGTCATTTTTACATCCGTACGATGAATAAGATACCCTATTAAATCATGTAAATCCATATATTCACCTCTATTAATTAAGATATAAGATAAAGGTAAAGGTAGGCATATTACTAAATCTTCCACTGTGGATTTATGGATATCATTAAATATATGCTATAGCATATATATTGAACCCAACTATTTTAATTGTCAACTTAAATACCTGTTAGTTTTCAGATTCAATATCAATCCCATACATTATAGAAGGAATGACTAATTTGATAAATTCTTCTGGAGGTACCTTACTACTCCTTCTCCATTCTACAGATGCCCCGTAGATTCCCCAACTTAACATGACAGCAGTAATTTTTAGAGATTCATCCTCTTCAGTTCTATTTTGTTTTAACAACATTTTGTAAAAAATGATTTCGAGCTGTTCCCTAATAATACGGGCAATGGTATCTTTGTATCCTCTATGGCAACGATTGGATAATGACTTTTGAAAATTTGTTATAGCTTTAAAAATACTAGCGAAAGCTTCTTCATTCAGTGCGTCATTTTGGTAAATATCATAATCCAAATTAACTAATAATACTTCTGATAATGCCTTCTCTAATAAGTCGTATATGTCTTCAAAATGATAATAAAAGGTTGCACGATTAATCATGGCCTCTGACGTTATATCCTTTATCGTAATATCCTTAAATTCCTTTCCTTCTGAAAGTTTAATGAAGGAATCCATAATTAATTTGCGGGTACGTAGAACTCGAGGGTCCGTCTTTGATTGTGTCATTTTGCTGTCACTCCTATTTTTTCAACAATTTCTTAAATGTGTTGTATAAACGACAAATCCACAGAACTATTGGTGTTGATGCTTATCATTATTACTTAAAATTCAATTGTAAAGCAAATATTATATTGCCTCTTTGAAAAGTCAACCAGTACTAAGTCACTTTACGGATTTTGAAAATATGACCTTTTGGCCTGCACCATTTCATGAACAATTAGAAAATAATTTCAAGAAATGATCAAAATCGTGGGAAAAGAACAGAACATTACTTCTTTTCCTCGCTTATCCTTTATGTATGTAATCATAATATTGAATAGAGATGAGGGAAATGAATTGAAGAACAATAATAATATGATTTGTGATTTAGAAACAGGTGTATGCGGAGTAGCTGACAGTGAGGAAATGGAGGTTATTGACTTTAATCAACCAAAGAAGTCAATTAATCTTTATTATGTGACCGATCCTATCTGTTCTCATTGCTGGGCAATTGAACCGGTTCTTCGTCGTTTTGTCGTGCAGTATGGTAATTATTTTAACTTCCATACGGTTATGGGAGGCTTACTGGAAAAATGGCATGACGGACCAATCGATCCTGCAAACGGAATTTATAAACCAGCTGACGTTGCTGGTCACTGGAGAGAAGTTGGTGAATATTCAAGAATGCCAATAGATGGGACTTTAATGATTGATAACCCAGTCCAATCCTCCTACCCACCTTCTCGTGTATTTAAAGTAATTCAAAAAAATCATAATGATGCAATTGCATTTGAATATTTGCGCCGCGCAAGAGAAGCACTTTTCGCATTTAATCAAAATATTTCAGATAAATCCGTTATGATTGAAATTGTAAATAAACTTGGACTTGATGGAGAAGCCATTGTAAATGAGGCTGAGCGACTCATCGGACAACAATTATTGAATAAAGATTTTGGTCTAGCTAGAAGCTTGGGTGCCAGAGGTTTTCCTACTATTTTCATAATCAATGAGGAAAATAAAGGAGTAAAAATTGTCGGTGGTCGTCCCTTTGAATACTATGTTGACGGATTAAAACAAGTTCTAAATACAGAAGAACTGCAACCAAAACTGCAACCTTCCCTTTCTACCTTGCTTGAAAAAGAAAAACTTCTATTTTCTAAGGAAATTGAAGTAATGTACGATGTTGAAAAATCAGATGTTAACTCTTTTATTGATAAAGAGCTTTCACCAGATCGTTATCAAGTGAAGGAAATTCTAGGGGAATCCTATTTAACAACTACTAAATAAAAAAAAGCACCGCCCAGTATCACCCGTAAAGAAGGTGATACTGGGCATTTTATCTTCCCCTGCCATCATAAATAATAATCCTAAACACCCTGCAAGCCCTATAAACAACCATCCTACTTTGTTTTTGTTCAATTTACTCCCTCCTAAAATTGTTAGTACCAAAAAACATTCTACAAATACTGGTAAACTATTTATTGAACTAACCTGCCCCGAGTTCATAAAGAAAAAGCTGCCTTAAAGACAGCTCTGATTTTCCCGTTAGTTCCATAAAGAATGTTCCGAACCACCATATAAATGCTATATCAAAAATACTACGAACCACATACACGCAATACCGAAATTCATTAAAATCCGCCTCTGATTTTCCTTTTTTAAAAAACTTTCAAATGCATCTATTATTGAACCAATTCCTAATAAAAGATATATATTTTTTATGAAATTAAAATCATTAATTATAGATAAAATTAAAATTAAGCCCATTGCTATTATCATTAAATATCTAATCAGTATAAATGGTTTAGTACTTTCTCTTTTTTCAAAAAACAATCCCATTACATATTTCAACTTATTTGACACTAAATTTCCCCCATAAACCACAAAAAATGAATTTAATAAACTATACCATAAAACATACGGTTCTTCTTCGAGCCTAGTTCCATAAGAAAAAGCTGCCTTAAAGACAGCTCCGATCTTCAGCTAACGCACCGTTTGGTTCATTAAGTTTTATTGTAATAATGCAGTAAGGATTAATGCAAAAGATGAAAAGTTTAATTTTTCTCATCCTTTCAATTAAATCAATAATACTATTGTAAATTCGCTTGATCAATAATCTTATACTGTCCTGACCTGATAATTCCATAAGAAAAACAGCTGACAATTTCAATAATATGAGATTTTTTAGAAAAACTTGGAATTTAAGTTGTTGTATATTAAGATAGTATATGATGAATATTTTCCATATATAGGAGGAGACATATGAAAAAGAAAATTCTACATACGGTACTTTCGATTGCAGTAGGAGCAGGGATACTATCCGTTGGTGGTGTTCCTGCCCAAGCTAAGAGTCAAAATCAGGAGATGAATGACACATACACAATAGCTTTTAAAAGTGGATTACCAGAGAATTATCAAGAGGTAATACGGAAAGCTGGTGGTAAAGTAATTAAAGTTCTTCCCGAAGTTGGAGGAATAGAAGCTCAATCTGATGAGCCTTCTTTTCTTAAAAACCTAAAAAGTAATTCTTCAATAGAAGCTGCAAACAGAGAAATTCCCTTAACCTTAAACAAAACAGCAGTCAGCCCTTATAACTATGAGTCTAGTATCATCAGCCAGCAAAATTCAGAGAGTTATTGGGACTCCCAATGGGATATACAAAGGGTGACCAACGGCGGGAAATCATATGATTTAGAAACAGGCGGATATAAAAATAAAGATGGCAGTATTACTCATAAAGCAGTGGTGGGAGTGATTGATACTGGAATTGATGAGTCTCATCCTGACTTAAAGAATAATATAATAGGTGGACGTAATCTTGTTCCTGCTGGAATGGATGAATCTGAAACAGGTGATCCTACTGATATAAAAGATCGAAATGGGCACGGTACTCACGTTGCCGGGATCATTGGAGCAAATGGTAAAGTAAACGGAGTAGGACCAGATTTAGGTATCCGATCCTATCGCGTATTATACTCAGAACAAGCCCTTGGGTTACCAACTTGGATTATAGATGGAATTATTGCAGCAACAAATGACAAGGTAGATGTTATTAATATGTCTCTTCGGTTCTATAATAATACCAAAATGACAATTGAGGGAGAAAGTTATAAATCAGTCGCTGAAACGTTACTTTGGAAGAGAGCCATTCAATATGCAGTAAAGAATGGAGTAACTGTAGTAGCCGGCAGTGGTAATGAAAGTTTAAATTTAGATGACAAGAAGGAAGTAAACGAATTTTTAAATAAAATGTATGAACCATATGGAATGAGCGTGAAAGGGCCTGCAACTGTGGTTCCAGCACAAATGCCAGGAGTTATTAATGTGTCTGCCTCCACAAAATGGTCCACCCAACAGCTTGCTTTCTACTCTAATTATGGAAACAGTGCCATTGACGTGGCAGCACCTGGAGGAGATTACGGGCCTAAATATGCAGAAACCAATGATCCTGCGGCAGCTGATCCTAGTAACTTAATCCTAAGTACTTGGCCTACCTATTTAGGTACTTCATATGAGTTTAATGCTGGCACTTCTATGGCCACTCCTCAAGTAGCTGGAATTGCAGGAGTTATTAAGGCAGCTCATCCGGAGTATAAACCTGCCCAAGTAACAGCACGTATTAAGCAAACAGCTCTTGACTATGGAAAGAATGGACAAGATGCTTTATTTGGTTCAGGAGAAGCAAATGCTTATAGAGCATTAGAAAATATAAAGAAGTAGCTTATGTTTCTAAATAAAATGAAATATTAAAAGTACTAGGAAAGATCTTGATTAGAATCTGCAACACGAACAGTAATTGGGAAAAATATATTCATAACAAATAAAGGCTTCTTTGCGCACCAAAAAAACGATATGCCCTAAATATAAAAAAACAGAAGCACATAAAATGCGTGACGCCATATTCTAATTAACACAACTCACCAGTTAAATTTCATCCCTACTTAATTGTTGGGATTTTTTTGTTTTATCTTCATTACAATTTTTAGTCCACGTACAAAAACATTTTCCAATTTGTGTTATGGAACGATCCTGCCCGATCGTTCCATAAGAAAAAGCTGCCTTAAAGACAGCTCTGATCTAAAGCTAACGCATCGGTTAGTTTAAGTGCAACCCTAAACATACAACTATATTTGAAGAGCGAAGGAGACATTATCCTTCTTCTTCCTTAATAAATAAGAGAGAGTTTTCATGCAATAGAATCTATAAAATCCTCTCTAATAAATCCCCCACTTTTTCTGCCATTTGCTCTGGTGGATAAGGCATGCCATTTTTTAGCCACCATTCCACTACACCTACGTAAGCATTTGCAACAAATTCGACAACTATATCTTCGCTTTGACCAAAATTTTTTCCTTTTGTTATATCGACGTCTTTTTTGAACTCTTCGATATTATGCTGAACAAACCGGCTGCGAAAGTACGGAGCTCCTTCACTCGCCAACATCGTCGAAAAAAATAAATAATTACTTTCAAGATATTCCATGCAGTGTACAGTCGATTCAATCCAATCCATTTCAGCTTCCGACTCACAAAGGTTAACCATGTTATTGATATGTTCTTCTATGATCTTATCCAATAGATCAAATTTATCCAAGTAATGAAGATAAACAGTTGCACGGTTAATATTTGCCCTGTCAGCAATATCCTGAATGGTAATGCTATCGAAATTTTTTTCTGACATCAATTCAAGAAATGCTTTTTTAATTGCATCTTGAGTTCTAACAATTCTTCTATCCACTTTTGCCATGTTATTAACACCATACTTTCCCTGAGATAGTCGACAATTTTTGTTGATTTGTTGTTTAAACATCAAAACTGCTTAAATTAACGATTTATATGCCTTGTTTTGTTTATATTTATATTTTAAATTATAGACAGATGTCGAGAAAACATCAATTGTAGTTTTATTTTACATGAAAGGATGAAACGAAATGACAATTGAAAACAAAGTAGTTATAATCACTGGCGCTTCTTCTGGAATTGGTGAAGCAACTGCAAAATTATTGGCCAGTAAAGGTGCTAAAGTTGTTTTGGGCGCTCGTCGCGAAGACAAATTAAAAGCATTGACTGAGGAAATTCAAAAAGCTGGCGGACAAGCAGCTTATCGCGTCACAGATGTTGTTAATCCAGATGATAGTCAGCAGCTAGTTCAACAAGCTAAAGACACTTTTGGTGGTGTCGATGTAATCTTCTTGAACGCTGGAATAATGCCTAATTCACCGCTTTCCGAATTAAAAACTGACGAATGGAACAGTATGGTTGACGTTAATATTAAAGGTGTATTGAATGGTATCGCAGCAGTATTGCCAACATTCACATCGCAAAAGTCTGGACATATCATCACTACTTCATCAGTAGCTGGGCTTAAAGCCTACCCAGGCGGTGCAGTTTATGGCGCAACAAAGTGGGCTGTTCGTGATTTAATGGAAGTTTTGCGTATGGAATCTGCCCAAGAAGGTACTAACATCCGCACAGCAACTATTTATCCAGCAGCGATCCACACCGAATTGTTGGATACGATTACTGATAAGAATATTTCAGAAGGTATGACTGCGTTGTATGAACAATATGGTATTGCACCTGATCGAGTTGCCAATATTGTGGCATTCGCTATCGATCAGCCAGAAGATACGAACATTAATGAGTTTACACTTGGACCAACAAGTCAACCTTGGTAATAATAACAAGATGAGATAAAACTAAGAGCTATTCATTTTCTAAAGCTTAGGCTGTCGAGTTGAACTCGACAGCTTGGCACATATACTTTGAAATTTATTCAGAGACAGAACAAAGTGGAATTCAAAAAATTATAGTTTAAAAGGGCTGGATATTAATGGAGAAAAAAGCTAAATGGATACTGTTATCGCTCATTGAAAAAGTTATTTAAATGATATAGGTAAAAGTCTTAAATAGCTCCCCTTTACACAACTATAAAATGACACTGTACTGAAAGAAGGAGATCCATTTTATGACTAAACGAAATAACTTGCTGATTTTCATATTGACCATAGGAGTTTTCGGCATCATAAACACCGAAATGGGAGTTATTGGGTTAATGCCTTCCATTTCCGATCACTTCAATGTCAGCATAGCAAAAGCAGGATTGCTTGTGAGTCTTTTTGCTCTTACTATTGCTGTATCTGGTCCTACGATGCCGTTATTATTTTCCGGAATAAATCGTAAGAAGGTCATGTTACTTGTATTAGGAGTTTTCGTTATTGGAAACATTGTATCCATATTTACATCTAATTTTACCATTCTATTAATTGCTCGTATTATTCCAGCCTTTTTTCATCCAATTTATTGTTCTTTGGCATTTACAGTAGCTGCTTCCTCAGTAAGTAAAGAAGAAGCTCCAAAAGCTGTTTCTAAAGTATTTATAGGAGTATCTGCAGGTATGGTAGCCGGCGTACCGATCGCAAATTTTATTGATAGTTCCGTTTCGTATGAAATGGCGATGGCATTCTTTGCTATTGTTAATGCTATTGTATTCATTGCTACATTGATTTTTGTACCATCTATGCCTGTTAAAGAAAGACTTTCTTATGGTACACAACTTTCCGTATTAAAAAAACCTATAATATGGCTTTCCATCGTGACTGTCATTTTATTAAACTCCGCTATATTTGGGGTTTATAGTTATTTTGCTGAATATCTGAAAATAGTAACGAATATGTCCCCGAATACCATAAGTTTAACGTTACTTGTCTTCGGTGGGGCCAGTATTATCGGAAACATTGTCGCAGGAAATTTACTTACTCATAATGCCATGAAGTCTGTAGTATCTTTTCCTTTGTTATTGGGTGCTGTTTACATCATTTTATTCTTCACAGGACAGTTTACCGTACCTATGGAAATTATAACTTTATTTTGGGGAATATTAGCTGGAGGAATAATGGCAAATATAAATCAATATTTGATTGCGTCTTCAGCTCCCGAAGCGCCTGATTTCGCCAATGGCTTATTTATATCATCCTGTAACGTAGGAACAACAATTGGTGCAGCTGCAGGCGGGTTATTTATATCAGAACTGGGTACACAATATGTCGTATTAGTAGGAATCCTATCATTGATACTAAGTTTGGTAACTATCTTACTTAGAAACTTCATGTTTACTCCTGCACAACAACTATCTAGATAAAAAGTAAATTTATAAGAGTTCTATGTTCATTATTGCTTTATTTTCCCTGCCCTTCTTTCTTTTATTAAATTTCTAGGGTGTAGAAAAATTCTACTCTGGCCCAAGATTAATAGCCGAAAAAAAGGAGGATATTTAATGTCTAAGAATATAAAAGTTACACTTGTCACTGGCGGGAACCGAGGAATTGGATATGAGCTGGTCAAACAATTGGCCATGAATGGTTTTAAGGTCATTTTGACATGCCGGGATCCAGAAATGGGTCATGATAGTACGCAAAAACTTAAGGAGTCAAATCTTGACGTGTCGTTTCTGGTTATGGATGTAGACAATCAAGAAAGCATCCATCAAGCTGCGGTAACTGTAAATGAGCAATATGGAAGAATAGACGTATTGATTAATAATGCTGGCGTGTATTTGGATGAGAATAAAGATTTAGTGTCTATGGACGCTTCCATCCTGGAGAAAACAATGGAAACCAATTTCTTTGGAGTTTACCATGTGATCCGTTCCTTTATTCCCCTCATGGAAAAGCAAGGATATGGGAGAATTATTAATGTTTCCTCAGAATACGGGGCGATGAGCGAAATGTCATATCCAGGAGTAGGCGCTTATAAAATGTCTAAATTTGCCCTGAATGGATTGACACGATTGGTAGCTGCAGAAATCAAAGGTGATATCAAAATAAATGCGGTCGATCCGGGATGGGTAAGTACAGATATGGGTGGATCATCTGCTCCAAGAACACCCAAGCAAGCAGCTGAGTCTATCCTGTGGTTAGCAACTATTGGACCTGAAGGACCTAATGGTGGTTTTTTTAGAGATGGAAAACGAATCGATTGGTAACATTACAAGTATAAACATATTATTCTTTGTTTAAGTGTCGTTGATACAATAAATACCTTCTTCGCTATGCTACCCCGTTAGTTGCATAAAGAAAAAGCTGCCCTAAAGACAGCTCCGGACTTGAGCTAACTCTATAGCTATATCATCAAGTTCATTGTTCGTTATATCAGGAATTATTCTTTGTACCAATTTATCTCTAATGTAGGCAATAATTTGTTCATTTAGAAAATGACCAAAAAAGATCTAGTACAAATGACTAGATTCTTTTTTTAATTTCTTCCCTTAATGATTCAATGATAGTACCTGATAAATTTGCTGGAAGAGATGAATTATCCTCAAAAACCCATGTATTAATTACTTCAAAATCATCTTTTTTAAAAGTAATGCTATAATCTTTATGTTTGTGAGTAAAATCAGCTGTAACCGATTCTTCACCATCAAACTCGTCATCAATAATCATATTTTTTATTTCATATGGCTTCACGATGTAATCTCCTTTTTATCATTCTTGTATATAGAATTGGCCTTATATGATTGTTTATTCATTTTTTTTATGCCAAATCAAAAACCGAAGGGGGATATTCAGGAGATGATCGCTTTACTACGGTGAAGAATGGAGATTTCAAGCTGTTGATAAAACCTGTCTTAATATAGGACTATTAATAGGCAAAAAAACTACGGTTTAGAGGAAAATCGGAGCATATGTAAAAAGAAGCAAGTTGCACTAGTAAATGTGCCCTCCTGGCAAAACAACATTAAAACAAGCGTTACTTACTGATCAAAGTAAATAACGCTTGTCTACCAATCCTTACCTAAGTAATGATTAGTGGGTACTTTTTCTTTTCTACAAAAAAACAAACTAATAATTGTTAACACTGGACTATCTAATGGCTTACTTAGGATTCCCCATCCTCACTATCAAAAAATGAATCAAATCCTCCATCAAAATCTTCTGCTGCTTCTTCAAACATTTCCCCAACATCAAAACCATCCATCATCTCAGTAAATAACATCGAACCTAAAACACCTACTGCTAATCCACCAACCATTCCAGGTATAGCGTTTCCTAATTGGGAAGCGCGACCATGATGATGGTTTGTGGAATAAGAGAACGGCTGTGTAAAAGCATAAGGCTGATCTATAGTTTCCGATATATACTTTCCAAGTAGTTTATGAAGATCGGCTTCATGCTCGAGAACATCCTGATTTAAATAAAACTCACGTTTTGCTTCAATTTCCTTATAGCCGCTTTTACAGTCAACTTCCATCCAGACCCGGATACCTGATTCTTCATTGGCAAACCTCATTTCAACTTCATTTACTTGTCCCATGAAATGTTGAGTGGGAAAAAAAGCGAATTCCTGTCCATATTGGTCGAGTTTACCCGAGTTTGCTGTCTCGCGGAAACCTAATTGAGACATTGCATTAAAAATGGATGAGATAGATTTCTGGGATTGGATGACCAGCCGGTCTACATCTTTACGATCAACTCCGCCCTCAATATCAAGATGTGTATCCAGATAGTATGAAACAGTTCCTCTTGAAATAGGTATATCCGTAGGCAGTACGTAATGAAACGGAATGACCTTACGCTCTTTGGGGTGAATACAATCTCGATTAGCTAATGGTATATGGGCAACTTCCTTAGAAACGCTTCCTTGTTTTAATACGACATTCATCATCAACCGGATAGTCAATTGATTGATTTTCTGTTCCACTTCACCACCTTGAATGACTACCTCCCCTTGGATGCTTTCTCCAGCTTGATAATTACGATTATCATATTGTAAATCTACACTTGCTGCGCCTTTTCCTAAGCTTGCTAATATTTTTTTGAACATGCTTCCTCTTCCCTTCGTAAAACCTCTATTAGTATTTATATGTAAAATGGGGCGTAATAAGAAAGAACAAGAAATCTATTTGGATTTCATGAGATTTCTTAATTATCCCTGATAGTATTACGTCGAAAAATGAAATTGGTTTCAAATGATTTTATCGCAGTAGGTGATCTACATATGATAATGGAGTACATTATCTTTGTTCAGAAGCTGGGGTGATGGACGATTGGACTTTACTTTTCATGAATTAGATGATGAACCAAAGGATGTTCCACTGACCGAATACAGCAAGTTAGGGTCACCCATTGAAAGACTGTTGTATAATGGATTGGTGATGAAGGGCTATTATTTACAAACATAAGTGAAATTTGGTTCTTATCGAATTAGCCTTTGATAAACCTTTTATCGATTGAATGTGGTGGAATGGTGTATCACTCTTCACCAGCGCAAAAAAGGGACATGTGAAAGAAAGTACTTATTTGAGGAACAAGGATATAAAGTGGGGCGACATTTTATAGATTATTGTTTATTTAGGTGAAATCCAGCAACTGTACGACGAAGCATATATAGAGAGGGTTTAATTTTCACTCAAAAAAATGCAAGGGGCTAGCTATTTTGAAATGGTCAAATTCCCGATTCCCCATTACTTTATAGCCATGGCCTCTAATTTATCCTCGCTGGTCAAACAAACCCCTTTTATCCCCTTTAATGCATGCGCTTACATTCAACTTCGGATAAACACCTCTCTATTTCTCATCAGATCCGATTTTAATTACCTTACTGGGCTAAAGGGATATTCCTATCCAAGATATATAGAAATAACCGACTTCCCTTATTACTTAATAGATATGAACCCATATTATAATTTCTGGATTAATGATTGTAATTCCTCTTGAAGGTTTCCTTTTGAAAGAGCAGAGTGCAGAATTTCGTGAACAGTATGTAAGGAAATTTGTAGTTTTTCTTCTCCTACTGTAGTTAAACGTGTGTAGATACCTCTACGATCATCTTCACATATATGCCTTTGTAATACGCCGCAGCTTTTTGCTTCCAGCCTGCCTACCAGCCTTGATATAGCACTTTGGCTTAATCCTACCATCTCCTGTAATTGTTGTAGCCTCAATTGTTTATCGCTTGTTTTCGATAAAAAGTAAAGAACGTAAAACTCTTTTAACGACAGGTTATGATTTTTTTGCAAAGCACTTTCCAGCTCATTCGTAATGCTCATTTGAATACTAGTAAGAGATAGCCAATTATCTAAGTACTTCTTTTCTTGGTTGTTTTTCATGCATTCCACCCTGTTCTATCCTATATAATTAAAATATGGCATTTAATTGATTTTCATAAGTGTTCTAAAATACTTCAAAACCGGAATTCGATGGTCAAGCTCATTTGAAAGAGTGCTTGCCATATCGGCCGTTCCATATATGTTATCCATATATGTTATATGGTTCTTCTCATTTTAGACGAGTTTCTTCTTTTTGTCTAAGTTTGAGTTATTCCATAAAAAAAACAGTCAAATGACTGCTTTTATTTAGCGCATTGTAACTGAACAGGATCCTATTTCATTTCCACCCCAGTTAAGTGAAAGCTTGTCTTGATCGGAAAGAGGACCGACGCCGCTTGGAGTACCGGTAAAAATGATATCTCCTTTTCCAAGCCCAAAATGCTCTGCTGTAAATTCTATAATGGTTTGCAAATCAAAAAGTAAGTCTTTAATATTTCCGACTTGTACACGCTCACCATTTTTTAAAAGGGAAAAATCTGATTGTTCACATTCTTCAACACCTGGAAACGGAATAAAATCACTTACAACTGCCGAATTTTTGAATCCTTTAGCCAAAAGCCAAGGATGCTGTTTTTGTTTTAACTGTGATTGAACATCTCTAAGTGTTAAATCCAACCCAATGGCCATGGCATCTACTATTTCATCTACTTTCATGCCTGACTCGTACTGTTTTGCGATATGTATGACAAGTTCAGTTTCAAAATGAACGGAACCCTGATTACTCGGCAACGTGATGGACTGTCCATTAGCTTCCACAAGCGAATGAGTCGGTTTTGAAAATAAAAAAGGGGAAGTTGGTATTTCATTATTCAACTCTTTTGCATGCAAGGCATAGTTTCGACCTACACAATAGATATTTTTAATGTCTTTCATTATTAAACTCACTCTCTTCTTAATAAATTTAATGCTTCGAAAAATAGATGTTTTAATAGTCTCCCAAATTACATTTTGTAAATAAAAAAAACTCTAATTTAAATACAGTTTATATTTTTCTGAGTTTTTATACAACCGTTATACTTATAATAAAGAAATCCAGCCCCACTTATTTTCCTGTTCGTAAAATAAGTGGGGCTGGATTTTTTAAACCTTTGATGGAACATACTATTTGTGGTGACTTCCCTTCTTTCTCCTTTATTTAGTTTTTAAACTTTGTTTTCTTAAAACACACAAAACACCGTCCTATTATTCGGGCGGTGTTCAAAATCGTTGTTTAAGTATTAATAGATGCCCTATTGATTACAATCGATAATTTGTAATTCGCATGCTTGTTTAAGTTCCCCAAAAATTCATCTAATGCTTCATTAGACGGAAATTTACATTCGAGAAGGTAACAACCATCTCCACTGATTTTGTAGTTATTTATTATGTATTGTTTCTGTGCTTTTAAGAACGTCAGATAAGGTTGATGATAAGTGCTTTGTATGATGATTGTAATAAAAGCATGTATGAAACATCCTAATTTAACTTGATTAACTTGAATGGTATACCCCTCAATCACTCCATTTTCCTCTAATTTAGCAACTCTAGATGCAGCTGCTTGACCAGTCAAATGGACTTTCTCCCCCAATTCTTTCATCGTGATTCGACTGTTTTTGGATAGTTCATTTAAGATACCCGCATCCGTATTATCTATCATTTATTCAAATCCTTTCAATTATCAAGTCAAATGGCCAAAAGACTTGATTTTATATATGTATTTGGTAATTGGCCATAGTATAAACTATATGCAGATCAAAGAAAAGGAGAGATAAAGATGAATGTAAAACAAATTAGAAATGCCACACTCGTTGTTGAATATGCAGGCAAAAAGTTTTTAATAGATCCGATGTTAGCTGAAAAAGGTACATACCCACCTTTCCCAAATTCATCAAGACAAGATCAATATAATCCTTTAGTTAGTTTACCAACATCAATAGAAAATATCATTCATGATATTGATGTCGTCATTGTCACTCACCTGCATTTAGACCACTTTGATGATGTGGCTAAAGAAGTATTGCCGAAAGATATCAAAATGTTTGTCCAAAACGAAGAAGATGCCACAGAAGTTGAAAAAGCTGGTTTCAAAAATGTTGAAGTATTACATGAAGATACTGCCCTTGAAGGCATTCAATTAATAAAAACAAAAGGCGAGCATGGAAGAGGAGAAATATTAAAACTTGCTGGTTTAGTATGTGGGGTGGTCTTCAAGCACTCAAATGAAAAAACGTTATATATAGCAGGAGATACGGTATGGTATGACGCAATCCAAGAAGTCATAGATTTACACAAACCTGACATCATTGTTGTAAACGGTGGAAATAATCAATTCTTTGAAGGCGGTTCTCTCGTCATGGGAAAAGAGGATATCTATGAAGTGTACAAGGCAGCCCCTAACGCAAAAATTATTGTAGTCCATATGGAAGCCGTCAACCACTGGGAATTATCAAGAGAAGAATTAAAACGCTTTATAGATGAAAAAGAAATTTCTTCTACTATTTCAGTACCAGATGATGGTGAATCTTACACATTATAATTGTTCGTTGTTGTAAGAGAGCTTCATGGGACCCTTTAATGGGTCTTTTTTAGTTTCTTCTTATATCTAAGTATTGATCTATTTTTTCATAATAGTGGAAAATCCTATAATCTCTCCCTTTCTATCATTGACACTACCCTACCAGCTATTTTCATTAAAAAGAAATTCATTAGGGATCACAAAAGTAACATTTTGAGCACAATATTTATTACGAAGGCACCGCTTTAACAACTGGCCGGCTAATTAAAACCGATTGTTGAAGTAAGTATTAATCCACATATAACCATTTAAAAAGAGCCAACAAATAGTTGGCCCTTTGATTTAAAAAGTAGAAGCTAAATCTTTTGATCGTGCTATTGCATTTTCTTTTATTTCTTGTGCTTTGTCAGGCATTGCTGCATGCCCTTCAACGAATATACCTTCAAAGGAAGGCACTCCGAAGAATTGCATAATGATATTTAGATAACGGTGACCCATTTCCAATTCAGCTGCCGGTCCTTCTGAATAAATACCGCCACGAGCTTGAATATGCAGGGCTTTCTTATCAGTTAAAAGACCAACTGGGCCTTGTTCGGTGTATTTGAATGATTTACCTGCAACAGCTACGGAATCAATATATGCTTTTAATACTGGCGGGAATGAAAAATTCCATAAAGGTGTTACAAATATATATTTATCGGCAGCTATAAATTGCTCACATAACTCTGAAAGTCGACTTACTTTTGCTTTCTCTTCCGACGAGAGTTCTTCAAAGCCCTTCCCAGATTGAAGTTTCCCCCAACCGCTGAAAACATCCACATCAATTTCAGGAATATTTTCTTTATAAAGGTCAATATTCACAATTTCATGACTAGGATTTACTTCTTTATACGTGTCAATAAATGCTTTTCCAACAGCCATACTGTAAGATTGTTTATCATCATGAGGATGAGCCGTGATGTACAATACCTTTGTCATTTTATATCTTCCCTTTCTTTTTAACATAATTAATCATTCTAGTTTGTCTAGGGAATTCAACATATATACAACTACTCGGGGCATTTTTATTTAAGGTATAAATCTTCTTTCAATTCGTGGGAAAGAGTGTGATTTTTGGATATGATAAAACAAGAATATCTGATTCATTTTAGGAGGCCTAAGGAAATGACGAATTCAATAAAATTTGATCTGCACACTCACCATCAACGCTGTGGACATGCTATCGGCACAATTGAGGACTATGTAAAGCAAGCCATTGAGTACGGGTTGCAATATATTGGGATTTCTGATCATTCTCCATATTTCTACAGCGAAGACGACCATCTCTACCCAACTATTGCAATGGCAAAAAGTGAACTTGTCCCCTATATTGAAGAAGTACTTCGCTTAAAAGAGAAATATGAAGGTAACATTCATGTGTTATTAGGAATGGAAAGTGATTTTTTCCCTGATCACATTGAAGTCTACCGTAATCAATATCTTTTACACCCTTTTGACTACATAATTGGATCTGTTCATTATGTTCAAGACATTAGCATTTTTAAAAGAGGGCGTTGGAATGGTTTGACCTCTAAAGAACAGTCAAGAATAAAGGATGAATACTATGATTTAATCCAGAAATCTGCCAAAAGCGGAGTGTTTCAAATCTTAGGCCATATTGATGCAATGAAAGGGTTTTATCCAGCCTTTTCATCCATTGAAACAGACAGTATTGAAAAAACGTTAAAAATCATTAGTCAAGAAGATATCGCCATTGAAATCAATACCTCTGGTAAAACAAAAGATTGCGGCGGGTGGTACCCAGCAGATGACATTTTAGAACGAGCTCTTTTCTATAATGTGAAGGTAACATTTGGATCAGATTCACATACACCTGAGCGTATTTGCGATGAATTTGAACAAGTTCAAAAAAGACTAAAGGAAATTGGCTTTTCTGAGTGGGCTTACTTTGTTAACAAGCAAAGGATTCTCACACCACTTTGATCTTCTTAGCCAATAGGAATAGAACTTGTCCAATCGCTTGAGTATCCAGTAACTATGTGTATCGTAGGAATGGATGTTCAACCCTTTTGCTACTAAGAAGGGCGATGCACAAAAAATTCGTGTACAGGTATCGGTTATGATCCTGCTTCGAATCTCATTACACCCCCTCATCTGATCAAAGAATCGGTACCAATCTTTTTTATGAACATAAAATAATCATTAAGCATTCTGTAATAAAAATTTCAGCGCGATTGCTTACAAGTTCTTACCCGTTCATTTCAACTAATCCCAGTCATCATCATATTTTTTTAGCATAAAATCAAAATATTTAGGGAATTATTAACTTACCATTCGTTAATCTTATAAAAAGGAGTTGATTTGGGTATGATTGATAACCCATTGCAAAAAGAGAATGACGAAAATTCTGTAGAGTCAGTTGAACGTAAGGATGTTTTCAACTCTTCAATAGGGCGATCCGAAGCCCCTCCAATAACTCCGTCAAAAGATCCTGAATTCGATCTTTTTGGCACAGTATTAAACGGGTATCTTTGACTTATACTTCCTTATTCAATATACCTTCATCAGAACATGTGAATGATATTAAAGCATTAGACTTCAAGACCTACAACATTATAAATCCCTATAAAAAGGCACATATTAGTCACGTCTAATATGTGCTCTCCTTATATTAAATTCAAGTGCCCTTTTCTCGATTTAGGCTAGTGTACCTAAATAATAATAATTCATTGGCCTCTTCGGTTAGTCTATCTCACCTGGTTCTTCACCTGGAATTAACACTTCTCCAATTTTATCAATTGAGTCAAAAGCTGTATTAACCAGTAAGGACCTTGTTATTGGCATATCAAAATCAATATCTTTTTTAGCCTTGAGCCTAATGGTGGCTAATGTATTTTTACCCTCTAATGTTTGTTGAGATCCTTTATGGGAAAATGCCGCCATAATCCGTTGCTCTGTATTTCCTATACCTGCAAGTATTGAGTAATTTAACATACCTTTAGTTACATTGGTTGGTTGAACAATACTTGAATCACATGTACCATCTGGTTGGCATTCCTTGACCAATTCATACTTATTCGGATCTAACTTCAGCTCTAAATTAAAGGCATTGATATCCTTTAATCCGACTCCAATTATTTCCACTGAAAATTCTTCTCCTGCCTTTAACTGTTGTTTATTAGGTCTAATATCTAGTAAACCAGCAATTGGCCTACCAGTTGGTATAAGTGGTGTTTTTCCTAGTTGTCCTGCTACATACATTAAATCATAAGCATCTATTACCCCATTGTAATTAATATCAACCTTTGATACTTGATCCCATGCTGTATCTGTTGTATCAACACCCATGTAGCTAGCAAAGAATAGTAAATCTTCATCATCAAGTGCACCATTTGGTATATTTTCACCTACAACCGTTCCTACTGTTTTATCTTTTTTATATGGTCTAAATTCTTGAGCGGAACCAAATTTTCCTACAGCATCAGTAATTGTCAACTTGATGTATCTAGCTGTCACGTTATCGTCAAAGGAAATGGTTTTAACATCTTTATTTCTTTCAAATGTTCCATTAGTGACAATATTTTTATATGCTTTACCATCTAAACTGACATCTAAATTATATTTTAAGATAGTTCCATTTCCAGCATCAGGTCTAGGAAGATACTCTAACTTATCTAATTGGAAAGCTAACTTCATATCAATTTCATAGGTATGAGGCAATACATTGCCATTAGACCATTCAGTATGCCATAAAGTATTATCGTCACCATCTACAGCTTTAGACCCTTCACTGCCCGGTTGTTCACTACTTGCTTTTGCTGTCATATTCTTAGGTACGTTTCGATACCGATCAAGCTTTGTTCTAGCCTTAACTTCATCACTCCAATTTGATACTCCCTTTGAGTTTGCTGCCCTAACTCTGTAAGAATATTCTGTATCAGCTGTTAATCCTGAATGAATATAGAAAGGTACTTGTTCACTATCGGTTGCCTTAAACACATTTGTATAGATTACACCATTAATCAATAAATCATAAGTATTCTTACCATCAACTTCATCCCAATTTAATTTGATACTTTTATCCGTAATATTTTCATCTGTTGCTCCCAGGCCTGTCGGAACATTTGGTACAGCTTCATCCACTACATCCTTAACTTGGGTATTATTGAAACCTTCTACCATCAATTTAATGGCATTAGCTGAAACATTGGTTTTCTGAACCTTAACATAAAGTTTAGGTGATGTAGTTATCTTCGTTTTTTCAAATTCTGAACCCTTTGTGGAATATTTATTAAAGGATGGATTTTCATTAAAGAAATACACATTATCAGAACTTTTGTATTCTTCTTCAGTTGTGACTTTTCTTAATACAACATCTTTACCTCCAACTTTAACAGATACTTTCTTTGGATTTTTACGTGTATTTACAATGAATTCTGTACCTCTATTCCTAACTATGCCAGTATATCCTTTTCCTTTTGCCTTCCCAACAGTAATAACAGCCCTTTCACCTTTAACATCTGAGGTGATATTGGTTCTAGTGTTTTTATCCTTTTTATATTCATTGGTTTTCCCATCATCTTCATATAATGTGAATTTTGATTTACCAGATGGGTATACGTCAAATATTCTATTATCAGAGCCATCCAATTGATTAATAGAATTGTTTTCAGGAGACATTGGAATAATAGCACCAGCCTTAACAAATACAGGGGTCTTCCATAATGGAGCACTAACATTATTGATGACTGAACCACCCTTGTACTGATCACCTGAAAAATAATCGATCCAAGTTTGTTTCTCATCAGGAAGATAAATTCCGTTTCTTACACCGGCTGTATGATCATTTTCATTATATACTGGTGCCACTAATAAATTGGGTCCCCACATATATTGATATTGTGTTTCTGTACCATACGTATATGGATCATTAGGATATTCTAACATCATCCCTCTAATCATAGGCATGGATTTTGATGTTGATTCTTCTGCAATCGTATATATATACGGCATCATTTGCGCTTTCAATTTTAGATACATTCTATTAATGGAAGCATATGGTTCACCATAATTCCAAGGATTTTTCGATTTACTATAATCGTCACCTGAAGATGCCCATCCATCCATATCTATTTGAATAGGAGTGAATGCCTTCCATTGGTAATCTCGTGTCTGGATGACTTTATCTCCCCCAAATATACCATCCATATCCGAACCTACATTTGGATTTCCTGATAAGCCTGCTCCAATGTAAGTTGGGATATGCATTCTTATATATTCCCAATCTCCGCCATATTGGTCACCAGACCATAATGATGCATAACGTTGCGTACCTGCCCATCCATCAAGAGAAATTACGAAAGGACGTGCTCCTTGAGAGTTTTCAGCTTTTTGTATTCCTTCTGCCGCTTGACGTGTTGCATTTAAAGCCATAGAATATCCTTGTCCAACCCATGCAACATCAGTCTTTATTGCTCTTACACCAGCTTGAACTTCTCCGTCAAGGTCTCTGCGTAAAGGGCTATCCTCTGGTAAACTAGGATCTGGATATAGATTACTTTGTGTCCATAAGCCTACCTCAACATCTTTCGCATTAGCTTCTTCGACAAAACTCTTTAGATTGTCTATTCCGCCATAACCGCAACCATACCCATCATTTGGTAAAAACCAACCTAGAGGCATATCATTATTACCATATTCATTTAGATTATTTAGTCCATTATTTAATAGTGTTCTTTGGTCCTTATGACCATTATGAGTTCCATTAAAACAATCCGCCTTCCCTAAATAAAACCCATATTTCGGCATAAGAGCAGCTTTACCGGTTAATTCAGTATATTCACCAATGATTTCTGGAATCGAATCTTCTACAAAATAATAAGCATCAAATCTTTTTTCATTATGAGAAAAGCTGGCTGTCTTAGAAAAATTATAAACTCCTGGCTTAAACGTATTACGCATCACACCATATCCTTCAGTACTTAAATAAAATGGAACTGGACTAGAAGCAGCACCTGCATCCCATCCACCACCAATCGCAATATTTATTGAAGTGTTTCGATGTGAATAGTATCCATTTTGTTGTCCGCCACCATAAAAATATTCATTATCTTTCGTTGCAAGAGTTTGTAATGTTTTTTCATCATTATATTTAAGCGGCTCTTTTTCACTCCAAAGAACTTTGGATTTAGTTTTATCATATAAGCTCATCTTTGAAGTTGCTATTTCAATTCTTAACTCTAAAGATTTTGTAGAAATCTTATAAAAATTAGCATCGTTTTTATTAACCTTGATATTTATTTTTCCGTATTCTTTATTGTAATCGCTCACATTTTTGTCAATTATCCTTGTGACGTGATCAGGTTTATTCGGAGTCGGATATTCTGGAAAGTCTCCTGCTGGGTCCAAGTGCAATCTAAATAAGTTATCCTTAAGGAAACTTATTTTTATTTTTTCACCTGTTGAAAAATCAAGATATACATCATTTCCGTCTTTTATGATTTTCGTTACTTTGCCAATTTTTTTAAACGTTTCATTAGCTGCAGTCGAACTATTTACGCTAATATCGTCCGAGGCCTTACCTGTTAAAGGAACTATTATTAACCCTATAATGACTATTAAAAACAAGCTTGCGATTTTTTTATAATTATTAATATTCTTCATTTTTCTTTTCAACAAAATATACCTCCCTTACAAATATTAATTAATCTCTTATGTTTTGCTTTTTTACGACTAACTGCTAAACCTTCAAAGTCAGGTTCGGTAATGGTCCATTTCCGGTGAAAAACTAGAAACCAACAAAAAAGGTATTACCCCACGAACATTTAATAATAGTATCTTATTAAATATTTACCATAATGGTAGTCATTGCTTGTTAAATCTCCCCCCCATTAAAATCCAGTCGCTGCAATACCTTCTTCCGGTTAAACCGCAGCGTATTTTTTAATAGCATCTTCTTCATTTCAACTTCTTCTATACCTCACTACACCATCAACAGCTGTGGCTTGAACATCTAACTTCTCATTCAGGACTACGTAATCAGCTATTTTCCCGCTTGATAGGCTACCGAACTTCTTATCTTTTCCTATGCTTGCTGCTGGTGATAATGAAGCACTGTGCCATATTTTGTACAGCGGTTCACTGCTCCAACTTTTTAAATTTTTCACGCCATCTATTAGTTTCAAAGTGCTGCCAGCCAATGATCCTGTTTCTGTGCGAGCTATGCCATCTTTCATTACAACAGTGAATTCACCTAGTTGATATTCTCCATCAGGCATTAACCCTGCACGCATACAGTCCGTAATTAGTACAAGCTTGTCCCCTTTAACGCGTAATGCCAATGTTGCAATGTCAGGATGTACATGAAAACCATCACAAATTAATTCAGCAAATGTGTTAGGATTCATTAATGCCGCTCCTACCGCACCTGGGTTACGATGATGTAATCCTGACATGCCATTAAATAAATGGACAAAGGTTTGGGCACCCGCATTAATAGCCCTCTTACAGCAATCATGACTTGCGGCCGTATGTGCTATGCAGACAAATACACCTTCTTTACTAACATTACTAATAAACTCTAATGTGTTGTCCCGTTCAGGAGCCAGGGCAATTTTTACAATAGTTCCTTCTGAAAGCCTCTTATATTCTTGAAATTCCTCATAATCTGGATCCCGAAAATAAATGGAATTTTGTGCCCCTTTATGTTGTTCAGAAAAATAGGGGCCTTCCAAAAAAATACCTTCTGATTGTGCACCAGGCAGTCCTTGTCTGACCGCTTCCGTTATCGCTACAATAGCTTGATTCAAATCTCTTTTAGACGATGTCAATGTTGTTGGTAAGAAACGCGTAACACCAAGTTGTAAAATTGCTTTAGAGATTTCCTGAACTGCTTCCGTAGTTCCGTCCATTATGTCATAACCTTTGATTCCATGAATATGAGTGTCAAATAAACCCGGCGCAATTATATATCCGCTCCAATCGACCACATCGGAATCTGAGGGAACCGTTTCTGAAAATCCACCAAATAATCCATTACTTACTTGCAAATATCCACCTAGCTTTTCTTCATTCTCCATTAAATATCGTTCTGCTTTGATATAATATTTCACTTTGTATCCGCTTCCTTTTTTACATTTATATTCCGGCTACATCCTCTTCTATTTGTTTCTGTATTTTTTTAAATTCCATTATATTTTCTTTACCATCTTTTAGCATTTTTTCGATAAATGCTTCAAGGCTGAGTTCTCGGTGAAATAGTCCGCTCAACAACATAGGTAAGTTTGTTCCAGCTATTACTCGAATATTATCTTTACATGATGCAATTGTAGAGCACACATTAAATGGAGTTCCACCCGCCAAGTCTGTAAAACATACAACTCCTGCTCCTGTTTCTACATTGTCAATAGCTTTTGAAACAGCTTGCTCTAATATTGATACATCTTCTTCAAACGGAATAACCTCTACTTGCTTTACCTCTCCCGCAATTAACTGAACCGACTCCAACATTCCAGTTGGAAAAGAACCATGTCCTGTCAGCACAATTCCAATCATATATTTCATCCTCTCTTTTCAGTAGTTTGTGTTAAGATATTAAAATTATAAAATATTAAAGTATGATCCTATTAAACCGACTACGACTGTTAGGCCAATTAACATTAACGGAGAACGCCCCTTTTTAAGTAACCAGTACATTAGTATCGTATATACTAACGGCAGCATTGCTGGCATGATCATATCTAATACATCTGTTTGGATATTTAATTTTGCTTCTCCAGATTTCCAAACATATTCAACTTTAAATGCAACATAAGTGGCAATTAATCCACCAACAACTGTCAAACCTACAATTGATGCAGCACGGGAAACGAATTTTGTACCATCCTTTAATTTCACAATTGCTTTAACACCTGTTTTATATCCATAGTTCATTAATCCGAATCTGACACCAAAGTGAATAATATTAAATGAGATTAAAAATACGATTGGTCCAAGGGGGTTCCCCTCTACCGCTAATGAAGCACCAATACCCGCTGTAATCGGTAGTAAAGTAAGGTAAAACAATGCATCCCCTATACCACCAAGTGGCCCCATCATTGCAACACGAATGCCACGAATAGCCTCTCTATCTTCTTTCTTTTGTTCCATTGCTAAAATCACACCCATAATAAATGTTACTAAAAACGGATGTGTATTAAAGAATTCCATATGGTCTTTCATTGATTTACTTAAATCTTTTTTATTTTTATGGATATGCCTTAGACCTGGTAAAATGGAGTAAAGCCATCCAGCCGACTGCATACGTTCGTAGTTGAAAGATGCTTGTAATAGTAAAGAGCGCCATACTAAGTTTCGTAATTGCTTTTGTTGTAAATCCTGAGCTTCAGTTACATCTTCATATTTATTAGATGCCATCAGTGATTTCCTCCTCACTAGGCTGAAATTTATCTGGACCTTGCTTTTCTTTGTTTTGGTAAAAATCATACAATGCGATTGCCAAACCAATTAATGCAATTGCCAGAATTGGCATTTTTAAATAAGCTGCTGCAACAAACCCTATAATAAAGAACATGATATATTCGACTTTCATCATAATTTTCAATAACATTGCAAATCCAATTGCTGGCATAATCCCTCCAGCAATGGACAATCCTCCAATAATCCATTGTGGCACTGTTTCAACAAACCCTGATGCTTTTTCTGCTCCAAAGTAAATGGGTAAAAACGCAATAACTGCATAGAATGTAAACAGAATTAACAAGCCTAAATAGTTTATCCGTTCAATACCTTTATAATTTGCTTCTAGTGCATATTGATCGGCTTTGTGCATCATTGGTGCAAATACTGTGAAAAATAAGGTAATTAACCCTTGTACAGCTACAGCAAACGGAATGGCCACCCCAACTGCAACTTTTGGGTCCTGACCAGCGATAATACCAAAAGCTGTCCCAATTACTCCTCCTATAACAACATTCGGCGGTTGTGCACCAGCAAGTGGCACCATCCCCATCCAAATTAACTCCAAAGTTCCTCCAACTATCAAACCAGTCTGAACATCCCCTAAAATTAGACCAACTACAAGCCCCGTAACGACCGGACGGTGAATATGGGTTAATCCATTAAATAGATCGACACCGATAATCCCTGCCCATAAAGCAATTAATAATGCTTCAAATAACATAGGTTATCCCCCCAATGAATTTACGTTCGTCCATTATTTTTTTAAAATAAATCTAATATATTTAGTCCCTTTTCGCTTGGCACTCTTCTTAAATCTAACTTCACACCTAATTCGCCCAGACGTTTAAAAGCAGCGATATCTTTTTCATCAACAGATACAGTAGATGAAATCTGTTTTTTCCCTTCTTCATAATGCATATTTCCAATATTCAACTGATCCATTGGGACCCCGCCTTCCTTTAGCGCCAATGCATCGTGCACATCTTTAACAACTAAGAATATTTTTTGACGAGGAGAGGCTTTATGAATGACGTCAATCGTTTTTTGTAATGAAAAATAGCGTGATTGAATAACATCAGGCAATACCATATCCATTAAATTTTGTTGAATTTCATCTGTGGATACCTTGTCGTTCGCAACGACAATTAAGTTTGCCCCCAAATGATTGACCCATGTAACCCCCACTTGTCCATGTATTAAACGATTATCAATTCTGGTTAATAAAATATTAGGAGCTGACATTAAGCTTCTTCCTCTCATAAATGGAATTTTTTTCAACATTTTAAGTTTATTTGGAGAAAACCGATTTGCCTTGACTTTTTCTTAGGTAGTGCTTTAAGGAAATAATACAAAACAGCGCAATGTGAAAATCACTTTGAAAATGTATAGGTTCCTCATAATCTCTTTGTATAAGTAACCCGTGGCATAAATAATTCATTTAAAATTGATTTCGGACCATTACGAAAGCCTAGTGATGAACCATGAATCGTGACAACTTGACCAGCATTTAGTTCAAGCATCTTCAATGCTGCTTCGTATGTAAGCTGCCCTAGTATATGCCCAGTCCTAAATAATACGAGCTAAGGCAAAGTCTAAAATTTCCTCAATACTGCCTGTTATAGAATCGATAAAACGCCCAGCGGTACAAAAAATTATCCTTATCTTCCGAAAGCGTTTCCACAGAAACTAAATAAAAGTCAGCCAATGAAAAAGAAAGGCTGGGTGGTGCAGACCCCGGATTTTGTTGAGGTTTTCATAAAAAACTGTTTAACTGAATAAGGAATGGTTGCCAGACCGTTCACAATTTTGCTTGAATAAATTTCTTTTTCATCAAAATTACCTTCTATAATCCCTGAGCACACGCAGTTTCAATCATTTCCTTGAGTAACTCAGGGATTTCACGGTAAGCCCTTCTGGCAGCTTCCACTTCGTCAATCTACATGCAGACAACAGGGTTTGATTTGAGGGCATTGGACCTTACCACTCAATTAATTGTTGAACCAGTGATGAATCACTTTTTTCACCTCTAATTCCTGTCTTCATTAAACGTCACGATGCTTAAATCGAAGTATTATTGTACTTTCTCGAACCAGGAACTGGCTGTCTCTTTTAATACTACATTCAGTTCTTCAATATTTCTTTTACCTGTATCTTGTAACCAGGCACGTCCTGCTTGTTCTCCACTTTTAGCAAATGATGCCACACCATCTTTCCAGGTTGCCCGGCCGCATAACACACCATTAAAGGTTGAACCGGATTTTTTGGCAAATTTCAATGTTTCTTGGAAAAGTTTTGCACTTACTCCTGCACTTAAGAAGATAAACGGCAGTTCTGTTGCTTCACTCTGTTCATTGAAAAGAAAGGCAGCTTCTTCTTTACTGTAAACAATTTCGCCTTCTGCATAACCTTCCACAAAGTTCATATCTACCGGAACTTCAACTTTCAACACATCAACTTGATATTGAGGTTTGGAGAACTCCTTCATGGCCCTTATCACTTTATTCGGTTTCACTTTTGCGTACTCTTTACTTTTCACATCATTATTTCCAGCATCATAAGTGACAATTTCCAAGAAAAATGGAAGATCTTCAGACGCACACTCGGATCCAACACGTTCCATATAGACATGCTTATAGTTATTGATTTTCTCTTCTTCATCTACATCATAATAAAGTAAGAATTTGATAGCATCAGCACCGGACTCCTTTAGACGTTTTACTGAATATTCAGGTAATAAATCAGGCAACCGGCCCACTTCTGACGCATCGTAACCGGTTTTTTCATAGGCCACTAATAAACCTGCGTTCTTATCACGGACCTTTGCTGCCGGCAGACCATATTCTGGGTCCAAAAGAATAGCGGTTGCAAACGGTGTTAATTCCTTAGAAACCAATTCTTTAAAACGGATAATACCTTCGTCTACCACTTGATTTGCTTCGCCAGACGCAATCATTTTTTTCAATGAGCCACGTTGATCGATGGCTAATGCTCCAATCACGCCATTTTCATCTGATAAACGTTTAAGAGCTTCTAACTTATTTTTGGTGAAATCTAACATTTGCATTCTCCTATCAATCTATTTTTTCAACTTTTACTAAATCAAAGTACTGTTTAAATTTGTTTAAATTAATAAAACCGGTTACGGCTTCCATTGTATTTAACATTCCTGTGGTCATAGCCGTTTTCAGTACAGACTCCACCGTTTGATTTCGGTTCAATGCCACAGCTAACCCAGCAATGGTCGCATCTCCGGAACCTACAGGATTGACCACATCTATTTTTGGAATCGTAACCTGATAATAATCGTCCCCTTGCCTGACAAAGGCACCTTTATCACCCATGGACACAACAATCCACTCAATACCCTTAAAAATGTCATGGTTTAACGTTTGTTTCAAATCGATGATTCCAGCTTCAGCTTCGAAGCCAAACAGCTGAGACAATTCCGCAGCATTAGGCTTGATGGCAAATGGTTTTTTCTCATGTTTCAAGACTTGTTTTAAAGCTTCCCCTGACGTATCAACAACCACAGGCTTTCCCTTATTAGAACAGATTTCAACCATTTTAAGATAAAAGTGAGTTGGTAACCCTTTCGGTAAACTTCCTGAAATCGTAACAAGTGAAGCAGTTGTGAGCAGACATTCGAATTTTTCTAAAAAAGCTTTCCCTTCTTCTTTGGATAACGTCGGTCCAGATTCTAATATTTCTGTTTGCTTTCCCTCATGAAGAATGGCGATACAATTTCGTGATTCTTTTTTGATTCTTAAAAAGTCATTAGGAATATTGCTTTCATTTAATTCCTGAACAATGTAATCACCAATCGTTCCGCCTAACACACCTGTCGACAAGACCTCTTCTTCCAATTGTGCGATCACTCGGGCAACATTCAAGCCCTTTCCACCAGCCGTTTTTCGTACCGTTTCCACCCGATTGACAACATCAATCTTGAATCGATCAACCGGATAAGAAATATCGACCGATGGATTCATTGTTACAGCTAAAATCATCGTAATCACTCTTTCTAGTTGTTGTTTAGGCTTAATAACAACAAACACATTTCATATAAGTCGGATTAAATCAAGCTCAGGATTAACCACATTAAAGTCTGCAATTTTCCCATATTCGTTAAGCAAGTGGTTTCTGCAGCAGTGGCATTACATCATGGCTGATCATCAGGCCTTAATAAATATCGAATTCTCCATCTTTGTTTTCCAGACAAACAGGGGGCTACCATCTATTCCTCAAGTCATCTGCAAAAATAAATGTCGACATGCGTCTTTCCCCTTATTCTAAATACCACTTAAGCGTTCAGTTACATATTATTTACTCATATTCGTATACGGTTACGCCCTTCACTACACGGTTAACCGTTCCTGTCGGTGAAGGCGTATCCGGTGTATTACCGACTTTTACGGAAGCTAGGAGTGAAACAGTTTGCCCTATCATGACAAAAGGTAATGCCAGGTAAACATCAGGTATGGATTGAGCATCTCTGCTAAATAAAAACGTATTCCCAACAAAACTGGTTGTGCCATCGACTTCGATGGAACAAATGTAGTTGGCCATGTTATCTCGCTGCAATTCGTTTAACATATCCAAATCATATTGACGTGTATAAGGGTGATTAGAAACAAAAACGAAAACTAACGTTTTTTCATTGACAAATGATTTAGGCCCGTGCCGGAAACCCAATGGCGAATCAAATGCTGTAACAATTTTACCCGCTGTTAGCTCTAATACTTTTAACTGCGACTCTCTCGCTAAGCCTTCTAAACTTCCTGAGCCCAGATAAATGATCCGGTCAAAATCACGATCGATGATTTTTTGGATATCTTCTTCTCTACGAATAACACTTTCACCCAATTGGCGAATCGTTTGGACAATTGACCCTTTTTTCTCCAATGGCAGCGGATCAAAAACAAGTAATGTTGTTAGCGTCATGCAGGAGTAGCTGCCGGTCATGGCAAATCCTTGATCATTGGCTCTTTCGGGCATCAATAACAAAAGATTGTGTTCATCACCTTTTGCCCTTTTCGCCAACTCGCCATCATTAGCACAAGTAATCGTTAACTGGTAGAAGTTCGTTACAATTCGTTCAGCTAATTCAACTGCTGCAACACTTTCAGGGCTATTGCCGCTTCGAGCAAATGAAACCAACAAGGTTGGAAAATTTTCATTTAAAAATTCATAAGGGTTTGACACCAAATCGGTAGTCGGAACACTCAGCAATTCCCACTTTTTTTCATCCACTTTTCCTTTCAAATAAGGTGTGACCGTATCACCGACATAGGCAGATGTTCCAGCACCTGTAAAAATGACACGTATTCGTTCGTGTTGCTCAGCCAGTTTTTGCAAAAAGTCTTGAATCTCTACGTGTTTCTTTGTATACAATAAATAGGTCTCATCCCATAAAACGGGTTGTTGCTTAATTTCCTCTGTAGTAATCGATGCACCCAGCGATACTAATTTTTCTTTATCAAGTGTAAACATCTCCAACACTTCTCCTTTTTTATAATCTCTCGAATACTCGCAACCCTGCACCAACTACGCCATTATCCTGCTTCAATGTGCTGATGCTCATTTGGTCTAAAATGTGTTGTTGTTCAGGTAATTGGTAGCTTTTTAGCTTTTCCTTCATTAATTTAAGCAGAAAAGGATTGTTTACGATGACACTGCCTCCGAAAACGATTTTATGTGGATCCAATAAACAGGTAATCGTATAAAGTCCTTGAGCTAAGTTGTCAGTCACTTCTTCAATGATAGGTATATATTCACAATCCCCATTTGCATAGCCTGCCAAGACTTCTTTAGTGGAAATTTTATCCACTTGCAATTCCTTTTCTGCCAACTTTTCGATGGCAGGTCCAGCAGCCACTTTTTCTAATCGCTTATTTCCCTTGTCTGCCTTAGAAAATACCGGTATCAACCCAAGTTCCCCAGCGAATCCGGCCCCTCTGAAAAATGAACCATTTTGAATGATGGAACAGGAGATTCCAGTACTAATAGTCACATAGACAAATGTCTCATTCCGCTTTACCTGAGCTGCCTTCCACTCGGCAAATGCCGCCATATAGACATCATTATCAATACTTATCTGTTCGAGTCCGAATTGCTCCCGTAAACGGGCAGTGATGGGGAACTGTTTCCAAGGTAAATTGTTTTGAAAAATGGCAGTGCCATTTTCACAATCCACTTTACCTGGTACACCCACACCAATGCCCTCAATGTCACCTAAGGAA
Source organism: Peribacillus sp. Aquil_B1 (assembly GCF_022603275.1). Taxonomy (NCBI): domain Bacteria; kingdom Bacillati; phylum Bacillota; class Bacilli; order Caryophanales; family Bacillaceae; genus Peribacillus; species Peribacillus sp. Aquil_B1. The sequence goes on along the minus strand of NZ_JAKXEE010000001.1, from coordinate 1,470,410 downwards.
AATGATGATATTTCCAGTACTTTTTCCACTGCTTCTAAAACTCTGGCAAACATTTTTTCCCGATCTGAAGGATCACTTTTTACATCCACGCGCTTTAGCAATTCTCCCGATTCCGTAATGATACCAGCTGCAATTTTTGTCCCTCCAATGTCAATGCCGATTGCCCTTTTCATTTTCCTGCACCTCTTATTCCTATCCATCGTCTACTTTTTGAATAGTGATTCTCAACATTTCATAAACTTTTTCCCACTTCCGCAAATAGTCAATTCTTTCAGATTCTCATATCCGCTTACATGATTGGGTTGTTGGTACAAGTTTTGTTTAATAAAAACTCATAGCTAAAATACTATGAGTTTGTTAAAACGTAAATTCAAAATAAATGTGTTTACAATAAGTGTGCCTGCCAAAAACTGGACATACAATCTATACTTATTTATTTTACACTACCGTTACTTGTTGGGTCAACCCAACATATATCAATATGCTACAATTAATTTAGATTTAGGTAAACGTTAGCCTTATTGAATCTTGTATATTTTTCTATTTATTTTCCGCCTGTTACTGCAATTCCTTCAATAAATTGTTTTTGCAAGAAGATAAATAAAATCAGCATTGGCAGTATCGCTAAAAAGGAGCCTGCCATAAGTATAGGATAGTTTGTTAAATATTGACCTTGGAGTGATGACAATCCGACAGAAAGTGTCATTGCTTCAGGAGAACTATTTACGATCATTGGCCACATCAATTCATTCCAGCTCCAAAGAGTAGTAAAAATACCCAAAGCAAGCAAACCAGGTTTGGCGAGTGGAAGCATTATTTTCCAGTAAATTTGGAAATGGTTACAGCCATCAAGCCTAGCTGCCTCTTCTAGTTCTTTTGGAAGCCCCATAAAGAATTGCCTTAGCAGGAACGTACCGAATGCACTAAAAAGACCTGGGACTATTACCGCCTGTAATGTATTTAACCATCCAAGTTCTACCATAATCATATATTGCGGGAGTAAAAACACTTGCCCTGGTACCATTAATACCGATAAAGCCAACATAAACAGAATATTCCTGCCAGGAAATTCAATCCGGGCAAATGCATAGGCGGCTAACGAACATAAAAATAGCTGGCCTGCTGTCCGGACGACCGTAATTATAAAGGTATTGAACATAAATTTGAAAAAAGGCAGAAGTCCAAAAACCTCTATATAGTTCCCCCATTGGAAATCCTTCGGAATTATTACAGGCGGAACATGAATAGACTCAGCATAAGTTTTTAATGAGGTTAAGATCATCCATAAAAAAGGCATGACCATTGCCACTGCTCCTACAATAAGGGCGAGATGGATAAGGAATGTCTTACTTGTAACAAACTGTCTTGTTCTTTCCAATGGTTCTCCCTCCTTTAGTCATAATGGACCCATTTCTTCTGTAAGACCATTTGGATTGCAGTGATAATCAGAATAACGATTAATAATAGAACAGCGATTGCTGCTGCATAACCCTTATCGTTTAAAACGAAAGCGTGCTGATAGAATAAATAAACAACAGATTGTGTGCTTTCCAAGGCTGTACTACTTTTTCCAACCATCATGAAAATCAAATCAAACACCTGAAAAGCTCCAATTAGAGAAGTGATGCTTACAAAGAAAATAACTGGAGAGAGCAGTGGCAGTGTGATTTTAAAGAACACACTGATTGGGCCTGCTCCATCCATTTCCGCTGCTTCATAATACGACTTTGGAATCCCTTGTAGTCCGGAAAGGAAAATGACCATGTTATAACCAATTCCACTCCAGATTGCTACCACAATAATAGAATACAAGGCAATTTTCGGATCACTTACCCACTGTGGACCCTTGATCCCAAATAATGATAAAAGATAGTTTAGTAGTCCATAATCAGAATTATAAAGCCATTTCCAAACCATTGCGATGGCAGCAGGCATAGTAATTACGGGTAAGAAATATAATGTGCGATAAACGGAAGTCCCTTTAATTTTCTGATTTAGGAGTACCGCTATTAGAATAGAGAAGAAAATCCCGACTGGGACTGTAATAATAATATAAATCCCCGTATTCTTAAACGATTTAATAAGGTTAGTGTCCTCGAGCATCCGTTTATAGTTATCTATCCCCGTCCACTCATATTGTCCAAATGCTCCCCATTCGGTGAAACTAAAGTAAAAGGTCTGAATGATAGGCCACAGGTAAAAAATGAACAAACCTAACATGGTAGGAGCAATCATGAGATAAGCCCAAAAGAAGTCTGAACTTTTCCTTGTCTTCGGTAAGTTAGAAACCTTAAGTTTTGTATTCGTTTTGACTTCAACCTGTAAAGGATGTTCCTTCACTGCATTCACTCCTTTTAAGGAAAGAAGAGAAGGATCATCTTCTCTTCTTCATTTTTTCTATTTCTTGGATAGCGCCTCATTTGCCTTTTCTGTTAACTCTTTTACAGCGTCCTCTACACTTTCTTCTTCGCTCCAAACCTTTTTAAGAACGTCCGTTTCATACTGCCAAATCTCTCCTGTTCTTTCCACACTAGGCAGTGGAACAGAATAATCGACACCATCAATAAAGGCTTGAAGATTGATATTTGGAACGGCTTGTACCCAAGCATCTTGTGTATCATTATAAGCTGGAATAACCGTTCCTGTTTTTGCAAATATTTCTGCTGCTTCTTTAGAGCCTAGGAACTGGACAAACTTCCATGAAGCATCTTTATGCTTTGTGTTAGCCGCAATTACATTGGCTAGCCCATGAATAGCAACCGCGCGCTGTTTTCCTTTTGGTACTACAGCAACATCTATATCAGGATTATTTTTATACTCCTGTACCATCCAAGGACCATCAAACATCATCGCTACTTTTCCTGAAGAGAATAATTCAGAAGCAGCTGTTTCTGTCATTTGAGCTTGTGTAGGAGATAATCCCTCCTTAATGAAACTAATATTATAATTAAGTGCATCAATGGACTCCGGTTGATCAAAACCTACAGATTTGCCATCGTCTGAAATAATATAACCGCCATTTTGCCAAATAAAATCATAATAGCCACCTTGGTTGCCCATTAATGCAGCATAACCCCAAATACCTTTGTCTTTATTTGTCAGCTTTTTAGCGACTTCCTTTAACTTATTCCAATCCCAAGTGTCATCAGGATATGGCACACCTGCTTCATCAAAGATTTTTTTGTTATACCATAAGCCTGTTGTATCAAAGTCTTTTGGAATACCAAATATTTCTCCTTTAACTGTATATAGATCAATTAAAGATTTCGGATAATTATCTAAGCCATAGTTTTCTTTTTTTGCAAGGTCAGTAAGTGGGAGGATTACCTTTCCTTCTGCATACTTCTCAACATGGGCACCATTCATCCACATAACATCTGGCAACGCCGCGCCAGTTGCAGCAGTTTCAAGTTTTTGAAAATACTGGCCATAAGGAGTGATTTCCTTTTTCACTTTAATGTCCGGATATTTTTCGTTAAATAATTTGATTACTTCATCTATGGCAGTGACTTGCTTCTTATCCCAAAATCCATAAGTAATTTCAACTTTTCCGTCGCCTGATGCAGTATCATCATTACTACATCCGGCTAATCCTATTAGTCCTACAATCACGGTTATAAGCATTATTAGCCATTTTTTCATCATATTACCTTCTTTCAAATAAAGTTAAGTAAATACTCCTAAAACATGAATGGTTTTATGACAACCCCCCCCATGATAACCCTTACATTTATTTCATCCATTAAAACTTTTTCACTGCATTACTGAGAAATACGTACGAATGCGATTTGTATAGGGCTTACCACCTCCACTAAATAAAAAGGCACGGAAATTAAAAACAGGATGTGAACAAATTTTCATTATATGAATCTAAACTCCAAAGAAAATGGGAGATGGTACATCTCTCTTAATATAGGGAAACTACTTACCTGTTGGTTTTTCTTTTAAACTATTATAATAATCGTCAATATTAATGGATTGCCCCTGTTTTAACCTTGACTCTTCAGCAGCAAATGCCATTAGGTGACTTCTTACTGAAGCAAGTGCGGAAGAAACGCTATCTTGTTCATTTCCAAATTGAATTTCTCTCAAGAAAGTTCTAATGATGCTGTTATCCCCACCACCATGTCCACCAATGGGATTGTCAAATTTTATTACCATTTCATGTTTGGTGAGAAAATTAAAAATCGAAATACTATTTTCCTCCATATTCCCACGTATTTCTCCTTTTGTTCCCATTATTTGAACAATACGAGTTTGCTCCCTTGTGAATCCGCACATACTAAACGTCGCTGTTGCTCCGCCCTCGAATTCCATATTTACAACTTGATGATCCACCACATTATTATCTGAGCGATATACGCATTTACCAAATGGAGTTTCATTCAATGCTTTTATTATTCCTTCATTTGTATAGTCTTCTGTAAATTTTCTTGCCCATCCTTTTCCTTCACCAAGATAATACCTTCCAGCATGAAATGGACATTCATGTTCAACAGGACAGCCATCTAAGCATCTCTTCGGAGCTCCAATTGGTGCATGATCTTCCTTAAAATGCATAAGCGAACCATATGAACTAATGCGTTTACATTCCTTGTCTATCACAAAAGAAATAATATCCATATCATGACATGATTTTTGCAGAATCATCGGACTTGTTCTTTCTTTATTATTCCAATTACCACGTACAAAGCTATGCGACATATGCATCACTTCTACATTTTCATTTAATTGCAGAGATACTACCTCTCCAATTTCCCCTGTGGAAATGACCTTTTTAATCGTTGCCCAAAATTCTGTATACCTCAATACATGGCATATTGTAAGATTTCGTTTATACTTTTCGGCTGCTTGTTCCATCGCTATGCATTCCATTGGATCTGGAGACATAGGCTTTTCCAACAGAACATGATAACCCAGTTCCAATGCTTTCATGGTCGGTTTAAAGTGATGGCGATCAAGTGTACATATTATAGCTATATCAGCAATTTTTCTTCCTGGATTGAATGCATCTTCCCACGACTCATAACTATTTTCATTAGAAATATTATGTTCTTGTTGAAATTTAATCCTTCTTTCTTTATTCGGCTCAGCTACACCTATGATCTTTAATTCATTAGGATAATCAATGGCATAAGGAGCATAAGCTCTGCCCCCCCTGTCACCTGCTCCGATTATAATTGCTGTCATTTGGTTCATGGTATAATCTCCCATCTTCCGTTTTTCCGATCATTTTCCTGATTTAATCCAAACGTTTTCCTACAATTTTTTAAAAAAGAACCTCTTAGGTTCGTTTTATGTTAGATGATTCCCGAAAGACTAATTCAAATGGCAATATGATTTTTATCGGAAGTGTAATCTTCCCTTCTACCATTTCCATAATGGTTTTAGCTGCAATTCTTCCCATTTCATATTTAGGGATTTCTACCGTCGAAAGCTGTGGAGACGAATATTTACCCATTTCAATATTATCAACCCCAAAAAAGGCGATATCCTCTGGAATTCTAAGTTTATTTTCTCTGACAGCTCTCATGGCAGGTATGGCCATCAAGTCACTCGCACAAACCATTGCTGTTGGTAAATGCAATGGATCTCTTTTAATCAAAGTTTTCATTTTCTCATAACTATTTTCCATTTTCCACTGTGTATTCATGACCCATTCAGGTTGGATGGCTAGCCCGGCATCTTCCATCTCATTTTGAAAACCTTTAAAACGATGTTCGGCATACAAATCTTCAAACGTTTCATTAACACCCCCGCCAATAAAACCTATTTCCTGGTGACCTTGCTTAACTAAATACTGAACCACCATTCTAATGGATTCCTGGCGATCGTAGTCTACAATCGCTATATTTTTATCTGTATAAAAAAAGTCCAATCCTACTATAGGTATATTTTGTTGAATGTATTCGATAATGCTGTCATTAATCTTATCGATAAGAAGCAGTCCTTCAATCCCCAAATCATGTATAGTCTTAAGAAGTAGCGACTCGTTTTCAAGTTCATCCCTGGTTATACTAATCAAGTTGTAATCATTATCTGTCAATACATCACGAATACCTGTATAAATATTTGCAAAGTAAGGGTTAATTTCCGCTTGTTTTGGATTGGCCACCCATCCAATTTTCATTGTTCTTATGTTATTCTTCCCTTGCTTGCTAGCAACCAAATTTCGAGCATGCTGATTTGGTTTATACCCTAACTCCTTAACAGCTTCCCAAATTTTAGCTTTTGTTTCCTGGTTTACATTTCGAGTCTGATCATTTTGAATTACTCTCGAAACAGTAGAAATAGAGACACCTACATGTTCAGCAATATCCTTTAATCTAATCACGAATAAAACACCTCTTAATTATGTACTTAAGCGCTTTCTTATAAAGGATAGCAAAAATCTGTATCCTTTATAAGGAAAACTTTGAATATTTATAATGTTTTTAAGAGTAGTTTTATTTTGTTTCAGAGCATACTCATTTTCCCTTGAAAGTTAATGGGTTGTAGGTACAAGTTAGATCAAAAAAAATTCCGATAAACCGTTTTGTCGACATCACTTATATTTAACAGAAGATTATGACTAATATAAATATATACTCCCGACAGTTAACCTGTCAACCCAACAACTTAAATAAATAAAAAAATCCAATTCCCTTATCTTGTATTGTACTATTTTTCTTATCTCTCATGTTAATTGTTTTTTGTATAAGTTGAACTAAAAAAAACTCATAGACACTATGCTATGAGTTTTTCAACTTTTATGTTAGTTCCGTGTAGAAGCGGCAGCGATCGCCTCGTACAATGGATATACAAAATTCAATAGGCATTCCATTGGTATCATAGGCTGTTCGTTCAAGCAACAGTGCCGGACGGCCGACTTCCGTTTGAAGGTACTCACTTTCTTCAGGACGAATGAGGACGGGTTCAAATGCCTCTTTTGCTCTGGATACTACGATATTAAATTGTTGTGAAAATAAATCATATAATGAAATTTCCCCAACTTTTTTAAGTTGCTCCGTATCTGATACCACGTTTTTCGGGATGAAAGATGATTCCAAAATATATGGCTCATCGTTGGCACACCGAAGGCGTTTCATTTCAATGACATTCTCATCTTCTCCAAGCAGCAGCGCTTCCCTGATTTTTGCCGTTGATTTAACTTCCTCTATTTTAAGGATGATATCTTTAGGGTTCATTCCCTTTTCTTTTAATACTTTGCTAAAGCTGTAAAAGCCCATCAATGACTGTTGCAATTTTGGTTTTGCCACGAAGGTACCTTTTCCTTGAATTCGGTATAGGATGCCTTCCTGTACGAGCTCCTCAATTGCTTTTTTTGCTGTGTTCCGGCTCACACCGAATTGGTCCATTAATTGATTTTCAGATGGGATTTTGTCTCCATGCGTCCAATTCCCCTTTTCAATAGAACCCTTCAGCCTCTCCATTAATTGGTGATAAAGTGGAATTACACTGTCATGCTGCAGTGGTTTCATTATAATAAGCCTACCTTCCATCCATACTAACATTCCTATAATAAATTATATCATCGACACTTATAGTGTCAACCCAACAAGTGCCGTTTGCTTAGCAGTATTGCAGCCTCATTATTTTTATTTCCTATTATTTTTGGTGATGTATTGTAGGAATAGCACGTGGTATCTTTTATTGTTATTTGGGTGATTGGCATGTTGCTATGATTGCTGATTATAATTACTCTCTTGATTTCCATTCGTTTAAAAACGATTGCAAAAGATAAAAGTAAGTTTTTCGCATTTCGAAATTAAATTAATGAAATGCCTATCGGTACTCTTATTAACTGCCTGCCCCTTTGGTAACATAAGAAAAAAGGTTGCAACAGCAACCTCCCTTTGAAGTAAGCCCTCTCTTTCATGAAATAGCTGAAGCTGGTCTGTTTTAATTCCCCGGGGTCGCCTTTTCAAATCTTACACATTATTGGATTTCATATTGAATCAATTGTTCATACTAAATAAAAAATAACTGTTCAAGAAGGAGTTTATATGCCAAAAGAAAAAAATAATCCAGCTCAGCCAAAAAGTCAGGTTAGTCGATTAAACGACGTGATGGAAGTGGATACAGATGTCAATGAAGATCCTATTCGGGAAAAATTATTGGACGATTCCGTTGATGCTTTTCTAAAATCGAAAGAAGGACAGGAATAAGCGGAATTGTGGTCGCTAATGTCTTGTTTAAGAAATGTTGTTATTCTAAAATTGGGCCCTCATTAAGCTTTTGAGCGGCCCATTTTGTATTTTCATCAACGTCCATTTTCCCTAACAGCAAGACCCTGAATGATGATGTCTTAATGCACTAACGTTTTTCATTAGTCGAAAATGGCGTTACAATGTTAGTGGAATGATTGTATTCGCAAAAAGGAGGTTCGTTTCCATGAATATTTTAATTTTGGGTGCAACTGGACGGGTTGGCGGTCAATTAGTTACTTATAGTCTGCATGATAGGCATCATGTTACAGTTTTAGTTCGCACTCCAGAGAAGATGGGAATAAACAATGACAATTTAACCATCATTCAAGGTAATGTTTTAAATAAAACTGATATCGTTCGTGCCATGCATGGGGTTGATGTTGTTATTAGTGCACTGAATACCGATGGGACAACCACTTTATCAGCAAGTATGCCCCTGATTATCGAAGCAATGGAAAACGAGGGTATTCAACGAATTATTACCATTGGAACAGCAGGAATCCTGCAAAGCAGAATAACCCCAAATACTCTGCGTTATCAGTCTAGTGAATCAAAGCAAAAATCTACCCGCGCAGCGAAAGATCATCATGAAGTTTACGATATGCTTAAACAATCAACACTTCAATGGACGATTGTCTGTCCTACGTACCTGCCCGATGGAGAAAGTGTTGGTATATATCGTGTAGAAGGTGACTTTTTGCCGGAGAATGGGGTTGAAATATCCGTGCCGGATACAGCTGAATTTGCATTCAGCCAAATAAAAAGTAGCGATTATTTAAAATCACGTGTAGGCATTGCCTACTAATGGCACCAATTATTGATACTCCCCTTTGAAAAAATTTGTTTAATCTTAGATGAAGTAAAGAAACCATTTCGTCCTTTTAAAGCCGGTACAATGATCGTAATTGCACACAGTCAGCTGAACCATTGCCAAGAATATTTTCCGGTTTCATTAGGGCGAAGATTTCGCCCTTACCTTGTTCATGAACCTTCTATTCCATTATGCTATAATTCCCCTCCAAAAATAGCCACATTCTGCCTGTCATGAGCAAAAGCCAGCCCGTTCCATTTCAATACGGTCTGTACAAATCCCAGTGAGTCGGCATTGTATCTCCCTGCAATCCTCTGATATGCTTCAAGCTCATATATGCCATCCCTATTGTAATCAACCGGATATAAACCCGATAAAGGATTGACCCATCCTTCTATCGGCGCCTTCAGTACACCATCCTTGTTATATATTTCAGCTAAATAGTCCTTATCCTTATAAGTAAGGTCAAGAATGTACCTTTCTTTTAGGTAAGTACTGTTCACCTTTGCTTTGTAATGGTTTTCATAATTCACATCGTATTTATAGGTTTCATTGAATGTATCTGAATTAAAAATGGTCATGAGTTGACCGTTAAGATATGCAAAAACATACGCATAAATCGAACCACCGCTTCCTCCTGTATCAATGACCACTAAAATGTCATCCCTCTTATTACCTGTGAAATCCCCAAGAAAAATGGTTGGATTATATCCTCCGTTATTTTTCATGGAAACTTGTTGATATTGATGAGTCCTCCCATTTTGGATAACCAAAGTTATATTCCTCCAAAAGGGGCTATCAGGGGTTTTGTTTGCCGTTAGAAAAACATTGTCCTTTATCCCGTCCCCATCAATATCGCCTTGCTTTGAGGTCACTATGATTGGTCTGTTGGAGTTCAATTGTCTTGAAAGAACGGTTTGGAGGTTCAGTTGCATGTCTTGCAGTTCCTGTCTTGAAGGATAAGGGTTTGGAAACGCCAAGGCGATATCAATCGTTTGCATTGCTTCACTAGTTAACCCGGCCCTGCTTTGAGTCTCAGCCAAACAGTACCAATAATAAGGATGATTCGTTTCTTGTATTTTTGTGTAATAGTAATGAATCACTTTTCTGATGTCATACGTATCCAACTTCATCCCACCTGTCTCTTTATTATCCATAAAGAATTATATGCGGGAATTTTGTAAAAAGCCTTGAGTGCATATCCATTGCTGTAAGAACAATATTGTACTTCTCAAAATATATCGTCTAATTATGATTGATATCTGGGCATAATACCTTTTAATAAACAAATTCGCTTGCATAAATTTATTTAATTTGCTATTATAACTGACGAACGTTCGTTAAATTATGAGGTGATATTATTGAAAAGTAATGAAATTAAGGACGCCGCTCTAAAATATTTTACGATTCATGGTTATGAAGGAGCGTCGCTTTCTCAAATAGCTGAAGAAGTCGGCATGAAAAAGCAATCCATTTACGCTCATTTTAAAGGGAAGGATGATCTTTTTCTGCAAGTTTTACGTGATGCGAAAGAGACGGAGCTATCTTCGAAACTCCAATATTTCAGTAAAGTTGATTCTAAAAATCCTGAAAATGATTTATATGGATTCCTACAATTGGTCATCGATCTTTTCCAAGAAAATGAGCATATAAAGTTTTGGCTGCGTATGTCCTTTTTTCCGCCAGCGCATCTTGAAAAAGAAATCGGGCAGGAAGTGATAGATATCGAGGAAAAAGTGCAGGCGATTCTTGAATGTAAATTCCATGATTGGATCAAAGCCAAATTAATCGTCGAAGATGAAGCCATAACGCCAACCTATGCTTTCTTGGGAGTTGTGGATTCCATTTTGCTTGAGCTTGTATACGGTAATGATGAGAAACGGCTGAAGGATAAATTAGCAGCCTCTTGGAAAGTCTTTTGGAGAGGTATTTCACAAGAATGATTCACAAAGAAAGTGGTGTTAAAACATGAATAAACCAATTAAAGAACAAAAGGCGGTATTAATTATTCTTCTAAGCAATATATTCATTGCTTTTCTGGGAATTGGACTCATCATCCCCGTTATGCCGTCATTTATGAATATCATGCATTTATCAGGAAGTACGATGGGCTATCTGGTTGCCGTATTTGCTGTTTCACAGCTTGTTATGTCACCATTCGCAGGTCGTTGGGTTGACCGTTATGGCAGAAAGAAAATCATCATCATCGGCTTATTCCTTTTTGGTGTTTCAGAACTTATCTTCGGTGTAGGGACGAACGTATCCGTATTCTATTTATCAAGAATCCTTGGGGGAATCAGTGCTGCCTTCATCATGCCAGGTGTTACGGCATATGTTGCAGATATTACATCCGTTCAGGAAAGGCCAAAAGCAATGGGCTATATTTCAGCCGCCATTAGCTTGGGCTTTATAATAGGACCCGGGATCGGTGGCTTTGTTGCAGAATATGGTATACGCTTGCCCTTCTTCCTTGCGGCGGCCATTGCTTTTATAGCATGCCTTTCATCAATATTCATTTTAAAAGAGCCGATGACAAAGGAACAGCTGGCAAAGGTTTCTGCTAATACAAAGCAAACAAACTTTATGGACGATTTAAAAAAATCATTAAACCCAATTTACTTTATTGCGTTCATCATTGTATTTGTACTCGCTTTTGGCTTATCAGCCTATGAAACTGTGTTTAGCCTATTCTCTGATCATAAATTCGGTTTCACGCCGAAGGATATTGCCATTATCATTACAATAAGCTCTATTTTCGGAGTGGTTGTGCAGGTATTTATGTTTGGAAAGCTGGTAGATATTCTCGGCGAAAAGAAGCTTATCCAATTATGTTTAATCGTCGGTGCCATTTTTGCGGTAGCGTCCACTATGATTTCTAGCTTTTTGGCAGTACTAGTGGTAACTTGCTTCATATTCCTTGCATTTGACCTGCTTCGTCCGGCATTGACGACATTTTTATCAAAAGCTGCCGGGAAAGAACAAGGATTCGTTGCTGGAATGAACTCCACCTATACGAGCTTAGGGAATATCGCCGGGCCATCCATGGGAGGATTGCTTTTTGATGTAAACATCCACTACCCTTATCTTTTCGCTGCTGTCATTATCGTCATTGGCCTTGGCATTACAGTCATATGGAAAGAAAATCGATTGACAGAAAGCTTAGCGAAATAATTAAGTCCCGGATCGTTATTTGTATCTTTCCTTTTGGGCTGGAAAACTCCTAAACTTGAAAAATGATATTCTACTAAAAAACCCCCCTTGTCCATATTTGGCAAGGGGGTTAACTTTTCCAGATAAATTAGATGTGCGTTGGATTCTTACTACTATTTTTTTTGCTCATGACAACCGCTCCAAATTGATTTTGAATGTATATCGATCTGCCCGATAGACAGATCTGACAAGCCCAAGTGGTTGATTATTGGTATCCAGGGTACTTCTTCGTTCAATCAGCAATACAGGGGCACCTTCGACTACCTCGAGCATTTCCGCCTCTTTTTTTTGAGCAATGGCGGCTTCAATTACCTGGTCATGCTGAATTTTTAAGCCAAACGTTTTTTCTACATAGTCATGAATGGAGGTTACGGCTATTTCTTCCGTTAGATCCAGGGCAAGATCTTTTGAGATAAATAGCCTTTCATATGCCATCGGCAACCGATCAGCAAGCCTAACACGTTTCAGCTCGAAAATAGGAGCTCCTGCTTCAACTTCAAGCTTTGCGGCAAGATCATGATTTGCCTTGACCTCCGTAAAACTGATAACTCGTGTACTTGGTTCAAGTCCTCTTGAAATCATATCCTTCGAAAAGCTTGATAATCCTTGAAAGGGCCGCTCCAATTTTTGTTGGGCAACGAATGTTCCTTTTCCGCGCTGCCTATATAAATAACCTCCATTCACTAGGTTAGAAATGGCCTGTCTCACCGTCATCCTGCTAATTCCATATTTTTCTGTGTATTCTTTTTCTGAAGGAATCATCTCTCCTGGCACCAATTCAAGATTTTGAATCGCTCCTTTAATCTCTTCTTCAAGTTGATGATAAATGGGACTGGGAGAATTCTTTTGGATCATTCAGCGTACATCTTCCTTTCATCATGATGAAATTTCACAAAACATCCTGATTGGTAACATACCGTTCATCAACCTTATTCATGCCTATGAACACGATAAGATATGACTCGCCTTCCTAAGTATCCAAATTCCTTTTTGTGAATTTCAATACCGATTCCCTTGAACGTTCAATTTCATTTTTATTTTCATTATAGAATTTCGAAACATATGCATAGAATATGATGCTGACCGTTAGAAATTGTGCAAAAAGCGAACTTGTTGCAGCACTTCGGAATTTTGCCTCCGGTGCACGTACATGATTTAGGGACATATCAACTTTTTTAGTTAGCCCATTGTTCCCCAATCGCGATAAACCTATTGTTTTTATGCCATATGCTTTAGCAATATCAACGAGTTCCAGGACTTCTTCAGTTTCGCCACTATTTGAAATACAGAAAAAAACGGTATTCTTTGCTGATGCAGCGAGTGCAGTGGCCGTAATATGCGGATCTTGATTGGCACTTACAATCTTTCCTAACCGTAACCATTTCTGTGTAATATCTTCTGCAACAAGCCATGACGCCCCTAAACCATACACATAAATTACATCTGCACTCCTCATGGTTTCAATAATATTGTCAAGAACGGTCTCATCCAAATAATGTGCCGTTTCTTGTATAGCTTGAACAGAGTTGGACACTATTTTATTTTTAATGGACGCTATTGTTTCATTAGGCTCTATGTCATGGAAACCTTTCTTCTCCGGTTGGGAAATCAATGATGATAGGGAAACCTTCAGTTCTGAAAAACTGTTAACTTTTATAGAATGGCAGAATCTCGTTACGGCCGAACTGCTGGCATTGGCATGGTCAGCTAATTCATGTATCGTCATTCTTATAATGTCGTTTGGATTATCTAAGATATATTGGGCAATTTTCCTTTCTGAATTAGGCAACTGGTTTAATAAACTTTCAATTCTCAATAAAATATTTTCAACGTGCATATGGTTTACTCTCCTTGATCTATACTTACTTTATCTGCTTCATGGCTATGTAGTAACAACCCAAGGTAGCTGATACGTCATCCAAAACAAATTTCACATTTGGTTTTTCAAGTTTAATATGATTGATGAAAGAGCTTTGCACCAATAGTATATTTGTCAAGATGCTACCTTTTACTGCAATTGTAACATTCTCACCTAACTTTAACTTCTTGATAACCTCAAGCGTTTGTTTTGAAAGGTGGTACCCGGCCTGATTCAGAATATTTTGTGAGAAACCATCGCCCTTATCCGCATGTTGGACAATTAGGGGAACAAACGCGGCAATCTCGGATTTCGTGGCAGAATAAATGAATTTCTTCAGTTCCGTTACACTATGAAGCCCAAGTTTTTTAAGTATTGTCTCGGTTAAATGGCTATATTCATATCCCTCATCCTCTTCTTTCGTCATTTTTATAAAAGCCTGCATGGCAATCCAATAGCCACTTCCTTCATCCCCAAGGATGTGTCCCCAGCCACCAGCCGATTTCTCGATTCCTTTATGGATGCCGATACTTACAGATCCAGTTCCGGATATGGTCAAAATGCCATCATTTCCTTTAAGCAAAGCAGCATGAGCAATAATTGCATCATTTACAATGGTGAACGGGGCCTTAAATGCCCTGCTTAATGCACTTTTTATACCCTGCGGATTTTCAACTCCTCCATACCCGGCCAGTCCTAAGCAAATGTAATGGCAGCTTCCAACGTTAATGGGCATTACGCATTCTTCAATTGCCTGAATAATGTTAGCGATGGCTTTTTTTTCATTAATAAGCAGGTTTCCAAACCCCGCTATGCCTTCACTAATTTTATTACCATCCAAATCATAAGCCACTGCTTCAGTTTTAGTGCCTCCGCCGTCAACTCCGATAATATAATTCATATTATTCTCCTATTCAGTAAAAAAGGAAGGAATATCACCTTCCTTCCCTAATCAATTAATATTGAATTGGAATTTCCCCCATGGTTCCAAATAATCGAGAAGAAAAATTTCCTCTTCTGTTATTCGGCCAACTACATTCGTTTTCCCCGAATTCTTCATTTCCTTTAACGCAATCTGCAATTCCCCTTTATATTGTCCATAGAGCTCATTTTCAATTAATATATCACCGCGCCTAATATCAGGCGTATATGTTGGTTTAAATTCTTCGCTCTTATATTTCACACGTGATTGAGTCGAGCGAATTAAATAATCGGAAACATCTCCACGGTAAAAATGGAATTCTTCCAATACTATTTTTTTCTCTAATGCTGTAATGGTTTCGTGAAGGTTAACATTAAATGTTAACAGACCGCTGTTTAACAGGCTAAGCTGCTTCAATTCATCTTCAGATGCGTAAGCATTTGCAATGATTACATCATCAATCAACCCTGTCGCATACAAATGTTTCGCTTGTGTTGTAATGGGCAATTCCCGGTGCATTTCTAAAGTACATAATCCTTCCGTTACAGGCCAAGGACCGTACGTTGCTGCATGTGAGCTGATGAATGCTGCCGTGCGGATATTATGCTTTTTGAATGACTCACAGCATTTTATAAAATGAGGATAGCTCAAACCTGCATAGCGATGAGGATAGAAGTTATGCGATCCGACTAAATTCTCTTTATTTGGTTTGTAATCGATAATATTTTCTAAATATTTTGTTGCATTGCTCATATTTATTTCAATTTTGAGACCATATGGATTATGTGTCATAATCGACTCTTCGTTACCTGTAAAGCCCATGTCCAACCTGATCCCATACGCACCTAATTCTGCAAAAAACGATAAGTCATTATAAGAAATGCCTAGCGAACCGAATACTCGGGGAGCAATATCGACCATCACTTCCATATTCAATTGATTGGCATAACGAATCGTTTCTTTAAATTCTTTTAAAATCTTCTCTTTGTCTCCTTCGACAGATAGCAAGCAAGTAAAGATCTTTTTGAATCCATATTTGTGTGCAAGTGCAATGTATTCCATGTCTTTTTCAACGGTTGAATGCTCTGGATAGATTGATATACCGAGTTTACCCATTATTTAATCACCTCTTTAGTGTTGTGGAGCTAGCTTTTTTACAATGCGAATCATATGTTCAATTAGCTTTTGTTCACTCATTGCCGTCATCAAGTGATCCTGAGCATGAATCATCAATAAAGTTTTCTCACTTGGAACTCCATTCAATTCTGCTTGAATCAGTTTGGTTTGTGTTTTATGGGCCAAGTTCAATTCTTCCTGCCCCTGTTTAATTAGTTGATCTGCACTTTCAAAATTGAATTCTTCCGCTTCTTTCAATGCGTCGAATGCTAAACTTCTCGCATTTCCGGCATGTGATATTATTTCAAAAATCTCCATTTCGTTATTATTCAATTCAGTTGACATATCATTACACTCCTATTTTAAGTTAGATTTTGAAGGTTCATTGGATTACTGTAATCCAGATTTACTGTTTAAAACACCATTCACTTGATGTTAGGTACAGCATTTTGACTGAAGAATCGTGGTAAGTATTCTTCATGCGCCTTTAAAAGTTTTTGCAAAACCATTTCCGCCAGGTCATCACTTGGAATAAGCGGGTTAATCGTTAAAGCCAATAACGCTTTATCATAAGAACCTGTAACGGCTGCCTCAGCACCAATTCTTTCAAATGATTTGATTTGTTGAATTAAGCCATGCACTTGTATGGGTAATTTACCCAAAGACAGAGGAATTGGTCCATTTTTAGTGACGATACAGCTTACTTCTACTGCTGAATCATAATCTATATCAGTAAGGGATCCTTTGTTTTGTACATTTAGCACTTGAATGTCTTTTTTATCATTATAAATAGAAGAAATGACGTTACACGCTGCATCGCTATAGTAAGCTCCACCGCGCTGTTCTAATTGTGGAGGCTTGATGTCAAGGGTTTCATCCTTGTATAGGTCAAACAAACCTTCTTCTAATTTTTTCACAATTTCAGCTCGAGTTTTTCCTGATTTGAAAGCTTCCAACTCTTCTTCTAAAATCGTTTTCGTTTTGTAATAATAGCGATGGTACGGGCAAGGCACCACTCCTAAAGATTTCAAAAACCTTCTGTTCCAGGCCAATGGGGCAATATTCTTCATCGTCAGCTGAATTTCAGGATTGCCAAGCATTTCAAGCACTTTATCTGTGACTTCTTGATCATCAACGAACACATGCATCCCGTATACCATATGGTTTAACCCGGCAAAATCTATGTGCACTCTCTTCATATCAACACCAAGCATGTTAGAAATAGACATGTGCATATTAAACGGAACATTGCATACCCCAATGACTTTTTTATGCTTGCTGTAGCGGAGAAGGGCTTCCGTTACCATCCCTGCTGGGTTTGTGAAATTAATTAACCAAGCATCAGGGCAGAACTCCTGCATTTCTTCTGCAATTTCCAGAAGAATGGGGATTGTTCGTAATGCTTTGGACAATCCTCCTGCACCGTTTGTTTCTTGACCAATTAATCCTAATTCCAATGGGATGCGCTCGTCCTTGATTCGTGCATCAAGTAAACCCACTCTCATTTGCGTCGTGACAAAATCTGCATTTTGCAAGGCTTGACGGCGGTCTAACGTTAGATGTATTTCCATTGGAAGTCCTGCTTTTTCAACCATGCGTTTTGCCAAGGTTCCTACAATCTCCAGTTTTTCTTTTCCTGCTTCAATATCCACTAACCACAGTTCCCTAATTGGCAACTCATCATATCGATTAATAAAACCTTCTATTAATTCTGGTGTATAACTAGAGCCTCCACCAATTGTGGCAATCTTCAACCCTTTTTTCATTTCCATTCCCCTACCATCTCATAGTTAGCTAATCTGAATTTTCATTTATAGATTATTGCATAGCAAACCAGTGCGCTCACCGCTAATAAAGACAAGAATAATAGTGATGCATGTTTCTTGTTTTTAAACTTACCTTCAACAAAACAAACAACCATCGTCAATCCTGCGCTTATGGCAAAGGTATTTCCCAAGTACAGTGATAATTGTTTATTTATCTCAAAGGCCTCCATTAATCCGTTAAAGATAAAATTAAAAACAAGAATGAAGCTAAAAAATAGAAAGGCACTTTTGTAACTAAAAAAGTGAATTCTGGATGTTGAATTCATATCCTTTCCCCCCCTCAATTTATAAAAGGAGTTTGGAGCAATTAGTCCCAAACTCCCTTTTAGGTATACCTTATAAAGCGATATTTTGATTATCCGTTGTTTCTACCACATTTTCCTGCGCTAAAAGCTTTTTATCGTACATCTTAAAGAATGGCAGATAAATAAGGACCGAAATTGTTAAATTCACCATCACGAGAACAACCGCTCTCCAATCACCGCCTGTTGAAAGGTAGGCACCTATTGGAGCAGGCAATGTCCAGGGAACCATTACATATGTCGGGTTCACAAGTCCGATGGACGTTGCTATATAAGCAAGTGTCGCACCAATTAGCGGTGTAATGATAAATGGAATAATAAGTACCGGGTTCAATACAATCGGCATCCCAAAGATAACAGGTTCATTGATGTTAAAAATGCTTGGCACAATTGTTGCTTTCCCCATTGCTTTACTATAGGTAGACTTTGCCGTTAAGAGCATGGCTATTACTAAACCCAATGTTGCACCAGATCCACCAATCCAAATAAACCATTGGAAGAACGTTTCAGGAGCTATGTGGGGAATTGCCTTTCCAGCTGCAACTGCTGCCGAGTTATTCCCTAAGTATACTTCCCATACCGGACGAGCTACGGCACCTACTACCGATACGCCATGAATACCAAATGACCAAAAGAATGTAATCAAAAATACTGGAATTAATACACCTGGCAATGTATCGCCTGCACTGATGAGTGGTGCAACCGCTTTATCAACAAGTGAATGTAAATCAACAGCAAAAACGACTGTAATTAAAGTCATAACAAGCAGTACAATTGAAACTGGTATTAATGCTTCAAATGAACGGGCTACTGAGGTTGGAACAGAATCCGGCATTTTAATTGTGATATTTTTTGTCTTACAAAGACGTAAAATTTCGACAGCAAAAATGGATACAAGCATTCCTACAAAAAGACCATGGCCTCCGAGATTTGTCATTGGCAAAACAAACCCCACATCATCCATCATCTTTACACCAATTGTGAACAAGAAGGCTGCTAATGATAGTAAACCTCCAGATAGCGGATCAAGTTTATAGCTTTGAGATAAACTGTAGCCTATACCAAAAGTAATATATAGCGTCATGATAAACATCGTTAATCGATATGGTATTAATATTTCAGCTATATGTTTTGCAGACCATTCACCTAATGCAGTATCTGCTGCAACGGGCGGAAATGCAATGATCAAGAATAAGCTGCCAAAGATGATGAACGGTAACGCAGAAACCACACCATCCCGAATTGCGCGTAAATGTTTTTGCTCAGACAATTTAGCCATAGGTGTTGAAAGATTATTTTCTAAAAAAGCTACAAACTTGTCCATTCGTGTTTTCCCCTTTTACGTTTAGTGAAAAGAAATAGTAATTAGTTTATTATTTTGCTAGTTCCGTTACCAGTTTTAGTAGTTTAGGTCCGCCAAGAGGGCTGTAAGCTTGGGCTGGAATGGCTTCACATGGGACACCCGCTTCCTCCGCCGATGCCTTAAAGCCATCGAAACGATGTTTGACTTGCGGAGCTACCATTGCAACATCCCAGCCATTTCGTACTTCTGCATCAAATTCTTGAGTGCCGACTGCCAAAACTTCTATGTTTACACCCTGTTTTTCCCCTTCCTTTTTTAAAGCGCTTACAACGATTGCACTAGACATTCCACCTGAGCATACGAATAATACCTTCATTCTTTGTTCCTCCAATTTTTTTATTTTTTTATAAAAAGCGTTAAATCGTTTTTCTAATGAATCCTTGTGCTTTCACTAAACGATTTGAGGCTTCTTCATATGATACATTCGTTAATATCATGACAATTGCAATTTTAGGCTGGGCATGTGCCTTTTTTAAAAATTCATCTGCAATATCATAGCTACAGTCAGTAGCATCCATGATAATACGTTTTGCACGTTCAACCAGTTTTTCATTCGTCAACTGTAAATCTACCATTAAATTACCATAAACTTTTCCAACTCCAACCATTGATGCGGTGGAAAGCATGTTGCATACTAACTTTTGCGATGTTCCAGCTTTTAAACGTGTAGAACCCGTCAGGACTTCAGGCCCGTTTACAACTTCGATCGCAACTTTTGCAATCTTACCTATCTCAGAACCTTTGTTACAGCTTATCGACACAGTTCCTGCACCAACTTGATTGGCATATTCCAATCCAGCAATAACATATGGGGTGCGTCCACTAGCTGCAATGCCCACTACGACGTCCCTGTTTGTCAACTCGATTTTTTTCAAATCTTCAGGTCCTAGTTCAAAACTGTCTTCAGCACCTTCAACCGCCTTAATGAAAGCCTTTTCCCCACCAGCTATAAGACCCACTACTTCACTCGGATCGGTATTGAATGTTGGGGGACACTCTACTGCATCCAATAAGCCGATGCGCCCGCTTGTTCCTGCACCCATGTAAATTAATCTGCCATTCTTTTTCATGGCTTCGACGATCATCTCCACGGCTTTAGAAATTTGCGGAAGTTCTTTTTTTACACAATGGGCAACTTTAATGTCTTCTTCGTTCATCACTTCTAAAAATTCCAGTGTTCCCATTTCATCTAAACTCATGGTCTTTTCATTACGACGCTCTGTCGTTAAATGCTCAAGCATACATATCATCCTTTTTTATTTCAGTGGTGAAAGTGGTGAAACTTTATTAGCTATAGAGAATATATCACTATTAAAAATTAATTTCAATATTGTATGTACATTTTTAAAATTTAATTTTAAAATAAAAGTAAGATACCTAAACTGATTGATTGTTAGCTTTCTACTAAAACTAAAAATGTAAACCGACTGGCCATTTCATGAACCAACCCTACAATTCTTTTTATTGTAAGATCTTATCTCACTATTCATAGATGACAAATTCATATATTCATTATTTGTTAACGCTTACAAATAATTAAATATAAATTTAAGTAATGAAATGAGGTTGTACTATTGATGAATGAAAGAATTACAAAGAAAAAACTTGGTTCATTGGCTCTAGCCGCTTTGATGGGAGGATCACTTCTCCTTCCTGCTGATTCGAATGCAAATGCAGAATCAGGGGCAATTCCTCAAGCAACGACTTATGTAAAACAGGAACTTCGCGCAACTTGGATTGCAAGTGTGTTGAATATTGACTGGCCGTCCAAACCTGGTTTATCCATATCATCACAGAAAGAAGAATTCATTAAATATTTGGATGAACAAAAAGCGATGGGAATGAATGCTGTCGTTATGCAAATTAAACCTACTGCTGATGCTTTTTATCCGTCTGAGTACGGACTCTGGTCAAAATATTTAACAGGAGTCCAAGGAAAAGATCCCGGGTATGACCCTCTAGCATTCATGGTAGAAGCAGCACATGAGCGTAATATGGAATTTCATGCGTGGTTTAACCCTTACCGCATTACTATGCCTTTAGGTAAAACAGCAGAAAAATCGGATATTGATAATCTTCCAGAATCTCACCCTGCCAGAAAGCACCCGGATTGGGTCATACCCTATGGACAACAATTGTACTTTGACCCAGGCATTCCTGGCGTACAACGGTTTGTGATCGATGGAATAATGGAAGTTGTTAAGAATTATGATATTGATGCAGTCCATATGGACGATTATTTCTATCCTTACAAGATAGCAGGAGTACCTTTCCCAGATGAAACATCCTATCAAAAATATGGAGCAGATCGATTTACAAATGTTGAAGATTGGCGCAGAGATAATGTAAATAACCTTGTTAAGAATATAAATGAAGAAATCAAGGCAGAAAAATCATATGTGAAGTTTGGTATAAGTCCATTTGGAGTTTGGCGTAACAAAGCAGTTGATCCCACAGGATCTGACACTGCGGCTGGACAAACGAATTATGATGATTTATATGCGGATACCAGAACGTGGATCAATAATGGATACATTGATTATATTGCCCCTCAATTGTATTGGAATATAGGATTGCCAGTAGCTGACTATGCCAAACTTCTTGATTGGTGGACAAAAGAAGTCGAAAGTAAAAATGTTCAGCTCTATATTGGACAAGGAGACTATAAAATTAATACAGAGTCCAACGGTGTGCAAAACTGGTTCAATCCTGAAGAAATGCCAAACCAGTTAAAACTGAATCGAACATATAAGGAATTTGATGGAAGCATGCATTTCAGTGCCAAAGATTTACGGAAAAACCCCCTTGGGATAGCGGATCGGTTAAGCGAGGATATTTATAAGCATCCCGCTTTGGTTCCAGCCATGCCTTGGATTGATGATCATGCACCAAAGGCTCCAAAGGTAAGCAAGGCCATACAATCAGGAGATGGAATACAATTTGAAATTCAGGATCATAAGCAATCAGATGCATCTTATTATGCCATTTATCGTTTTGATGGGAAGAAAAAAGGAAACATTGAAGATTCAACGAACTTACTTGCCACAGTGCATAAAGAAAATACAAGTCAATTGTTTAATGATGGCAGTGTAGAAAAAGGAAGGACTTACACATATGTTGTGACTGCCTTAGACCGTACCCACAATGAAAGCAAACAAACTAAACAGATTTATATAAAAGTAAAATGATTTTCAAGAAATAGCTTTATAGCTTAGTGGTACATCTAAGTGAAAACTGGTAGCATACACTGTTGCATATGATGCTAAATTAGAATTATAAAAGAATTGAAGTAGGTGGAATGACGATGTACATAGTTGGATTGATGTCCGGAACATCACTGGATGGAATTGATGCTGCACTTGTTCAGGTGAATAATAGTGGACTCAAGACTGAAATGGAAATGATTGAGTTCATGACATGCCCTTTTCCAAAAGATATTGAAAAAGAAATTATGCAGTCTTTATCTGCAGATACATCCAATGTGCAGTTAATATGCAGTTTGAATTTTAAATTAGGAAAATTATTTGCCAATGCGGTAAAGGAAGTCTGTCATAAAGCTGGACTTCCTATAAATAAACTGGATCTTATTGGATCCCATGGACAAACCATTTACCACCAGCCTTTAAAAGAACAAAATTATATACCCTCCACTTTGCAAATTGGGGAAGCTGCAGTAATTGCTCACGATACAAACACACTTGTAATCTCTAATTTCCGTACGATGGACATGGCTGCTGGTGGACAAGGAGCTCCTCTTGTTCCTTTTACCGAATACATTCTTTATAGAAGTGAAACGAAGGGAAGGTTACTTCAAAACATAGGGGGCATTGGAAATGTAACCGTCTTACCCAAGCAAGCATCTCTGAAAGACATGTATGCCTTTGATACAGGGCCTGGGAATATGATCATTGATGAAGTATGCCGTCAATTGTTCCATATAAACTACGACGAAGGTGGTAACATAGCTAAGCAAGGACAAATTAATGACGAACTTTTATCTTATTGTATCAGCCATCCATATATTATGAGCCCTCCGCCAAAATCAACGGGCAGGGAATTATTTGGCAAGCAATATGTAGTAAAACTATTAAAAATGTTTGAATCACTTCCCAGTCATGATATTTTAGCAACAGTAACGATGTTTACAGCAAAGTCGATTGTGGAGAACTATCGAAATTTCATCTTTCCAAAAACCAATATTGAAGAAGTGATTATTGGCGGCGGTGGCAGCTATAACAAAACGTTATTAACCATGATTCAATCACAGCTTGGAAATTCTATTCAAGTTTTGACTCAAGAAGAGTTGGGATACTCTTCTGAAGCGAAAGAAGCGGTAGCCTTTGCATTACTTGCAAATGAGACTTTCCATGGTAATACAAGTAACGTCCCCAAGGCTACCGGTGCTGACTTCGATGTCATCCTTGGAAACATGACCTTCCCTCCTTCATATCTGAAGGAGTATAAAAATAATGTTTAACCATTAACAAAAGAGTGGAAGGCACATCGTATTTGATGTGCCTTCCACTCTTTTTGTTAATGCCTGAAGAATCATCGCCGACTCTTCTGTTTTTTTATTGGCCAAGCTGCATGGATACATACTTCACTTCTAAATATTCATCCATGCCATAGTGTCCCCCTTCCCTGCCTAAACCACTTTCCTTCATTCCTCCAAATGGTGCTTGGGCAGTCGATGGAGCACTGTCATTAATACCGACAATCCCATATTCAAGAGCATCCGAGTAGGCAACTGCCTTATTTAATGACTCTGTATACACATAAGCTGCCAAGCCAAAATTCGTGTTATTGGCTCGATCTATCGCTTCTTGATCGGTTTTGAATGTAGTGACTGGCGCAATTGGCCCAAACGTTTCTTCCTGCATGCATAGCATTTCATCCGTGACATTGGAAAGTATGGCTGGTGTGATAAAATGGCCTTGTTTTTCATCGACTTTTGAGGTGTTATGGATGATAGCCCCTTTACTTGCAGCATCCTCTAATTGAAGCTGAACTTTTTTTACTGCGGCTCCATCTATCAATGGACCAAGATCGGTTCCTTCCATTCCATTTCCAACCTTCAACGTTAAAACGGCTTCTTCAAAAGCTTGTAAAAACGGCTGTTCGATTGTCTCATGGACAAATATTCGATTCGCACAAATACATGTTTGTCCAGCATTCCTGAATTTCGATTGAATTAAACCATTTACAGCTTCTTCGATATTCGCATCCTCAGCAATGATGAACGGAGCCAATCCACCGAGTTCGAGCGAGACCTTTTTTACTGTTTCTGCGGCTTTTTTCATTAGATGTTTCCCTACAGGAGTGGACCCGGTAAATGTGATCTTTTTAACACGTGAATCATTCATCCACACGTCTGATACGTCTCCCGGTTTCTGTGTAGTTACTATATTTATCACACCTGCAGGAATGCCAGCTTCATGGGCACTTTCAACTAATAGCAAAGCGGTCAAAGGCGTTTGTTCCGCGGGTTTGATGACCACGGTACATCCTGCGGCAAGAGCTGGCGCCACTTTCCTCGTGATCATGGCTGCAGGAAAATTCCACGGGGTAATGGCAGCAACGACACCTACTGCCTGCTTTTGCACTAAAATACGCTTTGAAGCAACGGAGGCTGGAATGATTTCCCCATAGTTGCGCTTTGCTTCTTCAGCGTACCATTTCACGAAACTTGAAGCATATTTCATTTCACCTTTTGCCTCTGCTAATGGCTTTCCTTGTTCCAATGTCATGATCGTTGCGATTTCATCCAGCCTGTCCTCAATGATCGCATACCACTTCTCAAGTAATTCCGC
Organism: Peribacillus sp. Aquil_B1; assembly: GCF_022603275.1. Lineage (NCBI taxonomy): Bacteria > Bacillati > Bacillota > Bacilli > Caryophanales > Bacillaceae > Peribacillus > Peribacillus sp. Aquil_B1. Next base: position 1,444,982 of record NZ_JAKXEE010000001.1, on the reverse strand, counting down.
CCTATGATAGGCACTGGTTTTCGACCAAGTCAGAAAGGCAGCTTGAGCTGCATCAACTGCAGCCTTTGCCTCTTTTTCGTTAGCGTCCGGAACATAGCCCACAGGCTCCAATGTTGCTGGATTTTCCACTACAAAATGACTTTCTGTATGAATAGGTGCGCCGTTTATATAAATTGGCCATTTTTCCACTACTTTTTTCATCCTGCTTTAATCTCCTCTTCTTCTTCGTGATCTGTAAAAGTCTTATCATTCTCTCCTTTGAAAAAGTCCTTGCCATATAAAAGGGCACATAATAGAATTCCTGCTGCAAACGCCATTCCAGCACCCTTTATAACAAGGATGGCAGCAACGACCCCTGCAATTCCCAGGTCGCGTTGGCTCTTCGCCTGCATCACGCCTACGCGTACGCTAACATATCCTTGAACCAAAAGCGTTAAGGCCAAGGCCACACCGAGAATTGGTTCCACCAAGCTGACTACCGGCAATAAAAATAACCCTGTATTCGTACCCCAACGGAACGAGCCGGCTCCGCCGAAGAAAGAATTCATGGCTTTCTTGCCATTCTTGAACCGTTCCACAACCACGACCTGCATGGCTGCCCACAGCGGACCGCACATTGTTATATCAGGTCCAATAAAACTCATGATCACATTTCGGCCGCCAAAAATTAAATGAGCTCTGTTTGGATTATAGTCCACTTTTTCATCTTCCCTGACCTCATCAGATTCAGAAAGCAGCGCTTTCGTTTTGAGCACATCCCCGAATACGACTAAATAAGTAGCAAAAACAGCTGGAATCGCACTTAAAAAGAAGGTCAAGGCAGGAAAACCTAAACCGAAAACAGTATAGTCTGTCCAAAGCGTAGCAAAATCCGGACTGCTGAATCCCCATTGGATATCAGGCCATTTTGCTTCTCCAAAAATAGGGGCTACAAAGACCGCAAGCAAGATTGCTGGCAATATCCCTAAATTGCCTATGAATATCCAAACTTTATTCCGCATTTTCAATTTTCCAAAACTTTTCGAGAAAAGCAGGTAAAAGGCAAAGCCGATACAAATGCTTATTGTATAAGGAAATAAATCAAACTTTCCACCTACTTCAAAAATGGAGACGACAGCTCCAATACCAGCTCCTAAAATAATGCCTGATTTGATTGCGTTCGGCACCAATCGCACGACCTTACTGGCAAGTCCGGTCATTCCTAGCAATATCGATAAAATACCTAATGTTAGTTGAAATGCAACGAGTGCATAGACCCGATCAGGTCCTTCGGGAAATTGCCCGACGAACAATACAAGCAATGGAACCGCAGGTGTAATCCAACCCGGTATAACTGGGTCCCCGAGTAAATGATGTGCCAAATACAATAATCCATTCAAGACTACGACGGCTAGAGCCACATCAAAAGGCATACCCAGATGATCTGCAAGCAGTGTAATCGCCCCAAGATCAACTGCACACATCAATAATCCTTGAACATAGTCAGGCCACTCAAAACGATAATGGACAAATGGCAGTCTAATTTTAAAAGGTCCCGCAGGTATATACGATGTCTCTTCTCCATAGCGACGGTTTTTCCATTTCATATTATTTCCTCCACTTAAAAGCCATAGGCTGAACGGTAAATTTTTTCGATATCCCGGACGTTTAATGCACGGGGATTATTGCGAAGTAAACGGACTTGTTTGATGGCCTCGGCAGCCATTTCACTTAAAGCCGATTCCGGAATGTCAAATTCACTTAGTGACTGTGGTATATCAACATAACGGCATATTCTGGTCATCGCTTCTATAGCCTTATCCGCTGCCTCATCATCATTTAAATGATTGACTTTCTCTCCAAGTGCTTCAGCAATGTCACGGAACCTTTCCAAACATGCAATTTTATTCCACTTCATGACAAATGGCAGTAATAATGAATTGCTGACTCCATGTGATAAATGGAAGCGGCCTCCAAGAGGATAAGCTAAGGCATGAACAGCTCCAACACCGGCATTTCCAAAAGCTAACCCTGCCATTAGGCTACCAGTGATCATCGCTTCCCTTGCTTCCAGATTATCTGGTGCAGCATAAGCCTTTGGTAAATTTTTTGCGATTAACTTCATGGCCCCAATTGCCAAAGCATCCGTAACGGGAGAAGCAAATTTGGAAATATAAGCTTCGACCGCATGAACAAGTGCATCCACTCCGCTCGCAGCAGTCACACTTGGCGGGCAAGTCAGCGTCATGACGGGCGATACAATCGCTACATCCGGTAAAAGATACGGACTTACAATTCCCTTCTTAACCTGTTCTTTTTTGTCCGATAAAATCGAAATATTCGTCACTTCTGACCCGGTTCCTGCCGTCGTCGGTATGGCTATTAAAGGTAGACCCGGAACTTCAATCAAGTTCGTACCGAAATATGTCTCGATGCTGCCTGAATTCGTAGCCATGACGGAAGAGGCTTTCGCAATATCCATCGCACTTCCACCGCCTACCGCAATCAGTCCATCATGTTTTCCATCCTTGATTGACCGTACACATTGCTCAACGATTTCAATTTCCGGCTCTGGATTCACATCCGAAAAAATACCACATTCTGTAGAAAGTAAATCCTCAACCCTCTGCACAACCCCAGCACCCACTAAAACTTTATCTGTAACTATCAACGGATTCTTCATCCCTAATCGCGTAACCTCATCAGTCAGCTGCTGTAAAGAATCTGCTCCTGTCACCAATTTGTTAGCCATAGAAAAAATAGAAATATTCATGGTTATCTCCCCTTTCATATGTTTACTAATGCAGGAATCATGCCAAAGTGTGAAAACGCTTAATTCATAAGGGGGATGACCTTTTTGTCATGGGTGACAGTATAAATAATGAGTAGAAATCAAATCAAAAAACCTAATTCGATTCGTTTTCTAATCGCATGTGAAATTTTTTCATTTTTTGCACCAAAGCGCTTTGACTGATATCCAATGAGATGGCAGCGGCCCTTGTAGTCCCATACTTCTTCATCGCATTCAATATCAGGGAACGCTCTAGTTCGGAAACGGCTTCCTTCAAAGAATGTGTTGTCGGTTTTTTTGATAAGACCGGCTGGATGAAAGATGGTAAATTAGGCAAATCAATCGTATCATCATAAGTCGTGACGACCAGCCGCTCTGCAAGACTCGCAAGCTCACGTATATTGCCAGGCCACGAATAGTTCGTCAGCCATTCATAGCATTCCGGTGTCATCTTTTTCTTTTCATTATATTTTTCATTGAATTTTTTTAAATACATTTCTAAAAGCGGGATCGTTTCTTCCTTTCGCTGGCGTAAAGGCGGGACTTCAAAGGAAACGATATTAAGCCGGTAATAAAGATCTTCGCGGAAAGATCCTTCTTGCACGAGGGAGGCCAGATCGCGATGGGTGGCTGTAATTAACCTGACATCCACTTCTTTCATTTCGGTGGAGCCTACTCTCATAAACTTGTTTTCTTCTACCACTTTCAAAAGTTTTACCTGTAGCTCTAAAGGTAAATCCCCAATTTCGTCCAAAAATAACGTGCCACCATTCACTTTCTCGAAAATCCCCATTTTCCCATTCTTAAGGGATCCGGTAAATGCCCCTGGTTCATATCCAAAAAGTTCAGATTCCACCAAGTTCGCCGGTATGGCCCCGCAATTTAATTCAAGGAAGATTTTTTCCTTCCTGGAGCTTTTGGCATGTATGTACTTGGCGATTAAACTCTTCCCTACTCCCGTTTCCCCCTGTAACAAGATCTTCGCATCCGTTTTAGCTACTTTATCTGCCAGTTTAAATAAGGGAGTTGTAGAAGGCCCAATGATTATTTCTTGTAAATTGACCTGTTCCGAGCCAGGCAATAATTGAGAAATAGGTTGGAAAGATAGCTTTTGGCTGTCGATCGTGTACTTCATCCGGATTAATTCGGTAATATCTCTTACACTATTTATGACAAATATGACTTCATTCTGTGGCGATAGAATCGGTGTGGCCGATACGATAATCTTTCTTCCATTTCGAATTCTTTGTGTCAAGGTAACTTGATTCTTCGTCAGGATTGAGTCCAATGAAGCAGAAACCGATATCATACCCTGCTCAATTAAATAACTCATCGGTTTTCCGATGATTTCCTCTTCCCTTATTCCGGTAATACGCTGATAAGCTTGATTGATGAATAATGTCGTTCCAGCACCATCCGTGATATATACGCCATCATACAGGGCATTAAATACTACCCTGCATAAATCACTCTCAAAGAATGCTTGAAATTGTTCATAGGGTATTGAATAATTACGTAAATTTTGAAGCGGTGCATTCACAGTAATGAAATGAGAAATGGGCTTTGTCAAATCACTCTGCTGCACTGCCGCAGATAACGCCTCAATAGTCAAAAATCCAATGAAATCCTCTGAATCATCCAAAACTTCCACTTCAGTGCTTCCTATCGGGAAACATGATATCGCTTCCTCCACTGTCATATCCGAATAAAACTTAGTCATCAATCTTCACTCCTAACCTGATCCCTTTATGATACTATGTATAAATGCTACACCGGTAAAACAAATCAATCCATATATGCTATTTCTGATTACAGCGATAAATATGCATCGGAATGACACTAATATCATACCAATGGTGTTTTTTATGCTCAAATCCATTTCCACTCACTAAAGGAAAACTCCCCCTTTTGTTGTTTAGGAACAAAACTGCGCAAAAGCTAATTCCTTTGGATGCTCAACTCTCCGTTATTTAAAAGCTTAAGAGCAATTTTTTGAGGGTTTTAAAAAGTTTCTCTGCCAAAAAACCTAATCCGTATTTGGATTAGGTTTCATTTGTAAAATCTGATTGTTGGTTGCTTTCCACTCCAGGCACTCGCTTTCCGCGGGCGGCCCGGGAGCCTCCTCGGCGCTCTTTGCGCCTGCGAGGGCTCCCCTAGACGCGCTTTTCCCGCAGAGCCTCGTACCTTTCTCTCCAATTGATAGGACTCTTTTAGTAGGATTAGAGCTTAAGGTGATGAGGATGCTTTTTATACATGATTCTATTCAGCGAGATCAACTTGAAATGATTATTTTAGCCAATGAATCTGCCATTTATTAACCTTGGACAAAATTTCAAAAGGGTGCGGAATTTTTTACTTCCGCCCCCTTTTATTATGGTAAGTTGTTTGTTTCTTCTCTAATCATATGATTATTTTGGGAACCAGCCGACAGGTTTTACATCGAGATTAATGTTGATTTGCTTAATTTCCTGGTATTCATCCAAGCCGTATTTTCCTAAACTGCGTCCAATCCCGCTCTGTTTGTAACCGCCCCATGGCGCCTCGACATATGTTGGATGATAGTCATTCACCCATGTGATGCCTGCCCGCACTTTCTTGATCACTCGCAATCCTTTTGCGCCATCGTTAGTGAAGACGCCGCCTGCAAGGCCGTAGTCTGTATCATTTGCAAGTTTAATAGCTTCTTCTTCATCTTTAAACTTTTGAATGACAACGACCGGTCCGAAAATTTCCTCTTGTACGATGCGCATGTCAGACGTTACATCTGTGAATACAGTCGGTGCAATGAAGTATCCTTTGTCAAGGTCTTCATCTACAAGACGGTAACCGCCAGCTGCAAGTGTCGCACCTTCCTGTTTGCCGATTTCAATATAGTTCAAAATGCTATTCATTTGCGCTTCGCTGACAATTGCCCCCATGTTGCTGTCTTCCGCAAGTCCAGGTCCTACTTTGATTTTATTTGCGCGTTCCACATAGCGTCTTACATATTCATCATAAATACTTTCCTCAACCAGGATGCGGCTGCCTGATGAACATACTTGGCCTGCACCGAAAAAGATGCCGAATAATCCGTAATCGACGGCCGTTTCTAAATCTGCATCTGCAAAAACGATGTTAGGTGATTTACCGCCAAGCTCAAGGGAAATTTTCTTTAAGTTGCCCGCGGCCGCCCTCATGATTGTTCGGCCAACATCAGTACTTCCTGTAAATGAAACAATGTCAACATCCTTGCTTTCTGCAATGGTTTGACCGACAACAGTGCCGCGGCCCATCACCATATTAGCAACACCTTTAGGAATGCCTACTTCCTCCAGGATTTCAAATAATTTCATGGCTGTAACAGGTGTCACTTCAGCCGGTTTATATACAATGGTGTTACCTGCCGCAAGGGCCGGTGCGATTTTCCAGACACTCATTAGAAGAGGGAAATTCCAAGGTACAATCAAACCGGCTACACCTACTGGCTCACGGACAACCATCGCTTGTACTGGAGCGGGAACTTGATAAGTTTCCCCTTCTGGATGAAGGACCAACCCTGCGTAGTAACGGAAACACGCGGCGGCATCAGCAATATCGAAACCTGCCTCTGCTTTAAGTTTCCCATTGTCCATTGTTTCAAGAGTCGTTAACTCTTCCGCACGTTCATCAATTTTATCAGCGATTTTATATAGGTAGGAAGCACGCTCCTGTGCTGTCAGGCCTGACCAGATTCCACTTTCAAAAGCTGCCTTCGCAACGGAGATTGCCCTTTCTGTATCTTCCTTGGTGGCACGCGGAGCCCTTGCAATGACTTCCTGTGTTGCGGGATTGATTACCGGAATTACTTCATTTGAAGATGAGGTCTGCCACTTACCGTCGATGTAATTTTTAAGCTCTATAACTGCTGTTTCTAAAATTGTCATGTTTTTTGCCTCCGGTTTTCTTTATTTTTATTGTAAGCCTGTACGGAATCGTTAAAGCTTTATAACTAGTCTGTCGTCCTTCGCACGTGAGCAGCATGTCAGGATTGACTTACGTGATTGACGGTTTTGTTCGCTAAGGAAGAAATCCCGGTGATCCACTTCACCTTCTGCCACATCTACTTCACAACTTCCGCACCCGCCCACTTTACAAGAATAAGGTGCTTCAATTCCTTCCCTTAAAAGCGCATCAAGCAGTGTTTCGCCTTCCTGAACGTGGATGGACCGATCGCTGTCTGTAAGGTCGACAATGAAAGGATTTTTCGGCCCATCATTTTTTGTCGCAAATAATTCGAAGTGGATCGCATGTTCCGGATAACCATAGGAACTGGCAGCTTTTCGATACTCTTGAACCATCTCGATTGGTCCGCAAAAATATACATGCGTGCCAATGCGATGATCCTTCATCGTCTCAGGCGTCATTCTGCGTTGGTCTTCCGCCTGTGAAAAATAAAAGGTGCATTGATCAGGATATTTGGCTTTCAACAGATCATAAAAAGCACATAATTCCGGTGTGCGTGCTGCATAATGGAGTTCGAAGGTTTGGCCTTCGGCAGCCATGTCTTCCATCATTGCCAGAAATGGTGTGATGCCGATTCCAGCTGCATAAAAAGCATGATGCTTTGCTCGAAAGCTAAGAGGGAAGTTGTTTTTAGGGAAACTGACTTCCAACCTGGAATCTAACTGTACATGATCATGCCAGAAAGCGGAACCTCCGCGTGACGCCTCATCTCGCCGAATGGAAATGGCATATTTTTTACGGTCCCTTGGGTTGCTGATAAGGGAGTATTCTCTCTCGAATATCGTATCCCCGGCCGGCATGAATGTGGTCAAATGCGAACCGCCTGTAAAAGCAGGCAATGGTTTTCCATCAACTGGTATCAACTCGAATTGTTTTACGAATGGAGTTTCTTGAATGATCTTGTTTACTTTCATTTGAATATTTCCTACTACCCGCATGATGATCAGCTCCCTACTTCTTCTTTTCCGATTGGGATGAATGGGTAACCAATATAACCTTCCCGTACTATGGAATAAAAAGGTCCTATTTCAAGACTTGCTCTGCAATGGTCACATTCTGCAATCTCTGCTTCTTCTGCGACTTCCGACACTTCAAAACATTTCATGCAATATACGTACCGCCGTTTAGCTCCGATAATCACCGTCTGGATCTCAGCTTCAGATAGACCAGCTTCCACCCCGAGCGAGAAGATCATTACGGCATTGTTCCATGCAGCCGCAATATAAAATTGGGTGCCCATCTTTTGTGCCAAGATGAATCTATTAATCTCCTCTTTATCTTCCATTCCATTAATGGAAAGACATTCAACAGGCACTGTTCCTGCGATTTCAGAAGTGAAACGTTTCGCCTTTTCATATCCAGCTTGATCGGAAATGACGACAAACTTTCTTCGTTCATTCCGAGGAGTAAATTGATTTACGATCGTAATGGATTTATCAAACAGTACTGGACTATTGTACATGCCCTATCCTCCTACTTTTTGTTTAGATTCGCTTTTTGTTTTTCATCAATCCGCTTCAAATATTCGACCGATTGCGGAAGGAAAGGGGCAATTCCTTTGTATTCAGCCATAGGTTCCGGAATATCCTGCAATACGCTATATGTCAGATCAAACCACTCCTGGCGTAATGTTAAATCCTCCAGTGGCAGGAACTGTGTATTCAATACGAAAAGAATGGCGTTGCTTCGCGGCATGTTATAAAATTTTTGCTCTTCAACACGCAAACGAACCAGTTCACCTGCATTTTCCGGTGTTATCTCAGAACGTTGCGGTCCCCACACATCCATCGTTTCATAGTTGACATCCCAACGGTCCGCCATCAGGTTCCAGTTGATGCGTGTCCATGGCTTTCCAGGCTCAATGGATAATAAAAACTTACGAACGCGATCTGCCAGTTCATCGCCTTTCCGCGATACAAATGGAACGGGTGCATGGATCTCATCAAAGGACATGCCTTTATTCCAGTTAGCTGAGAAGAGTGCGGCGTATGAAACTTGCCCCACTTCCAAATAGAAATTACTATCGCGATGTACCATTAAAACAAAATCATTGTGGAAATGGCGGCCTATATAATCAAGCGGCTCATTTGGAAGCGTGCTGGCATCGCCATACACGAATGAATCGGATTCCCCGAAAATGTGGTTCTTGAAAGTCCAGTTGTCTCCATCTTTAATGACCTCGAAATGCTCCGGATAACGATCAGTTGCCATGTCGATTAGCATCTCCAACACTTCCCATTGCATTTCCATCGTGTGTGAAAAAGATTGAAACCTTATATTCGGCTGTTCTTGAAGGAGACGACGCTTCGTTTCCACTTGAAGTCTGTATTCTGGTGTAACTTCAATACAGTTAACGTTTGAGAGTTTTTTCAAGTCGTTTGAATAACGATAGTTACCTGAAGTGAATGGAAATGGGAATGTATCTAAATCTGTTGTTTTGAAATCTAAACTTTGTGTAAACATTGAACAATCTCCTCTCGTTCCCTAGATTCTTTAAAGTGAGTTTTTATCTATTTAGCTTCCTTTAATTCCACCGATGGACGCTCCATGTCAACTTCAAAACGGAAAATGTATTTAGATGAAACATAGTAGGTGACTAAAGCGACAAAGTATGTTGGAATTCCGGCAGCTGTATGAAGGAAAAAGTCACTTGCTTCAAAAGTCAATGGATTATAGAGTGCCCAGTAAACGATCGTTCCGATAACCACCGTGAGAACGGCCGACGGGTTAATGCCTTTCCAATAGGTATAAGAGCCTTGCGTGTCATACAAATCCCTTATTGAAATGCGTTGGCGCTTTACAAAAAAGTAATCTGCAACGACAATCCCGCCAAGAACAGCCATAATAAAAGAAATGACAGCAATGAATGAACCAAAGGCATCGTAGAACGTTGAGCTTAGAAGTAAGAATATAGTCGGTACGGTTGTTCCCATCGCAATCATCCATGACTTTTTCGGGAATACAGTTTTAAAGCTGACAGCTTGTGAGTACATAAGGAATATGGCTGCACCGACATTCCCTACCGAAAGTAAAATCAAGCCAATGAATCCGCCCCAACTTCCTGCGATGGAAAACATCCAATCAGAAGGATTAAGTGAACCAGCGACTAATGCAGCAAGGGCCCCGACTAACGCGGCGATACTGACAATGATTCCATAGCTGTAGAAGCCCGCTTTAAATGCTCCTCCTTCCGTTTTAGATAAACGGCTGTATTGGCCAAGGTACGGAAGCCATGAAAAGCCGAGACCGATGTTTAACTCCAGGGCTGTCGCAAATGAACGAGAAGTCGTTTCAAATGGCTCAGAAGGAAGTATATGAGCAACTTCCGTGAATCCCTGTCCAAACAAGACTATTGCAAGAAGGCCAAACATGAGAACCATAAAAACCGGAACGGCTACTGCGGTATATTTTTGAATCGCTACCGGTCCCCTCACCGTTACAAGGAATGCACAGATGAAGAGCAAAATCGAGAAAAACGGCGCTCCCGTTGCTTGGCTTGAAAAAAGCGCGGGCATCCCCATCCAATTAGCCGCCTCTGCCAACGCCTGGCCGGACATAAAAAGCGCAATGGAAATATAGCCGAGAGTTAAAATAAGAAAAACAAAGAAAAAGATATTCGATCCTAAATACCCAAGTGAACTTCGAAACCCTACAAAGGTATCAATGCCATAACGCGCAAAATAAAGGGTAATGGGAACAATCAACAGCATAGGGAAGGCATTACCGAATAAAATCGCTGCAAGTGACTGCTTCGCGTCAAGCATTGTACCTGTATATCCACCAGTTAACAGCCCAAAAGATGAGAGGCCAATAACAACTTGAACTAAAATTAAATCCCGAAGGTTAAAAATCCGGTCATTTTTACTTGCCGGTAAAAACCCAAAGGCCACATCCTTTGAAATGGAGGAATTCTCTTTGCTCACACGCTTCTCTCCCAACTATAGAATAATGATTGTAATACTTGGAATAAGGCTGATATAGTTCTGGGTGATTGAAACAACTACATTAGACAAGTGAATAGATTAGGTAGACGATGATTAAAATCATGAAAAAAATAGAACCTGTCGCATCCTTCCATTTCATTTTGTCGATTTTCACGGCTTCTTCCTGCTCATACGCATTGATCCGCTCATTCAAATCTGAATATAGATTTTTAATAAAGGGATCTTCTGAATTGATATTCTGTTGAAACTGATTCTCTTTATTCAAAATCGCTTCTCCCTCCTTTGCAATCATGCTTTCCAGTCCCTTCTCTTTACTTTAATGCAATAAACATGCCAATCAGAAAACACCATGCTTACAGCGTTTTCAAAAGGAAGAATATTCATTTTTGAAACTATTGAACAATTGTGAAATTTCTGTAATATAAAAACTAGGAAGTTATTTGAAAGGCAGGTAGACATAAATGGACCACTTCACCTCTGCACTCTTGTCTATTTACGATCAGCTTATCGTGACAGATAAAAATGGCACCATTCTGAAATCGACCGGAAAAGGGAATTCCTTATTCCAAACAGTCAAATCCGCTAATGTCGGCGGTTCCATCAGAGATGTTGAACAAGATTTATTTGCTACAAACTTGGCAGAAGAGATAATGGGCAAAAATGAAAAAAGATCTTTCATGCAGTCCTCGTGGCAGGGTCCAGAGCTGCTGATGACGGCATACCCGATTGAATCCGGTGCATGGGTTTGGGCCTTCAAAGAAATTAAAGACTCTTATCCAGATACATCAAGGGGGCAATCGGGGCCTTTGTTGGAATCGAAGAAGCCATCATTTCCATTTGTGATCCGCAGTAAACCGATGCTTGATGTCCTGCATAAAATGCAAATGGTTTCTGATGTCAGCGCAACAGTCCTTTTATTGGGGGAATCCGGTGTAGGAAAGGAAATAGCCGCCAGGGCCATACATAATATGAGTAACAGAAGCGACGGTCCGTTTATACCTGTCAATTGCGGCGCCATCCCGGAAAACCTGATTGAAAGCGAACTTTTTGGCTACGTAGAAGGGGCTTTTACCAGCGCACGGAAAGACGGCGCCAAAGGGAAATTCACACTCGCCCATAAAGGCATCTTATTCTTGGATGAGGTTGGCGAGTTACCGCTTAATGTTCAAGTAAAACTGCTTCGCGTCCTTCAGGAACGCGTTGTCACACCAATTGGAAGTACGACATCACACCCTGTTGACATTCAAGTGATTGCCGCAACAAATAAATCGCTCGAAAAAATGGTGAAAAAAGGTGAATTCCGAGAAGACTTATATTATCGTCTTCATGTCGTGCCCATCCATCTTCCGCCGCTTAGGAATCGTGTAGATGAAATCCCCCACCTGGTTCATTTTTTTTTACAAAAGTACAATACACTTTACAATCGAAAGGTAGCTTTCACACCGGATGCACTCGACTTGCTATGTATCTATCAATGGCCCGGCAACGTGCGCGAACTTGAGAATACAGTTGAAAGGCTTGTGATTACTAGCGGAATACCGGAAGTGGATGTTGCGTTGATTAGAGAAGTGCTCCCTTTTAAAGGACCCAACAAACCCACTTTACTACCTGCTATCGATTTTCTAATGCCTTTGCAGGAAGCAGTCGACCTTGTGGAGGAACAGCTGATCAACATGGCGATGGAACAATACAAATCATTAAAACTAGCAGCAAAGGTATTGGAAGTCAGCCAGCCGACGATGAGCAGGAAATATAAAAAATTACGAAATAAAATTGAAGAGGCAAGCTTTTCACCAGTGGATAAACGGGCCATTTTAGAAGAACAAATAAACCAGCGGCTTCGATCCATTGCCGTTGTAACCGCAGCTATCATTCCAGCTGAAGAGGTTATCAGTCTACAAAAAAATATGAACCGGCAAACTTCCTATAACCAGAAATTAAAACAAAAACTGACCATGATTCAAGAAAAGGAAGGTGTAATTGAATGGGTCTTTATATTTATCATGACGGAGGATGGACGTCTGATTCACCTCGTTGCAGATAAAGGCTTTGTAATTGAACCGGGGGAAGAATATTTAGGCCCCCCGGAAATGGTTAATGTCGCATACCAGGCGTTTAATGGTAAAGCTGGTGTGACACCCATATACGAAGACAGGTACGGTGAGTGGAAAACAAGCTTTGCGCCAATCATTGATGATGACGGCAATATCGTTGCTATTGTAGGATGTGATTACAGCAAAGCCTATTTCAATTCGGAAATGCAACGTCTCCGTAAGCAACTCAATATACATGTTTGATTTAAGGATGAAGTCCTGCAGTGATTCTATTAAACCGACTGAATACTAGAGTAAAAAAAAGAAAAGCTGATTACAGGAGCCGTCTTGAACGGTCTTTTGCAGTCAGCTTTTTCGTTAGGGTTTACGATTTTTCTCCAAGGTAACTCGTTAACACAATACTTCCACATTAAATCCTCCGGGCGCTTCTACGTAGAAAGTATATCTGTGTAAGTGTTGTGGGGGTTTTACCTTGAATCCATCATCCTTCAACTTCTGATTGATCCTGTTAACTTGTTCTTCATTTTCTTGTATGAATCCAACATGAAATGTCTTGGGGTATTGTACATCGCTTCCTTTCATTAGAGTCAATATGGAACCATCATCATCTTTCATTGCGGCGAACCCATCTCCACGACTTCCTGCACATGTCAGTCCAAAATATGTTTCTAAAAACTCACGTGAAGCCGTAACATCATTAACTGTTAAATTAATATGATTGATCTTCATTGCTTCCCCCGATTTTACTATTATTGTTTTCTTTCCGTCCCTCCGTAAAAAAGTTAATTTTCCGCAGACTTGTTAATCCCCCCTTCCTATTTTGTAAGGTATTCCTTCTTTTTCTTAAAAATGTCAGTATTATCCTTCCGATTCAGTAAATAATCATCCAAGTTACCGCAATTACAAGATTAAAAGGCCAGCCAGTAAAAACTGGCTGGCCTTCGGTGTAACTCCATTACAATAATTTTTCATTTTCATAGTTAGTGTTTGACTCTACTTTCTTGGCCAATTTAAATTTATAGAATAATATACAGGCTATCAAAAATCCTATCCCATAAAACAATCCGACTCGTTGAGTAGGATCAAAGGCAAGGAATACTAGAATCAGCAAACAAAAGCCTAAACAAAACAACGGGACAAATGGGTAAAATGGTACTATGTATTGTAAATCTTCCGTTTTACCACCCGCTTTTATAAACTTCCTTCTAAACATATATTGCGATAAAGCAATCCCCATCCAAGAGATCGTGACGGAAATTCCCGCTATGGACATAAGTATCACGAACACAGTATCGGCCGCAATGAAGCTGGTCAATAACGATAGAAGCGAAAAGCATATCGTAAAAAGAAGGGCATTCAATGGCACTTTCCTTTTGGACAATAGACCAAACACCTTAGGTGCCATTCCATCATGGGCCATCGACCAAAGCAAACGCGTGGAAGCATACAGACATGAATTCCCCACGGAAAGAATGGCTGTCAAAATAATGAAATTCATGATACTTGCTGCATATGGTATCCCCGCTATCTTCATTAAAGTTACAAAAGGACTTTCCAATAAGCCTAATTCCGAAGAAGGGAATATGGCGGAAAGGATGATAATGGACGAAATGTAAAAAACAATGATTCTAAATAGTACGTTTCGAATGGCTTTAGGGATGTTCTCTTCAGGTTTTTCACTTTCCCCTGCCGCTATTCCTATTAGTTCTGAGCCTTGATAAGAAAATATCACATTCATCATTGTCACAAAGATAATTGTAATGCCTCCTGCTGGAAAAAGACCAGAAGGTGCCAAATTCTCAAAAAATGGGGTTGGACGATCAGATAAAGAGACAAAACCAAAGATGCCAGCGATTCCAATCAAGATAAACAAAATCACTGCAACGATTTTAATTCCTGCGAACCAATATTCCGCCTCTGCAAAACCTCTTGTCGTTAATGCATTCAATGTAAATAAAAGCACTATGAACACAGCACACCAAATCCAGGTAGGACTATGGGGGAACCATTGTTTCATCAATATTCCTGCTGCCGTAAACTCAACTCCTGCAGTTGCTGCTGAGCCTACAAAATACATCCATCCTAGAGAGAAACCAGCGGAAGGCCCAATATATTCGGCAGCATATTTTTGGAATGATCCAGTAACCGGCATATGAACGGCTAGCTCGCCAAGGCAGACCATGACCATATACAAAATAAGTCCGCCGGCTAGATAACCGATCAAGGCTCCTCCTGCCCCCGCTTGGTTAATTGTATAGCCTGCATTTAAAAATAGGCCTGTACCAATTACGCCGCCAAGTGAAAGCATAAATAAATGGCGTCTTTTCATTGAGCGTTGCAGCTGATCATTATTCTCCAGTCCATACCCCATATAATCACATCCTTATCATATCTATTAGCCTATGCCTTCTCACAAACCATCTTAGAACCTCAATGAAAGACAACTAAGGCCGCCATCTTGTTTTTGAAATTCCGACATTTCCACTTCAATCACTGTGTATCCCAAATCTTCAATTTTCTTCTTTGTACCTTCAAACCCTTTCGGGACAATAACGCAATCGTTCATTCTGACGCAGTTACCCGAATATTCTTCTTCCTCTTTTACGATGATTTGATTAAAGCTAGAAAAAGCCTCGTGATTAATGAATTCCCCGGCCACTAATAAATTATTGTCTCCCAGGTAATTGACACCCGTTTTTAAATGAAAGAATTTCTTAAGGGGAATGATGGTCGTATCATAACCATACTTACTCATGATATCTTTGAACTGCAAAGCACCTGCTTCATTCGTTCTGGTTGAAAGGCCAACATAGAAGTGATTTTCAACTTGCATTACATCTCCGCCATCTAACATACCTGGTGATTGAATATATTCGATCGTTTCATAAAAGTCCTTTAAAACTTCTTTCATTTCATTAATCTCACCATTACGGCTATCTGCACCAGGATTGGTTACAAGTGCACATTTCGGGGTCAATACTGCAGTATCTTCTACAAACGTAGAATCAGGGTATCTTTCATCCGATTCGAGAATGGTCACTTTCACACCGCAGCGTTTTAATGCTTCTACATAAGCCTTGTGCTGTACAAGCGCTTTTTCATAATCCGGGTTTCCTAAATCCGATGTTGTTAAGCCATTTACAAAACTTTTACCAATCTTTCTTACAATCGCGTGGTTAAACATATATATTCCTCCTAATTAGGTAGTTTATCTTATTAAAATGTGGATTACCTTTTTGCTCCTGCTGTACTTTAAATGAAGTTTCTTTTATTCCGGAAGCGGAAATTATAGATAGAGAGAAGAGACAACCAAATCCCTCTATTAAACTATAACGGGTGCCTCTTCTTAGCCCATGCTTTCTCAATTATTTGAATGACTGCACAATTTATCCGCTATTCCTACAAAATATCTTACTCCATACCCTAGAGCCTTCTCATCGATTTTAAATTTAGGATGGTGTAAAGGATAAGCTTTTCCAAACTCATCATTATGGACCCCTAGAAATTGCATCGAAGAGGGAACGATTTCTGAAAAAGCCGAAAAATCTTCTGTTCCAAACATGGGATCATCAACCTTGATGATGTTATTCTCTTCAAAAATACCTTCCATGACCGTTTTTGAAATATCAACAGCAGCTTTATCATTTACCACTGCTGGATACCCTAAATACCAAGTTATTTCACATTTTGCCCCATGCGCCTCCGAAATCCCCTTAACGATTCGCTCAAGATGCTCCCTTGCTTTCACTCGGCTATCAGAGTCCAAGGAACGAATGGTACCTCCGATTTCCGCATATTCTGGTATGACATTGAGCGCACTTCCGGAATGGAACTGAGTGACTGAAATGACTGGTGTCCTAAGTGCTGAAATTTTCCTGGAGACGATATGTTGAATATTCGTCGTAATTTCTGCACCAATGATCAGCGGATCTACCGTTAATTCCGGAGTCGACGCATGACCGCCCTGACCTATAATTTTAATTTCAAAATCATCGGCTGCAGCACAGAATACCCCTTCCCTTAAACATATTGTTCCTGTTCCTTCATAAGGAGTAACATGCAGTGCAAATGCATAATCCACTCCTTCCATGACCCCTTTTGTTACCAATTCCTGAGCTCCCCCTGGCAGTACTTCCTCTGCGTGTTGGAAAATAAACCTGATTTCTCCATCAATCGCATCTTTTTTTCCGGAGAGGACTTTAGCAGCACCTAATAACATCGCAGCATGTGCATCATGTCCGCAGGCATGCATAACCCCAGGATTTTTTGATTTGAATTCAATTTCTGCTTCCTCTTCAATCGGGAGAGCATCAATATCTGCACGAAAAGATATGATATTCGATTTTCGGGCAGATTTTTGAGTTCCTTTAAGAACAGCTAAAACGCTCGTTTCAGTTGGTCTCGTCACTTCCAATCCTGAAAAGGTTTTTAATTTCCTGTAGATAAATTCAGAAGTCTGGTGCTCCTGATAGGAGAGCTCCGGATTTTCGTGAAAATGACGTCTCCATGAAATCACTTCATCCACAACCGTCTCCTGTACTTTCTTCATCATAAACGCCTCCTATTAGTGCCAATATTCAGTTTTTTCTAAAAAGGGCCATACTGCATGCTTTGAGCAATGATCAAAAAGATAATCGCTATGGCAAATTGAATCAGTAGATATGGAAACACCCATTTTACCCATTTTGTAAATGAAATGCCTGCCACTGCCAATCCAGCCAATAGCACTCCAGAAGTCGGAAATATCATATTCGAAATCCCATCCCCTAATTGGAAAGCTAACACTGCCGTTTGTCTTGTCACACCCATTAAATCCGCTAATGGAGCCATGATCGGCATCGTCAATGCAGCTTGCCCACTTCCGGATGGCACAATGAAGTTAAGAAATAATTGGACTATGAACATTCCGATTGCATTTATGGCGGGAGGAAGTTGTTCAACCAATCCTGCAGCATAATATAAAATGGTGTCCAGCAATCCGCCGCTTGTAATGATGACTAGGATTGTCTGCGCAACTCCTATTATCAATGCCCCAGAAACCATATCGCCTGCTCCTGAAATAAAACCATTAGCCATCTTGGATGGAGTTAAGCCTCCAATTATGCCCATAATGATTGCGCTTAATAAAAACAAGCCGCCAATTTCGCTTATATACCAGCCTAATTTAATGACTCCATATACTAATAGGATGAAATTCACCAATAAAATAATTAAAGCGGCGCTATGTCTTTTATTTATCCTAAAGTTTTTATCAAAATGTGCATGATCTTCACGCCTGAATTTCCCATACTCTCCCAGTTCAGGGTTTCTTTTAACCTTCATTGCATGGAAATAGATGTACAATACTGTAACGACATAAAACACTGCAAGAAGGGCGATACGCAATCCCATTCCCGAATACATAGGTAGTTCTGCAATGCTTTGGGCAACTCCTACATTAAAAGGGTTCGTAATGCCCGAAATGAATCCAGTCGCCAATGTTCCAAGGATGACGATCGCAAAACCCGTAAGTGCATCAAAGCCTAATGCTATCGTCATCGGAACAATGATTGCGATATAAACTAATGCATCTTCAGCAGAGCCAATCAGTGTCCCTAATGAAGCGAAGATCAATACCATCAACGGAATAAGCAATTTCTCTTTTGTTCCGAATCGAACAGCCACAAACTTAATGAAAGAATTCAGTGCTCCTGTTGCCTGCATGATTCCCAATGCTCCGCCAAACAAAAAGACGAACAAGATAATTGATGCTCCTTCAATCATCCCTGCGTGAATGCTGCTGAACATTTCCAATAATCCCACTGGTGTTGATTCAACGAATTCAAAGGAAGTGGGATCGACTACACTTCGGCCATCCTTTTCAATTCTTTCATATTGGCCTGCAGGTAAGATATAGGTTAAAACCGTCACGATTACAATTACGATAAACATTAAGACAAAAGGATTAATCCCTTTTTCCGGTAACTCCGTTAGTTGGTTAAGTGGCTTATTATTCTGATTAAGCGGCTCGGAAGTGATTGGACCATTAGGCAGGTCATTCATATAAATACCCCCAGTTAAAGTTTTATATTAATCCAGTTTCCCAGTCGGACCATCACTTCTCAACCAAACACTTAAACATACTCTTTACCAACTTCTCCAGCATAACGGGCGTATGGACGAAGGCACTCTCGATGTGAAGGCGCTCAGTACGCTGGTGGGCATCCTTGCCGAATGGACCCACATTAAGTACGGGTGCCTGAAGTTTTTGCATATCAGCAAAAGGAATGCTGTAAGTATCGCCCCAGACTGGTGTATTTTTTTCAAAAGCCGTCCAGCCATCAGACTCATCACTATATTGAACATAGCTTAAATCGCAAAGGCCATTAAAATAATGAATTTGACTGACTTCTTCATCAAGCAGGCTGGCAGTTTCCTTCATTAATTTCACAGATTCCATGATAAGCGGATCTTCGGACGTATTGACGGCTGGATAATATGGCGGTGCGAACAGCAATACAATGGCGGGTGAAAGCTCCTGACATTGTATCATCAATTTTTCAGCGATCCGCACTGATTTTTCCCGCTCATCCAAATCCATGTTTCCTTTAACTTCACTCTTTATTTGCTCAACAAAATTGCCGCCAAATTTGCCCTCGGCATATGAAAGTAACTTTTCGTAGCGCAATACTTGTACTTCGCCTACACCCTCAATTTGTTCACGCAGACATAGAGCTTTATAAGATTCATTGCATTTCATCGCTGCTTCGTTTGCAACCTGCTCGAATAGATCCATTATTTCTGCAGCTGTTCTTTTCATAATGAACACATTATAAAGCGCGGCTGCCCGATAAGGTGTCTGTGTTGAATATTGTAGTTTTAGATCTTTTTGCTGAAGCGATACTGGTAAAGGTGTTTCCTCGCCAAGATCACTTTCCAGAAAAAGAGTGTTCCACTCCATGAGCTGTGTGAGGAACGAGGCTATATATTAGCCGTTATGCCCTTTAATGGCTCACCTACATGAGTTTCTTTCCCATAAAAAAGGGCAGCGGGCATGATTTTCCCCAAAGTTCCGGAATAAATATAATGTCTATTATCACCCGGCTTCTGTGAAAAGGACGGTTCACTATTAAGAAACATTTTATAGGAAAGGCTATATTTATCACGTAAAGTCACAAGTTCTTTAACTGCAGCCCTCATTCCGGCAGAATTCACTTCCTCATCCGGAACCGTTAACAGAAGGAGATTGATCGGCCATTGTTCAATGCTTGCCTTTTCGATGATAGCCATATGAAGGGCAAGCCCCATTTTCATATCCATCGTACCTCTGCCAAACAAGTACTTTCCTGATTCAAGATCAAGGCGCGCTTCTTCCGGCAGATCACCTTTCCGGTCATGAAGTTTTTTAGTAAGCTCCTCTGGCTGAAAAGCAAAAGTCTCAAGATCGCCGTATTCTTCAGTATGAACCGTATCAAAATGGCTGATTAATACAACGGTCTCCTTGCTATCGGGATGTTTGTAAAAGGCATTGACAAAATTTCTCCCTAAATCAGCCTCGTGAAGCGATAAGTACTCCGGATTCCTTTTAAAATATTCAAGTTCCCTCAATTTCTCTTGTACCTTATAAGGAAACGTGCGTTCCCCAACTGTAAGAGTCCGGCTTTCCCAGCTAACAAGTTCACATAGTAAAGCACGGAGCGTTTCTGGAGTACCCCATAGTAATTGACTCATTGAAATCCCCTTTCCGATTTTCATCAAATATTAGATTCCCGATATATAAAACCGCAGTCACAAACAGCTCAATCCACCGTCCTGATCTTGTAACTCCGATTCAATTGTCGGGCCGCCTCTTCATATCCCTTCGGAATGATCACAAAGTCATTTTTCCAAAGCTTCCACGTAAGACGCATCTGTTTCATTACTTTTTCATAATCAGGCTTGCAAGGGCGGGGCCGGACATAGCTTTTTCCTGGTGTTTTTACAAGTATCATTTAATATTTGTACGTACCACCGGGCAGGTTAAACAGGTTGGACCGCCAGTGCCTTTGTAACTGATTTCAGTTCCTTTGTATTCATAAACCGTTGCTCCGGCCTCAAGAAGCTGCTGCTTCGTGTAAGCGTTACCAGAAGATATTACGCAAACACGCGGAGCTATGGCAAGCACATTGCAGCCCAAGTTCAAGTACTCATCAACCGGCACTTCGATAAGCTCAATGCCTCGTTCAATAAGCAGTTTTCTGAAAAAGACAGGCATAAGGCGGGAATGGACTACAGCTAAATCATGGTCGACCAGGCTGATGAAAGACATAAGATGGAGACACTCTCCCTCTCCTTGATCATGCGGCAGCTGAACTACGATGAAATCATCCACAAGATGTGCGGTCATTTCCTTTAATTGCCGAATGGCTTCTGCGTTTGTACGATAACCATGTCCGACAACCAGGGTTTTATCATCCAGCCAAATGATATCACCGCCATCCGCGACCGCATCACCCGTTAAATACCCAATAATCGGGATGTTCTTTTCCTTACAAAATTCCTTGTATACATTAGCTTCAGGCTGCCTCAATTCTTTGCCTGACTTTAAAATAATGGCCCCTTGGCTTGTGAATTTGACCGGGTCATGCGCATATAAGGAGTCAATCCCGACTACCGAAGATGCTGGCAAATAATCGATGTTTGGAACAT
This sequence comes from Peribacillus sp. Aquil_B1, assembly GCF_022603275.1. NCBI lineage: Bacteria > Bacillati > Bacillota > Bacilli > Caryophanales > Bacillaceae > Peribacillus > Peribacillus sp. Aquil_B1. Next base: position 1,423,566 of record NZ_JAKXEE010000001.1, on the reverse strand, counting down.
ATTTCTCCAAAATGGAAATAAAGTCACCATACTCTGTTAGCGCTTCGTTAAAATCCGGCTCTTCCGCAAAGTTGAAGTTCCGCCATGCTTGGCTTAAATGCTCTTGACTAATAAAAGCTTCTTTCGGATGTTTTACAATGACACGTTCCAAAGGTTTGTACATGGACGAACAATATGTCACTGCCTCTCCCTCCTTTTCCGCATAACGGAAAACGTTTCCGCTAATAGGAATTTTTCTTTTATTATAAAATCAAATTTGGTATACTGTCAATATGTTTTAAATATTCAAATAAATTAGCATTTTATTTAACTTGGAATGAAAGATAGGTGGTTTGTTTATGCAATCGATTGATCGTGCCATGAACGTTATAAAGGTGCTGGTTTCCAATTCATCGGAAAACTGGCTGTCTATTACGGAACTTTCTCAAGAATGTGATCTTCCTGTCAGCTCCATGCATCGTTTGTTAAAAGCGATGTCCTCGCATGGATTAATCCAACAGGACGGGCAATCCAAACAATATGGTTTGGGGAATATTTGGCTCGAATACGGTTTGCGTATGTATGACAAAATGGATTACATCAGTCAAATAAGGCCTGAACTGGAAAGGCTGATGAACAAGGTGGAGGAAAGCGTTTACCTTAGCCAGCCAATCGGAATGGAATCACTCGTTATCGAACGAATCGACAGTGAAAAAAGCCAAATCCGGGTTTATGACCAGCTTGGCTCACGTGTACCTATGCATATCGGGGCTGCCAATAAAGCTATGCTCGCCTATATGCCATATAATCAAGTGAAAAAAATAGTAGATGCTCTTCTGCCAGCACAAGAAAGAGCAGCTTTTTGGGATATATTGCAAGAGACTAAAATGAAGGGACATGGAATCAGTCACAGTGAAAGAACAGAGGGAACATGTTCTGTTGCCGTGCCTATATTGAACCATTTTGGGGAAGTTCACGGTGCGGTGAGCATTGGTTTTGTCAGCTTTAACCTGACAGAAGAAAGACTTGATTTCCTCATAAAGAATGTAATGGAAACGGGCAATCGGGTTTCTGCAAAATTGGGGTATAGGGGACCTTGAATAAGAGAGCAGCGGAGGACTATCTAATAAGCCGAAAAAGAAGATGAATCATTTCATCTTCTTTTCGTTTTTATATTAATCGCTGCCGGTCACGAATAAATCTTCCCTGAAATAGGCAAGGACCTCGCCGGCCACCACAGGTTCACCCTCCAATACCTCCAATGATTCTATCTTTCCGCTGACACCAATATCAATGATTTCCACACATCCATCTGCCTTCTTAATCTGAAATAATTGTTCCCATTCGTAAAACCTGGAATCTTTGGATATTGCAATTTTTTCAATCCTGCCATCACAAGGGCTTAGAATCACATCAACGTACATTTACATCATTCCTTCCTTCAATATTCTTCAAAATGAAATGGGGTTTGTAACACTAACTTGAGAAAGTTTTGGAACTCAGGTATATCTTCTTGTTCAATGCCCAGGGTCGGAGCCCAGTACTGATCTAAATTAATATCATTGGCACAAAGCAGGATCATTCTTCCGCTTTGCATGGAAGTCACCATTGCTTTACCGAAAAACTGGCCCGAATATACAATGGTCACATCATATCTATAATCTTGTGACAATAAGCAATAATGATGAATAGCCTGGTTTTCTTTATTTTCGGAAAGAATATCAAAATTCAACGGCTTGCCTCCTTTCTTGTATGCCATAATTCGTTCAGAACCTGACCCATCCTCGAAGCTGGGATGCTTCAGCTATTTTGCGAATCCCTTCAATGTAAGCCGCCACTTTCATGTTCACGGAATATTTTTGTGAAGTATGGTAGACATTCAAAAAGCTGGCCGTTATCTTTTCCTTCAATCGTTCATCCACAAGCTCTTCCGTCCAGTAATAACCTTGGTTGTTCTGGCACCATTCAAAATACGAGACGATAACCCCTCCTGAATTCGCCAAAATATCCGGGACTAGCACTATACCTTTATCATCAAGAATATTGATTGCTTCCTTTGTAGTCGGACCATTTGCTGCTTCAATCAGGATTTCACATTTTAATCGTGTTGCATTATCTTTATTCACCACTCCGCTGATGGCTGCAGGAATCAGCACATCACACTCTTTTTCCAATAATTCTTGATTGGATAACGAAGCTTTGTATAAGTTCGAAACGACCCCAAACGAGTCCCTGTTCTCCAAAAGGTAAGGAATGTCCAAGCCATTCGGATCATATAAACCTCCAAGCTCATCCGCTATTCCGACAACCTTAGCCCCCATTTCATGTAAATACATGGCCAAATGACTGCCAACATTCCCGAATCCCTGAATGATTACCCGCATGCCTTCAATAGGAATCCCCTTTAAATCACATATCATTTGAAGTGTGTATAATACTCCCTTGGAAGTGGCCTTTTCCCTGCCCTTCGATCCCCCTAACCTCAGAGGCTTTCCTGTAATGAAGCCGGGTGAATCGAATTCCCTGATGTGATCGTATTCATCCAGCATCCAGGCCATGATTTGTGAATTCGTATACATATCAGGTGCCGGGATATCTTTTGTAGGTCCCACTATTTGACTTACTGCCCTGACATACCCTCTGCTTAATCGTTCAAGCTCAGATGAACTCATCTGTCTGGGATCACACACAATGCCGCCTTTCGCCCCTCCATACGGAAGATCGGTTATTCCGCATTTCAAGCTCATCCACCCGGCCAATGCCTTAACTTCTTCGGGAGTGACATCCGGGTGAAACCGAATCCCCCCTTTAGTTGGACCGGCTGCATCATTATGTTGAGCCCGATACCCTTGAAACATCCTTGTCTCCCCATTATCCATTTGAATAGGAATACAGACTTCCAGAAAACGCATTGGCGCTTTTAGAAAATCAAAAACCTGATCTGGATAGTTCAAAACATGAATCGCTTCTTTTAAGATATCCTGGAATTCTTGCAGTGGATTATCCAATTGACGTTTTTCTATTACCTTAATTTTCTCTGACATTTTAGCACCTCACTTATATTCTTATAACTTATTAAGCAACTTCCGTGCCAGCTTTGAGGATATTATATGGATAGCCATATACCGCCATTTTCCAATCATCATCATCAGGAAATATGTATTAATTCATAAGCAATTCAGATTTGCATATATAAACAGTAAAGATTAAAGACATAAAAAAATGCATCTTTTTTAGGATGCGTCTCTTAAACGGTGCACACCGAGAGAATACCGAAGTATATTGAATAAATAGTTTTAATAAACCCTCAAAAAAACTGTAGACAAACTTGATTTTCATCGAGTTTGTCTACAGTCGGACGCATCCTTATCGGATGCGTTTTTTCTTGGAAAATCTCATAGCTGAATTTCTTCAACTTGGTATTGAGGCGGAGCCTTCCGGAATGCCTTTGTGATATATAATAGATAACAAAAACCAATAATGAACCAACTTGTCCCCATTATTAGGGAACTTGCCTCAAGGTTGATCCAAAGAATGCCAATTGCTATCGCTCCAATTAAAGGCATAATTAAGTATTGAATACACCCCTTTATCGTTCGATGCTTCTTTTCCCGAATGATAAAATGGCTGATCACTGACAGGTTTACAAAGGTAAATGCCATTAAGGCACCAAAGTTGATCAGTGACGTTGCTGTCACTAAATCAAAGAATAAAGCCGACAATGAAATGACACCAACTATGAGTACATTAATGGCTGGTGTCTTCCACTTAGGGTGAATAAATCCAATCCATTTTTCCGGAAACACTTTATCACGGCCCATAACGTACAAAAGACGGGAAACGCTGGCATGCGATGCTAAGCCCGAGGCTAGCGTATTGACAAAAGTCGTACAAAGAAAAATGGATTGAAATAGCTTCCCGCCTACATAAAGGGCGATTTCCGGTAATGCAGCATCGGGTTCCTTAAAACGGGATATATCCGGAAAAAAGAGCTGAATAAAGAAAGATGCGGTAATGAAGATGATTCCACCCCAAAGTGCAGTTAAAAATATCGCTTTTGGAATCGTTTTTTTCGGATCCGGCGTTTCCTCAGATAGTGTCGTTACTGCATCAAATCCCAAAAAGGAAAAACAAAGGATCGTGGCCCCGGTTATAATGGCCGAGAAGTCCATTCCTTCTTTTACGAAAGGCATTATTGTAAACACTTCTCCTGTTCCTTCTCCATTATTCAAACCTTTGACAACAAGAATGATGAAAACTGCCATGATGGCAATCTGAATTAAAACAAAAAGCGCATTAAAGTTAGCAAGTACATTGACGCTCCTGAGATTGAGAATGGTGACGATTGCTACGAACAATACTACCCAAATCCATGTAGGAACTCCTGGAAATAATGCTGTCAGATAAATTTTGGTTAACAATGCATTTACCATAGGTAAAAACAAATAGTCTAACAACGAAGACCATCCTACCAAGAATCCTAAATGAGGGTTTATGGCCTTTTGCGTATAAGTGTAGGCAGAACCTGCAGCAGGAAAAACCTTTACAAGTTTTCCATAGCTGGCAGCTGTAAAAAGCATCCCCACCAATGCAACGATATAGGCAGTCGGCACATGGCCGCCCGTAATCCCAGATACAATGCCGAATGTATCAAATACGACCATGGGGGTCATATAGGCTAATCCCATCATAACGATTTGCCATAATTTCAGTGATCTTTTCAATGTAACCTCATTTTCCACCTATCATTCCTCCTTGAAACCGCTTTCAAATCAGTAAGTTCAATTTCTTAACTTGATAAATCACCATGCCTCCCTCTTTTTTAAAAGTTTTTATCTGTATACCTAAATGCAATTTCCGTGCCAAATGATTTCGGTTTACTTCGTCAAAGGAAAAACGCCTAAAATGCTACTTAATTCCTGTATTCTTAATGGCAAATGATTGATTTATAGAATTGAAGTCTTTCAGCATCGCTTCCATCGACGATTCAATTTTCCATAAATTATTCGCCTTTGCATACCAAAGCCTTTCTTATCTGGTAAAAACCCTCATTAAATCACCTACTGTGTCTTGGCATGATAATTGCAAGATTAATCATCTATAGGAATTCATTTATTTGAGTTTCAAAACTATTATCGTTATAAGAAAATGGAGGAATGGAAAAATGAAATATCCTTTATCACCTGATGTTAAACCAGAGTTTTGTACGACAGGATCATTTATGCGCTTACCTTCTACAAGAGAGAATGCCAAATTGGCAGTGGTAGGTATGCCTTTTGATACAGCTGCTTCATTCAGGGTAGGAGCCCGGTTTGCTCCACAGGCAGTCCGCCAAGCATCCATGACGTTGTTTCCTTATCATCCCATTCACAAGGTATTTCCGTTTGACGAATGTAATGCAATTGATATTGGCGATGTTTCAGTGATTCCCCATAATATACATCGAAGCTATGAGTTAATTGAAAAGGCTATGTCAGACCTGATGAAAAACGGGATCATTCCAATAGGCATCGGAGGAGATCATTCAGTAACATTGGCTAATCTAAGAGCAGCCGCAAAAATACACGGTCCTGTTGCACTTCTTCATTTTGATTCACATACAGATACCTGGGATACTTATTATGATGAAAAATACTGGCATGGTTCCCCGTTTATCCGTGCATATGAGGAAGGCTTGCTCCAAACGGATAAAGTTTTTCAAATTGGCATCAGAGGTACCCTCAATCATCCAGGAGATATAGATTCAAGTACAGATCTAGGCTACAATGTTATAACTACGCCCGAGCTGAAGAAGAGAGGAATCGAAGATGTGGTGAAGGAAGTCAAGAAAACCATTGGGGATACTCCATGTTTCTTGACCTTTGATATTGATTTTGTTGATCCATCCTGCGCTCCTGGAACTGGCACATTGGAGGTCGGCGGTCTAAATAGCTTTGAAACCCTAGAGATGATACGCTCTCTGCAAGGATTCAACTTTATTGGGTTCGATCTGGTGGAAGTCCTCCCGCCGTATGATCCAACACAAATTACTTCACTATTGGCAGCCACCATCATTCATGACTTTGCCAGTTTAGTAGCCTTACAACTAAAAGAAGAACAAAAAAAGGAGAACTCAACCGAAAAAAGCTTATAGGAGCAAACACCAACAATTAATGAAGGGACATATCAGGTCCAAACTGTAATCGTTCAAAAGACATCTGCTTTTAGTGAAAGCAGATGCCTTTTTTTTATGTAATCTTTTATCTTGTCCTGCTATTTCCTCTATAGATCATTTCATATAGTCTGATGAACAAGTTCAAGCTGCTATCGGTGCAGGAAAATAAAAAAACACATCCCATCTGAAAGAATGGAATGTGTCTCATTTTATTCGTCCGATTCTATCCCGGGACGATTGTATTGTGTTGGCAGGGTGTCCCAAAAGCTTGCATCAGCAGTTTCAATTGAATCATCGGCAATAGCTCTGACAGCTGCATCCAAAGTGGTTACTGTTTGCTTTATTAGATAGCCATTACTTTTTTGTCCAAGCGCTACTGACTCGATATTGTGGTCCGACATACCTCGCATCTCAAAGAGCAGTGTGGCAATATCATAACGAACGGCTGCACCATTACGGCCTATATTTTCTCCAGAGCCGCCATCATACCTGCCAATATGCCCCCAACCAGTTGGTTCAATGGAGTTATATACAACAGCACCCAGTTTTTTTGACGCTTCTAATACTTCAGGCTTTACGTTTGCGTTTGTAGGATAAAGAATTGAACCTGAAACAAGTTCACCGTCTGTTTCGCTTAGCGTCCCTTGGTGATGTAAATCTATCATGTAGTCTATATCGTATTTCGCAAATACATTTTCGTGTAACGCCTTTACCTCCAGTTGCATGGAATCAGTTTTTTTATCATGCTCACGGTTTAAGTCGATCCCATTTGCATTTGCCCGTGTTAGATGCCGATCGCCTTTTGCTAAATAGTCATCAAGAGGGAAATTAACATCTCCCATGGCCCCATCTGCGTTTAACATGGGAATGATCAGTATATTAACATTTTCCAGAATACCCTTAGTCTTGTTCGTGCCTAGATGTTTAATGAATTCGAGTGCACCTTCAGTAGTCAGTTGTTCATTTCCATGCTGTTGGGTTAAAAATAGTATAGTAGGATTCTTAGGATTTGAGATGTACTTCGCTAGGTGAATATCCCTCCCTTTTACCGTTTTCCCGATTACTTCCAGTGCCAGCCTTTCTTGTTTTGCATCCTGCGTTTCAAGATAGCTTACCAGGCTTTCATATGTATGAAGATTTGAAGTTGTCACTTGTCCATTTCCAGCACTGGGGCCATTTCCAACCGCTCCGACTGGCAGCGCAACAGCTGTTACTGCGCTTAAGGTCATTAAACTAGATAATGAAACTGATAGGACTTTCTTTTTAAAATTCAATAAAAACCCTCCTTATCATTTAATTACTAAAAAACAACTATTACTAATATTCTGACATTTTTACTACTTTATGTTAATAGTGAAAAATAACTATGTTTCCAAATAAAATATAACTTGAAAGGAATTACTTATACAAAGCGATATTCAAATATTCGCGATGAAGAAAAACCAGGCGGACACCCGTCTGGTTACTTCAATCTAGTCTGGAAGTGGATAAAAATATCATTTCCTCACTAAATATTTATTATTGCCTGCCCTCCGTCAGTGGAATTGTCTCGTATTGTTCCGGATTGATTTTATATACAGAGCCATCTGTAACTCCATCAATTATTCCATATAACCCTCTTTCAACTGCTTTAATGAGCATGCCTTTTTTCTTTTGGCCAAAGGACTGTGTTTGGCCTCTAACTTCAAAGAGCACTGTCCCACTTCCGTTTAAAGCAAAGGCTCCTAAAGCCGTTCCAGGAAGGTTTTGGTTTTGCGGATATAAGGATATATTTCCATATGGAGAATTACCTTGTACTTTCATAGCATTATATACCGCTACATTCAATTGTCTGGAAAAATCATAATTATAGTTTTTTGCATATTTGGCATAAGCTTGTCCTGAAGATGAGCGTGGATCTGGAACAAATTGAGCGGAAATCGAGTATGTGACTAAATCATCCGTTCCATCAATTTCATAATAGGGAGCTTGGTGATGCAAGTCCACGAAAACCTCCACCTTTCCGTATTGCTTCAGGAGAGACTTGTAAACATCACGTGTTGTTTGTGATTCAGGTGTTATGAACCAGCCAGGGGTGGATGATTTTCCAGGGAAGTCTTTAGCTTGGGGAATATAATTCAAATCAGGATTAAAGTCACGATTGACATCGAAACCAGGTTGGGACTGATAATCGAATGATTCATTTTTGTATGTATAATAGTTCCAAGATGGACTCGCTCCTGCTAACTGTGGAAACTGATTCACGACCTCTGCCCAGGTCATATCATTTCCCCGACGGTCCAATTCAGCAGCATCCGGATTCATTTTAGGCAAAGCGACAAGGGTAATTTCATTACGAATTTTCTCCGCTTCAGGAGAGTTGGTCCCCAAAAACTTCAAGATATTCAAGATGGCATCCGTACCCGTTTTCTCATTTCCATGGATCTCACTTTGAATGAAAACGACTTTGTCTCCAGTTCCCACGGTTGCTTTATAGATTTCTCTATTTCTATTGGAATATCCAGCTACATCCACTTTTACTTTACCTTGGCTATCACTCGCAATTTGTTCTAGCTTTTTACCTAGTTCAGCATGATCTGTAAAACCTGAAACCGAATAAGTTTGTTGAATGGGTGTTCCCGGGGATGTTTCATTAGCTGCAAATGTTGGTGCAGCAATACCCGCCGATAAAACGGCAACTCCTAGAGTTGAAATAATTTTCCTGTTTTTCATATTACAACAATCACTCCCTTAAAATATTTTTCTATCTCATTATACAAAACGGGAAAGTAGAAATATGTTGGATTTTGATGTCGTATTATGGCTATTTTATGATTCGGGCAACCACTTTAACTTCCACGCTAAAAGATCCATGACATTTTCATCGAGGATTGTAGTTGCTCGCGGTCTGTCGAATCGATGATTTGTACTATAACATCACATTACGTTATAATAAAAGGAAAAATACAAGAAAGGGGAAAATATGAAACTCAACACTAATAGTTCTACGCCATTATATATGCAATTAAAGCAATCTATCATCGAAGACATAAACAAAGGGATTTACTCTTCTGGCGAAAGATTGCCAACCGAAACAGATTTATGCGACATATATGGAGTAAGTCGCATTACTGTAAGAAAAGCTGTTTTGGATCTGGTGGAAGAGGGGCTGCTAATACGCCAACAGGGAAAGGGAACTTTTGTCCAATACCCTAAAGTAAAAAGGGAATTATTCGCTGTAAATGGTCATGCTGAATATATGTCAGAATTAGGGAAAATACCTCAAACTAAAATCCTTTCATTTGGGATACTGCCTGCACCGGCTAATATTTCTAAATCCTTGGAGATTACTCCTGAAAGTGATGTTCTTGAATTACAACGGATCTTATACTATGATAATCAACCTCTCACCTTAGAAATTTCACATTATTCCTTAAAGATTCTGCCAAATTTAAATCAACATGTCCATAACTCTGTTTCCATGTATGATATCATAAAGCATAAATATAATATAACGCCTGTTCATAACACGAAACTTTTAAATATGGTATTGGCAAATGCAGATGAAGCAAAATATTTAGAATGCGAAGTGGGAGATCCCCTTTTCAAAGTGGAGAAAGTGGCATATGACGCTAAAAAGCAGCCTATCCATTCATCCTTCCTATACTATCCTGCTAATCGCGTGACCTTTACGATTGATAGTTCAATATCGCAAGAAAAAGGTAACGAATCCCACTCCTAATCCGGGATCTCGTTACCTTTATTCATTCATCCATGCATCATTTTAAACCATCATATGATCAGGATTATATACTTTGCCATACCCAAAAGCACCATAATCCTGACAGGTTTGGGAGGCGACCAATGCTCCTTTATGTAAAGCTTTATATACATCTTGCCCTTGGACGTACGAAGAGAGAAAACCGGCAATAAAGGAATCTCCCGCCCCCAACGTATCTACAACTTCAGTTTGGATAATAGCTTGTTCATATATTTGATTTTCAATTGATAAAAGTGCTCCCTTTTCCCCACGAGTAACACATATTACCTTTGTGCCGAACGAATGAACCTTTTGAATCAGTGCATTGCACTCTGCCTCGTTTAAATTGCTTCCGGAAAAAAATGCATAATTCACAAAGGGACAAACCTTTTGTAAATAGTGATCCTCTTGATTTGTCGAAAAATCAAAAGAAATGTCAATAAATCGGCTTAATATTGGAAGGTTATGCTCTATACGGCTATATACACTTGTATGAAGAAGGTCGTGTTGCCGAATATAATCCAAATCATTGTCATTCAGTACAATCCCCAATCTGGATTGAATTCCCCCTTTATTGGAACCAATAAAAATTCGGTCACCGTCCTTATCCAACGCGACGACTGCCATACCATTCTCTCCTACTGCTTGTCTTACTCTACTAATCTCTATCTTCTCCTTTTGCAATACCTCTAACACATGGTCTGCTGCCCCGTCATTTCCTACAATGCCAATATATGAAGATTGCTCATCATTTAAACGATTGCACAATACTGCCACGTTTAATGAATTGCCGCCAGGATATATCTTTCCTTGATCTTTATAAAAATCTACTACGTTATCTCCAATTCCAATTAATTTCATGCCTGTTCCCCCTGTTATCATTTTACACTTCCACTAGCAATTCCACGGATAAAGTACTTCTGCATGAATAAAAATAAAATGACGATTGGTGCCGCTGAAATCGTTAATCCAGAAAGTAACACTCCCCAATCGGTTTGCAGTGCATCTCGAAATTGCATTAAACCGGCAGGTATCGTACGTAAACTGTCATCGTCTATAAAGATGATCGCGAACATGAATTCATTCCATGTATAGTAAGCTGTTAAAATTGTCGTTGTTAATAAAATAGGCTTACTCATAGGAATGAAAATTCTAAAAAGGATTCCAAGGTTTGTGCATCCATCCAACCGGGCAGCCTCTTCCAGTTCTTTCGGAATGGACAGGAAGTAGGCCCGAATCAACAGGATGGTTAGCGGAATTCTATATGCTACATAAGGTAAAATTAACGCCCAATGGGTGTTATATATACCTAACTTCTGAATGATATTATACAATGGGATCAGGCTTACTTGGGGAGATAGCATCAACCCCCCTAAGCATATGACCAAAATGAAAGCCTTTCCACGAAAATCAAAGCGAGATAATCCGTAGGCACCTAACGCACTTACTAATACCGTTAAAATACAGGTCAAACCCGTAACCATGACACTATTTAAAAAGTAGGAAGAAATCCCACTATTCCAGGCTGTTACATAATTTTCAAACAACCATGTATGAGGAAGGGACCAACTATGGTTGAAAATTTCCTCTGTGCTTTTAAAAGAACTGATGACCATCCATAATAAGGGATAGGCAACAACAAGAAAGTATGCGATCAAGCCTGCATAGACTAGCGCTACTCTCATATTGGAGTCTTTTCTTTTCCTTGCATATTTTAGATTTTTCACAACTAATTCCGGTACTCTGATCGTTGATTTAGGCATCTCCATTATTAGTCCTCCTTTCCTGTTTTAAATATTTTCATTTGAACAAGAGAAATAAGTAACGTAATAATTAAGATAACCGTTGCAATGGCTGAAGCATATCCCATCATATCTTTAGAAAAAGCCGTTTTATATAAATAGGTGCTTAGGACTTCGGAAGAAGTTCCCGGCCCCCCTCCGGTTAAGATATATGGCTCATTAAACACTGTAAAAGCACCTGTCAGTGTTAAGATTACGGCTACAAATGTCATTTCCTTCGTTTCTGGAACCGTAATGTGAAAAAACGTTTTTATTTTATTCGCTCCATCCATTTCAGCTGCTTCATATAGCTCAGGTGAAATTTTTTGAATGGCTACGATATATAACATGGCTATATAACCAATCGATTGCCACTGTGAGACAGCAATGACTGCATAGATTGCCGTATCACTATCGCCCAACCATGGCAGTGCTAAATTATTCAATCCAATCATTTTAAGAAACTGATTTAACAACCCCACTTCCGGGTTGTAAAAGAATGAAAACAGCAACGCTATGACTGTCATTGAAACGACGACTGGTAAGAAATAGACTGTACGAAAGATGGGTGAAAATTTACGGATTAATTTATCTTCTAAAACTGCTGCAACAATTAACCCTCCAAATACCTGGAAAACAATTGAAATGACTGCATAAAGAATATTGTTTTTTAAAGCTTCATAAAATACGGGATCTTTAAACAAAGTAAAGTAGTTGTCCAACCCTACAAATGCTTTATTTGGTGAAAAAGTACTCCAATTATACAGACTGTCGCCAATATTCTGGAAAATGGGGATATAAACTAGCAGTAAAAAAACTAATGCTGGAAGAAGATATAGATAAGGTACAAATTTATCGAGTTTTATCATTAAAAGATCACTCCCTTAATAAAACGGAAAAATGATTTCCCTTATTTCCCCGCTTCGATTCTAACAGTATCGGCAGCTTTTTGAACATCACGCATGATTTGTTTAGGTGTTTTATCTCCATTTAACATCATTTGTGCTCCTGTTAAATAGGCATCTGCAATACGCGCATCAATACTCATGTCAAACCATGGGGCCATTTCCTTGGCGTTCAATATACTTTGAACCGCTTCCAGCTGTTCCGGGGAAGAATTATTTTCATTTACTGTACCTTCAACTGCACTATACTTGCCCACATCAGTGACTAGTTTCTCTCCCATCTGTTGAGTGGTTAAAAACTTTAAAAACTCCATCGCCTCTTTAGGATGCTTTGTCTTGGAAGAAATCATAAAGCCCTCAGGAGATCCCGTTAGATTCGTTTGATTACCCTTTCCGCCTTCCACCTCAGGGAAGTTAAACATTCCAAGTTCAAACTTAGTGGGTCCAAACAGCTTGATTTCTGCCGTTTCTGCATAAAACATAGGTGCTTTGCCATTTGAAAATTGCTGCCTAGCATATTCGTGATCTATTGAATTCGTATTCTCATTAAAATAAGGTAACAACTCTTGGAATTTTTCAAGCGCTTTTATGTAGTCGTCATCCTTGAATTTTCCGGTTTTTCGATTATAATCCATTGTCAGCACTTCCGGTCTAACAAGGCGTTGATTCAACGTGCCCAAATAATGTGAAATTGTCCAAGTATCTTGACTGCCGAATTGAAGGGCTGTGTAGTTATTCTTTTTTAACACTTTTAACACGTCAATTAATTCATTCCAGGTTTTAGGTGGGTTTATGTTCATTTTTTCGAAGACATCCTTGTTATAGAAAAACATTTTTCCATCCATTGTTACAGGGACACCATACACCTTATTATTAAATGTATACGGTTTGACTTGGGATGGAACGAGTTGAGAAGACCATTCCGGATCGTTTTCATAATAAGAAGTTAAATCCAAAGCTTTATTCCCTCGCACAAACTGACTGGCAAATTCATCACTCCATGAGAAATAAACATCAGGTGGATTATTTGTACCAGTCATTACTTTAATTTTGTCTTTATACGAATCGTTTAGCACTGCTTCGGTTTTAATATTGATATCGGGGTTTTGTTTTTCAAATTCTTTTACAACTTCATTAAAGTAAGTTTTTTCCGGTTCTTTTGGCCACCTATGGAAAAATGTTATGGTTGTTTTTCCAACATCTGATTCTGAAGATGTTTTTTCACCAGAACATCCCCCTAGCATTAAAGATAAACTTAAAAATGATGCGATTATAAGTTTTGTTTTTCTCATGAATACCCTCCTTTTTATAAATGCTTTTATCATCAGGAAATTATACTATAATGTTATAAAACATTATAGTATAATTCGTAAATAAAATATACAGAATATTAAGTTTTCTCTAGCTATTAGTATTCTACTTTCCACATATAACGCCTTTTGCTTAAAGGATGATTACGCGCTTCCGCTAATTCTTCTGCATATTGGCGCAATACACGATTTAAGATAAGCGGTGCAATATATCCTTTTACTTCTTCATCGATACCATCAAGATCATACTTTTTTGCATCTAGCACCGTTAGCTTTTTGCCATAACGCTGAGAAAAGGATAACGCTCTTTCTTCTAATGGTCTTGTTTCATCCAATCCCAATAGAATGATAAACGGTACATTTTCGTCAATAATTTCGAATGGTCCATGAAAGTACTCGCCAGCATGAATGGCATGTGAGTGTATCCATTGCATTTCCATTAAGATACAAATACTAAAAGAATAGGCTGTCCCGTAGTTGGAACCGCTAGCCATTGTATAGATAACAGGTTCTTTTGCATGAGATTGCGCAAATAATCTTGCATTAGAAGCTTCTTGCACCAGGGCTTTTTCATACACTGGCTGTAAATTCTCTAAACTTGATACTAGTTTTCCAAACTTTTCATTGTTTTCCGCTATATGAAGTACACCAAAAACTAGCTGATATAAAACACTCAGGTTTGTATCAAAGGCGTTTACACCGTTACCCCATTCATATTTAATGAAAAGATCCGCATTTTGGGCTAATGGTGATCCTGTTTCGTTCGTTAATGCCACTGTAAACGCACCTTTACTTTTTGCAAACTTAGCCGCTTCTGCCGTTTCGGGAGTTGTTCCAGACATAGAGCATAAAATTACTAAGGATTCCTTCCCTAATTGTTGTGGATTACGATGTATAAACTCATTTGAACTATATAGATCGGAAGTTATATTTTCAGCTTCACGATCCAGTATATACTTAGCTGAATACATGATGGCAGAAGATCCCCCGCATGCTACAAAATAAATATTGTTAATTTTCCTACCCTTTAATTGATCCAATACTGTTTTTACATTACTTTTTACATTAATAACCGATTTACTCATTTTCCCACTCCTTTAATATTTGATATACAACATTATGTAATGTTATATATTGTTATATTAAATCATGAGCTTTCTTTCGTCAATGTATTTGTCAGAATATTTTACTTATTACTTTTCCTTGAGTCAGTCAGCCACTATATCTCAGTTCTTTTCCCATCAAGCTTTTCATTTGTTTAGAGATGTACTGAACGTCCACTTAATCATCCAATGTGATACACTTCTTACTTTTTTCTGATTTTCCCAACCATTAATAATAACAATGGCAGAATAAAACAAATCGTTAAGGATAATGGTGTCCAAGCTGTAGCCATAAAGTTTTGATAATGCACGATATCGGGATGCGAAAAGATGGTAAAAGTGAAAATTAGAAAAGCTAATGGGAATAGAAGGATTTTGTAATTTTTTAATCCTAGCAATTGAGCTATTCCTAAAGCGAGTCCATAAAAGCATATGGTCAACTTAAAATACTCTGTAAAAACCCAAATGAAGGCCACGATGACCTCGACCCTTTCAAAAAAATTACCGATGCTTATCCTCATCCCCAATTTATAAGAAGGATAGGTCAATCTCGCTGTATTTTCAGCACCCAATACGAGGATACTGAAAATGATCACTAAGAAAAGAGCGCCGCCACCTAAAATAGTCCCTAAATAAAAGTTTTTCTTCACATTAGCCTTTTCGTTTACAAATGGAGTGATCATTAAAAAGAAAACAAGCTGAACATAAGGCAATGCTAAAGAGTGATATGATCCCCTCAATATCGGTTTCATGCCTTCTTCAAATATAGGTTGCAAATTTTCGATTTTGATATCCGGGATAAGAAATACGAATAATATGAAAAGAAGCAGTACAAGCCAAGGAAAAAAGATTAATGCAGTCCGGCAGATAACTTCCAATCCTAGCCGTGCACCAAATAAGCTTGTTAATATAAACAAGATCATGATCATTTCCATAGGTGTCTCAACCAGAACCTGTGTTGAAAAAAAATTCCCAATTTCACTAAGTAACGCTGAAGAAAGGTAATATAAATATAATAGGAATAGGATCGCAGAGAGCTTCCCAATCCATTTCCCAAATATTTTTTCATTAACTTCTATATAAGTCATGGATGGGTAAAGTGATCCGAGCCGGGTAAATAAGAAAACGAAACATAAACCGATGAGAGTAGCTAAGATATAGGCAATCCAGCCATCCTGTTTCGCTAAAGAGACAAGTACGGAAGGTAAAGTAAGTATCGCTCCTCCTATGGTGAATATGATGACCATTATAAGAAATTCACCAGAGCTGATTTTTCCTTTTTCGAGCATATTCGATACCTCCCTAGGATAAAATGCGATCCATGAAATGAGCGAGTGGACTATATATTTTCGTTATCCAATCTATAGGAGTGGGTATGGTAATATCCTTGATAATTAAAATACTCAACGTCATGCCAACTAAAAGCAATGAAATGAAAATGACCATTTCCTTCCAGTATTTCTTTTTGATAAGGGGCGGTATTTCAAAAAATGAAATAATAGCTCCAGTACACACTGTTCCAATAATTGCCCACATTGATCTTTACTCCTCGATTTCTTTTTGGAAGGATTCTGATATGGTGCCTAAATTGCGAATCTTTGCTTCAACGGTTACATTTACGTCCAAATTTGCGAATTCCTGATCCCAATTTCCTTCTAAACGTTTCCATGCTTTAGGGTCGGTTCTATGAATTTCTTCACCAAAACCGAAGATGTCACTTTGATACTTCTCTTGAAGCGTCTTTATCGATCCTTCTATTTTATCTTTAACGTCTTTTGCGTATCTTTTATTCAATTCTTCGATTTTTTCGGGTTTGGTTAAATCGATTGTGCATTCTACTTCACCTATGCTCCCTTCTGACGTGACATTTATATCAATTTTCGGATTTCCTTTTTCCATTTCCCCCTTGATTTTCGTTTTTGAACTAGTCGTGTTGACCGTAATTTGCTCACCTTCACATGGAATATTTACCGCAGTGGACTTCACATGATCTGTAATGTAACTAACACCTTTACTGTCGTTCCTGTTTAACCAGCCGACAAGTTTATCCTTCTTGAATACTCCAAGATAATCCAAGCGCAAGCCGGACTTCGGAGAAATATCTTGTGCATTCGTAACATTGCTTCCTGATTCGGGATCACCATAAACGATAATGCCCGTTAGCATGGCCTGTCTGCCTTTGCTGACGATACTGCTGACCAGCTCATCCAAGGTGACCGTCCTTGTCGGCGCCCATCTTCTCTCTGAATTTTCCAAGGAGTCAAAAACTTTATTTGCCGGTATTTTTTCAAGAGCCGTTTGCACATTAAGCGTCTCATAAGCAGTTGCCCCCTTCGCAACGGTCATATAGAAATCAGAACGCAACTCCTTTTGCCGGGAAAGGACATCCAGAGGTTTTGCAATTCCTGCCCTGGCCATTTCTTCACCAAAGACAATTTCACGAAGATGTGCGACATATAACCTCCTTGGTACATCAGTTGATAGGCTTCTAAGGGCTTCAAAAATGGTTTTTCCACTCTTCCTGAAGGTTACAACTTCCGTGCGGCCAGATCGGGCATCACCTGCCAGCTCACTCGAATTTAGAACTTGGACGGTTACAAGATACCCATCTTCCGTTTTATCAATTCCCATGGCAGTAACGATGGCAAGTTCGTTCAACTCAATGCTGCTCCAACAGCCGGATAAACAAATTATAGGTAACATTAAAAATAGCTTTAGCATTTTTTTCATCGTAAACCCTCATAATCTCATCAATTTATCTAGGTGGTTTAGGAGAACTTACTTCTCCTCTGTCTGTATCATTTTTACTGATCAAACGAGGCCGCTTTAATAATGACCAATGCGGCATGCGAATGATGTTGTCTTTTTGATCTTGTAAAATGAATGGTGCATTTGGAGCTAAATAGGGTAAACCAAAAGATCGTATGCTACTTAAATGCAGGACCATCACGATCAGCCCCAAAATGATCCCATATAACCCAAATGTAGCGGCAAGGATCATAAACAAGAATCGAAGCATCCGAAAAGCCATGGCCATACTATTGGCTGGGAACACAAAGCTGCAGATGGCTGTTAAGGACACGATGATAACCATTGTTGCTGAAACGAACCCTGCTTCGACAGCAGCCTGTCCAATAACTAATGCACCTACGATGGAAATGGATGAACCGATTGCCCTAGGCATCCTCACACCTGCCTCACGCAAGATTTCAAATACTACCTCCATCAGCATCGCCTCTACAAAAGCTGGAAAAGGAACACCCTCTCGCTGTGAGGCTAGACTAATGAGTAAAGGAGTAGGAAGCATTTCTTGATGAAAGGTTGAGACAGCAATATAAAGTGAAGGTGTAAGCAAAGCAAGGAAAAAGGATAAGTACCGTAATACTCGAATTAATGTTGCAATGTCTGCCCGTTGATAATAGTCTTCACTGGACTGGAAAAAATGCACCATCAGTGCTGGAACGATAAGGACAAACGGAGTTCCATCAATCAGTATCGCAATCCTTCCTTCTAAAATAGCAGCGGATACAGCATCAGGACGTTCCGTATTATAAACGGTTGGAAAAGGAGTGTATACTTCATCCTGAATAAGCTCTTCAATGTAACCACTTTCAAGAATCGCATCTATATTGATCCGATTTAACCGGCTTTGCAATTCTGAAACCGTTTTATCATCGGCAACACCTTTTAAATACATAATCGCTACGTCTGTTTGCGTTTTTTCTCCAATCTGTTTTGTTTCAAGCCATAGGTTAGGATCTTTTATTCTCCGTCGTATTAAAGCGGTATTTGTTCGCAGCGTTTCAGTGAAGCCATCCTTTGGTCCTCTTACTACCGTTTGGGAGGAAGGTTCCTGAACTCCGCGATCGGCCCAATCTCTTGATCCGAGTGCCATTCCTTTTGGGGAGCCGTCCATCAATAACATCGTGTCTCCCGATAAAACATGGTTAAAAAGCTTTTGAAAATCATTTATTTCCACTATTCCCCCAACAGGAAGAATATGTGATTTTATCATTTCAAAACAGTCAGTGTGATTAAGGACCGCTACGTCCAACTCCGAATTCCGTATTTCAACCATCAAAGTGTCGAGGATGAAGTCTTGGATGGAAGCTGAATCCGTTAATCCATCTGTATAAACGACGCCTAATTTAATTTGCCCATTTTTACCTGCTTGAAAATCCCTTATAACTATATCTGAACTATTTCCTACCATTTTCTTAATATGATCTAAATTAAATTGAAGGTCAGAAGAGATAAGTTTTGTTTCATGTTTTTTTGAGTCTTTATTTCGGTTTTGGGCTTGAACCGGTTTTTGGTTTTGATTTTTAGTTTTGCTGGAGTTTGGATTTTTGCTTTGCTTTAGGTCTGCTTCTTGTTTTTTACTTTTCACTGATTGTTTATCTTCAATTAATTTCCTCAATGGGATAGGAACTCGAGATTTCAATGCTAACCCCCTCATAACCAAAAGCCTGTTAAAATTATGTTTTCACCCTGGCTGCAATTATATCCAGCTAAGTAAAATATATTGCAATTAATTTTCAAGAGTAAAATTCAATGAAAGGTTGCTGAAGATGCCTCGGATATGAACCTTTTGGGACCTGCTTTTTCTACAAATTAAATGACATTAGCCACTTCCTCCATCCTTTCAAACTCGGTAACAACCTCTCTTTTGGAGTCAATACAGTAGGTATAACATCCAACCCTCGATACAGGCTTTTTCCGATGAAACTGCCTTAAGGCAATTTTTTATATTACTTGTCTTTTATTACTCTTCAACTTTCTTGCCTCTAGCGACAGTTTCCTCATCTAACCGTTTATAGGCATCCTGAAGCACAACTAATCAAATTTATTGGAAGTAATGTTCAAGTATCCTATGAGTAAATGCATAGATTGCCAATATTCGCATAATCTATCAACATTTTCGTGAGGGAACGATTTTAATTTTTGCTTATTGGATCAAAGTGGAATGAAATGGGATGGTTTTAGGGGCACGTAAAAAGATAAATGAAGAAAAACCCTGCAGAGATTTCTCTCCACAGAGTTTCAATATGCTTTCAACTAATTTTTTGTGTAGGCACCTTGCCTTTGAATAGGCGAATGGCGACGGACTATATATGGTAACAAACCACGAATTCAAGATTCCAATGTAATATATTCAGCCCCCTGGTCTTTTGCCCAATTATGTATATAATTTAGCAGATTATATCCAAGGCCACTAGGACGATGATTTACATCAGTAACCAAATCGTGCACATAAACATAGCGTTCATTATATGAATCTTCACGCCAGCTAATGCCCGCTAAAGCTACGATGCTCGTATCATGATATAAAGCAAATAACTTTTTCCCCTCCTTACGCATATCATTTAATAATTCTAGATATTCCTTAAAAGTCAAATCAGTACGCAACTGACTTAATATGGGATAAGCCTGTAAAAATTGATGTTCTACAGTTAACTCTACTATATTTTCCACTGGTATTTTCATAGTTATATTCCCCTAACTTTTTTAAGTTTAATGGCTTCGCCTTCCCTTTATGAATCCAGATTAACTTTCTGACATATAACCAAGGCAAATTAAACACCAAATTAATGTTTTTTCAATAATTGTGTGTCTAACGGTTTCCCTTTTTTCTCCTTTCTCCATATTTATTAAATATACACACATAGATATACACATAAATAATATGCAAGAATCGCGCCAACTCAAAGCTAATACAAATCGTTATTTTGTTGTATTTTTACCTTAATTAACGGAACAAAGCAGGCTAATCAGAAAACCTCACCAAATGATGATTTGATGAAAAATATTAGGTATCAGTTAAATCAAATATTCAGTTCCTAAACATTATGATGTGGGGGAATTTAAATACTTTCTCTTGGAGCATTAGGAGAAGCTACATAATGGAAGTGGGACAAGTAAAATTATTCTGCCATGTTTTTTTCCGTTATTCACCCATCAGTCGTTTATAAATTATTTTCCTATGTGTTTGACAATTAAATATTTTGTCTCGGATTTGAGAAATACCATACACACTTTAGATAAGGAGGTTTACACTTATTTAAAAATACAGGTTGTTTATTTTCGATTTTGATTCCGGAATAAGAAATAGGCTCTTTTCGTAAAGATTTGTTGTTTTTAAAACAAAACGATTTAAGGTTGATTGGAGCGGAAGAGCGAGCATCTGGAGGGGAAATCAACCACACCGCACTACTTGGTAACTAGCAACAAAGTATACGAAAACAGCCAAGAAATAAGAACAATACAAAAAGCAGCAACATTTAGCCCAAATAGTGAAATGGGAATGGATTTCCGAAGAAAAGCCTGACGATTCAAAATTAATTTCCGTGTGAATAGCTTGAACATGAATAGCCAAAACTATGGAGTATTAAGAAGGAATGAACAAACATAAAGGTGAAAAATAATGCCTGGTTATTTTACATAATCCTTCTCCTTTAGCTGGTTTTGCAAAGCAGGATGCGTCGCTTGCTGCATTATTTGGGACAGGAATCGCATTAATTTTTGTATGGTTCTACATCAGGGTTGGAAATTTATATCCTGGTATCCCATTAGATCAAATAAATGAAAAGGTTTCGGTAAGTTAGTAGGAAAGATGATCAATTTCACATTTTTTATTTGGTCTTTTACAACTGCTGCCGAGACTATTTACTATGCAGGGAATTTCATTGAAACTTTTTGGATGCCCGATACTCCACTTGCAGCATTAAATATATTGTTAGCTGCAGTTGTGATCTTTACAGTTCGACTTGATATTGAAACTTTTACACGCACGTTGGAAATATTATTCATACCTGTATTAATATTACTGACTATTTTTTTTGTATCGATTATTCCTCAAGCCAATATCCAAAACATTCAATTTAAAAACACCATTAATAAGAACCATGGCAGCCAACAATGATGATAACCAAAACGATTAAAAGAACAACATAAAAATATTCCAGAAGTCCGAAATTGTCGGGGTTAATGAATATTTACGAATGAGGTGAGTATATTGAAACATAAAATAATCATCATTTTAAGTCTGGTTTTTATAGCATTCATGACTGGCTTACTCATCTTTTACCTCATAAAAGATGATTCTTCCCGATGGATGGTAGCCCTTGGGGGAATATTTGTAAGTGCCTTGCCCATTTTATTACTGTTTGTTAAAAATAATCCTTTTAACATTCCAATCATAATCGGTTACTATGTTTTTATTTTCTGTACGACATTTTTAGGGTCAATCGCGAATTTTTATGTAGATTTTAAATGGTGGGACTCTGGCCTTCACTTCTACAAAGGCATTTTCGTGTCTTTTGTTGGAATTGCTCTTTATAAACAATTCATTCCTCAAAAAGCGAGAAAAGATGTTTCAAGGTGGATCACCTTTCTTTTTGTTCTCTCACTTTCAGTCATTGCCACAGTTCTTTGGGAAATATATGAGTTCGTAGGAGATCTCACTTTTACTCATACCATGCAGCGAGGCGGTAACAAAGACACCATGTACGATATAATTTTCGGTCTTACGGGCGGGCTGCTTATCTCCATTTATTCTATTGTACAAAAATCAAAATTATAATTTATAGAGGTATTCATATGAATCGTAAACTAGTTATTTCATTAAGTTCAGTGTATGTACTTTTCATGGCAGCTTTATCTATTTTTTACTATACAGACGATGAAACTTTCAAGTCACTCGTTTCGATAGGCGGTGTGGTATGTGGAGCAATCCCCCTTTTATTGGCCCTATTTACCAAGCTTCAATTCAATCTGCCAATTATCATCTCCTATTTAATCTTCTTATTCGCTTCACAATATTTAGGATCTATTTTAGGCTGGTATGGACTGGGATGGTGGGATACACTCTTACATTTACTAAGCGGTTCCCTTCTAGCTTTTACGGGAATTGCTTTATATGAACGATTGGTATACAGAAATGCAGGCAAAGAGATATCCCCTTGGTTTGTCTTTTTGTTTACCCTCTCCTTCTCAGCACTTGGTGGTGTCATTTGGGAGATTTACGAATTTAGTTCTGATCAATTATTCGGAATGACACTGCAAGGAGGAGGAAATAAAGATACAATGATAGATTTAATCGCAGATACTATTGGAGGTCTTATCATTGCAGTGTGGGCCGGAGTGCGGACAACGATTAAGTTAAAGAAAACATAAAAAAAATTTCAGTTGATTGAAGAAATCCGCTCCCTTCCGCCGACTGTCTGCCATGCCTCCTCCGAGGCAAAGGTCTCCGAGGTCTCGGCTAGCCAGTTATTCTGCAGGTGTTTCGCAAATTTCTTCAATCTAAAGAGGGTTTCATCCGTATAAACAAAGTTGATTGCGGGAAAAGCGAATGCATGGAGACAACGTTCATTGTACAAACCATAAAAAGACTGTAGACAAACTCGATTTTCATCAAGTTTGTCTACAGTCTGAAGCGACCCTCATATCGATGGTCGTTTTTATGTTCATTTAAATATGATGGAAATTATTTTATCCGTCGTCATCGCACTATCTACGACATACGTTCCAGGTCGTAATCCG
This sequence comes from Peribacillus sp. Aquil_B1, assembly GCF_022603275.1. Taxonomy (NCBI): domain Bacteria; kingdom Bacillati; phylum Bacillota; class Bacilli; order Caryophanales; family Bacillaceae; genus Peribacillus; species Peribacillus sp. Aquil_B1. The sequence continues at coordinate 1,400,051 of NZ_JAKXEE010000001.1, read as the reverse complement.
TTGGCCTTGCCTTTCTTTTCAACCGCGTCGAAAAAATCATTGGCATTTTTAATGACTTTTGCCTTTTGCAGGTTTTTCCCCACATCGATGCTTGTCGAGCCTTTAGACACAGTAAGAACTGTACGGTATATGATTTTTTCTGATGGTTCTTTTACCGTTTCTTTTTCCGCTTCCGCTTTATCTTTAACCGACTGTGCTTCAGCAATTTGATCTTCCCATTCTTTTTCGGAATGGATGACATACCCTTCTGCAGCCAGAGACTCTTTCATTTCATCTTCTGATGGTTTCTCTGATGTGCCGGTCGCTTCTCCTGGACCAAAGAAGTACACTGCACCGCATAAGCCTGCTGCAACAACAAGGCCTCCGGCAAAGCTGCGCATTGATTTAGATGTCATTGGCCACATTTCTCCTTTCATTCTTCGTTTTTATGTAAGGAGTAAGCATGCTTTCAATTTCTTCTTCCGGCTGTTTTGTCTTCAGTGCGATGCTTTCAAATGAATAGCCTCGCTTATGTAGGTCGAGTACTTCACGCAACAAGTTTCGCTTTTCGGAAGACATTGCCAGAACGCCTGCCTCTTGCACCGTAATTTCAGCATCTATCTCGATGTTCCTGATTTTTTCCTGTAATACATTCATTTCATCTCCAAAAGTGATAGCAAGCTGTTCCAATTGACTGTCCACTTTTGCAGAATCCTTTTTAATAAACGATAAAATGAACAGTAATACTGCTGCAGCAAACAAAATGATCAGAGCCCATTCCATCATTTTATGTCCCTCCTTAATCTTTGAATCTAATATCTCGCTTTCTAATTATATATTGATTTGTTCCAAAACTCGATTTAAAAGTACTAAATACCACAATAGTCACGTATTTATGACAAAAAAAGGCGCGACAAATCCAACCATTACTATTAATAATCAAAAAACGAAAAATGCGGCTTCCATTTGAGGACTATTTTACCATAATCCATTCATTATTAATAGCATTGTTAGTGTATGAAGGCAACATACTGCCAGAACGCTGTCTAACTGGGATTTCAAACGTATAAATGGCATTCTTATTCACATCACTGCTTGTCCTTTTCCCTTTAATAGAGTCCAAGGGTTATATTAAATGACAAACACGTTTCCAAACGATAAGATATATATTAAGGTTCCTTTTCCTGTTTCATTGAATAGGTACGATTTTTCAGTGCCATTTTTGAACAATATTAAGGAGGATACAATGAATATTAAAATAAATAATATACCCAGTTTCATGCAGGCCGAAATCGAACAACTTCAATCAAAATTATCCCCCTTGTTGAAGAAAAATATGAAATACGGTTTTTTTTCGACGGTGATGATAGGCTTTTCCATCATTAATCTTTTTTTCCTTTTATTTAAGAACGAATCTTTACCCATCTCGAAAATCGCACTTGGTATTTATGCTTTGGTGGGAGCTGTAGGGTTTGCCTTATTAAAAGAAAACAAACATAACCAAAAAGAAATAGTGAAGATGAGTCAAAAATATATGTTGGATAGAATCAAAAAAAGCAGCTATTTAACAGATGCCAGAAAAAGTAATTACTTTAAAAGAGTAAACGAGCATCCGCTTACTGCCATGAATGTTTTTTTTGAGTTTCTTGCTGAAGAACAACAATGGAAGAACAATTCCTCACACCCGGAATAATATCGGTTGAAATAAGCAAAAAACTCAGCACTAAAAAACAACTCAACCAGTGTGATCCTAAACTGCCGGACCACACTGGTTGGTTGCTTAGGCTATTAAATTCAAAAATTCTCTGTTTCACGTTTCTTTATTAAGTGCATTCCATCGGCAACAGCACAGTTGTTAGTTCTGGAGCTTTTTATCAATAAGTTCATGAAAATAGACTGCAGCATGTTCAGTTGGAGAAAAGATACCATTTGTAAATGCCTCGGAACTTAATCCTTTTTGCAGTTTTTCCACTAGTTCAAAATCTTCCTGCCGTACTTGATCAACAAATTTAAAATATTCTTCTTTTTCTATGGTTGTTTTTTCATTGAGGGAATAATCACGATAAATACCTAACGACGTCACGGCATCAACAGGAATTACTTGGATGGTATTCACATTCCCGTCTCCTGGATAAACGTTAATCATCATATTTGGCCAAACCCAATAAAAACGCGCTTGGTCACCTTCGCCATTCTTACTTGCTGTCATATATTGATAGGTGAATTTGTCATGTGTCGTTGTGCAAAAGTTTGATAAATCAAAGGATTTTGCAAAGCCAGGATGAGCAATGGAACAATGATCACATTCAAGGTAATTGTCAACAACGGCTTTCCAATTAGCTTTTACTACACGCCTGGTTTCCCTAACTAGTTTCAGTGAATCAAAGAAGGGATACTCTTTCATTTCCTCTAAAAATTCCTGATATGCTTCTGCCATAGAAGGTGCATTTTTATCTAGATTGACAAAAATCATGGCATTCTGAACTTCTAAGCGAATGGATTTCATACAGCTGTGTATTCCCAGTTCATTCGTTTTAAAATTAGGGGCTCTATGCACACTTCCATCTAATTTGAACGTCCACCCATGGTATCCGCATTGTAAAATTTTCTTATTTCCTTTATCGGAGTTTTCTACTTTCATTCCGCGATGAGGGCAAATATTGTAAAAAGCACGCAGTTCACCATCAGTACCGTGAGAAACGATAATAGGCTCTCCTGCGATGTCTATTGTCATGAAATCGCCTACTTTTTCAACTTGGCTTGCATGCCCAGCTAATATCCAACTCTTTCTAAAGATTTTTTTTCTTTCTTCATTGAATACCTCTGGTTCGACATACCGTGAATAAGGGAGTGTAGGGCTGAACTGAACATTTTCTTTAATAGACATATTGAAAATCCCTCCTGATTATCATCTAATTTAAAAGTTTATAAATGCTTGGTACCATTTTAGTTATACCCGATCCATATAGACTGTCTTGACCTCTGTATAGAATTCAACGGCACTCTTCCCTTGTTCACGGCTGCCTGTACTTGAATTTTTACATCCGCCAAATGGCATTTGCGGTTCGGTTCCAGCTGTTTCCGAATTGACATGAACAAGCCCCACCTCCACATCTTCAATAAACCGCTGAGCCAACGTTAAATTGTTTGAACAAATTGCTGCGCTCAATCCATACTCTGTATCATTTGCCATCTTAACTGCTTCCTCATAATTTCTGGCCTTAAAAAGGGCGATGACTGGTCCGAAGATTTCATCACGTGCAATGCGGGCATGTTGTGGAACATTTTCAAAGATAGCCGGACGGACATAAAAACCGTTCGCCAATTCCTCTTCTGCCGGAACATCCCCTCCACACAACAGCGTAGCTTCTGATTTCCCAACATCGATCATTTCAAGCACGCCATCGCGTTGTGATCTAGATACAGCGGGACCGATATATGTTTCTTCTTTGAGCGGGTCGCCCACTTTTAATTCTTTCGTACGCGTGACAAGCCGTTCCCGGAATACATCATAAATTCCTTCTTCCACAATCACCCGGCTAGTGGCTGTGCATTTTTGCCCTGTGGATTTAAAAGCTCCTCCTATCGCTATTTCCACTGCTTTTTCAAGGTCAGCATCAGCAAGGACGACAAGCGGGTTTTTCCCTCCCATTTCCGCTTGCACTTTCTTTCCATGCTCAATGGCTTGTTTTTGAATCTGCTGGCCTACTTGATTCGAGCCGGTAAAAGAAATGGCCTTCACATCTGGGTGTTCCACTAACGCAGCACCAATGACGGAACCCCTACCGAATACACAATTGATGACACCAGACGGTAGACCCGCCTCATCAAATGCTTTCATCACATGATAGACTGACTTAGGTGTGAGATCAGCCGGCTTAATCACGACTGTATTCCCGTAAACCAGGGCCGGCGCCAATTTCCATACAGGGATGGCGATAGGAAAGTTCCATGGTGTAATCAACCCCACCGGACCTAGCGGGGTACGGGTAGTGTATAAAAATGTATGGGCATTTGCTGAAGGAATTACTTCCCCGATTGGCTGCCGGGCTTCAGCAGCATAATATTCAAGTATGCTGGCAGCACGATTGGCTTCCCCCATCCCTTCCAAGAATGTTTTCCCTTCTTCCTTTATCAAATCTTGACCTACTTCCTGAATATTTTTTTTCAAAATATCTGCTGCTTTCTGCAAGTATGAAGCCCGTTGCTGAAAAGACAGCTTTTTCCAAGTTGGAAATGAATTTTTTGCGGCTGCCACTGCATCATGTAAATCAGCCTCAGCACTTGATGGAAATTCCCCTAAATTTTCACCATTATGGGGACTAAGATTTTCCTTATACTCCCCTGTAGTGGGTTCTTTCCATTTTCCATTAATATAATTTAAGTAACGCATACGATTTCCTCCGTATTCTATTTTTCTACTTTTATATAATAGGTTTACTTATAACCGGAAACTTCTAAATGGATACTTCAACGATTTCTGCATACCCGAACGTTTTCTCTTTTTCTTGCATATTAAGAATAATCACTATTGAATAAAATCAGTGGGCTGTTCATTTGTTAAGGCTGCCACCTCCACTTTCCTTCTCGCATATCTAAAATAGTAAAATATATAGCAAGCAACGACGAAACCTAATCCCCAATACAACGAAGTTCGCTGGGTCGGATCATAAGCGGTGAACACGAAAATACCAAGACACATAATGATGCAGAGAATCGGGGCAAACGGGAAAAAAGGTACTCTAAACTTCAGATTTTCAACCTTTCCGCCTGCTCTGATATACTGCTTACGGAATCTGTACTGTGCGAACGCAATCGCCATCCAAGTCAGCACCCCTCCAACCCCGCTTATGGAAAGTAGCACAACGAATAACGTTTCTTCCGCTACTACACTAGTAAGTAAAGAAAGCAAGGCAAAGACCATGGTGACGAGTAATGCGTTAAATGGTACACCGCGCCGGTTGAGCTTTCCAAATGCAGAATGTGCCATACCGTTTTGAGAAAGGGAGAAAAGGATCCTTGTACAAGCAAACAGACCCGTGTTTCCTACAGAGAGGACCGCCGTCAAAATTACGAAATTCATAATGTCAGCTGCATAAGGAATGCCTACCATTTCAAACACGGTAACAAATGGGCTTTCCAGTACGCCAACTTCTTTCCAAGGAACGATGGCCGATAGAACAAAGATTGCTAGTACATAGAAAAGCAGTACACGTATTACGATATTTCGAATCGCTCTCGGAATGCTTTTTTGCGGGTTTTCCGTCTCTCCTGCTGCAACCCCCATGATTTCCGATCCCTGGAAAGCATATACGACTGTCATCATCGATATGAACACACCCGTGAACCCTGTAGGGAATAGTCCATCTCCTATAAAATTGGAAAAGAACGGGGCAGGCTGTGCATCCTCCATATGAATCAATCCAAACATCGCTGCAGCACCGATAATTATGAATAGAATGACGGCAAGTACTTTAATCCCGGAGAACCAATACTCTGTCTCAGCGAAACTTCTAGTTGTTAATGCATTTATCGTGAATAAAAGTACCGTAAATATCACACACCATATCCATACTGGTGTGTCGGGAAACCATCTGGTCATGAGCAAACCGGCCGCTACAAATTCCAGGCCAACGTAAAGAGCCCAGCTCAGCCAGTAAATCCAGCCAATGACAAATCCAGTGGCTGGACCGATAAATTTCGTTGCATGGACCTGAAAGGATCCGGATACCGGCATCACTACCGATAATTCACCGAGACAAATCATCGCCAAGTACATTAATAAACCTCCGACCAAATAGGCAACAATCGCTCCTAAGGGTCCAGCTTCACCGATTGCATATCCTGAGCCCAGGAAAAGACCTGTTCCAATTACCCCACCTAAGGAAAGCATGAATAAATGTCTACTCTTCATTGAACGTTGTAATTCTTTTGGCTGATTTTCATGTTCCGTTTGCATGAATTCCCCCCCGTTTCTTATCGATAAACTGCCTGAACACTTTTATGATTAACACAAGTTAACGAGGTTTCACGATAACGCTTCGGAAGGCACTGAATATTCTGGAAGGCCGCTGATTGTCGGTTTAAATATTTCATAAGCTACTTCTCTTTGATATTTTTTTTGTTTTTTAGCTTGTGTAAACAAATGATACGTATTTTTCCTGCATAGTTTTTCTATATCCTCAACGACTGCTTGTGGATTTGGTTTAACTAGTCCGAAAATAACCGCATCATAAAATCTTATCGCCCCAAGGTTGGCAACGAAATCATTGACAACATCTATTCCTCTCTGTTTTATGATTTCGTCTCCCTCTGAAGAAAGGGGAATGTTTGCCGCCTCAACGATCAAGCTCGCTTTTACGCTTTTGGCATTGGATATGTGGATGACATCCTCCAATGCGGACGGAATTAAAATGTCGCAATCTATATCGAGCCATTCCGTGTTTGGCCTTACATCATAATGCGGTTCAAAAAAGTCTTTATCCATTTCCCCGTACATATTCTTATGATCAATAAGCTTTTGGACATCCAATCCTTCCTCACACGTAACCAAAAGGGCTGCATCGGAAATTCCCACAACTTTATAACCTAACTGGGACATTTTCAATGCGCAGCTTGCCCCTACACAGCCGAATCCTTGAATGACGACTCTCGCTCCACCTTTTCCGCTTTTAAATTTCCATGCCTCATCTGCGGAAAAAGCCACGCCATAGCCTGTTACGACATCGTTTAAAAACAACCCGTCGATTTTTGTCGTCAACAGTTCATCGAAGTCTTTTATCCCTTGCAGAACATTCGGATTCTGCTTCATTGATTTCGTTAGGGGGATATCAATGCCAAATTCATTAAATATTTTGAGCACATCTTCATATTTGGTACCTAAATCACTGCCTAACGATACCCCTATATCTATATAAGGCATCATCGCAATCAGAAATCTTCTTAACACTGCATAAGCGTCTGGCGCTTTATAGTCATAGGCAATGCCCGCTTTACAACCGCCAGTCGTCTCAGACTCACAGGCTACATACTTATAAGCCATAGCCTCGGCCAACCTCTCGACTTCTTCTCTTGTAACCGTTGGGTGCATTCTAGTACCGCCGCCTGTGTATCCTTTGACAAAGTTATGGACGACCAGCCAGCCTTTAGCATTTGTTTCCGTATCATTCCATTCCACGACTAAATATGGTTTTAACAACTATGAAACCTCCCTTAAATACTTTCTTTTTATTGGTTCCTGCTAACTTCAAATATTAATTGTTCGACACTAGCTTTTCGTGGACTTCCTTCTTGTCTTGGCCTACAGATAGAATCTTTGGATTTACTGCAACTTCAATTACAGCAGGCAGCCCTGAAGCAATCGCCCTTTGCAGTGCTGGCGCAAAATCACTATTTTTTTCAACTTTTTCACCATGTGCTCCAAATAAGCGAGCCAATTCGGCAAAATCAGGATTAGACAAGTCAGTTCCAACGACCCGATTTGGAAAATGCCTTTCTTGATGTACACGAATTGTTCCGTAAATATTGTTGTTCACAACAATTGATATAGTCGGAATTTTATACCTTACAGCGGTTTCAATCTCTTGGAGAGTCATCATAAAACCGCCATCTCCTGAAATAGAAACAACATGTTTGTGAGGCTGCGCCAACTTTGCCCCAATAGCAGCAGGCAGCCCATAACCCATCGCACCCGACGTTGGCCCCACGTATGTGTTTTCTTGTTCAAAACGATAATATCTGGATAGCCATCCAAAAAAGTTTCCTGCATCATTTGTAATGATGGAATCCTTCGGCAGACCGACGGCAAGATCATGCATCAATCCGTCCATATCCACGAATTCTTCTGTATAGTCGGCCTTTGGTTCAGAAAATTCCATATATTCATCGTGCAATTTCTTCAAATGATCCTCGCTTGAAATAAAAGATTCTGATTCTGACGTTAGTAATGCTTGTTCCAAGAAGCTCTTGGCATCTGCTTCAATGGCAAGGGAAGGAGCATACACTTTACCGAAAATTTCTGGACAAATATCCACATGGATCAATTTTGTATTTTTAGAAAGCAAGGTGTAATCTTGAGTTCCTACTTGAGAGAATCGCGTCCCTAATGCCAAAACTACATCTGCATCACGGATTGCATCAAGTAAATATTGAGGTGTCCCAAACCCAAGCCATCCTGCATAGCAAGGATGTGAGTTCGGAAACGCATCAAATCGACGGAAAGCTGTAACTACCGGAAGTTTCATTGTCTCCACAAATTGTACAAGCAACCTGTTGGCCTTAGCATGAATCACACCTCCGCCTGCAATCAATACGGGGCGCTTTGCGTTTCGTATCATATCCATCGCCTGCTTCACATCTTCCATATGTGGTCGAGGAGGAAGCGGGCGATAAGAAGGATTCAAGTTCAACTCGGCCTCATCTTCTAACATGTCATGCGGCAAAGCCACTAATACAGGTCCCGGGCGACCCGATCGCGCAATATGGAAAGCCCGTTGCAATAATTCCGGAATTCTTTCCACACGATCGATCTCTACCGTCCATTTACATAAATGACTGAAAAAACCCGTCAAATTCACTTCCTGAAATGCTTCCTTCTCTTTAAAAGGGCGTTCGACTTGGCCAATTAGCGCAACCAAAGGGGTTGAATCTTGAGCAGCAGTATGAATACCGATAGCTAAGTTTGTAGCCCCCACTCCACGCGTTGCCATACAAACTCCTACCTCCCCTGATGCCTTGGCATACCCTTCCGCCATAAAAGAGGCACCTCCTTCATGCCTGGCGGAAATAAGTTCTATTTCAGGATGTTGATATAGTGCATCCATTACACTAAGATAACTTTCACCTGGTACACAAAAAGCTTTCTTTACCCCTTCTATCGCCATTACTTCTACGACTGCTCTTCCTCCACTGACTTTCATAATCAAGCCTCCCGCTTTCAAGTACGTGTTTTTGTTCTCGTAATTTATGATTATATTAATATTGAACTCATTCCCACTATCATTTAATAAGTTTTTCCATTCCGGAAACTTGTTTTTCCTCTTCCAACCGAATTGGCGTTTTTCTAGTAACGGCACTCACTCCCAAAGTTACTGCAATGTTTACGAATAATACAGCTAACCCTACATCAAGATCTTGTATTCCTTGCGGTAGAGATGGAAATAAAGTTGCAAGCGTCGTACCTGATGTAGTCGAGTATATGACAAGTAGGATTCCAACGATCATTCCGGCAAAAGCTCCTTGAACGGTAACAGGATTATTTTTCCACAGACTGAAAAATAGTGCTGGAAACAACTGTGCCATGAAGCTATATGCCATAAGATATAACGTGAAAATCGACTCCCCGCCATTGAACGTAAAATATAGAGTCACTATAGAAATGACAGGTACTAACATTCTGCTCAATCTTTGAAGCTGTTCATCTGATGTATTCGGCTTCCATACCTTATATACATTTTTTGAAAGGATTGTGGCCGTAGCCGTCAACACGAGTGAACTGGGTATTAGGGCGGCCATCGCTCCTGATGCTCCAATTACTCCGACAAACCAGGGATCAAATGACATCTTCGCCATTTTAAATAAAGCTAAGTCTGCTTCTGCTCCCTGTAAATTCGGAACTTGGAGAATCGCAGAAAAACCAATAAATAAAGAAAAAATGATGATTACTTGATAAATTGGCATAATCCCAGCATTCCAACGGAGTGATTTTGGACTTTTTGCAGAGAACACTCCCGCTAACATATGAGGAAACATATAGAATGCCAGTGCGGTCATGATCGTAGCTGAAATAAACCAAGAGATACTCAAACCTTGTTCCGGGAATATCAATAAACCTTGTTTTACTGTATTGATTTCTTCAAACATCGGCTGTATACCACCGTAATAATGAAGTGGAAAATAAATACCCATAAAGACGACAACAGCCAATATCATGATATCTTTAATGACCGCGGTCCACGCTACGCCATGCATTCCAGAAGCAGTTACATAAATTGTGATCGCAATTACACCAACTACTATAGCCACATTTGGAGAGATGGACCCATAGGAGGTTTCCGAAACGATAATACCTAACCCTTTCAACTGCATGATCAGATATGGAATAATTGAAATGACGCTAATTACCGCCACAAGAACACCTAAAGCCGGACTGTTGTACTTTTTGTCATAAAAATCAGATTGAGAAATGACATTATTTTTTTTTGCATACCTCCAAATAGGCGGCAACAGCCAATATGCGATTACAAAATAGAAGCAATTGAAAGCGTATAAGGCAGGAGGCATACCAGATCTATAAGCTCCGCCGCTCGCCCCCAAAAACGTATATGTCGTAAACATTTCACCTGCTATCAAGAAGAAGAGCAAAAAGCTGCCGAAGCCTCTTCCGCCTATAGCCCATTGTTCCAAACTCATATTTTTACCTTTTCGAGCTTGAAGCCCTAACCAAATACACAGAACCAGAAAGAAAAGGATAACAAGCAGGGCTTCATTCATCAGTCTTCTTCCTCCTCGGTTGCAGGATCAAGTTTATTGGCAATTATCAAAAACACTGATGTAAGACAGACCCATAATATGGCCCAAAAAAGAACGAATGGCATCCCTAACACATAAGGTTCAATTCGATTGATAACCACAAGCGAGCCAAGTGCCGGTATTGCACTTATCACATAGATTATTTTCTTCATTTGTTCACCATCCTTATCAACAAATGCCAAACTCGAATCTCACAAACCTTATTTATCAGAAAAAACAGATAATTATCACTGTATTATTACATTGACACCCCTTTAGTTAAGGGCTCGTTTACAGCCCAGTTCGGTTTCACGCCAGTAAGAACTTGTTCCACTTGCATAGCTGCATGTACAGCCATGCGTATCGAACCTTCCTTCGTCAATGCCGCATTATGAGGACTGACAATCACATTATCCATTTTAAAAAGGGGATTCCTTTTATCAGGAGGTTCAACTTCAAATACGTCTATTCCAGCTCCGGCAATCTCGCCCGATTGCAAAGCGTTTACTAAATCACTTTCCTTAACCACGCCGCCTCTGGAAGCGTTTACAAAAAAGGAGGAGGGTTTCATCCAGGAAAACTCACGGCTTCCTATTATTCCTTTTGTTGTTTTCGTTAACGGCAGATGTAGACTAATAACATCAGAGTTTCTGAATACCCATTCTAAATCTGATGCTAGCTCCAGCACAGAATTCTGGCTGGCTGTAACATAGGGGTCGTAGCCAATCACTTTCATATCGAAGCCCTCGGAAGCCTTTTTTGCCAGTATTCTACCGATTCTCCCAAGTCCAATAATCCCCAAAGTCTTGCCTTCCAAGTCCATGCCAAAAAGTTGATTACGGATAGCAAAATTCCCGCTGCGCAGCTCTTTATCAGCCAAGCTCAAGTTTTTGGACAATGATAAAATTAATGCCATTACATGTTCAGCTACAGAATTCGCATTCGCCTCTGGGGTATTTGTTACATAAATGCCACGCTCTGTAGCTGCTTCGATATCGATATTGTCCAAGCCCACTCCATACTTAGCTATCACTTTTAGGTTTTCAGCTGCTGTAATAACTTCTCTATTTATTACAGCCGTTGATCTCGTTAGTACTGCATCACACCCCTTGATTTCTTCCATAAGAATTTCTTGCGACAGATCAGACCCTACTTTAATATTAAAGCCTTTTTCTATTAAATAACTTTTCCCCTCTTTCTCAATATCTTGAGGAATATACACTAAATGACTCACATTCCCACCAACCTTTCATGTTAACCTTGAAGGAAAAATCTTTCCTACTCCATTGTTTATATACAATTATTGTGCCAACATAAAAAACAACCGTTTTTTCAAGAACGAAGCCAATTAGTTTTCAAATTAAGACATAAATAAAGTAAACAAATTGTTTCATGCTGAATTAATTTGTTTCAATTTGTTTCAATTTGTTTCAATATTCAAGTTTTTCATCTTTCTCCATAATGTTGTGCGACTCATGCCTAACTCCAAGGAAGCTTTTCCTTTATTAAAATTCACCTTCCTTAACGTTTGAACAATTCTTTCACGCTCGGATACATGTATTCCAGGTGATATATCGCTCTCTCCGTCTTGTTGCGACAGCGGAATTTTCTTTTTACTTCTATTCGGAAAATACATTTCGATATCGTACACATCAATTAATTTGGTCTTATACAGAGCACATAATCGCTCACAAAAATTTTGCAATTGGCGAATATTCCCTTCCCAATTCCCTTCACTCAGCTTTTTCATGGCACTATCCGTAATCTTGATTTGTTTTTGATCCGAATGACCTTTCCGAATAAAAGCATTCACCAATAACGGAATATCTTCTCTGCGTTCCCGAAGCGGAGGCAATACAAGGTCCAGCACACTCAAGCGATAATACAGATCCTCCCGAAAGTCATTACTTTTTACCATTTGCATGAGGTCTTTGTTCGTTGCCGACACAATTCTCACATCAACTGGAATTACTTTATCATCACCGATGCGCATGATTTCGCGCTCTTGGAGGACACGTAGCAGCCGGCTTTGCATTTTTGGGGAGATTTCCCCTATTTCATCTAAAAAAATCGTACCTCTATGGGCCAGTTCAAAAAATCCTTGCTTTCCGCCTTTCATGGCTCCCGTGAAAGCTCCTTCTGCATATCCGAAAAGCTCGCTTTCCAATAAATTTTCGGGAAGCGCCGCGCAATTAATGGCTACAAACGGGTTATTTTTCCGGTTGCTATGATTATGTATGCTTTGGGCGAATATTTCCTTGCCCGTTCCAGTTTCTCCAATTATAAGAATGTTTGAATCTACTTCACTATAACGTTGAGCTGTTTCAATCGTCCTCTTAATTTCCGAACTCCGATACAATATATCATCAAATGTGTACTTCGCCACATGTCCGCGTGAATGAAGTTTTCTAAAGAACTTCCCTTCCATCTCCTGTATGCGGGTAACATCTTGAAAGGCGACCATATCCCCCACTTTTTTACCTTTTAAAAATATCCCAACTTTTTTTACTGATAATTGAATGGATTGGTAAGCAACCGTATCTTTTTCGTATTCATCGTCGCTTAAAAGCATATTACGAAATTTCCCGGGCTTTATTATATCGTATATTGAATTTCCAATTAAGCTCCCCTTGGCAATCGATAATATCTCCTGAGCCGCCGTATTAAATACGGATATTAGCCCCTTCAAATCTATAGCAATAACCCCTTCATAGGCATAATTAAGAATCGTTTGGTAACGCTTGGTCTTCTCCTGTTCCCTTCTGCTGACAAGAGCTACTCTTTTCGCCTCAATCAACGCCTGCCGAAATGATTCCTTTCCAGTATCAACCAGAATGGCTCCCAACCCTATTTCTTCGGCATATTTACAGGTACTTAAACCACTTAACACCACCTCACAGCCATCCCTGGCTGCCAAATCCACTAAACTGACTGAGGACTCGATATCATTTAATATATAGGACTGAATTGGCAAATCAACGATATCCGAAAGGTTCTCCACGCCATAAATCATATTTAACGCACCTATGACGGCCACTTTTTTACTGCCAAAACGTGCCTTGCAATCATGCAGGGAACGAATGAGATCAATACCCTGTACTGGTATATCAACGATTGGAATGAATTCATTGCTTTCTTTTAAAAGTTTCGTGATTAATCCCCTTGAAATAATCACATCAGCATCAAGCTTCAGCTTCCCAATCTTATCGGCATCCTCAACTACCTCCTCTAGCACAAACTTCACCGAACCGTTATCATTGTTTTCCGATGCTTCCAACTTGTTGAATTCCTCAAATCTTTCAAAAGCGTCCGTAATATACCCTTTTCGAGGAACAACGAGTTTTATTTTTATCAAAATACCCACCTCCAACGTAAATCATTTTGGTTTATCGGATATAAGCTAAAAGCAACCTGTTATTTATTCTAGACCCAGTCACACAATGAATTAAAAGCTAAGAATGCCGCAAAGGTTCTCATTCAAAGCCGCAATAAGAAAGGTAATGTCTTGAGTACAATTGAGACTTTAAAAATAGGTATTCTGCATTTTATTTAGATATTAGAATTCAGAAAATGACTTTGAAAAATAAAAAACCCTTTATCGTGGGTTTTTTCATCATAAGGATTTCGATTGGGTATTTAATATGATCATTCAGGTCATCACATTAAAACTTGCTTTTGTTCAATAGAATACGCCTTTTTATATTATCATCAGTATAATGATTCTTAAGGTGAAAATCATCATGAAAAAACTTCTTTAATTTCTTAAAGTGGCATTGACATCCACTTTATTTTCCATAATTCCCCTTCCTTTCTCGGTAATAGGACTATATTCCTTTAATTCTTCATACCAATGTGGAATTCCTTTTGATTTTATCGTTAGTGACAATAAAATTAGTCTACAAACATATTAACCCCGTTCAAGAAATCCTGAACGGGGTTTTTCAATAAATATTATTTTGAGTCTTTGCGGGCATTGAGCAGTTATCAAACTTCGTAAATCTGCTCATTCAAGGTGGTTTTACTTGCGAACTTAAAAAGGATCCGCTATGACAAGGATTTTCCCTGCTTTAATATCCTCCACATATTGTTCGACTTCGGCTTCCTCCAATCCAAGATCCAATAATGGCTTTCTCAATCCGCCTGCTCCCGATGCTGCCCCGGCTGCGGCTCCGCCAAAAGTGGCGAAAATCGGTCCTGCTGCCAATATCGGTCCAATGCCTGGTACAGCCAATGCACTCATTCCAATAAGCAGACCTGTTAATCCGACAGCGCCGCCGGCTGCTGCCCCGGCTACTAATCCATCAGTCTTTGCCGGGCCGACTTCCTCGGCTTCACTGGGTAATTTATCAATATTTTTTGCCACTACTGATATTTGATTGGATGTATATCCTTGTTCCTTTAAGTTTTCGACTGCTGAAGTCGCTTCATTTGCATTTTCATATATTGCTATAAACCTCTTGTCCATGGTATCTGCTCCTTTAAAAGTAATGTATTATACAATACCCTTAATTGAGTTTTAATAACCTTCCAGGAAAGATATGAATTTCATTCCCGGATTTGCCCCTGGCCGTAAATGAAGTACTTGCTTGATGTTAGGGCAGGTAAACCCATTGGTCCACGTGCATGAAGCTTTTGTGTGGAAATGCCGATTTCTGCGCCATAACCGAATTCAAAGCCGTCGGTAAAACGGGTGGAAGCATTGTGATACACTGCAGCGGCATCTACTTTATTCAAAAATGCGGAAGCGTTTTGTTCATCCCCCGTCAGGATTGCTTCAGAATGCTTAGAACCGTATCGGTTTATGTGATCAATGGCTTCGTATACACCTTTTACAGTTTTTACGCTGATTTTTAAAGCTAGGTACTCAGTTGACCAATCTTCCTCCGTAGCCGTTTTCGCTCTCGGAAAGGAGCTGCAAACCGCTTCATCTCCATATAATTCAATACCCTTTTCGTCCAGGAGTTCCAAAATACGCACTCCATTTTCTTTAAACCATTCCTCATGGATTAGAAGCCCCTCAATAGCATTGCATACGGATGGGCGCTGAGTTTTACCGTTTAAAACAATTTTCTCGACCATCGTGATATCTGCGGTCTGATCGATGAAGATGTGGCAATTGCCTGCTCCTGTTTCAAGGACGGGAACAGTGGACTCCTTAATGACCGTTTCAATTAAATTCTTTCCGCCGCGCGGAATCAAAACATCTAAATACTCATTAAGATGAAAAAGTTCCTTAGCGGTTTCACGACTCGTATCCTCGATCAACTGAACAGCTTCTAAAGGGATTTCAGTATTCTCTAATGCTTTATGAATGGAAGAGACTAGTGCCATATTGGAGTATTTTGCTGACGAGCTGCCTCTTAATAGGACCGCATTCCCCGTTTTCAAGGATAATGTAGCTGCATCGATGGTCACGTTAGGCCTTGCTTCATAAATCATCCCGATTACCCCGATCGGCACCCGTTGCTTTTTAATCAATAAACCATTCTCTTTTTCGATCGTCTCCAATTGATCCCCAATTGGATCATTTAAATCGATTAAAAGCATAATGGCCGCTGCCATGTCCTCAATACGGTTAACATTCAGCATAATTCGATCTAATATAGACTCACTGAAGCCTTTTTTCCTGCCATCTTCCAGATCCTTTTGGTTTTCCTTTATCAAAAAATCTTTATCAATAATAAGTTGTTTAGCAATTTTTCCAAGTGCCTCATTCTTCTTTTCCGTACTCAAACCGATTAGCTGATAACTGGCTTTTTTGGCTGCCTTTCCTTTCGCCGTCACTTCACTCATTTCCAAATTCCCCCTTTGCTTTCAAGAAATTGATTTTTTATGCTTTCACCCATTTATCGCGATGGATAACTTCAATGGAAGTGATTATAAGCTCGGATGTCCTCTTTCCCATCGCCTGTTTTAATTCTTCGTCGGAATAAAGGACCTCACCCCGCCCTAATAATCCATTTGCACCAAAGACTTCGACAACATCGCCCTTATTGAATACTCCTTTTATTTCATAAACTCCAGCTGGCAGAAGACTGCTGCCATTTGAAACTAAGGCCCTTTCGGCACCTTCATCAACGAAAATTTTCCCGGATACTTGTGAATGAAGGGATATCCATTGTTTGTTTTTCGTTACCGTCGTCAAGACATCATTCCCAATATACGTGCCATCACCATTGCCTTCAAGGATTGTTAGAAGTTTATCACTCCCCAAACCAGAACCGATGAATACTTTCACCCCTAGAGACAATGCAGTTTGCGCTGCAATCAGCTTCGATTTCATCCCACCGGTTCCGACATTGGATCCTGCACCTTCTGCCATTTGCAATAAATCATCCGTTATTTCGGATAGTTTTTCAAATCGTTTAGCCCCTGGATTTGTCTGTGGATTGGAATCATAAAGCCCATTAATGTCCGTTAATATAATCAAGTTGGTCGCGTGGACCAGCCCGCTTACTAAGGCGGATAGCATATCATTATCACCAAAAGTCAACTCCTCGACCGATACTGTATCATTTTCATTTATAATCGGAAGGATGCCGCGTTCAAGTAATTCCATCAATGTGGCATATGCATTTTTATATCTATCTTTTTTCGAAAAATCTTTCCTTGTTAATAAAATCTGCGCCGGAACGATTCCAAAATGCCCTAATTGTTCCATATACGATTGAATCAAAAGGCTTTGACCTACTGCTGCCGCAGCTTGTTTTCCTTTGAGAGTGACAGGTCTCGTCGGGTAGCCAAGCTTGCGAAAACCTGTCGCTACAGCACCTGATGAAACAAGGACAACTTCATGGCCCGCTTTCCTTAAAGCTGCCACTGCCTGGATATGATCGGAAAATTTATTCTGGTCGATTTCACCTTGTGTGTTGGTCAAAGAACTACTTCCTATCTTTACAACGATGCGTTTCTTTTCCATCGATTACTTCCTCCAATAAATATCTAAGACATGAAAAAAAGCCCTTTTCATCCTCGAAATAAGGACGAAAAGGGCTGCTCTCCGTGGTACCACCTTCATTGAATGCAAGTTCATGCATTCCACTTTGCCTGATAACGCCAGGGTTTGCGCCTATGTTTTGCATAGGACTCAAGAAGCAGGTTCTGCGCTTTCCTGTCGCGGGTCTTCCAGCAATTGACGCCGCTCTCTGTCACAGTGATTCTCGCATACTAATCTTCTCTCAACGTTCATTGTTTTAATATAGTATGCAAAATTATCTTCTTGATGTCAATAACATTCCTTCGATGAATGAACCTTATAGCGCCATGGCTGGGCCGAAGAATTCATAGTGAATTTTATCCGTATCTACCCCAAGTTCTTTCAAGTAAGTGATGATGGCCTTCATGAAAGGAACAGGGCCGCACACATAATAATCAGCTTCAGGTTTAACAATACTGCTCAATAATTCCTTATCAACATACCCTTGCTTTGAAAAATTCGGCAGGTTCTTATCATCCTCACTCGGATTTTTAAAGACAAAGGATAAATGATAACTGGAAAGCTTGTGGGTTAAATCTGTCAGTTCCGTTCTGAACGGCTGTAAATTGCCATTATCGGATGCGTGAATGAATTGGACATCACGCTCAGGTGTTTGTTCAGCTACTGCATGAACCATACTCATGAAAGGCGTTATGCCAACGCCTCCGCTCAAGAATACTGCCGGAGTTCGTTTTCCCAAATCAATGGTGAAATCACCAGCTGGAGCCGTTACGTCTATACTGTCACCCATCTGAATGGATTCATGCAAGTAGTTAGAGACCCTTCCATCAGGAGAGGTTCCAGGCTTTTCTTTTTTAACGGAAATCCGGAAGTAATCTTTTCCCGGAACATCAGACAAACTATACTGACGGTTGAATAAATAGCGTTCACCCGGTATCTCGATACGAACAGTAATATATTGTCCAGGAAGAAATGACGGGACTTTATCTCCATTTGCTGGCTTTAAATAAAAGGAAGTGATTACGTCACTTTCCCGTACTTTTTCCACCACTGTGAATCGTTTGAAATCAGACCATCCGCTGACCTGATTGGAAGCTTGATCGTACATTTCCTTTTCGATGCTAATGAAAACACCGGCAATGACTCCATAGGCCTCTCCCCAAGCTTGGAGGATCTCTTCTGTAGCCGAATCTTGTAACACTTCCTTGATTGCACCTAAAAGATATTCTCCAACAATAGGATAATGTTCAGCTTTAACTGCAAGGCTTCTGTGTTTTTGTGCTATTTGCTTCACAGCAGGTAAGATCGTTTCAAGCTGATCTATATGTTTAGCCGCTGCCAAAACCGTGTTGGCAAGTGCAGTTTGCTGGCGCCCCTTTTTTTGATTGGCGTGATTAAAAACATTTAACAATTCAGGATGTGCTTCGAAAAGATTTTTATAGAATACAGTTGTGATAGTTGCACCATGCACTTCTAATACGGGTACGGTTGATTTGATAACATCGATAGTTTTCTGGGATAGCATAGGTAAACCCCTCTTCATAAACAAGTATTTTAAATACATGTTTATATTAGAACTTAAATGCATTAAAAGCAATATTTTTTATACATCTTTTTAAATAATAAGTTTTCATGTTTATAAAATGTTCACATTTATGATATAGTCTAATGGGGATAGAATGTGAGGCGATAAACATGAGGTTGACGAGTTATTCCGATTACTCACTTAGAGTGTTGATTTACCTGGCTTCCCACGACCAAAGCAAATTGTCAAATATTAAAGAGATATCTGAAGTTTATCAACTGTCTAAAAATCACTTGATGAAGATCGTTCATAATCTAGGTAAATTAGGCTATATTGAGACAATACGTGGAAGAAATGGCGGTTTCCGGCTTGCAAAATCACCCGCTGAAATAAATGTAGGGGAACTGGTACGGAAAACCGAAGAAGATTTTTATTTAGTGGAATGTTTTAAAGATCACGATAACTGTGTGATTTCTCCCGTTTGTTCATTGAAATTTGTCCTTAATAATGCCTTGGATGCTTTTTTAAAGGTCCTTGATCAATATACGATTGCAGACTTCAGCGAAAATAAAGTGATGCTTAAAACTTATTTCGATTCAGTAAAGCAGAATGACGAAGAGCCCGATTTTTTATAATCGGGCTCTTTTTCATTAACCGATGATTCGTTCAATCTGCCATTCTTTTTCCATTCGCAAATCCATGATCCCTGAACTGGTTTTCAAAAGGACTTTAAGGGGATCGTATGGATTGATCATGATGATCGTCCCAATTCGTCCATTGGTAAGCGTTACTTCTTTTCCGACCAAAGTGGACATTAATCGGTTTACAAACTCCAGCAGTATTTCTGGATTGAATTTACCGAACATATCGTTGTTCATTTGCTCAATCACCTTATAAAACGGCATGGCCTGATGATATACACGATTTGAAGACATCGCATGGAATACATCGGCTATTGCGACGATTTTCGAATGATGATGGATATCTTTCTCCATCAGACCAAGTGGATAGCCTTTCCCATCTTCCCGTTCATGGTGCTGAAGGGCTGTTAAGGCAATCGATGGTGGGATTCCGGGGATATTCTTAAGTAATTCATAGCCATAGATGGGATGGCGTTTCATTTCTTCATATTCTGCCGCAGTCAGTTTACCCGGCTTTTCCAATATTCTATCCGGAATCCTTGTTTTACCCACGTCATGCAGTGTGGCTGCCAGTGTCAGCGCTGAAAGGTTTTCTTTCGATAATCCAAGCTTCATCCCTAGATAAGTGGCAATGATTCCGACACCGATATTATGCTTATACGTGTACTCGTTGTCTGCTTGCATCTCTTCGAAAAGGTAATAAACATCAGGATTCTTTGCAGCTTCTGCAATGACAGGTGCTACCTCAGCTTTAATCACTTCAACCTTTTCAAGCTGTATTTTTCCTTCTTTACGTATATCTTGAAAGATGTTTTTGATTTGAGTAGAAGCTTTGTTGATTCTTTCATGAATCCTTACTTTAGGTTGTACATGATCTTCAGTTAAAGTAGATTCTCCTTTTTTCAATTCTTCCATTATGAAATCAATTTCAGGTATGGTAAGAGGCGGATTTGCTTTATTAATCAGCTTCCCTCTTCTATTTTTCATTGCTCTCACACTTTTCTCTATTTTTTACCTATAATACCATATCCTTCATGACAATTTGTCTTAACGAAAACATTTTTTTTGGCACTTAAGGTCGGTCACTAAGTTCATTGCCCAGGCGTTTTAATTTTTCACCAACCGTACATTCTGAAATACAAAACTGATGGGCATACGTACGCCCCTTCTCTTTTCGAAAATGCTTTCGTAAAAAACAATCCTGACAAAATGAAGCGAGTACATCTTCCACTTCTTCATATATTTTTTTCCTGTTCATTGTTGTTATGGCTCCTTTGACTCAGCAATCTCTATTTTGCTGAAAATGGCTTTTCCCTGCAGTGCAAGTGTTGCAAGGCGATCAGCTTCCTGGTTTTCCTTCCGGGAAATTGGCTTGCAGACCGGAATGATCTTTAATTTATCCAGTTTCGCTTCAATACGGTCCAACCATTTATTTAAGTTTTCTTCCATACAGGGCCATTCACCGGAAAGTTGATTTAAGACAACGAGAGAATCCCCTTTAAAGACACAGCTTTGATGGTGGATCCCAAGTTCCTCCATTTGTCTGACCGCTTCATGAAAGGCCGCATATTCCGCTTCATTATTGGATTCGAATTGGTCCAATTTCACGTTTGTGCGTAACCGCCAGAACTTCTTACCTTGACGAAAATAAATCGCTACACCGAGTCCTGCCACTTTTTCATCTTTTTGATAACCGCCATCAAAAAAAACCGTCACATCCTGCGGCTCTTCCTCAACTTCCGTCAGAAGTTTCTTTAGCTCTTTCTTCGTCCATGTTGTATCGAATTCATCCTTGAATTCCACTTCTTTCAGCCTTCCTGCCTTTTCAAGATCTTCCGTAATGACCAATGCAGTCCCGGCATCCAGCCAATCCGAAACGAAATCGGCAGATGGTTTTTTTGAAGCATGATATGTCCATTGCATAATTACCTTCAAAGATTTCAGCTCCTTATCCATTCACCATTCATGCAGAACAGCCTTACAATTTTCATACCTTTTTTTCGTCATACCCTTTATAATATATTGTAAGCATTTGAATCACTCTTTTTAATTATAGTTCCCATATCAGCCTGAAATTCTCATGTTTCAATCTTATTTTATATGAAACGTTTTTTATAAAGGCATATTGACAGTTAAACTCGAGGAGGAGCATATATTGATCGAAGTGTATATTGATGGTGCCAGTGCGGGCAATCCCGGGCCGAGCGGCGCAGGTGTTTTCATAAATAATAACGGTGTGGTCGAGAGGCATTCATTTCCGCTTGGAAATATGGAAAACCATGAAGCTGAGTACCATGCTTTAATCAAAGCATTGGAGATTTGTGTAGCCAATAAGTATCAAATCGTTTCTTTCCGTACAGACTCCCAAGCCATCAACCAGGCCATTGAAAAAAGATTTGCAAAAAATAAGTATGCGATATTGCTGGAACGGGCGTTAAAGCTTTCCGACGAGCTTGAATTATTTTTCATGAAATGGATTCCAAACCTCGAAAACAAATCCGCGGATGAATTGGCAAGACGGGCCATTCGCATGAATAAGGCTGAGGAAATTCATGAACAAGACAGCTGATTTTTCGTTATTATTCGTTGTATTCATCTGGGGAGTCACTTTTGTCATGGTACAAAATGCCCTATCATTTCTTGACCCATTCACGTTTAATGCCGTCCGTTTTTTCATGGCCTTCGTTTTCTTGCTCATTCCTTATATATCGACTTTACACAAAAAGGCGAAAACGTGGAATAAGGGCCTCATTATAGCCGGGTTTCATATTGGGGTTTGGCTTTTTCTGGGATATGGACTTCAAACGATCGGATTGAATTATACGACCCCTGCGAAGACAGGCTTCATAACAGGATTAAGTGTCGTCATGGTACCTGTTTTTTCCTTGCTGCTTTTAAAACATCGGCTTTCCCGGAATACAATGATCGGTGTCGCCGCTGCAACCATTGGGCTTTATTTAATGACTTTCGCTGACCGCTCCAATTTGAATATCGGTGATTTACTGGTATTTTTATGCGCAATCAGTTTTGCCATGCAGATCATTACTACCGCCAGATATGCAAAGACCCTACCCGCTTTACCGTTGACGCTGATTCAGGTTTCGACCGTATCTTTATTATCATTTGTTTCTGCCTTCATTTTCAACGAGAATCATTCCGTCATCTTCAGCTCAGAGGTCATGTTAAAGAAGGATGTATGGACTGCTTTATTGGTTACTGCAGCCCTTGCCACGGCTTTCGCCTTTTTCGCACAAACCTACTTCCAAGCCTATACGACCCCTACAAGAGTGGCGCTGATCTTTTCAATGGAACCGGTTTTTGCTGCGTTATCCTCATACATATTGATAGGGGAAAAATTGACTACCGCCTCCATCATCGGCTGCGCATTCATTTTCTTGGGAATGATTTTCGCTGAACTGCCTGTTAAGAAAAAGAAACCGGTGACACAGGAGTTTATTTGAAAAGGCCAATAAAATAAATCGGACTTCCAGTTACGAAGTCCGATTTATTTTAGCAGCCCCTGTTCTTTTGCAAACGATACCGCTGCACTACGCGTTTCAATGCCATTTTGTTTTAAGTTTTCCAAAAAGGAAATATAAAAGCTGCCATCAAAATTCTTTTGTACCTTCAATGTCAATTCTATTGCAGCATTGACTAAAATATCACTTGCATCCGTGTATCGCTTACCAAAATAAATAAAACCAATAGCGTCATTACCAAAAGTGAATCCTTTACCCTCTAAAAAACTAACATACTCTTCAGTTGATTTCGCCACTTCTGCATCCACTCCATACTTCATGCCTTATTTTCATCTTACCGTATATCAAAGATTTTGACTATCCATTTTTCGACAAAAAAATCACCGTACAAAATAAAGGAGCTCCCATTAGGGAGGTCCCAGACTGTACAATTTGAACGTTGATTTCCACTCCAGGCACTCGCTTTCCGCGGGCGGTCCGGGAGCCTCCTCGGCGCAAGCGCCTGCGGGGTCTCCCTTCGACGCGCTTTCCCCGCAGGAGTCTCGTACCTTCCGTTCCAATCAACTTTGTTTCACCTTTTAGATAGAACCCTTTTGCCTAAAGACTTCATTGTTTTAAAATAGATTTAATATAACTTAAGGTGATAATGAGGCTGCCATTGACTTCTCTGTCATTTATGATTTGGTGAAAGATATGTATTCAGAGGTAGGACGCCCAAGTATTGTTCCAGTTATATTAGTTAAACTGACTTTCATTCAATATACGTTCGTGAAAAATTATGAACGACGCTTTATAGTTACAGACCTTAAAAGCAAAGAAAAGATTGAGCGTGTATTCGCAGATGCAAAAGAAAAGCATATGCGTTGGACTACTTTAAGGGGGTTCTTAAAAAATTGTCGATTTAGGCGATGCTACCTTTCGATGGCATTGATTTAAAGAAGGTGGCCAATTGTTTAATGGCAAGGTCCAAAATGACCTAACATAGTGGGCTAGTAGAGCCCCAATCTCTTAAATTCAGGCGAAAATTAAAGGGAATTACAAAAGGGGAGCTCCCATTTGGGAGCTCCCCTTGTTTGATTAGATCATTCGCAGTAATGTCCTGAATTCATGATCCCTAGCCAGATTTTTGACCTTCTCGCGATCATATTGATAGACCGCATCATCCAAAGAACATGAAATTGGTACATCACATTTTATTTCTGCTAGCTTTCTGGATAAATGAAGCATATCGACGGCGGATTCAATTTTAGCCCTCTGCCCATTCGTCAATGAAGCAACATTTTCAAGAATCCCTTCGATACTTTGATACTGAATCAATAATTTCAACGCTGTCTTTTCCCCTATTCCTTTAACTCCGGGATAGTTATCAGCTGTATCACCCATTAAAGCTTTTAAATCGATCATTTGTCTTGGTGTGATCCCTTTCCATTCAAAAAAGCTATCGGGATTATGCACCTCATAGTTACCATACCCTTTTTTTAACAGTAGCACGGAAATGTTTTCATCTATTAACTGAAGCATATCTTGATCGCCAGTCAATATACCCACCCGGCTACCTTGGGCAGATGCCTTGGCAATTGTCCCGATACAGTCATCCGCCTCATATCCAGAGAGCCCTATGTTAGGGATATCAAATGCTTCAACCGCTTTTTTCGCCAGGTCGAATTGAGGGATCATTTCGACTGGAGCTTCTGATCGATTAGCCTTGTATCCATCAAATAATTCATTTCTGAAGGTCTTGCTTCCCATATCCCAACACACCGCTACATGACTGGGTGAAAAGTGATTCACCGCCGTCAGCATATGCTTCAAAAAACCTTGAACGGCATTGGTTGGTATGCCTTTCGAGTTAATCATGAATTGACCAGTAACAGCCGTTGCATAAAAAGCTCTAAATAAAAGCGCCATCCCATCGACAAGCATAAAGGAAGGGTGCTGCTCGTTTTCTTTCATTAACACATTATCACCTCTATCATGATGTACTTCCATTTTAACATAACCGGCCTCTTTTTTAAGGATCGTTTAATTGGAAAAAATATTATTCAATTGGATTATCATCATAGGAGATCCAGTCACTGAAGCTGCCAATATAAATCTTCACATCATTAAAGCCCGCTTCTTTCAGGGCGATATAATTTGGAGATGCCGTTACACCTGAACCGCAGTACACAATGATTTCCTTATCATTACCGATACCTGTGAAATTCGACTGAAGATCTTCCTTCTTTTTAAAATAGCCATTTTCCAGAACGTTCGTCCACACCTTATTTACGGCACCAGGTATATGGCCGGCTTTTTTATCAATCGGCTCCTCAATTCCCTCGTAGCGTTTAGATTCCCTTGAATCGATTAAAATGACATCGTCTGGCCTATTCATTGTGTAATCCTTTACTGTTTGAAAAGAAGCAAAAACAGACTCATTTAAATCGATATGATATTCTGCTGGCACATCATTCGTTTGATTCGAGTCAATGGGATAGCCCGCATCACTCCAGGCGCGATATCCCCCGTTAAGAACAAAAACTTTCCGATGCCCAAGGTAGCTCATCAGCCACACAAACCTGGAAGCAAAAGAACCTTCGCCGCCATCATAAGCAATAAGTACCGTATCATTGGTTATTCCATTTGATTCCAGTTTACCTTTAAAGGTTTCCAGGTCAGGAAGAGGATGTCTTCCGCCATGTTCTTTAACCTGACCCGATAAGTCCTTTTCTAGATCGAAATAAACAGCGCCGGAAATATGGTCTTTTTTGTATGCCTTATACCCTGCATCAGGAGTGCCTAGCTGAAAGCGGCAGTCACAAATTCTTATATCATTGGAATTCAACAAAGGCAACAGCTCTTCTTTTTCGATTATAAAACTCATCTGTATAACCCCCTACTTCAAAATGGCCCAAATTAATTCATTAAGCTCCGTTTCCATGTTCTTCCCTTGATGAAGCCTAGTTATCTCATTCTTTAAAGAAAGTGATTTCCCTTCTAATAGCGAAAGATTCTTTTCACTTTCATTGTTGCTTATACATTCTTCCATTTGTTTTGCCTTGAATATCCGGGTCATCCCGGTTTTCAATTCTTGATCAATTGAAACCAATTCAAGTAATTCCCATACCGATAAAGGTGGCAGCGAACCCCGTTGGATGATATATTCCAAGATTAAATATGAACGGCATACTTGTACCCATATTTTTAGTTCTTTTCTTTTGGATTCCCTTGTTTTTGTCAATTGTTGAAGATTGTCGCTCATCATCCGATAATAATGATGCCCCAGTGCCTTTTTGGAATAGCAATCCGCTATTAAACCATTCATCTTCCTATAATAATCGTGATGCATAATCAACTTGATTTGCGACTGAAATAATTCAAATAAAGCAGGATTACTCTTTAAGGCAAGATGTGATGATTTAAAAAGATCCCAGCCTTCCATGTCAAATTGGCCTTCTTTCATTTGAATGACTTTAACTGGCTGACTTAAGCTGAGGTATGATCGCTTATCATTATGAACATATATAAATCGAACATCATAATCAGATAGGCCGGATGCTAAACCAAAAGAATGGCTGCCAGTAACAGCAGCCATCAAAATGGTCATATCCTCTTTCTTTTCCAGATATCTCAATCTTGAAATAAGGTTTTCTTTCATGAATGAACCTCGTTTCTATTTCGAATGCATTTTTGCCAATTCAGCTACAGCATTTTCATAATACGGTAAATCGACCGTTTCCTCCAATGCTGCACGTAAGCCTGCAAAGATATCCGATATTTCCGTCTTAAACTCTTTTTGAATCGCAAGTAACTCTTGATCGAGGACTTCATTATACATTTCGAAAATCCGCTCACCTTGTTCTTTAACATATATAAGGGCAGGTTCATCCAAACGCTTCTGAAGACCTTCGCTCATTTTCGCTTTTTCATTTTTTTCAAAGAAAGATTTTGGATTTTTAAATAGCGCCAATTCCTTTTTGAATTCCCCCGTATCCAATTGGGCAAAAGCTCCAGTAAATTCAATGGACTCCCTCTCATTAGGTTCATATGGCTGCAGTGAAAGGGTTCTTCTTACTTTTTGCATTTGCTGAAGCAAACTGCTTTGTTTCTCATTCAGTAATTTATTTACGAACATTTCCGTCCTTAGTGCCGTTGCCCGCATTTCCTGGGCAAGGTCAAAGCCTAACGCATCCAATAAGTTCTTCATCGATTGCTTGAGGACAATTTTCAGGTCGCCTCCATCATCTTTTAAAACAGCCGGATTGAACGATTCTTTGAAGAAATCATTAAACCGGAAGAAGACTCGTTGTTTACTATAGAAGGTCAATTCGTCGACTTCTTTTTTCAAACGTTGCCTTTCCGCATCCCCTTTAATGACTGAAAGGAGTTCAGAAATGGCCTGTGCCTCTTGTGAAAGGGCCTCCAGGGCATTTCGTTTCGCTTTCTCATCCTGCCTTGAAGCTGTAATTACATCTCGTAGCAGTTCTTCCGTTCTTTTTACAGCCGCTTGAGCCGATTCAATTGCAAGGCCAGTTAAATCGTTTTCTATGAAAGAATCGAATTGGCCTTGGAATTCCGAGATTCCGCTATTAGGAAGGAACGAATGCTTAAATGAACCAGGCGTTTGTTTTTCCATCAACGCTCCTTTACTCGTAAGCGGGAACAGTTTTGGAAAACGGATTCCGAAACCATTCAATTGATCTGTGACATAATCCATCACTTCGTCCAATTCGTCAGTGGTTTGTGCCAGATCGACGGCATTGACAATGAAAAACATCTTATCCATAGCGAATGAATCTTTGACACGTCCAAGTTGTATCAAGAACTCCCTGTCTGCCCGAGAGAATGGGTGATTATAATAGGTCACAAAAAGAATGGCATCCGAATTTTTAATATATTCGAAAGCTGCTCCTGTATGTCGTGCATTTATCGAATCCGCCCCAGGGGTGTCAACAAGGACCATCCCCTGCTTAGTCATTTCACAGTCATAACGTAATTCAATCAGATCAACTAGACATGACTTGGACTCTTCTGCAGCAAAACGTTTAAATCCTTCAAGATCTACCGTAACCACATTTCCTAAATCATTTTGGTACTCAGGCAGCCCTTGATGGAACGCCCTTAGAAAGGATAAATGAGTCTTCCCCTTATCGACTTCCCCCGCCTTCGCAATGATTTGACCTGCTAGTTGGAGGGCTTCATCTAGAGTCTTTGCCGATTTATCAAAAGCTGCCAAGGCAAGGCTTACATCTTCCAACAGCATCGCCTCGGTCTTTAATTTGACGGTTGCCGTTCCATGTGGATGCTCTGCATCCGAAGACATGATTTTGTTGATTGCCGCAGTTGTCGGATTTGGTGATACAGGAAGGACGCTTTCTCCCATCAACGCATTGGCGAAGGAAGATTTGCCCGCACTGAATGCACCGAAGAGGGCAACCGTGAACGTCTGCTGTTCCAAGCGATTTGCCTTCTCTTTCAATTCCTTATAAAGTGATTGAAATCCTCTCAAAGGTTGGATTAACTTGGCCGCCTGTTGTAAACTCGCTGCAGTCTCCATCAGTTTTTCTTTTCCGCGTAAATCAGCAGCATCAGCTGAAGAAACAGTCACGGAAGGTACAGCTTCCTTGTTTTCTTTATCATGATCACTTTCAATTTGTTCCTTGACGGAACTAGAATTACTTCCTTTATCGGTTTTCATGATTTTGACCGTAATATTTTTTTCCTCTTCATTCCATTGAGTTAAAAGCATATCAATATCGCGCTCATCGACTAATGATTCAGTTTGATTCGCAATGGCCTCTAATCGCTCCGTTTGGTAAACGATTTCCGCGTTCATCGCAGCAGTAACTTTAAGGGCTTCCGCAAATTCAGAATAACCTTCAAGCTCCTTATCGATGGATATGGACTGCTGTTCCACTACTCCTTCCATAACGGCAACCATATCATTTAAAAATCCTTCAGATACATCACGGGCTTTCTTTTTGATGGCTGATGCCAAATCATTCGTATAGTTTAAAACGTATTCACCCGTAATATCGACTTGTGGCCTCAAAGAATTTTTTATGTAAGATTCCGTTACCTCGATCTGAAGTGCCTGAGCCTTACCTTCAAGTGTTGAATCATGGATCTCCGCTTGATTAAGCATTTTAACGGCTAATTCTTTAAGGTGCCATTCAAGCTGGGTTTTCACCTTTTCTTGTAAATCGTTCAAAAACGCCTTGATACGTGCCTCACGTTCGGCATCCGTTTTTTTCTTGGCAAATAATAATCCCATTTTGAAGTCGGGCTGAGCCGATTCCAAGAAAGATTTACCTAGGTCCCGTGTTGCCGCGGGCATGATGTACGCACCTTTCAAAATCGTTTCTAATGCATCAGCATATTGGACCTTGATGTCCTCTATGCGTCCCGTTAATGATTTTTTTTCTTTCAACAGGCTGTCCACTTGATTCGTCAGGTGTACTCGTTCTTCATGAGGAAGTTCTGACAATACTTCAAAATCATCGGCATGCTCTTCTTCATACTGCTCCTTCAGCCAATTAAGATGCCTTTCGACAAGGGCATTAGCCGATTGCATGATGGCATCTTTGCCATCATTTAGACCTTTGCCAGCCATTTCATATATGAATTGCTTGACCACTTCTATTTCATTTTCACTATTGTTCAAGTCTCTTACCGAAGTATAAAAAATCCCATCAGGATATACATTCCAGTTCGCAAATGCTTCAGTAACGGAAAGCTTGAAGTCTTGAAAGCTAAGCTCGTTCTCATCATGCTTATCAATCATATTGATAATTAAGTATGTCGGTTTTTCAGCCTCTAACAATTCTTTCGTGAATAAGAAGTTCACCTCTGATTGAACGTGATTGTAGTCCATGACATAGAAGACAACATCAGCCAGATGCAAGGCAGATTCCGTAGAGACCCTATGTGCATCATCTGTTGAATCAATTCCTGGCGTATCCATGATCGCACATGAATCCGGCAGTGAAAAATCATTGGAGCTTATCGTTATTGCCGATACTGAGTCTCCATCCTTGGCAAATTTCTTGACCTCTTTAAAATCATAAGGTGCAGGAAATAATACGGGTGGCTGATGATGGTAAAAGACCTTGGCATAGTCTTCCCCTTTTTGGACTTTTACCGTATTTGCACTCGTTGGAATCGGACTTGAAGGCAGTACTTGATCACCAAGGAAAAAATTGATCATACTGGATTTCCCCGCTGAAAAATGCCCGCAAAAAGCAATGATGAACTCCTCATTATTCACTTTCATGATTAACTGTTTCAGTTTATCGGCATTGCCTGTATCACCTGCCGATTGAAATTTCTCATACATGGCAGTCAAAATCCCCAATTTGGACTGTTGCTTTAATGTTTCTTGAATCATGAATCCATACCCCTTAATCTATCGTCATTTTGATATTCTTATTGTAAACGATTTCGATTGTTATTCATACCATCAGCTTTATTTTTACTATATGATTCATTACAGTCCATGTTCAAAAAAAAAACCACCGATTGGTGGATTCAAGCAGTTTGATTCATATTGACTTGGAATGCAAAAAAAAAACCAGGATGTTTACCTGGTTGTAGGGGTGGGGTTAAAAGCAGCTCGGTTTTCAATTGGTGACTCGGTATAAGGTTTTACTGCCTTTGCCGGTTTTTGAATATTATTCAATACATGTATCATCACAAAACCATATGTAGCGATTGTCAATAAAATGAATACCCAAACCATTACTAACACCATCCTCTTATATATTGTTTAGCTTTTAGTTATTAGTTATTTAAATAAAATTATCGAGATCTGAATGAGAATAATTTTCATCTTCATTTAGAATCTTATCACGAACGATAATCATTTTCAATAAGAAATTAATTTTTTTATTATTTTCCCTTAAAAACCGTAGAATATTCCGTGTGTTCCTTCAATGCCTTCTCTTCCAGCGGGATTCTTACCGTCATCATCCAAACATTCAATAAACTAAAGATGATAGCAGTATAATATGCATTGAATAATAAGGAAATAACTAAAATCTCAGTTGCGACTATGATATAGTTCGGATGTTTGAAATATTTATAAGGACCTTTAATGACTACATCGGCATCAGGAACCACTATGATTTTTGTATTCCAATGTTTTCCCAATGAACGGATTGCCCAAATCCTGCCTGACTGCGCAATTAGAAACAGGGTCAGCCAAATTGGCCAAAGTCCAGACATATTCCTTTCAAGCATGATCACTTCAATAATGAGAACAATAAAAAAACTAAGATGCATTAGAACCATCCATCTGTAATGGGACTCACCGTATTCCACTGCTCCTGCAGC
This sequence comes from Peribacillus sp. Aquil_B1, assembly GCF_022603275.1. NCBI lineage: Bacteria > Bacillati > Bacillota > Bacilli > Caryophanales > Bacillaceae > Peribacillus > Peribacillus sp. Aquil_B1. Next base: position 1,368,668 of record NZ_JAKXEE010000001.1, on the reverse strand, counting down.
TTTCAGCTGTTTTTCATTTTGTTTGGCGATATATAATTCAACCAGGCGTTGTATTGCGATCAAGATAATGAAAATGGCAAAGATCATTACGTCCACCTCATTAACACAAGTTCAGATGAAAACCCAGGCCCTAATGCAGCAGCCAAGCCCAGCTCACCTTTATTCCCGCCCCTCTGCATGAACCTCTCCAGGACGTACAAAATAGTTGCTGAGGACATATTTCCAAATTCCTTCAATACTCTCATTGACTCTGCCGTCATGCTTTCATCGAATCCGAGGGCTTCGTGATAAGCATCGATTACTTTTTTGCCTCCAGGATGAGCGATGAAATCTTTTATGTCACTTAGATCGAATCCATTCTCCATTAAGAACTCTTGAACATTCGGTTTAAGCCAATCCTTGATGATTGTAGGGATATCTTTCGAAAAGATCACGAATAATCCTTGATCTTTAACATCCCAACCCATTACATCCAATGAATTCGGCATAAGCGTAGATTGAGAATCCAAAAATTGTAAATGCCTTGCCTTTTTTGAAAACTGTTCATTCGGCACTTCATCACCGCAAACCAAAATACAGCTTACTCCATCAGAAAATAAGGAAGTTCCAATTAAATTACTTTTGGAAATATCGTTCCTTTGAAATGTCAGACTGCATAACTCCACGCTTAAAACAATGACCTTCGCCGTCGGGTATGCTTGGCAATATTCAAAAGCACGTGATAGGCCGCTCGCTCCCCCTGCACAGCCAAGCCCCCAAATCGGAATCCTTTTAGTATGCGGGTTAAATGGAAGTTCATTCATTATCCTGGCATCAATGGTCGGGGTAGCAATACCCGTGCTTGAGATAAAGAAGAAAGCATCTAGCTCGTTTGCCTGCAGTTCTTCTTTTAAAAATTCTCTGTTGGCTAAGCATTTTTCTATAGCTTCTTTCCCAAACTTGACTGCCTGCTCCATATATAAATCATTACGATCGGCAAAAGAATGATCCTCTTTAAACCATTCAAGATCATTTGAAAAATACCGATTTTCCACTTGCCCATTCTTAAAGGCTTTTAGTAACCGTTCTATATTCTTAAATGATGCTCCAAATATTTCTCTCGAAAATTCCATGATCTTTTCCTGTGAGAGTAAATGTGGCAGCTTTATATGTGATGCAGATAATAAATATGGCATGATTCCACCCCTGATTATTCATGATATGGTTAATATACCCACCCGGATATCAATTATGCTTTATAGCTATTTGGTTATATTTATTGGCATTTCATAATATTTTTTCTTTTTTTCTAAACAACTAGGTAAAAATGACTATATATTTGATAAAATAAAGAACATTACCATACAAGCGGTGGAACGAAATTGGAAATCAACACAATAATCACAAAATTGTTAAATGGAATCATCGTGGCCGTTAAGTCCGTTAGTTCTTTCTTGGACATTCAAACAGGAATTCATTAGCGTCCTTATTGGCATGACAGGGGATATCCGTGTGAGAATAATGATTGGGGGGACTAACGGATGCATGGGTAAAATAGGTGAAAGCATGTTTGGCATGCCGTTAGAAGGTGAAATGCTTGAATCTTTTGCAGCAGAATTCGGTAACATGCTTGCCGGTAACATTGCCACTTCTTTAACAGATGAGGATGCATTGATTGATATTACACCGCCCACCGTCATTGTGGGCGATACCAAAATGGATAGGTTTCATGAAGCAATCCATTTACCCACTTCATTGGAAGGCGTAGGTCCTCTTCAGGTCACCTTACTGATTGAAATGTAATCACGAAACAAAAAACCCCTTACCTATAATCGGTAAGGGGCACTTTCATTCTTCCTTCTTTACTGAAGATTGATTTTGCACTTGTATAATGATATTTTGAAACTCCTCTTTTCCACACACACTGCACCTATACTCCTGGTTTAGAATGGTCCGACAATGAATACAATATTTTTTCTCCATCCCTATCACTACTTTCCTGAACATATACTATCAATATATTCAAAAAGTGAAGAGAGTTTCCTTTTATCTGACAAAATGCCAATTTCATTATCAATGATATTATTCGGCCTAAATGAAAAAATGCCCAAAATCCTTATCTCCTGAGGATTTTGGGCATTTAATGTGTGAATCTATCAAGTTAACTGAAACTATTTTGATCAGGCTACATTTCGCCCTTCAATATGCGTTTCCTTCACTTTCCCTTTTGTAGGGATGATGTTAAATACGATATTCAAGAAAATGGCTGTCAAACTTCCGGCTACGATACCGTTTTCCGTCAAGATTTTAAAGCTTTCCGGAATTTGTGCAAATAGTTCAGGAACGACCGTCACCCCAAGTCCCATACCTACTGAACAAGCGATGATCAATAAATTTTCTTGAGAAGCAAAATCCACTTTACTCAACATCTTAATTCCAGCGGCAATTACCATCCCGAACATCGCAACCATTGCTCCGCCAAGCACGGATGAAGGGATAATTGTCGTGAAAGCACCGATTTTTGGAACAAATCCTATGAAAATGAGAATGCCCGCTGTTGTGTATATGACATTCCTTGTTTTAATGCCAGACAATTGAATCAAGCCGACATTTTGTGAAAATGCTGTATACGGAAACGAATTGAACAAACCGCCAATCATGATGGCCAGACCTTCAGCACGATATCCGCGAGCTAGATCGTCTTCTGATATTTCTTTATCCGTGATTTCACCAAGGGCATAATAAACACCAGTTGATTCCACCAAGCTGACGATTGCCACCAATGTCATTGTAATGATCGCCGTGACGTTAAATGTCGGGGTTCCAAAGTAGAAAAAATGAGGCATATGCAGCCAATTGGCACTGACCACTGAGCTAAAATCTACTTTTCCAAGGAAGAAGGCCGCAAAGGTACCGACTAACAGCCCCAATAAAATAGAAATGGAACGTACGAATCCCGTCGAGAATTTATACATGAATATGATAAATAACAAAGTTCCAAAACCAAGCGCTACATTGTTCAAGTCTCCAAAATCAGCAGCTCCCTGGCCTCCACCAAGATTGTTGATGGCAACAGGAATGAGCGTAATGCCAATAATCAAAACGACCGATCCAGTGACAATGGGCGGGAAGAACCTTGCCAGTTTTCCGAAGAACTTACTAATGATAATGACAATCAATCCCGACGCCAAAATAGATCCATAAATGGAGTTGATTCCATATTGCGTACCAATTGCAATCATCGGGCTAACTGCTGTAAATGTGCAGCCTAGGACGACCGGAAGCCCAATTCCAAAGAATTTATTTTTCCACACTTGCAATAAAGTTGCTATCCCGCACATCAAAATGTCTATCGATACTAAATAAGTTAACTGCGCTGCAGTCAATCCCAGCGCCCCACCGACAATCAATGGAATGACGACTGCACCGGCATACATGGCGAGAACATGTTGTAATCCTAAGGATGCAACTTTTAATGGTGATTGATTAGACATTGACGGCTGCTCCTTCCTTATCCTCAGCGAAAGTTATTTCACCGAATTTCAACTCAGCAATTCGTGCAAGTGATTCCACTTGGAAACCTTGTTCCCTAAGATCCTTACCACCACTTTGAAATGCTTTTTCAATCACGATGCCGATTCCGGCCACTTCTGCTCCAACCTGCTTACAGATTTCCACCAAGCCCCTGGCTGCCTGTCCGACCGCAAGGAAGTCATCGATGATCAAGACCTTATCTCCAGCTTCAATATATTTATTGGAAACCGTAATGGTATTGGTTTCTTTTTTTGTAAAGGAATGAACGGACGCCGTCACTAAATCATTTGTTAAAGTAAGTGATTTACGTTTACGGGCAAAAATGAGCGGAACTTCCAATTCCAAAGCAGCCATCAAACCAGGACCAATGCCTGATGATTCAATTGTCAGCACTTTCGTGATTTCCTTGTGTTCGAAACGTTTAACGAATTCTTTACCAATTTCTTTCATTAGCATAGGATCCATTTGATGATTTAAGAATGAATCTACTTTTAAAATATCTTCTGATAAAGCTTGACCCTCGGACAAGATTTTTTCCTTTAAAAGTTGCATGAAGGTTCCTCCCAATCTTGGATGTTTATTGACCCATAAACCACACAATTATTTCCCGGCATATAAAAAAGCCCAAGAAACATTGCGGCACTTTTTTGGAGTGAAGCAATACTTCTTGGGCATGAATGAATAATGAATCAGCAAAGGCCTTCATCTACGCAACAAGATCTATTACTCACCCATAGTCGAATTATTTACGGTAATCCGGTAGAAACTTGCAGGCCATATCCCTGCTATTATACGAGTGAAACTTAATATTTTATTAATATATGAATTATACCAACGTTGGCTCTATTTGAAAAGTAATTTTTGATAAAAAACCGAACTTTAAATTAAAAAAATAAATCATTATTCGTATTATTAGAAAATTGCGAAATCACAAACCTAAATAACCTGGATTTCCTATCAAAAAAACATCATATTCCATTTTACTGGTATTATACCATGCGTTTTTGCAGCGACCATAAAAAAAAGAAGGGCTTGAGATTTAATACAAGTCCTTCTTCTATGATTCATTTGATTTTATAAACTTCTTTATATTTATTTTCAAGGTAATTTATTAAATACTGGACATTCAGGCCTTCCCCTGTCGTTTCTTTCAAAATCTCCAGCGGCTTTTTGGTTTTTCCGTATTTATGTATTTTTTCATTAAGCCATTTCCTGATTGGTTCAATATTACCAGCTTCCAACAGTTCATCGAAATCAGGCAAATCTTTAAGCATCGATTGCTTAATTTGGGCTGCATACATATATCCCAATGCATAAGAAGGGAAATAGCCAAAGCTGCCATCTGCCCAGTGTACATCTTGCAACACGCCCATTGCATCATTTTCAGGTACGATTCCCAAATAATCCTTGTATTTTTCATTCCAGACTTCCGGTAAATCCTTCACTTCAAGTTCCCCATTAAAGAGGGCCTTTTCCAGTTCATACCGAATCATAATATGTAGAGGATACGTCAGTTCATCTGCGTCAATACGGATGAGCGATGGTTTTGATTCGTTAATGCCCCGGTAAAACTCATCCAGCGTCACATCTTGGAATTGTTCGGGAGCATATTCTTTTAATAAGGAAAATTTATTTTTCCAAAAGCTATGGTTCCGTCCAATGAAGTTTTCGAAAAACAAAGATTGTGATTCATGGATCCCCATTGATGTCCCGCTATCGAGAAGTGTTCCGGTTAACTCTTCGGCGATATTCTGCTCATAAATGGCATGTCCACATTCGTGAATGGTACCAAAAATTGCCCCCCTAAAATCATTTTCATCGTATCGGGTCGTCACCCGGACATCGCCTCTATTTATTCTAATTTCAAAAGGGTGAACTGTTTCATCAAGCCTTCCAGCCTTGAAATCGTATCCTAGCTGTTTTAAAATTTCCAAGTTGAGTTGATGCTGTTTTTCTTTTGGAAATTCTTTATATAGGAACGCTGTTTCCGGTCTATGTTCGCTTTTTGCAATCTGTTTCACCAATGGAACGATCCTCGACCGAAGCTCACTGAATACGCTGTCAAGTATGTCTACAGTCATGCCTGGTTCATATATGTTTAAAAGGGTATTATATTTCGCCCCTTCATATCCCCAGTACTCTACGAACCTACGGGTATATGCTACAATTTGCTCCAGATAAGGTTGAAATAAAGAAAAATCAGCTTTTTCCCTTGCCTCTTCCCATGCACTTTCAGAACGCGATTGTAAAATGACGAATTCCTTATATTCGTTCGCTGGAATTTTCTTATTCCTTTCAAACTCTTTTTTACACTCTTGTACCATCTTATTCATCGATTCACTAAGAATGGCTTCTTCCATCGAAAGTTCTGCAATGAAGGATTCCATTTCCTTACTTGTGCTCATATTAAACACTTCGGAGGAAAGCATACCGATAACTTCGGAACGCTGCTCAACTCCCTTTTTAGGTGCACCTGTACGCAAATCCCAAAAAATTAACGCGAGAGCTTCATTATAAGCCGAGATTTTCTTTACATATTCTTTAAACTCTTTTTCTATCAGTTCTATACCCTTTTTTTTCATATTCACTGCTCCTTCCAACTACACTTTACCATATTATACAAAAGACTTTCATTTCAGAACCACTCCGATTAATAAATTCAAATAAATAAGAGCCAAGGGGTTCCCTTGGCTCTCATTTTGGATTGGGTTTTATTTAAATCGTTACAGGAAGAATGGATACAATCTTCTCTTTCACTTGTTCCGAAAGATCCTTTTCAATCAAAATCTGGACGGTTCCCGTATCATTGCTCGTCCTGATCAAACGCCCTATTCCCTGACGCAATCGAAGGAGCATGTATGGAAGATCCACTTCTTCGAATGAATCGGTAACCGAGTTACGTTTGGCTTCGAAAACCGGATCGCGAGGCGGGAATGGAAGCGAGTGTATCACTACATTTTGTAATGAAGGTCCTGGAACATCGAGACCTTCCCATAAATGATAGGAGAAAAGGACAGATTGCTCATCCTCTTGGAACTTCTTAACAAGCTCACTGATTTCCGCTTCCCCTTCAAAATAAAATGGATAAGATGATATTGGGCAGTTTTCCTTGAACCATTGCAATTCTTCTTTTGAATGGAATAACACTAGTGTTCGACCTTCATTTTCCTCAATTGTCTTCATTGTATATTGAAGTTTTGCCAATTGATCTCCATTATCGAAGGCCGGCATGTTCATTTTCATGACTTCATCGTAATCAAATGGTGATTCAACGGAAAAGCTGTCATACTTTTCTATCCCTAAACTATCTGCAATATATTGGAAGGATTTATTATCCGATAATGTTGCCGATGAAAAAATGTAAGGGATTTTTTTCGAGAATACTTGTTCAGACAAGATATCCTGCACAAGCCTTGGCATGATGACCAATGTTTTGGTCATTTCATTTTCTTCAAACCAGGAAACCGCCTGTTCATCCTTCACAAATAGAGAAAGAGAGTAGCCCAGCTGCTCTAAATACTCTTCCGTCACTTTTAAATCATAATCATTGATCGTGTACATTTCCGCTTCAAAAACAAGGTTCTCCTCTAACTCTTCAACCTTTTTATGAAGCTTTTGGGCAAAGCTTGTTATTTCTTTTGACATCGGGATTTCATAACGATTAGATCCGCTGACATGTATCGCTTTTTCATCCAACAAATCAAAAAATTCTTCATTGATATCAATTAAGTCCTCGATGATGTATAAGGTTTCTTCACGAACCTGATTGGCTGTTAGCAATTCCAGAACCGAAGCAAGGGTTTGTTCCCCAACTTTATAAGTTAAAGCCTTTTGAGCAGCAAATTCCAAAAGATGACCTTCATCAAAGACAACGCAGCTATGATCAGGCAGTAATGGTAACTGTCCTTCACGCTTACGCTTTTCCTTAGTCCATACATGCTCCATGAAGAAGTCATGTGAACAAATGATCAAATCACTTGATTTTCGGTAATGGTCCCGTGATAGGGTTTGCCCACAACGATGGCGTTTATCACAAGTAAAACAGTTTTGAAGCTGATCCCAGCCAACTTTAGACCAGTCTTCATCATTTAAATATGGATACTGTTTACGGTCCCCATATGCTGTATAGGCGTTCATGGATGAGTTATCATGAACAAACTTGGGAAGTTCATCATAGAGCTGATCTATCCCCTCTGAATCCTCATGATTCACAGCATAATCCAATTTCTTAAGACATACATATTGATCGTGATATTTGGCAAGCCGAACATCCACTTCAATACCTAAAGCATTCTTGATTTTTTGGATGTCGCCTTCCTCTTTGACAAGCTGTTCAATCAACGTTTCATCTGCACATGAAATAATTGCCGGTTTATTCGTATATCTCGCATAACAAATCGCATATAGTAAATAGACCAAAGTCTTACCGGTCCCTACCCCTGCTTCAGCAAAACTTACATTTTTTTCTTTAAAGGCTTTTTCTAACTGAAAAGCCATGAAGATTTGTTCGTCACGCAGCTCAAATCCTTTTTCGGGAAGAATATCGTAAAAAACATCACCGATCCATTCTGAAAGCTTATCGTAAAAAGAATCTTCCTTTGTTACCGAAAAAGGCAGTGTTTTAAGCATCATGGTCTCCCCTTTTATCTATCATCAGTATATAGAATTCGAATCATTATTATCTTAGGCAAAAGTATATTATCCTTTATTTCACATTAGTAGTCAAGATATTTACCTATTATCTGAATGAAAGGTAATATGTATGTATGCTGTCTGGTTGCCCGATTCGTAAAATAAAAGACAGGCTCCAAGAGAGCCTGTCTGTAAATAATATAGGGTTGAATTAAGCTTTGTTTACGTTTGATGCTTGTGGTCCACGTTGACCTTGTTCTACATCAAATGTAACGTCTTGGCCTTCTTCAAGTGTTTTGAAACCTTCGCCTTGGATAGCTGAGAAATGTACGAATACATCGTCTCCACCTTCACGTTCGATGAATCCAAAACCTTTTTCTGCGTTAAACCATTTTACTTTACCTTGTTCCATTTTTGTTGCCTCCTAGTGTGTTCTCCACACATTATATTACTATCCTTGCTCAAAAGAATATTAAGGTATTCCTTAAATCTGAACAAAAATAATTCATTATTAGAATAACAGAAAAGGAAATGATAAGCAAGACTGGAACCTATTATGAATAAATCGTCCTGACTAGCAAAATCCTCCATTATATTCTACCTACTCATTCACCTTGAGGCTGCCTTGGCGGCCTTTTCCCCCAATATTGATAAAGGTCGGCACGAATGAAACCATTGAACAATTTCCTTTTTTTCGTTGCAGGCTTACCGTAATGCTGTTCGAAGTCAGGATTGGAGGTAATCATGTATACCGACCATGTATCAAGCTTCTTGAAGGCCTGGCCCATTTCCCTATACATCTGCTCTACCGCTTTTTTCTCACCAAGACGTTCTCCATAAGGAGGGTTCCCGACAATGACACCATACTCTTTCTTGGTCGAGATATCCCTCACCTGCATTTGTTTGAATTCAATTAGATCACCAAGACCTGCTTCAAAACTATTCGCTTTAGCTATATCGACCATTCGATGGTCAATATCACAACCGGTTATGTCCAAGTATTGATCATAGTCAGCTAAATCTTCAGCCTCAATCCGCGCTTCATCCCAAACCTTGCTGTCCATCCATGACCAAGTTTCGGAAACGAATTCCCTATTAAACCCAGGTGCTATATTCTGCCCAATTAAGGCCGCCTCGATGGGAATCGTTCCAGATCCACAAAATGGATCTATGAACGGTTTATCCGGTTTCCAATTGGTAAGCATGATTAACGCAGCCGCCAATGTTTCTTTTAGGGGCGCCTCTCCCTGCCCTGTACGATAACCCCGTTTATGCAAACCTGCACCTGAAGTGTCTATGGTAAGTGTCACTACATCTTTTAAAATAGACACTTCAATTTTAAACAAAGGTCCTGTCTCCGCAAACCAAGATACTTGCTTATATTTACTTTTCAATCTATCAACAATCGCCTTTTTGACAATCGCCTGACAATCAGGGACACTGTATAGCTTTGACTTAACGGATTTTCCACTCACGGGGAACTCGACATCGGCTGATAAGAAATCCTCCCAATTCAGGGCCTTTGTTTTTTCAAACAACTCATCAAATGAATATGCTTTGAATTCCGCGACTTTAATTTTCACCCTATCGGCACTGCGCAGCCATAAATTAGAACGGGCAATGGCGGATTGATCCCCTTTATAGGTGATTTTACCATTTTCGACTTGACAATCGTAACCAAGATCCCGCACTTCCTTGGCAACAATTGATTCCAATCCCATTGCTGATGTTGCAATTATATCGAATTGTTTCATTAATCCTGCACCTTCTTTCCATTAATCCAAATCAATGGCACTTTTTCCCGAATTTCTTTCATTTATGTATTTAGAATCAGGCATTGATTTTTTACATGTAAACCTTATGGTCCACCGCGTTTTTATATTTCAATTAGCCGATCATGCAGCGTATTATAGCTTTACTCAATTATCCAAGCACCTTAAATACACATTGCAATTAAAAAATCCAACCAATTATGTATGCTTCCCATCCATTATCCTGAAGTTTGAAGTTCTGTCTTGATCCCTTCATTTTAGGGCAAGCAGAAGCGTTAAGGAACCTTTATAAATAGGATACCCAGAATCAAAGAAATGCTTAACATTCCAAAACTATTTTTAAAAACGTTACCGACAGACTTCATTTAAGCCATTTTCCTAATCATTTGAACGCAATGCCAAGTTTTAAGTTTAACACAGCCGTGTTTCGGAAAACGAAAAATAAATGGAAATGCCCAATCTTTTTATAATAGAGCATTCTCCATAAACAAAAACTCCCCTTTTAAAAGGAGAGTTGTGCTTTTGGTGTTATATGATAACGTTCTGTAAGCCATGTTTTGTTCCTCAGTACTGCAAGCGACTCGCGTCTCGTACTTCGGCGGTAATCATCTATCTACAGAAGCAAGTGCTTCTGTCCTTCTCCTCGTTCAATTCCAAGGAAGAAAGCGCCCCTACCATTAATTTGGGTTTCTCGCTCGTGGGGTTTACCTCGTTCCACCCTTTACATTTCTGTAAAGGCTCCGTCACTGTGGCACTTTTATAGGTATTCATGCCATATCCAAAAGGACTTAGGCATTTTCCCAGCCGTCAGCAATCCAAGATTGCTGCCCAAGCTTATTTTTTCGCCAGGCACGAACACTACGGACATCGCAGTCCGTGCGAGCATGGACTTTCCTCTACTGCATAAATGCAGCAGCAATTACCCAAACGTTAACATAACATAATTGATTATACTCCATTATTCACGAAAACACAATACCAAAATCATTTTCACTTTTTACAATGCAAAATCTCAGTCAAAAAGCTTGTTACCAAAAACGTGCTTTTCCAAGTTGGATAACCGTTTAAGGATGTCAAAGTTAGTGGTTCCCGGAGTGGCACTTGGAGCAGGTTGATTTGGACGTTTTGTACTCTCTTCGGCTTGTTTTTTCAATTTAAGATTTTCTTGTTTTAGATCTTCAATTTCCTGATGGAACACTTCATAATCTTTAATGATCAGATCCAGGAATTGATCCACATCTTCAGGTTTATACCCGCGCATGGCTGTTTTAAAATCTTTTTCAAGAATATCTTTAGCCGTTAATTTTATCTTATCGGATAGCATAAGACTTCACCTCAATACTTTCGCCAATACAATCGACTTTTTATTATTTTTTCAAATCTGCTTGTGTTTGTCAACGAAACACCATTTTGTAAGCTTACTGTTTCAGAGAACGATATGTAATCCCATTAAATCTGTATCTAAATTTCATCATAATATGATTATGCTTTAGAAACAACTTTTAATCCATAATTATTTTCACTCCATCATTCTTCGGACCAGTTGGCTTCTTCCGCAGCCAGTTGCAGATCATCAAAGTTTATCTGAAAGATGGGGTATGGCTGTGTTTCCGCCTTTTTCATCGCCTCGAAATAAGGATATCGGGCTGATCCTTCTTTTTCAGCTTCGAAAATGATGAGCATGGCATCGCTTTTATGGACCATATACCTATTTTTGGTTTTCAGCTGTTGTGGCCCTTCATATGGTTTGTTGAAAATGGACTCAACAAAATCGGCACGGTCCAATATGGATCGGTAGTAATCTTGATTCGTCTCGTTCCATGACTCTTCCTGATTCAGGAAAGGAGTAAGCACCCCTAATTTAAGCTGATGATATTCTTTCTTTAATTCGAACACCACTTCGGCACCCCATAGTTCCGTACCCAACTGACCTGAGATGATCACCCATTCCAGCCCGTCTTCCACCAATGGCATGAGACGTTCCTTCATCGCTTTCTTTATATATTTTACGGCTTCATGGTCATTTTTGAATATCCCGAATTCAAAAGCTTTGTAGCCCGTCATATACAAAACCTTCATCGCTTGGCTAATCTCCTTTTAATATGATTAAATAAGAAAACAAGGGCTTAATAAGCCCTTATTTTTTAGTATCCGAAATGCTTAGGCGGACAGCATGGGTTTTGCGGCGGCCTTCCACAAATCAAGTGTTGATTATAGCACTCGTTCACCACGGATTGAGTATGCGGGAAATAATGCTTATACGTGTTCACATGTTTATTGACATTTGTAGTATGAGATGGATGAACGACAGGGATCACTGTGTTCGATACATTCGTATTGACATATTGCTGTGTTGGAGAGACTTGCGCTGGGGCAACTTGAGTTGGAGATGTTTGTGTTGGACCATATTGCGCTGGAGACACAGCCGTTGGCATTGGATTAGAGTAAGCCCCCATTACATTGTTAGAGTTTTTACCAGTAGACGCTCCCATTACATTGGAGTTTTTACCAGTTGATGCGCCCATTACTCCAGGTGCGTTCCCGTATGCTCCCATTACATTGGATGCTCCCATTACGTTGTTGGATGCTCCCATTACATTGTTGGATGCTCCCATTACGTTGTTAGATGCGCCCATTACATTGTTGGATGCTCCCATTACATTGGGGTTATTTCCTCCACAATTACGAAAATACATTTATAATACGTCCCCTTTCATCATGATAAGTTTAGTCTTACCATTACAGACTATGAAAAAAAGGGGATACGTGTACTGATGAAATAACCTATTTATACAGAATAAGTATAAAACGATGATGGCTGTCAATAAGTACACTATCATTATTATATCTGGCTAACCTTCAAATGAAATGAGGAATTTTCTATAAAAAGGAATAGAGACTGTCTTTTAATGAAGTAAACAAAACTATCGTTAAACATAGGACTACAAAAAATAGAAATAAAGTCGTTTTATACATTTCTCCGCTCCGCTTTCACCTTAATTTTATATGATGTAAAGGCATGAAATGAACGCTTCGGAATTCCACCCTCAACTCTTTCCATTTTACACACAATAGTTGAAGGCTACAATAATTGTATACATATTTTTTATTTTCGGCCTTTTGCACTAAAAAAAGTTTCTTGGTCCTTTATATACGGAAATATCCTTTGATTCCTCTTTCTTTTCAAGCCGCCGGATCCTCTTTTCCAATTCCAACTGTTTTTTTTCCAGGGCCGTCCCTTCCCTAACCATCTCTTGATGTGCGATTATCGAACATCTTAGAGCATGACCGACGTCCTTAAATTGATGTTCGTATAATTTTGCACATTCAATCTGTGCCTGTATCCTAATTTGCACATTCCCTTTTAAGGCGACTTCCTTCCAAATTTCCAAAGCTTCATCGAATTGTTTTTGTTTCTTTTTCTGGAAGGCTAATGCATGGCCAGCTAATATCCGATCTTTCTCATTACCCGCTTCCAATATTTTTTGATAGGTCTCAACTGACTCCTCTTTTTTCCCCAAATAAGCAAGCCATCGTGCAATTTCCATGGACTCTTCCGTATATCCATCGATTTGGAGGATTTTTCGGGATAAATGAATATACAAAGTGATCAGTGATAAGATATCCAATTCATTATGCTTCATGATCCCAAACAGGATTTCCGGATTCTTCCTCTCAACAAAATCAAAATAAATCATCGGTGCCAAATATCCAGGAATATCATCCTCCCTATGTACACCTAGAATATCTGTTTCGACAGCTGATAATTTCACTCGTTCCAATTTGTTTCTCCATAGTCGTCTTGAAGCATGATACAAATCGAAATGTCCGAATTCCGGTAGTTTTGGTACATGTTCCTTTATCAAGGTATGTCTCGTTTTCAGCTGGGGCCAATCAAAGGATTTACCATTATATGTGACAAGCGTTTCGTAATTGATGTTTTCCAGAAAGCTTTGATATAGCGGTATTTCACTTCCAGGCTGCGGAAGGATATGTTGCTTCACGACTACTTCTTCACCTTCTAAATAGGCATACCCTAGTAAAAAAATGGTATTGCCTGCTCCGCCTCCTAGCCCTGTCGTTTCCGTATCGAAGAAAAACAGATCTTCACTTTTAACGCCCCTGGCGGAGAGTGGATGCTCCAATGAAGTTTGATTCCACTCTTTTACGACCTTTTTCAGCTCGGAAAATTCATATAACCCGTGTTTGTGATTTATAGGGTAGCGGACTTCCCTAATGAAACAATAATCACCGTCGAAATGAAAGGAATCGGTATCGTTCTCCTGCCACTTTTCAAAGTAAGGAATTTCTTCATTCACTGCCTGGTCATTTTCTTCTACAGGAGAAGGATGTTTCCCCAGGTTCATATGCGTTTTCATACGGTTCAATTTATTTTTTAAAGACATGAAATTACACCTCTTTTCATCTATCACTGCAATCTATTACTGTTTTTGCTTACAAAATTGACCTAATAATTGTTTGGCATCACTCTTGGCTGTTTTCGTTGCGGATTCCGTACCGATACAGGAAGGACAGCCGCTTTCACAAGTGCAATTATCGATCATTGATATTGTTTCCAGGAGAATGACTTCAGAATTTTCATATACTTTATCACTTAGCCCTATGCCTCCCGGATAACTATCATAGATAAAGATGGTCGGTTTTTCATTATGCGCTGCCTTCACCTGCGGATAAACATGAATATCATGCGGATCGCACATTACATATAGCGGAATCATGTAATTAAGCGCATGCGACGCACCTACCATTCCTTGTTCTATTCGATTTTCGTCCCACTTAAATATATCAGGATCCATGGAAAGCATGGCCGAACTCGTGTGCAGTTCCATCTCAGGGAGACTGATTGGACCTGAACCAATATTTTCATGAGTTTCGAATTTGATTTTTTTGAAGATCGTGGGCATCGCCCGGATTGCGACATCACCAAAAGCAGCTGCTGTGGAAGCGAAAGTTCGCTGTTTATCGACTTCCAATACAGACAATTGGACAGCAAGGTTAGCATCGGTATAATAGTCCACATTGACTTCACGTACATAAGCCTTCTTTTCATCCCAATCAAGTTCTTCCACCTGAAATTGAATTCCCTGGTGCAAATAAATGGCTTCATCGTGAAGAAGGGTCATTGCACTGAACGTATCCATTTCCCCTATGACCCGATTAACCGGTGCATTCGTTTGGTCGATGATCACGACATTTTCCTGTGCCGCTGAGCGCAGGCTGATATTGCTTGCGGGAAAAGCATCATTCATCCAATGCCATTTGTCCCCATTTAGGTGTAAGACCCTTTCTTCCGTAAGGAATTCAAGAACGTCCATAATCTCTGTTTTCCCAAAAGTATCGCCTTTTTTAAATGGCAGCTCATATGCTGCACATTTTACATGATCAACCAAGATCAAAAGATTATCCGGATTGATTCTTGCAGTTTCTGGATTTCTGGTAAAGAAATAATCGGGATGCTGTACGATATATTGATCAAGGGCACTGGAACTGCCGACCATGATGATCAATGCTTCACCATGCCTTCTTCCTGCCCGACCAGCCTGCTGCCAGGCACTCGATATGGATCCAGGGTAACCGGTCATAATGCAAACCTGAAGCTGGCCGATATCGACACCCAACTCAAGTGCATTTGTGGAAACCACCCCATAAATGGAACCATCCCTGAGGCCTTGTTCAATTTCCCTACGCTGTGTTGGCAGATATCCGCCGCGATAGCCCCTGATCGATTTTGGCCCCAATTGCTTTGACACAAGTTCCTGTAAATACGTCAATAGAATTTCCACTCGAACCCTGCTTCGCGCAAAAACGATGGTTTGTATTTTATTTTTCAAAAATTCATTTGCCAGCTTTCTTACTTCCAAAACCGCACTCCTTCGAATGTTGAGCGGTTTATTGACTATTGGGGGATTATAAAATACAAAATGCTTTTTCCCACTTGGTGCTCCGTTATTATCGATAAGGACCATTTGTTTTTCCGTAAGCTCTTCAGCTAACTCTTTTGGGTTATTGATCGTAGCGGAAGTACAGATGAATACAGGGTCGCTTCCATAAAACTTGCAGATCCTTTTTAACCTTCTTATGACGTTGGCTGTATGACTTCCGAAAACGCCGCGGTAAATATGAAGTTCATCAATGACCACATACTTCAAGTTTTCAAACAAAGAGACCCATTTCGTGTGATGGGGCAGGATTCCGGAATGGAGCATATCAGGATTGGTGATCACGATGTGCCCGGCCTGGCGAATTTTTTGCCTGATGTTTGAAGGTGTGTCCCCGTCGTATGTATAACTATTTATCTTAGCATCCATTTCATCGATCATTTCATTCAATTCGCTTTTTTGGTCATAGCTCAGCGCTTTTGTCGGAAATATATAAAGCGCCCTGGTTTTTTCATTTTCCAGTATTTTTTGAAGAACCGGCAAATTATAGCATAATGTTTTACCAGAAGCTGTTGGTGTGACCGCCACAAGACTATTTCCACTGACAGCAGTATTAAATGCAGTTGCCTGATGGGTGTACAACCCATTAATCCCCCGTATTTCAAGAGCATGCTTGATCTTATCATTCATTGAATCGGGAAAAGGGACATGTTTTGCCTCCTTCGCTTCAATTACTTGCCAATGTACGATGTTATCTTTAAAATCGTCATTTGTTTTTAAATCCTTAATAACTTCTTGTAAATTTTTTCGCAGTTTCATATAACCACCTCATACTCCTATTCTACCGAATGAACGTTCTATGCAAAAGGGAAACTATTTCCTATTCAAAAAAAAAGCTGGAAACGGCAACATCCCGTATCCAGCTCGGTCTTTTATCATTTAATTCTTTTCGACATAGCGAATGATTTCTTCGAGTAGTTTGCTTGGAGCTTCCAGCATTCCCATATGGCCGCTGCCCTTAAGAATGACTTCATGGATATGGCTCCCTTTTACAGAAAAGGTTTTTTCAACGGGAATGAGCTTATCCTCTTCGCCTGCAACCAATAAGACAGGCAACTTCGTATCTTTGAGTACATGATTTCTGTCTATTCTGTTCCTCATGGCATGTAAAGACCCTATCGCACCGCTTTCACTTGTTTTATAGCCGATTTCCTTAGTTTGTTCAATATTGGAATCTTCGGGATTAGCGAAAAGCTTTGGTATAAGTCCGTCAATGAAAGCAGGAATTCCCTCACTTTTGATTTTCTCGACAGATTTCAAACGCCCAGCCTTCCCAGTCTCATCGTCCGGCAAAGCTGTAGAATGTACCAATGAAAAACCAGACAATTTCCCAGGAAACCTTTCTGCGAACGCCAAGGTGATATATCCCCCAAGCGAATGACCAAACATATATACCTTTCCGATTTCCAGTTCGTCCAGTAGTGACGCAATATCAGCAGCCAAATCTTCAATCGAGAAAGATTCCCCCATTACTTCACTTGCACCATGCCCCCGTAAATCAACGGCAATAACCCGGTATTCACCCTTTAATTCTGCAATGATGTCACTCCAATATTCATGGCTTCCGCAAAATCCATGAATAAACAACAATGTGTCTTTTCCTTTCCCGGTATCTATGTAGGAAAGCTTGCTATTATCTGTCATATAAATCCCTCATTTCCTTTTCTAATCATTCAATAACGTTATTCCCTATAGACCTTTATCTGAAACCCAACAGTGCATTCACATTTCTTAATTCCTTACATAGCCTATAGGCAAAGGAATTTTTTAGAAAGGAGCACCGTGATGACCTCTTCTGAAAATAATAATAATCGGAGAAAAGAACCCTTTACCCATTTCATTAACAAAATGGATCGGCTGTTTTCCGAAAGGCCTCCTAAAGGCATGCTGCAATCTCTTGACGATTTCTTCGGTTCCGCGAAAGAACGCAGCTTTCCCGTTGATGTTCACGAAACGCATTCAGAATATACCCTTACCGCCACTTTGCCTGGAATTGCACGCAGCCAAATATCCATTGATGTACTGGCCCATGCCGTAACCATAACTGCAAAGCAAGTAGATAGAAGACATAAAAATCAAGGAATGTTTCAAAAAGAAGTTTCAGCAGGCACTCTTTCAAGAACCATTTCCTTTCCAAAACCCATTGATGAAGCAAAAGTCATTGCTCGACATCGCGATGGCATCCTCACGCTTCAGCTACCCAAAATCAGGGGGAATCGGATTGAAATCCATTAGAAATGAATAAAAGCAGACTTAAAAAAGTGGCTGGGTCACTTGTAAGTCTGCTTTTCCTTTATTCACCATCTAAGCTTTAAAGAAGCCCCCTACTCCTTTGACCATTGAAGATACTTGAGAAACTGTATTCATCATTTGTCCAGCTGTATTCATCATCTTCGTTATATCCATCGAGCCATCTTGTGTTTTGAATTGATTCATGACCGATTTGAAACCAGACGGCTGGGGTTTTTGCATGAACTGCTGCTTAGGATATGGATTATGAGCCTGCTGCTGACCTTGCGGAGGTCTTTTAGCTGGCTGTAACGGATTGGCGAACGGGCTAAAAGCTTGCGGCTGCTGATTGGACTGGATTGGCTGCATTTGTGCCATTGGCTGCATCACACTGCTGCCCGGATAAGCTCCCACAGGCATCGCCTGCTGCTGGACTGCTTGGAATGGATGATAGGCCGCTTGCTGATAAGGATCATGATATGGTGTCATATAGCCCCCTGTATCCTGGAGATGATATGGATACATAAATGGTTGTTCATGATTATGATTATTGGGCGGAGGATACGGCATTGGCTGCTGGTACCCTCCCCAATATTCCGTCATTGATTGAGGAAACTGTCCTTGATTTGGGGAGATTTGGTTAAAACCGGATCTCATCATGTCAATGAGCCCTCCTCTTTTTTCATTACATGGTTCTGATAATATATGAAAAAAGGGGTAATAAAGTGTAGGTATTTTTATGATAAAATCCGATTGATTTCCGTTCTTACATTATTAAGGATGAATTCCACCGATTGAACATGGCTTTTAAATCGCTTATAACTTGTTTTAGGAAAAAATGCCTGTACGGCCACATCAGAAAGGTTATGGGCGGTTTGTTCGATTTGCTCGGGGAAAAGATGCCTAAATTCGGTTTCTTTCATCCACTTCTTCATTCCGGTTTCCCATTCGATGCATGCGGTCCTTACCTGGTCTGCAAACGGCTTGACTTCCGAAAAAAAATCCTTTTCCTTTCCTTCCTTCCGTACACCCTCATAGATATCATCCGCTTGGTTCGTAAATTTTATTAATTGTTCCGTTAATAGCTGCAGTTTTTCTTTTTGCACAATATATTCCTCCGCACAATTGTTTCCCTTATTATAATCCAGTTCATTATAAAATGATATTCCTCTGGCTTATACGTGCAATTCAGTGAGAACATTGTGCTTTATTATTGTTTTTTTCGGGGCAATGGAAAAGGAATGGTTTACAGCTTCAGCATTTACCCAATAATCCTCGGCTTTCTCAATGGCTTCCTGGGCTTCGTTAACTAATGTATATTGCTCCGCCCATAGTTTGCACCGCACTGTATTGACAGTTTCCCCATATGAAATTTCCAAACGATCCAGGCTGGTACTAATATCAGCTATCATCCTTAATATCTCCTCTGTAGCGACACTTTTATTGACCATGCTGATCCCTCCCATTCTTTACCTGTACTATTCTTTTTTTTATCAGAAAGCCCTTCATGACTGACAAAACTAGAAGGGAATCGGCAAAGAAAGTGCAATTCACTTAATTTATTATGCCCTTCGACAACAATGGCAGAATGAAGAATGGAGTTTTAAACAAGAATACAGACAGGAGGTGATTTTATGCAGTCGAATGAAAGCAGACAGCAAAAAAACGAAAAACGACAAAAGCCGCCCACTAAAAAGGCTGGAACGGGAAACCCGAAGCTTAGCGGAGAAAACCGCCCCTCTACGTAAGACATAAATACTGACCGATAAAACAGGGAAGGCTTACACGACGCCTTCCCTGTTTGCTATTATAATATCCAACTTTTGATCATTGCTGCCGTATGCAGCTGCTTTTGTTTATGGTCATACCAATTGGTCAAATGCGGGTTTTCTTCCCATTTGGGCTCAATGAACCATTTTTTTTTAACCTTTTTTTTCTTATCCCATTGCTCTGTCATCCCTGCTTGATGATGAATCACTGGATATACTCCCCTTAGCATCGGGGTTTCACGGTACCTAGGATTTTTTCGATATTGTTCATAATCATATCTGGCCCCCGTTGGTTCTGTCCTGCTGGAAAATTCATAGAATAGCGGAAACAAATCTTCAGAAAATAAAAGGCCGGCCAACCTTTTCCCCAATTCAATCCTTTTATCGATATTTCTAAAATGCGAAACGGACGAGCCATACAGTTCTCCATTACAAGTAGGAAATAAAACGGTGCTAAAATGCATCCAGTCCTGCAGGAAAAACAATAGAGAATGAAATACGAAAGATTGTTTTTTAATAACCGGTTCTTCTATGATGTTTTGTTCATTTATGATAAGCGCAGTGACTAATTTTTCACGATTTCCATGTTTCCAAAAGGAATACCATTCGTTCGTCATGAATTTGGTAATAAAAAAATAATGACATAAGTGAAACAAAGGACGTTCATACTTCGTCGAATAATGATAGAGAAGCAATTGCGGATAAGCATCTTGGAATATTCTCCAGTTGGCTTCTTCATATGTCAGGAATAAGTGACGCCTGTATTTCAGGCCAAGCAAATGGGAAAACCAAATCCCTTCGAGATCACACATATTCCAGCCTGCATTTCTAGAAACCATCCCCGCTAAAAAAGACCATTGTATTTCGGGATGCATTTTGAAAAATCGTTCATATGCCTTTGTCCTTGATATATTATCCCTATTCCCTTTAGCGGTTTGAGCTTTTATGGAATGTAGCAATTGCTTTTCCGTCTTTAATAATCGCATCTATGTGTCCGCCTTTCTATAGCGATGAATTGTGACATATAGTTGTACATAAATGCTATCGTTCTAAGAAACAATTCTTTTTATTCACATTTTGGATTCTTTTTTTGCTAATATAGATAAGTGAAAAAAAGGAGGGGTAAAAGTGGCATTTCATTATCCCAACGGACGAAGATTTGTACCGCAGGCTATGGAAGAAAAGAAAAGCCCACTTAAAAAAATCAGTTACAGCAACCGGGGAAAAACATTGGAAGACGATTTGAACGAAACCAATCAGTATTATTTAGCACACGGCATTGCCGTCATCCATAAAAAACCGACACCCATTCAAATTGTCGATGTCCACTATCCGAAAAGAAGTGCTGCAGTCAT
Source organism: Peribacillus sp. Aquil_B1 (assembly GCF_022603275.1). Lineage (NCBI taxonomy): Bacteria > Bacillati > Bacillota > Bacilli > Caryophanales > Bacillaceae > Peribacillus > Peribacillus sp. Aquil_B1. The sequence continues at coordinate 1,347,438 of NZ_JAKXEE010000001.1, read as the reverse complement.
TAAAGAAGCTTATTTCAAACAAGCATCGACCACCGATTACAATGGTGTTTATAAAGGAAAGTACATTGATTTTGAGGCAAAGGAAACGAAAAACAGCAGTTCGTTCCCTCTGAAGAATTTTCATGACCATCAAATTGAACATATGAAACAAATCGTTCAGCATGATGGAATTGCATTTGTAATCATTCGGTTTTCAGCAATGGATGATATATATGTAATGAGTTCTGAACAACTGAGTTATTATTGGCAGAGAATGAAAGAAGGCGGGCGCAAATCTATAACTCTTCAAGAGGTTGAAAACAGTTCACGAAAGATTACTCTTGGCTTTCAACCGAGAATTGACTATATTAAAGTAGTAGATTCGCTCATCGCAGAAAATTTTTAGTTTTTTTAGAAAGGCAGGTTAGCTGTAATGGCTGAAAAATATAATACTAGAGAAGAACGCCGAAAGCAGGGGCAGACTCAAAAAAAGGGACAGAATAAAGGTCCTAAAAAGCCAACAAATATGCTTAAGCGAATTTTCCTTATACTTGTTACAATCGGAATAATAGGCCTTGTTGCCGGAGGAGCGGCAATGGCTTACTTTATAAGCGACGCTCCAAAACTCGACGAAAAGCTTTTGAAAGATCCAGTCACATCCAAGATTCTCGATGAAAATGGTAAATTGCTAGCTGAAATCGGAAAGGAAAACCGGGATTATGTAAATTATGAAGACATACCCGATCTTGTCGAAGAAGCTTTCCTGGCAACGGAAGATTCACGATTCTATGAACACCATGGTGTAGACTTCTTACGTCTGGGCAGTGCCGTCATAGCCAACTTCAAAAACGGGTTTGGCTCAGAGGGTGCAAGTACATTGACCCAGCAGGTTATCAAGCGTTCTTATTTAACACCTGATAAGACCATCAAAAGGAAAGTCCAGGAAATGTGGCTATCCATTCAGCTTGAAAGAAAATATACAAAAGAAGAAATTTTTGAAATGTATGTGAATAAGATTTTCTTTGCAAACCGCGCAAACGGGATCTTAACTGCATCGCAAACTTATTATGGAAAAGATCTAAACGAATTAAAATTGAACGAAGCGGCCATGCTTGTAGGATTACCGCAAAGTCCAAGCAGGTATGACCCGTATAAATACCCTGAACGTGCGAAAGAACGCCGTGATATTGTCCTTCACTTAATGAATAAACATGGATATATCACCGAAACGGAAATGAAAAATGCACAAAGCATCGATATAACAGAGGGACTTCAAGAAATCGATAAGAGTCAAATCGATACGACGGCATATGATGCATTCATCGATTTGGTAATTGAGGAAGTCGGGGATATGGGTGACTATAACGTCTTTACAGATGGTTTGGAAATCCAAACGACAATAGATAAAGATGCCCAAGAATATGTCTATAACATGTTGAACAGTGATGAAATCATCAATTATCCAAGTAAAGACCTCCAAGCCGGAGTCACATTACTCGATACAGAAACTGGTGAAATCAAAGCAGTGGGCGGCGGCAGGAACACGACGGTTAAACGCGGCTGGAATTATGCAACGGATGCCAAGCGATCACCTGGTTCGACCATTAAGCCTATTCTGGATTATGGTCCTGCCGTAGAATATTTAAATTGGTCCACCTATCATCAAATCAAGGATGAGGAATACAGTTACAGTGATGGAACACCGCTTAAAAATGCTTCCGGACGACATTATGGTACTGTAACCACTCGTGAAGCACTTGCTCGGTCATTAAATATCCCTGCCTTAAAAACGCTTCAAGCAGTCGGATTGGACCGTGCACGTGATTTTGCCACTGACCTTGGGATTCCTTTTGACAAGGAAATCACCGAATCGGCAGCATTGGGCGGCGGTAAGGATGTTTCTACACTCGAACTTGCCGGGGCCTACAGTTCATTCGGAAACAACGGTATTTATAATGAGCCGCATAGTGTTAAAAAGATTGTCTTACGTGATAAAACAACCATTAAAAACAAGACGGAATCAAAACCAGTCATGAAAGATTCCACAGCTTTCATCGTGACGGATATGTTGAAAAGCGTCATGAAAGAACCTTTTGGAACAGGAAGATTAGCCAATATACCTAGTCTCCCTGTAGCCGGTAAAACGGGTTCAACCAATTTCACGCCTGAACAGCGTGCAAAGCACAACATCCCTTCTTCCGGTGTAAAAGATAGCTGGATGGCAGGTTATACAACCAATTATACTGTCGCGGTTTGGGCTGGTTATGATAATGCATCTGGTGAGAAAATGGAATATCTGGGTGAATCATCTCAGAGGATCCCTAAATCCATCTTTAAGAATTTAATGGAACATATGGCTCAATCAAAAGAAACGAAAGACTTCGATCAACCTGACAGTGTTGTGAAGGTTGGAGTCATCAAAGGTTCGAATCCAGCTGTTAAAGCCAATGAATACACACCAAGCAGTAAAATCACTTATGAATATTATGTTAAAGGTCACGAACCAACACAAGTGACGACAGAATATGAAAAAATCGACACACCTGGCATTAACGCTTCTTACAATCAGGAAAGCAATGAAATCAATCTATCATGGTCATATCCTAAAGGAAATGGGAATACCCAATTCGAGGTTAAGATGTCCGTTGATGGCGGAGCAGAGAGCGTATTAAAAAAATCGAAAGATACTAGTTTAACGATCCCTAATCCAACCCCTGGTAGTAAATATACTTTCTCAGTGGTAGCTTTAGTGGATAACCAACAAAGTGATCCTGCGAGTACATCAGTCAAAATACCTACTGAAGCGGAAGTCCCTGAGGATACTGAGGACGAGGAGATTGAAGATCCGGCCGAAGGTGAAGATTTGGAACAAGAACCGCCTGCTGAAGGCGAAGAAGATAAGCAAGACGAAGACAAAAATAACAATGGTGAAAACGGCAATAATGGCAATGACGAAAATAACGGAAACAACGGCAATAATGGTAATGGCAACAATGATAATAATGGTAACGGTAATGGCAACAACACTGATGATGGAAATGGCAATAATGGTGGTGATGAGGACGTCGAAGGCGGGGATGATGCCACTGACCCTGGAACGGTAGAAGAGGAAAAACCAGTGGAGAACCCTGACCCTAACCCGGACCCAGATCCAAACAAAGATACGGAATAAAATATAAAGATTGACTAAAAAACGTCTAAGCTAAAAGCTTAGACGTTTTTTTGGCTGTTCTTATTTTTGATCACGAACTTCACATATTGTTTTTCAAATTCTCGGAACAACTCACTAAGTTGTCTATATGAATGAAAAAAGGCGGGTCTAGCAAGGATGAAAGAAAGCCTTTCAGCAAGGTTCACCGGAATATGGGTAAAGGATTCTATTTTTGCCCGGAAATCACTCAATACCACTGGCTTTCCATGCATCCAGAAGACTGCGGTTAAAAATAAACCGATTCCTTGCTTCATGAGTCCCAAAGTCTGTCCCACTTTTCGCTCGGAAAATAGCAAACTGCATTCCGAATCAATTCCCTTCCATTTTTCCAGAAGTTCCTTTATATGCAATGGCCCCTTAGTCCAAGGAGTATATGCCTTTACATTATTATAATAAAGTACCTCATACGGGAAAGCCTCAAATGGGATCGTTCCACTCCAACCTGTAAAACCCTCTTTTTCCAAGATGGTTTTCTTTTCCGGAAAAAACAAAGGGTGGTCCAATTCTTCAGGGACTTTCAATGATATGGAATGGGTCAATTGGCTTCTTTCCTTTTCATTCTTTTTTTTCCTTCACGGCATAATTCAAGAAGCGGGCAGGTTTCACATCTTGGTGACTGGGCCTTGCAATGATAGCGTCCAAAGAATATCAGGCGGTGATGCGTAACGGACCATTCATCCTTTGGTATCTTAGCCATCAACGTTTTCTCAACATCGAGGACACTATCCTTCCAACGGCATAACCCAAGGCGCTTGGAAACACGCTCTACATGGGTATCCACAGCAATCGCAGGCACATTAAAAGCAACGGATACGACTACATTCGCCGTCTTTCTGCCAACGCCAGGCAATTTAACAAGCTCATCACGATCACTGGGAACTTCCTTACCGTATTCTTCGATCAGCATGCGCGACAACTTTTGTATATTCTTAGCCTTGTTACGAAACAAACCGATTGAGCGAATATCATTTTCCAGCTCTTCTATCGGAACGCTTATGTAATCCTCAGGCGTTTTATATTTTTGAAATAAATCCTTCGTTACTTTATTGACTAATACATCCGTACACTGAGCTGACAGGGCAACAGCAATCACCAATTCAAATGGATTGGAGTGATTCAGCTCACAATGGGCATCCGGAAACATTTCCCCCATCGTATCCAGACAATATCGAATTTGAGCTTTATTCAACATATTGGTTCTCCTTCAATTTACATTACTGCTCGAGCCAGTTATAGAAAGGCACATCTTTCAATGGTCGTGCATTTTCCGTCTTTCGGTCCCTCTTTTGGTGAACTCTAAATTTTTGTCCTTGCTCCCTTGCCTGTTCCAAGGTTTTGATTCCATTCTTTTTCCACTCGAATAAAATTCGATCAATATATCGGAAATTCAATTTTCCGGATATGACAGACTCCCTCAGGGCTGACTTAATGATTTCGGGTTGATGGTCATCCTCCATCCACATTGCCAATGTCTCGCATTCATATGGAGATAACGGGCGGCCGAACTCCTGTTCAAAAATCGTATAAAGGCTCTCCCCCGCTTTTTGGCTTTCAGCAGACTCTGTCTGTTTCAAAGTTTTCAAGAAACAGTCCATCATTTTTTCATAAAGTGGAGACAACGAGTATTTTTCCTGTCCGATTTCTTGGCTCTCCTCAACCATCATTTCAATAAATCCCCTTTGGACCAAACGCTGAATCAAGAATAGACATTCCGTTTCCTGCAATGTCATTCGGTCAGAAAGTTGGGATGGTGCAGGAAAATGGTTACCTTTATCTATGAAGCTTTGCAATTGTAATAAAAGGACCATTTCTTGTTCATTTAGTCCCATTGTACTATAGTTAGTCAGCAAAAAGGATGGAATCGTTATCGTTCCTTCCTTAAACCACGCATATAAATGTTCTTTATTCATGTTTTTGGACACCTCTGGTTAAGTATAACATGAATACGGCTCCCCGAATAAGTTTATAATTTTAACAAAAAACGGTTATCTGCCAAATATGGCAAGATAACCGCTTCATTACGGAATCAAGGATATAATCGATTTAATAGGCGTGGGAACGGGATGGTTTCACGGACATGCTCGACTCCACTGATCCATGCAACGGTGCGTTCTAATCCCAAACCGAAGCCTGAATGCGGTACAGAGCCATATTTTCTTAATTCCATATACCATTTGTAAGCATCCTCGCTCAAGCCATGCTCATTGATTCTCTGCTCAAGCAATGCCTGATCATGAATCCGCTCTGAACCGCCAATTATTTCTCCATATCCTTCTGGAGCGATCAAATCGGCACAAAGAACGACTTCTTCCCTGTCTGGGTCTGGCTGCATATAAAAAGGTTTGATTTTAGTTGGGTAATGAGTTATGAAAACGGGCTTATCATAACTTTCCGCTATCGCAGTTTCGTGCGGAGCCCCAAAATCATCACCCCATTGGATATCATCAAATCCTTGTTCATGAAGGAACTTAATGGCTTCATCATATGTAATACGCGGGAAAGGAGCTTGAATTTGTTCAAGCTTCGCTATGTCACGGCCCAGTGTATTCAACTCAAGCTGACAGTTTTTCAATACGGATTGGACGATTGAAGAAACGAATTGCTCCTGAACCTCCAGGTTTTCTTTAAATTCGATAAAAGCCATTTCTGGTTCAATCATCCAGAACTCGATTAAATGTCGTCTTGTTTTGGATTTTTCTGCCCTGAAGGTAGGTCCAAATGAAAATACCTTCCCTAGTGCCATGGCAGCCGCTTCCATATAGAGCTGACCACTTTGTGAAAGGTATGCATCCTCATCAAAGTACTTGGTCGCGAACAATTCACTCGTTCCCTCTGGTGCGCTTCCAGTTAAAATTGGGGGATCTACTTTAACGAAACCTTCTTCATTAAAGAATTCATATGTAGCACGGATTATTTCATTCCGGATCTTCATGACTGCATGCTGACGTTTTGAACGCAGCCACAAATGGCGGTTATCCATTAAGAATTCAGGACCATGCGCTTTAGGTGTAATGGGATAATCCAATGATTCATGGATGATTTCAATATCTTTCACCTGTAGTTCAAAACCGAACGGCGAGCGTTCATCCTTTTGAATGACTCCCGTTACATACAAGGATGACTCTTGCGAAACCGATTTCGCACGAGCGAAAATTTCTTCACCCACATCAGCTTTCACGACCACACCTTGAATGAAACCAGAGCCATCACGGATTTGAAGGAAAGCAATTTTCCCACTGGAACGTTTGCTGGCAAGCCAGCCTCCAATGGTAACTTCTTGATCGACGAATTTGCTAGCATCTTTTATTGTAATTTTCACGGAATTTACCTCCAAAAATAGCTTAACTTACTAAGGATTTTACTCTACTTATTATACCCATAGCCCTGCTTACAAGCAAATAAATCAATTGAAGCGAACTACATGCCTTTTCACTCTTATTATGTTTTGGAGTGTACCCGCCAGATTATATGGTAGATTACTTTTCACTATCTCCCAAGCTCATTACAGTTAAGTCATCATGGTATATGTATCATTCAATTCTATTTTCAACAAAGAATTGAATCCTATCAACCAATGGAAATCATATTCGCCTTTAACAGGGTTTCAAATGATGCATATAATTGAAAAGCACTTTTAGGATTTCTTATTTGGCAGGAAAGCAGCTCTTCAAGTCTTTTGATCCGATACCGTAAACCACTCATTGAAATGTTCAATTCTTTCATACTGCATTCAAGATTTCCACCGCATTGCAGAAATACATAAAGCGTTTTCAATAATTCATTCATTTTTGGGTCATCTTTCATCAATAAAGGCCCCAGCATTTTTTCGGCTTTTTGCAGCACCGCTGGAGTACTCCCCGTATGCATTAAAATGGATAGCAGATCCACTTCTTCAAATTTGATAACATCCCGAGTTCCTTCATTCATATTCAATGCAGTTAAAGCTTCTTGAAAAACCTCCTGAGCCCGTTCTAATTCATCACTAATTGTGCCAAGCCCCATTTTAAAGTTATATCCGCTGAAAACAGTATATAAGTGATTGATGCATTCCTTGGTGCGAAGTTGAAATTCATTTCCCGGACTCAGCGGTATGAGCAATACGATATTACCATCCCTTAAGGCTGTTAAGACAACTTGTTTCCGCTTTTTAAAGAAACTATAAATCTCTTCGATGATTTTCTGCTGAATGAAATAGTCATTCTCTGTCCCCGGATCGGGGGATAAACCATAGCCAAGCACCGCAATGGTGAAAGGATGATCCAATGAAGCGTCTAAATACATGCTTTTTTTGATTATTTCTTCTCTGGAAGAAAACTCTCCATTTAATATTTGTTCAAGGAATAAACCTTTTACCCTTTCGAGGGCTTCAAAACTGCTTTTCTCATTTAAGAGGAATAAGGAACCGGTCATGGACACCCTTTCAAGAATCATTCGATTGATTTCCAGGTTCATTTTTCCTTCGACCAAATCCGATTGCGCAAAAACACAATAGCCATAAGTTTTATTTTGTAACGTAATGGGAGTATAAAGCAGCTCCATCCCATCTTTTACGATTCTTCCAGTCTCCAATGTTACAGGACCATTTTCCCTCATTAGTTTGAGCTGATTCCTGACTTCCCTTACCTTCCCTTTGTGAAATCCAGCATGATAAACCTGATTGCTATTGAAGTTCTCCATCAACAAAGGTATTTTCGTTTTCTGATAAACCGTCCTCACTATCGATTGAAGGTTTCTTCCGTTAATTAACTCTTCTGTCAGCAAATGATGAATATCCATCACTTTTGATAAACTATTGCGTTCCTCCAGCAGCTTTTCATATGTCACCGCAAGCTCTTGAACAATCGGTTTGCTTTTATAATATTTCAATTCATCCTGAATCTCCATGCCCCATAAATGTATCGATTTACCTTCGTATCTACACTCTGAATGCCCAGCTCCCTTACAGGCTCTTTCCTTAAAAATCACTTCATGACCGCAGACCGTTGAATAAAATCCACTTGCATAACCCGTCAATGTATAACAGATTGGCTTTTCCCCGATGCCTGTCTGGGTGATATGTTCCTCTGCCTCATAAGAATTCACCCAAACCCCTTCCACCTTTACAGAATGTACATCCGTTTGATTATTCATTGATAATTCCAGTTTTTTAGTATGAACTTTTGTATACCCCTGCAGCATATGTAAGATGGGACCTTGCCTCAGTATTTCCTTAACCGTTGACAAATTCCCTTTTAGTGCCTTTTTAGCATCATTGACTCCGATATTCCAGCCATAACGTATTAAAAAAGACTTCATTCTTTCAAATCCAATATTCTCAATCAAGTCTTTTCTTAGGGTACCGAAGATTGAAGAGGAAGTCAGGATCATCCTCTCATCATTCAAATGAATTTCTCCTTCGTCATTCTTTAGATTCAAAAGATTCGTCATGATTCCCCCCGGCTTTCCTTTTACATAATATTATACTTTTTCCACACCTTGCCTATCAAGAAAAAATGTAAACGCATTCATATCATGCATTGGTGGAAAAGCCGGCGGGAGTCCGATACAAACCATTCTTTTTCACGTTTTTCCTGCTCAGATTAATTCATTCGGAGCCGGATCAAATCAGCATCAACACCTTCATCTTCATTTATCCACTTATCGTTTGTCCAGCCATGAAGGTCATAATCGTCCATTGCCAAGTCCACAAAAGCTTTGAATTTAGCCGATTGTCCATTTGAATCTGCCATTTTCATGGTTTCTAGCCTAATATTTTCATGGTTACCCGCATAATTGATTTCATATAATTCATTCCTGCCACCAAATTCAGTTCCGATGGAATCCCATATAAGTTTCATCAGTTTTACCCTTTCCACTGCCGAAACCCCGCCTGAACCCTTATAATATTTATCTAGATACGGACGGACCTCAGGGTTTAAAAAATCCTTGGAGCTTGATGGGAGCTGAATGAGATTACCTGCTACAACCTGTTCAAATATCTGTTTTACCTTTGGCCATACCATAGGTGCCAACACCCTATATGCAGTTGCGTATGTGCTATTGGGCAGAACAGTGCCATTCGGCCCTTCCATAGGATCTGTAGCCATCGCTGTCGAAATTGCCCAAAACATATTCCTGTAAGCAAGCACTTCCCCGATATTGGCTTGTACTCCCCTAAATTGATTCGTTCCTGCCATTTCCGTAGCCTTCATCAGAAGCCCAGCCATAAAGTCCAATTTCACCGCATAGCGTGTACAGCCATGAAATGTATATCTGTTCATCCATCCAGTCTTGGATCTAAATCCATTGGCAATTTCCACATTATTATAGGCGAATACATTCTCCCATGGGATGAAAACATGATCAAGGACGATTACTGCGTCATTTTCGTCGAACCGACTTGAAAGCGGGTAATCGAAAGGAGTGCCTCTCTTGGAAGCCGTTTCCTCAAAAGACTGTCTGCTGATCATTTTTAATCCAGGGGCATTCATCGGCACAAAGAAAATCAATGCATGGCTTCTATCTCCTTCCCCAAGATCGACAGGAGAATAATTCGCGACAAAATTATAATTCGTAAGAGCTGCAGAAGTACCAACCATTTTGGCGCCGCTTACGATTATTCCATCATCCCGTTCTTCTACGGTTCGCACAAAAACCTCTTTATTTTCATGCAGCGGTTTATTCCTATCCATTGCCGGATTTATAATTGTATGGTTACAGAAGGGAACATCCCTTGTGGTTTTTTCATACCATCTTTTCGCATTACCTTCAAATCCTTTATAAAAATCGCTATACGGTCCCAATGACCCTGTAAAGGCAGCTTTATAATCAGGCGTGCGACCCATGAAACCATAGCTCAATTTTGACCATTGCGCTATGGCATCCCTTGCTTCAAGCAGCTCTGTTCCGTTCTTTGAAGCCTTGAAAAACTTATGGGTAGTATGGCCTTCATCTGTCTTAGCTGTTAAAATCCGTGCACTAACCGGATCATGGAGAGCATCATACAGTTGGGCAATTGACCTGGCAGAATTACGATATGCCGGGTGTGTCGTCACATCATTTACCTTATCGCCGTTCAAAAATACCGTTCTTCCATCACGTAAACTTTCTAAATACTCTTTGCCATTCATCATCGGAACATCCCCCATTCACATTCTTTCAATTTGAATTCCTAGCTTCATACTAACTAAATGTTCAAGGCATTTTTCTATTGAAACACCTCTTTTTTCTAACATTTTTTGTCTAATTATACTGAATAATCTAAATATGTTGAACTTAAGCAAAAAATCATATACGATATCATATATGATTAATAAAAAATCAAGGGGTGAGTGTCCATGACAAAAGCAAGAGTGAAGCTCATTAAGTCAGAATATTCAGAAGAAGTAGAAATACTGTCGAACCGCTACATATTAATGAATGGTGATAAGTATGAGGTATCACAAATCAAGTTGGATAACCCTATCTCAGGAACGGTATATGGAACATTATTAAACTATAAAGGATCATTGGAAGCATTAAAGGGAAAGATCGACCTTCCTCCCTATAATGAACCTCCTAAAGGGCCGATCCTTTATATTAAACCTAGAAACACGTTTTCTTCTTTTTCAAATCCAGTTCCGCTTCCAAACAGCATACCTGAATTGGAAATCGGGGCCGCACTTGGAATTGTAATCGGTAAAACGGCCACAAGAGTCAAGAAAGAATATGCATTGGATTATATAGAAGGATTTACGATTGCCAATGATATCAGCATTCCTCATGAAAGCTTTTTCCGTCCTGCGATCCGTCATAAAGCCCGTGATGGATTTTGCCCGATCGGTCCCTGGGTCGTATCCAAGGAATCGATATCCAACCCCGATTCTTTAGGAATCCGTGTATATATAAATGGAGAACTAAAGCAAGAAAATTCAACGTCAAATTTAATTCGCTCCATATCCCGCCTTATTGAGGATGTAACAGACTTCATGACATTGAGTACAGGTGACGTCCTTCTAGTTGGAGTTCCAGAGAATGCACCGCTGGCAAAAGCCAATGATCATGTCAGAATAGAAATTGATGAAATCGGATATTTGGAAAATACTATCATTTCCGAGGAAAAACTATCACTGGAGGGGATTTTATGAAGAGCGCACGTGTAGCCTATGCAGGTGCCGTACATCCAGCAATTGAATATCATGGCCAGCTCCAATTGGCGGATGGCCGGATTGTCAATGAGCAGGATGTTGTCTGGCTTCCCCCAGTGGAACCACGAACTGTCTTCGCACTTGGCTTGAATTATGCAGACCATGCGAAGGAGCTTGCTTTTAAAGCCCCAGAAGAACCCCTTGCGTTCTTAAAAGGCCCCAATACCTTTATCGGCCACCGGGGACAGACAAGACGGCCTGCTGATGCAGCTTTTATGCATTATGAATGTGAACTGGCAGTGGTCATAGGTAAAAAGGCGAAGAGCATTAAAAAGGAAGAAGCCTTTAAGTATGTATGTGGATATACGATTGCAAATGATTATGCAATACGGGATTATCTGGAGAATTACTACCGACCAAACTTAAAGGTCAAAAATCGCGATACCTGTACCCCCATTGGGCCTTGGCTTGTCGATGCCGAGGATATTCCAGATCCTTCGAATCTTGCCATCAAAACTTACGTCAACGGAAAATTGACTCAGCAAGGCAACACGAAAGACATGATTTTCGGCATTGCTGATTTAATTGAATATTTTAGCAGCTTCATGACATTGAGCCCAGGCGATATCATATTGACAGGCACACCTGAAGGATTGGCGGATACTGCTGTAGGCGATGAAATCATCACTGAAATTGAAGGTATCGGAAAACTCGTCAACACAATAGTCGGTGACGATATTTTTACCGAAAGCGGGGTTAGGCCGCATCTAAAATCCATAATTAATGGAAGGGACTGATCACATGCCTCATATCATTATTGAATATACGGATAATATCAAAGATGAAATCCAGATTGACAGCTTATTAAGGAAGGTGAATGATGTACTGATATCCTATCCTTCCATCTTTCCAATTGGCGGCATTCGATCGCGGGCCATTGAATTGAATCATTATCGTGTTGCCGATGGTACAGAGGATGATGCCTTTATTCATGCCACCTTAAAAATTGGCGCTGGACGTAAAGACAGTGATAAAACCAAAGTATGTGAGCACCTTTTCGAAACGATTGAATCCCATTTGGCTTCCCTCTTTTCAAAAAGATATCTTGCCCTCTCCATGGAACTTACGGAATTCAGTGATTTTGGAACATATAAGAAGAATAATATCCATAATCGATATAATAAATGAATAAGCTTTCATATTAAAGGCCTTCCTCATCATCGGGAAGGGCTTTAATATGAAATGTTTTGCCAATACTGCCGGGCTCAGTTGATTTCGGCAAGGTTTTCAGTACGGTTCAGGAACTCCTTGACACGATCCACATATTCCTGTTTATCATAGCCGTTATATAAAGCGCTCGCCATACGGACCGGATCTCCAAAAAAGAATCGTTCGTACAGGGTTTGCCTGGATCCAAATGAACTCATGCATACATCCCATGCGAGACGATACAATTTGACCCTGTCATGGGCTCCGCCATTCGCTGCTTGAAGATATTTATCCAAATCCGGTCGAAGCTCCGAATTGAAATCGGCTTCATTTGGAATCGCCATTAAGCCGCTAGCTCCAAGAAGCTGCATTATTTCACTGAATCTAGGGTAAATTTTCGGATAATAATTACGGGCTATGTTTAATGGTGTAAAATCAGGTGTCATCATTCCCCATTTATCCAAATTCGCGTTTGCCTCCGAAGCTGTTATGAAAGCCTTTAGCGTTTCAAGCGCCATGATGACTTCCGAGATTTTCTCCTGAACATGCTGGTATTGCCCGATATTGATGGTTTCCGCCATAAGCTGCAAAATCCCCAAAATGAACTCGGTTTTGGCGATATTCTTCGCTACCACCTGATGGGTCATATGAACAACTGCATTGCTTTCATTATAAGCCTGGTTGCAAATGCCGACATCCCCATATGCAAATACCCGATTCCAAGGAACGACTACATCATCAAAAACGATAATCGTATCCATCTCCTCAAATCGTGAACCAAGTGGATGGTCAAAATGTGATTTGCCATAGTCGAATGATTCACGACAGATGAATTTCAACCCCGGTGTATTATTTGGTATCGAGAATGCGAATGCATAAGGGTTTTCTTCTTCTGATTGTTTTAACAATGTCGAAGGGAAAACCATGATTTCATCCGTTATTCCTCCTTGTGTAGCTAATAATCTGGCTCCCTTAATAATAAGCCCTTCTGAATTCTTGCCAGCAATTCTTGCAGCAATGTAAGGATCCGGAAGCTTTGCGGCACTAACTCCCCTATTAACCTGTGGTTGAATCAAGGTATGTGTCAACGACAAATCCTTTTCCCGGCAGAGCTCATAATAATCCTTCATATTTTTTGCAAATGCCGAATCCTGAGTGCCGAACATATCCGCTGCAGTACCGTACGCCATCATCCCGCTGTTGATATAATCAGGGGAACGTCCCATCATTCCATTATTATGCCTTGCCCATTCTTGAATCATCTTCCTCCTTTTTTCAAGGTCTTCCTTAGTCCGCGGCTGCATGAATGAGGTCCCTACTCTTTCGTTTGAAGTTGGTGAAATATAAGTCATGAGGTCATTTTTCGCGGAATCATGCTGCAAATCATATAATTCGGCCTGTGTTTTCATGACCCCTTTAAAAGCTGGGTGTTGGCTGATCTTATCTTTTACTTGCTCCCCATTGATCCATACATTCGCCTTTGCCTTGTCTACCCTATCGATATATTCTTTACCTGTTTTAGCCGGCATAATGACATCCCCCTTAGTTCAATTTAATGAAGCGCTTACAATTAAATAAATTCCAAATATTGAATTAATTCCTATAACAAAATATACCATGTGTTATGATATATATATAATACTTAAAAAATTCAATATGTATATGTTAATCATATGTATGAGGTGTATATAATGGACATCCGGCAGTTAAAATATTTTGTGACAATCGTTCAGGAAGAGCAAGTAACCAAAGCCGCAAAAAAATTACATATGGCTCAACCGCCTCTTAGCCAGCAACTTAAATTAATGGAAATGGAAATCGGTGAAAAACTTTTCGATCGGAACGGAAAGAAACTTGAACTCACTGAAACTGGCAAGGTCCTTTATAAAAAGGCTGAAGCTCTCTTAAACCAGTTTGAAGAATCACTACTGGAAGTGAAGGAAGTCAGTAAAGGGGTAAAGGGCACTCTTTCCATAGGGTCAGTAAAAACTTGCTTTTCTTACATTCCGCAAAGGATGAGGACCTTTAGAGTTAAATACCCTGACATACGATTCAAGTTAATGGAAGGTGATACGTTCCGATTGACAGAAGGCTTAATAAACAGGGAAATCGAGTTGGCCATTGTACGGCTTCCTATTAACGGTAAGCAATTCTCATCGATTAGCCTTCCGCCGGAGGGTTTTGTGCTTGTCACCCCAAAAAATTGGGATATCCCAGACTCCATCGAATTCAAACAAATTAAAGAATATCCCCTCTTATTGCTGCATAGGGTTAGCGGTCAAGGTACTTACGAACTAATAGTGGATGAATGTTTAAGACATGGATTCGAACCTACGATTGTATGTGAATGTCCTGATGCCGCAATGATCTTATCTTTAGTGAAGGAAGGAATAGGCGCTACCATCATGCCACGCACCACATCCAAATCGTTTTCAACCCAGGGGATAAAAATTGTCGAATTGATAGATTGTGAAGTACAATCCGAAGCCGCCCTTATTTGGCTCGAAGAACGCTATCTTTCCAAAGGCGCCGTCAAATTTCTAGAAACATTTTCTGAATGAATGCCCAGTTATCCTTGAAATTAGTGCACCTTTGTTCGATTTTTTTATCCATTGTAAAGAAAAAAGCAACTCATCAGGAGATGGCTGCTTTTTCTAATCCATTCACAAGTGCGTTGACCGGCGCTTTATTTCTAGGCACGCTTTTACATCATTCAATGTCGCAAAACACCCTTAACATCATGACCGGTATTGGACTTTACGAGTATTTCATTATAATTGTCTTTTGCAACCGTTCTCAAACCAGTCGTGCGATTACCGATCAAGGCACCCAAATAGCAGGCGAGGAATCCAAGCGGAATGGAAACGATTCCTGGTGAATTCAAAGGAAAAATCGGGTCACCTGTCATGATGGTTGCCCCGGGGACCGGGTTCCAGACATTTGGACTTAATGCCACTAGCAAAAGTGTACCAAAAAGACCTGTCATCATACCGACTATTGCACCGGTTTTATTGAATTTTTTCCAATAGATGGTGAGAAGGATGACTGGCAAATTCGAACTGGCTGCCAATGTAAAAGCAATCGATGCCAGAAACGCTACATTGAATTCCTGAAGACCTAATGATAAAACGATTGCAAGTGCAGTCACACCAACGGAAGCCCATCTTGCCATCGTCATTTGCTGTTTTTCCGTCGCTTTTCCATCTTTTAATATCTCATTATAAAAATCATGTGAAAATGCCGTAGCACCTGTTAAAACGATTCCCGCAACTACTGCGAGTATCGTTGCGAAGGAAACGGCCGCAATAAAGGCGAATAAGATGTCCCCGCCCACAAGTTGGGCCAATAATGGTGCAGCCATGTTACCCGCCGGATTAGCGGCCATGATATTCGATGTTCCAACCAACTTCGCAGCACCGAATCCGAGAAAAATGACCATGATATGAAAAGCACCCATAATCCACATCACCCAAACAACAGACTTCCTTGCCACTTGTGCATTCGGGACAGTCAAAAAACGTATTAAAATGTGCGGTAGACCTGCCGTTCCCAGAATTAGGCCCAGAGACAAGGAAGCTGCATCCCACCCACTGGCATATTTAATACCTGCCTTCAGGTAATCTGCACCCATGGGTGTCGCTGTTTTCATTTCCGTAAAAATTCCAATGAAACTATAATTCAACTTCCACATGACGATCATGAATAATATAAACACTCCGCCAATCAGCAGGATGGCTTTAATGATCTGCACCCAGCTCGTCGCCGTCATCCCCCCAAATAGAACAAATACCAACATGACAATACCTACGATGATGACAGAGGTATTATACGGGATGTCCAAAAGCAATTTAAATAAAGCGCCTGCCGCAACAAGTTGACCCAGCATGTACATGACTGATATCACCAAGGTATTAAAAGCGGTCACTCCCCGGACCTGTTTATATTTAAACCTTGTAGTCACCATATCAGCCAATGTGTATTTTCCTAAGTTCCTTAATGGTTCAGCCACCAGGAATAACACGACAAGAAATGAAACAAGGGCACCGTACATCAGGAAGAATCCATCATACCCCGTTAAGGAAAATGCTCCAATCAACCCTAAAAATGTGGAAGCCGACATAAAATCCCCGGCCAATGCAAGTCCATTTTGCCTAGCGGTCAAACCGCCCCCAGCCGTATAAAATGAGCCTGCCGTTTTTGTTTTTTTGGAAGCGAAATACGTAATGAAAAGAGTGCCTATCGACATTAGTGCAAAGAGAATAATAACTGTCCAATTCATGCTTCAAAGCCCTTCTTTCTCGATGATTTCATTTATTTGTTCATCGATTTTTTCTGATTTCCTTACATATACGCTGCAAACCCATACAGACATAACTGTAATGGAGACACCGTACACCCAAGCCCATGTTATGTCCCCAGTGAAAGGGTGATCCAGGATATCTGTGTAAAAAACCAAGAAGGGCAAAAGCAGGGAATATCCCATAAAGAATATCGTAGAAGGGATGACGAATTTCTTTTTATCGGAAAGCATATTCTGAAACTCTTTGGAGGCAACAATCCTTTCATAATCCACTTTATTTGTTTGTTCCGATTCTTGAAGGTTTTTTTCCAACCGAACCATATCTTAACACCTCTTCAGATATTTATTTTTCAAATAGTATTGAGCCTCTCCATTGTCAGAAATCACCAAAAAAATCCAAACAACTCATCTGCACAAAGAAGGTCTAAGCCCATCCCTAAGCTTTCCGTACGCATTTTGTCTAGCCGGGACAATTACAGATAGGGCAGCAGTTAGTTCCCACTGCTGCCCTGTCCCAGACCATATCTTTTAGAAGATTTGCACTTTCACAATAGACTTGGCTCGCATATCCTTCAACCGTTTCCGCTTATTTATACTTTCACGTTTCAAATGATAGCCATATTCATCTTCCAGTTTTCCAACACCTATTCACCAATTCTTAAAAGGTGACAATTGGTCTTGGAAAAGGTATATATGCACAAGTGCCCATCCAAATGACCATGTGAAGTTAATGCATGTTATGCCGAAACACTCGATCATTCATCCTTGAATCCGCTTTTTTCAGATGATGAATTCAGGCTTGCTTTTTGCCAGAATCGGTTCTTTAAGAGGAACTTCTTCACCTGATATTATATCAAGAACAGCAGAAGCCTCATCAAACCATGAATCCGGTGCTTTGGCTCCCCAGAATGTCTGGCGTCTTGGATCATTCAAATCCCAATGAATCGGTTCGGTATCCGGGTCAGATGTTAAGTAATCCCCATTGTATAATTCGATTCTGTGACCGTCCGGGTCTCTTAAATATAGGAAGAATGCATTGGATAGGCCATGCCGTCCGGGTCCGCGTTCGATGGACTGTGCATATCCAAGTGATGCCAGTACATCACAGGCATGGATAATTGCAAGGGGGTCAGGCAAAAAGAAGCCTACATGATGAAGTCTTGGGCCGATTCCGTTCATGAATGCCTGGTCATGGACGGTTTGCTTTCTATGTAGCCACGTTGCCCATAATTGGCCCGACTCATCCACTGTATCTTCCGAGCAGGCAAAACCTAATTCTTTCACATAAAAATCATAGGCTTTTTGCACATTTGTTACATTACAATTCACATGATCGATCCTTTGGACCCTTGAACCCCTATGCATATCGAATCGTTGCAGCATTCTCTCTGCTTTATCCATTTTGCTGAAAAATTCGATTGGCAATCCGGAAATATCCTGTACTCGGAGCGATTTGCCTAGTGCATGCTGTGTTCCTTCCTGCATCCACTTCATTTTCATTCCCTTGGACAGAAAGAAAGATTCCAATTCTTCAAGGTCTTCCTCTTTTTCAACCTTGTATCCTATCGCTTCAACGCTTGGCTTTTCTGCCTTTTGCAAGATAAGCGAGTGATGATGCGCTTCCTCTAAACCACGTAAATATATGTGATCATTCGTTCTTTCCGTTTCAATAAAACCTAAAGCATCCACATAAAAGGCTCTGGATCTATCTAAATCCGTTACATTAAGTATTGTTCTCGCAACACGAATAATAGAAAAATTCATAGTAATCTCCCCTTCTTTATGACACCCGGATTAGTTTTCAGCAGAAGAAACGGCATTTCGTTTTACGTCCCCAAATTTCGGAATGTGATGTTCTCCAATTGCTACGTGGATAACTTGGGTTTCCGTATAGAATTCAAAGCTATAATGTCCACCTTCACGTCCTACCCCACTATATTTCGATCCTCCAAACGGTATCCGCAAATCCCTGACGTTTTGGGAATTCACCCAGACCATCCCGCTATCGACGGCTTGAGCAAATCTATGTCCTCGTTTCATATCATTTGTCCATACATAAGCAGCTAGCCCGTACTTTACATCATTGGCCATTTTCAGTACTTCCTCTTCAGTCTTGAAAGGAATGACTGCCATGACTGGCCCAAAAATCTCTTCTTGTGCCACCGTCATATCATTTGTACAGTTCAAGAGAAGCGTCGGGGCAATATAATTCCCTTCCTTGAACGCACTTGGTATAGCACCGCTTACAATTTCCGCCCCTTCATCTTTTGCTATATCCAGATATCGGGAGACATTATTAAAATGGGTACGATGGATCAGAGGTCCGATTTCCGTTTCTGGATCCATTGGATTTCCAATTTTGATAGAATGAACACGTTCCTTCAATTCTGCAACAAACTGGTCTATTATCGATTCATGGACAAATAATCTGGAATTGGCTGTGCAGCGCTCCCCATTGAATGAATAGATTCCCCATACCACTGAATCCAGGGCCTTTTCTAGATCGGCATCTTCAAAAATGACGGCTGGTGATTTCCCTCCAAGCTCCATGGAAAAACGTTTCATTGTATCTGCACCATTTTTAATGATTTCAGCGCCGGTTGTCGTTTCTCCGGTAAAGGATATCAATTGGACTTCAGGATGGGCAACCAAGGACGCCCCTGCTGTCTCCCCAAAACCGTGAACGATATTAAATACTCCCTTTGGCAGACCGGATTGATCAATGATTTGTGCTAATTTATTGGCAGTCAAGGGGGACCACTCCGCCGGTTTAAGGACACATGTATTACCTGTAGCCAGGGCCGGGGCGATTTTCCAGGTTTCTAACATGAAAGGCGCATTCCAAGGGGTGATTAATCCTGCCACTCCTATCGATTTATGAATCGTATAATTGATGAAAGTGTCATCCACTTGATATGACTCTCCTATTAGCCTGCTCTTCACCATTTCAGAATAAAAACGGAAATTCTCCGCTCCCCTTGCCGCTTGTTTTTTTGTCTGGCTAATCGGCAACCCTGTATCAAGTGATTCCAGAAAGGAAATTTCTTCGGCATTCTCTTCAATTAAATCAGCAATCCTATTAATGTACTTTAGTCTTTCTTCCACTTTCATGGTTCTCCATGGGCCATTATCGAATGCAGCTCTTGCGGCAGCGACCGCTTGATCAATATCCTCTTTAAATCCTTCTGCCACGTTATTGATTGCTTGATTATTAAAAGGGCTAAGATTTTCAAATGTTTTACCTGAGATACCATCGACAAATTGACCATTGATGTAATGCTTGACATTTTGCACCGGAAAGGTTTGCATGAATACATCCTCCTCTAAAAATTAATTCGGGAAGATGACAAAAATCGTTTGGATTTGTGTAATCTTCCCAATTTAGCAATTATGACTGGATTATTTGGTCAATCAATCCGTATGATTGAAGGGTTTCACGCAGTTCTTTTGCCAACGGCTCCGAAGGCGGTCCCATAGGAGGCCGTAATGCAGGATTGATTTTCCCCATCATCCCCATCGCAGCTTTTAAGGGTCCTGGATTCGTTTCTTTAAACAAAACATCATTCAATGGCATTAATTTGTAATGAAGGTCAAGTGCCTTTTCCACATCACCCTCCACCCAATGGTTATAAATTTCCGCCACTTCTTTAGGTGTGATATTGGCTGTCGCACTAATATGTCCTGCCCCTCCAATGGCCAACATCGGATAGCATAATAATTCGATGCCCGAATATAAGAGAAAATCCCTTCCGCAATTTAATAAGACACGGTTCACATGTTCAAAATCTTTATTAGATTCCTTTACTCCAATTATATTTTCACAATCTTCAGCAAGGCGTGCCAATGTCTTCACTTCCAAATTCGTTGCGGTTCTTCCGGGAATGTTATAAACGATAAGCGGGATATCAACTGAATCGGCCACCGTCTTAAAGTGATTGTAAAGTGCCTGTTGATTCGGCTTATTGTAATAAGGAACGATGACTAAAGCAGCATCAGCCCCCATTTCCTGTGCCCTTTTAGTCAAATGCAATGTTTCTTTCTGATTGGCAGATCCAGTACCTGGTGCAACCGGAACACGTGCTTTTGCTGTTTTGATTGCCGTTTCCATCACTAATTCACGTTCCTCAATCGTTAGAGAACTCGGCTCGCCGGTAGTCCCGCATACCGAGATTCCATGGGAACCGCTTTCAATATGCCAGTTTACTAGATTTTCAATTGCCTTTACATCCACTTCCATCTTGTCATCAAACGGAGTGATAATTGGAGCGATGGATCCTCTTAAACGACTTTTGATTTCCTCGTACATTTTTTCTACCGCCCTTTCGTTATTTGAATATTCGGAATAATTAACATAAAAAATCGGCCTTGCTTTTATGAATAATCGATCGACTATTATAAAACAAGGCCTGGGTCATCAAAGTGCCTGATCGTGATTAGTTTCCGACCTCTGCTTGAATGTACTGATGGCATTCAATTTATGCTTTCTCACCAGTGATTCAATTTCTTCAAAAGATGCTTTTTCCTTTAAAAGCTTTATGATGCTTTCATGTTCGCGAATCGATTGGACTGCACGTTGCGGTACCATGGTGAACATGGACTTTCTGACTCTATTCATTCTTTGTTGCGCCTGTTTAATTTCCTCTTTTAAAAAGGAATTTCCGCACTTTTCATAAATTTGCTCATGAAAACATTCGTTTAACTTACCAAACAGCTCCAATTCAAAGTTATGGAGGGCTTTTTCCATTTCTTTGTTTAAATTAATCAGATTTTCAAAATCATCATCTTTCATCGTTAAAGAACTGAGGGCAGCTGCATATCCTTCAAGCAAAGATAGAACAGATAGAGTTTCAATGTATTCGCTCTCATTAATGCTTGTAACCACTGCTCCACTATAAGGCTTATATTGAATGAGGCCGTCGGATTCCAGTTGTCTGATCGCTTCCCTGACAGGAATCGGACTTAAACTTAGTTCTTTTGCCGTTTGATCGATAATGATCCGCTGTCCAGAACCATATGTTCCATCCAAAATTAATTTACGAAGGTGCTCATAAGCTATTTGTTTTTTACTGGGTGTTTTGTTTTTCTCTTCCATATTTTCATCATATATGAAATCATATATGATTGCAATCGGTTTTTATTAAAAATCATATATGATTTTTATTTTTCTTTAAAAGCTTGTTTAATGAACTGTTTCTCCGAAGACAAAAAACATAAAGGGGGGCAAATAATCCATCTTTTAGTGAAATGAGCCAAATGCTTTTCATGTCCACTTCCCGAATGGATCCTATCAAAAAAAAACCTGCAGACCCTGATGTAGCCAGGTAGTCTGCAGGTTATTAAAAAATTATGCCATTTTTGATTTAACGAATGATTGTATTCTTTCAACTGCAGCTTCCAACAGCTCAAGTGAAGTTGCATAAGAGAGTCTGATGTTATCAGGTGCACCGAACCCTGAACCTGGAATAACAGCCACTTGAGCTTCTTCCAGCAACGCAGTCGTAAAATCTTCGACATTGCTGTACCCTGTTAATTCAACTGCACGTTTAACGTTCGGGAATAAATAAAATGCACCTTGTGGTTTAATGCAGCTTATGCCCGGAATTTCAACCAGTTTATCATATATCTTATTCAAACGGCCTTCAAATGCCTGACGCATTTCTTCAACAGGTTCTTGTGTACCTTCATAAGCGGCAATCGCACCATATTGAGCAGTTGTGGTAGGATTTGATGTGCTATGGCTGGCAAGGTTCGTCATTGCTTTAATGATGGACTCTTCTCCGACTGCATAACCAATTCTCCAGCCAGTCATCGAATGCGATTTAGATACACCATTGATGATGATCGTTTGCTTTTTCAATTCAGGTGAAATCTCTGCAATGGATGTATGTTTAGCATTTCCATAAACCAATTTTTCGTAAATTTCGTCGGAAACGATCAAGATATCATGAGCAAGGCAAACTTCCCCGATAGCCGCCAATTCTTCCCTGGAATAAAGCATGCCCGTAGGATTGCTTGGCGAGTTGATGATAACCGCTTTCGTTTTTTCGGTGATTGCTTGTTCTAATTGTTCTTTTGTGATTTTATATTGATTTTCTTCTTTACCGACTACATAAACCGGCTTTCCGTCAGCAAGCTTGATTTGCTCAGGATAGCTTACCCAATATGGTATCGGAACAATGACTTCATCTTCTTCATCCAGGATAGCTTGAAACAATGTGTAAAGCGCGTGCTTTGCACCTGAGCCAACTACAATTTCAGACGGTTTGTAATCCAAGCCTTGATCACGCTTCAATTTAGCCGCAATTGCTTCTTTTAGCTTCGGAAGACCAGCGGATGGCGTGTATTTAGTTTGACCTTCATTCATGGAAAGAAGTGCTGCATCTATGATATGTTGGGGTGTATTATAATCTGGTTCACCAGCACCCAAACCAATTATATCCAGACCTTGGGCCTTAAGCTCCTTTGCTTTTGCCGTAATGGCCAATGTTGTTGATGGCGTTAATGACTGAACCCGGTTCGCTAATTTCATTTTAATTAATCCTCCATTCTAAATGCTTCGATAATACTTTAGCCATTCCCCAGTTTTAAAATCATAATAGTCATAGTTAAAACGCTCGGATTCATCAAGATACGTTACTTCCCAAAGCGGAACGTTCTTTTCCATGCCTAGCTTAACCGAAATGATTTTTTGGGGATGAAGATTTTCTTTGACAATGTTTAAAATCTCTTTTTTCGATTTACCATCTTTAAAGTTTTCCACTACTATTTCTTTCTTCTTGTCCTCAGGAAGCCAGACTATTTTTTTAGTCCCTTTTTCTCCCTTACCAATGATGACGGAGTATGAATCCTGCCCATTATAAAGGTAGAATTCTTCCATGGTCACAAGGCCGCCCTCTTCCTTCGCCTTTTTAAAAGCCTCATTACCAGCCTCTTTTTTAGGCTGCAACGCTTTAATATATGCCCCGCTGACAAATCCGATAAAACAAAGGACCAAGATGGAAGCAATAATCAACCATTTTTTCAAAGCTGCTTTTCCCTCTTTCTATGTACGATAAATTGTAAATATCGCTTTTTCTTGATCTTCGGAATCCAATGCGAGACCGAACATTAAATCGTCTTTTTTCAATGTTCGGTTCAAGGAATCCACAATTTTATACAGATCAGGAGAATGTTGCAACCTGACTGTTGAAATTACTTCGATTTTACTTTCCATGAAAACGCCCCTCCATTTTTATAAATTGTCAACAACCACTGGTATGAATAGGATTTGAAGGCTTTACCACCTATCACATTATACCAGTTCAAAGGTTATTTTTCTTTATAAATTCATAAAAATTCATTTTAGATTAATGAAAAATCTAACGATTCTTTAAATCCAATTCTCTATCATTTCAGCCATTTCTGTTATTGAGGCTTGGTGCCAGTCCACTTCAGGAATGGCCTTTTGAAATTCAGTTCCATATTTAGCAGTGATGATGCGGCGATCAAGAATAACCAAAATGCCTTTATCTTCTGGCGTCCGTATAAGCCTGCCGAATCCTTGCCGGAACCTTAACAGGGCTTCAGGTAAAGAATACGCAGAGAAAGGATTACGCCCTTGCTTCTCGAGAAGTTGGCATTTTGCAGCTGTCACTGGTTCATCCGGTGGCGAAAATGGCAGCCTGACAATGATTAAACAAGATAAATCCTCGCCTGGGATATCGACGCCTTCCCATAGGCTGGTTGTCCCAAACAGGACGGCTTTCTCGAAGTTTTGGAAATTCCTGAGGAGCCTCATCCGGCTTCCGCCAGAAATCCCCTGTGCAAACAGGGTGAACTCATCCAGGACCCCACTGTCTTTGATGGAATGATAGGTCGCCCGCAGCATTTCATGCGAGGTGAATAAGACCATCATCCTCCCTTTCGCCGCTTGAGCGGCAGCAATAATATGGTTTGCCGCGGTTTCGGAGAATTCCTCCACTGATAAGCAATTGATATCTGGTAGATCATTTGGAACCAGAACCTTTACGAGTTCCTTATAAGGAAAGGGTGAAGGAAAACTTGCTGTCTGCATTGACTCATTCTCTAAACCGAGTTGTTCTTTAAAATACTTAAATGAATCCTTCACCACGAGGGTTGCCGATGTCATGACCACACTTTTTTGGCGCCCGAAATAGGAATCCCATAGCCGTTTGCTTCCTGCAATCGGCTGAACCGTCAAAGTCACCCCATGCTGGGGTGCTGCATTCGTATAATCAAGCCAATAAATATTTTCTTCATGCGGCTTGATGAAAAATTCATGCAAGGAGTCCCTGGTATCCTGTAAATGTCCTAACAGCACCTCGATATCATTCAAGTGAAATAATGAATTTTTTCCTAAGGGGGACTCATTATTCAATAAAAGAGTTAATCTTTTTTCTAACTCCGTGATGATGTATCCTAATAAATCCACCAATCGCTCAGCGACCAGGATCGCTTTACCCCATCTTCCATCATCTATTTTGAACGAAAGCCGTTTCGGACTCATGGAACGCGAAAGTTTTTCCGCCTGATTGGAAATGTAATAAAAAAGCTGTTCGAATTCATAGGAAAAATCACTAAGCTTTTGATCTAATTCATGCGTGGACTTCCCATCTGCCAGTCCATTATTTAAGAGCATCCTGTCCAATTTATATAATAATTGCTTTTGATCTGACGTCCCTAGTCTGTTCAAAACCGTCTTTACCGAAATGTAATTAAGCCTGCTCCCAAGCTGTTTAGATGCCGCCTGTTCCAAATGGTGTGCTTCATCGAGTATCAAATACCCTTTTTTGGGAATCAAGGCATCTTCTGTAAGCAGATCCGTCATTAAAAATGAATGGTTAGTAATGATGATATCCGCCTTGCCCGCTGTTCTTTTTGCCCGTTCAAAAAAATCCAATTCAAGCCAGGGCTGTTTTAATCCGGCGTATGTAAGACCATCACTTTGAAGCCTGTTCCAAAATAGCTGACCGCCGCTTGTAAGATTCAATTCATCTTTATCGCCTGTTACGGTTTCAGTAAGCCAAACCAATATCTGCATTTTCGTTAATGCCGTTTCATAATTATCTTCCTTCTCACGCAATGCCCTTTCGAACTTTGCCAGGCTTAAATAATTACTTCTCCCCTTTAGCAGAACAGCTTGAAAGGTAAAGGGAAGTATTTTTTTAAGTTTGGGAACCTCGTTTTGAAGTAGTTGATCCTGTAGCTGAAGCGTGTATGTCGAAACGACGACAGGTTTTTGATGCTTTTTTGAAAAATAGACGGCCGGAAGCAGATAGCCTATGGATTTCCCAATACCTGTCCCAGCTTCAATGATTGCATCCTGGCTGGATTCGAAGGAATGGTGAATCATGTTCATCATATCAAGTTGTCCGCTTCTTGCTTCAAAGGAAGGGTATGCACATTGAAGCATGGCTATTTTTTTCTCATCATCGAGCGGAAATTCCGCCCCCGTGTCTTCTTGATCACTTTCGTCTTCGGCCTTTTTAAATGCAAGGCCCCTATAAGTAATGAGATCAGGTGAATGGACTTCTGCTTTAGCAAGTTTGCTTGCAATGCAAGCATCTATCAATTCGGAAATCTCACTTTGTAAGGAATATGATAATCGATATAACTGTTTAAGTGTCATCACTGGAAGATTCATCAGCTTTTTTTTCAGTTCCAACAATAATAAAGCGGTCGCATATGCATCACTATCCGCTTGATGGGGCCTGGAATGATCCAGGTTTTCTTCTTTAGCCAGCTGGTGCAGCTTATATCCATCGGATGTTGGTTTTAATATTTTCGCTAACTCCACTGTATCAAGGGTGGAACCATAAAACGGCTCAAATCCGCATCTTACCAGTTCTTCCTGTAGAAAAGATAAATCAAATAAAACATTATGGGCAACAAAACAAGCCCCTTCTATAAGCCGGGCAATATTTTCTGCAACATCTTCAAAGTCAGGTGCATTTTTTACCGTCTCGTTGCTTATTCCGGTCAATTCCTCAATAAACAAGGAAATTTCCTGTCCAGGGTGGATATATGTCGAGTATTCATCCACAATCTGGTCATTTTCGATGACCACGCCAGCAAATTGAATAATCCTATCCCCTTTTTTCGGAGAATTCCCTGTTGTTTCCAAATCGACCACTACATATCGTTGCATCATGAATTGTACACCTCAAACTTCACTTTCTCCACTTCCTGATGGAATTCTCTTATCTTTTTTATACCATAATAATCGTAATAAAGGAAACAAGCGGTTCATCAAAGAACGAAAAGGGCCGGCACCTGTATGCATGATCCATGCATATTGTGCCGGCCCTCCGCTTACATGACTGTAGCTGCAGGTTCGTTTGAAATGAGATCAATGATTTTGTTATTTTCATCCATGATCGCAACTTTTGGTTTATGATCCCGCAGTTTATCCTCTGAAACCATCACATAAGAAATGATTATCACGATGTCATCCGGCTGCACCAGTCTTGCTGCCGCTCCGTTCAAACACACGACACCGCTGCCCCGTTCACCCGCAATCACATACGTTTCAAGTCGTGCACCATTATTATTATTCACGATGGCGACTTTTTCATTAGGCAGAATACCAACCGCATCAATTATGTCTTCATCAATCGTAATGCTGCCTACATAGTTCAAATTAGCCTCAGTTACCCTTGCACGGTGGATTTTTCCATTCATCATCGTTCGAAACATCTCAATTCCCCCTGATCTTCATGAATTATTCTGCATATAAAGTGATATTATCAATTAGTCTTGCATGCTTGAACTTTACAGCCATTGCAATGATGATATTTCCAGCCAGCGATTCAAGCGGTTTAAGTTCAGGGTATTGATAGACTTCAATATAGTCGATCACTCCACTTGTGTTGGCACCAATATGTTCACTTACTATAGCCGTGACGGTTGCTGCATTTCTTTCACCTGATTCAACCGCCTCTTTGGCCTTCAATAAACTTTGGTACAGCTCTTTAGCCTCCAAGCGCTCCTGATCTGATAGGTTCACATTTCGCGAGCTCTTCGCTAACCCATCTTCTTCACGTACGGTATCTACAGCAATAAGCTGGATAGGGAAATTAAAGTCTTTGATCAATCCATCTATCACGGCGACTTGCTGGGCATCTTTCTTACCAAAGTAAGCTCTATCAGGAAGAATGATATTGAAGAATTTCGTTAACACTGTCGCAACACCATCAAAGTGTCCAGGCCTTTGTCTGCCGCATAAAACATCCGTCCTGCTTTGGACAACAACCTTTACGGATGGTTCTTCACCGTACATTTCGTGGACGGTTGGATAGAAGAGATAATCAACTCCGCCATTGGCTGCGACTTTTTCATCCCGTTCCAAATCCCGCGGATATGTTTCAAAATCCTCATTGGGTCCAAATTGCGTCGGATTGACAAAAATACTCATTACCACAATGTCATTTTCTTTGCGCGCCTTTTCCAAAAGGGTTGCATGCCCCTCATGTAAAAACCCCATTGTCGCTACATAGCCAATGCTTTTGTTCTTGTTTTTTTCCTCTCTAAGTGCCAATTGCAAATCAGCTGCTGATGTAAATGTTTTCATCTTTTGCCTCCATAAAGTTCAGAAAGCTGCTCTTCCTTCATCGTGAATGTATGTTTCTCCGACGGAAAAACTTTAGATTTCACTTCATTCACGAAGCTTGTAATCGATTGGCCAATCAGTTCATTGGCATCTCCATAAACTTTTACGAATTTCGCCAGCCGGTCTACGCCATACTTGATGACATCATGGTAAACGAGGACTTGACCATCCGTTTCAGCACCTGCCCCAATTCCAATCGTTGGAATGACAAGGTTCCGTGTGACGAGTTCCCCCACTTGATATGGAACACATTCAAAGACTACTGCCATCGCCCCCGCCGCTTCACACTTTCTCGCATCTTCCAATAGCCGTGCTGCACTTTCGGCATCTTTTCCTTGCACTTTATATCCGCCCAGAACGCCGACTGATTGAGGAGTCAATCCAAGATGGGCTACAACAGGGATGCCCGCCTTGGTCAATGCTGATATTTTTTCAACAACATCATCCGCTCCCTCAAGCTTTACGGCATCCGCATGACCTTCCTGCATGATCCTGGCTGCATTTTTGAGTGTTTCATCCATAGATAGGTGATAGCTCATAAATGGCATATCCGTCACGACAAATGTATTGGGTGCCCCTCGTTTTACTGCCTTTGTATGATGGATCATGTCGTTCACCGTAACTGGAATCGTTGACTCATATCCCAATACGACCATTCCTAAAGAATCTCCGACTAAAATCATGTCTACACCTGATTGTTCGGCTAACTTTGCTGACGGGTAATCATAAGCCGTCAGCATGACAATTTTCTCTTGATTTTGTTTCATTTTCAAAAAATCTCCGGACAATTTCATTACGTTTCCTCCTTTTGATGGAGGAGATGAAAACATCAGCGAAAACTGGTGTCTATACATTCATGCGCAAAAAAAGGACTGACTAAAAAAGTATCTGTTTTACTACGAAAAATGGCTGAAAAAGCCACATATCGATCAATAAACAGCACTTATCTTTTTAGTCAATCCCTTTGTCTCATCAGAAGTTTCATCCCTCCGTCCCCGTCCAGTTCTCTGGATCAAGGCAGATTTTCAAATAAATTTGGTATTCATGGGGGTGCAGTTCACATGAGATACTGCCCACTTGCATTATATCAAGCCAAATTGAAAATTTCTATTTAATTTTCACGAATTTGACAAAAATCTACTGAATTTCAATATCTGCAGAATATATCGAATGTACGGTTCCTTTGCCGTCTTCAAGAAGTAAAACGCCTGAATCCGTTATGCCCAACGCTTTTCCGACAATCGTATCATTAACGGTACTGGCTTTGATTACCTGTCCAAGACTGATCGCATAACTCTCCCATAAATCCTTTATTGGCATGAAGCCTCGATCTAAATAGAGTTCGTACAAATTTTCCAGACGAAACAATGCTCGCTGAATGACCTTGGACCTTGAAACCGTCCCTCCACTTTCTATAAGAAGGGAAGACGCCTTTTCCTGCAGATCTTCAGGAAAATCCTCCAATTGCTGATTGATATTCATTCCAATTCCGATAATGACAGAATGAATCCTATCTGATTCAGCCTGCATCTCGGTTAGAATGCCCACCACTTTCTTGCGATTCACCAAAATATCATTCGGCCACTTTATTTGCGGCTTCAATTCAGTGGTATCCTCTATAGCCTGAGCAACAGCGACCGCTGCCAATAATGTAAGCTGAGGAGCCTCATGAATCGGGATTTTCGGTCTTAAGATGAGACTCATCCATATGCCGCTGAATTTTGGGGAATGCCAAGATCTCATTAGCCTTCCTTTTCCGGATAACTGCTCCTCGGCAACGACGAGGGTCCCCTCCTGAACGCCTTCATTTGCGAGTTGATGCGCAATTTTTTGCGTGGATTCTACAGTTTCCTGATAGTGAATCATCTTGCCGATCGTTTTTGTTTCCAAGCCAAGCTGTATTTCGCTCTCGGAGACTTTTTCCGGCGCTGATATGATCCGGTAGCCTTTTTTCCTTACAGCTTCAACATTATACCCTTCACTGCGCAGGTCTTCTATATGCTTCCAGACAGCTGTGCGCGAACAGCCGATGTATTCAGCAATTTCCTGACCGGATATAAACGCACCATCCGCTTTTGAGAGGGCTTCCATCAGCTTTGTTCTTAACTCAGATTGCATTTCACCAGCCACCTCTTTATTTCTTCTTTATCATTACTTAATTCTTCATTCAAGACAGCTTTCAATATTTTTTCCAAGTATTCCTTGACCCATGGACCTGGCTTTTCTTGTTGCCAATTCAATAAATCCGTCCCCGTAACGGCAAGATCCGACATTTGTTTAATAATAAGTCCATTGTAGCTTTGATGTGCATTCTCCTCCGCATCCGATACATTACCGCCAGTCATCGCCGCCCTGACTTTTGCAGCTTGTACAAATACGTCATGTCCTGCATGAAATACATCGATGGCTGATGGATCCTCTTTCTTCACTAGCTGTATCGTACGTTGAACGTTTCGTATGCTTTTCATTGGCAGCTTCCATTCCCTCATAGCTTCTTCCAGTTCCTGATCCTTTGTGTGAACCATGATTATAGACCATATTTCTGCCACTTTTAGCTGATGAAGCGGCAGGTTCAATAATTCCATTAAATGATCCTTTTTACTGGAGAATAGAGGCAGGTATTGATATAAACCGCTTTCCAGCAAGAGTGAAAAAGCCCTTACTTTATTGGAGCCTGCCAATAGTTTCTCAAATTCAACCAGGATTCTTTCGACAGCAATTTCACTGATGATCTGGGCATTATCTTTAAGGGAATCAAAGGTTTCTTTATCCAGTACAAAATCAAGTTGACTGACGAATCTTAATGCACGCATCATTCTCAATGCATCCTCATGAAACCTTTCATGCGGGTTGCCAACCGTGATGATCCTTTTTCCAGCCAAATCTCGCTTACCATTAAATGGATCGATGATCTTACCGGTCTTATCCATTGCCATTGCATTCATCGTAAAATCTCTTCTTTGCAAATCCTCAGTCAAAGAACGGACAAATTGTACAGCATCGGGTCTGCGAAAGTCCGAATACCCGCTTTCCGTTCTGAACGTCGTAATTTCGTATGTACCCGTATCCGTAATGACGAGCACTGTTCCGTGGTCAATCCCGATATCAGCCGTATTAGGAAAAATTCTTTTGATTTCCTGGGGTGTTGCGGAAGTGGCGATGTCCACATCGTTAATGGGCCTGCCAAGGATATAATCCCTTACAGAGCCGCCAACGAAATAAGCCTCGTATCCTGCTTCTTCAATCAATTCCAGAATGGGTACTGATTTTAAGAATAACCGATCCATCAGCATCCCCTCCCTATTCCATGGATTTACCTTCAAGTGCTTGAATGTAGATGGCTTCATACTCAGCCATAATCGTATCACTGTGAAATTCAGTATTGGCCCTTTCCAGCGCAGCTTCAGAAAAGCGTTTATGTAAAACCGGGTCGCTTAAAAGTCCAATCGCTTTTTCAGCAACCATTTTGACATCTCCCAATTCACAAATATAACCAGTCTCCCCGTCAACGATGACTTCAGGAATTCCCCCGATATTTGTCCCAATACAAGGAACTCCACATGCCATCGCCTCGAGCAGCACAAGTCCGAAACTCTCTTTTTCCGATAACAGGAATATCAAATCACTGATTGAATATAATTCGGCAAGGTTATCCTGCTTACCCAGAAACAAGACCGAATCATCGATCCCAAGATCATTAGCCAATTTCAAAACGGTTGTCACTTCCGGCCCATCCCCTACGAGCAGAAGCTTTGCAGGCGTTTTCTTTTGGGTTAAATAAAACGCCTGGATGACGTCTTTCACTCGCTTGACCGAACGGAAATTCGAAACATGTATGATCACTTTTTCATCTTCCCTGATTCCGTATTCATCCTTAAGGTAATCGGAATTTGATTTATGGTACTCTCTTTCATCAATAAAATTATAAACGGTTTTGATTTCCTTATCCGGCGCGATTAATTCGTGCGTTTGCTGAACAAGGGAATTAGATACTCCTGTAACGACATCTGATTGCTCTATGCCGAATTTAATCAAATTGGTCAATGAGGGATCATGGCCCAAAACGGTGATATCCGTACCATGAAGTGTAGTTACGATCTTTACTTCATTTCCTGACATCTGCTTTGCAAGGATCGCACAAACAGCATGTGGAATGGCATAATGAACGTGAAGGATATCTAATTTCTCCCGTTTTACGACATCCGCCATCTTGCTCGCAAGCGCCAGGTCATATGGTGGATATTGAAAGACTGAATATGAGTTCACTTCAACTTGGTGATAAAAAATATTACAGTACATTTTATTCAGGCGAAAAGGGATGCTTGAAGAAATGAAATGTATCTCATGTCCTTTTTCTGCAAGCATCTTACCTAATTCAGTTGCTACGACACCAGAACCCCCAACTGTAGGGTAACAGGTAATTCCAATTTTTAATTTCATAAGATTATTTTTCTCCTAACAAGTCGGCATCGATCAGTAACGGTTTTTTAGTCATGAATCCCTCCGCATAGGCGAGACCCACTTCTTTTCCGAACATCCGCTCCCGTGCCTCGACAGTCTCGATATAGCCATTCACCAGCGGTGTTTCTACAGATACTTGACTTTCTTCGAATTGGCTGCGGTATGCCCTAAGGCTATCCAGCTTTTTCGATATTGTGGAGCTGATGTCCACGACAAAGTCCGGTTTGTGAAACCCATTGATCATATAATAGTACATATTTTGGACACGATGAGAATCAAGGCCTGCTTCTTCCATATACTTTCTTACTCCTGCCGAAAAAACTGCTTCCTCCACCAATTTGGCACAGTTACCATGATCGGGATGGCGATCTTCCAAAAATGGTGCAAATACAAGTGCAGGCTTATATTGGCGAATGACCGTAATGATTTGATTTATGTATTCCGCTTTCATGTATAGGCCCCGGTCGGGTAAATCAAGGGAAATCCTCTTCACCCCAAGGATTTCAGCAGCCTTATTCGCTTCCTCTTGCCGCAATGGAACGGTTCCATTGGATGACATTTCAGCTTTTGTCAAATCACAAATGACAATTTCCCTGCCTTGTTGCACATATTTGGCGATCGTGCCACCCATACCGATTTCAACATCATCCGCATGTGCGCCGAAAGCCAGAATATCTATATTACTTTTGTTTATCATTTATCTCACCTTGTTTTTGCCGTAGTTTTAGCCAGTCCATATACCCATGCTTCAAACCTTGTATCAGCACTTCTGCCGTGCCCATATTTGTCGCCAAGGGAATTTCATAAACATCTGATAGGCGTATAAGCGCCGATACATCTGGTTCATGTGGCTGTGATGTCAATGGATCGCGGAAAAAAAGGACCATGTCCATTTCTCCGCGCGCGATCATTGCACCTATTTCCTGATCCCCGCCAAGAGGTCCTGAATGAAAACGATGGACTGGCAGCGATACTTCTTCCATGATCCTTTTCCCGGTCGTTCCTGTAGCATATAATTCATGCTGCTCAAATACATCTTTATAGGCTGTTACAAATTGAATGATATCTTCTTTTTTCATATCATGGGCAATTAAGGCAATTTTCATCGTAAATCCTCCCGATCCCTATTCAATAATATTTTCCAGGCCGTATACAAGAACATCCAATTTCATGACGGTATCGACAGCAAGTTTGACTCCTGACATGAAGGAAGCTCGATTAAAGGAATCATGCCGAACCGTCAATAACTCTCCATCACTTCCGAAAAGCACTTGTTGATGGGCAACCAATCCAGGTAGCCGGACACTGTGGATATGCATGCCATCCACATTTGCACCTCTTGCCCCCTGAATGGTTTCTTTTTCATTAGGGTGCCCCTGTTGTTTCGTTTCACGGACGGCAGCAATCATGTCTGCCGTTTTGGAAGCAGTTCCAGAAGGTGCATCCAGTTTTTGATCATGGTGCATTTCTATAATTTCCACATCCGGGAAGTACTTTGCGGCCATTTGGGAAAACTTCATCATCAAAATGGCTCCGATTGCAAAGTTTGGAGCGATGATGCAGCCAATGCCCTTTTCTTTTGTTAATGAATCCAGCTTCGCTAAATCTTCCTTAGTAAAACCAGTCGTTCCCACTACAGGGCGGATGCCATGATTAAGTGCCGTTTCGGTATGAAGCATCCCCACTTCGGGTGTCGTCAAATCGATCAATACGTCCGCTTTTACGGAAGAAAAGCATTCATTTATATCCGAAAAAACCGGTGCTTCAATGCCGTGAAAACCTTCTATTGCGGAGAGGCTTTCCCCGTTATGCTTGCGATCTATGACAGCTGCCAATTCAAACCCTTCTGTCCTATGTACAAGCTTCACCGCTTCATTTCCCATTCTGCCACGTGGACCAGCTACTATAACTTTCACTTTACTCATCTTTACCTTCCCCCTCCAAATATTCTTCTTTTCTTGTCCATCTATCTTTATCACGGGTTGTGAACTTTTCCATGACCAAATCATGCGAGTTTTGAAGGTCAATCCCTAAAGAATTGGCAAAACAAATCAACACAAAAAGCATGTCCCCCAATTCCGCTTCAATCGTATTCTCTTCTTCTGTTGCCTTCTTTGGTTTTTCACCATGGTAATGATTGACTTCCCTAGCCAACTCCCCAAGTTCTTCAGACATACGGGCCAGCATGGCCAGAGGGCTGAAATATCCTTCTTTAAATTGTCCTATGTATTGGTCGACCTCCGCTTGCATTTGTTGGATCGTCTTATGCTTTTCCATATAGTCACCCATTCTTGATTTCGTTTTCAAACATCATACCTTCTCCATGTTAGCTAAAAGTGAAACAGATGACAACAGATACGTTCGCGAATCAAAATTGCCCATAGTTGGTTAATTAGTTATAATAAGTAAATTAATGAAATGTAAACCTTTGGAGGTATGGGACATGCTTTTGGGCTTAAAATTGAAAAATATCATCTTCATCCTTTTTGGGGCTGGAATCTTCGCTTTCGGCCTCGTGCATTTTAACATGCAGAACAACTTGGCCGAAGGCGGATTCACCGGTCTCACATTGATTATATATCAACTTATCGGGATAAATCCTTCTTATTCTAATTTGATTTTGAATATTCCCTTATTTTTAATAGGGTGGAAATATCTAGGGCGCACATCTTTCTTATATACGATTATCGGAACGGTTGGCCTCTCCGTTTGGCTATGGGTTTTCGAGAGATACGAAATCGAAATCGATCTCGGAAACGATTTGATGCTGGTGGCATTGTTTGCCGGGGTATCTGTTGGTGTCGGGCTGGGCATCATCTTTCGTTACGGCGGGACAACAGGCGGAGTGGATATCATTGCCCGTTTTGCCCATCGTTACTTAGGAGTGGGCATGGGACGGACGATGTTCATCTTTGATGCCGTCGTCATTGGCCTGTCCATCCTTACCTACCTTGATTACCGTGAAGCGATGTATACCCTCGTTGCCGTATTTATAGGTGCCAGAGTAATCGACTTTATGCAAGAAGGAGCCTATGCTGCTAGAGGTGCAATGATCATTAGTGATAAAAACATGGAAATTGCAGAAAAAATCATGAATGATATGGAACGGGGCGTAACTGTATTAAGGGGTTATGGATCCTTTACACGCAATGATCGGGAAGTACTCTATTGTGTTGTCGGGAAAAATGAGTTAGTCCGCTTAAAAAATGCCATAACATCGGTGGACCCTCATGCATTTGTATCAGTAAGTGAAGTTCATGATGTATTGGGTGAGGGCTTTACCCTTGATGAGAACAAGAATCCCATTGAAAGGTAATCCATTGATTAATTTTGCCCTGTCTACCTGCATTTTATTAGCAATGTGCAGCAAAATCTCTTTAAAACGAAAAAGGACCCCATCCCAAGATGGAGTCCTTTTTCCAATTAATCTTCTTCCCTCATCCCTGTATACATAAGCAGAAGACGAACTAATTCCAGTACGGCTACAAGAGCGGCAGCAACATAAGTCATCGCAGCAGCACTTAATACTTTTTTCGTTTCCCGTTCTTCATCATTCCGGATGACCCCAGCGGAAACGAGTTGATCCATAGCCCTAGAAGAAGCATTGAATTCAACCGGCAGTGTTATCACTTGGAACAATACAGCGGCTGACATAAATACGATACCCGCCAAAAGCAAATTAGGAAGTGAAGCTAGCATCCCGATTAAAATCAAAATCCAAGATATGTTAGAGCCAAAATTAGCTACCGGTACTAATGCATGGCGGAAACGCAAGAATGCATATGCTTCTTTATCTTGAATCGCATGTCCAACTTCATGGGCTGCAACAGCTACGCCGGCAACTGAATGGCCGTGATAGTTATCCGTTGATAAACGCACCGTTTTATCCCTTGGGTCATAATGATCCGAAAGCATTCCAGGTGTCTCTTCGACCCTGACATTGAACAGTCCATTTTGATCCAAAATGGCACGAGCCGTCTCAGCACCATTCATTCCGGAAGAGGCCGATACCTTTGAATATTTTTTATACGTGCTTTTCACTTTCATTTGTGCAAAAATCGGGATTAAAATAATAATCGCCAAATAAATGAAATACATGGTATCCTCCTATAACTCTTATTACCCTTAATTCTATGGATTGAAGGCAACCGTGTCAAATATAGTGTTCTCTACCCGTGTCTTTTTAATCATTAGGCTCTTTCCTTGGTTTTTCCCTATCCCCTTTATATTTTCTCCAGCCTACATAAGAAAGCGTCATGATTATGATTGAGCCTGTCGAAATGATGACCCACCAAAGGGAAGGATCTGCATCATCTTCACCCATATCATCAAAAATGGAGGTTAGTTCGTTTTGCAACGCATCCAGTTCCTCTTGATTATCTCCATCACTGATTACCTCCGGGCGGTATTGGTTGATGTATTGAATCCTCGTGTCCAGCTGCTGCATCGTTTCTTTGGAAAGGTCGACTTTCAAGCTTGGATATATCATTTCATATTGTGATAGGAATAAGTTCAATTGGCTATTGAATGTAATGGTGTCTTGTTTGATGGCAGCATTCTTTGTCTGCTGGAAAGAATTCATCATTTGATCCTCCATCTCTGTCCAAAGTGGCTGATGAGTAGACTTGACTGCATCAACAACAAGCCGGAACTTTGTGACAGAATTAACCTTTTCGGAATCTCCCTTGTTCATATCCTTTATTGTCATCAACGCTTCATTATGAGCTACAGTGATAATTCGAAGTTCGTCCATGTCAAGGATCTGCTCTTTCGCTGTATCTTTTAAAAACCGGTCAGAAAAAAACGTCAGCATCTTTTCCGAATCTTCATATCGCTTCAACTTGGTCATTTCCAAGGCTCTATCGGAAATGTCATCTAATTGCTCCAAACTTGAAGAGGATTCTGCATAGACAGGGAAATGTAAGACGATAAATAAAACAGCAATGGTTAATATGAATTTTTTCAACATGCTACTCGTCCCTCCTCATATCTCTACTAAAACGATATGAAAGAAAAAACATGAGTAGACCTCGTTCAACATAAAAAAGTTAACCATACTTTTACAAAGGTGCATATGAGTTAACTTTTTAAGAAATGAAGGACAGGGTGAACCGCTTTTTTCTATATCCAAAGTACCAGCCGACAAAAATGGAAAGTATGCTGAGCCAAAAAGTGAAATAACCGATCGAGTCCATATATACCAATAAATCACGGTATATTGGCATCATTTCAAAAACATAGTCGATTATGTCATTATGTATGGTCCAAATCCCTGCCGCTATCAAATGCCAAGGTTTTATTCGATAAAATGGTGCATATAATACCCCTTGAATCGCCATCCCCAAATGAGAAGCCATTAACATATAACCTTCCCAAGGCAATGAACCTGTTGTCACGAAGGTCATCAAATTCATTACAACTGCCCATATCCCATATTTGAATAGTGTCATTATCGCCAACGCTTCCATAAGTCCGAAATTCCTTCTTAACAGGAACCCCAATAAAACAAATACAAAAAACAGGCTAGCTGTCGGACTGTCCGGTACAAATGCCAAAAAAATTGCAGGAGTGTTTTCCAATTGACTGCCATACCAATAATATCCATAGGCAGTTCCGAATATATTTATTATTAATAGCAAAACGAGCATTTGCCGATTTGCAAGCCAACTGTAGATAACATTCATTCTTTTACCCTCACTAACATTCTCATGTATTCTCATTTTACAGCCCATCAACCACAAAACCAAGCATTCATTTCAATTTCTTCTCAATTACACTTCAATTTACCAATAAAAAAAGCCGACAACCGTAGTCGTCAGCTTCATTTGCAGCATATGAAAGAAAATGCTGTGGATGCTATTTATTTTGCTGATAAACCAGATACAAATTCAGCTAATGTTGCCAATTCTTCATCTGTACCTTTGAACATGCCGGCTGGCATAGCGCCCTGGCCTTTGACTGCGATTTTAGAGATTTCTTCTGGGCTCAAGCCAGTGTCAATTAAGCTTGGTGCTCCTGCTCCACCAGTTAACTCTGCCCCGTGACAGCTAATACAGCCACTGGAATCCATCAGTTTATACCCATCGCTCTCTTTATCAATATCTGCACCTTCCACGATCGCTCCTTGTTTCTTGGAAGCTTCCCAATCGTGGTGGGCTGCAGACTCCCATGTTAAATAGAAAACGCCAGCCATTGCCAAGAGCATGAAACCTACAGCAAAAGGTCGTTTTGCCGGGCTCCGCTCTGGTCCACGATCTAAAAATGGTGCCAAGAGCAAAGCTCCAAAAGCCAAACCAGGTATTACTAGAGCCCCGATTGCATTATAAGGGCCTGAAGCATAGGTATACTTAAGTAATTGGTAAAGGAATAGGAAATACCAGTCTGGCAGCGGAATATACGCTGTATCTGTAGGATCTGCTATCCTTTCCAATGGAGACGGATGAGCGATTGTCAGGCATAGATAACCTACAAGAAATACAGCTCCTACCATCCATTCTTTTAAAAGGAAATTAGGCCAAAATGCTTCAGTTTTCCCAGGATATTCTGAATAATCTTTCGGAATATTCGGTTTACGGTCCGCGGAGATACGCGAGTCACCTACGAATTTCATACCTTTCCCACGATGCATTGAACAATTCCCCTCCTTTATGAAAAGGTTTATTTGGTTCTTGGTTCACCATTCTTTTATAGTGGACCTGAAATACCTTGTTTTCGGATCATCAGGAAATGAGCCGCTAGTAAAGCAAATAATGCTGCAGGCAGGAAGAATACATGAATGGCAAAGAATCGTGTCAATGTCTGTGCTCCAACGATCGTTGGATCTCCTGCTATCAATGTCTTGAGTGCCGGTCCCATCAATGGTACCGATTCGACAATTGTCAAAGTAACCTTCGTTGCGAATAGCGCTTTCATATCCCATGGCAATAAATAACCAGTCAAGCCTAATGCCAGCATGATGAAGAAAATCAGTACGCCGACCATCCAGTTCAATTCACGCGGTTTTTTGTAAGCTCCCTGGAAGAAGACACGAAGAGTATGTAAAAACATCATAACGATAACTAGACTTGCTCCCCAGTGATGCATACCACGGACAATTTGACCGAAGGCAACTTCATTTTGTAAATAATAAACAGATTCCCAAGCGTTTTTAATGTCTGGGACATAGTACATCGTCAAGAACATGCCTGACAAGATTTGGATGACCGTAATAAAGAAAGTTAACCCACCAAAACAATATACGAATGCAGAAAAATGATGTGCGGGGTTAACATGTTCAGGAACCTCATGGTCAGCAATATCCCGCCATAACGGCGTAATATCTAAACGCTCGTCCACCCAGTCATATAACTTTGTTAGCAATGTTTACGCCTCCCCATGCGGTTTTAGTTGACCCAAATAAAGTATTCCATCTTTTTCTTTCGTGTCAAAGACATCCAATGGTGAAACCGGCGGTGTCCCTTTCACATTCACTCCATCTTTCGTATACCTGCCATAATGGCAAGGACAGAAAAATTGATTCGGATTAGTCTTATCCGTATTCCAGCCTACCGTACAGCCTAAATGTTTACAGATTGGAGATAAAGCAACGATCTTACCATCATCCGTTTTGTAAACCCAAGCTGTATTTGTTTCTTCAGACTCATACCACCCATCGACCTGTTTAAAACTAAAGTCGACACGGGTTGGTTCGGTAGTCAGTTCACCTACCTTCTGTTTAGTTGCAACGTAATCCCCGCCTTTATCTGCTGATAATACAGGATCAATTGCAAACCTAACCATAGGCATCAACATACCGGCCGCCATAAATCCACCAACGCCAGTAAGTGTGTAATTAAGGAATTGACGTCGTGAAACATTATGCTTGCTCATGCGTTTTCCCCCCCTCTATTACTATACTGAGAGCCCAAAGGACCAATAAATAGCGACACTATAAAACTAGGACATTTCCATGATATCTCAATAATTTACCAAGGTCAATATTTGTAAAACCCAAAAGGTGGCAACTATGTGTCAAATAATGCGAAAAATCCTACTTTTTTTCATTTTTCCAATTATAAGAGAAAATATCAAGGATTTGGATGACTTGCTGGTGAATCATTTCCCTCGCTTGTTCGATTTCAAGCCCTTCCAGCGGGATGGCAGGAATCCATACTAAATTATTTTCTAATTCCCGCTCCTCCTTTTTCCACTCAAAATCCGATGTAAGAAAAAAAACATGCTCGAAATTATTTTCTTTCACTTCATCGGCCCAACGTTTTAATCGCTCAACCTTATCCAATTCATCACTTAAATAATGAAATGTTGGCAATAAAAGAATTCTTCCTTTCATCTGCTTTTCAATTTCCAAGCTTAAAATGGTAAGAAACTCATTCATTGAGCCCGTTTGCTTCATTTGTCCTCGAAAAGATAGGGGAACCAAAGGAATCAAAACGGTATCCACATACTCTTTTGACTGCATATACATGTCAAGATCTTTTGCTGTCCACTTCATGTTTTTTCTTCACTCCCGATTTTTTAAATCAACTCCTTATCATTTTACCATTATTTTTATAACATCTTTACCATATACCCATAGTCTTTACAAAAATGTGGATTTTATCAATGTTTTATAAAAAATAAAAACCTTTCCTGATTACGGAAAGGTCAATTTATTTCATCCAAGTACTTTTAATTGATTCAATTGTTCGGTTAAGTTCTTAAATGCTAGTTCATCATGCTTATCAAGGGCTTCATCGATTTCCTTAAGCAAACGGTCCCTTTGAAAATACAACATGCTTCTTTCCAAAAATTGTTCAGCAAGCAGCTGGTCTTTTTCATTCGACGCCGTTGATTTCGGCATGAAGGGGTTGTTCTCGAGTACCGCTGCATATTGATAGGAAGAATAAGACGATTTAAAATTAAGCTGAATATAAATGTCTTCATCCCGATTTAAACGGATATCATGAAAAGATTTCTCTGCATCGGTTGTCATGATGTTGGACTTATAGAACCTGAAAGGGACTTCATCCACACAATGTGTCGACATAATCAGTCCACGTGGGCAATATTGTGCATTTTCTACAAAATGAACCTTTTTCATTAGTTGATCATGACTCATTAAATAATTCAAAATCCACACACATTCTCTTCGTTTCAGTTGATAATGATTTAAAAACCACCGAATAAAATCCTTCTTCTCATTCACAGAAACAGGGGCAGCCACCATGAATTCCCTCCTCTGTCTAGATTTAGTTTCGTTTCACTTATCTACATTTCATCTGCGCTTTCACCTAGCCGCTCCAATATCATCGCATACTCATCATTCGCCGGGTTCATCTCAAGGAGCTTATTAAATACTTCTCTAGATGTGGCTCTGTCTCCTTCTTCAATTAAAAAGAAACCATAATCTTCAAGGAAATCTTGATTGTTCTTGAATGAATTATATGCTTGATGATAGCTGGTTAATGACTCTTTAAATTGTTCAGTATGCTGATATGATACAGCAGCTATCCATTCAAACTGCGGATCATCCTCTCCATATCGCCTTACTTCACCAATACACTCCAATACATCTTCATACCTTTCGTGGTGCATATACAATTTCAAGAGGGTAAGTGCAGCTTCGAGGTATCCCGGATCAATGGCCAGTGCTTCTTTAAATAGATTTTCCGCCTCTTCATCAAGCCCGCTTTTCAAGGCAATTTTTCCACCGAAGAAGTAAAGTTCCTTATTGAATTCATCAGCCTTGATTCCTTCTTTAACTGTTTTCAAGGCATTTTCCAGATCTTCAAGATGTTCATAACTCTTTGCCAGGTACAAATATAAAGAATGGTATTCATGATCTAATTCTTTCAGTTCAATGAACTTTCGTACGGCTGTGTCATAAAGACCGGCCTGAAAAGCTGTAAATGCATATTCAAATAGGGTATTGATTTCAAGTCCATCCTTTAAGGCCTTTTCAAAGTGCGGAAGGGCCTCCTCGAACTTCCCCGAACTGCTTAATGCTTCAGCAAGCCTCTGATTGACATTAACACCAGCGATTTCTTGTTCTTGTTCCAAAACCTTTATGTAATTTGCAATGGCTTCCTGATCCCTTCCTTGATGAAAGAACAGTTCAGCTAGTGCAAAATCAATGATGATCTCATCTGGAAGCATTTCTTTGGCCTGCAGTAATTTCCTTTCGCTGACCTCGTCCATCCCCTGTAATTGATACAGGTCCGCTTCCAAAAGCAAAGCACTTGGATATACTTCATCATCTGCACTTACTTTTTCAAGCATCAGCATCGCTTCATCTTCCTGGTCCATGTCAATCAGGATTTCCGCCAACGAAACAATTAATTCTCCTTCATCGGGATAGAGTTGCAGCAGATGTTCAAAAAGATCCTTTGCCTCCTCCGCAAAACCAAGCTGGAGCATTTCTTCGGCCAGCAACAATATGTCCTCTGCTGACTCTGATGATTTAATTCGATTTATATGTTTAAGAGCTTCTGTTAATTCCCCTTTTTTTAAATGCTGTATAACTTGTTCCACTGTGTTCATTGTTGAATCCTTCCTTTTGCATGATAGACTTGATCCTTAGTCATACACACTCACGCCATAATGTAACATACTCTGCCATTAAGAACAAAATACCATATAATCGCAAGATGTATAGTAAACAGTATTCATTAGTTTACCATACTGTAGCCCTGTATTCCATTGATGAAGTCCCCTCCCATTCTCATTAAAAAAAGGTTACTAGTTAATTCTCCACTCTATGGTAAATCTCCTTTTTGATCATGAACACCATTTTCATTTATTTTCATGATCAATACGGGTATAAAAAGTCCGAATGTTAGCGCTTTCAACACTTTTCAGGATTTAAAAAAAGTTTACAGACCAAATAAGGTATGTAAACTTTTTTTATATTCACTTTATCAATTGCGTCAAATGCCCAAAAAATTGTGGATATGATACATCTATGGCATCAGGGTCAGCAAGTTCCACTTCCCCATCCGTTATCAAAGCCGCTACAGCAAGCATCATCCCGATACGATGGTCCCCATGGCTTGTAACCTTACCACCATTCAAGGCTTTACGTCCTTTGATGATCAATCCGTCTGCTGTCGGGGTAATATCTGCGCCCAGGACGGACAGCTCATTTGCAACAGTATCAATTCGATTCGTCTCTTTCACTTTAAGTTCTGCTGCATCCTTGATTGTCGT
The DNA here is from genome assembly GCF_022603275.1 of Peribacillus sp. Aquil_B1. Lineage (NCBI taxonomy): Bacteria > Bacillati > Bacillota > Bacilli > Caryophanales > Bacillaceae > Peribacillus > Peribacillus sp. Aquil_B1. The sequence continues at coordinate 1,303,381 of NZ_JAKXEE010000001.1, read as the reverse complement.
TATCCCTTCAGCCTGTGTTGCCAAAAGTGCAATTACCGGTATTTCATCGATGAGACGCGGAATTAAATCACCGCTGATGGTCGTTCCCTTTAGCCGGGAGCTTCTGACAGTGATGTCTCCTGCAGGCTCACCCTCGGTCGTCTTCTTCTCTATCGTAATATCCGCCCCCATCGATTTCATGACTTCGATGATTCCAGTCCTTGTCGGATTAAGGCCGACATTCTTTAATACCACTTCACTATTTTCCGTAATCGCTGCAGCCACCATGAAGAAAGCCGCTGAAGAAATATCACCCGGCACATGGATGTTAGTTCCTTTGAAGACTTGATTTCCGCTTACTTTAATCGTTTGACCGTCCTTTTCGATTTTCCCGCCAAACTCTTGGATCATTCGTTCTGTATGATCACGGGTCTCTTCCGGTTCGATAATGACCGTTTCACCTTCTGCCTGTAAACCAGCCAAAATTATCGCTGATTTCACCTGCGCACTTGCCACAGGCAATTCATAGCGAAAACCTTGTAATTTGCCTCCTCTTATGAAGAGCGGGGTGTATTCGGCTCCTTTGCGGCCATCAATGATCGCTCCCATCTGGCGAAGAGGGTTTACTACCCGGGTCATTGGACGTTTGGCTATCGATTCGTCACCTGCCAAAACGGCCGAAAATTCCTGTCCTGCCAAAATGCCCATCATTAACCTGATCGTGGTACCAGAATTTCCGACATCCAGCACTGATTCAGGTTCAGTTAATCCTTTAAAACCTTTGCCTGCAATTTTGACGTGCTGGCCATCTTGTTCAATATGGACTCCGAGCTGCTTAAAACAGGAAATCGTACTTAAACAATCCGCTCCTGGAAGAAAATTAGTGACTGTCGTTTCCCCCTCGGCAAGGGCTCCGAACATTATCGAACGATGGGAGATCGACTTATCTCCAGGTATGGCAATCGAACCACGTAATGTTTGGATGTTCGTTTGTAATTTTTTTGTATTCATAAAACCATCCTTCCCTATTAATATTATGCCAGGATCGTTTCATAATCTGTATGTCTTGAAATACACTCCGAAGCTTTAATGCGATCAACATCCGTTTGGAAGCTGATGACCAGCACACCGTATATCTCTTCCCTGGTTTCAATGATCCTTATGTTTGTAATGCTGATCCCTTCCTGTGCCAAATATCCGGTAATCTCAGAAATTATTCCGGCATAATCCGGTATATCGATATATAAATCATAAAACGCTGGTATAGCGCCTTTCGCAGATGTTGGCAAATCATCCCTAAAAATCTTGGCATCGGTAAAGAATCGAAGGATTTCTTCACTATCTTCATTCGCGACCAGACCTTTTATATGCTCCATTTCATTCAGCCAATCATTCATTAATTCAAGTAGCACATCCCGGTTATGTAACAAAATGTCACGCCACATTTCCGGACTGCTTGAAGCAATTCTTGTAATATCTCGAAACCCACCTGCCGCAAGCCTTGAAATCAACTTATTTTCCTTACTGTAATTTTCTGCTTGCTTAACGAGCCCCGATGCGACAATATGCGGAAAATGACTTATGACCCCAGTCAGCTTATCATGTGTGGCAGGACTTACAACCAGAAAGTTCGCTCGTGTCCCTTGCAGCCATCCTTTCAGCTGCTCAACTTTTTCTTCTTCGATGGAATCTCCGGGAGTAAGCAAATAAAATGCATGTTCGAATAAATGCAATTTGGCTGCCGCAGCACCGCTTTTATGGGAACCAGCCATAGGGTGCCCCCCGATGAAGGCCACCCCTTTATCTATCAATGGTTTTGCTGCCTTAACGACTGTATCCTTAGTACTCCCTGCATCCGATATGAGGACATCACTTTTTAAATCCATTTCAGCTAATTGAGCTAAAATCTTCACGGTTTCATTGACAGGCACAGCAAGTAGAATCAAATCAGCATCACATGCTCCCGCTTCCAATGATGATACAGAATCATCAATGATCCCTAATAGCATCGATAGTTGAATATTCTTTTCACTTAGGTCCGTACCAACAATCACGGCTTCAGGATGTGCATGGCGTACAGCCATGGCCAATGATCCGCCAATTAGACCTAGACCTATTACGAAAACCTTACCCTTCACTCTTCTCTCCCCCGCATCTTTTGTGCTCCTCTAGGTTTGATGAAACGTTAAAGCAGCGAATCAGAAGGTGCCTCAACTTCATTCAAAAAAGTTTTAATAGCGTTAATCATTCCTTCATTTTCTTCCGTAGAACCAACCGTAACCCTTAGGCTGTTAGGAAAACCGAAAGATTTCCCCGACCTTGCAATGTATCCGCGCTCAAGCAAATATTGAAACACCACATCGGCATCCTGTTTAAAATGGATAAAGATGAAATTACCTTGTGACGGGTAATAAACTAAATTTTCCTTATTGCAAAATTCATAGTACTGCTTGAGCCCTTTTTGATTTTCTTCCTTGCATTTTTCAATGAAGGCTTGATCTTCCAAAGCGACGATAGCAATATTCTGTGCGAATGTGTTGACATTGAATGGTTCCCGGGATGGATCTAGTTTCTGGATGATATCCTCATCCGCCAATCCGTACCCTACCCTAAAACTGGCAAGTCCATAGATTTTTGAGAATGTCCGGAGTATGATCAAATTTTTATATTTATTAATCCATTGATTCGTTCTCGGATAATCCTCAGCCGTTGCATATTCACAATAAGCTTCATCCAAAACGATAAGTACATCTTCCGGCACTTTTTCAATGAATGATAATAAGTCCTGTTCCGAAATGTATTTACCCGTTGGATTATTTGGTGTACAAAGCCAGACAACTGCTGTTTTTTCATCTATGACTTTAAGCATTCCTTCTAGATCATGAGCACCATCGATATGAGGAACTTCCCTGATTTCCGCACCTTCTAGCGTAGCATTATGGCGATACTGTGAAAAAGTGCCTGTTGCCATGACCGTATTCTTTCCAGCTCCCAATAGGCTTCGGGAGATGATTTGAATGTTCTCATCAGATCCATTTCCAAAAATAAGCTGAGTTTCTTTTACACCTGTATGTTTTGCAACAGCTTCCCTTAGCATCGTTGCATACCCATCTGGATAGATCGCAAACGAATGTGTTGAATTCCTAACGGACTCCTTTACTTTTTCCGAACAGCCGAAAGGATTTTCATTTGAAGCTAATTTCGTGATTTTTTCCAACCCGTATAATTTTTTCACTTCATCAGTGGATTTTCCCGGTTGATAAGACTTCAAGGAAAGGACCGCTTCATTCCATTTCATGTCAATCACCTCTATATTTTTATCACTTTAAAGTAAGAAAGTGTGAGAATAGTATATCATATTCATAGATTTAAAATCATCTTATATTTGCTTTGTCAAATCTGGCCGTAATACCGTAGCCCCTGCCTGGTATACATGCTTTATCTCTTTTTGAGATTTCGTCGTATTTACATGGATCATGACCCGAATGCAAAATGGCAAGGAATTGCTGACCGGTATTTCTTTCATGCAAGTAACCGGTACATAAGTCCAGCCTTCGAATTTCCTCAAGGCTTTGGCAGGGAAGACAGAACGAATCTCTTCCGTAGCAGAAAAAAACACAGAAGCAACCATTTCGGGATCAATCTCGTTGACCTGAATGATCTCTGCCATCAACTTTTCGGCAGCTGAAATCACTTCCATTTCCGTGTCTCTTTCTACAGTAGTGGCACCCCTTATTCCTCTTATCACACATAGTCCCCCCTTCTCCTGAACTCTATATCATATCCGCCATTTCCTCTATCAGCTCGGAGTCGGCTATATCCATTAATAGCGGTGACCCCACTTCGTTTAGCAGGACAAAAGTAGCTGAATCATTGACCGATTTTTTGTCTGTTTTCATTAATTCAAGCAGCATTGCATGTTCAAGCCTGGTTGGAATCGTTATTTGATAACCTAAAGAAGATACCCAGCTAATAAACTCATCCAGTTTAAAATCGAGATCCACTCTCTTTCTGCTCAATTTGAGGGCATAGATCATCCCGATTAAAATGGATTCCCCATGCGTAAAGTTTCCGTACCCCATTGAACCTTCCACTGCATGTCCGAGCGTATGACCAAAATTCAAATAGGCACGAATGCCGTTTTCCTTCTCATCCTCTTCGACAATTTTAGCTTTAATTCCAATCCCTTTTGTAATCATTGTCAGGAATTGCTCATCCGTTATATCATTCAAATCAACAATATTCGACTTTAACCATAGATAAAACTCATTATCGGCTATCAATGAATGTTTAATGACTTCCGCAAAACCTGACCTTAATTCTTTAAGGGGCAGAGTTTTTAAAAATTCAAGATCATAAATCACCGCTTCAGGTTGATGAAAGGCCCCAATCATATTTTTCCCTAGCGGGTGATTGATGGCAACCTTGCCGCCCACTGCACTATCGTGGGCGAGTAAAGTCGTCGGAACCTGTATAAATGGAATCCCTCTCATAAAAGTAGCCGCAACGAATCCAGCCAAATCACCTACTGCACCACCGCCAAGGGCGATAATCAATGATTTGCGATTAATCTGTTGAGTTAAGCAGAAGCTTTGGCATTCATAAAACACATCGAATGTTTTAGCATGCTCCCCTTCTGGCACTACATGGTGCAGGACAGGTTTCCCCGTCTTGATCAGGGCGTTTTTCACGGTCTGCAAATGAAGTGCCGCCACTTTCTCATCAGTTATGATCAGAATCTTGTTTAGATGATTTAATTCATGTGATATTAATTCGGGCAATTCATTTATTGCCTTCTTGCCAATTAAAACCGGATAATGCTTGGAAGCCGTTTTTATTTGGATGGATTCCATGATTTAAAACCCCTTTACTTCTTCCCGATATGATCTTATGTATTCCGCTAATTGCTCATAACGATCTGAAGGGAATTGATCAACGATGGCAGCCGCCAGTTCCCATGCCACTACCGCCTCAGCAACCACTGCTGCTGCAGGAACCGCACAACTATCGGAACGTTCGACACTTGCTTCAAACACTTCCTTCGTATCAATATCAACGCTTTTCAAAGGTTTATATAAAGTGGGGATCGGCTTCATCACACCGCGTACAACTATCGGCATTCCAGTTGTCATACCGCCTTCAAAACCGCCAAGGCGATTGGTTTTCCGGTAATAGCCCTGTTCTTCGTCCCATGCGATTTCATCATGGACATCACTGCCAAATAGATGGGCAGCTTCAAATCCAAGACCTATTTCCACCCCTTTAAATGCATTGATGCTCATTATCGCTGCGGCCAGTTTTGCATCAAGTTTACGGTCATAATGCACATAACTTCCTACACCCACCGGCATTCCTTCTACAATGACTTCAACGATGCCGCCGATGGAGTCTCCTTTTTGTTTCGCTTCATCAATTGCATCCTTCATCTGCTGTTCTACGTTCTTGTCAAAACATCTAACAGAAGATTCTTCTGTTACTTGTTGCAATTGCTGAATACTATCGTATTTTGGCGGTTCTGCCTTCACTCCGCCAATTTCCAAAACATGAGATGCCACTTCTATCCCCAATAAAGACAATAGCTTTTTAGCGACAGCCCCTGCTGCCACCCTTACTGTCGTTTCACGGGCTGAAGAGCGTTCCAGAACATTTCTTAAATCGCGGTGCCCATATTTAATCCCGCCGTTCAAGTCGGCATGACCAGGACGTGGCCGGGTGATTTTACGTTTAATTTCTTCAGCTTCCTCTTCTGAAAGCCCTTCGCTTCCCATAATCTTTGTCCAATGCTTCCAGTCATCGTTCTCGACCACTAAAGCAACCGGTGAACCGAGTGTGTAGCCATGTCTGATTCCCGAAGAAATAAAAGCCTGATCTTTCTCGATCTGCATCCTTCTTCCACGTCCATGCCCTTTTTGCCGGCGTCCTAATTCTTGATTGATATCCTCTTTCGAAATCGGCATTCCTGCCGGTAATCCTTCAATGATAGTAGTCAGTTGCGGACCATGTGATTCTCCCGCTGTTAAATATCTCATCTTCCAGCCCCCTTTTAGCACTTTAAAGTGTATATGTATCAATATACCACAATTTTATGAAATGTGGGTATATGTAAAACGTAAAAACCATATTGTTTGAATTTAATCACTTTTCTTTCTATTTTACAAGTACTTAAACATTTTCGATATAGTTTATTCTTTCAAATTAGAGTTCTACTGGAATGGCTAGTACACGGCAAACGAAAAGGGACTGAATGCGCACGTGCAGAATCAGTCCCTTTTTTCTAAAGTATTTACTTTTTTTTATAAAAAAATGTGTCGATCGTTTCAAATTGATATTTAGCTGGGGTGAATATTTGCTCTGTACTTCCTACAAAAAATACCCCGCCGCTATTTAGCGATGCACTAAATTTATCATATAATAAATTCTTTGCTTCTTCCGTGAAATAAATTAAAACATTGCGGCAAACGATTAAATCGAACCCTTGGTCGAATCGGTCAGCAAGAAGGTTTTGCTTTTTAAATGTCACCCTTCTCTTGATTTCATCATCGACACGATAAAAATCCGCTTTTTTTTCAAAGTATTTCCTTTTAATTTCCTCAGGCACTTCATTTAAGGAACGTTCAGGATACATTCCCAATTTCGCTCTCGCCAATACATTTTCATCGAGATCCGTCGCCAATATTTCTATCTGGCTAAGCGGGACCAGATTGGATAATATCATGGCAATCGTATATGGTTCCTCGCCAGTTGAGCAGGCAGCACTCCAAATTTTCAACTTTTTTTTGCTTTTTAATAACCCAGGCAGGATTTTTCGCTCCAACACTTCCCACCTTTTTGCATTTCTATAAAATTCGGAAACGTTGATTGTCATTCTATCCAAAAACTCATTTAAAACACCGGAATTGGTTTGAATGTCTTTGTAGTATTCACGAAATGAATGATATCCTCTTTTTTCATATAGAGATGTTAGTCGCCTTTTCATTTGCCCTTCCTTATATAATGCCAAATCAATACCTGTCAGCATTTTGATATTACGAATAAACTCTTCATATTCTTGAGGCATTCCCACGACTCCCCTGCACAAAATTATTTTAAGTGGTTCTTCCCTTTATATATATCGGAGAGTGCCATTTTTTCTTTAAACTAAAATGATCCTTTACGTTGCTGCATGAAACTAAAAAAGCCATTAAAAAAAGCGGGTTCCATCGCATAATGACGATGGAACCCGCTTTTTTAAAGAGATCTTATTAATTAATAAACCCACTCGTTAACAAGTTTAGAGTACTCAACAAGTTCTTCTTCTTTGAAGAATAATCCGATTTCACGTACAGCGCTTTCAGCCGAATCAGATCCGTGAATGATGTTTTTGCCGACAGTTACGGCAAAATCGCCACGAATTGTTGCTGCTGCTGCATCTTTAGGGTTAGTTGCACCCATCATTTGACGTGCAGTAGCGATAACGTTTTCACCTTCCCAAACCATTGCGAAGACAGGACCTGAAGTAATGAAGTCCACTAGTTCGCCAAAGAAAGGACGTTCTTTGTGCTCGCCATAATGCTGCTCAGCCAATTCTTGAGAAATGACCATTAATTTTGCTCCTGCAAGAAGGAAGCCTTTCTTTTCAAAACGGGAAACGATTTCACCGATTAGATTGCGTTGAACGCCGTCAGGCTTAACCATTAAAAATGTTCTTTCCATGAATGTCACTCCTAATATGTATCATTGTTATTTGCCTATATAAGGCAATACTTTTAGAATATTACCATTGTTTGATGAGTTTCGCAACTCCCATTATCAAAACTTTCTTTTTCCGATATTTTTCGCGATATCCGATAAAGTTTTTCTAGCTTTAATGGCAGGAAGACCTTTCAACTCAGTAAAAGCCTTTTCTAAATACATATCACTGATCCTCGCTGCCTTTTCAATGGCACCGGAAGTTTTTATCGCATGAATTATATGGGACATTTCCTCGTTTGGCGTATCTTCCCGAACTGTTTCGATAAGCTTTTTTAACTTTGGATCTTCCATAGCAATCAATACGGGTAAAGTGATATTACCTTGAATCAAATCACTGCCGGCTGGTTTCCCAAGCTCTTCTTCCGAAGCAGTAAAATCCAAAATATCATCGGTGATTTGATAAGACATACCGACATAATATCCGAATTTAAATAGCTTTTGGTGAATTCTCTCTTCAACACCCGCTGAAATGGCTCCCAACTGGCAGCTGGATGCAATGAGCAATGCCGTTTTCCGTTTGATCCTTCTAAAGTATATCCGCCAATTCTGTTCGAAATTGTATTTATCTTTTATTTGTTCAATCTCTCCAAGGCATAGTTCAACCATAGTATCAGCGAGAATTTGATGCGCCAGCGGAGACTCGATAACCGCCATCATTTCCAGTGCACGAGCAAAAATGAAGTCGCCTGTGTACATGGCGACACGATTATCCCATTTTGATTTAATGGTAGCAGATCCCCTGCGTAAATCCGCATCATCCACAACATCATCATGCACAAGGGAAGCGGTATGAATCAGTTCCAAAGTCGCCGCGACATGCTTTACGACATGAATATCATAGTTGCCAAACTTCGCACCCAATAGGACGAATACCGGACGGATCCGTTTTCCACCGGATTGCAGCAAATGCAGGGAAGCTTCCCTTAAAACCGTGGAATCCGCTTCGATTGCGGCTTCCAGTTCTTTTTCTATTAATTGCAAATCTGCATTCAAAAATGAATACATCATTTTAAATTTCATACATTCCACCCAGCTTTGTCCATTGCTATAATGCTTATTTTGAAGGCTTGTACCCAAAATGCGTTGCTGCTACCCCACCGAAATGGGCCTTATAACTGACATTTTCCATTCCCGCCTGCTTGAACATGCTTTCAAGCTTTTTCATGCCGGGGAAATCCCGAGCTGATTCCTGCAGCCATGAGTATTCGCTATAGCTTTTTGCGAATAATTTGCCGAACATGGGCATGATGAAACGGAAATAAAAATAATAGCCCTGTTTAAAGCCAAGCATCGTAGGCTGTGAAGTATCCAGGCAGACGATCATTCCACCCGGCTTGGCTACCCGGTTTAACTCTTTAAGCACTTTCATGTAATCGGGGACATTCCGCAGCCCGAAACCGATCGTGACATAATCAAAGCTATTATCCTCAAAAGGAAGCTCCATTGCATTCCCATGCATTAGGGACACTTGCTCCAGATTGAGTTCATTTACCTTTTGTTCGCCGATTTTCAGCATGTTCTTACTAAAATCCAGACCAACAACCTTTCCTTCTGGTCCTACTTCACTAGCAAGGGCAATGGTCCAGTCCGCTGTTCCACAGCATACATCCAGTGCATGGGCGCCTTTTGGGACATTCATGATGGCCATTGTAGCCTTCCGCCATTTAAGATGCTGTTTAAAGCTGATGAGGGAATTCATCTTGTCATAATTTCCGTAGATCTTTTCAAAGACATGATGAACTTTTTGCTCTTTAGACTGCTCCATGATTCACCCTTCTTTCACATATGAATTTGCAATACTCTCTGTTTGTTCCAAGACGGCCTTCACTCTTTCCAGAAGTTCATCATCCACCTTTGCCAGCTTCCGCATCGAGCACTGTACGGATTGCCTGGCATCTATCAGGCACTTGTCGAATTGGGTGCGTACCTGTTCTTCTTTTTCCGAAATGGTCACTTCCCCGCCAATCGAGTCATCGAGAGGCATTCCCCTTAGGACATCAAACACTATCGATTGCCCCGACTCCATATAACTGTTCTTCTCGGCATGCAACCGTTTTAAAAGCAGCAGATCTTCGGCTATTTCTATCCAGGCAGGCTCATTATAGTAATCCGCCAGTTTATGAATCAGCGAAGCCTCGATCGCTTTGATCGTCATTAAAAGCGTTGGGACATCATTAATGGACCCTTGCTGGTAAAGAATGATTTTATTGTCATTTATTTTTTTTATCGCGCTCGAAAGTAAACGGATCATATCAACATTACCTACACTGGCAAGCACTTGATAATATAAGCCACTATAGTAATCACCGGCAAGCACTTGTAATTGACGATTTTTCAATACCTCGGGCAACTCGGTTCCTTCTCCTGAATTCGAAACGATTTCATGGGTATCCAGAGCTATTTGCACTAACATGGTTGAAATGATGTATTGATTTCGTTTTTCGCTTAAAACGTCCAAATCGTTAAACAATCCCCAAAGCAATATCAGTTTATCTTCGTCCAAGCTTGGCTTTTGTATATACTTCAATAAATATGGATGTTGAGCTTTCGTTTCTATTAACCGCTTTAATTGCCTTATGTCGTCCGTTATGTTTAACAATTGAGATCACCCTTGCATCCCCGAAAGATAATTTTTTTCATACATATTGGTTTCTGTCTGTGTAAAATACACATTATTATACCATAAAAACAATCAGATGAAATGGTCAACGTTTATAAAATGAAACTTCCAAAGGTAAGGAAACCATCGTCTTTTGCTCTTCAAAAAAATGGATGCGGGAAATTTACAGCTTGTTAAACGTGATATCAGATGATTGATTTACTAATTAACCAAGTATTGAGAAGCTATCATTTCTCAGGTGAATTCTTTTTGGAGTCACTTTCTATCTCTCCGAATGGAGTATAGACTTTTGCATGGCCCCTGATTTTAATTGCCGAGGTATGTTCCGTGAATTGTGCGATCATCACCTCTCCTGAGTCTAGTTTTTCGGAGTGGTGAAACTTGGTGTCCGTTCCCCTTGTCAACCCGATGACATTCACACTATCCTCAATGGCTTTGATTACGACAAAATCATTCAAGATCTTTTTTTCATTCATTTTTTCCTGCCCCCATGTCCTTAGTCTTTAATGAATGCCAGCACTTCAGCTCTAGTACGATGATCCTTCGCAAACGTTCCCCTTACAGCTGATGTCACTGTTTTAGATCCAGGTTTTTTTACACCTCGCATGGTCATGCACATATGTTCAGCCTCTACTACAACCATTACACCATGAGGCTCGAGCTTTTCCATTATCGAGTCAGCAACTGTGGAAGTGATGCGCTCTTGAAGTTGCGGACGCTTCGATACAGCCTCAACTGCCCGTGCTAATTTACTTAAGCCAGTCACTTTTCCGTTTTTCGGAATATATGCTACATGGGCTTTCCCATAAAAAGGGACTAAATGATGTTCACATACTGAGTAAAATGGAATATCCTTTACAAGTACGAGTTCTTCATGGTCCTCACCAAAAACAGTGTCGAAATATTCCTTTGGATCCTGATTAAGACCAGAGAAAATTTCTTCATACATTCTGGCTACACGGCCAGGGGTATCCAGCAGTCCTTCCCTCGTTGGGTCTTCCCCTACAGCCTCAAGAAGCATTTTAACCGCTTCTTCCAATTTGGCATGATCAACATTAGCCATTTTTTGTACCTCCTAAAAAATCAATAATATTATGTATTCAGATAAAAAATCCAAAGTGCGTTGCACCCGGATATCCATAATTGCAATTATTAAAGAAGACCCATACATTGAGCCCTTGAACGGCAGTTTCGCCAGAAGCTTTTTTGGATGGGCATTTCCTTGTGACGGATTAACCCTCTGCAGCGTTTCTAAAATATTCACTGTCTTTTATATTATCACAGATGGAATTTAAGAAGCAAAAAAAGGGCCGCGTTTTCACGCGGCCCTTTTCGGTTAAGCACCCGTATGTAATGGTAGAATTACTTCACTGCATCTTTCAGCGCTTTACCGGGTTTGAAAGCTGGCACTTTGCTAGCTGCAATTTCGATTTCGTCACCAGTTTGTGGGTTACGGCCTTTACGAGCCGCACGTTCACGGACTTCAAAGTTACCAAAACCAATCAATTGGACTTTATCACCGTTTTTTAGAGCTTCTAAGATTGTATCAAAAACAGCATCAACAGCTTTTGTAGCGTCTTTCTTAGAAATTTCAGTTGCTGTAACAACTTCATTAATTAATTCTGTTTTGTTCATGCCATTCACCTCCTCCCAAAAGGAATCTTTATAAAAAATCATTATTACAACACTATAATAGTGATTTGATATTAGCTTCGGTCCAAAACTTTTCATTCCCTGGCAATCAAGGATCACCAAGCCGAATTCATTTCCAAATAATTCATCCAGAAATTTATAAATAGGTTGAAATCGCTGTTATAACGCGTTTTCTGTATGTAGATTATCACAAATCCTATTAGCTTAGCAAGGGAATTCAAAAAATAATGGGAATCTTTTCATTAATAATTGTATATATTATAAATTTTGTCTTTCGCTATTCATCATTTCCCTTTTTTATAGAAATTAAACTTATTATATTGCTGAAAATCGCTTAACCACAGGGTTTTTTCAAGATTATACTAAAAAACAGCAGATTATTTCAAATTTTAGCGTTCAATATGATATTTTTATTGTGATTTTGAGTATTTCGCATGCAAAAAGACCAATCCATAAATGGAGTTGGTCCAGCTTTTCAACGTTTTTATAAGATGATGGCAATCAATCCCCCGCTGCCCTCATTAATAATCCTTTCCAGTGTTTCTTTCAATTTGTAGCGGGCATTGTCAGGCATCATAGCTAATTTCACCTGTATGCCTTCCCTTACATAGGAACTTAGGCTTCTGCCAAAAATATCTGAGTTCCAAATGGAAAGTGGATTGTCTTCGAAATCCTGCATCAGATACCGGACTAATTCTTCACTTTGCTTTTCAGTACCGATGATTGGCGAGAATTCGGATTCGACATCGACCTTGATCATATGGATGGAAGGAGCTACGGCTTTTAACCTGACACCGAACCTGGCTCCCTGACGGATGATTTCCGGTTCATCAAGACTCATATCGTTAAGGGAAGGGGCTGCGACACCATATCCTGTTTGTTTGACCATTCTCAATGCATCAGCCACCTGATCATACTCTGCTTTGGCATACGCAAAGTCCTGCATTAAAGATAATAGATGATCCTTGCCCCGAATCTCCACACCGACAATTTCCTTCAGGATATCATCATAGAGTTCATCAGGGGCGTATAGGTCGATCTCTGCAACACCCTGCCCCATCTCAATGCCTGCAAGTGCTGCACGGTCAATGAACTCGAATTCATTGAAATGACCGACTACACGATCTACATCCCTCAGGCGTTTGATGTCCTTGACTGTCTCTTTAACCGCTTCCTGGTAACTTTCCCTTAACCAATGATCCTCGCGCAGAACCATTACCCAGCTCGGAAGATTTACATTGACCTCGAGAACTGGGAATTCGTACAAGGCCTCGCGGAGGACGCTGTAAACATCCGATTCCCGCATTCCTTCGACACTCATCGCCAATACAGGGATATCATACTTTTCCTGCAAGGATTCCTTCAGGGCTATCGTATTCGGGTGGTGAGGCTGAACGGAATTGACAATCATGATAAATGGCTTGCCAACCTCCTTCAATTCTTCGACAACCCTTTCCTCGGCCTCTAAATAATCACTTCGCGGAATTTCTCCTATCGACCCATCTGTCGTAACGACCACGCCTAATGTGGAATGATCCTGAATTACTTTGCGAGTACCGATCTCAGCCGCTTCATTGAACGGAATCGGCTCTTCATACCAAGGCGTGTGAATCATACGGGGACCATTTTCATCTTCATACCCTTTAGCCCCAGGTATTGTATAACCGACACAATCGACTAAACGAATATTCACGTCGAGACCTTCAGCTACTTGAATCGATGCTGCCTGGTTCGGTACGAATTTGGGTTCCGTCGTCATGATCGTCTTTCCAGCAGCACTTTGAGGCAATTCATCCTGTGCCCTTGCGCGGTCCGCTTCTGACGGAATATTCGGAATGACGACTAGCTCCATGAATTTTTTAATAAATGTGGATTTCCCCGTCCTGACGGCACCGACCACCCCCAAATATATGTCGCCACCGGTCCGTTCAGCTATATCTTTAAAAATATCTACCTTTTCCAAGGTATCCCCTCCCGAATTAGAGTTTTGGGATTTCGTTTATCCATTTGCATTTATTTAGGACATTATATATCTATGATGTTGTCCTAAAAATTTATTCCAATTATTTCCCTGGTTCAATCCCTTCCTCCACCAGAAATTTTATATAAGGGTTGTTATTTTAAAAGTAAGATGAAATAAAGATAAAAGAAATAACCCTTCCCCTACAATATATTTTGCAGAAGAAGGGTTATGCCTAATTTGTAAGGAATATTGGTTTTTTTGTTTTTTCATCAATTGTATATGGCAATGAATAGGCAGGGACGAACTCCGAACTCTGCACCAGCAGTTCACGGATATCTTCACCTGGCTTCATTTCCCCCTCATGCTTCTTCAATGCCTCCATTAAATCCGGGGTATAATCAACAAAAATACTGCCTTGACCATCAACTACGAGATATAAGTCTTTTTGTGAAAATGGACTCGTGACCGTCGGAGCTTCCTTCAGGCCCATTTTTTCATAATCAAGCGTGAAGACGTTATCGGATAACCTTTCCTTAAATGGCGGGTATCCGTTGCTTTGCTGATAGGCAGTCAATCTCAAGGAAACATCCTGTATCTTCTGCGCCATCCTGACATCCAACAGCTTTACGGTCGGATCATTTTCAGCATTAACGAGGATGTATTGAAAGACGCCTCCTGATTCAAATGCATTGTCCGGCGGTTCAGCCATATACCTCGGTGAAATCTTTGAAAATTTTATGACATATTTTTGATAAATCGGTGTACCTGCATCTTTTGTAACGATGGGCAATATGCCCCCTTCATCTTTCTGAAATTGATCCACTGCACTTTGGACGGATTGTATTTGCTCTTTATAAGGCAATTGGTTTTGCATTTTTTGCTTCTCCGGATATAAGCAGCCAGATAATGATACAGAGATGCAAAATAAACATAATATTTTGAAAAAATTTCTCATCATTTCTCCTCACCTATCAAGTGGTTGGCCCGCTAAGAACAACGATCAGGATGATCAAGCCGGCCAGAATCATAAGTATGTATGCGATAATTGCTGTCAAGACTCTCCAAAAACCTTTTAATTTATAGCGGCTTAAGTAGATTAGAAATATAGAGATAATCATAAAACCCATTGCTATAAAGGATATCCACATTTTTTGCAGAGCAGGTGTCATATCTTCATCACTCCTTTTTCCAGAAATTATTATAACATACCAAATTACGTTAAAGGAATTAAATCCTTGTCCAATCTGTGTAATTCCCGTTATCATGACTCATTTTCATGAAAAAAATATAAAACGAAAATAAGTATAGTAAGTAATTTCCATACTTCCTCCATCCAAGCAACAAAAAAACAGCCCAAAGGATGTTTCAGTTTATAAAAAAACTGAAAATAATTGAGTTTGTTTAAAGTTTTTTAAGGCGTTTGAAATTTGACCGCTGATTGGAACGTAGGACACTCGCTTTCCGTGGGCGGTCCGGGAGCCTCCTCGACGTTATTAGCGCCTGCGAGGCCTCCCTTGGATCCGCTTTCCCCTTAGGAGTCTCGTTACACCCGCTCCAATCAACTTTGTTTTAACAGGAAGATAAGCTCTTTAATTAAAGGATGATACCTGAGGATGAGGATACCTATGATCAGCTTGAGATGTTTACCAAAAAAAAAAAATCAAAAAGGTTTCGGAATGAGAACATTCCGAAACCTTTTTATCTAAAGTCTCTATCAGCCCAAAGGCTGTTTTTCTGCTTTTTTAAATTAAGATTGAAGCGTCGGCAAGACCTCTTTAAACGCTTTAATGACTGTATCGACTTCATCCAACTGAATAGTCAATGAAGGCTCAATCCTGATTGTTTTGGAATTGATAAGCGTACCTGCCACCAAGATGCCTTTATCAAAGAGGGCTTTTGAGAATTCATAACCCACTTCATCTTTATGGAACTCAATGCCAATCATCAATCCTTGGCCGCGGATTTCCAAAACCTTATCTTTGTGCTCAGCAGCCACTTCCCTTAACCCATTTAAGAAGTATTCACCAACTTCTGCAGCACGCTGCGGTAAGTTTTCTTCCAAAAGTACGTCGATCGTCGCAATCGCCGCAGCACAAGCGAGTGGATTTCCTCCAAATGTGGTTGTGTGCATGAATGGATTGTCGAACCAGCTTTTAAACACTTTCTCATTGGCTACGACAGCGCCTGCAGGCATTACTCCGCCGCCAAATGCTTTCGCTAAACAAATAATGTCCGGAACAACATCATATAGCTCAGAAGCGAACATTTTACCTGTCCGTCCCATTCCTGTTTGCACTTCATCCAAGATCAATAACGCATCATATTCGTCACACAATGCCCGAACCTGCTTTAAATAATCTTGCGGAGGAAGAATGACCCCTCCTTCACCTTGAATAGGCTCCAACAGCACAGCAGCAACATCTTCACCGACCAATGCACAACTTTCAAACGTTTTTCTCATCATATCCACATCACCGAATGGTACATGACGCACACCTGGTACCAATGGGATGAACGGTTTTCTGAACATGCCCTTTGCCGTTGCAGATAGGGAACCAAGGCTTTTCCCATGAAATGATTTTGTCGTGGAAATGATCGTGAATCGGTCACTGTACATTTTAGCCAGCTTTAGTGCAGCCTCCACGCTCTCGGTACCGCTGTTCGTAAAGAACGAGTATTTTAGATCTCCCGGTGTGATTTCGGCAAGGATCTTGGCAAGCATTGCACGTAATGGGTCAAGTAAGTCCTGGCTATGAAGGGCTTGTCTTTGCAATTGATCGGTTACGGCCTTTACTACCTTAGGGTTACGATGGCCAACATTATAAATACCAAAGCCACCTAAACAATCAATATATTTTTTCCCATTTACATCCGTAAAACAGGAATCTTGATCGGACCACTCCACCGAAGCGAATTGCGTGTCTTTAGTGACCGTCTTCCGATATTCCAAAAATCCAGGGTTTACATGGTTACGGAAATTCTCGACCGTTTCTCTTGTTACCCACTGCGCGTCTTCTTTTGAAATTTCTTTTTGCTCGATTAATTGAAGCACTTTTTTAATATAATCTTGAGTTGCTGATTGGTTAGCTTGAGTATTTTTACTTTCTACGTTAATTGACATTTTATAAGCTCCTTTTTTTATAACTTTAGTGGATGGTTAATTGAAATTGCTTCTTTTATGAAACTTTGATGCTTACCTCCCTTTTTTCTTATACTTACTAATCAAGCAAGAACCATGCCAAGTTAATTAACCAATAAAACCGCATTCTTTTTGATAAATCACGCTTAAATTATGCATATTTGCATACCAATATTTCAATTTGCATAATCATCCTTGTAAATCATAAAAAACCTTCCAAATGCTCTTATAAAAATAAAAGCCGTTGACAAGTGATTTTTTATCACTCGGCAACGGCTTTTATTCAATATGCATTTTTTTCGATTTTCTTACTCTGTTCAGCTAACACTTTTTGATACTTCCTGCTCACTGACGATTGACTTATCCCGAGCGCTTTTGCCGCTTTGGTCGTAGTTTTATACTGTTTCATGGCAAGCATGATCAGTTGCTCTTCGACATGATCCTGTGCTTCCTGCAGCGGAAGGATTCTCGTAATGATGGGTTTCGATTGTTTAAAGTCACTGCCAACAGGTATGAACCTTTGAATGAAATCAGCATCAATCATCTCTTCATCCGCAGAAACAACTAATCTTTCAATCATGTTCTGTAATTCACGGATATTCCCCGGCCAAGTATAGACTTCCAGTATATTCAACGCATCTGGGGAAAAGTGGTAATTTCGCTGATACCTTTCATTCAGTTTTTGCAGGAAATGAAAGGCTAGCGGCGGTATATCCTCCGGCCTTTCCCTTAAAGGTGGCACATGTATGGGTATGACGTTTAATCTATAGAATAAATCTTCTCTGAACGTCCCCATCTCGACCATTTTTTCCAGACTCTTATTCGTGGCCGCAACAATTTGAACATCAATGGAAATGGGTGTAGTGCTGCCAATCGGAATCACTTCCTGTTCCTGGAGGACCCGAAGCAGCTTGACTTGCAGGTGTATGGGCATGTCACCCACTTCATCAAGAAATAAAACTCCTTTATTAGCCTGCTGAAAGTATCCTACCTTCCCATTTTTATCCGCTCCTGTAAAGGAACCCTTTGTATAACCAAACAATTCACTTTCGAGAAGGTTTTCCGGAATCGCCCCGCAATTTATCTTAAGGAAAGGCTGCTTGGACCGCCTGCCCATTTTATGAATGGCTTCGGCTATCACTTCTTTACCCACTCCCGACTCCCCGTTGATCAATACAGTTGATGAGAAATGAGCGATTTTCTTGACTTGGCTGATTATCTGCTCCATTTTAGGACTTGCAAAAACCAGCTCTTTATAAAATTGATCCTGTTTTTTGAATGAATCCAGTTCTTTCCTCATTTCATTTAATTCCGATTTCAATTGTGTCGTTTCCGTTATATCCCTTGATGCAATGACTATTCGATCTATATCCCCTTTTTCATTGAATACAGGGGTGCCGACGGAAAGGACTTTCTTATTCATTTTCGTATCTTGGACAATCGATACTTTCTTTTTTTGTTCAAGGACTAACCGGGTGACCGAAGGATTAAAAATCCCTTCATCTTCTAATTGCAAAAGATTCTTTCCGATATAATCTTTTAAATTCTTCCCCCAGAATCCTGAGATGATGCTGTCACTATAACGCAGCAGCTCTCCTTTTTGATTGACTACAAGTATTTCATCATAGATATTCGCTAAAATGGCATTCAAGTCTTTATTCGAGCTTTTTATCAATTCTATTTCCATGGCCATTTCCTCAACCATCGGTAAATCCTGAACGATGATGATCAGGCCTTCGACTTCTTTTTCATGGTTCAGAATCGGGCTATAGTCGACAAGCACACTCATGACATCAGTAATCTCCAACTGATTCAGAATACTGCTCCCGCTGGCAAACACGCTATGTATATGCTGCTTATTGAAGATGTCCGCAGCCGGTTCATTTAGGACTTGTTCAGAAGGCTTTTTTATCATCTTCAAGCCTGATTCATTGAAGTTCACTATATTTTTATCTTTATCAGCTACAAAAATCCCCATAGGAATGGAGGTTAAAATCACATTTAGCAGGTCTAAATTTTGTTTGCTGTCCTGCTTGAATAATTCTGCTAACACATCTTCCCTTTTTACATAACCGGTAAGCAGGCCATCATCCGTTTTTATAAGCACGATAGGTTCTCCGATAATTTGAAACAGAAGCGGCAAGGATATGTTAGGGGTTAATTTACAGACATTATCAATCGAAAAAGCATACTGTAAAAGCTGATCGACTGTCGTTATATTTTCATTTGACGGGAGGTCATCCATGCGGATATACGCAAACACTTGATTTTCCTTCATAAGAAAGAAGAAAGGTTCCTGTATCTCATGAATTTTTTGGTCTGACAATGTAGGCTGATCAATTGTTATAGTTATGAATGGTCTTATTTTATCATCCGGAATAGATAACACAGTTTCACTCTCCTTTTGTAACCTAACCTATATTTTATCACAATTCTGAATTGCTAGATAAAAAAATAACATGTACGATTACTCGTATCCAGCATTTACCTTTATCCATTCCACAACAAAAGGGTCCTTTAACGGACCCTTTTGAAACCTGCTATGCACTCTTGACTTATTTTATAAAGGACCGTTCAGCTTTTCTTATTATTCCTGATCAAGATAATAAGACGATGAATATAACCATGAAATGCAGCCATAGTACAGAACCAGTCGGTTTCACCACCATGATATCGATAACCGTCACAATAATCAGTAAATTCAGCACCCGTGTAGAAGCCGGTGCAAAAGGAATGGCTGCCGAAAAGGATAAAGCTGAAAACAAGTAATGGACCATTGTAATAAGCGCTAAATCACTGTTGCTAATTTCTTGTACAAAAAAACGAATAGAAAGAGCGACCTTTTCATTTTCTCATCAAGCCATATAAACCTCTTTCGTTCATGAAGTGAGTAAATTCTACTGTGCCTCTTCAAAACGGAATAGCGGAGGGGATTCCGTAAACCACTTTGTCCGATACAGAAGATAACCAATCCCCATTACCGCCCATACAATTCCTAGGATCAATGAACTTGTCTCGAGATTAAGCCAAAGGATGAAGACCGATGCAGCACCTAAAACCGGGGACAGAATAGTTGAAAGAAACCCTTTAATCGTTCTGAAGCTTTTGTTTCTTATTGAATGGACGATTACACAAATATTCACGAAAGTAAAAGCAATTAATGCCCCAAAGTTTATGAGGGAAGTGGCGGTAACCAAATCAAGGAATAAGGCAACCAATGATATGGACCCGACAAATATGACATTAAAAAATGGCGTGTTGTATTTGGGGTGGACAAACCCAAATAGTTTTTTCGGGATCATTTGGTCACGTCCCATGACATATAGCAACCTAGAAACACTAGCATGGGATGCAAGCCCGGAGGCAAGTGTACCGCATAAAGTTCCTGCAAGAAAGAAGGCTTGAAATAACTTCCCGCCCACAAAAAGGGCAATTTCCGGAGAAGCTGCTTCTGGATCGCTAAAGCGGGAAACATCCGGGAAAAATAACTGTGTAAAGAATGATGCCGTCACAAATAAAACCCCTCCGATAAGGGCGGTCAAAAAGATGGCCCGGGGAACCGTTTTAGCTGGATTCGGTGTTTCTTCCGATAAAGTAGTGACAGCGTCAAACCCCAAGAAAGAAAAACACAGGATTGTAGCACCAGTTATGAGCGTCGACATTTCCATATGATGCCCGAAGAGTGGCTGAACCGATAAGACCTCTCCAGTCCCTTCTCCACCCATGACCCCTTTGATGACAAGCGCCACGAATATAACGATCACCAACATTTGAAAAAAAACAAGGAAGCTATTAAAGTTGGCGGCAAAATTAACATTGAATAAGTTAATGCCTGTCATTAAAAGGACAAATGCCACCACCCATATCCACGGGTACACCTCCGGAAAAAGAGCGGTTAAGTATATTTTTGTTAATATGCCATTCACCATCGGTAAAAATAAATAATCAAGTAACGAAGACCACCCGACAAGGAAGCCTAAATGTGGATTGATCGTTTTTTGTGTATAAGTATAGGATGAACCTGCCTGCGGATAAATTTTTACCATTTTCCCATAACTGGCGGCAGTAAACAACATCGCTAAAAGAGCAATGACATAAGCGGTTGGCACATGCCCCCCCGTTTTTTCGGAAACTATCCCAAATGTATCAAAAACAACCATCGGCGTCATATATCCAACACCAAGCAATACGATATGCCACAAGTTTAAAGACCTTTTCAGATTACCTGTTTGCATGTATCATTCCCCTTCCTTTTTTAGCGAGAAAAGATAACCAACTTTTCTGGCCTCCCCTATAATTCTTTGGTCATATTACACCTCGCAATTTTCATACCAAAAAAAAATAGTCGATTTATAACAAAAAACAAGGAAATATGGAGAACGCTTTATGCAAATTTGAATAACCTATTCAATTATTCATAAGAGAACAGATGATTTTTTGCCCATAAAAAAAGCAGAAGATATTGGATATCTTCTGCTCATTTGACTAAATCCCCCGTGCCGAGGTCAAATTACTAGTTTACTTTCGTTGCATTGTATGCTGATACACGGCAAGGCGCATCATCAAATGCCTAATTTAATGAAATTCTTTTATGAAAATCAACAGATTCGGATTTCAATCCTGCTGTCTGCTATCCAAAATATTATAAAGTTCTTCCATCTCATTCGTTTTTGAACGATTCATCAAGAGGTCAACTGCCTTTTTCACTTCTTCCCCATTGAATAAAACATCGTACAGGGCTTCAGTGATCGGCATGTTCACTTCGTACTTTTGAGCCAGTTGATAGGCGGCTTTAGTGGTTCTGACACCTTCAACGACCATACCCATGTTTTCTAAAACTTCTTCAAGATTTTGCCCTTTTCCAAGCATATTCCCAGCTCTCCAATTACGGGAATGTACGCTTGTACAAGTGACGATCAAGTCGCCAATCCCAGCTAAACCTGAAAACGTAAGCGGGTTAGCCCCCATGGCCACCCCTAGACGGGATATTTCAGCCAATCCTCGTGTCATTAATGCAGCCTTGGCATTATCCCCATAGCCTAAACCATCCGTAATTCCGGCAGCCAATGCAATGATGTTCTTTAATGCCCCTCCGATTTCAACACCAATCAAGTCCGGATTTGTATACACACGGAAATTATTATTGATGAAGATGTCCTGAACCCTTTCGGCAGCTTTCATATTCTTTGAAGAAACGGCGACTGTTGTCGGGTGACGTAGACTGACTTCTTCAGCATGACTCGGTCCTGAAAGAACCACTATATCTTTAAGCCAATCCGCCGAAGAGACTTCTTCAATCATTTCCGATATACGAAGCAGGGAATCAGGTTCAATCCCCTTACTCACATGAACGATTGTCAATGGCTTATCATGAGCCTCTTCAATCTGACCAAGCACTTCCCGGTAGGCTTTGGTCGGCACAGCCAAAATGATTATTTCAATCCCGACCAATGCTTCCTTAATCGAAGAATAACCTTTAATCCCCAAAGGCAATTCAATCCCAGGCAAGTATTTTTCATTCGTATGATTTTGATTTATTTCATTGATTTGTTTCTGATTATGTCCCCACAATCTCACTTCATGCTGGTTATCAGCGATCACGAGCGCTAAGGCAGTTCCCCAGCTCCCTGCTCCGATCACTGCGATACTTTCTTTATCTTTCACCATGGTATAACCACCTTTACTATTTTCTCTGGCGTCCAAAAATTCGTATTGGTGTTCCTTCAAAACCAAAGGCATCCCTAATTCGATTTTCTAAAAATCTCTCATATGAGAAATGCAATAACTCCGGATCGTTAACGAATACAACGAAAGTTGGCGGCTTGATCGCTACCTGAGTCGTATAATAAATTTTCAAACGGTTGCCATTATGTGTCGGTGTCGGATTCATCGCCACGGCATCCATGACCACTTCATTCAATACATTTGTCTGAACCCGGATAGCATGATTCTCACTAGCCTGATCAATGACCGGTATTAAGGTATGTGTCCGTTTTTTCGTTAAGGCAGAAAGATAAATGATTGGTGCATAATCCAAGAATAGGAAATGGGCACGGATTTTTTCTTCAAAATCCTTCATCGTTTTTTCATCTTTTTCGATGGCATCCCACTTATTGACGACGATGATGACCGCCCTACCCGCTTCATGGGCATATCCGGCAATTTTTTTATCCTGCTCACGAATACCTTCTTCAGCGTTCAAGACCACAAGAACAACGTCTGAACGTTCAATTGCCCTTAATGCACGAAGTACGCTATATTTTTCCGTGCTTTCATACACTTTACCTTTTTTCCTCATCCCTGCTGTATCAATAATGACATATTCTTTGCCATTGTACTTATACGGAGAGTCAATCGCGTCACGAGTCGTACCTTCAATATCGCTTACAATGACACGTTCTTCACCTAACAAAGCATTGACCAGAGATGATTTACCTACGTTCGGTCTTCCAATCAAACTGAATTTAATGACATCATCACCATAATCCTGGCCAGTGAAATTAGGGAAATGTTTAGCCGCTTCATCAAGAAGGTCACCTAGACCAAGCCCATGGGACCCGGATATCGGGAATGGATCGCCAAAACCTAATGCATAGAAATCATAAATTTGATCCTTCATTTCTGGGTTATCTACTTTATTTACTGCAAGGACAACTGGCTTTCTCGATTTATAGAGAATCTTAGCGACTTCTTCATCAGCAGCCGTTACCCCTTCACGACCATTCGTCATAAAAATTATCACATCAGCTTCATCGATGGCAATTTCAGCCTGCTGGCGAATTTGTTCAAGGAACGGCTCGTCACCGATATCAATTCCACCTGTATCAATAATGTTAAAATCATGTGTCAACCATTCACCAGAACTATAAATCCTGTCCCGGGTCACTCCAGGAACGTCTTCGACAATCGAAACCCGTTCTCCAACTATTCTATTAAAGATTGTCGATTTTCCCACGTTCGGACGACCGACTATCGCAATTACCGGTTTTGGCATTGCTATTCACCCTTTCTGCTACTATATCTCTGTCAAAGTCACGAAATTCATGAATGCATTTATACGGTTGCTTTGCATTATTGATTTTCATTATTTCCTTTTAAAGGAAAGAGCTGTATCCATCATCATTTAAAGGAATCTTTTATCAGTAAGAGAATTCGAAACTGATGTTCAGTTAAATGTATCAAGTATTCACTGGCAGTTTGTCCACTTGACGCCCCAGTTCCTGAGGTGACATGAAGCTGACCCCTCTGCATGCTCAAACTTGATTATAAACAGCCCAAAAAAATGAAGAAAGCTTCGACATACGGCTTCCTTTTTAATTGTTTAGAGCATTTTACGATTATCTACAGACCTCTAACTATCCTATAGTAACAAATTTCTCGCCAATCAACAATGATTGTATGAATAAAAGCCTTCTAATTCCAGTTTGCACCATTTGAAAAATAATTCATCATTCTCTTCATTGATTAAAACTCTCTTCCTTGTTTTGATAAAAGTCTCGATTGAGATATTGAATAAATGTATTGGCCAGCCAGTTCCAACATTCTCCACAGTATGTTTGCGCCCAAAACCAGCACTGCATTATCATGCCAGGCGTAAGCTAGGGCCACATAAGGTAAAGAGTGGTAAACAAGCAATCCAGAATATATGATATCTCCCATCATCATCCCAATTAAAAGGACGAACAATCGATGTTTCCAATTTTTAAAAAGTAAAAGGATAAGATAATTCAGGAAAATACACAAAAGATAAGTCGGTTTCATGATGAGCCATATCGGATCAAGCAAAGAAAAAAGTTGAAAACTGGCATAAGCAAGAGTGATAATAAGACTTCCGCTAATAAGTTCCATCATCTTGATGATGGATTTCTTCCTAATATACACACACAGAATAAAGAAAATATACGGCCCGCTCAAATGTACGGAAACCAAGGGAGCATCCAGTTTATAGCCAGCTAAAACCATAACGGCTAATAGATGAAATAGAAAATCAAAACGAAAGGGAACCGTTTTAGGAATAAAATACATGACAATGACCCAAACTATCCATGAAATCCAATAAAATATTATTCCATCCATGCAGTGCCCCCCTTTTAGGAACATTATGGCTTGTTTATTCAAAGTATAAACGTATAGCACGGCATTTAATGAGGAAACTTCCTCCTACCATTAGAAAAGGAGGTGTAAACATGGGAAAAGATCGGCAAGAGAAGAAATTGAAAGAAAGTAAACGGGTGGAGTCCGACAGGGACCAATCACTGGAGCATAAAGGGGCAACTAGAATGGAAAGCCCTGAAGAGGCTCGAAAAAGGAATAGTTAAGTCCATCACTGAACAAAAAGAAGCATCTCAATCCGTTTCAATTGAGATGCTTCTTTTTCTGGTCATCATTTAGCATATGCCGAACAATCAATGCCTCTTTGAGATAGCCAATGATAGGTATTGCCCTTGATGACTAATTTTGATTTCCTTAGCTCTGAGATATTACCGCAACCGAGTGCAGTCATGATGATCTTTAAATCTTCATGTATGTAATTTATTTCTTTAATCAGTTTTTCCAGGCCCAACTCTTTATAGAGCTTGAGGAAATGACCGGCCAAACCGACACCTTTCGCTCCTAATGCCAGGCTTTTTGAAATTTCCAGAGGACTTTGAATGCCGCCTGATCCAATGACTGATACCTGTGGTGAAACATTAACTGCTTCGACAATCGAAGCGGCTGTCGGTATCCCCCATTCATTGAAATATCCGAGTATTTTTGCGCGTCTCTCATTCTCGATTTTAGCAAAATTCGTTCCGCCAAACCCGCCTACATCAATGATCGAAACACCAATAGAATGTAATTGCTGGACCGTTTCCATACTCATCCCAAATCCAACCTCTTTTACGATGACAGGGATTCCGATCGTTCGGTTGATTTTTTCAATTCTCGATAGGGTACCGGCAAATCCCCTGTCCCCTTCAGGCATCGTCAATTCTTGAATGACATTGATATGAATCTGAAGGGCATTTGCCCCGATCATATCACTAGCCCTCTTAGCCTGTTCGACTGTTGCTTCGCCACCAAGATTACCAATCAACACACCATTAGGATTTTCCCGCCTTACAACTTTAAAAGAAGCCTGCTGGCTAGAATCCTTGATGGCTGCCATTTGTGATCCGACCGCCATGGCGATTCCTGTTTCCCGAGCAGCAATGGCTAGGTCACCATTCAGTTTTTCGGTTTCAGGGCCTCCGCCTCCGGTCATGGCATTTATGAAAATTGGCGAACTTAATTCAAGTCCGCCAACTTCTGCTGTGAGGTTCACATTATTCAAGGAAATACCTGGTAAGCTTTGGTGAATAAACGAAATATCTTCTAGTCCGGTTTTATGCTGCTGCCCTGTCTTTAGCGCAAATTCTATATGATCTAATTTTCGTTGTTTTCTCTCCAAGGCCATCACCATTATTATCTTATTTTAGTTTTTTCAATTGATCACCGATCATTTCACCTAGCTGAAAACCCTTCGATTCTTCTGGAATCTCATAATCCGATGTATTGTAATTGGCTTGAGGTTCTTCAAGTTCCTTAATGCTCAATGATAGACGCTGATCCGTTTCATTGACTTCCAGCACTTTCACTTCGACAGACTGGCCTTCTTTAAGCACTTCTTGCGGTGTGGCAATATGTTTGTGGGAAATCTGGGAAATATGAACAAGCCCTTCCACCCCTGGAAAAATCTCCACGAATGCACCGAAAGAAACAAGTCGTTTGACGATACCTTCCAGTGTAGTGCCTTTGGCCGCTTTTTCTGCAATGCCTGCCCAAGGTCCCGGAAGTGTATCTTTAATGGAAAGAGAGATCCTTTCATTATCACGATCGATGGATAGTACTTTAACTTGCACTTTATCCCCTTCGGAAACGACATCGGATGCCTTGTCTACATGCTGATGGGAAAGTTGGGAAATGTGGACAAGACCGTCTACGCCCCCAATATCCACGAATGCACCAAAATCGGTAATCCTTTGGACCACGCCTTCAAGCACTTGCCCGCTTTCAATCTTATCCAAAACGTTTGCTTTTTGCTTTTCCTTTTGTTCTTGGACGACAGCCCGATGCGAGAGGATTAAGCGATTCTTGTCTTTCTCAAGCTCAACGATCTTGAATGTTAAAGTTTTGTTTTTGTAATCAGAAAAATCTTCAACGAAATAGTCTTCTACTAGAGAAGCCGGAACAAAACCACGTACGCCTAGATCTACAACAAGCCCGCCTTTGACGACATCTTTAACTTCAGCCTCAAATACGTCTCCATTTTCAAATTTCAATTCCAGGTCATCCCATGCTTTAAGAGCGTCAATTTTACGTTTTGATAGAATGAGAGCTTCTTCTTCGACCTTAATGACTTCCAGCTCCAATTCATCACCTTCCGAAACGGCATCTGACGCCTTTTCGACATGAAGGCTTGAAAGCTCACTGATTGGTATGATTCCATCAGTCTTGCTGTTTTCCACATCGACAATGACCTGTTTTTCTTCTACCTTTGAAACGGTTGCTTTAACTTGATCCCCAACTTTGTAATTGTTCACTTCTACCTGGTTCATATCTTCTGTCATTACTAACTCCTCCTTAACCCATGACTGATCAGCAAATTTCCTCTTCATCGGCCACATATTTTATTTAAAGTGGTTCAATAAAAACACTTTCCTACTAAAGATAAAAACAGTTTTTTTAGAGTAATAAAGTTATATTCCTTATTATCGGCAATAAGGAACAATACCCTTATTTTATAAATTCTAACAAAATCAGAAAATTGTCAAGTATGAAGGACTATTTATGCTCGGAAATCAATTTCCCAATTTGGTCCATGATGATTTTGGTAGCTTCATCGGCTGATATTTTCTGTTCGCGATATTCAGTAAAATTTATTGGCGGACCGTAAACGACCTTCAACGGACGCAAAAATTTATATGGGCCGATGATTGCACAAGGTATGATAACGGCATCAGACCGCAAAGCGAAAAATCCAGCACCCGCCAAACCTTCTCCCAATTCACCAGTCTTGCTTCTCGTTCCCTCGGGAAACAGACCAATCGCCTTGCCTTCCTTCAAAAGCTTTAAACCTTTTCTCAGGGATTCCCGATCGCTATTGCCCCGCTTCACGGGAAATGCATTTACTCTGGGTAATATACCCTTTAAAACAGGTGCTTGAAACAACTCTTCTTTCGCCATGAAATGAATATCCCTTGGAGATGTCATTCCAACTATTGGCGGATCCAAATTATCAATATGATTGGCACAGATCAATACTCCGCCCTCTTTAGGGATATGTTCCTTTCCGAGCGCTTTAACCCTAAACGAAGGCGTTAAAACGCCTTTTACGATGTTCTTGGCAAATGTGTAAAAATCCAATGTCATCTTTTCCTCTCTTCTATTAAAGACATGATACTTTCTGCAACTTCCTGAATCGATAATGAAGTCGTATCGATTTCGATAGCATCCGCAGCCTTTTTCAGTGGCGATACCTCGCGTTCCGAGTCCAGCTTGTCCCTTGTTGCAATTTCCTCCCTTAACTTTTCGATATCTGAAGGAAAACCTTTCAATATATTTTCCTGATGCCTCCGCTGTGCCCTTTCATCCACAGATGCGATAAGAAAGACCTTTACTTCGGCGTTAGGTAAAACATGCGTACCAATATCCCTGCCATCCATGACGACACCGCCATTTTCACCAAAGATTTGCTGCCTGCGAACCAATTCTTCCCGGATGCTTCGGTGCTTTGCCACTTCCGAAACGGAACCAGTCACTTCATTATTCCTGATTTGTGCTGTCACGTCCTCATTATCCAAGAACACCAACTGTCCATTTTCACTTGGTCTTAATTCGATTTCCGTATTGATGAGAACTTCTGATAATGCTTGTTCATCATCAAGAAGAATCTTTTGATTAAGGGCCTTATAGGTAAGGGCCCTATACATTGCACCTGTATCCACATATATGTAATTGAACTTTTCTGCAACAATTTTAGCAACCGTGCTTTTTCCAGCAGCAGCTGGTCCATCGATTGCGACTGATAATTTTTTTTCCATAAATCCTCCCAAGAATCCTACAATCATGCTGATTATTTAATACCCTTTCATTTTATCACAACTAGCGGGAAAATCATTAATAAAAGGGATGTGTAGGTTCAAAATCACCTATCTTCTTTTTTTATCACTACAGCCGTCAATGGTTATCCTTTTTTTGAAAAATTTTCATACAAAAAAGCGGATCACCGCATCAGACTGTTTACAATACAAAGAAAAACGAGTTGCAGTATTTTCATTAAATTCTTCAATCTGGTAGGGTTTTTTCCATATAAAAAAATATATTTCACTTTTAAATCACGGTTCGTATGAGATTCCTCATCTCATTTTGCCGCTTTTACTTATCGGTCCCATTGAATGTTTCAATGATTTTCGTATAATTATTGCTGGTGACACCTTCATATCTCGAGAGCTTGGTCAAATCAAAGATTTGATCCTCCCTGCTCAAAAGGAACTGGAAAAAAAATAAGCAGGCCAATTGAATGATGATCACTTTAATTAATAGTCTTTCAACTGTTTTCATAAGCCGCACCCTCCATCTGTTTATATTAGCAGTATGGATGGAATCGCTGTTTTTCATTCAATCATGTTAAGCGTGCAAGCCTTTTTTCTTTAATTCGACCTGCTTTTCAAATATAAATCTCATTAATGTCTGTACATCATTTTTTGTAGGATCAAGAAATTGGACGTGCAGCAGCATATTTCCATGCTCTTTTTCCGTTACGCGAATGACTTTGCTTTTTAACCTTAAATAATGAATCTCACCTGATTTAAGCGTGAGCGCCATCCAGAGGTATAAGCGGGAAACCGATTGTATATCAGTGCCTTTTAAAAGCCTTATGGAAGCTCCGCCTGCACTTATATCCTCTGTTAATGCGCGAAAAGGGGAAAACTCGGAATGTTCTGGATGAATGGCCGTATCCAGGGTTACATCCAGGCGCACGTATTGCCTCCGTTGGATTTTCACAAACGTTTCTGCTTCAGGCAGCAAAATTTGCATCATGGGTATTCTACCTTTCACTTTTCCTAGCACTTCAGAATCAAATACATAAACAGCCTGCTCTTCATTGGAAAATGTGACGTTCAACTGTGTCCCATCCATAAGGAATGCAGTTTTACCAGTCTCTAAATTGATGGGAAAGTCAGTATAAACGCAACCCTGTCCCATTTCGACAACCATACAATTGAACTTTTCCTTCTGTGATGAGTATTTCGGTTCGAGCATTAATATATCACCAATTTTAAACATCGTTATCCACGTCCTTCGATAGAAAGGAAACTACATACTATTACCCATTAATTCCCCATATTATCCAATAATCATTTACGTTATTATGTCATGAAATAAGAAAAAGGGAAAGTGACTAAGCACATTTCCCTACAACTAATGATTCATGACTACAGTTAAGATTAAATTAAATTCTCGTATATCGGTTCGGAATTCTTTAATTTTTCCACTTTTTCTTCTTGACCGGTATCTGCATTAATGAAAATACGGTAGGTATCATCTTTAATCGTACCAAGAAATTCATAACATAGAACTTCTTCCCCAATATCATTGGTGATTAACGCCTTTCCTTCTTCCATTATTTTTACATTACTGTTGATTTTGTCCTTAGCTTCTTTCTCGGATATGTTCGGATCCGCTAATTCCCTGGTTTTATGTGATTTTAAATACTCGTCGGCTGAAAATCCTATAATGGATCCATCATCCAAGGCGACTTTGACCTTGACTGAATCCGGATAAATCTTGACGCCATTTTCTGATGTCACGAAATTCAATAATGCGATATTATCGTACTGAGCACTTTCAAATAATTCAAGTGAACTGAAATCATGTTCCTTTAAAAATTCTTCGGCTTTTGTATAGGCTTGATTCAAATCAATATTTGTTTTGTTCACGTCCCTATTATTGATATACCAGATAGGGTAACCGCCTTTTTTTGTCAAATCCATATTCAATTCGGTATCGGAATCTTTATCGAGAATGCTCACACTATAAAATCCATAATCGGAACCTTTTCCGTTTTCCTCCACATTCACCTGCAGATTTCTGCTTTTTGAGTGTGCATAGTTTTTTGCTGTCGCAATGGCTTCTTTTTTTGTTATGGTTTCACCTTGCAAATTTTTAAAGTTTTCATCCCTCTGTTGTGCAGATGTAAAAGTAGGATTCATCTCATTCGTTTCGCCGTACCCAGATACTTTTTTCTCCACCGTCTTTAATCCGTCGATGATCGTGTTATCCGAATTTTCTTTCCCTGATGCAAGAGCCATTTCGACATCCATCCATCTTAAATTGTTTTTCAGGACTAGATACTGCACTTTTCTTAACTCGCCCTGGATGTCCCCAGCCTGTGTGTACAAGGATTGTAGAGTCGCATATTCCTTATCATTCAATGGTTCTTTTTCAAGGTCTCGTACGGCTGTTTTATAACTGAAGTCTGCAATTTTCGATAAAAATTCTTCTGTCTTATTAAAAGGAAGCAAGGTCAATGGCAACTGCCCGACATCACTTTGGGCTTCGGAAGTGATGCGCCAAACATCTGTTAAAGCCGGGCTTAATGAATAACGTGAATTCATGGCCAAAGTACTGCCGACCTTATCATGTAATATATCCACTTGATAGCTTAAATCATGAAAGGCTCGCTGATACGTATTTTCCGCGTTGATTAATACAGCATTTTTTTCCTTATGTTCTTGATAGCCCCAAAATGCAGTTCCCGCAACAACTACAACGAGCAGGGCAATCACTATATTCCTGATCATTTTCCTTCACCTCTTTACTTACAAAAGATATGTTTTCCGATTCTTTTAATTTGTTCCCTTGACCAAATCCATTTGCTTGTTGCCGTATCGGGGTTAAAATAATATTCTGCATTTCCGCTTGGATCCCACCCATTGATAGCATCCACCACAGCTTCTTTTGCCCTTTCGTTCGGTGTCAGCCAAATCTGTCCATCCGCAACAGCCGTAAAGGCCCCAGGTTCAAAAATCACACCCGAAATGGTATTAGGAAAAGCAGCACTTTCCACTCTATTCAGTATTACTGCCGCAACGGCAACCTGACCTGTATATGGCTCCCCCCGTGCCTCTCCATAAACGGCATTGGCCATCAGCTGTATATCGTTTTGAGAATATCCGCCTGGAAGATTGGCTGATGTCGTTGTTTTGGAAGGAGCTTTTCCGGAAGCGGCGCCTCCAGACGCAGTTCCATTTCCTTTCGCCTTTACCTGTTTTTCAATGGGGACTCCCCCATAATAGGTGAACTCGTTCCCTTTATTGATCTGTTCGTGAACAAATTGTTTATTGAAATTAGAGGCATTCGCCAACTTCTGTTTTGTTGTAGTCCCTGCCAAACCATCAATTGGAAGCCCGAAATCTTGTTGAAAGTTTCGAAGTGCCCAATAAGTGCCCCATCCATAGGCTCCGTCAATCTTTCCATTATAGTAACCGATGTTTTGCAGGCGTGCCTGCAGTTCAATTACATCATCTCCAACCGCACCTTTTTGAATGATTTGGTTCGAAAAGGCATTTGTTCTTGTTTCCGGGTAAATTCCGAAACAAATAGTTATACACGAAAACAGCAAAAGCCATTTCCATTTTGACGAAATTCCTTTCATCAAAAACACTCCTCTTTTTCTTGAATTAATGTAATTCTATTTTCTTCTTTACTGGCTTTTTTATTCCAAACATAAAAAAAACGGAGCGGGCAAAATATGCCAGCACTCCGTTTTTAGAGTATTCTTCACTTGCTAAGGAATTGATTTTGAGAAACTTTTTCTGCATGAAAGTCAGACAGCAAACGTGCTTTTTTCACTTTTTTCATGCCCAACCACCATAGATAAATCATGAATGGCATGATAAAGTACACCCAAAATTTTTGGGAAACTAAAATATAATCGTAAACTCCATGTAACGAAATTGGTATGATCAATGCCAATGATAAATAGACCCTATTATTCGAAGCTGAAAATTTCGCCTTGCCCAAATAATATCCCATGATCACACCGAATAAAGCGTGACTGGATACAGGGAGAACGGCCCTGAGAAAAGCATGTTCCACCCCGTTGGCCAACAGGTACAAAATATTCTCCATTGTAGCGAAACCAAGGGAGACTGCAGCTCCGTAAACAATCCCATCATACGGCTCATCGAATGCTACATGCTGATAGATAACATAAATGAGTATGAACCACTTGAAGAATTCCTCAAGCAGTGCAGCCCATAAAAAAGCATTCGCTAAATCGGTATTCAAGATATGTTCGGTTTCGAGCACATACTGTATGAACATAATCGGCAATACAAGAAAGACACCGAATAAGAATGTTTTGACCACAACCGATATCGGTTCGGTTTCATATTGATCTTTCAAATAAAAATAGCTCAGTAGCGCCAATCCAGGCGCAATGGCAGCTGACAACATGACCAGCATTAGCTGACCCTCTTTTCATCTTCGTTTCCTTAATCGTACCATGGAATGAAGAAAAACTGAATCCAAGAATCAAGTCTTCCAAATTTTATTTAATCCTTCAGTACTTAAAGAATGTTTCATCTATAGTGTTTTCACTTGCCAGAATGACAGCTAACTTAATTCGGGCCTTCTTGCTGTCATAGTCAGCGCCTAATATCACACCGCGCTGTTTTAAATCAAATGCGCTGCCTTCATAATCATATGCTGGGTAAACTTTTCCTTCTTCCGCACTGGTAGTCATGATGACCGTTATGCCTTTATCGATTGCAGCTTGTATCGAAGTTACCATTACAGGGGTAACCTGTCCCCTTCCTACACCCTCGAGGACGATGCCTTTCGCACCGTTTGCAACCGCGGCATCAATGAAGAGGCCATCAGATCCGGTATGGCACTTGATGATATCCACCCTTGGAATGCGATCCTGTATATCAAAACACTCCCTATGTAATGGCTTTTGATAAATGCTGACGACATCATTATCAATTATCCCCAAATATCCATAACCAAATGATACGAACCCCTGCAAATTGGAAGCATGTACTTTTTTGACATACTTGGCTGAATAGATCCGCTCATTAAAAACGACAACTACGCCGACGTCCCTAATAAGATCACTCGCAGCGCATAATATCGAATTCCTTAGATTGGAATATACATCGGTGCCCACCTCTTGAGGAGAACGTTGAGAGCCGGTTATTACGATGGGACGTTGATCCTTTATCGTGACATCAAGGAAATAAGCCGTTTCCTCAAGTGTATCTGTACCGTGGGTCACGACGATTCCCGTGACATCAGGATCTTCCAATTCCTTTTGAATGGTTGATTTAAGCTGTTCCATTTTCTCAAAGGACATGGACATGCTTGAGATCTGGAAAAGATCAACCACTTTAACCTCGATATCGGTGGGTAATTCGCAAAGTGATGCCAACTCATGGCCAGTCAATGCACCAGAGGCCAGCATACCATTCATAGTTTCTTTACTGGCAATAGTCCCACCAGTCGTTATTAATGATATTTTTCCCATACGGCCCAGCTCCTTATATATATTATTCACTTTTCTTTCAAAGCCAAATGATTAGCAATCAATCCACCATGGAACCTGCCGTTCTCGATGAAGATTTCGTTCGCATTATTTCCAGCAGCCAGAACTCCTGCTATATAAACACCTTTAACGTTCGTCTCCATCGTTTCCTCGTTATATGCGGGCCTTCCAGTCTCCTTATCAATAGTAATGCCCATTGAAGCTAAAAATGAATGGTCAGGATGGTATCCAGTCATAGCAAATACAAAATCATTTTTAATGACTTTTTCCTCATCACCTACACGATAGATAACGCTGTCTTCCGTTATCCTGTCAACATTCGCATTAAACTCCATCTTGATCGTTCCATTGCGGACCAATGATTCGAATTCAGGAAGGATCCAAGGTTTGATACTTGGAGAGTAATCCGATCCTCTATAAAGGACAGAGACCCTTGCTCCTGATTTGACCAATTCAAGAGCTGCATCCACACTTGAGTTTTTGCCACCGACGACGGCAACATCACTATTAAAGTATGGGTGGCCCTCCTTGAAGTAATGAAACACTTTAGGAAGCTGTTCACCCGGTATGCACATATAGTTCGGATGATCATAGTAACCGGTCGATACGATCACATGCAGAGCTGTATAGTCACTCTTTGATGTTTTGACTAAAAACTTCCCATCTTCACGCTTTTCCACTTTTTCCACTTTTTCGAATTTGTTAATCCGCAATTCTTTCCTTCTGACTACCTCCCTATAATAGGCTAGCGCCTGATTGCGGACCGGTTTACGGTTTTCAATTATAAAAGCGACATCACCAATCTCCAGTTTTTCACTCGAACTGAAAAATGTTTGATGTGTCGGATAACGGTAAATGGAATCAACCACATTGCCTTTTTCAATAATCAGGGACTGTATTCCCACTTCTTTAAGAGCAATTGCAGCAGCCAATCCACAAGGGCCCCCACCTATAATAATGACTTCTTCAACATTCATCTTTATTCCACTGCCTTTCCATGCACTATGTAATTCGTTCGTCTAAATAATAAAAACTCCTATCAATACATGATAGGAGTTTTTACAAATCATTTCAATGATAAAGCAATGAACATGATTTTAACTATAAATTTATACATGATTTGAATCTTTTAGATCCAACCACGGAAGCGAGAAGCTTCAGCCATTTTTCTTACGCCAATCATATAGGCAGCTAGGCGCATATCTACACGTCTTGATTGTGCAAGTTCATAGATGTTATTAAAGGATTTCACAAGGATTTTTTCCAGCTTTTCGTCCACTTCTTCTTCAGACCAGTAATATCCTTGGTTATTTTGTACCCATTCGAAGTAAGAAACCGTTACACCACCAGCAGAAGCAAGGACATCAGGAACAAGAAGGATTCCGCGATCCGTTAGGATTTGTGTCGCTTCTATTGTTGTTGGTCCGTTAGCTGCCTCGACAACGATCGATGCTTTGATATCAGCAGCATTTTCTTCAGTGATTTGGTTTTCAATTGCGGCTGGAACTAGAATATCACATTCCAATTCAAGCAGTTCTTTATTTGAAATTGTGCTTTTAAACAATTTCGTTACGGTTCCGAAACTATCTCTACGATCGAGAAGATAATCGATATCCAAGCCTTCAGGATCATGAAGAGCTCCATATGCATCCGAAATCCCAATAACTTTGGCACCTGCGTCATGCATGAATTTAGCTAAGAAACTACCGGCGTTACCAAAACCTTGAATGACGACCCGTGCCCCTTTAATATCGATGCCGCGTTTCTTGGCAGCTTCATTGATACAAATCGTTACACCCTTGGCAGTGGCTGATTCACGGCCATGGGAACCACCAAGCACTAGCGGTTTACCCGTAATGAATCCTGGCGAGTTGAATTCATCCATACGGCTGTATTCGTCCATCATCCAAGCCATGATTTGAGAGTTTGTGAACACATCAGGTGCCGGGATATCTTTAGTCGGCCCAACGATTTGGCTAATTGCGCGAACATAGCCCCGGCTCAGCCTTTCAAGCTCACGGAACGACATATTACGAGGATCACATACGATACCGCCTTTACCCCCGCCGTATGGCAAATCAACGATGCCGCATTTCAAACTCATCCAAATGGATAATGCCTTGACTTCACGTTCCGTTACATTAGGGTGAAAACGGATACCACCTTTTGTAGGCCCAACAGCATCGTTATGCTGTGCACGGTAACCTGTGAAAATTTTAACCGAACCATCATCCATGCGGACCGGTATCTTCACCGTTAATAAACGCAATGGTTCCTTCAACAGCTCAAAAACTTCTTCAGGGTAACCTAGTTTATCCAAGGCTTTATGTATTACAGTTTGGGTAGACCTCAGTACGTCGTGTTTTTCTTCTTCATTTACATGGCTATTGCCTTTTGCCGATTCCATTAAAAGTACCTCCTAGAAAATCTCCATATATAAAATTATAATGTACAAATAGTCCTCTTCATGGCTAGTATACACCTTCGTTACATTAATGCAAGAGTAAAAATGGGAATTTAAAAGTTGGAAATATTCTAAAAATGAAAACGTTA
Organism: Peribacillus sp. Aquil_B1; assembly: GCF_022603275.1. Classification (NCBI taxonomy): domain Bacteria; kingdom Bacillati; phylum Bacillota; class Bacilli; order Caryophanales; family Bacillaceae; genus Peribacillus; species Peribacillus sp. Aquil_B1. The sequence continues at coordinate 1,266,171 of NZ_JAKXEE010000001.1, read as the reverse complement.
TCATATCAACTGTTTGCTTACTCTTTTAGCGTATATTTTCTTTGGCAGAAAGTTGAGACAAAAAAGGCAAACCGCATAGTTTTTACCAAAATGTGGTTGCCTCGTCTCATTTGTTTTACTTCAGCTAAAGTGTGTGAGCAAAACATGGATCGCTTCATTTTCGATTATACATGTTCCGTATTCATTGATGCGGCTGAGTGTCAATGTAGATGCATGGCCATACTCAGCCGCTAAAGATATGACCGTGTCATACGTCGTGTCTTTAACATTTTCGATAAGTAAATAGTATCTTCCCTCAAAATGATAAAGAGTACTCTTAAGCAAACCTTGAAAAGATAATCTATGAGATAATTGGACGATATCTTCAAAGTCATTGAAAGCATACAGAATATGGGGGAAGTCATCAATTTTCACTTGTAAATCCAAGTACTCCTCTTCGTCTGTCAATAATTCCTCTTCGTCCTTAGTCACAATGATTATCAATCCTTGAGCAGGCAAGGAGAAAATTTCAATAGCAATGGAGCCACTCATTTTAAAGCTGAGTTCTTCGCATGCTTCTTCGACCATATCCTGAAATAGCTTGTGGACCTTTAAGGAATTCCCTAAAATATCTTCTTTTGTAATGCCTCTATCAATTAAATCATCAAGGGTCAAAAAAATCTTGATTTTATTATTAGTTAATCGCTCCAGCTTCATAAAAAAATGCCCCCTGGTTACCATCTTCATACATCATATGAAGCCTTGGTCGCAGGGTGCATATCCATTATTTCGCCTAAGCCGGCTGCAACTAACCTCTCAACCATTCCTCCCAATTAGATTGCGTGTCCCCCATTAAAACTCCGCTGAAGGCCGTACGGTTTTCTTCGGATATAAGGCTCAGCGCCGCGCCGCCAAGACCCACCTTCAAATCCGGAAAATCCTTTATTAACGCTTCAACCAGCCTAAATGTTCCATCAAGATTCTCTTTCAGTGAACATGACATGAATAGGTATGAGGGCTTTATGATGTTTAAAACGGTGAAAAGGTCCTTATCAGCAATGGATTCACCTAAATAAATGGTTTCATACCCTTTCCGCTTCAAGAAAATGGTGAAGACCAACAGTCCAAATTCATGTTTCTCACCGGGAGCACAAACGGTAAGGGCTTTCGGAAGGAAACCATTAGTCGGAATTGCATGCATGACTGAACTGATCCTGGATTTTAGGATGTTCGACGCAAAGTGTTCATGAGCGGAAGTAATTTCTCCCCTTTCCCACTTATCCCCAATCTGAACCAATATAGAACCGAGGATATCAACTATGGTTTGTTCGATTGTATACATACTGAATGCTTGGCTTATTAGCATATGGGCTTTATTTTCATTGAATTTCAATAAGGCTTCGATCAACTCATCGGATAATTTAACCGTTTGGTTATCCTTACCATTTGTTTCAGGTACTTCAGTAGCAAGAGTGCCAGTACTTTCTAGAAGTGAAACGGCTTGGCTTATTGTAAAGCCTTGCTCTGTTTTATTGATGAGCCACTTAAGGATTTGCAGATGTTTTTCTGTATAAAGCCGGTGCCCTGATTCATTCCTGACAGGCTCGATAAATTTATAGCGCCTTTCCCATGCCCTTAGGGTTCCCGGCTGTATGTCCAGCAGTTTTGAAACTGCCTTTATATTATATTTACCTTCTTGCATGGTTTTACAAGGCCTCCAATAACTGTACGATCATTTGTTGAAATTATAGTGGATTTTTCAATGTCTGTAAAATCCCGATATGCTCGTCTAAAAGCAGCCTAATAGGTTTTTTCCACCGCTTCGCCTATTTCAGTGCCCGTCCCCCTTTTCAGGGTGAACAGGTGCGTTTCCGGCTTAGCCTCAAGCCTTAAAGGCACTGCGCTTGTCCCATAGCCATTACTCGTCATATATAAGCAATCTCCCTCTTTTTTAATGCTCCCGATCTGATAGGGCCCGAATCCGAATATGCGTATTTGCCCGCCATGGGTGTGGCCTGACAGGACAAAACGAATACGGTGTTCAGGTGTCAACTGATTCTTGACTAATGGATTATGGCTTACCAAAATCCGAAAACCTTCATTCCCGCAATCCGACAGTGCAAGGTCAAGCCTATCACGTTCTTCCGATATATCATCAATGCCCAGAAGAGCTATTTTGCTGCCATTTTGAGACTCAAAAGAAACAGCTGTATTATCAAGTATTTTCACACCATGTTTCAGAAGAGTCGCATCCAGTTCATGGAAGTCTCCTTCATAATCATTATTTCCCCAAACAAAATAAAGGGGGCCAAGTTCTTTAAGTTTCAATATATTTTTTTCCACACGTTCTAAGGGAACCCCGCTTTCCCTAATGTCACCGCCAATTATCACCAAATCTGCCTTGTCACGAACTTCCTCAATTAATTTATCCGCAACAATCCGTCGATGAAGATCGGAAATGAAAAAAATCCGAACATCGCCAAAGCCTTCAGGAAAGTCTTTAAAATATAATTCTTGAAAAATCACCCTATCTTGCATAGCCGTACGCCACATGTAAATGACCGTGGCAAATGACAGTAGAATGATGACTAAAAATAATCCAGATAACCAATACATCTTAGTTAAACCTTCTTTCCATCCTTATCCAAACGTACTTTCATATAACCATAAAACTAAATTACCCGCAATCAAATATAATGTATTGTGCCCATCATTTATTTTCATGATATAAGTTAATATCATAATTCTTCTTCATCATTTCAAAAACCTTATGGCGATTTTTCCATTCTTCCTCTTTTTCCCACAACTGCTTACTTTTATTTATGATTTCACAGCGTAGCAGTTGAAACTCCTTTTCAGCTTTATCAAGCTTTTTTTTCATTAAAACCATATATCCATATAGGCCAATTGCTGCCGCCAAAAAAAGGAAATGGCTAAAATGATCGACGAAAACACTAAACATACTAAAAAAGGAATAGGAATAAGGTACAACGATATAAAAATAAAGATAAATCATAAAAAGGACAGCAACAATCATGGTTGCCCATAAGCTTTGCAGGTGCTTCTTTTTAAGTGCCTCGAATTTTTTCTTTCGATCCACGACATTCTGCAGCATTTGTTTTGTTGCTTGATCCGTTTTCTCATCCAATAAAATGATTGTTGATTCCATCGCATTTCCTCCTCTACTCTTTCAAATCATGATATGAAAGAGTAGAGGAAAAAATGATTAAGTACCTGTCACGTTTGGCTTCATACCGGGCCAAGCCAAGCAATTTTAAAAACACCCTGCCTATAAAGACAGAGTGCCATCGTTATTTCTTGATCGGAATTTTCAATACTTGCCCTTTGGAAATTTCATTGCCATTCAGCCCATTCCACTCCTTGATCAGAGCAATCCCTTCCTGTGATTTGTAATAATTCATGGAAATGCGAAATAATGTTTCTTGACCTTGAACAGTATGTAAGACAACTTTGTATCCCTCTTTATCCGTTTTCGCGGCTTGAACATTTTCGGCAGACTTTTTCTTTTCTGCTGCTTCCTTCTTTGCTTTTTCGTCAGCTATTTGCTGTGCTTTGGCTTTTTCTTCAGCTTCTTGCTTCGCTTTGGCCTTAGCCTCAGCTTCTTGCTGGGCTTTTACTTTTTCTTCAGCTTCTTGCTCCGCTCTGGCCTTTTCTTCAGCTTCTTGCTCCGCTTTGGCCTTTTCTTCAGCTTCTTGCTCCGCTTTGGCCTTTTCTTCAGCTTCTTGCTTCGCTTTGGCCTCTGCTTCTTCTTTTTCCTTCTCCTCTTCAGCCTTTGCCGACTCTTTTCCCTTTAAATCTTCTGCCGTTGCTGTAGTTGGAATCGATTCATTATCTTCCCCACTCAAGATGACTTGGTCACTTTTCGTACCCTGTACAGGCCTATCCTGCAGATATGTATAAAGGGTATAAAATCCAATTGGAAGCAAAATAAAAAATAACGCTAATAATTGTATCATTGGGAACTTACTCTTCCCTTTACTTTTTTTCTTTTTATTCTGGTGGACTTTGCTGCGCTTGGGCAATGATGATTTAGCCTTCTGACGTTCAATTCGCGAACGAAGTTCACCAGCCTGATCATTTTCTTTTTCATTCTTTTGTACCCGGCTCATTCAAGTCACCCCCTTTCTTGCTCAACCCTCTTTGCTTTTTGTTCCTGATTAAAATACCAAGGATAAAGTCAATCAAAAAGTGGGCCGTGATCGTCACGATGATATTATTAGTCATTTCAAATAGAAAACCGATAAAGAAGCTCAAAGCCAAAACATTTAAAAATAAAAACCAATTAAAAAGGTAACGATAATGAACGGCTGCAAAAATGAGGCTCGTAAGAATCAAACCAAAATGTGTTTGCAGCACTCCACGGAATAATAATTCTTCGCTTATCGCTACCGCTAAAGCTACGACAAAAATCATCGGGTATGACAAATTACTGAAAATGCGTTCGTTAATACCACCATCATCCTGATAGGAAGAGGGTGTCACTTTCATAAGCAATAAGTCGAATAGCACGACAATGACTCCTGCGGGAATTCCAATCAGCAAAATGTTCAGGTCATCATAGATAAATAAGTCGAAAAAGGCAGAACGGTCCTTAAATAAAATAATACCTAAAAAGATGGCTAACGTTAAGAGAATAATTTGTGTAAGAAACAAATTATATAGCAACTGTTTATCTGTAAGTTGTTTAATCATTTCAGCTTGCTTATTTTTCATTGCCATTTTCCTTCTTTAATAAGATATAAGCCAATTCCTTTTTCCACGAGGAAAAGGAATTGACCGGACCCACCTTGACTTCCGGCCATACATCAGCCATTTTTCCGGTATCCATCCCACAGTTATCACAGCAGATGGGGTTCACTTCCCGATGCTTTTCCCCAAAGTAGTCCAGTATCCCTAAACGGCGGCATTCCTGTGCATAGATCCAGTGCAGGAATTTATGCAGTTTTTCTTGATTACTGGACTTCCTCTTTTGACAATACTCTTTCATCTCTGCCACTTGATGTAGGCTATTGCCCGCAATAAACTGGGTAAAAAAACGCAGCTGGATTTCGTTCAACGAAAAGGATTGAGACAGCTGTTCTTTTTCTGGGAGGGTCAAATTCATCGGAATTTTTTGTGATGCATCAAGGAAAGAGCATACACCATCGATTTGTGAATCCGTAGGCAACTGTTGCTCCATCAAATGCAGCGGAAGCCCTTCATCCCCTTCGCTATATAATAAGACAGCCACACTTTGCTTCCGATCCCGTCCCGCCCTGCCTATCTCCTGAAGATATGCTTCCATCGTCGATGGGATATGAAAATGGATAACATATCTGACATCGGATTTATTCACACCCATTCCAAAAGCACTTGTTGCACATATGATCTTTAACTGGCCGGAAATGAATTGCTGCTGAATGAGCATCCTTTGTTCCTGTTCCATTCCACCGTGATAATAATTGACACTTTCGATCCCGTTTTCCTGTAAAAACCCTGTGACCGATTCCGCCACTTTTTTAGAGGAAAAATAAATAATCCCGCTTCCGGTAAATTTCCTGACAAGCTCCAGCACACGTGCTAGCTTCTCATCGTAGCTGAACATTCGCTCGACAATGATTGCAATATTTTCCCGATCAACAGATGAGACTGTTTCCTTGACCGGCTCAATATTGAGTTTGCCAACGATATCCCTCCGGACCTCATCGGTTGCAGTTGCTGTCAGGGCAAGAGTCAACGGATTGCTTAATTCACGTCTCACTTCTCCTAAATTCAAATAATCGGGACGGAAATCATACCCCCATTGTGAGATGCAGTGTGCTTCATCTATGACGAACAAGCCTATATCTATGGATTTCAAGGATTTTATCACACCATCCAGGCTTAGCATTTCAGGAGATAAAAAGATAAAACGATAACTATGCAACCGGTCGAAAGCTTTCCTTTTTTGATTTAATGTCAAAAAAGAGTTGAGGGTCAATACACTTTTTTCGCCACTCATCTTCAGCTGCTCTGCCTGATCCTGCATTAATGATAATAACGGGGAGACAATTAGGACAGTCTTATTTAAAAGATAAGCCGGCAGCTGGTAACATAATGATTTACCTGACCCGGTCGGTAGCATCGCTAAAGTATGATTGCCGGACATCAATGATTCGACCACTTCCTTTTGTCCAGGACGGAATTCATCAAAACCGAATTTTTCTTTGAGGACTCGTTCTATTTTCATCATCACTCACCTATTTTCGCAAGTACAAGTCTTATTTGGAAAAAGCTTATCTCTTTATTATCGACCATCTGCTTGATTGCTTTAAGCTTTTTCGTTCCAAGTTCCTTAATGGCTTCAGCAATTTTCCTCTCATCCTCGATCGTCACATAATCTGAAATCGGAAAACTCTTGTCCGATAAGACAATTTCTACGAGGTGATCTTCGATGGTGTTGACTTTCAAGCTGCGGATTTCAGCAATTTCACCCAGACTTTTCCCTTCCTGGATGTATCGTAAAGTAGTCTGTGTAGATTGTGTCAAATGAGGATTTCCACTACTTTTCCAATCATTTGTTAATGTGGACAAGAGAGGGTAATCCTTTCCCATTTCCATTTCGGCAAGCATTTGATGCAATGAGTCAAGGAATGTAAAGCGAACATACTCTTCTTCTACGTTTTTCCTTTTTGCAATCTGTTCAAACGTAAGTCCAATCCTGTTAATCCCGGTTATTTTCAAAATGAAAATGTCTCGTTTCATATCACTTTGACTTTCTAAAAGGGATATCAGTTCATCATATAGATGTTGGGCAATCAACGCTCGATCCTGACGATTGGCCTGTAAAAATTCCTTTACGAAGAATTGGATTTTGGGATTTCTTTGTATCGGATAAAAACGTCTTTCATTGTGGACAATATGGGATATGGTTTGAATGAGTAAGTTTAACCTTCCCCAGAAAACCGGGGTGATATTGTGATACTTCCAACCGTTTATATACGCTGGAAAAGGATTATTTTTAAAGTAATCGACTAACATTCCCTCACCTTGCATACTAATCTCATATGCATCTGGTTTATCCGTTAAATTAATCAAGTCATGCTTAAGTAAAAGTTCAATGTTTTGATTTAATTGCTGACGGGTAAATCGAGGTATTGTCCCAAAAATATCCGTTAGCCCGAATAAATGGGCATCCTGGATTGTTTGTGACGATTTCTTCCCCTGCAGCATATGGTATATAGCATAAATGGAACGTTCGCCTTGAAATTTTTTTATCGCATATAGAATGATGGCCTGTAGATAATTATTCATGGGACTCACATCCTTGTTTCATTTAACCAATAAACCCATTGTAACAAATAACTGCAAAAATCGCCGTTATTATTGATGAATACAATGGAAATTATGTGACTAAATGACGAATCGTGGAAAGAACCAAGTTCATTTTTTCAATGTTTTCCGTTGACATTGTGCTACATGATAGTTATTATCAATACAATTTCTATTGAAAAGTTTGGCATTCGGTCTTACAATAAGAAAGAGATAATAATCTGAAATAAAAAGATTATCAGTTGTCAATCAACTTAGGAGGGGTTATATTCATGGCTAAATTTACTATTGTGGATAAAGAAACATGCATAGCTTGTGGAGCTTGCGGAGCAGCGGCACCAGATATATATGATTACGATGACGAAGGGATTGCATTTGTTACCCTTGACGATAACGAGGGAATCGTTGAAATTCCTGATGTACTTATAGATGACATGATGGATGCATTTGAAGGATGCCCAACGGATTCTATTAAAGTTGCTGACGAGGCATTTGACGGAGATGCACTTAAATTCGAATAACGTACAGGCCATTTTCTATCGAAAATGGCTTTTCTTTTGCCATATCCCACACTAAAATTAAACAGGCATAAAAAAACAACCGAATACGAATATCCGGTTGTTTTTTATTTCTATCGTCAATGCCATTAAGCATTTTTATATAATGTTTGCTTATTGATCCATGTCTGTAATTTAATGAACAACAGCATGAATACAGATGTGATGAGTACGCCTTTAATTACATTGAAAGGCAAGATTGCCGTCGTAACGAACTTTCTTGACTCGGGTGCCGACATTGCATCCCATCCCATAAAGAAAGTATAAGCCGGTAAGAAGACATAATAGTTTAAAACACTCATGAATACTGCCATGGAAACTGTTCCCGCAAGTAAAGCGAATGTCATCCCTTTTTTAGAATTGATTTTCTGAAATACATAATAAGTCGGCAAGACAAACAGTATTCCGGCTATAAAGTTAGCGATATGCCCCACAGGTACGGCAGTCAAGGTCCCTGTCATGACTAAATCCAATAGGTTCTTAATGAACTCGACCAGTATTCCAGCCATCGGACCGAAAATTAATGCCGCCATCAGTGCTGGTATGTCGCTAAAATCAACATTGAGAAAAGGCGGGAATCCCGGAAACGGGAAATTTAAAAGCATCAATAAATAAGAAATGCTTCCCATCATGGCAAGTGTAACCGTTTTTTTCACTTTGTTCTTTTTCATAGGTCTCTCTCCTTCTTTTCCGATCTACCTGAAAAAGAGGTTAGGGTTCCAAAATATGTTGATGCTCAATAAAAAAACCTTTAATTCCAATAGAATTAAAGGGATAAATTAAAGGTTACATCAAACAAACGTTCAGCAAATAACTGTTGAAACGCACTCAGGAACCTCCATCTTCTCCCATCCAGACTATACTGTCGGCTTTGGAATCGCACCAAATCCTGCCTTGTAAGGCTCGCGGGCTTAGAAGAAGAAACTCCTTCATCACCGCCGGTGGGGAATTGCGCCCCGCCCCGAAGATAGATCTATAAAATTTTTTATACTTCCCATTATATCTGAATTACCTGTTTTTTGATAGCACTTTTTTTCTCAGTTGATTCATAGTGGATACACAAAATGAAAATACAAAATAATGAAAATTATTTTTTTATGTTATTCAATCCTTGATGAAGCCATTTATATCGCGACATTAAGCAGATGATCAGAAGATAGCTTTTCTGTTAAGCGCTTACATCCAGATAAGCCAAATTGACATATTCAGCATTTCAATTGTAAAATTAACTGAAATTTAAGATAATTCTTTTCCTAGGAAGGTGTTTAGACGTGTATCGGATTTTAGTAGCAGACGCCATTAAACCAGAAGGACTCGGACCGCTATCTGAGGCATCCAATATTCATCTCATTCAGAAGACCGTAGAGGAAGCTGCAAACGAACTTGATCAGATTGATGCAATTCTTGTAAGAAGTGCTACGAAGGTTTCGGAGGATTTAATGAACCGTATGCCGCAGCTAAAAATTATAGCACGCGCTGGTGTCGGTGTTGATAACATAGATATCCCCTCGGCGACAAAACGAGGGATTGTCGTGGTTAATGCACCTGACGGCAACACCATTTCAACAGCTGAACATACATTCGCCATGATGGCCTCATTAATGCGCCACATTCCGCAAGCTTATGCTTCACTGAAGAATGGGGATTGGAAACGTTCTTCATATACAGGTACTGAACTTCGTGGGAAAACATTAGGAATAATTGGCTTTGGACGTATCGGAGGGGAAATTGCCAAACGCGCTAAGGTATTCGGCATGGATGTCATTGTCTATGATCCGTTCCTTACTGTCGACCGAGCAAAGAAAATGTCCGTATCGGCCCTGCCGTTAGATGAATTGCTTCCTAAAGCAGACATCATTACTGTTCATACACCACTTACGAATGAAACTAGAGGATTAATCAATAAAGAAAAACTGCTTACCTGTAAAAAAGGGGTTTATGTACTGAACTGCGCTCGGGGCGGTATACTGAACGAAGATGATTTATATGAAATGTTAGTTCAAGGACATGTTGCAGGGGCGGCACTGGACGTTTTCGTCGAAGAACCTCCACTTGGCCATAAACTGCTTGAACTGGATAGCGTCATTGCTACACCGCATCTGGGTGCTTCCACTAAAGAAGCACAATTAAATGTTGCCGTACAGGTTGCCCAAGAAGTATTGACCTATTTCGAGGGAAATCCAGTCTCAAGTTCGATCAACCTTCCAGCCATATCTAAAGAAGTGTTTGAAAAGGTACAGCCGTTTTATCAGCTTGTTCAGCAAATGGGATCCATTGCTTCTCAGTGCATGAATGAAGGAATTCAGGAAATCTCCGTTACGTATGCAGGAGAATCATTGGATTTCGATACAGCGATTCTTACCAAAAGTCTAATCTCTGGATTTTTCAGATCAAGGGTCGATGCATCAGTAAATGAAGTGAATGCTTTGTTGATCGCAAAAGAGCGTGGCATAACCGTTGGTGAAAAAATCTCTACGGACTCTTTAGGTTACTCGAATTTGATCAGCCTAAAAGTAAAAGGCGACCACCGTGAATTAACAATCAGTGGGACCTATATCGAAAATTACGGTTCTCGAATTGTAAGTTTGAATGGTTTCAAAATCGACTTTCACCCAGAACCGAATTTACTTTATATCCAGCATACCGATAAACCTGGTGTAATCGGTAACGTAGGTAAGGTCCTGGGAGATCACGGAGTGAATATCGCCACCATGCAGGTTGGCCGAAAAGAAGCTGGCGGGGAAGCCATCATGGTTTTGAGCTTTGATTTACCATTGGAAGATAACATGAAACAATTTTTAATGGAAACAGAAGACATTACATTCATGGCCCGTATTTCATTATAAGAAAAAAAGTGCCCGTTAGCGCGGGCACTTTTTCTGTGAATGCATGGGGCTTTTGCCAACCATGGACAGAGTGTTTATAAACGCATTCCCCGCTGCATCAATTCACTTGGTTCGGTGCTTTGGGCACCAATATGTCTTCAGTTAAATTCAGCTGGCCTACCTCTTCAATTGGAGCATTTTCAAACTTCACTTTTTCAAAACCAAAATCCTTAGCTATGAAGAGTATGGCTTCTAAGGCTTGAAGGGATTCCTCACTATTTTCAATTGCAGCTTGATCTGATAATTGAATGATCACAAGATCTCCATTAGAGCTTATCCTTTCCCATTTCAAGTCAGGCGGGATTGCAGGAGAAATTCCCTCGATGTCTGCCTCCCCTTTTCCAGCTTGCAGCGCTTCCTCAAAGTCCTGATATCCCATATTGCTTGGAACAAGAAACCTTGGGAAGGACTCACCTTTTTGGTAAAGCAGGTATGTGCGATTTTTTTGATGAGGTATAGCCATCTCCTTTAAATATCCCGCATGCGCAAACTTGGCACCTTGCTTACCATCTGTAGAAAATGTCATTTTCTCTATATTATTATAGGAAAGCGTTTCCTCCATCGAATGGAGAAAAATTGTATCTTCATCCAATAGTTGGCTTTTCTCTTGGAAATCAATATGAGCAGTGGCCGTATCGTTTCCTTGGCTAATCTTTATATCAAGTGGAAAATAGTCAGATAGCCCATATTGCTCTTCATTGATATCGGACATTTGATTAACTAACTGTTTCAATGTATCCCTTTGATTATAATGTTTGAGTTTAATTGAAATGGGAACGATGAAATTCATTTGATCATCTGGGATACCCATCGTAATGATCGATGAATTGTCTAGATCGTCTTGATAGATCGCTTGTGCAAAGTTTTTTTCCTTTTTCTCTTTTCCTGGTTCCATTTCAGAAACCCCGTCTTTAGATTCGATTTTTGCTTGCTTACTCGAAAACTCTTGATTATCCTGTTTATCTTCTGGAGGATTTTCTTTGTTGCTTGCATCCTGCCGTTCATGATCTGCCGTTTCCTTAATTTCAGATAGAGATAATTTCCCACTACTGCCGCTGCCCTCTTGACTTGTCGTCCCTTTTTTTTCAATAATTAACGATGATGCCAAAACAACCATTAAGAATAAGGAGGCAACACCCGCAATTAGAGGTATCCAGTTTTTCTTTCTCTTTTTATCATGCACTCTCGCAAACACCTCGGCCTTGGTTCGGTCATCTTTAAATTTCGGAAGCTCTCGGAGCATGTCTTCAATTTCGCTTTCTTTCCAACGGGACCTTCTCAATGCGGTGGCCCTCCTTTCCTGATAAATCCTCCATCAACTTTTTAATAGCCTTCAAAGCACGGTGCTGGGTTGTTTTTACCTTACTTTCACTCCAATTCAATACTTCAGCAGTTTCCGTAATGGACAACCCCTGAATATATCGTAAAATGATGACGGATCTTTGATTCGTGGTACACCGGTTTAAGCATTGATAAATATCTTGGATTTCATCGTTCATGATAGCCACTTCTTCGGGAATGGGTTCTTTATCTTTTATCAATTGCCTATCCCAATCAAAGTTAGGAAAGATTTTGTCTTTCCACCCTTTTTGTTTCCGAAAGTAATCAATCGTCACATTTCTAGCAATCGAATACATCCACGTTTTTTCACTGCTCTTTCCTTCAAACCGTTCATACGCCTTCATCACCCGGATATAGACCTCCTGGACAAGGTCCTCAGCCGTTTCTCGATTTTTAGTCATATAAAATATGAATTGATAAATTTCCTGATGATATTTCTCATAAAGATCGTGGAAAACGGAATCCATCATTTCCCCACATCCGTTCATAAATATAGTCGTCAATCCTAAACAAAAGTTACATACTTCGGCTTTTATCTTATTATAAAATTCCGTTAATTTCCACATATTCGCGACTTATCTGTTTCCTAAAAAAAACAAAGGCAAGTTGGAAAGAAATCCAATTGCCTTTGTCTTCTCAGTTCCTTATGAAACAAGATTTTTTGGCAAGCCACCCGTCATTCATTCAGCATTCTCCAAAATTCGAGGCAGGATAAAACTGAACGTCGTCCCTTTATTAGGCAAACTGTTTACCGATATGAAGCCATCATGGGCATTGATTATATTTTTTACGATTGCCAAACCCAATCCGGTTCCCGAACGCCCGCGGGTCCTTGCTTTATCCGCTTTATAAAACCTCTCGAATACAAAAGGTAAATCTTCTTCGGGAATTCCAGATCCAGAGTCCTTCACATCAATGATCAGGCCCCTTCGATCATTTGTCCTCTGAATGACATCAATGTTACCTCCTGAAGGAGTATGACGAATCGCATTATCAATTAAATTGGTCAAAACCTGTTCAATACGGTCCGGATCGAAATGCCATTGAATTTGATCATCTTCAAGACTGGCTGATATTGTGATCCCTTTTTCTTTAGCTAGTCCGGAAAACTTACTTGTAATCCTCTTTAAATAAGGTGAAATAGGTACACATTCATAGCTAAGGTTCATTTTACCCGATTCCAATTTAGCTAGATCGAGCAGATCATTGACTAAACGTCCCATTCTCAAAGACTCATCATAGATGATGCGGGCCATTTCCACCTTTTCCTCTTCACTGCTCGCAATGTCATCTACGATCGCTTCACTATATCCCTGCAACATTGAAATCGGCGTTCTTAACTCATGGGAGACATTCGCTATGAAATCAGTCCTAAGTTTGTCCATACGTCTTTCATCACTCATATCCCGTATGATGGCCACCGCTCCCCGAATATTGTCGGCATTTGTATATAGCGGACTGACAATCAATCCCCAATCACGTCCCTGCAAGGTAATTTCACCGACCTTCTCCTTATCGAAGGATTCTGATTCGTCAAATAGATTCATTAAAACCAAGGGAACATTCACATTATCTTCACGGTTAGAGCCCTTTTCAAAGTACCAGGATTGCAGAAACCTTTCCGCGGGCGGATTCGTTTCAAGAATGGTGCCATCTTTATTGAAGGTGATGACCCCATCTGCCATACTGCTAAGAATGCTTGAGAGGTGTTCCTTTTCCTGACTAAGTGCATTCATATTGAATTTTAGCTGCTTTCTCATCTGATTAAACGCTATAGCCAGCTCACCGATTTCATCTTGAGTCAGAATTGGAACCTTTGTATCAAATTTCCCCCGGGCAATCGCTAGAGCGGCTTCCCTCATCTTCACCAATGGGGCATTGATTCTTGTGGATAAAAAGAAAGCAAAAATCGTTGTCAAAATAATGGCGATGCCCGCTGCCAATAAAATGAACTGTGTTGTGGATTTTGTGGTTTCTTCCATGGATTCCAACGATTGAAATAGAAAAACTTCATCCTGTTCCCCATTCAATTCAAGTGGAATGCCTACTACGATTGCTGACAGTTCTTCGTTACCCGTTTCATCGGATAGCGCCATTTCCTTTTTTACAGTCTTTCTTTCCGTAAAAACCTTGAGTAATTCTGAATCATTTTTTATGAGTTCCGGTGTGATTTCGAACTCATTAACTCCTCCGATGGATGAGAATATCATTTTGTCATCATTAAGAATGATCATTTTCGATTCGTTGCCTATTAGTTCCGAAGCTATTTGTAAAACCTCATTGCTGGATCCCTGATGTTCATTGGTAACCTTAATGATTTGTTCAGCGGTTTTGGTTAAATCATTTTCAATATTTTCAATTTGGAAATTCTCAAAGAATTCAACCAGCAGAACGGTTAAGACGATTAATACAAACGACACGAGCAATAGGATCGTTGCCCATAGCTTCCCTACAACACTGCCCCATAGCATCAGTCATTAACGACTTCGAACTTGTAACCTACACCCCAAACGGTGACAATCATCTTGGCTGCGTTTTCGGATATGCGGTTTAATTTTTCACGTAAGCGTTTAACATGCGTGTCTACAGTTCGAAGATCTCCAAAGAATTCATAGTGCCACACTTCTTTTAACAACTGCTCCCGATCGAAAACCTTATCTGGGGATTTCGCCAAGAAATATAATAATTCATATTCTTTTGGTGTTAATGAAACCTCTTTGTTATCCGCAAGCACACGATGGGCATCATTATCAATGGTTAGATGCGGGAAGACGATCACATCTTTTGCCGTCGTTTCCGTCTGCATGTAACTTGTGCTTGATGAGCGGCGTAATAAAGCCTTAACCCTTAACACGACTTCACGGGGACTGAAAGGCTTTACGATATAATCATCGGTCCCCACTTCGAACCCTTGTACGCGGTTCACTTCTTCCCCTTTAGCAGTCAGCATGATAATCGGTGTCGTTTTCTTTTCCCTTAATTCACGGCAAACTTCGATTCCATCTTTACCAGGCATCATAATATCCAATAAAATTAAATCATAATCATTTTCAAGGGCTTTTGTTAAAGCCACATCTCCATTTTCAGCTTCATCGATCATGTATTCTTCTCTTTCCAAATACATCTTTAGCAGCCGGCGGATTCTTTCCTCATCATCCACCACGAGAATTTTAATAGCATTATACATTATGTAATCAGCCTCCTATTCATATATTCTACAAAATGAAAACATCCATGACTAATACTTTTTCCTTACAAAGTACGATAAAGAGCGTATTTCGCATGGCTTCCATGAACCTTTCACCATTTTGTCACAAAAAAAAGACTTCCGACCGCTACTAAGAATTAATAAATGCTAATTCAGCGAAATATTTTTTATAAAAGGAGTGACGGAAAAAGGGATCATTCTCTAGAAAAATCGATAAGCCAACTCCTCGACGTTTCTATCAAAAGACCCCCTTCATCTAAATATTACAATACAGAATCAAGCATATGAATGCAAACCAGCAATAACAAGATTAACGAATATCAAGTTAAACATGATGATGGCAAAACCGATTACGGCAAGCCAAGCTGATTTTTCCCCTTGCCACCCCTTTGACATGCGCAGATGCAAGAAAGCCGCATAAAACAACCAAGTAACCAGTGCCCAGACCTCTTTCGGATCCCAGCCCCAGAATCGTGTCCAGGCCACTTGAGCCCAGATCATTGCAAAAATGAGGGCACCGAGTGTAAAGATCGGAAAACCGATAAGGACCGAACGATAACTAATTTCGTCCAATAAATTCAAATTCACATTTTTAACGATCGGTTTAATCAATGCCGCCACTCTTTTGCGAGCAATCAACCTTATTAAACCATACAGGATGAGTCCCGCACCGATTGACCAAATTACAGTATTCAGCTTCTTGGCATTGATCAGTGCAGGCATGTCCACCAGTGGTTCAAACCGATCCGTCTCGATAAGTTTCCCTTCATGGGGACCTACAAGTGCAGGTAGGTTAAATTCTTGCTTAGCCGGTACACCTTTTTTATCGACCCAATCAAAATTTGCCTTATAATCCATGGCAGCAAAAGAAGAAGTGATGATGACGAAACCGATGGTGCAGACTAAGGTGAACATGATGGTTTCAAGCCAGAACGTTCTTTTGCTCGATTGTGTCTGATCGACGAATTTGATTAAATAAATGATGGCAGTAACGAAACTTATCGCAAGGATGGACTGTCCTGCCGCTGCAGTCGTTACATGAATATGAAGCCAATCGCTCTGCAGAGCAGGGATGAGTGGCGAAATCTCTGTAGGGAACATACTTGCATATGCGATTATCAATAACGCAATCGGCAAAGCGAATAGCCCAAGGGCAGGTGTTTTATAAAGAAAATAAATTAATATGAAAGCACCGACCAGCATCATTCCGAAAAAGGTCGTAAATTCAAACAGGTTACTTACCGGGGCATGGCCGGCAGCAATCCATCTTGTGATGAAATACCCAATTTGCGCTGCAAATCCGATAATGGTAATGAAAATGCCAAGTCTAGCCCATTTGTTTTGTTTCTTTTCCTCTGCTCCGCGTTTATCCTTGATCGATCCCCCAAATAAAAAGGTAGCGATCAGATATAAAATAAAAGCGGCATATAAAAAGTTACTGCTTAATTCAGCCATTTAAAACTTCCCCCTTACTAGAAGATTTCTCCTCTTCAAGTTGATCCATTGGTTCGGAAAGTGATGTTGTTTCTATCGCTTGTTTTATATCTCTTTTAATGCCGTGCCAGTTTTTGTTTGTATGACCGGCCATTAATATCTCATCATCTTTCCTCTTAATCCATATACGCCGGTGATTCCAATAAGACCCTTGGATAACGCCGATCATGAAAATGATTCCACCCGTGAATAGGATCCAAAGCGTTAAATCCTTCCTGACGGTCAAAGCCGTGACATCTTGGGTTTCGACACCATTAAAAGCCATTTTATAAGTGTTTTCCCCTAAAGGCTCCACAGTCTCCTTAATCGCCACGAAACTGACTTCACCCTCTGGCTTATCCGGAGTATGCATTTTAAAGATAAATGCTGGATTATTCGGAATCTTCGATATCGTTCTAGGTTCGCCTTTTTCATCGAACTCGAAATCAGGGAAGTAACTGATCAAGTCAACGGAATATCCTTCTTTCAACTCGTATTTCTTTTGAGGATTATTCAAATCAACCTTTAAGCTGCCATATTTCTCTTCAGTTTTTTTATTTATCAAATTAAAAGCCATCGTACTGAGTTCATCTAATTTATAGTCTACTTGGTAGAGAGCATAATGATCATGTTTCAGAGGTTCATTGACTTTGATTTTATAATCTTTAAGCTTTTGAAGGTCCACTTTTTCCCCTGGTAAGGTTTCTCCCTTGCGCTCATAGAGGGTAACATCGGATTGATAGGTTTTTGCGATCGTACCGGTTTTATCAATGGCAGCACTGTACTGCTCATCTTCTTCATTCTCTTTGTCATATACCTCTAAGGTAAATTCATTATTTTGGAGGTAGTATTCACCATTTGTACCCGGGATTTCTTTTCTCTCGCCTTCACGCAGCCAAAGTACTTTGTCGATATACATCCCAGGGACGGACCGCAATAATGCTCCAATTAAGAAAATGATAAGTCCAATATGATTTACATAGGGTCCCCAACGTGAAAAACGACCCTTTTCGGCAAGTATATGACCGTTTTCCTCTCGTATATGATAACGCTGCCTTTTTAGTCTATCCTTTACTTCTTCAAGGTTTATATCTTGATCTTCAAGCTTTGTCACCCCATAAATCCGCTGACGTTTCATGAACCCGTCATGACGGGTGACCCCTTGTTTTTTTAACGATCGATATAATGGAAAGAACCTGTCGATACTGGCAATCAATAGTGATATGCCCAGCATGCCTATGATAATCAAATACCACCATGAACTATACAAGTTATGAAACCCGAGTTCATAATACACCATTCCGAACCAGCCGTATTCCAGTTCATAATGCTCGGCAGGCGTAGCTGTTGAAGGGATGTACATTTCCTGGGGCAAAATCGTCCCGATAGCTGAAGCGATCAAGGCAATGACAATGAGCGTCACCCCGACCTTAACGGAAGAAAAGAAGTTCCATATTTTATCGATGATCGTTTTTTTATATGTTTGTGAACGCCTGGCGCTTCCTTCATATCTCATATCAATAAGTTTGTTCTCTTTTTCGTTATCAAGCACCATACCGCATTTCCCACAAATCTTTGTGCCAAACGGATTTACATGACCACAATCGCATTTTACTTCTTTCATGTCAAAAACTCCCCAATATTATGGTTTAATTCTCTCCATATGCTTTTGGATGCTCTCTTCTGTCAAAGCTCCGGTGATGATATCTATCACTTTCCCCTCTTTATCAACCAAAAAGGAGACAGGCAATATATCCACGCGGTAAGCATTTTCCACTTCCCTACCTTTATCGATCATGACAGGAAAGGTAAGATCATGCTTTGTAATGAAATTATTGACAGCATAGTCAGATTCCCCGACATTAACCGCCAATATCTCAACGCCTTGGTCTTTAAAGTTTTTATATTGATTTTCCATATAAGGCATTTCATATTCACACGGCTTGCAATATGTACCCCAAAAGTTCAGGAAGACGCCTTTTCCCTTGTAATCGGAAAGTTTATGCTCTTTGCCTTCCATATCAGTCAAGACGAAATTGGGTGCATCAGATCCTTTTCTCAGACTCTCATTCTTATCTTTAGTGAAGTTCGTATAAAGGGCAAACACTAAAGCTGCACCTAAAAGCAGGAGAATGATGGTTCTGCTAATGAGGCGTCGCTTCTTTTTATCCATAGAGATCCTCCTAAGGCCACACTAAATTTAACCATACCATTATACCATTTAACGTCATGTCCTTTTTATTTACATTTCTGAAGGTTTTGTGACATTCTTTCCCGATTCATGAAGGAAAAGGTATTTATAGGTTGTTTTCCACCACCCATTCTTCCAGGAGGAGAATGGGATAGTGGTTTCAGCCTATCAATACAGGAAAAATTCTAATCTACATTCTCCGCTGTTTTGGCTCGGTCGTTGCCAATGTCCGCATTAATTTAACTTCATGTGGAGTCAGCTCCCGGGAATCTCCTGCTGTTAAACCGTCCAAGGTCAAGAAACCATATTGTTCCCTCTTCAATTTAATGACGGGATGGCCAATTGCTTCGAACATCCGGCGGACTTGCCTGTTCCTGCCTTCATGTATTGTGATTTCAACGATGGCTGTTTCCTTTTTCTTGTCGGTAGACAATACCCTTGTCTTGGCTGGAGCAGTCTTGCCATCCTCCAACTTGATACCTTTATCCAGCTTTTTCAAGCTTTCACGCAAAGGCATTCCTTTCACTTTTGCCACATACACTTTATCCACTTCATGCTTCGGATGCATTAACGTGTTTGCAAATTCTCCGTCATTCGTTAAAATCAATAAGCCCGAAGTATCGTAATCCAAACGGCCAACTGGATAAATCCGTTCATTGATGTAAGGGAAAAAGTCCGTTACGACTTTTCTATTCTTATCATCAGAAACTGCCGAAATGACGCCGCGCGGTTTATAGAATAGGAAATAAACCGGGGCTTCCTTTTCAAGCGGGACTTCATTAACTTCAACCTTATCATTAGGCCCTACCTTCACACCTAATTCCTTCACTACTTTGCCGTTCACTTTTACCTTACCTTCTAAAATCAACTCTTCTGCTTTACGGCGGGAAGCCAGTCCAGCATGTGCTATCACCTTTTGTAATCGTTCCATCTATCTTCACCCCATAGTATAATCATTCGTTTGTTATTGTCTATACATACACAATCATACAATTATTACATATTGAGAGGCAAAAACAAAAGGTTTTTCGCGATTAAGAGCTTTTCTTTTATTATTACACCAATAATGGGACAGTTAAATGGGTTGGTTTCCATAATGAGTGTAACATAGCTTATTTTTCCATACAAAAAAATGTTTCTTTTGATGAAAGTTTGAATGCACCTTATTAATGGAGGGCTAATTATAAGAAAAATGACAAAAAAAAAGAAATGGAATCGCCCATTTCCCTACCTTTAATTCATACCGAAAACCAGTGTGACGACAATAACGGCAGCTATGATTCCGATCAAGTCTGCCAAAAGGCCGACCTTAAGGGCATCACCCATTTTTTTGATTCCGACGGCTCCAAAATAAACGGTCAATACATAGAAGGTGGTATCTGTACTTCCCTGAATCGTGGCAGCCAAGCGCCCAACAAAGGAATCCGGTCCATAAACCGATATCAGGTCGCTCGTGATTCCTAAAGCGGCTGTTCCGGATATTGGTCTAATAATCGCAAGGGGTAAAACCTCAGATGGAAAATGAAGAAAGGAAAGCAAGGGGTGCAGTGATTGTACAATGAAATCCAAGGCCCCTGATGCCCTAAATACTGAAATCGCCACAAGCATCCCTACCAGGAAAGGGATGAGGGAAAAGGACATGCTGATTCCTTCTTTCCCCCCCTCAACGAAGGTCTCATAGGTGGGAACTCTTTTCAATGTGCCGTACAGTAATATACAGAGAATCAAAATCGGTATCATCCAAATTGAAATGGTGGTCATCCAGTGCAACATCCTATTCCCTCCCGTTCCTCTTTCTCCTGTAATAAAAATATCGATCTATCGCGATTCCTCCAACGGCAGAAATGGCCGTTGCTATTATGGTCGGAAAAACGATGTCCGTCGGGGAGTGGGCATCGTAATTCATGCGGATCGCAATGACAGTAGTTGGAATCAACGTTACGCTTGAGGTATTGATTGCTAAAAAAGTGACCATCGAGCGGCTGACCGTTGCTTTTCCTCCATTTAGTTTCTTTAGCTGTTCCATGGCTTTTATACCAAGAGGCGTAGCGGCATTCCCCAATCCGAATGTGTTTGCCATCATATTGGAAAGTATATACCCCATAGCGGGATGATTAGGAGGAACTTCTGGGAACAGCCATCTCATGAATGGCTTGAACAAGTTGGATAGTTTATCTAACAGCCCCGACTCCTCCGCTATTTTCATCAGACCCAGCCAAAAAACAAGTATGCTCATCAATCCCAGACAAAGGGTGACCGCTTCCTTTGCGCTGACAAAAAGAGCTTCATTCACCTGTTCCATCGTCCCATTAACCATGCCAAAGACAATACCAATCACAAACATCCCGAACCAAATGTAATTAACCATTTCGTCCGATTCCCAATACCGCTTCAAATACCTCAGCCCATGAAGATTGGAATGATTGTTGTTTGAAGCTTTCTTTTGCTTCCCCATAAAAGATCGAACGAGTGCCTATTTTCTTTCCATCGAGATAGATGGATGCTCTGCCGACCACTTCCGGGATTTTCCTTTTATCTTTCCAAGCCTTCTGAGGCTTCAGCAATTTCATTTTCACATTGACCAATTCTCTCTCTTCTTTTGTCAGTGGGTACGAAAAATCATTTTTAATGTAGACATGCCCTTTATATATTTTATTTTCCATATTTTTTACCATGCCTTCGGGTAAAATTTCTGTCGGCTTATAATCCTTAAAGGCGGATTCGTACATTTGAATATGATCATTCCAATCATCGGGACCATTCAATGTCACAGCAATCAGGTCATGTTCGTTTTTTGTCGCCGTCGTGACCAAGGTTCGTTTTGCTAGTTTGGTATACCCTGTTTTCCCTCCTGTGCAATACTCATATAGTTGTGTAAGTAAACGGTTCTTGTTCTTCCATACATAATCCCATTGTTCAGTGGAATTAGGTGCCCTGTGTTCCTTTGTGCCGGCAATCTTTACATACGTTTTATTTTGCATGGCATAACGAGTGAGTATGGCCATATCATATGCGGTTGAATAATGGTTCTTCGTATCATCCAAACCATGTGGATTTGAAAAATGGGTATTTTTCATTCCGATTTCTTCAGCTTTTTGATTCATCATCCAGACGAATCCATCCAGGCTTCCCCCAACCTTTTCGCTGATTGCGACTGCTGCATCATTACCTGAACGAAGCATCAAGCCATAAACCAAATCTTCGAGCTTAATTCTTTCTCCTTCTTTTAAATAAAGTGAAGAGCCCTCCGTCCCGAAGGCATTTCTGCTTACCTTCACTGTTTCATCCATTTGTCCCGATTCAATTGCCAAGATAGCCGTCATTATTTTCGTAATGCTTGCAATACGGTTCTTTTCATGGGCATTCACTTCATAAATGACCCTTCCGCTATCCTCATCCATTAAAATCGCACTATGGGCACTTACGGATACATTTGCTTTGGCGCTTTGTACAGGAGCCATAAAAGACAACAGGAGAATGACGATACACAAACTTGATAACCCTTTATATGGAAAACGCATGAGTGCCCCCTCGTCTCTTTACTTGTTTTTGTACAAGTTTATGCAAGGGGACAAGGGTTATGAATAAAAGAATGTAAACCATCATGATATCTACTGATTTTCTCTGTGATTTCCCATAAAAAAAATCGATAGGGGGACCCCTATCGATTTAGTGTTCTATCATACTAATAATGCAGCAATTTCATCAATTTTCTTAGCTCCGAATACCACTTCTTCATCATTGATGATCATGGCCGGCACGCTCATGACTTTATATTTCTTCTTGATTTCCTGGAAATTGCTTATATCGACCATTTCCGCTTCAACGTTAGGATTTTCAATCGCTATGCGCTGAGCGCCCACTACAACGTCAGGACAGTAGTGACATGCCAATGAAACCATAACCTTAATGTTCGCTTTTTTACTGATACCCTTGATTGAATTCAATACGGCTGAATCCAATGCTTGACCAGGCCCGGCCAGGTTATAGATAGCCAAAATGAAGGAATTCAACTCATGTCCGCCTGGTACACCGTGGTATTTGACGCCACTGTATTCACCATTCGAATTTAAGAGGGAAACGACAGGGAACTTGTCTGCATTGATTTTTTCTTCAATTTCCTTATTTTCCCCTTTGTTGTATAACTCAAGATGAAGCTTATCTCCTAATTCCGCAACATCCAACAAGAAGTCTCGTAATTCGACTGATTTTGGCAAACTTTCATCGACGATGGACACTAATGTAACGTCGCTCTCCATCTTGCCGAAGATTCCCTTTAATTGGCCACGTAACGCATCACTCAATAAAGCGCTCTTGCCTGCCGGGACAGCGGCCTGTTCTTTTTTCGCCGGTTTCTCAACTTCAGGTTCATCTTTGATTCCCAGGCGATCTTTTTCTTCTGCAATATATTTACCGGCATCCGTTGCTGCTATCGCTCCATCGGATACAGCTGTGATGATCTGGCGCAAGGATTTTGGCCTTAGGTCGCCCGCGGCATAAACACCCTTCACATTCGTCTTCATATCATCATCGGTTAAAATGTAACCAGCACCATCCATTTCGATATGGCCAGTGAAAATCTCTGTTTTCGGCTCGTAACCTATGAAAACGAATACGCCAAACGTACTGTCTTCTTCCTTCGCCTTATATTCAAATTCTTCTTTAGTCGCATTATTTATGAAACGGGCACTTTGAATCATCCCGTCTCCATATACCCCAAGGATCTCCGTATTGAATTTCACTTCAATCTTATCATTGGCCATTACTTTATCAACAATGGACGGGGCACACGAGAAGCTTGATTCCCGGGCGATGATTGTAACTTTTGTTGCAAAGCGTGTCAGGAAAATAGCTTCTTCAGCAGCTGCATATCCTGCCCCGATAACGAAAACTTCCAACCCTTCAAAGAATTCACCATCACATGTTGAACAATAAGCTACACCGCGGCCGGTAAATTCCTCTTCACCTGGAAATCCCAGTGTCCTTGGAGAAGCACCCGTTGCAATGATGACGGCCCGTGCATGGTAGTCCCCGCCAAGGGTTTTAACGATTTTCACCTCACCGGAGAAATCCACGCCCGTTACATCGGCTTTGGCGAACTCAACGCCAAAATCCTCGTTTTGAAGCTTCATTTCTTCAACTAATCTAGGGCCCGATATATGACGGATACCAGGATAATTGGCTATTTCCGACGTGGTTGCAGCTTGTCCGCCGCCAGTTCCTTTTTCTAGGATTATAGTTTTTAACTTAGCTCTTCCTGCATAAACACCGGCTGAAAGGCCTGCAGGACCGCCACCAATAATTAATAAATCATATATTTTTTTCATCTTTTGTGCTCCTTGCTGAATGATTATAACGTGCTAAACGGATTATTTTGAAAAACAAAAGGCACTTATTTTAGGTAAGTGCCTTTTGTCATTAGATCATGTCGGACGATTTGTCCAGTAATCGTAATCAATGCTGGGTATGTCCATTACCTGTAGAAATGGACCCTCCCATTAAAAATTAAAGTTTACCTACAAGGTCTAGGCTTGGTTCAAGAGTATCTTCACCTGGAGTCCATTTTGCAGGGCAAACTTTATCTCCATGTTCCGCTACGAATTGTGCAGCTTGAACTTTTCTTACAAGTTCTTCTGCATTACGGCCAATTCCTAAATCATTGACTTCGTATGCTTTAATTTGTCCTTCTGGATTTACGATGAAAGTTCCACGTAGAGCCAAACCATCTTCTTCAATCAATACACCGAATTGACGGGATAAAACGTTTGCCGGGTCAGCTAGCATTGGATATTGGATTTTACCGATCGTATCAGTAGCATCAGCCCATCCTTTGTGGCTGAAATGAGTATCTGTTGAAACTGAGTAAACTTCACAACCAATTTCCTTGAATGTTTCATAGTTATCTTGAAGATCAGCTAATTCAGTTGGACATACGAAAGAGAAGTCAGCTGGGTAGAAAAAGAATACTGCCCATTTTCCTTTAACATCTTCAAGTGTAACTTCTTTGAACTCTCCTGCATGGTAAGCTTGTACTTTAAAATCTTCAACTTGTTTATTGATCAATGACATAATAAATTCCTCCAATAGCTAATTTTTTATCTGCTCCTATTTATAATAATTATTAAATAGAAACTAGTCAATAAATATACCTTAATAATTTTTAAGTTCACAAATTGGTCACAGTTTTTATATTGATATAAATTAATTATTTTTAAAAACCCATAGTACCTCAAATTAGCATTATTAACACATTTCCAATGCTATTTCAAGGATTTAAATAAGTCATATGCTCATTATTTCGTGAAATGATATCATCTCCCTTTCAATCTAATTATAATATCCAAATGAGAATCATAAGTCGCTTTAAAAGTAAATTAGCAGGTTCTCCTTCATATCCTTGCCATAATTTCCCTAAAAAATTCTTGATACAAAATTTCAGGCAAAAAAAACGACCCTTTACGGCTCGTGTCAGTTTGACGGCAAAATGTTGTTCGGATTCCGAATAGTAAGGTGAAGGTCGAAAAAAATTTGTGAACGGTCGAATATAGTGCATCAACGGTCGAATACTGTGCGGGGTAGGTCGATTAAAGTGTGATTTAGGTCGATTAACTGTGTTAACCTCCCAAGACAGTGCTGTGGGTCGAATAAAGCGCTCCGGTCTTTATGTTTTTTTACTGTAATCTTCATTGAATTTAGAAATTAGCGACATTACTGCCGAAAAACTGGGTTGCCGAGACATCAAAGGCGCTTGCTTTGATTCGGCTTGGCAGGCTAAAGAGAGCGGATTTCTGAAATCAACTGAACTTTTCAAATAAAAAACTGCAGGCAAACTGAGTTTTCATCGAGTTTGTCTACAGTCTGGAACGAACCTTTACGACTCGTGTATTTGTATTTGGTTCTCCTAAAACTTCACTATATTTTACCTGTTATTGTTTTTTCCAAATAAGCTTTTTCGCTTCGGTGAACCTTACGGCTGTTTTCGGCCAGTTTACTACATCCCACCATTTGTCCACATAGGCTGCCCGATTATTTTTATATTGCAGGTAGTAAGCATGCTCCCATACATCAAGAACAAGGATTGGGATCGTATCCCACTGGGTCAAAACCATATGCAATTCCGATTGAAGTATTTCTAGCCGCCGCGCACGCGGAACCCAGACTAAAATCGCCCAGCCAACACCTTCTACTTGTTTGGCAGCTTCACTAAAATGACTTTTAAAAGCGGCAAAGCTACCAAAATCCTTCTCTATCTGGTTAAGTAAATCTCCCTTTGGCTGTCCGCCGCCTCCCGGAATCATCTCTTCCCAGAACAGCGTATGGAGATAATGGCCTGACCCATGAAAGGCTGCTTCCTTTTCCCAATGTTTCAACAAGGAAAAATCTTTCGTTTCCCTCGCTTTTTTCATCATCAATTCCGCTTTATTCAGTCCATCGACATATGCTTGATGATGCTTATCATGGTGCAGATACATGATTTCCCTCGAAATCGTCGGCTCCAACGCATCATAGGCATAAGGTAACGGTGGTAGCGTATGCTTCCCAATCGGCACCGATTGCCTTTCCTGTATATTGAATTCCCTAGCTAGCTCTTCAATTTCCTCGTAGACCCGAGCCATCTCTTCTTCAATCAAGACCAGATCCTCATAATCCATTTCTTCCTCATCCATATCTTTTGTCATCTCGGAAAGCCGTTCAATGTTTGACAGCAATGGCGAATCAGTGATATCGATCTTCTCAAGATATTCCATCACTCCATCAACCCAATCACTTACCTCTTTAGCATAATCTCTTACATCAGACATCTTGCAACCTCCTCTTGGCCTTTATGCACATAAATCATCAAAGTATTTTATGTTTCGAATAAGAGGAGATTCCATTTATAAATAAAAAAAACAGCAAGGCCTATTAAGCCTAGCTGTTTCATTATCTTGACTGTAACATTTTCGTCCGGTAATCCGTTTCATAAAACTCCAATTCTTCACGCATGGTCTGGAATCCACTTTCCACGGCTTTCAGAATGGATATTATGCTGTCAGGTACACTTTGGTGAAATTTAATCGAGTTTTTCCCTGTATAGGCAGATCTGCTGTCCTCAAACCACCGATCTGATTTAGGGGAAAAGTATTCTTCGATACATTGATGATAAATTCTATAAAGCGTCTTTTCAGCTGCAGCTTTATTGAAAACATCATTTTTCAGAACGATTTGGCAAGCCTCCAAGCCCTCTTCACAACTTACAAGCATTCTTCTTAGACTAGAAAGGATCCCTTTATAATAGGTTTCATCCCCGCTTTTTTTCTTCTTGAAGCTTAGAATAGGTCGTCTCATTTATAAATTCCTCTAGCTGAGCCACTGTCGTTTCTAAAAAGCCTTTTACATCCTCAAGCTGAGATTTTACCAATGTATTCCCCAACCGTGAACCCTCCTCAAAATGATTAAGATTGAATATAATAGTCAACATGTGATTCTATATCATATGGTTTAGCTTGGTCAATAGATATAAACACTTTCTCCAATTTTTCAAAATCCATATTTTCGAAATAACCAGCCAGCTCTTTTTCTGTATTTATATATATACGTTTTCGGTTAACCAGGCTCGGGTCCTTGAGTAGACAGACCATGGCAATGATATCAGCCATATAAATATCCCTGTTAGGGCTTTTGAAAATGGGATTGGCGGGATATGGGGTCCAACGAGTGACCATCTCATCAAAATAGCGAAGGTACAGTACATTCAGCGTCTTTTCTTCTCCATCCTTTATGTATTGTATAACGGATCGATTAAAGAAGTCCTCAGGTGAATTTGACTTTGATTTTTCAAGCCCAAATCCATTGCATGCTACAATTTGCACCCGCAATCCCCCCGCATTCATTTTTTTCTATATTATCACAATTTAAAGAAAAATGTTATTCGATTGTTTGCTGAAATTTTTCAAAAAACAGATCGGCTTCACCATTTTCAAAGCTATCATCCGAATTATCGGCGAGAGGCGGTAATTCATCTATGGAATTCAGGCCGAAGTAATCCAAAAACTCTTTTGTTGTCCCATATAAATAAGCCCGACCGGAGCCTTCAGCACGTCCGACCTCTTTTATTAAAACTTTAGTGACAAGTGTATGAATGGGGCGTTCCGTTTTCACTCCGCGAATTTCATCAATTTCCGCTCTGGTAATCGGCTGCTTATAGGCAATGATTGCGAGTGTTTCCAAGGCCGCCTGGGACAAGCCTTGAGTGCTTGATGTTTCCACTAGCCTTTTCAAGTAATCCGAGTGCTCTTTTTTTGTCGTCATTTGATAAACACCCGCTATTTCGATCACCTGGATCCCGCGTACATCAGATATATATTCTTCCTTCAAACTTTCAACGATGTCCGTTGCTTGATATTCCGTAATTTCCAGGACAGAGGCAATTTGTTTGACGGAGAGCCCTTCATCTCCGGCAGCAAACAATAATGCCTCAAGAATCCCTTTCCAATTAATAACTTCCAACTGGTTCTACACCTTCCTTAGCAGCAATCATGATTTCCGAAAAATTATCTTCCTGTTCAACGATGATTTCATTTAGTTTCATCAGCTCCAGCACCGCCATGAAAGTGATGACGATATGCTCCTTAACTGGGAGCGAAAACAGTTCAAAAAAACTTTTCTTCCCTTTTATTGATTGTAACTCAATCATGATTTCATCCATTCGTTTCTCTATCGATATCTCTTGTTTCGTTACTTTCGTGTATAGCGGCTTTTGAATCTTTTGCCTTCGAAGCAGTTTTTGCAGAGCACCCAACATATCATATAGACTTATATTCAACTCTTGTTTATCACTTTCCGCTTCTTTAACATAATCAGATAAATCACTTGGGGGTTTAGTGAACAGCAAGCTGCGTTCTTCTTCCATCCCTTTAAATTCTTCGGCTGCATATTTATACTTTTTATATTCTAATAGTTTTTCCACAAGCTCGTCCCGTGGATCTTCCTCAAATATTTCCCCATCTTCATCAATCAATTGTTCATCTTCATGCTTTGGAAGCAACATTTTACTCTTGATGGCAAGCAATGTTGCGGCCATCACCAGATATTCGCTGGCCACATCCAATTCCAGATGCTGCATTGTATGAATGTACCCTAGGTATTGATCTGTAATATCAGCCATCGGAATATCGTAGATGTCTATTTCCAGGCGATTAATCAAATGCAGGAGTAAATCCATCGGACCTTCGAAAGCGTCAATTTTTATATTATAACCCATTAAATTACCTCATTTAAATCTAATTGGCCGGAAAAGGCCTATTTCTTTTACTAATCAAGTATAGTGGATTGCCGCCCTTTATCCAAATAATTATTTACTGTCCCTAGAAAAGTTTTTATTAGGGATTTCCGACAAATGGGTCGTTGCCCAATCACATTCCGAAATCCAACATAACCTAGAAATGTAAGAATAGCAGAACAAAGGAGGTACTCATTATGGGTGCAGGTGGTTTTGGAAACGGCGGCGGATTCGCGTTTATTGTAGTATTGTTCATTTTATTAGTTATCGTTGGTGCTTCTTGGTGTTAATGGAAGACTGACGAATCAAGCTGATTGCCTTGCAATCGGCTTTCTTTATTTTCCAAGAAAAAATTCTATGCTAAACTTGGTGAGTATACATAGCGGTGTTAGGCTATAATAAAATGTTTTTTGCCTTACATTAGAAAATTCCATCAAACTAAAGGGGTGCTCCTATTGAATTACGCGGAAGACTACCTTTCCTTCCTTGTCCATTTCCATGGGACTAGGGATTACTTCGAATGTCATGAAATTCTTGAAGAATATTGGAAAGAAACTGCGCCAAAAGAGCGTGACTCTCATTGGGTCGGGCTCATTCAAATTGCGGTTGCCCTGTATCATGATCGCAGGGGAAACAAAAAAGGGGCTGCAAGGACCCTGTCTAAAGCCCTGACAAATCTCCACCATAAAAAGGCCGAGCTCCTGGAGTTGGGACTCGATCCAGAACGACTGTCCAAACTGCTCGAGGACACCCATGAGCGAATATTATCTCAAAAGCCATATGAAAGCATTAATCTGCCGATTACGGATCAAGACTTGATCGAAATATGCCAGACCATGTGTTTGCAAGAAGGGTATATATGGGGTGCAGACAGCGACATGGCTAATTCATCCATAGTCGATAAGCACCTAATGCGTGACCGTTCGGATGTCATTTCCGAAAGGGCTCGGCAACTATCCCTTCGAAAAACAAGAAAGGAGGACCGCCCTTAAAGGTGGTCCTCCTTTCACGCTTTCATATTCAGAATTCTTCACATCTGTCAAGAAAGCTTTCGGTAAACTCATTTGCTTTTAATTCTTTGTCAGGATATTGCTCCTTGATGGCCCTGACCATCGTTTTACCGATACCTTGCTTCCGGAATGATGGATTTACAGATATATGTTGTATCTCAATGTGATTTGGAGAAACTTCTATCCCGATCAAGCCCGTAATCTCTTCATCTTTCCATAAGAACAGCTGTAGGTTTTCATCCGTTTCATAATTCTTCATCGTATTCCGAAGCGTTTTTATCTCTTTTTCATTTGGCATGAAAGATAATAATCCCATGGCAAACTTCTCATAACTTTTCTTATACTTAATCAACATAATATCCCTCGTTACTAAATAACGTTTTTATTATCTTCCTGTTAACAATTAATTTGCTTTGAATAATAATCCTCACATATAACATTTACATCATACATAAAAACCTCGTTCGTTTCAACATCACTTTCAGCACTTGATTTATCGATGGGCTATGTGCTAAGCGATAAACAGCCAGTATACGATTCCCCACATCAAAGCGATAATAAGCATCATAAGTAAAAGAGTCTTATTACTTTTCCTCATCCCATACTCCCTTTATGAATGGTCCAAATATTTAAATAACGAATTCATTCTACTATAACTTAACACAATCTGACAAATATCCTTGCAATCTTGCTTCGATTTTACTACATTGGTAAAGTGATCTAGGTTCATAGAATGCCCTCTTAGGTATAAAAGACAATGATACACCAAACTTTTCCGTTAAAAAAACGCCGCTATCTTGGGCTACTAAAATTTTTTTCAGGAAAATATGTATCTTTTTTATCCTTTGTTTCGTCATATACTATGAATCTGATTTAAAAGTGCCGCCCTTTTATTGAAAGATTCCCAATTCAGCAGGAAAAGTTAAGGAGGATTATCATGAAAAAAATGAATAAATGGGTCATTGTAACCATTTTATTATGTCTATTATTGCCATATAAGGCTTTTGCAGATGCAGCTGTTGGTGAAATGATCGTCACACTTGGTGAAAATTTGACGAATGAACAAAAAAATATGATTTTATCTGAAATGAAAGCACCTAATGATGTTGAGGTCCTTACGGTTACAAATGCGGAGGAACATGAATACTTAGGTGACTATATTGCTAGCCGCCTGATCGGTACAAAAGCGATTTCATCTTCTGCGATTACTTTGGAGGAAAAAGGGACCGGACTTAAATTGGAGTCGAAAAACATTAACTGGGTTTCCGATGAAATGTATATCAATGCCCTGGCAACTGCTGGAGTAAAGGACGCTACCGTTTATGTCACTGCACCTATACCCGTCTCCGGTACAGCGGCTTTGACAGGGGTCATTAAAGCCTATGAAATCTCTGCCGATAAGAAGATTCCTGAAGATGTGAAACAGGCAGCGAATGAAGAAATGGTGAAAACAGCAAAATTGGGTGACGAAATCGGTACAGAAGAAGCCTCTGCACTTGTTACGAAAATCAAAGAGGAAATGGCTGCAAATCCACCAGCCAATACTGAGGAGGTCCGCGAGGTTGTCGAGTCTTCAGCAAAAGACCTTGGAATCACCTTAAACGATGCTCAAGTCCAAAGTTTAATTGATTTATTCAATAAGCTAAAAGAATTGGATATTGATTGGAACGCCGTCGGTGATCAGCTTACTGCAGCTAAAGATAAGCTTTCCAATTTTCTTGAATCCGAAGAAGGTCAATCATTTCTGGATAAATTGAAAGAAGTCTTCAGTAGTTTAATAGACGCGATCAAGTCACTTTTCAGCTGAATAAAATAAAAAAAGGATGGCCAATGCCCTCCTTTTAGACTGTAGGCAAGCTCGATAAAAATCGAGTTTGCCCACAGTTTTTTTTATTGCATTTAACTGTTGATTTCCACTCCAGGCACTCGCTTTCCGCGGGTGCCTGCGGGGTCTCCCTCGGACGCGCTTTTCCCGCAGGAGTCTCGTACCTTCCGTTCCAATCAACTTTGTTTTAACATTTAGATGGAAAACACACCTGAGGAGTTGAAGGTATTCCTTTGGGTCAGCTTGGTTCGGAACATCATCTGATCAAAGTTCCGTTTTCCATAGCGCTTTTATCTACAAACTAAAAAGGATGGCCAATGCCATCCTTTTTTCTATTCTTTATTGACGACTGCCGCTTCATGAAGGGCCAAATCCAAATGGATAAGATCTTCGTACGTCTCACGTTTGATGACCAACCGGGCTTCTCCATTTTCGGCAAAGACGACTGCCGGTCTCGGAATCCGATTGTAATTATTCGACATGGAATATCCATATGCCCCTGTACAAAATACCGCCAAAACATCACCGCGGCCGGCTTTTGGCAAAGGTAAATCCCAAATCAGCATATCTCCGCTTTCACAGCATTTCCCGGCAATGGACACTGTCTCTTCTACAGGGTCAAGCGGCCGGTTAGCCAGAATTGCATCATACTTCGCCTCATAAAGAGCTGGGCGTATATTATCACTCATGCCCCCATCAACGGCAATATATTTACGGACATTAGGAACTTCCTTTTCAGAACCGACCTTGTATAACGTCACACCGGCGTCTCCGACTAAAGAACGGCCAGGTTCAATCCAGATTTCAGGCATTTCTAAATCGGAATCAGCAATCAGGTTCTGCACTTCCCTAACGATTTCCTCAACATATTGAGACGCCGGTAGTGGATCGTCCTCTTGTGTATATCGAATCCCGAATCCCCCTCCGAGATTCAATACCTTTGGTTGAAACCCTACCGAATCGTGCCAATCATTCAGCTTGCCAATAATTTTTTGGGCTGCGAGAAGGAAACCCGTCGTTTGAAAAATCTGGGAACCAATATGGCAGTGCAGCCCTAGAACTTCCAGGAAATCACTTTTCAGCGCTTGCCTAAGGGCTGCTTCGGCCTGGCCGTTAATAAGATCAAAACCAAATTTCGAATCTTCTTGCCCTGTCAAAATATAATCATGCGTATGGGCTTCGATGCCTGGTGTTACACGAAGAAGGATTTTCACCTTTTGTTCACGGTTTGTACAAATCTCTTCCAACAGTGTCAACTCTGAAAAATTATCGACTACTATACAGCCAATGTCATAATCCAAAGCCATATGTAGCTCTTCTTCACTTTTGTTATTTCCATGAAAGTGAATCCGTTCTGTTGGGAAATTTGCCTTAATTGCCGTATACAATTCCCCCGCTGAGACAACATCGAGAGAAAGTCCTTCTTGCTCAGCCAACTGGATCATGGCAATCGAAGAAAAGGCCTTACTTGCGTAAGCAACTTGAGCTGAAATCCCCAATTCCTCAAAAGTTCTCTTAAACCCTCTTGCCCGTTCGCGAATTAACTCTACATCATAAACATATAATGGTGTGCCAAATTGTTCGATCAATTCGATCGTGTCCACTCCGCCAATCTCCAGATGTCCACGTTCATTGACACCGCCGGTTCCGTACAAATGCATGATAGCCTCACCTTCCTGACTTAAAACTAAAGATTAATAAGAAATGAGGCAGCCTCAAATAAAGAAACCCTATGAGAGGTTCTCTATATGAACAAGCCTCATCCAAATCGATTATTCCATGTAAATATTGTCCTCTATGACTGCTTGGTAGTTCGAAGGGAAAGACAGATTGGTTTAAACTCCAAAGAGTCATAGTAGCTTTATCTCTTTGTGAAGCCTAACTTTACCGCTTTATCCGAATAAAATTAAATTACCACAACTTTTCGACAACATCAACCTTTAGATTTTCTCGGCTGCCTATATAGATCCTGGGGATGTACAATACTCGGACGTTCTATAGAACCTGGATAAGGTCTTCTAAATATTATATGTGACAAGGCTTTCGGCTGAAACGGTAGAAGCGGCCATAAATAAGGTGTATTTAACGTTTTTATGCTAGTAAGCATGATAATGTAGAGCGTGATGCCTATGACCAGACCAGGCACTTTAAATAAAGCGACCAAAACTAGCAGGGCCAAACGGGAAATTTTATTCGCAACCCCTAGTTCTAAACTTGGAGTGACAAATGTACCGATTGTAGCCACTGAAGCGTAGAGAACCACTTCAGGAACAAAGAGGCCAACATCTATCGCTATCTGCCCTATCAAAACTGCCGCAACCAAGCCCATCGCCGTAGAAAGCGGGGTCGGAGTATGAACGGCTGCCATCCTTAGGAATTCTATCCCAATATCGGATATGAAGATTTGGACTACAATGGGTATATGCGTTTTTTCATTCGGACCGATATACTCAAACTTTTCCGGCAGGAGGGAAGGCTCTAAACAAAACAATAACCAAATCGGCAGCAAGAATAACGAAACGAAAATCCCGAGAAACCGGACCCAGCGCACCAAGGTCCCAACGGCAGGTGCCTGCCGATACTCCTCAGCGTGTTGCATATGATGGAAAAGAGTGGACGGGGTAATGATGACACTCGGTGAAGTATCCACATAAATAAGGACATGACCCTCAAGCAAATGCGTTGCCGCTACATCAGCCCGTTCCGTGTATCTGACAAGCGGGTATGGGTTATATTTTTGCTTGACGATGAACTCTTCGATCGTTTTATCAGACATCGTTATGCCATCAACCTCAATACTATTCAATTCCTTACGAACGATTTCTATTAAATCGGGATCGGCAATATCTTTAATGTAGCCGATGGATATATCCGATTTCGATCGTTCCCCTACATGCAGCATTTCGAAACGTAATCTTTCATCCCGGATTCTCCGCCTGGTTATCGCTGTGTTAATGATGATATTCTCGACAAAACCATCCCTTGATCCACGGACGACTTTTTCCGTATCTGGTTCTACAGGCTGTCTCCCGGGATAACTCCTGACATCCACAACCAATCCTATTGGTTTACCATCAACAACAACGACTATTAAACCGGATAATACCTGATCAACAAGTTCATCCATCGTCTTTATTTCTTGAACGGACTGGTGTACGAGCAAGTCTTTGACTGTATCAAAAACTTTAGTTGACACGATATCGGCATTTTTGTTATGAATAAGAGAATCGAGAATATCAATGATGTACTCTGTATCCGTCAGCCCGTTTATATAGTAAAGATGGACATCTTTTCTTAAGACCTTTATTTTTCTTACTCCTAAGTCGAAGCTGACGCCTAGACCTACATTCTCTTCCATGTACGCGTCAACTTCCGCTACCCTACTCGGAATCGGTTTCATGTTTTCAGGTTTTTCTGAAGTCATCATGACCACTCCTTTCCAATATGATTTCCACCGCTAGCTTCGTGATCGGTGCTCCTCTTTTAAAATCGTCCTGATGGGACATTTTCCCTATATCTCCTATCCCCACTACGATGGGAACATGTAATTGATCGATGCAATACACCGTATCTCCTGTTAACTTGCCCAGTTCAAATTCCTCGGCGCCGTATTTATCAACCCCATTCGGTGTCAAATTACCATCACGGTCAATACAGATATCCACCTTGGTCCATTCTTCCCTTCTAGTCTTAGAAGCGACCGCTATTACGCCAAGGACATTAATATCAGGGTGTCCTGCAACTACCTTCATTGCCTGTTCGCCTGATCCTTCTCCTATAAAACCGCTATCATCAAACATGACCAATACAGGATCATACTTGGCCTTTTTTATTAATTCAACTAACTCCAAGCCCGTATATCGTGATGGATTACCTTGAGACATGGAGATACATCTTCCCCCAATTTCCATGGCTACATGCTCGACAGCCCGTTTCGCATACTCATCTCCATCCGTAATCAATATCACTTTTCGTTTGGTCACCATCTTGGGCCTACCTTTCATCATCAGGAATAGTTACCTCATAATCTTATAAATCGACAAAATAAATCCATTGGAATAATGATCCGGCTATTTTTCCCAATACGAGTGCCATCAACAGATAAATAATCTTTTCTTGGATTCCGATTCGTTTTGAAAGAACCGGAAATACATTAAGGACTTCAGTTAAAGCAGCAGCAAGCATCCCATTAAATATCCCGTCAGCCAAACCGATCGGAATTAATAAAAAATGCGGGAGGGAAAGTTCCGTTTCCTGTAATCCTAACCATGTTCCTGCGACAACTCCGGCTATGATGGCTCCTTCGTAGTAATGTATCATTTTCATTGTTTTTGTCAGCTGAGTCAGCCTCGGAATCACCCCAAGTACAGTTAAAAACGCTACAAAACCGGCACCTGTCGCAAAACCACCAGCTAAACCGACAAAGATTCCGAAGACGATTTTACCGGTCATCAAGGTGGCGCACGTTCTCCTTATTTTCATTCATGATTACATAACGGTCCAAATCCTGCTGATAGTTGAACATTTCAACCTCGAGCGGACTAGGTTCCTCATTGAAGCGTTTTTTAAAGAAGTGATTAAAAAATAGAATCATGCCCATACCAAGGCCGAAGCTATATGGGATTTGGATCAATAACGGCTTATCTTCCACTTTTCCCGTTATTATAGTAAAGATTTTTTGATGCACTTCCCCCATGCTGACATCCACATGAAAATTCATGATTGTCATTCCGCCGCCGACAAATAACAAAAACCAAACTAAGGCGAATGTCAGGTATGACATTTTCTTTTTCGAAAGGATGATTTCGATGATCGTTTGGGAGGGCCCGAATGTCTCCACTTCAATAGTCGGATCCACCTTGCGGATGGCCATGATAACTTGAGCCAAATCAATGACAATAATATTCCTATCTTCCTTCTTGACCGTTAATAATATGATTTCTTCAATTAAGGCAATCACTTCTTCAGGTCCGATTATCCTTGCAATATCTTTTATTCTCACCGTTTGATTTCCCTTTACCTGTACACGGTTCCTCATCCTGATATATACAACTGCCACTATCATCACATCCCGACCTTTTATTTCCTTATGCTAGTAGTATGGATTGGAAACAGTTTGAAAATGCAGGAAGTGAACCATGTCCAAATATTACTAATTTGAAAACAAAAAAAGACACGCTGCAATGACAGCATGTCTTTTTGATTTAGATTCATACTTTAATGAGTGGGGAAGAAAATCAGCTGAATCAAAAATATCAATCCAAAAATATAAATGAGCGGATGTACGGATTTTCCTTTTCCACTGAATACCTTCATAAGGGGATAAGTAATGAACCCGATTGCAATCCCTGTAGATATACTTGAAGTAAGCGGCATCGTTAAAATGATCGCAAATGCCGGAAATGCCTCATCGAAAATTTTCCAATTGACTTTAGCCAGCCCTTCCATCATGAAACATCCCACGATGATCAAAACAGGAGCTGTGATTGCTTGAACGGAAGAAATTGCCGATATCAATGGAGAAAAGAAAATCGATACAGCAAACAAAATTGCCACGACAGTAGCGGTTAATCCCGTACGTCCCCCTGCGGCCACTCCCGTACTTGATTCAACATAGGCAGTCGAAGGGCTTGTACCAAACATCGAGCCGACTGTCGTCGCAATCGCATCACCTAAAAAGGCTTTCTTGGCACGAGGGATTTTCCCATCCTTCGTTAGTCCTGCCTGTTCCGTCACGCCAATCAAGGTTCCTGTCGTATCAAAAATCGTCACAAGTAAAAAGGCGAAAACAATTGAATATAAAGAATTCGTGAAGACCCCAGCGATATCGATATCGAAAAATACCGGTGTTGGAGGTACGGATAAGAACCCATCGAAGTTAAGTAAACCGATAAAGTAGCCAATGATTGCCGTAACGATCATACCGATGAAAATTGCCCCTTTTATATTACGGGCCATAAAAATCAAGGTAATGAATAAACCTGCTAATGCTAAAACGGTTCCAGGCTGATGCAAATCGCCAAGCGTAACCATCGTTGATTCATTAGGAACTACGATTCCAGCATTTTTTAATCCGATAAACGCAATGAATAAACCAATTCCTGATGTGATGCCATATTTTAATGAGTTAGGAATCGCATCAATTATCATTTTACGCAAGCTTGTCACACTAATTAAGAGAAATAGTAAACCAGCAATGAAAACCGTACCGAATACGGTCTGGTATGAAAGGCCCTGTGCCCCCACTACGCTGGCGAAATACGCATTCAAACCCATCCCTGGTGCTATCGCAATCGGGTATTTTGCAACGAGTCCCATGATAAGGGTACCAATAACCGCTGATATGACCGTTGCCATGAAAACTTGTTCAAATGGAATTCCGATTGAAGACAATAAAGCCGGATTCACGATTAGGATATAAACCATAGTTAAAAATGTCGTAACACCCGCCATGACTTCTGTACGGACATCCGTCCCATTTTCTTTCAGGGAGAAAAACTTTTCCATAAACATATTTTAGACCTCCAGATCTAAAGGAAACACCGACAACCGTTTGCACGAAAAGACAAGGTGTCCTAATATTGTACTGCATCGACGTTTATCTTACCCATTATTGACTAAAGGAAAGCTAAAAAAACGAATGAAAAACGCGACCTTTACTATAATATTCGTTTTTATTCCTAAATTCAACTAAAAAATTCAATCCAGCTCTTTTTTCATTTGATAAGAACCACTTTTACTTTTTCCTAAAATCAATATTTATTTTCAAGATCAACGAAAAACCACATGAATCATTGATTCATGTGGTTTTTCATTTGCTGAAGAATCTTCTTTTCCAGCCTTGACACCTGGACTTGGGAAATACCAAGCCTTGCCGCCACTTCCGATTGCGTCTGATCTTTATAATACCTCAGGAAAACAATCAGCCTTTCACGTTCATTCAATTCTTGTATGGCTTCTTTCAAAGCGATTTGATCGAACCAGGAGGTTTCATTATTGTCGGCAATCTGGTCAAGGAGAGTAATCGGATCCCCATCATTTTCGTAAACCGTTTCATGGATGGATGAAGGGCTCCTGCTAGCTTCTTGGGCCATGATGATTTCCTCTGGCGACAGCTCTAGATGTTCCGCCAATTCATTGACAGTCGGAACGCGGCCATACGTTTTTGAAAGCTCCTCTTTGGCCCTGCGAATTTTATTCGCCATTTCCTTTAATGACCGGCTTACTTTAACCGTTCCGTCATCACGGATAAAACGTTGGATTTCACCAATGATCATAGGCACAGCATACGTTGAGAATTTCACTTCAAACGATAAGTCAAATTTATCCACGGACTTTAACAGACCAATACAGCCTATTTGATAAAGGTCATCCGGTTCATAACCTCGATTGAGGAATCTTTGCACTACTGACCATACAAGCCTCAGATTGCTATTGACAATCAGATTTCTCGCATCTTGGTCACCGCTCTGGCTGCGTTGGATTAAATTCCGCAATTCCTCATCTTTTAAATGGGGCTGGCCTTTCTTGCTTTTCTCGTTTTTAACCTCCACATCCATATGCAAGTCTCCCTTAATTGCACAAAGCTCTGCTTGTAGTTAAGTGCTTTTTTAATCGAATGATCGTGCCTTCGCCCTTATGGGAAATGATATTGATTTCATCCATGAAGTTTTCCATGATGGTGAATCCCATACCGGAACGTTCAAGTTCGGGTTTTGTTGTAAATAACGGCTGTTTAGCTTCCTCGACGTCTTCAATGCCCAGTCCTTCATCCCGGATGGTCAATTCCACAGTATCGCCTTCGATGATCACTGAAATGTATACCCAACCTTCCGGGTCATTCTCATACCCATGGATAATCGAATTCGTGACGGCCTCTGACACGACAGTCTTGATCTCAGTCAATTCATCCATCGTCGGGTCCAATTGGGCAATGAAAGCCGCAACAGTTACCCTGGCAAAAGATTCATTTTGGCTAAGTGCAGAAAATTTCGTTTCCATTTTATTTTTCATTTTAGGCAACCCCCAGTCTTTGCAAAGCGTTTTTTTCGGATAGTTCCATTTTAACAATTTTAAACAACCCTGACATCTCAAATAACCGCTTTACTGCTGGAGAAATTGCACAGACCACCATTTCACCTTGCTTTTTATTCACCTGCTTATAGCGCCCTAAAATAACCCCGAGGCCTGAACTGTCCATAAAGTCCAATTCTTCCATGTTAAGGATGATATGTTTGATATTATGCTTTTGAATGGCTGCCTCTGCCTGGTTTTTCAATTTTTCTGCTGTATGATGATCTAAATCACCTTTGAGACGAATGCACAGTACGCGATTTTTCGCCTCCATATTAATCGTAAGACTCATTTATATACAGCCTCCTTCACTGTCTTATAAAGAGTCAAATTCTCTTTTTCACCTGCCGATTCCTCCTTACTAGCAAAACTAGTGGAGTTTCGCCTAAATTAGTACGATTAACAGGCATTGCGACAATTTATTCTATTTCGCTTGGGTAAACATGCCGAAAGCCCGTTTATACAATTGCCACCAGCTGGCATTTTCAACAGTTTCCTTCGCAACAATCGGGGATTCGACATACACCTTGCCGTTTTTCTTCAATTCAAGCGTACCAATTTCATCACCTTTTTTAATCGGGGCATCCAAATCTTTATCAAGCGTGATTTTTTTTGTAAAGTCCTTTGCCGTTCCGTTTTTGGCTGTCAAAACTGAAATAGGTTCACTTGTCACTCCCACCACGGATTTCTTATTGCCTTTACTTACCTTGGCTTCACCTAGCACCTCGCCGCGTTTATAAATCGGGTATGTGATATATTGTGAAAATGCATAATCTAACATCTTGGTGACCTGAGCGTTTCTTTCCTTAGGAGAAACGGCTCCGAAAACGACGGCAATGACACGCATATTCCCTTTTTTGGCGGTCGCTGTCAAACAATACTTCGCTTCATTTGTGAATCCTGTCTTCAGTCCATCGACCCCAGGGTAAAATTTCACTAATCTGTTCGTGTTGACAAGCCAGAATTTCTTTTCTGTATTTTCACGGAGATAATCTTCATATGTACCCGTGAACCTTGTAATCGTTTCGTATTTCAATAATTCCTTCGCCATTATCGACATATCATGTGCCGAACTGTAATGATCTTTAACAGGAAGGCCTGTTGCGTTTTGGAACTTTGTATTTTTCAATCCGAGGTCTTTCGCCTTTTTGTTCATTTCCCTAACAAATTCTTCTTCCGATCCAGCTAGACGCTCTGCCATCGCCACCGATGCATCATTCGCCGAACCAATCGAGATGCCCTTGAGCATTTGTTCTGTGGTCATTTCTTCACCTGGCTCAAGGAAGATCTGGGAACCGCCCATCGATGCTGCATACTCACTAGTCCTGATCTTTTCCTTCATGCTAAGTTCGCCTTTATCGATCGCTTCCATGATCAGCAGCATTGTCATGATTTTCGTCATGCTTGCCGGCGAAAGACGAACGTCTGCATTTTTATCATAGAGAACAGTACCTGTATCCCGTTCAATTAAAATAGCCGATTTAGCATTTGCCGCCAATTCGACTCCTTTTTCCTCAGCTGCTTTTGTATGTGGGACGCTAAAACCCATTGCTACCAATACGGTTAAAAATAGAGAAAGAATCCGCTTCATCTCCATACCCTCCAATCTTTATAGGATTTATTTTTTCCATTAAACCCATTTTTATACAAATAAAGTTGAATTTTGAACATATACTGGATATAGGGTAACAAAGTGAACCAAATTAAAAGAGGATGCGCATGGGCATCCTCTTTTAAACATTCAATCAAATAAACGTAAAAAGGCCGCTCAAAAGCGCGGCCTTTTTTTTTGGAAAATATTTATTCCATGATCTCTTTATAGATCAATGTAGGTTTTTCTACTTTCTCTTTTGAAATCGCAATGCTTTCATACAATTTTTCTTTTACCTTTGAAATATCTTCAAAGTTGCTGTAAATCGTCACAAGGGATTCACCTTTTGCCACGGTTTCCCCGATTTTTTTACGAAGTACCAGTCCGACTGCCAAATCAATCTCTGATTCCTTAGTCGCCCGCCCGGCACCTAACAGCATGGCTGCCGTTCCTACTTCATCAGCGATGATCTCCGATACATATCCGTCCTCTTTCGCTTCCAGTTCGAAAGTATGAGCAGCCTGCGGCAGTTTTTCCGGCTGATCCACAACCGAACCATCGCCTCCCTGCGCTTCTAGGAAAACTTTGAATGAGTTAAGTGCTGAACCATCCTTAATCGCATTTTCCAGTAAGGTTCTTGCTTCTTTCAGAGAGTTTGCCTTTTTGGCAAGGTATACCATATGGCTCCCTAGCGTTAAAGAAAGTTCCGTTAAATCTTCCGGTCCTTCTCCTTTAAGTGTATCGATGGCTTCCTTCACTTCTAAAGCATTTCCGATTGCGTAACCCAACGGTTGGCTCATATCGGAAATGACAGCCATCGTGTTTCGCCCTACATTGTTTCCGATGCTAACCATTGCATGCGCCAACTCTTCGGAATCTTCAAGCGTTTTCATGAAAGCGCCCGCTCCCGTTTTAACATCAAGTACAATTGCATCAGCACCAGCGGCGATTTTTTTACTCATGATCGAGCCAGCAATCAAACCGATACTGTTAACGGTAGCGGTAACATCACGCAATGCATATAGCTTTTTGTCGGCTGGAGTTAGATTGCCACTTTGTCCAATGACAGCTATCTTATTTTTATTAACAAGTCGAATGAACTCGTCATTTTCTATTTCGACATGAAATCCTTTTACAGACTCCAACTTATCGATCGTTCCGCCTGTATGGCCAAGACCGCGTCCTGACATCTTTGCCACTGGAACGCCTACAGCAGCAACCAATGGTCCAAGCACTAATGTTGTGGTATCACCAACACCGCCTGTTGAATGTTTATCGACCTTAATTCCTTCAATCATCGATAAATCAATTTGATCTCCTGATTCGACCATTGCCATGGTTAAATCAGCACGTTCCTGCTCATTCATTCCTTTGAAATAAACAGCCATTGACCAAGCGCTCATTTGGTAATCCGGAATAGTTCCGTCGGTAAACCCTTTGATGATGAACTGTATTTCTTCTGTAGTAAGAGCCTTTCCATCACGCTTTTTCTCGATTAAATCTACCATTCTCATATTAGAATCCCCACTTTTTTAAGGACACCGCTTCTCTTTAGGTGTACTTGTATTTTTTGGTCCGTTTTATATGTCTTTAACGATGCGCTTAACGAATTCCAGAAAGCTGCTTTTCACTTTTTCCGTCGTTTCAATTACCTCTTCATGAGACAAAGGCTGATCCAGGATGCCTGCGGCCATATTGGTAAGGCATGAGATTCCGAGCACTTTCATATCGCTATGCCTTGCTACGATAACTTCCGGAACGGTCGACATACCAACTGCATCCCCGCCAAGGATTCGTGCCATTTTCACTTCTGCAGGTGTTTCATAGGTCGGTCCTGTATTCCCGACATAGACACCTTCTTTAATATCCAATCCTAGTGAAGCTGCTATTTTTTTCGCTTGTGTCCGAAGGTCTTTATTATAAGCTTCCGACATATCAGGGAATCTAGGGCCGAAACGCTCTTCATTAGGACCAATCAATGGGTTTGCCCCCATTAAATTAATATGATCCGTAATGAGCATCAAGTCACCTGGTTCATAGCTTTCATTAACGCTTCCTGCAGCATTCGTTACAATTAACTGCTCAACACCAAGAAGTTTCATTACACGTACGGGAAAAGTGACCTTCTCCATGGAGTAACCCTCATAAAAGTGGAAACGCCCTTGCATGGCTACGACTTTTTTGCCACTTAATTGTCCAATGACAAGCTGTCCAGCGTGTCCTTCAACAGTGGATACCGGGAATTCCGGGATTTCGTGGTATGGAATCGTTATGGGATTTTCAATTTCATCCGCCAATACTCCAAGTCCGGAACCAAGAATCAGGCCTATTTCCGGAGAGCCTTCAATTTTACTTTTTATAAATGACGCAGCAGTTTCTATTTTATTAAACATCTATTTAATCTCCCCTAAATTTAGATCGCCCAATATATTTTTCCCGTATGCAGGCATTTTTACATCAAAGTTA
This sequence comes from Peribacillus sp. Aquil_B1, assembly GCF_022603275.1. Classification (NCBI taxonomy): domain Bacteria; kingdom Bacillati; phylum Bacillota; class Bacilli; order Caryophanales; family Bacillaceae; genus Peribacillus; species Peribacillus sp. Aquil_B1. The sequence continues at coordinate 1,222,000 of NZ_JAKXEE010000001.1, read as the reverse complement.
GCAGCGACCGTCGCCCCGATATCAGCAAATGTATCTCTTATCGGGAGTTCGGCACCTTCTGTAAATCGTTTGGAATAGACTAATAAAGGTACATATTCACGTGTATGATCGGTTCCTTCATGGACCGGGTCATTCCCGTGATCGGCAGTGATGATCAATAAATCATCCTCTTTCAGTTTATCAAGGACTTCCGGCATCCTAGCATCGAATTCTTCCAATGCCTTTCCGTATCCCTCTGGATCGCGGCGGTGACCGTATAAAGCATCGAAGTCGACTAGATTAAGGAAACTTAACCCTTTGAAATCCTGTTCTACCGTTTGGATTAATTTATCCATTCCATCCATATTGGATACGGTCCTTAATGATTCAGTGACGCCTTCCCCATCAAAGATATCCGAGATTTTCCCGATTGCGAGCACATCATATCCAGAATCTTTCAATTCATCCATTACTGTCCGATCGAAAGGCTTCAATGCATAATCATGACGGTTAGGCGTTCTTTGGAAGTTTCCTGGTTCACCTGTGAAAGGTCTGGCAATCACGCGTCCAACCTTGAACTCATCAGCCATTGTCACTTCACGGGCAATTTCACAAATCTTGTACAATTCGTCTATCGGGACGATGTCTTCATGTGCAGCAATCTGTAATACGGAATCTGCTGATGTATATACAATCAGTGCACCCGTTTTCATATGTTCCTCGCCGAGCCTTTCAATGATTTCCGTGCCGCTTGCCGGGACGTTCCCAATAATTCCCCGACCCATCTTCGCCTCGAGTTCATTGACTAATAATTCTGGGAAACCATCCGGAAATACACGGAATGGAGTTGATATATTCAAACCCATGATTTCCCAATGCCCAGTCATCGTATCTTTTCCTGTAGAGGCTTCCTTCATTTTCGTATAGTATGCGAGAGGTTGCTGAGCTTTTTCAATCCCCTTGATTTCACGGATATTGCCTAAACCCAATTTTGCAAGGGTCGGCATGTTCAATCCATTCATTCTTTCTGCGATATGGCCGAGTGTATCCGCCCCTTTATCACCGAATAAATCTGCATCAGGTGCTTCGCCAATTCCAACTGAATCCATAACTATTACAAATATTCGATTAAATGCTGAATTTCCTTTCATGAGTCATTCCTCCTAAAATAGTAAATCACTTTTTATACTCTCTATAATACCCTTATTCTGCTCAGTTACTCTTCATTTTAAATGAAATCGCGAGAACGTCAGAAGTCTGACCTCTCTACATTGTAAACGATTACCATGATGGAGACAAATAATATATTTCGGAATAAAACAAAGTGCCACCAGAGCGTGCTTTAGAAGCATCAGCACCCCTTTACCAGTCAAGTCCACACTGAAATAAAAAGGCTGCTCCTTCAACCGCTTCGCAGTTAAATTCACAACCTTTCTATCATTCTACTATTCTTTCAAGCTCGCGGATGGAATTTTGAATATACATCCTTGATCCGTACGTTCGTAATATGTGTATAAATTTGAGTTGTTGAAATATCCGCATGACCAAGCATTTCTTGGACCGCACGTAAATCAGCCCCGTTCATCAATAGATGTGTCGCGAAAGAATGTCTTAGTGTATGCGGTGTAATTTCTTTTTCAATTTGTGCCGATTTTACAAGTTTTTTTAGAATCTTCCAAAATCCCTGCCTTGTCAGCCTGTTTCCATGATGATTCAAAAAAAGTGAATCTGTCCTGTGCTTGGGGCTGGCCATTTTTCCCCGGGAACTTTCCATATAATGTTCAATGGCACCCAATGCAGTTTGGCCAATCGGAATGATCCTCTCTTTATTTCCTTTCCCTACACAACGGACAAAACCCATCGATGCATGGACATCACTTACATCCATGGATATCAACTCACTGACACGCATACCCGTCGCATACATCAGTTCTAGCATTGCCTTATCGCGTAAGCCAAATTCATCCATTTTATTTGGGGCTTCCAATAGTGCTTCAACTTCTTCCATGCTTAATACCTTTGGAAGACTTCGTTCCGGTTTTGGCGTCTCTATATGTATGGACGGATCCTGATCGGTTACTTTTTCCCTTAGAAGAAATTGATGAAAAGACCGAATGGAGGCTATATGACGCGCCACCGTCTTCGATGATTTCCCTTGATCCTTCAAATGCACGAGAAAATGCAGGATGTTGACCCGCCGTGAATCATTCCAATCTTCGATGGCTTCAGCCTCTTTCAGAAAGCTCCAATATGATCTTAAGTCACGCTCATAAGAAACGAGCGTATTCTTGGCAAGCCCTTTTTCAATGGTTAAAAAATGAATGAAATCCCTAATTTGATTCTCCATATTTATTACTCCCCGTTTAAATAAAACAACATTAAGCGTTCAAGCCATGCATCATCACCCGTATCTACAGCCTTCGATACTTTTACTGCCATGCCTTTCGGTTCATCATAACGATGATAATCTTGATATTCCTGATTTAACCATACCATTCCTATATAAAAAAGAACAGTGAAGCTAACAAAGAGAATCATCACTTTAGCCGTATGCAAAACAAGCGATAATGATGTTTTCATCAGCTTTCCCCTCCTATTCGATCCTTTGTATCAATCTATGCCCAACAGGACAAGTTTTATACGTGTTTCGGAAGGAGAAAACAAAAACAACTCTTATTTAAGAAATAGGCTTTTAAAAATGCAGAAAACCTTCTCCATTAAATGGAAAAGGTCTGACTTCATTCACCTTTATTTTCTTCTTTGTCATGACATCGATGACAAATGCCATGAAAGGTTAATCTATGGTCTTTAATCTTGAAGTTCCAGTCGCGTTCCACAATGTCTTCTACGTCTTCAAGTAGGTCTTCCTGAATCTCATCTACCGCACCACATTCCACACAAACAAGATGATGATGGAAATGCGCAGCTCCTTCTTGTCTTAAATCATAACGGGAAACCCCGTCTCCAAAGTTAATTTTATCTACTATCTTCAATTCAGTCAGCAACTCTAGCGTACGGTAAACTGTTGCCAATCCAATTTCCGGCGACTTTTCTTTGACAAGGAGGTAAACGTCTTCTGCGCTTAAATGATCCTCTTCATGCTCAAGTAAAACGCGGACGGTCGCTTCTCGCTGAGGCGTTAATTTGTAGCTGGACGAGTGTAACTGCTTTTTTATCCTATCAATTCTGTTTTCTATTTCCATACCTAATATTCCCTCCCGCGCCGCTATCCTATCCATTATATCAAAAGAGGGAAAACTGTCAAAATAGATTTCTTGTTAATGATAAAAAAATTTCCGGCAAAGGTAAATTTTCATCAATGACCCAATAAACTTACGACATTTTTCATTAAAGAAGGCGATAAGTACGCTTCAAACGCAGCAGCCGTAATCAAGAATAATCCCGACAAAATCAATGAGAAAATATACCGCGAAATGATCGGCTTCAGCGGTTCACGAACCTGCTTTAGGAAAATTCGGCTGATCATTTTCATTGATAGTGAGACGGCAAGGACGGTTATCACGATGAATATCGGGACGATGAATATATTTTGGGGCAAAATAGCGACAAATGATAATAAAAATCCGCTCCATCCCATTTGATTGACTAAAAAGCCGACTGTGAATCCAACAACCATCCCTTTTATAAATAACAAAACAAGGATGACAGGCAAACCGATGACCGATATTCCGAGAATCCAGATGACCCCGATATATTTTATATTATGCATAATACTTTGGCTGAACATATCATGCGAAGAGGCAAATTCACCCTTGGATACTTGTCCGAAAAATTGCGATAAATAATAGAACAAGTCTTCCTTTTGGGTAAAGCTCAAACTATTCACCAATATTGCCCCAAAAATGACACCCATCAAAAAAAGCACAGTGATAAAGACATATAATGAGGAATGTTCGTTAATATGTTTCATTACGGCATTTTGTACGACAGATTTTTTTTTCATCTTTCATCCTCCCAACTCCGCTTACTAGAATCTATGTTTTCACTCTCTCATTTATGCTAAGAAAACTTTCCCCATCAGCCGAACGCCTTGAACCCAATTTGTGTTATAATTTTCCATATCAATGATGTATGGAGGCAGGATATGAAAGCTATATTAATGGATTTCCCCGAAAAAATTGAAACCCCACGATTATATCTAAGACCTTGTCAGCCTGGCGATGGCCTGGACCTTTACGAAGCCATAGTCCATTCTAAACCTGAATTGAAACAGTGGCTGCCGTTTGCCCATCAAGATGTTTCGTTGGAAACTTCTGAACAGAATGTCCTTAAGTCCTTTGCGGACTTTATTTTAAAAGAGGATATCAGACTCCATATTTATAGGAAAGAAGACGATCAATTCATCGGCTCCACTGGTCTGCACCGAATTAACTGGGATATCCCTAAATTCGAAATTGGTTATTGGATTGATACGAGATACAGTAAACTGGGCTACATAACGGAGGCAGTGGAAAAGCTAACTAAATTCGCCTTTTACCATTATGGCGCAAAGCGGGTCGAGATCCGCTGTGACCCTAATAATATTGCCAGCAAACGGATTCCTGAGAGGCTGGGATATTCCCTTGAAGGTATTTTACGTAATGACTGCCTTAGTGCAGATGGCAAGGAAGTGCGGGACACCTCCATTTATGCAAAAACAACAAACTAAAAAAGTCCTGACAGATCTCATCTGTCAGGACTTTTTTCAGTTAATTCCTTTTTGACCTTTCCGTACTTTCCTCCGCCTCCCACTTCAAAAGATAACGTCCCTTTTCTGGCAGAATCGATGTAGCCCGCCAATTTTTCAGGAACGATTTCCTTGAGCTGTTCAAGCGTAACTTCATGTAGGATATTCATCTCTGTTCCAAATGCCACCAGCAGTTTTTCCATGGATTTAGGACCGAGTCCCGGGATGAAATCAAGTGGTACTTGATGGATATACGGCGGCCTTTCCCTACCATTTCTCCCTTCCCCGGAAATGGAGAGCTCTTCAATCCTGGACGATACCCCTTTTATAATGGATTTATTACCGCATTCGGGACATTGTTCACTCTCTTTCAATACCTGGTGTAAACACCCTGAACATACAGTTTGATGATACTTTCCCAATAAGGGGTTCAATCCATAATTAACGGTCACCTTACGATTCCCTTTTTCTTTAAGTGCTTTCGCCAGCTCATTGAAACTCGGTTCTTCTAGCAGGACTTTTTGATATTCACGAGCGATTTTCCCAAGCGAATGCGCATCGGAATTCGTTACGAATACATAGGAGTCCAACTCCTCGATATCCTTGACCATTTCTGTATCAGAACTTAAACCCAGTTCGATGGCATCAATTAGCTTCGGATCGAATACTTCAGTCAGACTGGATCGCACCCCTTTTCCATATAAGCTTTTAAATGGGGTGAAAACATGTGCCGGGATAAACAGGCCGCCCAATGATTTCACGATCCTTTGCAGCGTTCTTCCATCACAATAAATCCTTTGGGAGCTCAAGGTAATATTTTTAACATGTCCGCTCATCCATGAGGAGAATTCCTTCATCGCTTTTATAGTGGGAAAATAAGCGAGGACATGGATCGGTCCATTACAATTCTGATCATAAATTTCAATCTCCGAGCCTGGAATGATGGTTGTATTCTTGTATTGAAGTCCGCCTTCAATCTTCTCCGTGATTTCGCCGTTCAGCATCCCCGCTTCGATTTCTTCGATAATTTCAGGAGAATGGCAATCGATTATCCCGATTAGATCAAGGCCCTTCCTTTCACTTGCCACTTGCAGCACATTGCTGAAGGTTAATGTTTTAGCACCTGTTATTTTCACGGCTCTTCCGCTTCTCGTTCTGCCTATATGGATATGAAGGTCAGCGTAAAACTCTTTCATTTACGATTTCATCGCCTTTTTCAACTGCAGATACTGAACTGCATATGCCGTTTTGGCATCTTTGATTTTCCCTTCATCCATATAAGTCTGAGCTTCCTCCAGCGTGAGTTCAATCATCTCGACGAATTCATCTTCATCCAGCGGGGCCGCATTTTCTTTCTTTTTCAAATTGTGGGCCACATATAGGTGGACCAATTCATCGGCGAAACCTGGGGATGTATAGAAGGATATGATGTGCTCCATTTTTTCACATTCATAACCTGTCTCCTCTTCCAGCTCCCGTTTAGCCGACAGAACCGGCTCTTCGCCTTTTTCAAGCTTTCCTGCAGGAATTTCCACCAAGCTTCTCTCCAGCGCTTTACGGTACTGTTCAACCATGATGATTTTATTTTCTGCCGTGAGAGCTATGATGGCAACCGCTCCCGGATGCTTGATTATTTCACGTTTACCCGTTTTCCCATCAGGAAGCTCTACATCATCGACTTGCAGGCTGATTACCTTTCCTGTGAAGATTTTTTCCGAAGACAGCGTTTTTTCTTCAAATTTTTTCATCCTGACCACTCCTCTGTTCTAATTGCAGCATGATTCCTCATACATTTTACCATACTAGAGATGGAGGGCGATTTAATGAAAGTTTACGTACTGGAAAAAAGCGTTACTTTATCCGGAAAGAGTTGGGAAATCCTTCAAAAACTAAAACAATTGCAAAATCAATATGTCTATATCAATGATTGGATAGCCGACATACACGATCAGGTGCCTCCCACTCCTTTAAAAAGGATCAAGTGAATTCTTTGAGTGAAATGGATTTCTCCTTTACAATGAAATGTAAGGGAGTGGATAACATGAAAAAACGCAGACTAGGAAATTCAGACTTGCTAGTTTCTGAAATCGGGCTCGGATGCATGTCATTGGGGACTGATGAAAATCAGGCATCCGAAATCATACAAGCCGCTTTAGATGAAGGAATCAATTATTTTGATACTGCTGACTTATATGATTTCGGCATGAATGAAGAAATCGTCGGAAAGAATTTAAAATCGGTCCGCGATAAGGTATACATAGCTACCAAGGTCGGAAACCGCTGGAATGAAAACAAAGATTCCTGGAGCTGGGATCCATCTGGCGAATATATTAAAACGGCAGTAAAAGATAGCTTAAAGAGATTGGGAACTGACTATATTGATCTTTATCAGTTACATGGCGGCACCATTTCAGACAATATCGGAGAAACGGTAGAAGCATTTGAAGATTTGAAAAAAGAAGGCTATATCCGATATTATGGGATTTCCTCGATTCGTCCGAATGTGATCAAGGAATTCACTGAAAAGTCTGAGCTTGATTCCGTGATGATGCAGTTTAATCTACTCGACCGCCGCCCAGAAGAGTGGATGTCCCTTTTGGCCAACAAACAAATCAGCATTATTGCCCGTGGCCCCCTTGCCAAAGGGCTGCTCAGTGAAAAAATGCTTGAAAAGGCAAATGAGGATGGATACCTTGACTTTAGCTATCACGAACTTAAAGATTTGCTTCCGCAAATAAAGGACAAACTTTCCGATAGGAAGTTGAATGAAACGGCACTTCAATATGTATTGTCCCATCCAAGCGTCGCTACCGTTATACCAGGAGCAAGTTCAGTACAGCAGCTCCGCGAGAACTGCCAGGCTGCCAACAGTCCTTCACTGTCCAAAACCGAGTTGGATATCTTAAAGCAGTTGACCAAAGCGAACAAATATGAAAGTCACCGGGATTAAAAAGAATAGAACTAAATTAAATGTTTCAAATAAATCAGGCTGCACTATCTCCGTTTAATAACGTGATAGGCAGCCTTTTTCCGTTCCAACGTTTTTTTCACCATACTGCTTCTGTACCGCTTCAAGTTTCCCATCATTCTTATCCCCTTTCCAAACCAAATTTACTTCATACCAATTGAAATTTTTCATTGGACAATACAAACTAAGTGTTATACAATTCAATTGTGCACAATTAAAATAAGAAGATAAGGGAGAAAAAATGATGACAAAAACATTATTTACAACGTCTGTAACAGTTGATGGCGGAAGAGAAGGAACGGCTATTTCTGCTGACGGCAACTTCACGGTTGATATTGCGATGCCTGGAACACCAAGAGCTAAACAGATGCCTGAAGCATCTAATCCGGAACAGCTTTTTGCAGCTGGATATGCTGCATGTTTTGATAGTGCCTTGCAATCAGTTGGTAAAATCGAACGCGTTTCCTTCGATTCCAAAGTCACCGCAAGCGTCAGCCTATTGATGGGTGAGATGCATCAGTACAGCTTGGCTGTAACTTTGGCTGTGAAGGGATCCGGAGTCGATAAGGAGACATTCGAAACCCTTGTTCATAAAGCACATCAAATGTGTCCTTATTCAAAAGCAATCAACGGCAATGTGGACGTCGCCTTTGAAATAAGTGTAGATTAAATCCGACAAAAAGACGCTTGGGGAACCCCAAGCGTCTTTTCTTTGCTAAAATTGCTGTAAAGTTTTCAATAGTTGGATCAGGGAAGCTTTTAAATCCTCAACCACCTTCTTATCGTCACCCGACATAGCCGAAATGCGATCGGGAATGAAGCAGGCCTCTTCCTGTAAACCAAGTCCCTTTTCCGTCAACTTAATCATGACAGACCGTTCATCTTCAGTCGAACGTTCACGGACAATCAAGCCATTCTGCTCCATTCGTTTCAACATGGGGGTAAGCGTTCCTGAGTCGAGGGCAAGGAGCTCCCCTAGTTTTTTTACTGTAAGTGTATCCTGTTCCCATAATAGAAGCAGGACCAGATATTGAGGATATGTCACTTCGAGTTTATCAAGCAACGGTTTATATTTCTTCGTCATTTCCCTTGAACTTGCATAAAGCAGGAAACATAATTGGTCTTCCAGCACTTTTTCTATTTTACTTTGCATCATATCACCAGCTAATAGTAGTCCATCCGATATGACATCATATCGAACTTATCTTTAATATAATCGTTATACTTTATAAAATAAAGGAGTATCAGCAAGGAATGGTCTTCCTGAACGGAAAAAGGGAGCCAGCCCACTTAAAACTTAAACTGCTCCCTGTCCTTCATTTATAATTCTTCCAGTTCAGGTTGCTTTCACCCAATAGTTCTTCAAATGATTTATTCTTCTCCCGCCGCTTTCTTTCTTCGCGTTTCTTTTCTTCTTCCGCTTCCCTTTTTTCTTGTTCAGCCTCATTAAGTTCCTTTTGCTTTTGACGAAGCTGGGACATGATATCTTGATTGATCATATCACCAAGTTTCAATGAAGATGAATCTTTATCTTGGTTTTTGCTTTGATTTTGATTTCGCGGCTGTTTCTTTTTCATCCTTTAAACCTCCTGGCCATTTATGAAATTATTATATCACGACTGCCGTTTTCCTCGTCATGGTTTTCAAACAGTGTTTTCCCATTTCCCACATGGTAAAATAAAGAAAATCAACCTAGGAGGACCTTTCATGAAGAAATGGTGGTTTACACTCGCCGGAATCCTATCGTATATCATCGGCGTCGGCATTTATTTTTCCAATCGGATCATGTATATGAAAAAGAAGGAAGATGACTTTATCCAGAATCGTGAAATCATGGCTAAACGCCTGATCCGGGAGGATTTTGATAATCTGCCTAAAACGGAAATTTGGGTATCGTCACCATCCGGATATTCCTTGAAATGCTTGTTTATCGAACCGCATGATACCAATAAGTGGGTGGTCATTTCTCATGGTGTGACGGAGAACAAAGTCAATTCGATTAAGTACATGAACATTTTTCTTAAGCGGGGCTTCAATGCGATCATTTATGACCACCGCCGGCATGGGGATTCCGGTGGCAAGACGAGCAGTTACGGACATTATGAAAAATTCGACCTGAAGGCCGTAATCGATGAATTGAAAAGACGTAAAGGGCCCGACCTTCATATTGGCATTCATGGAGAATCCATGGGGGCTGTAACCCTGCTTTTATATGCCGGAATGCTTGAAGATGGTGCTGATTTTTACATTGCCGACTGCCCATTTTCAAATTTCGAGGATCAGATCAAACACCAGCTTAAACATGTAGTCCCACTTCCCTCTTGGACCGTGTTTCCGCTTGGGCGTACGTTCATCAAACTCCGTGATGGGTATTGGACCAATGAAGTGTCCCCAATCGATTATATGAAAAATATCCGAAACCCGGTGCTCTTCATCCATAGTGAAAATGATAGTTTCATTCCCGCTTCCATGACAGCGGAATTATATGCAGCAAAAAAGGGCCCAAAGCAGCTGTACCTAGCTAAAAAAGGGGCCCACGCTCAATCTTATAATGAAAATCCAAGAGAATATGAAGATCAAATCGATCAGTTTCTAAAACTTGTCTGAGAAGAAAAAAGAGGGTATCCAAGATCCCCTCTTTGCTTTTAATCAGATCTTATTAAAATAACTCATCCTCGGATTCAAGATTTGATTCGGACTTTTTAATTGAAAGCTGTTCGCTTCCGGAACAAAGTCTATTTTCATGACTTCATCAAGAAAAATCATTTTTGATTTCTCCACATATAGCGGAATCCCGTTTGTTTCCACTTTTTCTGTACCTTCTTCAGGTTCGTTGACCCACCATAGCGCGGTCACACCGCTTACCACGCAGCCACAGCCATCCGTATCATATTTCAACTGTAAATATCCTTCTTGTCCCTGTACCTTATCGGCCATTTTCTCAGCCGCTGTTTCCGTCCATTCAATATACATGATTGCACGCCTCCCGATGTCTTTCCTTTCCCCCATTATAAACCATAAAAACGCTTCTGTTAAAGAAACTGCCTTCCTTTGCAAGCGTCAGCCGACACGAAAATCACTTTCTTCATGGCCGATCCAACAAATGCCGGTTCTCTAACGCCAATTCCTTTCATCAGAAAGGCTGTCCCTTGGGAACAGCCCTTCCGCTCATCATTCCATTATCCTTACATCCGCGATATCGGAAAGCCTGATATAGTGGGCCTGCTGAAACCGATCGACGATATGAAGCTTTTGGGTGAGCTCATTATAATAATGGATCCTGCCGATTAACAGCTGATACCGGTTTCCTTCATAATGAGCAATCCTGACATCCTTTCTTTCCTCCATCGCTTCCCCCATTACCGCATTCATTTCTTCCAATTGCTGCTCATCCAGGATGCGCTTCGTTTCATAGCCATCCTCCACCACCCAATCCCGAAGCATCTTCACATGCTCCGGCAACATCATCGATGTCCATTTGATACGGCCGCGATCACGTATCATCCTTTTCCCTCCCTTCAAAATCAACCTTACGCCTTATGCCCACCAAGCAGCTTGCTCCGGTAAACGGCTGTACCTGCTTCTGTATACGAAACGGCACGCAATAACGATTTGGCTCCATATTTATGGCGGATTCGATCCACCGTGTAACTCAATTCCCGCTTCTTCCAGCGCGAAGCATCGAATAAAGTCAGCTGCATTTCGTTATCATCCACAATGTTCGAGAGCCTGACCTCTATGCTCCGAACCGTTTTTTGCCTATAGTTCTCATGAAAAAGCTCCAAGCAAACTTTATATAACTCCATCGTAATGTTGGTCGGTTCGCTAATCGAACGCGAACGATGGAAACCTCCGCCGAACTCGTCCTTGCTGTAACCAATGCTGAGGCTCACCGTCCTTCCTGCCTTGCGATGGGTGCGTGCCCTTCTTCCAACTTCTTCGCAAATTTCCAGCATGACCTGCTTTACCTCATGCTCCTCCTTATAATCCCGCAGCAGGATTTGACTTTTGCCGAAGCTGACCTGCCCTTCGATGATCGCTGCCCCCATATCGGATAAATCTATTCCCCAGGCATGGTGGTAAAGCTGATTGCCCATAATCCCAAACTTTGCTTCAAGTAATTCAAGATCATAATTGGCAAGCTGCCCAACCGTAAATATGCCCATTCCATGAAGGGTTTTTTCTACGCGCCTGCCGATCCCCCACATTTCACGAAGCGGGGAAATCGGCCAAAGTTTGCTTGGCACATCCTCATACTTCCATTCCGCAATCCCTTTATGTTTGGCTTCCAAATCAAGGCAAAGTTTTGCCATAAGCATGTTCGGTCCAATTCCAATGGCACAGGGGAGCTGTAATTCCCGTTCAATTTCATCCTTTATCTTTTCAGCTATCATGCGGGCATCTCCCCATAAAGAAGCGGCACCATCGACTTTCACAAAGCTTTCGTCCACACTATATACGTGAATCGCTTCTTTGGGCACATAACGGTTGAACAAGCGGGTGATTTCCGTCGAAACCCTTAAATAGGTCGCCATTTTAGGTTCAACGACGACAATCCTCGGATCATTCGGGATCTCAAACATCCGCGAACCTGTCTTGATGCCAAATTCCTTCTTCATCTTTGGAGAAGCCGCAAGCACAATGCTCCCTGTCCTCTTCAAATCACCAACCACCGCCAGATAACAATCAAGCGGGTTCAGACCAAGCATGACCGCTGAACAGCTTGCATAAAAACTTTTCATATCGATACACATAATTGATTGTTTCGGCATCGTCCCATAATCCATCATTTCTCACCCTAACAAGAATATACGTTCGCTTTTATTATATTCATAACTTTAACCGAATATACGTTCTTATTCAATGGAAGTTTTCATACAAATTTCTACTTTTTAATGTAATTTCCTCGAAAAATATAATAGATACTAATAATGGTTAAAATACCAAATTTAAACTACATATCCAAATAGTTTTTTAAAAAAGAATCAATTCGTAGCTTGAATAATTTTTAGTGGATCCTTATGCTTAGTTTTTTAAAATTCTCCCACCCTTTTCAACAGACTTTCGACTATTTTAAATCAAGTCTTACTGCTCATTTTTTGTAATGAAAATGTAATCAAAATTATGTCTAATTGTCATAATGGTATTGTAGGATAATATTGTTAACAATACTAGAGAGATAGATAGAGAGGAAATGAAAATTATGAAGAAATGGATCGCTTCAGCTGCTGTTGCATCTGCCATGATGCTAACCCCACTGCAAGCCTTTGCCAATATTGGAGACCAAACCCTCAGACCCGGAATGACACATAGCGATGTCAAACAACTACAACAACTTTTAAAAACCAAAGGTTATTTCACATATACAGGTTCACTGACTACATATTACGGCACCTATTCTGTATCTGCAGTAAAAAAATTCCAAAAAGCCAAAGGGTTGACTGTCGATGGAATTGCCGGCCGAGGCACATTTAATGCGCTTGGTGTTTATAATGTCAATAATACTAGCTTGATCAGCTATGCAAAAACCTTAATAGGCAAACCCTACAAATGGGGCGGAACAACACCAACTGGATTCGACTGCTCAGGCTTCGTCTATTACGTATTCCAGAAATCACAAGGAATCACCTTACCGCGTACAACATCATTGCTTTATGCCAATACAGGTTTAAAAGTATCTTCACCAGCTAAGGGTGATCTTGTATTCTTTAATACTTCTGGAACAGGGGTATCCCATGTTGGGATTTATATCGGAAATGGTCAATTCATCAGTGCTACGTCTTCTAAAGGAATAACCATCACGGATATGGATAATTCATATTGGAAACCAAAATATTTGGGTGCGAAAACTTTATAAAACCGAGGACGAACAACCGGACGGAATTCAAAGTGATTCAGTCCGGTTGTTTTATTTTATATATAATATTTCATCCGTTACATCCTCAACAGTCACAGTAAATGAAGAATCCAAGTTGGAACGATTCATCATTTCGATATTATAAACATGCTCTGAGGGTAAATGGACGACTTCGAGAACCATGAATCGCTGACTTTCCGCTTTGCTGACATGATCGAGAGCAGCAGTGACCGCCCTTTGTTCGGCTAAGCTATTTTCATCGGTTAAAACAAGAATCAGTTCCGCTTCCGCTTTCCCAGGAAATGATTTCTTCACCCCGCCCCGGTGCCATGGCTTCACTTTCATCCCGATTTCCAGTTCGGAATAATCGAGGTCATTACCATGTTGATCTTGAATATATGTATCATTGGTCACCTTATAGTACGTCCCTTTAATCAAAATCCTTTTATCGTCAAGATCCGTAATGAAACCTTCTTCCCCTTTATCAATGGATTCATCCATGTTCCAATCAGGGGATTGGCAGCTACCCAGAATAAAGGCAACGAATATGGAGATATAAAGGTTCACCATCATCTTCATACAAATCCCTCCTACTAGAAATAGACGAATTCCCCCTGAAATAGTTACCCTTTATTTAACATAGAAAACTTCGGGCATTTCAAAAAGGGGAATGTCACCGACATTCCCCTTTGCCTATTATATTACCATCTTTTGCCTTGTTCTGCATCGAAAGTCTAGCTACTTTTTAAAAAATGCTTTTTTTCCTAATGTTTCGGTGATTTTCGGAAACATGTTATACCATTTCCCAGCTAAATTCATCCAGCCAGGCAGATTGATTTCCCTCTTGTTGGTCAGCATCGCCGCTACGATTTTAGCAGCGACATCTCCAGGCTTAAGCATGAATTTTTCAACGTTCTTTAAGTATGTACCTGATTCATCCGCAATGTTAAAGAAATTCGTTTCTATAGGGCCAGGATTGACGGTGGTCACAAAAACATGATCTTCCATCAGCTCGAGCCGAAGTGCGTTTGAATAGCCAAGAACTGCGAACTTGGTAGAAGAGTACAATGTTGATTTAGGAGTGGCGATTTTACCGGCCTGTGAAGCGATATTGATGATATGCCCCGATTTTCTCTGCTTCATATACGGCAAAACCAGCTTTGTGCAGGCCATCAAGCCAATGACGTTGACAGCAAACATTGCTTTCGTTTCATTTAATTCCGTATCCTGCGCTTCTTTAAACGTGCCGAAACCAGCATTGTTGACCAACACATCCACTTCACCTATTTGCTCATGGATGTCATTAAAAACATTTGTCACCTGGTCAGTGTCTGCCACGTCAAGCTTATAGGCATATGCATCAATCCCATATTGGGTGATCAGTTCATTCTTTAGCAGCAGTAATTTATCCATGCTTCTGGCCAAGAGGACGAGACGGCCTCCCTGTTTTGCACTTTGAATGGCAACTTCCTTGCCAATCCCTCCGGAAGCACCGGTAATAACAATGACTTTACCTTGTAACTCATTCAAAAAAGTGAGCCTCCTTGCGAACATTAAGCGATTGAATACAGAATGACCCCTGATTGGATTTCTGTTTGGACTTCACCCAAGTCTTCTAAATAGTCCAGCTGACCGACCGTTTCCGAAAGTGTCAGGCCCACTTCCTGAAGGTATACTTTCGGAAACAGCTGCTGACACACTTCAAAGACAGATAAAGGCTTATCTTGCAGCATGCTTTTCACCTGCATGGCACGGTTATGCTGCCGCTCGAATCTATATTGAATCAAGTCGGCAACTGCATCTCCTGCCACTTCAGATCCATGTCCGGAGTAAACAGTGGATATGGGAAAATCCAATAATTTTTGAAGTGATGCATTATATTGCAGTAACGGACGAGGCCTCATGCCTCCAGGGAGTATAGGTGGTTCCATTAATGGATTAGGTGAAATCTTGGCAAGCAAATGATCGCCAACGATCATAACCCCGTCACTTTCCCGGTAAAAGGATAAATGGCTTTGCGCATGCCCTGGAGTCTCGATCACTTTCCAGCCTGGAAGACCAGGGAGCTCATCTCCCTCAGCCAAATATCCATGCAGCTTCCGTTCACTAAGGAAACGGATTTCGTCACGATTGTGGATCAGTTTATTTTTCAGCTCTTCTGCCACTCCGAACTTTGTGGCATATTCAAGGAAAAAACGATTATGGGTTTCAAGGAATTCATCACTGATAGTCAGCCAGCGCTGATTGTTTTTGTGTCCATAAACCGGGATCTCTTTTTCAAAGAAATCGAGTCCACCAGCATGATCAGGATGATGATGGGTTAAAATGATTTGTTCGATATCAGTCAGTTTCAGACCCAATTCCCCAAGCCCGTTAGTCAAGGCCTCCTTTGATCGTTTTGTTTTCACTCCAGTATCGATTAGCGTTAAAGCATCCCCTTTAACTACATAAACATTCACATCACCCACTGCAAATGGCGTGGGCAAAGTAATTTTTGCAATATCTCCATTCCAATTCACCATAATCTTTTCCACCTTAGAAAATTATATTTATATAAAACTTTTTATACACTAAACAGAATTCTAAGTATACTTATCATGTATAATTACCATTTTACATGTATTTTTAATTACTGTCATTATTTTCACATAATTCATGTCTATTTTTTCTCGTCCATGCATATATTATCATTGACAGAGTGCTAATATATCCTTCATAATCACAAGTAATTAAAGACGGCATGGCTTTGATTAAGGCCAAGTAAATGATTGATGGCGTAAAGAGAGTGAAGCTCGGAATGTGCTGAAAGGCTTCATCGCCCTCTCATTATTGAACCTACCTTATGAGCCTTCAGGAAAACCTGACGTAATTCCCGCGTTAGAGGATTCAAGTGCAGCTTTTCTGTTTATTTATTATGGAAAAGTTGAACAAAGGTGGTACCACGGAAGCTAGACCTTTCGTCCTTTATTGGATGAGGGGTCTTTTTGTTTTTCAAAAAAAGGCCGAAAACTTTAAAAGAAAAAGGAGCGGGAAATATGAAGAAAATCGCGTTTATCGGAGCTGGATCGATGGCAGAAGCAATCATCTCGGGGCTGGTGACCCAACAGGTAATTGAACCAGCAAATATTTTTGTTACAAATAAATCAAATGATGATCGGTTCGATTATTTAAAGAACCAATATGGTGTAACTGCCACAAGATCGCTGCAGCTATTGGTACAGGATGCAAACCTTGTCGTACTGGCGGTGAAACCGAAAGATATTTTAGAAACGATGCAATCAATAAAAGAATATATTCGTGAAGAAATGCTGTTCATTTCCGTTGTTGCCGGCGTTCATACAACAAGCTTGGAAGGTATCGCCAACAAGCGGTTCTCGATCGTCCGTGCCATGCCTAATACATCGGCAGCTGTAGGAAAATCCGCAACGGCCCTTGCGGCTAACTGTCATACGAAAGACGCGCAATTACAAACGGCGATTACCCTTTTTGAAACGGTCGGTACAGTGGCAGTTGTCGACGAAACCCAGCTAGATGCGGTGACAGGCTTATCAGGCAGCGGTCCGGCTTATATTTATTACTTGGTCGAGGCATTGGAAAAATCAGCAGAAAAAATAGGTCTCGATTCCGAAACCGCTAAGCAATTGATTCTCCAGACACTGATGGGGGCGGCCGATATGTTACAGAAATCACCTAAAACGCCTGCCGTACTAAGAAAGGAAGTCACTTCACCAGGCGGAACGACAGAAGCAGGTCTGAAAGCACTTCAAGCACATCAAGTGGAAGAAGCATTCATTGCCTGTGTACAAGAAGCGACTGAGCAATCAAAGCGAATGGGCAATCAAATAAGTAAAGAACTAGCCAAATATGTAGTTTCGCAGTAAGGTGCATGATGATGATCGGCTGTTGCCAGGCAACAGCCCTTTTTTCTAAGGGGTAATCCTTCCGTAGTGTGCGTTACTTTATAATCAGCATATCATTTTCATCAAAACTCCAATCCTTTGAATACGCAACCTCCCAATAGTAACCATCGGGGTCTGAAAAATATCCGCTGTACCCTCCCCAAAAAACATCCTGAGGTAATTTTTCGATTGTTCCCCCGGCCTTTTCAGCTTTGTTGATCACATCATCCACTTCTTCAATTGATTTAGCATTATAAGCAAGCGTAAGACCCGGGAACCCATTTTTCTTAGGCGGTTCTTTCTCATTGATGTCTTTTGCCAGCTCCTCTAAAGGATACAAAGCAAGTTTCGTTCCGGCATTATTAAAAAAGACGATTGCGGGTTCGTCCCCATTAACCGTTGTATGAAATCCCAACCCGTCCCGGTAAAATCTTAATGATTCAGCAATATCCCTGACACCTAAAGTTATAATGTTGATCCTGTTCATACTAGTCCTCCTTTTTCCATGTTTTAAGGGTAAATTCGACATCTGCATCACATTTCCCTTTTTAGCTTGATTACCATTAGCCACGCCATCACAAATGCATCTAAAAGTTCCTAACAACGCTACCATCTGCAAAAAGCTGTCCACGGGGAATTCCACCTTGGATTGCCCCTCATGCAAATTACGTTGGAATTCCACTTTCTTTGCCGAATGAATACATGTTTTGTCAACAGTAAAGGAATTCACTCATACTTATCGAATTCAACAACCAAAAGGGGGAATCTCGATGAATACAAGCGCAGTTGCCCGGTTACTGAATGTTTCCCATAGTACGATTCAACGCTGGGTCACCCAATTGAACATGGAAGTAGAACGGAATCAGCTTGGTCACTACCAGTTTTCGGATGAAGACATTGCATTATTAAGAAAAATCCAAGATCAGCTGAACGAGGGCATCATTCTCCAAAAGGTCAGCATCTCAGAGAAGAAGCTTAGAAAAGCGACCATCCAGAAACACTCTGAACCGAATAAAGAACATGATCAACTGCTAGAACGCATCATCCGGCTTGAAAATGGACTGAAAACAAAAGCGGACGATGTTGTATCCTATCAGCTTTTACAGCACAGAAGCGAAATGGAAGAAATGCACAAACTCGTTAAGAAGCTCGAAGCCCGTATCGAAGCGTTAGAAAAACCAATGGGTCAGCACTTTGATTATTTCCTCGCGGCTGAAGAGGCTGCTGCCACTAAAAAGACGAAGAAAAGGCCATTCATAAAAATGATTTTTGGAAACAGAAAGAACGATAGTTCATCATGGAGCACAGCCGACAGCGATTGACATCGAGTATCAAGATCGTTCATGAGCACCCCACGATAGCCATTTTTCTTATGCAAAGCATTCCTTCAGTAATAGGACCTGATCTTATTAATTACCCCAAATAAAAAGGCCCTGACCCAAGATTAATTTCACCTGGGTCGGGCCTTTTCATCATCTTAAATCAGCACTGCACGGTCATTGAGCATTTTTTCGCCTTTGATGCGCTGGAATTCGTTAAGCAGTTTTTCGACGGTTAGCTTCTGCTTTTCAGCGCCTCTGGCTTCAAAAATGATCTGTCCCTTGTCCATCATAATCAAGGAATTTCCAAGATCGATTGCCTGCTGCATATTATGAGTCACCATCAACGTCGTTAACTGGTTCTTTTCGACGATTTCCTTCGTCAGGTTTGTAACGAGCTCCGCCCGTGAAGGATCAAGTGCTGCTGTATGTTCATCAAGTAGCAGGATTTTAGGGTCGGTGAAGGTCGCCATCAGCAATGATAGTGCCTGACGCTCCCCACCTGATAATAATCCCACTTTTGCAGTCATCCGATTTTCCAAGCCTAAATGAAGGGTGCCCAAACACTCTTTAAAAAGTTCTTTCCGTTTTTTTGTCACCCCAAAGCCTAAACCTCTTTTATTGGTTCTGCCATAGGCAATCGCCATATTTTCCTCAATCGTCATATGTGGTGCCGTACCCAGCATGGGATCCTGAAAAACGCGGCCAATCATTTTGGCACGGGCATGTTCTTCAATGGCCGATACGTTTTCACCATCGATGATGACTTCACCTGCATCAGGGAGAATCTTGCCGGAAATCATGTTCATCAACGTCGATTTACCTGCTCCATTACTTCCGATGACAGTTACAAATTCACCTTTTGTCATCTGCAGTTCCAGATTTCCAAGGGCTAACTTTTCATCTGGTGTTCCCTCATTGAAAACTTTATAAATCTGATTTAACCGAAGCATATTCTTCCCTCCCTTTCGGTAAAGTCCCATCATGACGCATCTGTATTTCTTTAAGCCGCCTTTTCTTCCGGTTTTTTTCCTTTTGTTTATCGGAAATTTTAGGAATGACAAGTGCCCCGACCACAATAAGTGCCGTAATTAATTTAACATCACCCGTTTCAAGGAATTCTACGCGAAGTGCCAAAGTTACGACGATTCGGTAAATAATCGCCCCTCCTATGACGGCCAGCGTCGCACGCGCAATCGTTTTTGCGCCAAATAGAGCCTCACCGATTATGACGGATGCCAATCCGATGACAATGATACCAATCCCCATGCCTATATCGCTAAAACCGTTATATTGGGCAACCAAGGATCCCGAAAAAGCCACAAGTGCATTTCCGATTGCAAGTCCCAGAATCTTCATGTTGCCAGTATGGGCGGAAAAACTCTTGACCATGGCTTCATTATCACCAGTCGCACGTAAGGCAAGACCAATTTCCGTTTTCAAAAAAGCTGACATTCCAGCTTGGATGATGACAGCCACAATCAGCATAACGATTAATATGGCCCACGTTTTTGGCAGGCTGTCACCGAGACCCACGAAGGATAAAAGACCATTCAACAAATTGTCCAGCCCGGTGCCAGCCCAGGCATCCTGGATATTCGTGATAATGGTCGTTTGAGAAAGCAACGGAATGTTGGATGCACCCATGATCCTCAAATTGATCGAATAGAGGGCGATCATCATTAAGATACCTGCCAAGAGAGGATTGATTTTCCCTTTCGTATGCAGGAAACCAGTTATCGTCCCAGCGATGAACCCTGCCACCATGGCACTCAACGTGGCAACGATTGGCGAAAAACCGTTAACGATCATAATGGCGGCAACAGAGGCCCCTGTCACAAAACTGCCTTCCACAGTCATATCCGGGAAGTCGAGAATCCTGAATGTTAAATAAACACCGAGTGCCATGATCGCATAAATCATTCCCGACTCAAAAGAGTTGAATAAGGCTGAGAACATTTTTTTCTTCCTTCCCCGAACAAAAGCAGAGTTTATTTTACAAACTCAGCATCTGCTTTCCATTCTTCTTTTATTTCAACACCCATATCTTTTGCTGCTTTTTCATTGATGACCAATTTCAGTTTTTGTGGATATTGAACCGGGATATCTCCAGGTTTTTTACCATCCTTCAGGATTTCAACCGCTTTTTGCCCCGCTTCATAACCAATATCATAGTAACTGAAGCCATATGCTGCGAAACCGCCAGCATTTACGGAATCAAGTTCGCCGACAAACAATGGGATATCTTGATCATTTGCCACAGAAATGACCGATTCCAGTGCCGAGACAACTGTATTATCAGTAATGATATAGAAAGCATCCGCTTTTCCGATTAAAGATTCCGTTGCCTGTTTAACATCCGCTGAAGTCGAGACGGATGCCTCCACGACTTTCAAACCAGCTTTTTTCGCTTCCGCTTTCACATTCTTTATTTGGACGACTGAATTTTGCTCCCCTGTATTATAGACAGTTCCAATTGTCTTCGCCCCAAGCTCTTCCGCTAGGAATTTCATTGACTTTGCAATGGCTTCAGGATGGGAGTCCGTTGTACCCGTCACATTTCCGCCTGGTTTTTCCAAAGAAGTAACAAGCTCCCCAGCTACAGGATCGGTAACCGATGTAAAGACGATTGGGATATCCTTGGTCGCATTTAAAGCACTTAGAGCACTAGGAGTCGAATTCGCAAATATCAGATCCACTTTATCCCCAACAAAGTTATTGGCAATCGTCTGACTGTTGTTTTGGTCACCCTGTGCAATTTGAAGATCATATTTGGCATTAATGTCACTGTCCTTCAGTGCCGCCTGGAATCCTTCATATGCTTGATCCAGGGAATCATGCTGAACGATTTGCGTTACCCCAATGTTGAAGGTATCCTTTCCGCTTTCATCCTTTGCGGTATCTTTTTCCTTGTCATTTCCACACCCAGCCAATAATAAACCTGCGACCAATGTCATGGCTGCAGTTGAATATAATTTCTTTTTCATATTTTCCCCCCGCTTTTTCCTTATTTAAAATAATGTTTTTCTAACGACGCCAGCTTTTTTCGCTTTTATGTCCTAAATTATAATCGTTTAGTCCCAATTATTCCAATATATTTTTTAACTTTTTAGAATTTTTTGAGTTCTAAATATAAAACATGAAAAAAGCTGCTGTGAAAGGTATGGTAACTTTCACAGCAGCTTTATGAAAAATCAGTGTTCGACGACCTGGCTGACAATTTCAGTAACTGTAGCACGATCAATTTTTTCTTTGCCTTCTTTTAGGGCTTTCAATGTGGCTTTTGCCAATTCCAAGGGTATTTTACAAAATTGGATGATCTCTTTCGTTTCAATCTCTCCAATGTACGCATCGGCCAATGCAAGATTATGTTCCGTATGGGCAAGCATCTCGTCGAAACCCCAGCCATCCGGATAAAAGTTCACACCACGTTCTGCATCTTCCTCACGGTTACGCAGGATATTGACTGTTTGGAGTCCACGGCCAAATGCGATGGCAAGTTCACGGTCCGTTTCGGTTCCATCGTACCAGTTCCACATATCGGACAGCATGACCCCCACTAAACCTGCAACATAATATGTGTAATCATCGAGTTCCTCTTCATTATGGATTTGCCAGTCCTTAGTAACCCATTTTGCCATGCCTTCGGCCATTTCCTTTGTCGACTCCAAGACTTTGGATTTTGCACCGGGAGGACAAAATTCAATCCAGTCCGAAAGAAACAGGGTCACCTCGGGCAGTTCATCCTTATATGGTTCAAATAACGATTGAAGATTTTCTTCCCTGAAATCCGCATCAAGCTCACTAAGAGCCTGTAACAGGGAAACCTTAATATCTGCTGGAAGACCTGGGTGGTCCTCGATTTCATCGATGGCTCGCATGCAAAGGTATGCAGCTCCAATGGCCTCTTGTAATCCCTTTGGAAGATAGCTGATCGGAATGAAAAAAGTCCGGCTTGTTTTTAGGAGAAAATCCATTGCTTTAGTATGTAGGGCACTTTTGTCAGTCATATTTACACTCCTTTAAATATCCAATGAACAATTGATTAATTATATCAAACATTGGCTTTGATTTCAGCTGCCCGATTCCTCTGAATACAAAGGAATTTTAATGGCCATTAGATCTTCACCCATAATCGTGTTTGGAAAAATCGACTTGCTTTCCTCTCTTAGCCTCTCAGCATCCTCCGGAGTATACCGTGAGCTGATATGCGTAAGGATTAGATGCTTAGCCCCCGCTTTAAAAGCCGTTTCTGCAGCCTGAACGGTGGTCGAATGATAATAGGCTGATGCCATTTCCGCTTCTTCCGCTGAAAATGTAGCTTCATGAACAAGGTAATCCGCCGATTCAGCAAGAATGAGCGCATTGCTGCACATTCTTGTATCCCCTAGAATCGTGATGATCCGGCCTTTTTGCGGAGCACTGATATAGTCCTTTCCATTTAAGACACGGCCATCATCGAGACAGACCGTTTGTCCATTTTTCAATGCTTTAAAGTGAGGCCCCGGCTTCACACCTTCAGACCTCAGCCGGTCGACCAATAAGCTTCCCGGACGATCTTTTTCCACAATCCGGTAACCGATGCTGTAAATGCCATGATCAAGCGACATGGCCGTCACTGTGAATTGTTCGTCCTCAAACACTTCGCCTTCTTCTATTTCGATTATTTCCAAGGGGTATTTTAAATGAGTTCCACTCACCTGTAAGCTCGTCATAATAAATGCATCTATACCTTGCGGACCATATACGGTCAATTTATCCACTCCGCCCTGAAATGATCTGCTGCTTAAAAATCCAGGCAGCCCGAAGATGTGGTCACCATGTAAATGGGTGATGAAGATCTTTTCAACCTTTCGCGGCTTGACCGCCGTTTTTAATATTTGATGCTGTGTTGCTTCCCCACAATCGAATAACCAAACCGTTCCACGTTCTTCCAATAATTGAAGGGCGATTGATGTCACATTACGCGCTTTAGCCGGAACGCCAGCGCCTGTACCCAATAAAACGAAATCCACTCATACTACCTCCGTTGCAAATACTTTATGACTTAACTATAGCATAACCAAGGTGCTCTTTCATTTATCACCCATTAAAATCGAAATCAAATTAAACTTTTAATGAAATATAGAGAAAAAATGCGCAAATTGATTGCTTTGAGGGAAAGCTAAACGTAAAATTAGAAATTGGTACACATACGGGAATTCCAACTTTATAGACAGATTTAACGGAAAGTTGAGGTTTTAAACATGACAGAAAACAATAAACCCACAGCATTGATCATGATTTTTGGTGCTACCGGAGATTTAGCGAAAAGGAAATTGTTTCCTTCCATATATCGACTATTTCAAAAAGAGAAAATCAATAAGTTCGCCGTCGTTGGAGTGGCAAGAAGGCCATTGACGAACGAGGAGTTTCAAACAAGTGTCAAGGACTCAATACTTACGTTCGGACATGCGGAAGAAAAGGTCGACGAATTCATTTCCCATTTCCATTATCACTCCCACGACGTTTCCAGCTCGGAATCATACCTGCAGTTAAAAGACATTGCCGAACAATTAGACGGACAATATCAATTAAAAGGAAACAGGATCTTCTATTTGGCGATGGCGCCTGAGTTTTTCGGAACGATTGCCGAACAGATTAAAGCACAAGGCCTGAGTGACACAAATGGATATAAGCGCCTGGTCATAGAAAAGCCATTTGGACACAGTTTCGAAACAGCACAAAAATTGAATGAGCAGATTCGAACTGCATTCGCTGAAGATGAAATCTACCGTATCGATCATTATTTAGGTAAGGAAATGGTACAAAATATTGAGGTCATCCGTTTTTCCAATGCCCTATTCGAGCCGCTTTGGAATAACAGATATATATCCAACATCCAGGTTACTTCAAGCGAAACACTTGGCGTTGAAGAACGTGGGCGTTATTATGAAACCAGCGGTGCTCTAAGGGATATGGTCCAAAACCATCTGCTGCAAATGGTGGCCTTGCTAGCCATGGAACCCCCGATCGCTTTGACGACAGAAGAGATTCGAAGCGAAAAAGTGCGGGCATTGCGTTCACTTCGACCAATGAAAGTGGACGAAGTCAATCAATACTTCGTCCGTGGCCAGTATGGTGAAGGAACGATAGACGGTCAAACACTTCCGGCCTACCGCAATGAACATAACGTAAATCCGGAATCCAACACAGAGACCTATGTTGCGGGTAAATTGATGATTGATAACTTCCGATGGGCCGGTGTTCCTTTTTATATCCGCACCGGTAAGAGAATGGATGTCAAATCAACGAATATCGTTGTTCAATTCAAAGATATCCCAATGAACCTGTATTATAAAACGGAAGAAACACTGAACCCGAATCTTCTCGTTATCAATATCCAGCCTGACGAAGGCATCACATTGTACCTAAATGTGAAGAAATCCGGGACGACATCCAATACAAAGCCAATGAAGCTGACCGTCTCGAACAAAGGGATCGAACACATCAATTCTCCAGAGGCATATGAAAAGCTATTGTTTGACAGCATGCGCGGGGATGCTACAAACTTTACGCACTGGGACGAGGTTGCCCTCTCATGGAAGTTCGTCGATACCATTTCCCATGCATGGGAAAACACTAAAGACGAATCTTTCCCTAATTATGAAGCTGGATCCACAGGTCCACTTGCATCCGATGAACTCCTGGAAGAAGATGGACATATTTGGTGGCAAGTCAAGAAAAATGAAAATAATAATGATTGAAATGAAGAAGGGACGCAGATTTGAATCTGCATCCCTTTTTTCATTCATGAAACACTCTTCCTCAGCAATTTATCACGGATAATATGATACATTTCCTTGGGCTTAGACATGTCTTCCTCCACTTCCGAATTGAGCCAAAATGAAACACCGAATTCTAAGGCGATGAAAAATGAAAATATGGCTACAGCCCACCAAATGATGAACATATATCATCCGCTCCTTCTCTCTTCTATCTGCCTACTGTATCCTACGGTCCGTCCATCTCTTTCAATGTTTATATTCCTTTTTCCGCAGGTGTTTAAACCTAAAAGCAAGGATGAATGACTTACATCATACTATGTTTTCCCTAAAAAAGGTAAAATAATTGGAACTATTTACAACTAGTTCATCTTTACCATTTTTACCCTTCTAACCACTTTATAGAAATAGAATGGTAAGTCCTCGCTAAGGTTACACTAGAAAAGGCGCCTGTGAAGGCACCACTAACTTCGATGTGGAGGGATTAAACGATGGACATTCGTGAAGGATTAATTCCAACAGCCTTGGGCACAGCCGTGACAGCTGCGGGTTATGCAATGAAGCAAACCCGGGGCTCAAACAAAATGGTAGCTAATACGGTTTTTGGTTTCGGTTTGGCCCATGTTGTATTAGGGGTCATTGACCTTGTAGAGCATCGGAGATAGTAAAAAAAAGAGCCGGTTTAAAAGGGAATCCCCTTTTAAGCCGGCTTGAACTTTTTATTTTTCCATCCATTCGGTATGGAACGTTCCTTCTTTATCAATGCGTTGATAAGTATGAGCTCCAAAATAGTCACGCTGAGCTTGAATAAGATTAGCTGGCAGCGTTTCTGTACGATAGCTGTCGAAATAGGCAAGTGCTGATGACAAGCAAGGAACCGGGATTCCATTCATCACTGCCGTTGATACCACCTCACGCAAAGCTCCTTGATAGCTTTCGACGATTCCTTGGAAGTAAGGATCTAGAAGAAGGTTGTTCAAGTTCGCTTCACGATCGTACGCTTCCTTGATTTTTTGGAGGAATTGTGCACGGATGATACAGCCGCCACGGAAAATCATCGCGATTTCCCCATATTGCAAGTTCCAGTCATTTTCTTCCGATGCTGCTTTCATTTGTGCAAATCCTTGTGCATATGAACAGATTTTGCTCATATAAAGTGCTTTACGGATACTTTCGATCAAAGCCTTTTTGTCGCCTGTAAATGATTCGGCTTTTGGCCCACGAAGGATTTTACTCGCTTCAACACGCTCGTCCTTGATTGCTGAAATAAACCGGGCGAATACGGATTCGGTAATGATTGGAAGCGGAACACCAAGATCAAGCGCACTTTGACTTGTCCATTTCCCAGTACCTTTTTGGCCAGCTTTATCTAAGATGACATCGACCATCGGTTTGCCGGTTTCTCCATCATATTTTTTGAAAATATCAGCAGTAATTTCAATTAAATAACTATCAAGTTCCCCTTCATTCCATTCAGAGAAGACTTCATGCAATTCTTCAGCAGATAATCCAAGAAGATTTTTCAGAAGGAAATAAGATTCGGAAATCAATTGCATGTCTCCGTATTCAATACCATTATGTACCATTTTAACATAATGACCTGCCCCATCCGGACCGATATACGTGCAGCAAGCATCCCCATCGACCTTAGCTGAAATGTCCTTCAAGATCGGTGCAACCAGTTCGTATGCTTCTTTTTGACCTCCAGGCATGATGGATGGACCTGTCAGAGCTCCTTCTTCCCCTCCTGACACGCCTGTACCGATGAAATGGATGCCAAGCTTGCTTAACTCCTCATTGCGGCGCTGAGTGTCCTTGAAGAAGGTATTCCCTCCATCAATAACGATATCACCTTTTTCAAGTAACGGTTTTAATTGCTCGATTGTTGCATCCGTTGCCGCTCCAGCTTTAACCATCAATAAAATTTTGCGGGGTGTTTCCAAGGAATTGACGAATTCTTCAAGCGTATAAGCGGCTGTTACGTTTTTGCCTTCCGCTTCCTTCATCATTTCGTCCGTTTTTGATCCTGAGCGATTATACACGGAAATAGAATATCCCCTGCTTTCAATATTAAATGCAAGGTTCTTGCCCATTACGGCTAGTCCGATAACGCCAATCTGCTGTTTTGTCATGCTTCATCTTTCCCTTCTCTATATCTTTACACAGCTTGTACGCTATTCTTTGTCAAAAGAAGGATCATTCCTCCTGGATTGCTCAAAGAAATCTTTACTGAAGCTAGTGTCTGTTCCAATTGAACGATTTTTCAAGGGTAATCCCTTTTTAATAATATTTTCTCCGTACTTATTTTGCAAGTGTTCCATCGCTTCATACAATGGTTCTTTCTCTGCATCCTCTTGAAAGGAGAAAATATCCAGTTGCTTGAAGGCTGACTCTTTTTCGATGACATCATAGGCAGTGACACCAAGAAGCCTGATTCCTTCCCCATTCCAATTTTTCATGAATAGGTCGATAGCTTCATCCAAAATATCCTTTTTTTCAAAAACTGGATTAGGAACCGTTCTGCTTCTCGTTATAGTGCGGCGGTCTTTGTAACGGATCGTCACACCTATTTTTTGACCAAGCAGGCGTTTATTTCTCAAACGGACGGCTACCTTACCGGAAAGCTTTTCCAATACACCAATCAGTTCTTTTTGATTGGCTGAGTCATGCGGAAGAGTTGTGGAGTTCCCAATGCTTTTATGCTCAAAAATCGCTTCGGGATCCACTACTCTGGGGTCGATTCCATTAGCCCTATCCTTCAAACGGATGCCATTGATACCAAGTAGCTGTTTAAGTTGACTATCATTGGCTTGTGCAAGGTCCCTGATCGTCTTTATCCCGATAGTTTGAAGCTTTTCCGAGGTCTTACCCCCGATGCCGTGCATTTCGCCAACTTGTAAAGGCCAGAGCTTTTCCGGAATGTCCCGTTTCCTTAACACGGTGATTCCCATTGGCTTCTTCATATCAGAAGCAGTTTTAGCCAAAAATTTATTAGGGGCAATCCCGATGCTGCAAGGGAGATCCATCGTATTAAAAATTCTTTCCTGAATGCTATTGGCTATATCTAAAGGCGAACCCAATTCGGCGCATTCACTAATATCCAGATACCCCTCATCTATCGAAACCGGTTCAACCATCTCTGTATATTGCCTCAATACATCAAAAATAGCCAGTGATGCCTTTCGATAGCGCTCGAAATTCGGTTTCTGAATGACCAATTGAGGACATAGTTTTTTTGCCTGCCAAATCGGCATGGTCGTTTTAACCCCGAACTTCCTCGCCTCATAGCTGCAGGTGACGATTATCCCCCTTCTCTCTTCAACATTGCCCGCAATGGCAAGCGGTTTGCCTTTCAATGAAACATCATATGACATTTCCACTGAGGCATAGAAACTATTCATGTCTACATGGAGAATGACCCTGCCATTTTTGGGATACATGTCCTTCATGATTGACCGTCAAATCCTTGTAAAAATAAAAAACACCGGATAATAGGGACAATAAAAAACCATTTCTATTAACGTACCCCTATTTATCTTTGGTAACCTCGGTGAAAGATGCTCCACTCCAAGAAAAACAGCCATCATGTCATTGATGACTGTATTCCTTCCATACTTTGAACGCCTTACAACTATATACGAGTTGTTGCTGATCAATGTCGTAATCAAACGGCAACACCGATTGCTTAATAAGACACCTTTCAAAGGGTATAAATCAAGAATTTCAAGGGTTCAATCGATAAGGCATATTCCTCATCCCTCGCAACGAATGCGACCGCCTTTTTCGATTACTCAGGAAAACTCCTATATTACCCTGTCATATTACAGGTGATTATTCCCCTGATACTTCTTGGATGATCGTGATGACCATTTCAGCTAGCTTCGTTAATTCCTCAACCGGAATTCTTTCATTCGTAGTATGGATATCTTCATAGCCCACTGCGAGATTGACAGTAGGGATGCCAAAGCCTGCAATGACATTCGCATCGCTTCCTCCGCCGCTTTTAACCAGCTCGCATGGACGGCCGATTTTCTCTGCTGCCTTCCTTGCGATTTCGACTACATGATCACCAGCACCATATTTAAAACCAGGATACATGACGTTAACTTCAACTTCAGCACGTCCGCCCATTTCAATGGCTGCAGTCTCGAATGCCTCTTTCATTTTCGCTACCTGTATTTCCATTTTTTCAGGAATCAAGGATCTTGCTTCTGCAAGGATTTCCACATGGTCACAAACAATATTCGTTTGCTGTCCACCCTGGAAACGTCCGATATTGGCTGTCGTTTCCTCGTCGATTCTGCCTAATGGCATTCTAGAGATTGCTTTGGCAGCAATCGTAATGGCCGAAACGCCTTTCTCAGGAGCGACACCAGCGTGAGCAGTCTTGCCTAAAATGGTTGCAGACACTTTCGCCTGAGTAGGTGCTGCAACAACCACATTGCCCACTTTTCCATCACTATCAAGTGCAAAACCGAATTTAGCCGTTACAAGGGAGCGATCCAATGCCTTTGCACCAACCAAGCCAGATTCTTCACCGACTGTTATGATGAATTCGATTGTTCCATGTTCGATATTCTGTTCTTTCAACACTTTAAGCGTTTCTAACATGACCGCTAATCCAGCTTTGTCATCCGCCCCTAAAATGGTCGTTCCGTCTGACACTATGTATCCATCTTTGATGGAAGGCTTGATTCCGTTCCCTGGAACTACCGTATCCATATGGGAGGTGAAATAAATGGTATCTACGCCTTCTTTCATTCCTTTTAAAGTACATACTAAATTCCCTGCACCATGACCGGTAATTGCTGTTGTATCATCTTCAAAAACTTCTACACCCAGTGCCCCGAATTTTTCTTTCAGCACTTTGGCGATGGCTGCTTCATTTTTCGTTTCGGAATCAATCTGCACCAATTCCATAAATTCATTAACTAAACGTTCTTCATTAATCATAAAATAAAACCTCCAAAAAAGTTTTCCTCTTTAATTATACTTCTAAAAGCCGCGCCCCGGCAAATAATGTGAAAGGAAGAACCCCGCCTGAAAAAGCATGCTGGTCATTTCCCTGCCGGAAGGCCTTGTTAAAAGGTGAATAATGACTTATTATGGTTTTTTTCAAATGATATCTTCCCAGTATGGAAAAGAGCCCAAAACAACTAGTTTGGGCTCCTTGCAATGTTGATTACAACGGGATATTTCCGTGTTTTTTCCATGGTCGAGTTTCTTTTTTGTTGCGTAGCATTTCTAGAGATTGAATGATCTTAATCCTGGTTTCACGGGGATCAATAACATCATCCACCATTCCAAGACTTGCGGCAACATAAGGATTGGCGAACTTCTCACGGTATTCTTCAATTTTAGCTGCACGTGTCGCCTCCGGATCTTCGCTATTTTGTATTTCACGGGCAAAAATGATATTTGCCGCTCCAGCAGAACCCATTACCGCGATTTCAGCATTCGGCCATGCAAACGTAAGATCCGCACC
The DNA here is from genome assembly GCF_022603275.1 of Peribacillus sp. Aquil_B1. Taxonomy (NCBI): domain Bacteria; kingdom Bacillati; phylum Bacillota; class Bacilli; order Caryophanales; family Bacillaceae; genus Peribacillus; species Peribacillus sp. Aquil_B1. Next base: position 1,191,042 of record NZ_JAKXEE010000001.1, on the reverse strand, counting down.
GATGGATTTACTATTCAGTGCCACGTAAGCCCCTCCGTAAGCTTTACGCAGGATGATCGTCAATTTTGGTACTGTCGCTTCCGAATAAGCATATAGGAGCTTGGCACCATGGCGAATGATCCCGCCATGTTCTTGTTTAACGCCCGGGAAAAAACCCGAAACGTCTTCAAACGTAATTAGGGGAATGTTAAATGAGTCACAGAAACGAATAAAACGGGCAGCCTTATCTGATGAATCAATATCAAGCCCCCCTGCCAACACCTTTGGCTGGTTACAGACAAGCCCCACTGATTTCCCTTTGATGCGCGCCAAGCCGACCACTATGTTTTTCGCAAAGCCCTCTTGAACTTCCATAAAGGAATCCTCATCGACAACCTGCTCCAATACTTTCCTAACATCATATGGACGGATCCCTTCATAAGGTACCACATCCGTTAAATCCGGACGGTAGTCATCTCCATCGTCCGCATCCAAAACCGGCGGCTTCTCTTCATTATTTTGTGGAAGATAACTCAGGAGACGTCTAACGTCCGCCAATACTTGCTCCTCAGATGCCCCCTTGAAATGGGCATTACCGCTTATGGTATTATGTACAGTCGCTCCACCCAATCCTTCAGAAGAAATCTTTTCACCTGTAACCGTTTCAATGACTTTAGGCCCTGTTATGAACATTTGGCTCGTTTTTTCTACCATGAAGACAAAGTCGGTTATGGCTGGGGAATAGACGGCTCCGCCTGCACAAGGTCCCATAATAACCGAAATCTGTGGAATGACCCCTGAATAAATCGAATTCCGGTAAAATATTTGGCCATATCCATCAAGCGAAACTACACCTTCTTGAATACGAGCCCCGCCAGAATCGTTCAAACCAATGAATGGTGCTCCATTTTCCGCTGCCAAATCCATAACATTGGCAATTTTCAGAGCATGCATTTCACCGAGTGCTCCGCCAAAAACAGTAAAATCCTGTGAAAACAGATAAATGTCGCGGCCGTTGACCTTTCCGTAACCGGTGACAACACCTTCCCCCGGCCCTTCTTCCTTTTCCATGCCAAAATTGGTATTACGGTGTTTGATAAAAGGGTTAAGCTCTATGAAAGTACCCGGATCAACTAAAAGTTCAATTCTTTCCCTTGCAGTAAGTTTGCCCTTTTCATGCTGCTTATCGATTCTTTCTTCACCGCCGCCCATTTCCACTTTGCGGCGTCTGTCATATAGGTCATTGATCGTATCATATATGTCTGTCATTCCTGCTCCTCCTTTGATAATGCTTGTTCACAAAGCTCATATAATACACCCGCGGTTGACTTGGGATGAACGAAAGCAACATCCGCATTGTGCGCTCCCTTTCTTGATGAATCATCAATCATGCGCAATCCAGATTCTTTGATTTCTTTTATTCTATCTTCGATGTCATCGACGCCAAGGGCCACATGATGAATCCCTTCACCGCGTTTTTCGATGAATTTGGCGATTGGACTTGCCGGTGATAACGCTTCCAACAATTCCAAACGCGTATTGCCTGCCAGGATGAAGGCCACTTTCACTCCTTGGCTCTCCACTGTTTCGATTCCTTCAAGCTGCAATTTCAACGTTTCCGTGTAAAGCGGCAAGGCATCATCCAGTGACTTGACGGCAATACCGATATGATCGATATTTTTAATCATCATAAAAACCTCCATGCTATGTATTATTGGATGACTCCATTACTACTAATCTTGCATTAAAGCCTTTTAAAGTTCGGAATAATATGAACATTATACTTTTACTTGTTTCTACTAAATGTTCAAGTTAAAATAAAATCAATTAAACTGTTTTAAGGGAGAGGGCATATGGGAAACAAGAAAATCAGAAAAATCGTCGTATATTTAATGCTTATCTCAATGTTATTAACAAGCTTATTATCAGGTATCGCATTTCTTTTGTAATAGACACCGTAATGGGGAGGGAAGCAACGCTTCCCTCTCTTTATTTTATCGCTCCATTTTTCTTTGCCAACGTTTTGAAATCCTCGTTCGATATGGTGATTAACACCTTAGTGCCGATGGGGACTTTTTCGTCCAAACGCTCTACATCGGATTTATGCATCCGTACACAGCCATTTGATATGTATTTACCAATTGATGATGGCTGATTCGTACCATGAATGCCGTAAATCCTCCCATCGGTATTTCGTGCATCGAATCCAATCCACCGCGACCCCAGAGGGTTCCTTGGATCGCCTCCAGGAATATTCTTTTTCCGGTAATATGGATTGACCGCCTTTACTTTTACCGTAAAAATCCCTTCAGGCGTCAGTTCCTGACTCTTTCCCGTACCGACCGGCAGAATCTCCTTGACTTCGTTACCATCAATGAACGCCAATTTATTGTTCGCTTTATTGATGATGATAAACGGATCGCCAGGCTTGACCGACTGAGGTTGGGCTTGTACCTGAAGCGGCCATAAAGATAGCATAAGCAACAAAGAAAGGACCCATTTCATTTGTATCAATTCCTTTACCTTTTTGCTTAGTTTAAGCCAAGTGCCTCTTTTTCATTCGGTTGCCGGTCAGCTTGGGCAATCCCTTGAAAGAATGCTTCAACAATAAATAGCGCTCCATTTCCTTCATGAGCTGCAGTAATGCGGCCCTGGATTCGAACTCTTCCCGTGTCTGCGGCAGTACCATTCCCCTAAAATGAATCTCCATTTCCTCAAGCTTTTTCAGATAAAGAATGGCCGTATTTTGCGGATGGACGTTTTCTGCCAAATCTTCTATAAAATCAGCCACTATCCCGCTTTGCTTGACGACCAACGGAATATTCGTGACTAGGGGAAGAATTCGTTCAATTATTTCAAACTGCTTTTCACGCATTTTGAAATAATGGTAATACAGGTCTTCTTCCCTTAAAAAATGATTTTCCACATCCCTGAAGGCGAGGCTTTTGGCCTGATTAAGAAGATTGGCCGTTTCGGTGATTTCCTTACCATCCCATGTGTGATCATTATCCCTTAAGTAGCGGACAATCCCCATCAAGATCGCACTAAAATTAGCTTCGATACTTTCCTGATAGGCCAGCAGTTTGTCATCGACACTGGGCATGTACAGGTTCATGACAAGCGCCACTCCAACTCCAACTGCAATTAATATCGTTTCATTGATGAGCAGGGAAAGAGTGATGTCACCCGCCCCATATAGGTGCATGATGATGACGCTGCTCGTTACAATCCCCTCATTAATCTTCAAGGCAACTGTCGTTGGAATGAAAATCAAGAGGATCAAACCTATTACCAGCGGGTGGAATGCGATGAAATGAAACAATAGGGATGCATAGGCCATTGCAATCAAACAAGCTAATAACCGGTGCCAGGAGGCATACACCGACTTCTTTTTCGTAACTTGAATGCATAAGATCGCAATGATTCCCGCAGCAGAGAAATATTCGAGATTAAGCATTTGTGCAATAATAATTGCCAGGGTGGCCCCCAAAGCAGTTTTAATCGTCCTGTATCCGATTTTAAACATTGTTATGTATCACCTGGCTCTTTCTCTATCTATTATAATACTATCAGGAAATGAGATATTTTCACAGTCCTTTGCGAGTTAAATTTCCAATTTTTCTAAATACATTCACGCAAAAATACATTATAGGAAAAAAACAAAAAAAGGTAACCTAAACGTTACCTTTTTTCACAATTATATACTATTTGCTTTAACTTATAAAACTTTTTCCAAGAAGTCTTTTGCACGCTGGCTTTTCGGATTGGAAAAGAATTCTTCCGGAGCACTTTCCTCAACGAGCAGACCACCGTCCAGGAATAGTACTCGATCGGCCACTTCTTTGGCAAATCCCATTTCATGCGTTACGATCAGCATGGTCATCCCCGTATGTGCCAGTGACTTCATAACCTCGAGCACTTCTTTTACCATCTCGGGATCAAGCGCTGAAGTCGGCTCATCGAAAAGCATTACTTCCGGGTTCATTGCCAATGCCCGTGCAATAGCGACCCTTTGTTTTTGTCCGCCTGACAGTCGATTCGGATAAGCCGATTCTTTATCGGCCAAACCGACTTTAGTCAAAAGCTCACGAGCTTGTTTTACAGCCTCGGCCTTTGACAATTTTTTCACCTTCATAGGTGCATATGTCAGATTCTCCAGTACGGTTTTATGCGGAAATAAATGAAAATGCTGAAATACCATTCCGACATTTTCACGTACCTTCATGATATTGGTCTTTTTTTCAGTGATGATTTGATCTTTAAACCTGATTTGACCATCTGTTGGAGTTTCAAGCATATTGATGCAGCGCAAGAAAGTTGATTTTCCCGACCCGGATGGACCGATGATCGCTAACACTTCACCCTGTCCTATCTCGGTGCTGATTCCTTTTAATACCTCGAGCTTGCCATAATTTTTTTTGAGTCCATCAATTTTAATCACTGCGTCTCATTCTCCTTTCAATCACTTTGCCTAAGATGGTGAGAACCATGACCATCACATAATAAATGAGGCCGGCAAATAATATCGGCTCGAAGAATTTATATGTCTCACCGCCGACAATATAAGAACGGCGCATGATATCCCCTAATCCAATTATCGTGACGACGGCTGATTCCTTCGTTAAGGAAATCAATTCGTTCACAAGGGATGGCAGGATATTCTTGATGGCCTGCGGCAGGATAATATTAAGCATCATCCCTGAATAGGGAACACCAAGTGCAAGGGAAGCCTCGCGTTGGCCTTTATCGACTGCTAAAATCCCTCCCCTGATAATTTCAGAAATGTATGCCGCTGAATTTAGCCCGAATGCTAAAAATGCTGCTTGGAACGCTTCGATTTGAATCCCTAATATTTGTGGTGAACCAAAATAAATCAGCATTAATTGCAGCACTAAAGGGGTACCGCGAAAAATGGATGTATAAAAGTCAGCAATCCAATTTAAGGGCTTGATTCTGCTGATTTTAAGTATAGATAATAATATTCCCAAAACAAATCCGATTACTGCCGCTACCGCTACAACCTTTAATGTAGTCGGTATCCCCTCCAGGATATATGGAAGGGAAGGTATAATCCTTTCAAATTCCAGATTCACTCCATTCATCCTCTCTTATGAAGACCGTTATCGGGCCTTTCTCCTGCTTCATTTTATTAACAATAAAGCGCGGAAAAACGTTCAGAAGGCATTCTGAACGCTTTTCATCTCTCTTTTTTATTCAGTTTCACTGCCACCGAACCATTTTAATATTAATTTTTCCATTTCACCATTTTCCATCATTTTTTTCAACTCGGCATTGAATTCTTCAGTTAACTTGCTTCCTTTTTGGAAAGCGATTGCCGAACCGGCATCTTGATCACCAGATTTGATCAAATGGCCCACCAACTCTTTATTATCTTTCAAGTAGCCTTTTGCCACAGTATCTTCCATGATCACGGCGTCAAAACGTCCTGTAGACATTTCTTGAACAACCTCAGGAATACGATTCCGTTTTTCAACTTTCATCCCGATATCTTGGGATTTATTCAAGTCATTTGCCAAAGTCTCCTGGATGGATGCAAGCTGTACGCCTACCGTTTTCCCTTTTAAATCTTCAACCGTTTTGATCTTACTGTCCTCTGTCGTGATGATCATGTTTTTAGCCGTATAGTAAATATCACTGAAATCGACTGATTGCTCACGTTTTTCAGTTGGAGTCATTCCAGAGATAACGAAATCGACCGATTCATTTTCCAGAGCAGGCACAAGACTATTAAAGTCAATGTCCTTCACTTCGACCTCATAACCTAATTTTTTTCCGATTGCTTTAGCGATATCAATGTCAAATCCTTTGATTTCATCGCTTTTAGACGTTTCAACAAATTCAAATGGCGGATAATCCGCAGATGTTCCCATTACAAGGACCTTTTTGTCTTCTTTGTCAGCTGTGTTCTTATCTTCTTTCTCTGATGTTCCGCATGCCGCTAAAATACCTACTAATAAAACAGAAGTAAGCAACAATGCTAACTGCTTTTTCAACTTCATTATTATTCCTCCAAAATGATATTTTCAATTCTCTTGTTAGTAAATTCGGTTTAGTTAAAATTTGAATAACTAATATTCATACACTAATGTGTATTTTAACACACTCTAATAATTATTCAATAACGTAAATAATAGATTCACTTTTCAGAATATTACTATAATTCAATTTCTGGATTCGTGCTTTTTTCCAAAAGGGAATATTTCGGTTACCTTATCTATCTTCTTTCCTAAATGTCCAAGACTTATGCAAAATCATGAATAAAAAAACCCGCCGATTGGGCGGGTTTTTTTGGTTATCGCTATGGTTTACACTTCTTCGCAATATTGATCGAAGTAGTCTTGTAATTTTTCTACTACAGACATCGGATGGTGCCCTTCAATTTCATGGCGTTCTATCATCGTGATGATTTTTCCATCCTTCAGCAATGCAAATGATGGAGATGACGGCGGATATCCTTCGAAATAATCACGGGCTTTCTCCGTCGCCTCTTTATCTTGCCCAGCAAAAACGGTTACAAGCTGATCTGGGCGTTTATCATTATGGATTGCATGTGCCGCTGCAGGTCTAGCTATTCCCCCGGCGCAGCCACAAACGGAGTTGACCATAACAAGTGTCGTTCCTTTTTGTGCAAATACTTCCTCTACTTCCTCGGGAGTAGTCAATTCTGTATATCCAGCAGTCTTTATCTCATCGCGAGCCTGTTTGACTACGTCGTTCATTAAAAAATTAAAATCCATATTCATGGCATGTGCTCCTTCCAAGTTTTCTCTTCAATCCTATCATAACAATTGCCACTTCGTGATTCAATAAATTTACCTGTCAAAACTGCATAAACCATTTCCGAACACGTTTAAAACGAAAGGTAAACGGGAATCATGTGTGTTACAACAAGACTTACAAAAGGATGGGGCAGGCGTGGGAAACAATACACACCTGCCCCATCCCATTTCTTTTTAATTTGACTTAAATGTATCTGTAAAAGATTGAAAAGCCTGCTTAACAGCAGCAGTGACCGTTTTATTCCCTGACATCACTTGATTCTCGAGAATTGGGAGAAGACTCTTGACGGTTTCATTTTTATAAAACATCGTTTTAAGCTGGTGATCCATCAATGAATAAAGCCATTCCTTAGATTGCATTCTTCTCCGTTCTTGAAAAACACCCGACTCCTTGGTCAAATCGGAAAATTCATTCATTACATCCCAAAGCTCAGGAATTCCTTTACCGGTTATGGCTGAACAAGTATATGCCTTTCCTGCCCATCCTTTTGTTGCTGGCTGAAGGAAGTGCAAGATTCTGCTATATTCGGACTTCGTCCTAATCGCCAGCGGAATGTTCTCTCCGTCGGCTTTATTGACCACAATTCCGTCCACAAGTTCCAGAATCCCTTTTTTCATCCCTTGTAATTCATCTCCGGCACCTGTAAGGACAAGGAGCATGAAGAAGTCGACCATACTTCGAACTATAGCTTCACTCTGACCGACACCGACAGTTTCAATCAGTATCACATCAAATCCTGCCGCTTCACAAAGCAACATCGTTTCCCTCGTTTTGCGGTGAACTCCTCCTAGAGTGCCTTCGGATGGAGAGGGTCTTATGAAGGCATGGGGGTTTCTTGCCAGCTCCTCCATCCTTGTCTTATCGCCTAGTATACTTCCGCCATTGATCGAGGAGCTTGGATCGACGGCTAGAACGGCAACCTTATGACCCCTGTCACATAAGTAGGTTCCGAACGTCTCGATGAAGGTACTTTTTCCGGCACCGGGCACTCCGGAAATCCCGATGCGAATCGAATTTCCTGTATGAGGAAGGATGCTATGCAATAATTCCTGTGCATGATCCAAGTGGTGGGATGCATTGCTTTCAACCAATGTAATGCCTTTAGCTAGCATGGCCCTGTCACCTTTTATGATTCCCTCTTTAAGTTCATGGACCGGTATGTTTACATTATGTTTTTTGACGAATTTGCTTGTAGAAGGTTTGTTATGGCTTGCTGCTAATTCCACACCTGGCTTTAATGAAGAAGCAAAACCTTCCTGATTGTTCTGATCGACCCATTCGGGCTTCTTGTCTTCACTCATTATTGAGCCACTTCCTCATATCCGAGGCGATTGTATATTTCCTGAAGCACTTTCTTTGCTGCTTGTGGAATGACCGTACCAGGTCCAAAAATGGCTGTAGCGCCATTTTCCATTAGGTAATCATAATCCTGTGCAGGGATGACGCCGCCTACAATCACTATAATGTCCTCGCGCCCCAAGTTCTTCAGTTCCGTCATAAGCTGCGGCAACAAGGTTTTATGGCCGGCAGCAAGCGAACTCATTCCGACTACATGCACATCATTTTCCACGGCCTGGATGGCGGTTTCCTTCGGTGTTTGGAATAATGGACCGATATCGACATCATAGCCCAAATCCGCAAACCCCGTTCCGACTACTTTAGCTCCGCGATCATGACCGTCCTGACCCATTTTAGCCATTAACAAACGCGGTCTTCTTCCTTCATTTTCAAGAAACTCTTCCGTCATGCGGACGACTTCCTCAATTTCTGCTTCCTTTGAGTATGCCGAGCTGTATACACCGCTGATCGAACGGATCGTTGCTTTGTGACGTCCAGCAACTTCTTCGATCGCATCGGAGATTTCACCTAATGAAGCCCGTACTCTTGCAGCTTGCACAGCCAGTTCAAGAAGGTTACCTTCGCCAGTGCTGGCAGCCATGGATAGCGCTTGAAGGGCTTCATCCACCTTTTCCTGATCACGTTTCGCTTTTAATTCGCTCAAACGCTTAAGCTGACTTTCGCGAACTGCTGTATTATCAATCTCCAGTATTTCAATCGGATCTTCTTTTTTCAAACGATACTTATTTACGCCTACGATCGTTTCATCTTGAGAATCGATTTTAGCTTGACGCTTTGCAGCGGCTTCCTCGATCCTCATTTTTGGAAGGCCGGTTTCAATAGCCTTCGCCATTCCGCCAAGGCCTTCGATTTCTTCTATGTGAGCCCAAGCCCGTTCGATTAATTCATTTGTGAGTGATTCTACGTAGTACGAACCTGCCCATGGATCGATTACTTTTGTGATCCCCGTTTCCTCCTGCAAATATAGCTGTGTGTTACGTGCTATGCGTGCCGAGAAATCCGTTGGCAGGGCAATGGCCTCATCCAATGCGTTCGTATGCAGGGATTGTGTATGCCCAAGTGCAGCCGCATGCGCTTCAATAAGGGTCCTTGCGACATTGTTAAACGGATCCTGCTCCGAGAGGCTCCAGCCGGAAGTTTGGGAATGGGTTCTCAATGCCATCGCTTTATTATTTTTCGGCTCGAATTGTTTCATCAGTTTTGACCAAATGAAACGAGCCGCCCGCATTTTCGACACTTCCATGAAATAGTTCATTCCTACAGCCCAGAAGAATGACAGGCGTGGTGCGAATTTATCGATATCAATACCAGCTTTCATTCCGGTACGTGCATACTCAAGCCCATCCGCCAACGTATAGGCAAGTTCGATATCAGCCGGCGCCCCCGCTTCTTGCAGATGATAACCGGAGATGGAAATGGAATTGAACTTGGGCATATATTTAGATGTATACTCAAATATATCAGCTATGATTTTCATGGACATTTCAGGTGGGTAGATATACGTATTCCGAACCATATATTCCTTTAAGATGTCATTTTGAATCGTGCCTGAAAGCTTATCCTGTGTTACGCCTTGTTCTTCAGCTGTCACGATATAAAATGCAAGGATGGGTAATACTGCGCCGTTCATCGTCATTGACACGGACATTTGATCAAGCGGAATGCCGTCGAACAGGATTTTCATGTCAAGAATTGAATCAATGGCAACTCCCGCTTTTCCCACATCACCGACAACACGTGGATGATCGGAGTCATAACCGCGGTGTGTAGCTAAATCAAAGGCAACTGAGAGCCCTTTTTGCCCCATCGCAAGGTTACGTCTGTAAAACGCATTGGATTCCTCAGCAGTCGAGAAACCTGCATACTGACGTACCGTCCAAGGACGATTGACATACATCGAAGGATAGGGCCCTCTTGTAAAAGGAGCGATACCTGGCACACTTTCCATATGCTCCAAGTCACGATTATCTTCCTCAATATAAAGCGGTTTGATTTTTATTTGTTCATTGGTTTCAAACAAAAGATTCTCAATGTTATTCCCAACGGCTTTTTCGGCTTCCTTTTTCCATGCTTCCACCGTACCTTCAACCTCGGACTTAGCAGGATTTATAGCAGAAAAATTCGGTTTTTTCATTTCAGTTCACCCCTAGCTTCTGCAATAATTCCGTTAAAATGGCTATTGCATTCGTTTTGACATGGATAAAATCTTTGACTCCGGCTTCGCTTAGTGTAATCTCAAATTCTTCTTGCTGCTTGCCGGCACTATAAATAGTGATTTCAGGAAATTGCTTTTTAATTTCTTTAATGGTGATTGGTGCTAATTCCGAATAGTCACCATCACTGCCGCAAACACAATAGATAGGAAGTTTGGTCGCAGCTACATAATCGACTGCTTCCTCAACGCTTTGACACCCCTTACTGCCGGTTGTTTCAATACCACCTGCCGCAGCAAGACTTGTAACGAAATCTGCACGAGGTTTATAGGATTTGAGATTTTTCAAATTAATTAAACCAATAGTTGGAGCCGTTCCACTTATTTCTTTATACTTTTCACTGCGTAGTCTTAACTGCTCGAACTGAATGGATACCCGATCCAAGTCAAGTGGGGTAATGCCAACCGGCTTCTCAACTTTCATATATGACACATGGTTATCCTGTGTCGTGGTTTTAATCTTATCAGCCGGATTCGGATATACATTCGTTCCGATGATACTTTCTTTTCTGAAAGCCGCATTTTGAACTTTTTCTTTGTAAACTTCAGCTATTTCCTTCTGAAGGGTTCCTTGTTTAATTAGATCAAGAATCCCTCCAGCTGCATCGATTTCAAGGAATTTCGCCCAAGCTTTTTCAGCCAATTCATCCGTTAGTTGCTCAACATACCATGAACCGCCAGCAGGATCGACCACCGTTGTGATATTTGTTTCTTCTTTTAAAATCAAGTGAGTATTCCGGGCAATTCTTTCTGAGAAATCATCGTTTTCACCAGTTGCGTGTGTGAATGGATGAATTTGAAGATATTGAATGCCTCCAATAGCGGCAGCGAAGGCTTGGTTTGTTGTCCGAAGAATATTGACGTGCTGATCATATAGCGTTTCTGTCAACTCGGAAGTAACGGCATGTATCGCCATTTTAAAATGGTCCGGTGCTGTATCGAAAGCTTCTGCAAGGCCTGCCCAAAGCCTTCTTGCAGCCCGTAGCTTAGCGATGGACATGAAGTAATTTGAATCCACTGCAAAAGAAAATACTATTTTTTCGGAAACCGAAGCAATTGAAAGCCCTTGCTTTTGCCCTTCCAATAGATATTGGACGGCTGCCGCTAATCCGTAAGCTATTTCTTGTACGGCATTGGCTCCTCCATTATGGTAGACTGCCGTATTAATCATAACTGTTTTTAAATCCGTGCCTACCTTCTGATAATCTTGGATTGTCTTCAGCCAGTTTGCAAAATAGTTATCCATATCTTCTGGCAGCTGACCGCAAATGAGCCATTCTGCAATGGGATCTTCAGCAATAACGCCTGTCAATTGGGTATTTTGTGCTTCGGCAACCGCTTTGAATTGAGGGAATAATCCTTTTTGTTTCCCCTTAGTGTCAATGAAAACCGGGATTTCCTTTAATGGGATATCCTTAAACAATTTTTCAGCCCTTGCTCCCTCGGCAAGCAATCGTGCAGGGTATGCCACGACATTTTGACCGCGCTTGAAAGAAGCTTTCATCTTTTCATTTGCTTCTTCAGCCGTGATACCGCTTACAGGCTGAACGACAAGCCAAGGTTTTTCATGATATCCCGTTGGGGACGTTCCTCGGGTGAAAGGGAAGAATCCTGGCAATTCAGCTACCTTCTCCGTTAATTCCGCCTTTTCTGTATAAAGCGGATATAAAGTGATGCCCTCATATGTATTCGTTTTTAGCTTTTCTACACTTTTCCCTTTTAAACTTGCTTCCGCAGCTTCTTTCCACTCTTCAAAAGAAGGCTTAGGAAAGGTTATGTTTTTTACATCTTTCAGATCCATCTGTAATCGCTTTCTTATCATTTGCCGCCTCATACGCCCTGTCCCTTCATTGGGAGAACGAACGCTCAGTCAGTTTTGGATAAGAAAACCACCCTCCCGTCAATTTAATCTGGATTATACTAACATTCTACCATATTTTTCTTAAAATTTAAGACAATAGAAATTAGCAAATCTGAGATAAAGAAAAACACTGGCCTATTTCGCCTCTAAAAATCAAGTACAGCCCCTGATCTGTATTAGAACAGCTCATAATAAAATAATAGCAAAAATAAAATTTTTGTCGATGTTTTTCTACGGAAAAGAGAAGTGACAGGGTTAAACTTTGACGAATGACTTCGGCATACTTCATCTTTGACTAAACAAAAGTGAAAGGGAAATCGATAACAGCTAGACTAAATATGTTCAGGAACCACCCTCATCTGGACAATGGTGATTAGAACGGTTTGCGAGACTCCTGCTTAGAATAGCGCATTCAGGGAGACCCCATGCCTGGAGTTCCAAATAACGTTCAAATTGTACCACTCATTAAAAAACTGTAGGCAAACTCGATTCATCAAGTTTGCCTACAGTGTAAAGGAATCCTTCGGGCTTCCTTTTCTTCAATTTAGTATATGGAAGTGTTATCTTTGGAAATCTTTTCGATGATTTCTTTAACCCTCGCGAGGAATCGTCCGCATACCAATCCGTCCAATACACGATGATCAAGTGATAAACAGAGATTCACCATATCTCGTACTGCAATCATGTCATTTATGACCACTGGGCGTTTTACAATCGTTTCAACTTGTAAAATGGCGGCCTGGGGATAATTGATAATTCCCATGGACTGGACAGAGCCGAATGAGCCAGTGTTATTAACAGTGAACGTACCACCTTGCATATCCTCTGCTTTTAACTTACCCGACTTTACTTTGGATGCAAGTTCCTGTATCTCCCTTGCTATACCTTTGATTGATTTTTCATCTGCATTTTTAATGACCGGTACAAATAAGGCATCTTCAGTTGCAACGGCTATTGATATATTGATTTCTTTCTTTTGGATGATTTTTTCGCCTGCCCACATCGAATTGAGCTCTGGAAATTCCGTAAGGGCTTGAGCAACCGCTTTTACGAAAAAGGCAAAATACGTTAAATTATAGCCTTCTTTTTGTTTAAAGTCGGATTTTAGATTATCACGCAACTTCACCATATTGCTTGCGTCAACTTCCACCATCGTCCAAGCATGCGGGATTTCGTGCTTACTTTTCAACATATTGGACGCAATTGCCTTACGGATTCCGGTAACAGGTATTTCCTTGTCACCAGCAGCAGTCGGCACGTTTGTTACGGGACTGATTTGTCGACTAACTTGAGGGGCGATCTCTTCAGGAGCCGAATCGGATATTGCGGAAGGCTCATCCGCCTTAGGAAGATTCCCCGATTCAACAAGTTTCAGTAAATCTTTACGGGTAATCCGTCCCTCATTCCCCGTTCCTTTAACTTTTGAAAGATCGATTCCATGCTCCTGAGAAAGTTTTAACACAGCAGGCGAATAGCGAGCTTTCTTTGATGGCTCAGCCGCTTGCCGCACTTCTCTTGTAACAGGTGCATCAACATTTTCCTCACCCTGAGAAACAGCTTGCCCAGCATTATCGTTATCCGTCTTTGCCGTTTCAACTTCAATCGAGCAAATGACTTCCCCGACTGCCAATGTTTGATTCTCATCCGCTTTCAATTCCTTGATGATGCCCGTAAAGGAAGAAGGAACCTCAGCATTTACTTTATCCGTCATCACTTCAGCTAGCGGGTCGTATTTCGTGACATGATCCCCAGGCTTCACTAGCCATTTACTGATGGTTCCCTCTGTGACACTTTCGCCTAGTTGAGGCATCTTCATTAATTCCATAGCCATAATTCGTTCCTCCTTCTTAACAGTCATTAATACTCGGCCAATTCCCTCATTGCTTTTTCCACTTTATCAGGATTCACCATAAAGTGTTTTTCCATCGTAGGTGCATATGGCATGGCTGGTACATCAGGTCCCGCCAATCGTTTTACAGGGGCATCCAAATCAAAAAGGCAATGCTCGGCAATGATGGCTGCTACCTCACTCATGATGCTGCCTTCTTTATTATCTTCTGTAACCAGTAATACTTTCCCCGTTTTAGAAGCCGCTTCTATAATAGCATCCTTATCCAAAGGATAGACGGTACGCAAGTCAAGAACATGTGCAGAAATTCCATCTGCAGCTAATTTTTCTGCTGCCTGAAGGGCAAAATGCACACAAAGGCCATAGGTGATGACAGTAATGTCTTCTCCTTCCCTTTTCACATCCGCCTTACCGATTGGAAGTACATAATCTTCAGTAGGTACCTCACCCTTGATCAAGCGGTACGCGCGTTTATGTTCAAAGAAAAGCACTGGGTCTTCATCGCGAATGGCAGCTTTAAGCAAACCCTTTACATCATAAGGGGTGGAAGGCATCACTATTTTCAAACCCGGCTGATTGGCAAAGATTGCTTCAACCGATTGTGAATGATAAAGAGCTCCATGAATCCCTCCGCCATATGGAGCACGGATTACCATTGGACAGCTCCAGTCATTATTAGAACGATATCTAATTTTGGCTGCCTCTGAAACGATTTGATTAATGGCAGGCATGATGAAATCAGCGAATTGCATCTCAGCTATCGGCCGAAGCCCATACATGGCGGCTCCAATGCCCACTCCTGCAATTGCAGATTCAGCGAGCGGGGTATCGATGACCCTGGCTTCACCGAATTGGTCGTATAAACCATTAGTGGCTTTAAAGACCCCACCTTTTTTTCCTACATCCTCACCCAATACGAATACACGGGAATCACGTTCCATCTCTTCCCTCATTGCCATTGTCACGGCATCTATATATGAAATCACTGGCATTCTATTACCCCCTTACTTTTGTGCATACACATGATTCATAGCACTTTCAGCCTTCGGATATGGAGCATTTTCAGCATAATCGGTTGCTTCGTTGACTATCTTCATGACTTCATCATTCATTTGTTTCTCAAGGTCCTCATCCATGATTCCCACTTCTTTTAAATACGCTCCAAATGTCATTATGGAATCCTTCGTTTTGGCTTCAGCCACTTCATCCGCCGTCCGGTAGCTTCGGTCATCATCATCACTTGAATGAGGTGTGAGCCTGTATGAAACAGTTTCCACCAGTGTAGGACCTTCTCCCCTTCGTGCACGGTCAGCCGCTTCTTTCACCGCTGCATACACTTCCAATGGATCATTGCCATCCACTGTAATTCCAGGCATCCCATAGCCGATCGCCCTGTCTGAAACATTTTCACACGAAAGCTGTTTCTCAATAGGAACTGAAATCGCATATTTATTATTTTCACACATGAAAATGACCGGCAGCTTGTGCACACCTGCAAAGTTGGCCCCTTCATGAAAATCGCCCTGATTGGATGAACCTTCCCCAAACGTTACGAATGTTACCAAATCCTTACCTTCCATCTTCCCCGCAAGGGCAATTCCAACAGCATGCGGGACCTGTGTCGTTACAGGCGATGAACCAGTGACGATCCTATTTTTCTTTTGACCAAAATGACCTGGCATTTGGCGCCCGCCGGAATTGGGATCTTCCTCTTTGGCGAAACCGGAAAGCATCAAGTCTTCTGCGGTCATTCCGAAGGTAAGTACCACACCTACATCCCGATAATAAGGCAGTACATAATCCTTTTGCCTATCAAGCGCAAACGCTGCCCCAACCTGTGCAGCTTCTTGCCCCTGGCAGGAAATCACGAAGGGAATTTTCCCGGATCGGTTTAAAAGCCACATGCGCTCATCAATTCTGCGGGACAAAAGCATTGTCCGGTACATATCTAAAACCGTTTCCTCATTTAAGCCTAATTGTTCATGACGCTTTTCTACCATCATAAAACCTCCTGACCTTATTCTTTAAGAATGAATGGCACGTCCATCGACAGCAAGGGCCGCCTCACCGATTGCTTCAGAAAGACTTGGGTGTGGATGAATTGTCTTGCCTATCTCCCAAGGTGTCGCATCAAGCACTTTTGCAAGTCCCGCTTCAGAAATCATATCCGTAACATGTGGCCCAATCATATGAACGCCCAATATGTCATCCGATTTCTTATCGGCGATGATTTTAACAAAGCCATCCGCTTCCCCGAAAACAAGTGCCTTACCAACTGCACGGAATGGGAATTTCCCAATTTTAAGGTCATAGCCTTCCTTGTTTGCCTGTTCTTCCGTCAAACCGACACTTGCAGCTTCAGGGCTTGAATACACACATTTTGAAATGAGCGAATAATCCAGCCGTTCCGGTTTTTGGCCTGCGATATGTTCAACGGCCGTAATACCTTCATGGGAGGCAACGTGAGCCAATTGCAGACCGCCGATACAATCACCGATCGCATAAATATGTGATTCCTTCGTTTGGAAGAAGTCATTGGTTTCAATGAAACCTTTTTCTTTCACAATTTCCGTATTTTCAAGGCCGATCCCTTCAACATTTGCTGATCTGCCTACGGAAACCAGCATTTTTTCAGCTGTGAATTCCTCTACCGAACCTTTGACTTCAGCAGAAATGGATACTGAAGCATCCGTTTTCAGGGTTTCAGGCATTACCTTGGCACCTGTAACGAACTTGACTCCTTTTTTCGTTAGGAGACGGAGCATTTCACTGGAAATATCATGGTCTTCAGTCGGGATGATTCTATCTGCATATTCCAGTACTGTCACTTCCACACCAAAATCATTAAGCATCGAAGCCCATTCTATGCCGATAACTCCACCGCCTACAATAATCATTGATTTTGGCAGGCTCTCAAGCTTTAGAGCTTCATCCGATGTAAGCACCAATTCCCCATCAATCGCTAACCCGGGCAGTGTCTTCGGACGCGAACCCGTTGCAATGATGACATTCTGAGGAATGAGCATTTCATTTTCACTGCCATCATTCATTTCCACGGAAATTGTCCCAGGCATCGGTGAAAATATAGAAGGACCAAGTATACGCCCTAACCCTTCATAAACCGTTATCTTTCCTTGTTTCATCAAGTGCTGAACTCCTTTATGGAGTTGATCGACTACTTTATTCTTTCTTTCCTGCACCTTAAGGAAATTTACCTTTACATCCCCGGTAACAATACCGAATTCTTCACTTTTCACTGCAGTCTGATACACTTCCGCACTCCTTAAAAGTGCTTTCGAAGGGATACAGCCTTTATGTAGACACGTTCCGCCGAGCTTGCCTTTCTCCACGACAGCCGTTTTCAATCCTAATTGAGCAGCCCTTATTGCCGCCACATACCCGCCTGTTCCTCCTCCGAGGATAACGAGGTCAAATTCTTCAGCCAAAACCACTCCTCCTCACAATTACAAACAATTTGTCACCATTTTTACTTGCCCTATGTTTATTACGTTATCCATGATGAAAATTCCTGTGTTTATTAAAAAAAACACAGGAATCTAATCTTGTAAAACTACATTCACTTTCTTCCATTCAAGATATGTTTTTCATTTTGCAAGAATTGGCTCCTTGAATTCCTCATGCGAGCAATTCGCTCCTCAGCCATTCTATCCGCCGCTTTATAAGTTGGGATTTGATCACGTTTTGCAATCTCGATGACTCTTTCAATTGTATCATAAACCGTTTCCACTTTCTTAAGGGCCCTTTCCCGATTATACCCTAAAAGCTCATCGGCCACGTTTATGACTCCACCTGCATTAATAACATAATCAGGAGCGTATATAATACCCTTTTCATGAATTTGATCGCCATGAACAGGTTCCTTTAATTGATTATTGGCCGCACCTGCGATGACCTTCGCCTTGATTTGATTGATTGTATGATCATTTATGACAGCCCCTAATGCACAAGGTGCATAGATATCACAGTCGACTCCATAAATTTCATCAGGATTCACTGCAGTCGCCCCAAATGATTCAACCGCACGGGCCACACTTTCTTTATTGATATCCGTAACGATCAGCTTGGCGCCCTCCTCATGAAGGTGACGGCATAAGTTGTAAGAAACATTCCCGACGCCTTGGACCGCAACCACCTTGCCTTCTAAAGAATCGGTTCCGAATGCCTCTTTTGCAGCCGCCTTCATACCTCGGTATACCCCATATGCAGTTACAGGGGAAGGATTACCCGAAGAACCGAATGCAGGGGAAATCCCAGTGACAAAATCCGTCTCCTCATGAATGAGATCCATATCCTCAACCGTTGTACCTACATCTTCAGCTGTTATATAACGCCCATTGAGCCCTTGGATATACCTTCCGAATGCACGGAACATCTCTTCATTCTTATCCTTGCGCGGATCGCCGATGATGACGGTCTTCCCCCCGCCTAAATTCAAGCCGGCTGCGGCGTTCTTATATGTCATTCCTCGTGCAAGCCTTAAGGCATCTTCAATGGCATCTTCTTCAGATGCATACGTCCACATCCTTGTGCCTCCAAGCGCAGGCCCTAATGTTGTATCATGAATGGCAATAATCGCTTTCAAACCCGATTGTTTGTCCTGACAGAATAGCAATTGCTCGTAATCATACTTCTCAAGATATTTAAAAATTTCCATAAAGGAATCCTCCCTAGATGTTTTAATACATGTCAGATATGAGAACACTGAATTTCTCCTCATTCTTACTTGTTCCTACGTTCATTTTAAATAAAATCCGCTAATCACATGATATTTTCCCTATGGGGAATGGTTCCCTTGAAAAATCCATACACCTTTAAATATGCAAATAACATGCCAATAAAATACATAATGAGAGCGTTTTTATCCAAAAAAAGGAGATGCTGGTTAATATGTTGGGCAACTATAGCCTATAACAAATTGAAAAAAATTTCATGTTAGAAGTGGAGTCTCGTTTAAATTAAAATAAATCAGAAAATTCCGTGCAGCTTTTTTCATAGTGCGCAATTACTTGCGTGCAAGAATTTTCACAGTTTTAGTTTTTCCATTTTGTAATATAGATTTCTGACAGAAATCCCAAGAGCCTTTGCCGTAAGTGTTTTATTTCCCTTGTGGGTATGGAACGCTTGCTGAATGATTTCGGATTCATACTGGTCTATTATCTCCGAGAGCGGTTTCCCCGATACGTAGCCAGTAGGCTTCATTAATAATATATCTTGTTTTAATGGAATCTCTTCGATAAAATCCGGAATATGATGTATATCAATGATCGTCTCGTTCAATTTCATGAAAATGATTGCCCGCCCTAAGATATTTTCCAGTTCCCTAACATTACCTGGCCAGTTATAGATTTGCATCTTATGTATAGCTGCTGCTGTAATTCCCTCTATGCTTCGTCCATACTCCTGATTGATTTTATTAATCAAATGCTCCGCCAATTCTCTTAAATCCTCTTTTCTCTTTCTTAATGGAGCAATGAAAATAGGCATGCGGTTCAGCCTGAAATATAAGTCTTCCCTGAATGATCCGTTTGTGATGGCCTCTTCGAGATTGATATTCGTAGCAGCTATGACCCGGACATTGATCGGAATCGGCTTCGTCCCCCCCACTCTGACGATTTCTTTTTCTTGTAAAACCCGAAGTAATTTAGCTTGGATGTTGGCTGGTAATTCACCAATTTCGTCCAAAAAGATACTCCCTTGATTTGCCTCTTCAAAAAAACCGACCTTGCCGCCCCTGCTCGCCCCTGTAAAGGCTCCTTCATCATACCCGAACAGTTCACTTTCAAGTAATGATTCCGAAATGGCCGCACAATTTACACGAACAAATTTATTGAATTTCCTATCGCTCGCATTATGGATGGCATGTGCAAATAACTCTTTGCCAGTCCCTGATTCCCCTCTTAATAAGACAGTTGCAGGTGTTCTTGCCGATAATTTCGCCTGTTCAATGGGAAGCTTCATCTCTTCGGAAGCACCGATTATATCATCAAAGGAATACTTAGCCTGCAATGTCCGGATAATCTGTCTTGCCCGATTCAGTTCGTGGGTCAGGGCTTGAATTTCCGATACATCATGAATGACGCCAACGCTCCCTTTCAGGCACCCGTCCACAATGATTGGAGCAACATTCACGATCACTTCCTTATGTTTTGGGCCGACACGCATATTGACACCCCGAACAGGCTTTTTTGTCTGAAGCACTTTCATATGCATACTTTCACCTTCATAAATATCGATGGAAGCCGGCTTACCGATCACCTGGGTCTTTGTTAAACCAGTGATTCTTGTATATGCGGGATTGATCAACAGCCCCCTGCCTTGATCATCCACAACAGATATGGCTTCATCACTGGATTGAATGATCGCCTGGAGCATCGTCTGTATCTCTTTTAAATCAGTGATCTGCTCCGCCAATTGTACAGCTTCCGTTTTATTCCTAAACACGGAAAAAGCCCCTATGATTTCCTTATCGGCATTCACAAGAGGTATCCTTGTCGTTATGAGTTCCGTTCCATTGCTAAGGGTGATTTCCTGATTCACTTCTTTTTGGTTCGTTTGCATCACTCGCAGCAATCCAGTTGAAGGGATGAAATCTTTGATATGTCTGCCTATCACCTCCTCGCGCTTTGTATCAGTTGCACGCTCGGCACTATCATTGAACATGATGATGAATCCTTCATGATCAATCACCAACATCCCTTCACTGGTCGTATTAAGGATCAAGTCCATTTTTGCCGAGGTATTCTCCAATTTACTTATTAAACGATTTTTCTCTTCAAACAACTTAGTCATAATGAGGGCGACACTTCCAGGAATGAGAATCGTTTGTTCGCCCATGTCCCTTTTTATCTTTTTATAGACAGACGGATCTCCGGTCGTATCAAAAATGATGTCCAAATCCCGCTCCAATCCCAGGCTCCAATTATTCACTGTAGGAATCCCTCGTTCCTTTGCAGCAAGCATCCCTTCAGCGGATTCATTCGTATCAGCCATACAAACAATGGAGAATACTTCACTTTCCGATAGGAGTTTCAACACGGTTGTCCCTCCCACTCCTCCCCCTACTATCATGACCTTTTGCATGAGCCATCCCCCTTAAGATATAATTACCTCTTTTATTAGATCAATCTATGCAATTTTTTTCATACTCCACACCATTTTACCATATCGGATCCCTTTAAAAACAGCCACCAACTCCCAGTCATTATCTAGATTCCCGAAACTTGACAAATAATTTATATCCTTTATCATTTTTTAAAGACGGAATTTTCGGAAGGGATTTGACCGCATGAAACGTTTAATCGCTTTTTTGATACTTTTTATACCCGGTGCCTTTGCTGCCTATGGTATAAAAATAATGAGGGACATGGTGTTTGGTATTCTGCAGCCCCCCTATCCAGTCCTTTGGCTGCAATTTTTAATAGGACTGCTCATTACGATTGGCGGAATAGCCTTCATCGCCGGCTTCGTCCTTCATCGAGATCGAAAACAAAATAAGGTCCAAAGCAGGTTCAATAAATTTTAAACGCAAAAAGAAGGTGCCATGTTTCGTATGGCACCTTCTTTCTTTATCTTGATTTCAATCCATCCCTGACCCGTACGGCTGCCTCCGGAAAATCGGTTATGATGCCGCTGCACCCCAATTTGAATAGCCTCTTCATCTCGGCTTCTTTATTAATGGTATATGGCCGTACAGGAACACCCATACTCACGGATGCTTGAATGAGCGCATCAGGGGCAGCCCGGATATTTGGGTGGATTGCACTTCCGCCTATTGCCTTGGCATATATCCAAGGCATGTATAGACCATCCCTATAAAGCAGTGCGGTTTCCAGTTCAGGTGCCAATTGATGGCAATTGACCAAGCTGTAATGATTGAAAGAAGAAAGGATGATCCTTTCCTCCATTTCGTAAGTACGGATGAGTCGGATGACTTTCTCTTCTAAGCCTGGATACAGAAAAAGCGTATTTTTCAATTCAATGTTGCAAAAAAGCTGATTTTCGGCAAGCCAAATAAATAGTTCTTCAAGTGTCGGAATCTCTTCATTCCCCAATTTACCCTTATAGTTTGAAGACGCATTAAGGGTTTTCAACTCCATCAAGGTCCTGTCTTTTACATATCCCGAGGCATTCGTGGTCCGATTAAGCTTTTCATCGTGAATGATGACCACTTCCCCATCTTTCGAGAGCTGGACATCCGTTTCAATACCGTCCGCGCCGACACGGGCAGCTTCTTTGAACGCCGAAATCGTATTTTCCGGATGTGTTCCTGCTGAGCCTCGATGTGCAAAGATTAAGGTCATGAAGAAACGCCGCCTCTCTCATATGGTTATATCCCAATGTTATGAACAGAAACAGCAAATTCATCTAGCTCAATACTCGAATTAAATGCAGCTGATTATTTTCTGCATAGAAGGTTCCTCTCATCAAATGACTCAATTTCTTTTGCAAGGTGTATGTTGTGCATTTGCGAAAAATAGATGCGCTCGCTTCCACCCTTTTACATCATACGTCTTATGCAGACAGGCACTCAGGACCGCCTTGATTTACTCGCCTTTGATTTATAAAGAATTTCCCGTATCATTATTCCGCTACTTTATAGCGATAATGAAAACAAATCCGATCAAACTGAATCGGTCAATCAAAAATGCTAACCACTCATGGTTCTATCGCCTCAGCAAGCGTCTTACGGCCCAAACTGGCTGGGTGGAAATACCGCTTGGTCGCTGCTTCCTAACACGCCAGCAAGGTTGATACCGGATGAAAAAGAGCAGTCCAAAGGTTCCAGTTAAATTTCCTTTTTACCTGATTTAGCGACAATTTTCTTTTGGAACAGACTCAAAGTAATGAGGGACTTATAACGACGTATAAGAGGAATTCGGAAACCTGTTAGGAAAGGAGCGAGAAAGGGGAGGAACTAATCAGAGATTCGAAACAACGGAGATGAGCGAAGTATTTGTACCTTCATGGTGGGGAATCACCTGAAGGTCACGAAGCATCTCATAAATACGAGTGTGTACGGTTTTATGCCGTCAATGACGGTAATTACCTTCGGCAAGCAATCATTGCTTGGAGACTTAAAGCCAGCCCCTCAAGAAGGGAGTTGCTTTCCAGTTTGCCCCTGCCTTGAAGCTAGGTCCTTCATATTATGGAGATCCTCAATGATTTGCCCCATTTCAGCCCTAATCTTGCATAATCCCCGCGGGCCGCTTCTATATCCGATATGACGCTACACCTTTCCACCTGTGTTGCAGGGCGCAAAGTCGAGTGTATGGAAACGCACCTAAAGTCCTAATAAAGATTCAAACGAAGTCGGCAAGCCGAAAGCATAAAAAAACGCCCAACAAAGGACGTCACGATTCTTCCCTATAAAATATTTCGTTGACCGTCATTTCGAGCCTTCGACTAATGAGCATGGTATTGCCAAGCGAAGGTTCACTGGCCTCTTTTCCACTGAGCCTTATACTTGCGGTAAATTCCGTTTGGGTCATACGATGGTCATGACGTAATGCTTTCAATTGATTAGGGGATTGACATAAATACAAGCCCCTACGCAAAAATAATAGCCGCCCAGTTTGGACGACTGCGGAATTTTCCTATATACTGACTCGTAAAGTTGCCGGGTTTATCAGCCAAATACGATCAGTCTTTATTGGTATTCCACCGGAAAGTTTATCGGAATAGCGATAAGTTCACGGTTAAATTCCCGTCCAAATTGCCGTCAATTCAACGCTTCTACCCTTGTCAAGAAGCTTTATGTTCAAGACGCAGCTTATCGGCAACCATGGCAATGAATTCGGAATTTGTAGGTTTTGCCTTTGTCATGCTTACGGTATAACCGAAAAGTGATGAAATGGATTCTATATTGCCACGGCTCCAGGCCACTTCAATCGCATGCCTGATGGCACGTTCAACACGGCTCGCCGTAGTATTGTATTTTTTTGCGATATCCGGATATAAAACTTTGGTGATGGAACCCAATAGTTCAATATCATTGTATACCATGGATATGGCTTCCCTTAAATACAAATAGCCCTTTATATGTGCAGGGACTCCAATCTCGTGAATGATGCTTGTGATGCTGGCATCAAGGTTCTTCGGCTTGGATTCATTTTGGGGACGATAGCTAAACTGACTATGATTTTTTAAAACTGCCTGCCCTTTACTGCTTACCTGACGTATGTGATTGGCCAGATTTTCCATATCAAATGGCTTCAGGATAAAGTAAGACGCCCCCAAATCAACAGCTTTTTTCGTTACATCTTCTTGACCAAAGGCAGTAAGCATAATCACATTAGGCATGGCACCCCGTTTTACTTCACGAAGTTTTTCTAGCACACCTAACCCATCTAAATGAGGCATGATAATATCGAGGATCAATATATCCGGGTCAACGCTTTCAAGCATACCCAGGCAATCTTGACCGTTATGTGCCACCCCAATTACTTCCATGTCATCCTGTGCAGAAATGTATTCTTCCAGAAGGCCAACAAGTTCTCTATTATCATCTACAACGCACACCTTAATTTTTTTCACGCTTGATTTCCTCCTCAACTACAATTGGTCTTTTTTTCTATATGACTAAATTCTATTGTAATTGAACTTTTCGACAATGGAAACTAAATTCCTTTTATTTTTGAAAAAATATAAGGAATTCAATATTATTCTCCGGATATCTCTTGTTTTCGACTTCGTTTGCTATTCGAATAAAGCGATTGTCGAAAAATCTTCATATCGTTATCATTTTATCACATCGTTTCAAAAAAACCTCTATTTTTAGAAAAAATCAATTTAATTCCTACCCAAAATTTATGCTAATCATAACTTTCCATTAAAAAGGGGCATCCAAAAGGATACCCGGATTCTTAGCTTGCCTTTTCATAATTATCTTTGTCGTATATATTTATACCGGCTTCGTTTAACATCCATTCGATATGGACTCCATACCCACTTGTAGGATCATTAACGAATACATGGGTGACTGCACCGATTAATTTCCCATTTTGTATGATAGGACTGCCGCTCATACCTTGAACGATCCCACCCGTTTTTTGAAGCAATTCCTTATCCGTCACTTTTAAGACCATTCCCTTAATTGCTGGGAACTTCTGTGGTATGGAACTGACGATTTCAACATCGAATTCCTCCACTTCAGAACCATCCACCACTGTAAGGATTTTTGCTGGTCCTTCCTTTACCTCATGGGAAAGGGTGATGGGGAGTGGCTTATCGTTAATTCCATTTTTAAAATCTTGATTTAACTTCCCAAAAATTCCAAAGGGACTATTGCGATTGATATTTCCTATTTTTTCTTTATTGGAAGAAAAGCGTGCCAATTTTTCTCCTGGATCACCATTGCTTCCCTTTTCGATGGATGTGACCGTCGATTGAACAATCTGTCCGTCCTTGACAACAATCGGCTTTTTTGTATCCATATCGGATATAACATGTCCCAACGCCCCGTATTTTTTTGAATCCGGGTGATAAAACGTCATCGTTCCGATGCCAGCTGCCGAATCACGGATATACAAACCCAATTTGTAAGTTCCTTCATTCTTATCTTTTAGAGGTAATAGGGTACTATGAAGCACTTCATTATCACGGTTAATGACAAGATTCAACGCCTCACCCTTTTCGCCTGCCTGCTGAACAAAAGGGGTTACATCCCCCATCTTCTTTATCGTCTGACCATTGATTTCTGTAATAATATCACCGATTTCAATTTTTGCCTTTTCTCCCGGTGATTTTTTCCCCTGCGCAGTATCAATAAGATGATGACCTACTACGAGAACCCCAAGAGTATTAAGCTTTACTCCAATGGATTGGCCTCCAGGCATGACTTTAAAGTCTTTTAACACCCTGATGTCGACCTTTTTGGCAGGTAAGCCTGCTACATCGAGTAACACTTCATTCGTACCTGGTTTTTCAGCACCAAGCGTAATCGAGGCTTGTTCATCATGAAGCGAAATTCCATCACTGGATCCCGAAGTTTTTGCAGAAACAGGCAATGATTTGGAAATACTATATTGACTTCCTTCAAATAGTACAAGATGATTTGGAATTAAAAAATATTCACGAGATGGCTGGTATAACCCTAATGTTAATAGCGAAACAAGGAGAATTCCACCGATGATCCTGTTTATCCATATAAATTTCAATCCATTCACTCTCCTCGCTCTCTGAAACTTTATGGCTACACCTTTAATTTAGCCCTCATGACAGTCATTTATAACAGGTGCAAAAAATAAAAGCTATCCGTTTTTGGATAGCTTTACAATGAATGCTTATGATAAGTTTAAATAATCTTCTTACCGGCCCTTCATGATGTAATCTTCAGCCTTTTGGCCAGCTGGATTAATTCATTGGCATGCTGCTTCGTCAAATCCGTTATCTCGACTCCTGAAATCATCCTGCCGATTTCTTTTACTTTTTCCGTTTCAATTAGCGGCTTGACCGAGGTATTCGTGCGTCCGGCCCTTACATTTTTTGCTATGAAAAGGTGGGTATCCGCCATAGCGGCCACCTGTGGCAAATGGGATATGCACAATACTTGTGATCCAGTTGCCACTTTATAGATCTTTTCGGCAATGGATTGTGCAACCCTTCCGCTCACACCTGTGTCCACTTCATCAAATATAATGGATGTTATGCCTTGATGTTTGGAGAAAATGCTTTTCAAAGCCAGCATGATTCTCGACAGTTCTCCGCCAGATGCGATTTTGGAAAGAGGTTTTAAAGGTTCACCTGGATTGGTGGAAATATAAAATTCCATTGAATCCAGGCCTGACTGATTAATGCCCCTATCTGACAATTCATCGAAAGTATAAGCCGTTTGAAGGAAATGTGGTTCGAAAATTGTCTTTTCCATGTATAAATCTTTTAATTCCTTATGGATCTTTTTGGTCAATTGCTGAGCGAAGCTCTGGCGAAGTTCAGAAAGATTCTTTGCTTCGACAATTAAATCTGCCTTGATGGATTTCATTTCCTTTTCAAGCTTCGCTATATGGGTTTCCCTATTTAGCAGTTTTTCTACTTCTTCTTCTATAGCTGCTCCATATTCCAGGATTTCCTCGATGGTCCGCCCGTATTTACGCTTTAATTGATTTATTTCATTAAGGCGGCTTTCAATGAATTCCACACGTTCCGTATCATAATCCAAAGAGTCTAATTGGTCTCGGATGTTTGAAACGGCCTCTTCAAGCAGGAAGTAGCTATTTGAGACGGTTTCAGAGCTGTTCTTTAAACCCTCATCAAGCCCTGCTGCTTCCTCCAAATTATTCATGGCTACGGAAAGCCAATCAATTGCATGCTGCTCACCATTTAAAGCATTGTAACTGGTTTGCAGCGCTTCATGAATTTTTTCGAAATTATTAATTTTCTTCCGCTCTTCCATCAATTCTTCATCTTCGCGTAACTTCAAATCAGCTTTTTGGATTTCATCGAATTGAAATTGGATCAAATCAAGTCGGTGGACCATTTGCTGTTCATTTTGGCTCAAGCCATTCAATTGTTTAGAAGCGGTTTCATAGCGTTTATATAGCTTTTGGTATTCAGTGAGTGCAGATGCGATTTTTTCACCGCCGAATTGATCGAGCAGCGGAAGATGGAGTCGTTCATCCATTAATTCCTGATGTTCATGCTGACCATGGATATCTATCAATGTTCGGCCTACCTCGCGTAAAGTGGAAATCGTTACAAGCTTTCCATTTACCCTGCAAACGCTTTTGCCGCTTTGTGAGATGTCCCTTCGAAGTATCGCCATCCCATCATTCATATCCAGGCCAAACTCTTCCGCTTTGGCAAAGACCGGGTGTTTTTCATCTTCAATTTGGAATAATCCTTCTATTTCGGCCTTAGACTCACCATGCCGAATGAACTCTGCAGAACCGCGTCCCCCAACCAAAAGATGAATGGCATCTATTATGATTGACTTCCCTGCCCCTGTTTCCCCTGTCAAGACCGTCAAGCCTTTCTCAAATGAAACGGACAGGCTGTCTATGATCGCAAAATTCCTAATCGATAGTTCTGTTAACAAACTAGGTCACCTCACAACATTATTAGAGCATGTCCAAGAATTTGCCGGAAATGATCTTTGCATCTTCCTCAGAACGGCAGATAATCAAACAAGTATCGTCGCCGCCGATCGTCCCGAGTATTTCTTGCCAATTTAAATTATCAATCAATGCGCAGATTGCCTGGGCATTGCCTGGGAGCATCTTCATAACCAGTAAATTGTTGGCTGAGTCAATGCGTACAAATGCATCGACAAGGATTCTCTTTAATTTTTGAAGTGGATTGAAGCGCTGGTCTGCCGGCAGACTGTATTTATACCTTCCATCCGTCAAAGGAACCTTTACAAGGTGAAGCTCTTTAATATCCCTTGAAACAGTGGCTTGAGTTACATTGTATCCAGCTAATTTCAATTCCTCAACTAACTCATCCTGGGTTTCGATATCATTATTCGTTATGATGTCCCTTATTTTTATATGTCGTTGTCCTTTATTCATAAGTAGAAGCACCTCTTCTCAACTGTTGCTCATTTAATGGTATCACTTTCATTTCTTACTTAAGCAAGCTGCCCCCATGTGGGATTGCTTCGTTATCTTCAGTACGTGCAAATAGGCCGCTTTAGTAAGTGGCTAATATTAATGTTATCGGATTTTTATGCAATTGTACAACTTTTTCTCTAAAAATGAATACAAGTGTATTTTTTACGTACCTATTTTATGTATCCACCCTTAAATGATTCAGTGCATGCCCACATTGTATAGTTAAAAAGCTCCTTTAGCCAACCATTCAGCTAAAGGAGCCATACAAAGTTCTACCTATTCTTTTTTAAATTGGGCATGGGCCTCTCCAACGATGTCGTCAACCGTTTTCGAAAGCAATATCGCGCCTTCATCCTTCGACCCTTGCCAGTGTAAATGAAGTAAGAATTCAATATTTCCATCACCACCGGTAATCGGTGAGAAGGAGGCATCCTTAATATCATAGCCTTCCTTTATAGAAAAAGAAATGATCTTATCCAATACTTGTTTATGGATTTTGGGATCGCGAACAATCCCCTTTTTACCCACTTGATCCTTCCCAGCTTCGAATTGCGGTTTAACCAAGGCAACGACATCACTATTCGGGACGAGCAAGGTCTTTAGCACCGGTAAAATTAACGTGAGCGAGATGAAAGAAACATCAATGCTTGCAAAGTTTGGCATCTCCCCATCAAGATCGGTGGGTGTAACATAACGGAAATTGGTTCGTTCCATTACTTTAACCCGCTCATCCTGTCTAAGCTTCCAGGCAAGTTGATTATAGCCCACATCAAGCGCATAAGACATTAGAGCGCCATTTTGCAGTGCACAATCCGTGAACCCGCCAGTTGATGAACCGATATCAAGCAGTATTTTACCATTCACTTGTAAATCGAATTCCCTTAATGCCTTCTCAAGTTTAAGACCGCCTCGTGAAACATAAGGCATGACTTTTCCTTTGATCGTAAATTCGAGATCGACCGGCACTTTTTCCCCCGGTTTTTCGTACCTCTCTTCATTCGCATAGACAAGGCCTGCCATTACCATACGTTTCGCTTTTTCACGTGTATCGGCCAAGCCTTGTTCTACAAGTAATACATCTACTCTTTCTTTCATCACTTTCATATTGTCAGGCCCTTTTTTCTTTTTTGGGTGTTATCATTTTAATCTTTTTGATGGCTGTCTCAGTCGTTAAACCGATTTCTTCAAGAAGTTCATCGACACTTCCATGTTCAATGAAATAATCAGGTATCCCCATTCGATCTATAATTGCCCCATAAAATCCTTGGTCATGGGCATATTCAAGTACTGAACTACCAAAACCACCTTGAAGAACCGCTTCTTCTATTGTCAAAATAGGCATTTTTTCACCAAGGAGACTGCTTAGGATGTTCTCATCCAAAGGCTTAATGAACCGCGCATTGATCACCTTAACAGAATAATCCTCTTTCTCGAGCAGTTCTGCCGCTTCAAGAGCCATGGGAATCGTTGTACCGAACGTTAAGATGGCAGCATCCGTTCCTTCTTTAAGAACTTCCCACGAACCGATTGGAATCTGCTGTAATTCGGTATCCATCACAACTCCCCAACCATTCCCACGAGGGAAACGCATAGCAATCGGACCATCATTATAGTTTAAGGCCGTATTGACCATATGCTGACCTTCGTTTTCATCTTTCGGCATCATCAACACCATATTCGGTACATGGCGTAAGAAAGCAATGTCGAAAACGCCTTGATGCGTTTCACCATCGGAACCAACCAATCCGGCACGATCGATCCCAATGAATACGTTCAAATTCTGACGGCAGATATCATGAACCACCTGGTCATAAGCCCTTTGCAGGAAAGTTGAATATATAGCCAGGAAAGGTTTCATTTTTTGCGTTGCCAATCCGGCTGCAAAAGTTGCAGCATGCTGCTCGGCAATCCCTACATCATAGAAACGCTCTGGGAACTCTTGAGAAAAGCCCACCAATTTCGAACCAACGGGCATTGCAGGTGTAATCGCGACAATCCGCTCATCGTCACGGGCTAGCCTGCTGACAGTATCGCTTACAAGAGCGCTCCAAGCAGGACCTTTACTAGGGGATTTCACGAAATCGCCTGTCTCGATTTTGTATGGGCCTGTCCCATGCCAGTTTCCTGTTGTATCCAGCTCGGCAGGTGAATAGCCCTTGCCTTTTTTCGTGATGACATGCAGCAGTACAGGTCCCTTCGTTTTCTTGGCATATCTTAAATTCTCCAGCAATTCTTCATAATTATGACCATCCACTGGTCCAAGGTATGTGAAACCGAGCTCCTCGAAAAAGATTCCTGAAACCAATAAGTACTTCATGCTATCCTTCAGCCGTTCAGCTGTAGCTGCAAGTTTACCACCGACTGCAGGGATCTTTTTCAAAAGCAGCTCCAATTCATCTTTTGCCCAGTTATATTTGCCAGCTGTACGCAATCTTCCCAATATCGTGTGCAGGGCACCTACGTTAGGGGCTATGGACATTTCATTATCATTCAGGATAACGATCATGTCCTTCTTTTCATCACCGATATGATTCAACGCTTCAAGCGCCATTCCGCCTGTCAGGGCACCATCCCCGATCACCGGCAAAATAAAACTGTTTTCACCTTTGATATCACGGGCAGCTGCCATTCCCATTGCAGCTGAAAGGGAAGTCGAACTGTGACCGGTTTCCCAAACATCATGGGGGCTTTCAATCATTTTAGGAAAACCGCAAAGACCTTTGTATTTCTTTAAAGTGTCGAACTCTCCTGCTCTGCCAGTCAGGATCTTGTGGACATAGGATTGATGTCCGACATCCCATAAAATTTTATCATTCGGACTGTCAAATTCTTTATGCAAGGCTATAGTCAACTCGACGACACCTAAATTGGGACCAATATGTCCACCTGTCACCGATAATTTTTCCACAAGGAATTTACGTACTTCCACACTTAAGTCGACAAGTTCTTCATTATTCATCTTCTTCAAAAAAGAAGGGTCTTTTATAGATAGAAGATCCAAACAGGACCACTCACTTTCTGTAATTTTCGGTTGTAAGCATAAACAAAGCCTCGTTAAAGAGGACTATGGATGACTAGACCGAAAAATTGGTTTTAAGTTAAAAAATAGCCGCCAACACCCAGGTGATTTCGGCGGCTTAATTTACCCATTTATCACGTATCTCAATTAAAAAATTCATTTTGATTTTCACATATTTTTGCACAATGAGTATACCATAAAACCTCAATTGATAACAAATTTAGCTCAATCAATGGTTACGGTTCGCTATTAAATCGGTTAGTTCATTCAACAAACCCGTTTGTAAGTTTGTTTTTCCTAAAGCGGCATGGGCAAGTTCTATATGATGTTCCAACTTTTCCTTTGCCCCTTGAAGCGTAAGTAAAGAAGGATATGTGCTTTTATGATTCCCCACGTCACTGCCAACCGGCTTGCCGATCAACTCGACGGATCCTTCAATATCCAGAATATCATCCCGAATTTGAAAAGCAAGCCCGAGGTGGTATGCAAAGTCACGTAAATGGAGTTGCTGTTCTTCATTCGCTCCGGCTAATATAGCACCGGAAAGGATGCTTGCAGTCAATAACTTCCCTGTTTTATGTTCATGGATATACTCCAATTCCTGAAGGGTCAGCTGTTTATTTTCACCTTCCATATCGGCAACTTGACCTCCAACCATTCCTTCGGCCCCGGCAGACTTAGCAATTTCACTTACAAGATTCAGCTTCATTTCAGCCGTCACCTCGGGATCGATCATATCCGTCACCAATTGAAAGCTATATGTAAGAAGTGCATCACCTGCCAGTATTGCGACCGCTTCACCGAACACTTTATGGTTCGTCGGTTTTCCGCGGCGGAGATCATCATCATCCATCGCCGGAAGATCGTCATGTATCAAAGAATATGTATGGATCATTTCAATGGCAGACGCTGCAGGAATCCCAATCCTCAAGCTTTTCCCAAAGGCCTCCAGAACAGCAAAGAGCAATAACGGGCGAATCCGTTTACCTCCTGCCTCCAGTGAATAGATCATGGCTTCTTTGACCACTGCCGGTGCTTTAAGTTTATTGACATATTCCACAATTTCCCGTTCTATAACCGTTTTATATTCTTTAGAAAACATTTCAAAGGACGCCGTACCCATGTCATTCTTCCTCCTGTACAGCGAAGTTTTCAAGTTCCCCATCTTCGCGTAAAATTTGAGTCAACTGATCTTCAACAGCCTTAAGCTTTGAATGGCAAAGCCTTGATAAATCCATTCCTTGTTTATATATGGAAATGGCCTCTTCCAAGGGCACATCGCCTTCTTCCAACTGTTCTACAATTTTTTCGAGATTCTCCATCGCTTCTTCAAATGTAGCTTCCTGTTTTTTTGTCATGGCTCAATCCGCTCCTTTATTTCTTTAATTTCACATTCAAGGGTTCCATCTTTAATCGAAACCGCTATCTTATCCCCTTTTGATACTTGCTGTGTACTTTTCACTAATGTCTCATCTTCAGCAAAAACCAATCCATAGCCCCGTTCCATGATTTTTAGTGGACTGAGGGCAGACAAAGTGGCTGTAATATGAACGAATTGCTGGGATTTTTGCCGATAGATGGATTCCATGGCCCTACGTAAAACCTTTGCATGCTGCCGCAATTCATCTTTCGCATTTTTCACCGCTTGTTCAGGATGCTGCTTTTTGAGAATTTCGTTCAGCTGATTCAGCTCATCTCTCTTTTTCATGAAATATCGCGTGCTGGTCCTCCCTAGCCTGTCCATCGTCTTGTCTAGCTGTTCCAGCTTCTGTTCATACATTTTATGCGGATAACGGAAAGCATAAGACCTCTCCATCCTGGTCAAACGTGTTCGTTCAAAATTGACCGCTTCTTGAATGGAACGGGTCAACCGATTTTTGCGGTTCATCAGGCGTTCGAGTATTTCATTCAAGTGAGGAACCGCTAACTCCGCTGCACCAGTCGGTGTAGGAGCACGCATATCGGCGACAAAATCAGCAATGGTAAAATCCGTTTCGTGACCGACAGCAGAAATTACCGGTATATCGGAATCATAAATCGATTCAGCCACTATCTCCTCATTAAAGGCCCATAACTCCTCGATCGACCCGCCACCCCTTCCGACAATGAGAACATCGCTTTCTGCCCTTGCGTTAGCCATTGAAATTGCCTTGGCAATCGATTTAGCGGCATTATTCCCTTGCACAAGTGCTGGATAAACAATGATCCTGGCGATTGGATATCTCCGCTTGATAGTTATCAGGATATCTCTTAATGCAGCTCCGGTCGGGGATGTTATGACTCCAACAGACTTAGGGTACTGCGGGATCGGCTTCTTATGTTCGGCCAAAAACAAACCTGCCGCCTCCAGCTTTTTCTTCAGCTGTTCATAAGCAAGATACAAATCCCCCACACCATCAGGGGCCATGCTTTTCACATAAAGCTGATACTGCCCCCCAGCTTCATATAATGATATATCGCCCTTAACAAGTACCTTCATACCATTTTCGGGCAGGAATTTCATCCCTTTATTATTGGCGGCAAACATAACGGAAAGAAGTCGGGCCTTCTCATCCTTTAAAGTAAAATACATATGTCCGCTTGTATGTTGTTTAAAATTCGAAATTTCACCTTTTATGTATACATTTTGCAAATGAGGGTCGGCATCGAATTTCCTTTTGATGTACTTAGTTAAAGCCGACACACTCAAATATTGTTGGTTGCTCATATAATGTCTCCTTCCGATGGAAATCGGATATAAAGAAAACTCACCTATGGATCCATGAATGGAAAAAAAAGCGGTCTCCCGTTATTATAAAACAAGAGGTCCGCTTCTTTAAAATAATTTAACGTTTTTTTCAGCTTTTTAATGCTTGCTTGTTCAGTTCAAGTGCTTTTTGAGCAGATTTGACCGTGTTCTTCATAAGCATCGTAATCGTCATGGGACCAACGCCTTTAGGAACAGGTGTAATGTATGAAGCCTTATTTTTCACTTCATCAAACGCCACATCACCGCAAAGCTTCCCTTCATCATTCCTGTTCATTCCGACGTCAATGACGACTGCGCCTTCTTTAATATGGTCACTCGTGATCGTGTCCCTCTTTCCGACAGCTGCCACAACGACATCGGCTTGCTTGGTATAATAGGCAAGGTCCTTTGTCCGTGAATGACAGTATGTAACGGTAGCATTTGCATTCAAAAACAATTGTCCCGCTGGTTTTCCAACGATATTACTTCTCCCTACGATGACAACATGCTTACCTTCAAGGTCATAGTCGATATACTCAAGCATCACCATGACGCCGTATGGAGTACAAGGTAAAAATGCATCCTGTCCCGTCATCATCCGCCCAATATTAATCGGGTGGAATCCATCTACATCCTTTTCAGGGGAAATCGCTTCAATGATCGCTTTTTCCTGAATATGTCCAGGCAATGGCAGCTGCACCAATATACCATGAATGCTGTCATCCTGGTTTAATTCAGCAATGCTCTGAATTAATTCCTCCTGAGAGAGTTCCGCAGGCTTTTTAATTAATACGGAATGCATGCCCAAGTCCTCACAGGCCTTTTGCTTATTGCGCACATAGGTTTGTGATGCTTGATTGTCACCCACCAGGATTACAGCCAAACCCGGAACGATATTTTTTTCACGTAAATGTTGAACTTCCTTACTGATTTCCTGCCTAACTGACTCTGCAATTTCTTTACCATTAATGATTTGAGCTGACATGTGTTTATTCCTCCCAAGTTAATTTTGCTAAAGAAATTGCTGAGAGAATCCTTGTTCAAGGCTGCAGCTTTAACTGCCGCTTTTCACCTTCACTTTGGATAAAACGGCATTTACAAAGCTGCTCGATTGATCATCACCGAATTTCTTAGCAATTTCAATAGCTTCATTCATTGCAACACTTACAGGAACATCTTCACTGTGAATCATTTCATAAACCGCGATCCGCAGTAAATTCCGATCAATGTTCGCCAGTCTTTCCAACGTCCAATTCTCTAAATTGTCCCTGATCATTCCATCAATTTGTTCACGATTTTCCGTTATCCCCATTACTAATTTCTTGAAGTATTCATCAGTAGGAGCACCATCCAGTACACTCTCCATTGCTTCTTCTGCATTCGAGTTGGCAATATCTATTTGATATAGTGCTTGAAGGGATTTTTCACGGGCTTCTCTTCTTTTCATAATCTTACTCCTTTAACATCTACTATTATATATGAAAATGCTAGAACAAACGAACATTAAATAACATTTTTTCAAAAATATTAAGATTTTCGCTATATTATTTAAAAAACAAGCTAAATCCCACTAAAATTAAGGCCAAAAGACTCAAATATCTTGATTCAGGATAACAATTCAAGATAACTTTCGGAATTAAACGGCCAACACAGTCCCATACTTTTTGAAAGTGTCAAAAAGCTCATGCCTAGCTTTCATGCTCATATTTCACCTTTTACACTCTAACAGAAATCACCCTTGAATTAAAGGGAAACTTCCAGACACCGCCTTATTATGTTCATTTAAATTTAATATTATAAGCAGGCCTCAAAAACGGGGTATCCGGAGTTAACATTCAAAAAAACAAAAACCCGGCTTTTTGCCGGGTTTTTGCAGGTGCGAATCGAATGAAGCCACTTACACTTCTTGTTCGTAATCCGCTTCTTGTTTAGCGTTTTCAAACGCAATGCCCACTACATGAATGTTCACTTCGCCCGCGTCGATAGCGGTCATATTCAACAAAGCTTCACGAATGTTATCTTGCACTTCCTGAGCAACTTTCGGAATTGAAACACCAAACTTCATGACACAATAAAGTTCGACTTTGATGGATTCACCCGTTAAGTCCACTTTAACACCTTTACCGTGGTTCTTTTTCCCAAGCTTTTCAACGACACCCGTGGCGAAATTCCCGCGCATATGTGCAACACCTTCAACTTCCGATGCAGCGATACCCGCAATCACCTCTATTACCTCAGGTGCGATCTCCACTTTGCCCAGCCCACTATTATAATCATTCATTTCGAGTAATTGGCCTTCCATTTCACTCATTCAAAAGCACCTCCTGTCTTCCTTTACATTATGAGTTCATTACATCATATATTTCAAGGAATTTGGTATTAAATTCTCCGGAAACAAATTGTTCATGCTGAAGTAACTTAATATGGAAAGGAATTGTGGTACTGATCCCTTCAATGACAAACTCACCTAAGGCGCGTTTCATCTTATCGATTGCCTCTTCCCTAGTAGGTGCATGGACAATCAATTTAGCGATCATGGAATCGTAATATGGCGGTATCGAGTACCCAGGGTATGCCGCGGAATCAACACGAACTCCGTAGCCGCCTGGCGGTAAATACATTTGAATCTTACCTGCAGAAGGCATGAAATTCTTTTCTGGATTTTCAGCATTGATCCGGCATTCGATAGACCAACCGTTATAAGTGACATCCTCTTGCGAAAGCGATAGTTTGCTGCCTGAAGCAACTTTGATCTGTTCTTTAATCAAATCCACGCCCGTTACCATTTCTGTAACTGGGTGTTCAACCTGGATACGTGTATTCATTTCCATAAAGTAGTATTTTCTATTCACATAGTCATAAATAAATTCTACTGTTCCGGCACCTGAATAATTAACGGCAAGTGCTGCCGTTACTGCAGCCTGCCCCATTTCCGCACGTGTTTCACCATCCAATGCGGGTGAAGGGGTTTCTTCAACAAGTTTTTGCAAACGCCGCTGGACCGTACAATCACGCTCACCTAAATGGATGGCATTGCCATGATTATCTGCCATGACCTGTATTTCAACGTGCCGGAAGTCCTCGATGAACTTTTCAATATAGACGCCTGGATTCCCAAATGCCGTCGCGGCTTCCTGTTGTGTGATGTTAATGCCTTTAATCAGATCTTCTTCCGCCCTTGCGACGCGGATACCTTTACCGCCCCCGCCGGCAGTAGCTTTGATGATGACCGGATAGCCCATTTCATTAGCTAAAGCCACACCCTCATCCGTATCCTTAATTATGCCTTTAGAACCTGGAACGATCGGTACACCAGCTTTGCGCATGGTTTCCCTTGCTACGTCCTTTGTTCCCATTTTATTGATAGCTTCAGGGCTAGGACCGATGAAAATGATATTGCATTCACGGCATAGCTCAGCAAAGTCAGCATTTTCAGCAAGGAAGCCATATCCTGGGTGAATCGCATCGGATCCCGTTTTCTTGGCTGTGCTGATAATGTTCGTTGTATTTAAATAACTGTCTTTTGATAATTTAGGACCGATGCAATATGCTTCATCCGCAAGTTGAACATGTAATGCTTCTTTATCTGCTTCTGAATAGACCGCAACAGTCTCGATTCCTAATTCCTTGCATGCCCGGATGATTCGGACAGCAATTTCCCCGCGATTGGCAATTAATACCTTTTTAATCATTTAGAAACAGCTCCTCATTCCGGCTTTACTAAAAATAATGGTTGACCATATTCTACAAGCTGGCCTTCTTTTACAAGGACTTCAACGATTTCACCGCTTACTTCGGCTTCGATTTCATTGAAAAGCTTCATGGCTTCCACGATGCACACGATGGAATCTCCCGTTACTTTATCGCCTGTTTTTACGTATGCAGGTGAATCCGGTGCAGGAGATTGGTAGAATGTCCCGACCATCGGAGAAGTGATTTTATGTAAATTTTCAGTGTCGGCTGCAGCCGGTTTTGCAGGTTCAACAGCTTTCGGCACTTCAGGTGCAGGAGCCGCTGCGGGCTTTACCTCTACAGCTGCATTGGTGTGAACAACTTCTGAAACTGCTGCTGGGTGTAACACTGTACCCGTTTCAGTTTTTTTCAATTTAATTTTCGTTCCTTCATTTTCAAAAACGAATTCACTGATATTTGATTGATCGACTAGCTTAATAATTTCACGTATTTCTTGCACTTTCATTTTGTGGCACCCCTTGTCTAATTTAATATGAGTTTGTGAGGCATAATATTTTATGTAACCTTACCCATAGCTTATCCTACTTTGTCCAATACTGCACAAAGTAGCCGCTTTCTTTATGAGAATGCGAATAAACTGAATACAAACCTCATCTGTATTATAACAGAAATTTCACTTTCTCAAAATATTGTTTCCCTTAGAGAATTGAAAAGTTTATGACCAGCTTCTAACATCATACAATATTAGCTTATACAAATTCAATGATAGATTAGTTGTAACTTGTTATCCATACTTTTATATTACACCTTTATTATAATATTGTGAATATTTTTCAACTGGGGCACCTTAACGCTTTCTCTTGAATTTTGCATTTCACTCGTAGAAAATCAGCAATAATATCCACTTTAATTACTTTTCTAGAATATTACGGAGGATCATTATTACCGATTCTATTTGAGTTCCTGATATCAATTGACATAAAAAAACTTTTCCTCTAAAGTTTCCCGGATTGAGTTAGTTAAAAAAATCATAATAAAAAGCCTCCCTTTTTTATTAAGGAGGGCTTTCAAATTTTTATGATGTTGAACTGTTCTGT
The DNA here is from genome assembly GCF_022603275.1 of Peribacillus sp. Aquil_B1. Taxonomy (NCBI): domain Bacteria; kingdom Bacillati; phylum Bacillota; class Bacilli; order Caryophanales; family Bacillaceae; genus Peribacillus; species Peribacillus sp. Aquil_B1. The sequence continues at coordinate 1,151,877 of NZ_JAKXEE010000001.1, read as the reverse complement.
ATCAGCGTTCTGTACGTGTGATTACTTTTCCGGTTGGAAGTCGACCACTACATTTTGCGCATCGCTCACTTCTTTCCTGACGAGGCGGATAATGTTATTCGCCTCTGTTTTGGTTTGTTTATCGGCCTTGACACTCACCTTTACATCCGTTCCGTCCACCCGGACCAGTGCAGCATTGTAATCCATGGCAACAATTAAGTTTTCAATAATATTTTCTTTTACTTTCGTTTCACTTAATTGTTCGATTTTTGCATAAGCCTCGTCCCGTTCTTCAGCTGATAATTCTGTGTTGCCCATCTTTGCAGTCAATTCTTCATTCAGCTTCGCCCGTTCATCTTCAATCTGCATCCTTAAGGATTCGAACTCATCTCCAGATGCAATGGTTACAGAGGAACCTTCTGTATTTTTGGACGTTTCTTTTTCACTTTTCGTTTCCCCTTTTGTTTCCGCTTTGTTCTCTGTTTTGCTTTCAGTTTTATTTTGTTCCTGTTCCATTTGCTCTGTTGACGTCATATCGGCGGCATTTTCTTCAGGAGCGGTTAAATAATAGACTGAAAGCACAACGACCAAACTTAGCATAGTCAATAACCAAACGGTTTGTTTTTTTAATAGCATGTAAATTTTCCCCCTTATTTTTTAGGCATGACAGAAACCCTGTGACTCGGTACATCAAGTGAGCGTGTGACAGCCTCGATGATCCACTTCTTTATTTGAATGTTTTCGGCCCCTTTTGCGACTACGAGGACTCCTCGTACACTAGGTTTTTTCGTTTCCGAAATGATCGGTCCTTCTTTCTCACCGCTCTTGACCAAAACGAGCTGTTCATCAACCGATGTGTCTTCGACCGTCCTTTTGCCGCCTTCCTGGTCGGTTTCTTCAGTGACTTGTTTTTGGGTGACCTTGTTTCGTTCATATACTTTCTTCTCGGATGCATCGACGTAAATTACGACTTTTACATCCTGGACTCCTGCGATGGATTCAAGCGCTTCCTTCATTTCATTCTGTAGATATATTTCATAGTCTTTTGTAGTCTTGAATTCTGATTTCTTCTGACCGAATGTTTCAACATCCTCTTCATCATCCTGCTGTTTATCATTATTGAATACAGTCGTCACTTTTGATGTTTCTCCCGTCTGGTTGGTGGTTAACAAATTCCCGGCCATCATGATTCCCGATCCCAAAAGGACAACTATTAGAGCATAGACATACAGGGAAGGTTTTTTTTCCTTAGGCTCTTTTTGGTCAGGGTCTTTATTTAATAGTTTTTGCAGCCAGGATAATGGACCTTTGTCTTTGTTCAATACTCAGTCACTTCCTTTCCCCGGCGATTTCAATGATCTCTTCATCAACAGACCAACTTGTTGCCAGAAACCTTCTGACAGCATCCAGATTGGCATCATTTGAAGTGGATGGGCTATCTGCATTGATATCAACCTTCGCTACTGCCTCTATCTCCGAGTTTTCTTTCCCTTCTGCCTTTTCCAATGAGATGGTTATGTTCTGCAGATCATCAGCACCAGGTGCTTCCTCATTCTTGACCCCTACATCAATTGAACTAATTTTCATGTTATAATCCACCATCAGCTCCTCTTCCACTTCTGCCTGTAAGTCAACAGCCATTTGTTTTAAAATATATGCACCCTGGGTAGCTTGTATTTCTTTTTTCTTCATTTCTGTCAAATTTCCTAAATCTTTTTTTTTCTGATCCTCAAATTCACTAGTAGCCGCAGTGAGAATATCATCAAAATCCTTGTTGAATAATCCCAATATAGGAGTGATGATGATCGCAATCAGTAAAAGCCCGATAACCATTTTGGCATACTTTTGTAAAGCTGAATTCGGAAGAAGCATATCGATCACAGTAGCCAGCAATACAAATATGATGATGTTGGATACCCAGCCAGCTAAAAAACTCACCAAGCCTTCCTCCTTTCTAACGAACCATCAGAGTAATGTTTCCAGATGCGATAATTACTGTGATACTTAAAAAAAACATGAGTGAGACAATGGCCAATGCAGCGAAAATATAAATCATGCTTTTACTAATAATGTCGAGGCATTTTATTACAGGTCCTCCGCCAAGCGGCTGCAAAAGACTCGCTGCCAATTTATAGACAAAAGAAATCATCAGGATTTTTATGGCGGGAAACGTGGTAATGAGCAAGAGTATGATGACGCCAGACAAGCCGACTGTATTCTTCAAAAGAACGGAGGCACTTATGACCGTATCGGTTGCATCGGTAAACATGCGCCCTATTACCGGTATAAAGTTACCTGTCACGAATTTGGCCGTCCTGATCGTCACTCCGTCAGCTACAGCAGATGATGCCCCCTGAACGGATATTACACCAAGAAATATGGTCATGAATGCCCCAAGGATCCCGATGGCAAAATTACGGAGAAGCTGTGCCAGCTGTGTCACTTTATAATGTTCGGTCAGCGTGCTGACGATGCTTAAAATCGCTGAAAAGAATAATAACGGAAGGACGACAAACTGGATCAAGATACCGCTTGTATTCATCAAAAACATTAATACCGGGTGAAAGAAAGCTGCTGATACAAGTCCCCCTGAAGCAGCTATCAATGCCAAGAGTAAAGGGATGAGCGCCATTAAAAAGGAGATCATCAAATCTATCGTATCTTTTGTATATTCAATCGCCACATGAAAACTGTTAAGTGCCAAAATGATCAGCACCATATAAACGATTGCATAAGCGACCTTACTCACGGAGCTCTGCTCGAACGCATTCTGCAAAGACTGGAGGAACATACTGAAGACGGTTAATAAAATGAGTGATCCCAGCAGCTTTCCATTGACGAGCAGTTCATGAAAAATGAATTTTGTCATTCCCTTCATCCATTCCTCAAAGGAAAATTTCTTATCGCCGCTTACGAAGTCCATAAAGCTCCCTTTCTGGCTTTCCGGTAGAAATCCTCCATATTCCGTAACGATGTCATCCCAATATTGTTTTAGCTCATCGACACCAAGCCTTTCTATTTGGGCTTGTACCAGCTCGGACTGCATGATCGGCTCTTGTTCGATTTCACCATTTTCAGGATTTTCGGCAGCTTGTCCAATAGATGCATGCAAAAAAAAGAGTAAAACGAATAGAATGGATAAGTAAGGCATCCGCTGCTTCATACATTCACCTCATTGACTAGTAGGAGTAATCCGTTAACTTGGGAGCATCTGTATAATCGTTTCGATAATGACCGTTAAAATCGGAATCGCCATGGCAAGAATCAAGATTTTTCCGCTTAATTCTATTTTGGAAGCGAGCGAACCTTGCCCTGCATCTTTTGTAATTTGAGAAGCGAATTCTGCAATATAGGCAATTCCGATTATTTTTAAGATGGTCTCTAGATACACGGTATTTACATTCGCATTAACCGCAATTTTTTCTAACATTAAAATAATTTCGTATATTTTGTCAGCTAAAAAAAGAAAAATGGAGCATCCTACAAAAACGACAAGCAGGAATGCGAAATTTGGTTTTTGCTCTTTGACGATCAGTGCCAAAAAGGTGGCAACTAGGGCAATGGCCACGATTTTTATGATTTCAATCGCGAATCCCTCCCTTACTGAAATAGAAATACAGATTTAATTTTTTGAAATAAATCCTCTACTACAGAAGCTACCATGAATAAAATATAGATGAATCCGAAAAGTGTCACCCACTGGGCATATTCCTTCTTCCCAACCTGATCGAGTATCGTGTGAAGAAATGCCACTACTAGCCCCACACCCGCTATTTTAAATATGATGTCCACATCAATGCCCATTTTCATTCCCCCTACATATTCCTACATCAGCAAGATGATCAATAATAACCCTGATAAAAATCCAAGACTTTTCATCATTTTTTCATATTTTCCCTGTCGGTCGAGTGCATCGCTCTCTTCCCGTTCCAAGTGTGCCATCGTTAGCATGATTTGCTTTTGCTGGTGATATTTATCGCTTTTTCCAAGCGTCTCTCCAAACTGTGAAAGAATCTCGAATTCTCCCTGTTTTAAAGCAAGGGATTGCCATATTTTCTTCAAACTATCATCCCATGCTTCCTTGACAGTGGTCTCTCCGGACTCGAGTCGGTTTGCAAATGCATCGAAAAAGATGGATAAAGGTTTGGCCATCTGTTTGGAAAGTTTCCTTGCCGCTTCTTTCAAAGGTGTATGGCCAAACATGATTTCGGCTTCAAGCGATTGCATGGCGACTTTCAGCTGTCTCAGTTGACGAGGCCTCATACTTAATTTTTTCGCAGCTTCGAAACCTGCCCATGTCGTTGCAATGATAATGATCGCTGCTCCTATTAACTTAAACATGCGGGTTCACACTTCCCCCCAAGAAAATGGGAACTCCGGCAGCATCAAGGACATTGTAGCTCCTCTTACCGGATTTACTTCTCTGTAATTCTATAAATCGTTCAAAGATGTTTTGCTTTAATATTTCAGCGATAAAAGGTCGCTTTTTAATTTCATCCAGTGTATGGCCATGTGTAGTTATCATGAGTTTAATACCTGCGTTCACGGCTTCCAGCACAGCCTGCGTATCCGCTGCGCGGCCTATTTCATCCACAATCAAAACATCCGGGGACATCGAACGGATCATCATCATCATCCCTTCCGCTTTAGGACATCCATCGAGCACATCAACCCTTGTTCCAAATTGGAGCTGCGGCACACCATGAACACATCCGGCAATTTCCGAGCGCTCGTCCACTATCCCCACCTTTTGAGGGGCAATGCCCTGTTTTTCATTACCACTGGATATCATTCTTGCAATATCACGTAATATGGTCGTTTTTCCCGTTTGCGGAGCACCGATCAACATTGTATGCTGCCATTCCCCGTCATATAAGTAAGGAGTGAGCGGTTCAGCTGCACCTATTTTTTCACGTGCAACCCGAATATTGAATGAGGAAATATCCCTGATCGCTTTGACCGTTCCATTTTCGAGAATCACCTTGCCAGCAAGCCCCACCCGATGTCCGCCTGCTATTGTTATATATCCTCGCTTTAATTCTTCTTCAAGTGTATATAACGAAAATTGGCCTATTTGATTCAATAATTGATCCGCATCCGAATGGGTCACTTCATATGAAAAGAAGTACGGTTCCCCTCCTACAATGACCTCAAGCGGCCTTCCAACCCGAATTCGCAGTTCTTCCATCTTATCGATCATCATCGGTGTCATACCCCGGAGTTGCTCGTATAATTTTTTCGGTAAAAAAGAAAGAATCGTTTCCATTTTGACAATCCTCCTGTATACACCACTTTCAATAAAATATATGCCGACCAGCCTGCAATGATGACAGGCTATTAAAGAAACAGACCATTTATTGATTTTTTATATCTTCCTGGATAAAAAAAACAAAAAAAGACCGAGAAATTAATCCCGGTCTACAGTCTATAGACAAATTCGAAGAAAACGAGTTTGCCTAAGTTTTTTTATGGCTTGTACAATTTGGACGTTGCTTATAACGTAGGGCACTCTCTTTCCGCGGGCGGTCCGGGAGCCTCCTTGGCGCCTTTGTGCCTGTGGGGTCTCCCTTGGACACGCTATTCCCGTAAGAGTCTCGTACCTTCCGTTCCCAATCAACTTTGGTTTAACATTAAGATAGACCCCTTCCTACAGTCTTTTTAAAATAGGAGGATAAAAAAACTTGAGGTGAGAGGATTCTTTTTAAAACATGATTCTATTGAGCGAAATCAGCTTGAAATGATTACTGTAGACCAGATGGTGCCAGCTTGTAAAATGGAGATTAAAGAGGGCTATCGTGTGTACAAATCATCCTAAACCATTTGTGCGACTCGTTCATTTTTATCACAGTGTACAGAAAGTAAGGACCATCAGAAAGTGGTGACACTCCTTATTTGGCAAGAATAAATGGAAGAAGCAGATCCTCTACGTCATCATGAAGTCCAATCCAATAAAAAATCAAAAAGGTTTCGGAATAAGACCATTCCGAAACCTTTTTGTCTAAAATTTGAGGCCGAGAAATTAATCTCGGCCTCCTTTCATTTATGCACGTGAAACGTAAGAACCTTCATTAGTGTTGATCAATAGTTTGTCACCTTGGTTGATGAAGAATGGAACTTGAACCGAAAGGCCCGTCTCAAGTACGGCTGACTTCGTGCCGCCTGAAGATGTATCGCCTTTAATTCCCGGCTCCGTTTCCGCCACTTCAAGTTCCACTGTGTTTGGAAGCTCGACCCCAAGTGTTTCCGCTTGGAAAGTCATGATATGCACTTCCATATTTTCCTTAAGGAATTTAAGTTCACGTTCTATGCTTGATGCAGGAAGCTCGATTTGGTCATATGTTTCGTTATCCATGAATACATGGCTATCTCCACTTGCATAAAGATACTGCATCTTGCGGTTTTCAATATGTGCTTTAGCAACTTTTTCACCAGCACGGAATGTTTTCTCTTGGATTGAACCCGTACGAAGGTTACGAAGTTTAGAACGTACAAAAGCTGCACCTTTACCAGGTTTAACGTGTTGGAACTCGATAACCTGCCAAATTCCATTATCTACTTCAATCGTAACACCCGTGCGAAAATCGTTTACAGAAATCATAAATTTGTCCTCCTACATGTACATGTTTACAGAATGATTAACTCTTTGGTTGAATGAGTAAGTGCTTCGTTACCATCAAGTGTAACGATTGTATCATCTTCAATCCGCACTCCGCCTACCCCCGGTATGTAAATGCCCGGTTCAACGGTTACGGCCATACCTGGTTCTAAAATGATATCAGACCTAAAGGATAATGCTGGACCTTCATGAACTTCAAGACCGATTCCATGTCCGGTCGAATGTCCAAAATACTGCCCATATCCCTTTTCTTCAATTAGATTTCGAGTTAGTGCATCCGCTTCCCTGCCAGTCATACCAGGTTTGATCCCAGCCATCCCTCGCAGTTGAGCTTCTAAAACAATGTCATAAATATTAATAAGTTCTTCACTTGGCTTGCCAACCGCTAATGTCCGAGTGATGTCAGACACATACCCATTATAGTATGCCCCGTAATCCAATGTGACGAAATCGCCTTTTTCAATGATTTTATCCGTAGCCACTCCATGCGGAAGTGCGGACCTTAAGCCGGATGCTACAATAATATCGAAGGAAGAAGAAGTTGCCCCTTGTTTCCTCATAAAGAACTCAAGTTCATTGGATACATCCAGTTCCGAGATCCCTGGACGCAGGAAATCCAGAATATGTGTAAACGCAGCATCAGCAATAGCAGCCGCTTCCTTTAATATCTTAATCTCTGATGAAGTCTTTATCAAGCGTAAATTCTCAATTACCCCCGACACCGGCAAAAGTTGACCATCAATGGCCGCTTCGTATGCCTTATATGTAGCATAAGTCAGGTGTTCTTGCTCAAAGCCCAGCTTGCCAATATTCATCGCTTTAGCCTGCTTGCCGACTTCTTCGATGATGGTTCCTTTGTGTTGAACGATCTCATAGTCCGGCGCCTGCTTGCCCGCTTGTTCCACGTATCTGAAATCAGTGATGAATTTAGCTTCTTTTTGGGAAATAAGCACAACGCCTGCACTTCCCGTAAAGTTGGTCATGAAACGACGGTTATATGTACTAGTAATCAAAAAACCATCAATGCCCGCCTTTTCCATTGAGGCTCTTAAGCGCATTAGTTTATTCATTTAATTTCTCCCCTTTGCAATCTTTGTGATCGCCTGCAACGCCAATTCATATCCGTGTATCCCCAAGCCGACAATCTGTCCCGCCGTTACCGGTGCGGTCACTGATTCATGCCGAAAGCTTTCACGGGCATGTATGTTCGAAATATGCACTTCCACCACTGGAACATCAATTCCGGCTATTGCATCACGAATCGCATAGCTATAATGAGTAAAAGCTCCAGGATTAATGATAATCCCGTCGATCCCATGATCCTCTGACCAATGGAGCTTGTCGATAATCGCTCCTTCATGGTTCGTTTGAAAAGAAGTCAATTCCACATCTAACCCTTGAGCTTGCTGCATTAATTGCGCTTCCACATCCGCAAGCGTCGAGGATCCATAATGCGCAGGTTCCCGCTTCCCCAAGCGATTTAAATTCGGACCATTGATTAGTAAGATTTTTGTCATCATAAACACCTGCTCATGTTAAAAGAATGCTTTCCATGAACATTCTATCATAATTACAAATTGTCTTACTACTTTTTTACAACCAAGAAGCAATCAGCTTTCCGATTGCTTCTCGGCTTTGATTTTTTGACGGATATATTCCTGTTGATCGTATGATATAGAAAATCCTACAAAAAGACCGTATATAATAAAAATGCATACACTAGTTATAACCGTATTTGCTGACATTTTAGAAAAGGTTGGAAAATCGACGAACATCGGTTTCAGGACAAATACCAGCAAAGCCCAGCAAACCACCCCCAAAATAATACCCGGAAAAATACTCTTCATCCTTTTAAAAAGACTATAGTATATAAAAGCGATCCCCACGGATAGAATTCCGAACAAAATTATGGTCATTACCGTACCGAGCCAATGATCGATCCAGGTCATATTGGACCACGAAGTAAGTATGAATTTTGGGCTAAAATCCATAAAGTTAATATAATGGGCTAGGATGCCGATAAAACTGGCTAAAGCCCCCCCAACAAAACCGACAGCTAGTACATTGTAGATTAACATGCTTTGATATTCCTGTTGAATTTGTCCTTTTTCATTAGAAGACATATCAATCACCTCCGCTACGTAGTATGCCCTTTGATAAATAGAACTATTTTTTTTTATTCTTAGGAAGGAGAATCACTAGAGGTTTTGTGATTTATTCTGTATGATTAAATCATAAATAATCTGCTTTTTTCAGAGGAAAATACCCATCCTCTGTTGAAGTTTATAATGTACACGGGATACGACTTTCCTGTGATTCAACATTCATAAAGTACTTGCAGGGTTAAAGCTTCCATTCAATTTTTGGAGGAGCGCCTTTACCCTTGTGATGCTTGATAATAAACATGTTAGCACCCTTGAGAGAGCTACGTGAATAACTATTAGGTTGGTGTAGAAATGTCTGAGGTTCAAAAACCCGTTTACGGAGGGCAGGCTGTTGTGGAAGGCGTCATGTTCGGCGGCAAACATCACACAGTCACTGCGGTACGCCGCAAAGATTCGACGATTGTATATTATCATCTGCCTCGTGAATCGAAACCTGTTGTCAACAGCTTAAAAAAAGTACCTTTTTTACGGGGTATCGTATCACTGGTTCAGTCAAGTGCCACCGGTTCGAAACATCTGAACTTTTCAACTGAACAGTATGAAGAAGAAGACGGGGAAAAGCAGGAAGAAAAGAAAAATGAAACGAAAGAATCTTCTAAAATGAGTGTATGGCTTGGAGTTGCCGTAATCGGCGTTCTTTCCTTCCTATTCGGGAAGCTGCTTTTCACTTTGATTCCAGTCTTTCTTGCTGAATTGACAAGACCCATCTTCAGTGGCCATATGGCTCAGGTTTTAATGGAAAGCTTGTTCAAGTTGATCTTATTGCTGGTATACATTTACGTAGTATCCATGACGCCATTGATCAAGCGGGTCTTTCAGTATCACGGAGCAGAGCATAAAGTGATCAATTGCTTTGAAAGCGGAAAAGAATTGACCGTAGCAAATGTGCAGGCAAGTTCACGCCTTCATTATCGCTGTGGCAGCAGCTTTATTTTATTTACAGTCATTGTAGGCATGTTCGTCTATATGCTGGTTCCGACCGATCCATTATGGCTCCGTGTCGTGGATCGCGTTTTGCTTATCCCCGTCGTGCTTGGCATTGCCTTCGAGGTATTGCAGTTGACCAACAAAGTAAGGGATATTCCCATTCTGCGATATCTTGGCTATCCTGGCCTTTGGCTTCAGTTATTGACAACCAAAGCCCCGACAGATGATCAAGTCGAAGTCGCATTAGCCTCATTCCAAGAACTGTTGAGAATGGAAAAGGAGACCAAAAAAGGTTTAGAATCGGATGTAATTGTGTAAAACATCTATACACATTTTGATTATGAAAAATCATATACTAAACTAAGGGAATAACCTTCATTTTTTTCAAATATTTTACATGAAGAATGTTTAAAATAAGCTAAAAATGCTTATGATGCTCTTAAGGAGGTGTCTTTGTTGAAACGTTTCATATCTTTCATGATATACGGAATCATCGCCCTCGGAGTCCTCGGACTATTGAGCCGACTATTTAATGACCCGATTGGCTTTTTTAGAAACATTCTCATAATAGCCATTGTCGCAGGGATTATTTATATGATTTATACCGGATTAACAAAGGGAAAACCAGTTAAGAAAGAGCAGCAAGCATTCCGAAAGGCTGCCCGCCAATCGAAAAAAAGGCAAAAAAACCGAACTTCGAAAAAAGATAATGTGGCTAGCTTCTCTGCAGCAAAATCATCAAAGAAAATAAAATGGAGAAAGAAAACGGATAGTCACTTAACCGTCATCGAAGGGAAAAAGAATAAAAAGAAAAATCGGGCTTCTTTTTAAGAGCCCGATTTTTTTATTTATCATCATCAATAAGTCCAAGTTTTAAGGAATTCTTTCGTGTATTGTCTGCCCCGTTTCATCAATTCACCCTTTTGTTCATCATTCAGATTGAAATCCATTGCAGAAATTCCTTTCATCGGAATAAATACAATATTATGGACGTGTTTCTTGGAGATATATCGTGCATCATGGGCATCTTTCATCGTTTTGAATAGTGCGGAGAACAATTCAACCGCATTATCCACCTCATGCGGTTTCCATATCTCATCGACACTTAGCCGCAAGCCTATGACCGGCCGTTCCTTCCTTACATGATCTGAATTGAATAACCACATAGGAAAATTGCTCAAAACACCTCCATCAACAAAAAGGAATTTGCTTTTTCCGACATCAAGTTTGACTGGCTCAAAAAAATAAGGAATGCTACAACTCATTCTTACTGCCTTTGCAACTGGAAAAGTGATCGGATCAATGCCATAGTTCGGTAGATCATCAGGCAGAACCACCAATTTCCCATTTGTGATGTCAGAGGTTATGATACGAAGGGATTTCGGTCGAACATCCTTAAAGGTGACTACATTCCTTTCGGCAAGTTTACTGGCAATCCACCCTTCCAATGCGTCCCCCTTATAAAGGCCAAGTTTCCAGTATACCAGGAGCCATTTGGCAAGCGGGATAGGCAAAAGACCACGCCTTTTATCCAGCAGGCCGCTTAAATCTATATCAAGAAATAGCTTTTCCATTTCTTTTCCGGTGTACCCAGCTGCCACGAAAGCTGCAATTATGGATCCTGCACTTGTACCGGCTGTCCGATGGAATACAAAACCCCGTTCTTCTAATTCCTGCAGGGCTCCCACTAAACCATAGCCTTTAATCCCGCCTCCGGAAAAAACGCCGTCAATAATCATAGCTGCCCTCCCCTAATCCGGTCTTTACATTTTTAAGCAGGATTAGAGGGATTTATGACAGTTTTAAATAGAAAAATGCCTACATTAGGTAAAATACTGAATTTCCGCTTTCGGGAAAAATTCCGCGATATACCCACGAATGGTCGTTTCCAGTTCTGCGGCTTCTTCGTTTTGATAAACATATTTACCAATGCCATATCGGCCCCATTTATATTTACGCTTCGTTTCGTCCAGTTCCAATTTAGTTTTCGGGTAGTTTTTTTGAATCACTTTTTTTGCTGGACCAGTGAACCGATGCTGGATTAATTCAAAAGTCAAATCCGGTATATCCACCCCTTTTAAAGCCTCACTCAATCGTTCGTATAATTCGTGATACCCCTCCTTCCATGCTTCATGGCGATATATTGGAGCTACGATAAAACCCAGGGGATATCCGGCACCTGCCACTTTGCGTGCAGCTTCCATCCTTTCCTCGAAGCTCGAAGTGCCTGGCTCGAAATTCTTTATCACAAAACGCGAATTTATACTGAACCGAAATCTCGTTTTCCCATTATGTTCAGCATCCAACAGATGATCGACATGATGAAATTTAGTTACGAACCTTAAAACCCCATATTCACTTTTTCCAAAATATTCTATGGCCCTTTTTAAAGAATGCGTCAAATGGTCAATTCCGACAATATCCGATGTACAGGCTGCCTCAAAACGGGTAATTTCAGGCTTTCTCTCATTTATATATTTTTCGGCTGCCTCGAAAATCTCGTCAAGATTCACATATGTCCTAATATATGGTTTCGATCCGAGTGTCGTCTGTAAATAGCAATAGTGACAATGCCCCATACACCCTGTAGCAAGAGGTATGGCATATTCAGCAGATGGCTTTGAAGAATCGAATTTCAATGTTTTTCTGATTCCTACCACAAGCGTCGATTTTGCGACACGATATTTTTGCAAATCATTTTCCCCAGGAAGATCCCTAATTTGGTTATGTGATGTGGTCTCACGGATTTCAATGTTCAAATCTTCGAATTTCTTTTTCAATTCTTGGCCAAGCGGGTATTCCAATGCCCTGGGCTCGATATAAACTAACTGCGGCATAAATGGTTTCATTTCGTTCTCCAATCTTTTATCGATTTGTTCATACTTTCAATCGAACTACACAATCTAATTCCTAAGGATAGTTTTTCTTTATTCTGTTATCCTCATCATTGTTTTTACTTGGAAATTCAAAATGAAGGAGAAGGAGATGCAATATGGCTAATAAACGAGACTTCTTGACAAATGGAACGGGGAAACAAACAATCACCGTCCAAACAGATAATAAATATCCAAATCCAAGGAATATACCTGGTGACTCTGTCGATGAATTTTCGGTATTGAAAGATGGCAATCAATATCTAGCCGAAAAGGAAATAAGGCAGCAAAATGAAAATGGTTGATTGAACGCAAAAAGAAGACCGAATTTACGATGATTCGGTCTTCTCTATTGGCATGTAAGTGAATAGACTGTTCCTAAAAAACATGTAAAGCACTAAAAAAAGCCGTTAAGCTAGCTTTGCAGCATACCTTAACGACTTCCCTTACTTCAGCTTATAGCCCGCATTTTAATTGTGCTCCGCAATTCGTGCAAGTATTGCATCCGCCCATTTCCTGGACTTCGCCTTTACGGCACACCGGGCAAGTGTTGCCCACTTCCGACCCAATCGTAACGTTAGTCGAACGCAGTTCATTTATCGTATCGACCAATACGACTTTTTTCTTTACTTCCACATCTGTCAATTCATCCATTTCAAGCTGCTCGTCCATTTGGTTTTCTTCCGCTTTGAGCGTAAGAACCTGACTGTCACGGCTGCCATCCACATATACCGTACCGCCTTTTGCTCCGCCTTTGTATAGACGTTCATATACTTTTTCAACTTGTTCGACAGTATATCCTTTTGGAGCATTTACCGTTTTACTGATCGAGCTGTCAATCCAGCGTTGAATGATGCATTGAACATCAGCATGTGCTTCTGGAGCTAATTCCATAGCGGAAATGAACCATTTTGGAAGCTCTTCTGTATCGGCTTCTGGATGGCGGTCCAAGTATTCCTGTACAATGTCAGCCTTAACTTCAATGAATTTACCAAGACGGCCGCTGCGGAAATACGTGAAGGAGAAATATGGTTCAAGACCTGTTGATACTCCAACCATCGTTCCTGTGCTTCCTGTAGGAGCCACTGTCAATAAATGAGAGTTACGGATCCCATGTGCAGCAACACTTTCCCTGATATCTTCAGGCATTTTCTCCATAAATCCGGTTTGTGTGAAACGCGTTCTTAGCTCATCGGTTTCTTTGTCCGTTGACCCGATCAGGAACGGGAAACTGCCTTTTTCTTGAGCAAGTTCCACGGAAGCCCTGTAAGCTGTCGTCGCAATCGTTTCAAACACCTTGTCAACCAGGATATTTCCTTCCTCAGAGCCATATTCCGTCTCACAGTAGATCAAAAGGTCATGCAGACCCATGACACCAAGTCCAACCCGTCGCTCGCCCAGTGCCTGTTTTTTGTTTTCATCCAAGAAATAAGGAGTTGCGTCAATGACATTGTCCTGCATACGCACACCGACTTCGACAGTCTGCTTAAGCTTCTCGAAATTAACCGTTTTGCTTTCTTTATCAGCCATTTCAGCCAGATTGACAGCCGCAAGGTTACATACTGAATATGGGGCCAATGGCTGTTCTCCACATGGGTTCGTGGCTACGACCTGTTGACCGTATGCTTTGGCATTCGTCATTTCATTAGCATTATCGATAAAGAAAATACCTGGTTCAGCAGAATATGTTGCACAAATGTTTATTAAATTCCAAAGCTCTTTAGCTCGGATTTTACGGTAAACACGGACTTTGTGCCCCATTTTCTCCCATTCGCGAACATCGCCGACATTATGCCATTCTTCATTGTAAATGGCCATTTCTTCGGCATTATAGCTTTCAACATCAGGAAAACGCAACTCGTATTCCGCATCTTGTTCCGCCGCTTCCATAAATTCCTTAGTCAGGCAAATCGAGATGTTGGCTCCAGTCAGGAAATCAGAATTATGGACACTGTACGTTCCCCCTGTACGGAGCTTTTCCTCTGCATCCCTAATAATTTTCTCGCTAAATCCGCCTTGGCCAGGAATCTCCTTATAATTAATGATCCCTTGATACATTGCCGTTTCCTGTTCCGTGTGCGGCGTGAATTTCAATTTATCCGTCGCATATTTCTTGATGGCTTCATCTTTAGTATTTTCCACTAGGTAACGCAGAATCCTTGGGTTTTGCATTTTAGAAATGATGAACTCTGCAATATCAGGATGCCAATCAGCAAGCATGATCATTTGCGCGCCCCGTCTGCTACCGCCCTGCTCAACAAGATGCGTCAGTTTTGCAATATCGTCAAGCCATGAGACTGAACCGGAGGATTTTCCATTTACCCCTTTTGCCAGAGTGTTTCTAGGACGCAGTGTCGACCCGTTCGTTCCCACTCCGCCGCCGCGGCTCATGATTTCCATCACTTGTTTCCTATGTTCTGAAATCCCTTCGCGTGAATCCGGTACGAATGGCATTACATAGCAGTTGAAATAAGTAACATCCGTATTGGAACCCGCACCGTATAATACTCGACCTGCCGGGACAAAATTAAGGTTCTTTAATTCTTCATAGAATTTATTGAACCATTCCGTTCTCTTTTCTTCCGTGGTTTCCACTGATGCCAATCCCGTTGCATTACGTTTCGCAATTTGTTCATAGTATATTTCAAGCGGCTTTTCGATTATATCCAACGGACGGTTAACAATTCCCGTCTCCACTTCTTCCGGATTATCCAATACGCCACGGAATTCTTCATCCACCAATACTTTGGCTTTTTTGGTTTCCCAATCAATTTCAACGATGTAACCGAGACCCCTTGCCGGGAATTTCGGATCTTCCTTAATCGTCAACACGACGAAATCGCCTGCCGAGAGTGTGATTTTTTCAGTATCCTTAAAAGAATAGCGGTCAAGCATGACTAGACGGGACACTCCCTTATGCGCCATTTTCATATCAGCAGTTACAGGGTGAACCTGGGGAAATAAAGAAATATCCTTATTCAACCTTTCTAGATCAACCTTTAAAGCTTCTTTTATTACAACCGACATAATTCCCTCTCCTTTATATGTTTCAAGATCCGTTCTTGCTGCCGCAAAAATCCTTATGTAACCTTACATGTCCGTTTCGCTTAACAAGTACCCTAAATTTATCATAGCGAAACTCAAAAATCAACATATAGTGTCGCATTAAATATTTCAACCACTATATATTGTGTTTGTTTTGAATAACTTTTTATTTTGTCAAACGATAAATCAATTAATATAGTTAGCAAAAGGGAGGAAAATGTCGATTTACAATAATTTTTCATCAGATTTCAATTAATTTGGACCTTGCTTTTTCCCCATCCCTTTTAGGGCTTATCCCTGCAAGGGATGTGTTATTTGGTCAAACAAATCTGAAAAAACTTTTTTATTATCCACTCTGATTTTGCTTCCTCTATCTCATGAGATTCCATTCATCGCTTCCATATTTGCTTTCTGCAATGGCCTTCACTTCCAGCAATTGCTTTTCGGTAAGGACGTATGGTTCTAAATCGACCGAAAGTCCTTCGGCAAAACCTTTTTCAAAAGCTTCTTTCGCCTCAGGGATGGTAATCCTTCTCCCTGCAATGTCATTTATGGCCACAGCTTTGTTTTTTAGGTTTTTTTGCATTCTCTCTCTAACCCTGTCATTTGAGAATTTAAATACGCTAAAGAGCTTATCATCATCAAGGTCAAGCAAAATGGATCCGTGCTGAAGGATGACTCCTTTTTGCCTGGTTTGAGCGCTGCCAGCGACCTTCCTGCCCTCAACGACCAGTTCATACCAGCTTGGAGCATCAAAGCAGACCGAAGACCTGGGCGATTTTAAAGCTGCTTTTTCCTGATCGGTTCGAGGCACGGCAAAATAAGCATCCAATCCCAGATTCCTGAATCCCATTAATATTCCTTCAGAAATGACACGATATGCTTCAGTAACGGTAGTCGGCATTCCCGGATAGGATTCTGGAACGATTACGCTATAAGTCAATTCATGCTCGTGCAGTACCGCCCGTCCTCCTGTTGGCCTGCGGACAAAACCAAGACCCTGCCTTTTGACCTCTTCCATATCAATTTCCGCTTCCGCCTTTTGAAAATAACCGATCGACAATGTAGCTGGATCCCAGCCGTAAAAGCGTATGATTGGCGGAATTTCCCCTTTGCTTTGCCAGTTTAACAGCGCTTCGTCCAGCGCCATATTAAAAGCCGGTGAACAATACCCCGAATCTATAAAACCCCATTTATCTTTAGCCATCCTTACCCCTCGTTTCGATAGACTGTTTTTCAATACCCCACAAAAAACTCACATGTAGTAGTTTAACAGACTTTAACACTCTAAAAAAGAAAGTACTATCAAGTCGATGAAGAATTTGATGAAAATTCTTTTTGATTATTGGGTAAAGCAATTATATAATAAAGATTGTCTGTATTCGTTAAGGTAGAAGGGAGTTTTTATGTTTGGAAATATTATATACACTGCTCATCATCTTAGGAGTGGTTATTGCGTATTCACTTTTTAATTGGTACCGCCAGCGTAAAATCGTTAAAACACTAACACAGGACGAATTTATCGCTAACTACAGAAAAGTGCAGCTAATCGATGTGCGGGAGCCGAATGATTTCGATAATGGTCATATCTTAGGCGCAAGAAACATCCCTATGACTCAAATGAAAACACGCTTGGTCGAAATTAGGCCGGACAAGCCTGTATATTTGTACGCTCAAAGCGAAATCATCAGCGGCAGAGCTGCAGCCATGCTATACAAAAAGGGCTACAGGGAACTTTTTCACCTAAAGGGCGGTTTCAAAATGTGGACCGGGAAAATCAAAGCAAAGAAGTAAGACCCCATCTCCGCATGGGCTCTTTTTAATTCAATGGCTCAAGGAAAGAAAGTTAACTGTTGGACTTTAATGAAATCTTACATAAACATGAAAAATCCCCGCCGGCAGGCAGGGATTTTTTTTCGTATAAGCTATCAATCTAGGCTTGATAACGCAGTACAGGTTTTCTTGCAGCAAGAGTTTCATCAAGCCTTTTTATAACGGTTGTATGCGGAGCTTCCTGAACGATTTCAGGGGTTTCTTCCGCTTCCTTGGCAATCTGGATCATCGCATCGATGAACGCATCCAGCGTTTCTTTTGACTCGGTCTCAGTCGGTTCTATCATCATTCCTTCTTCCACGTTCAACGGGAAGTAAATGGTTGGAGGATGGTACCCGAAATCCAGCAATCTTTTGGCTATATCGAGAGTCCTTACCCCCAATTTCTTTTGCCGGCGTCCGCTTAATACGAATTCGTGCTTACAATGACGATTATATGGCAGATCAAAAAATGGTTCCAACTTACGCATCATATAATTGGCATTGATGACAGCATTCTCGGTGACGGCTTTAAGGCCATCAGGACCCATTGAACGAATGTACGTATATGCCCTCACGTTTATCCCGAAATTACCATAATAAGGTTTTACCCTGCCAATCGATTGCGGACGATCATAATCAAGAACGAATTGCTCCCCTTGCTTGACCACAAGCGGTTTAGGCAAGTAAGGAATCAAGTCCGCTTTCACTCCGACAGGGCCAGAACCCGGACCGCCGCCGCCATGCGGGCCTGTGAATGTTTTATGGAGATTTAAGTGAACCACATCAAAGCCCATGTCACCCGGGCGTGCTTTTGATAGGACTGCATTCAGATTGGCTCCGTCATAATAAAGCTTCCCACCTGCATCATGGACAAGTTCTGCCATTTCCAAAATGTTTTCTTCAAACAATCCCAATGTATTGGGGTTCGTCAACATCAAGGCCGCCGTATCCGGTCCGACAACACGCTTTAAATCTTCAAGGTCGACTAAACCATTTTCATCGGATTTCACTGTAATCGTTTCAAGTCCGGCAACAGTGGCAGAGGCAGGATTCGTACCGTGTGCAGAATCGGGTACAATCACTTTCGTCCGTTCTGTATCGCCATTCGCTTCGTGAAAAGCGCGAATCATCATTAACCCTGTCCACTCACCATGTGCACCTGCTGCAGGCTGTAATGTCACTTGGTCCATCCCGGTGATTTCCGTTAAGTGTTCCTGCAAATCAAATAAGAGTCCCAATGCTCCCTGAACGGTAGCCGGATCTTGATATGGATGAATATGGGCAAAGCCGTTGAAGCGTGCCACGTTTTCATTTATTTTCGGATTATATTTCATCGTGCATGAACCCAGCGGATAAAAACCCGAATCCACCCCATGATTCCGTTTGGAGAGTGCTGTATAGTGACGCATGATATCCAGTTCGGACACCTCAGGCAGCTCTGCCTCTTCTTCACGGATGTAGTCGGCAGGAAGAATTTCTTCGAGCGGGATAGTTGCAACATCCATTTCTGGCAGACTGTACCCGATTCGACCGGAAGTACTGATTTCAAAAATGAGTGATTGATCTTGATTATTCATGTTGATCCCCCAATTCCTGCGCAAGTGCATCAATTTCTTCTTTTGTTCTAAGTTCAGTTACCGCAACCAGCATATGGTCTTTCAGCTCAGGATAAACCGTCCCTAAATCAAAGCCGCCGATCATCCCTTTTTCAAAAAGGTTTTTATTGATTTCTGAAAACGAAGAAGGCAGTTTAATGACAAATTCATTGAAAGAAGGACCATCGAATATCACTTCCACCCCTTTTGCCATAATTGCTTTTTTTGCATAATGAGCTTTTTGAATATTTTGCACGGCCATTTCTTTGACACCCTTTTTCCCAAGCGCGGTCATTGCAACAGAAGCTGCCAACGCATTCAAAGCTTGATTGGAACAAATGTTGGAAGTGGCTTTGTCACGGCGAATGTGCTGTTCACGGGCTTGAAGCGTCAGTACGAATCCCCTTTTACCATTTTCATCCACTGTTTGACCGACGAGTCGGCCCGGAACTTTCCGAACAAGTTTATTAGTAACGGCAAAATATCCGCAATGAGGACCACCGAATGCCGCTGGAATGCCGAATGGCTGAGCATCCCCCGTTACGATATCTGCACCAAGTGCACCTGGGGATGTCAAAGCTCCCAATGCAAGCGGATTACTGGAAACGATAAACATCGATTTGACACCATGTATGATTTCTTCCATTTCTTTCAATGGCTCGATGCGGCCAAAAAAGTTCGGATATTGCACGATCACTCCTGCAACTTCCTCATTCGCCAATTCCCTTAAAGCAGCTAAGTCCGTCACACCGTCTTTATAAGGAATTTCGACCACTTCCACGCGTTGACCTTTCGCATATGTCTTAACGACTTCTCTTGATTCAGGATGAACGGTTCCTGAAATGAGAATCTTCTTGCGTCGTGTCTGGCCTGAAGCAAGCATGGCTGCCTCAGCTAGCGCCGTCCCGCCGTCATACATGGAGGAGTTAGCTACATCCATGCCCGTCAATTCACATATCATCGTTTGATATTCAAAGATCGCCTGAAGCTCCCCCTGTGAAATTTCAGGCTGATAAGGTGTATAAGCCGTATAAAACTCAGAACGGGATAAAACATGATCGACGATGACCGGCGCGTAATGGTCATAGACACCCGCACCAAGGAAGGAAGCATAGTTTTTAAGGTCTGCATTCTTGGCAGCAAGCCTTGATAATTCTTTCATTAATGCCGGTTCCGATTTAGCAGGCTTTATATCGTATTCTCCTTGAAAACGAACGCTTTCAGGGATATCATTGAAAAGTTCTTGAACAGAAGATACCCCTATCGCTTCCAGCATTTCTTGTTTATCTTGCTCTGTCATGGGTAAATAACGATGTTTCATCTAATGACCATTCCTCTCTATTTACGTGGTTTTTTATAAAAAGGTGTTTGTATGATAACGGCTTTCAAACGTTTGGAACGGATTTCCACTTCGACTTCCGCTTCCAGCACCGAAAATTCCTTATCGATAAGTACCAATCCCACGTTTTTCTTCAACGTTGGTGATTGGGTACCGGTCGTGACCTCGCCAATGACTTTATCACCGCTGTAGACCTTGTACCCATGACGAGGAATGCCACGGTCAATCATTTCAATTCCCACAAGCTTGCGGGGAGCTCCTTTCTCCTTTTGCTCAGCAAGAACGGCTTTCCCGAAAAAATCCACTTCCTTATCCACTTTTACTGCAAAACCAATCCCGGCTTCTATCGGGGTGATGTCCGCTGAAAGCTCCTGTCCATACAGCGGCAGTTTCGCTTCAAAACGCAGGGTATCACGAGCACCTAAACCAATCGGCTGAACCCCCTCTTCCTTTCCGGCATCCATAATCGCCTTCCAAAGGGCAGGACCATTTTCACTGTCACTATATATCTCAAAGCCATCCTCACCAGTGTATCCAGTACGGGATACCAGCGTGGACATACCGTTGATCAGGACATTTTCCTTGAACTTGAAAAATCCAATTTCACTTAAGTCAGTATTTCCCGATAGTTTTTGTAAGATCTTTTCTGCAGAAGGTCCTTGAAGTGCCAGCTGTGTATAGTCACTCGATACATTCGTTATTTGGACATCTTCCGTTAAATTAGCTTGCAGCCAATTGAAATCTTTTTCTGTATTCGCTGCATTGACCACGAGCAGATAGTCGTCCTCGGCCCTTTTATACACGATAAGATCATCGACCGTGCCTCCGTTTTCATAACACATGGCGGTATATTGGGCACCGCCCTGTTGCAGCTTTGATATATCATTGGTCAGCATCTTCTGTAAAAAGGAAAGGCTCCCAGGTCCCTTAACATCGACTTCCCCCATATGGGAAACATCAAATAACCCCGCTTTTGTTCGTACGGCTTCATGTTCATCCTTTATACCCGAAAATTGGACAGGTAGTTCCCAGCCGCCAAAATCAATCGTCTTGCCTCCGTATTCACGATAAACCTCAAATAGTGGCGTTCTTTTTAAATTGGTCAAAAAATGACCCCCTTCAGATTTTTTTAAAAATTAATTGGCTTCATTATCAAAAGCTTCTTGTCATTACGCATCAGATACATCCTGATTCATGATGTGAAAAAAGCACAAAAAAGGACAGAGAAAGCCCGTTTGAGCTTTTTCTCTGTCCTGAAACCTGAAAGTTTACCTATGTAATAGGTTTTCCCCTTTGGTGGCCGTCCCATAACGGGCGGCGCTCTCCAGAGTTGCGTCCAATAAGAGTTCTTTTGCCTGAGAGATTCACTGCTAAGTTTGCTCCTTCGGCGCTACATCCGTAGTCTCTCCCCTTACCTTCACCCGCATATAAATGGTCTACCATTGAAAGGAAGCGAATAAGCCCCAAGCAACGGTAAAACCTTTGAGCATAAATGGAATGCATTCCCTGCCAATTCTCCTGAAACTTCAGAAACCGTTTGACTGATCTCCTTCAGTAATCTTGGATAAATTAGGAGCCTATAGCCCATACTAAGAAAACGCGAACTGCAAAATCGATGTACAAACATTCTTTGTAGCGTTTGGAAATTGGAATTTTCTAAATATACTTATATCCTACCCTAAGAAACTTATCTCTGCAATATCTTTTGAAGAGAAATATTTTTCTTACTTCACATATGGAATGTTCGGGTTTTGACCTTATATTAAGGAAATTATGATTTGAGAGGGAGTTATTTCTATGAAAATCAATATATCCTTCAACTCTGAATGGAATGATGAGTTTCTGCAAAAGATGGAAAATGACGGTCCATGGGGAAATTGGGAACTTTATAAGCTGGCGGTTCAAATGGAGGAAAACCTTATCATCCCTGATTTTGAAGGTTTACAGGCGCCCAAGCACCTTCCGCAGTTAACCCCGCTTCCCCATCAATTGGAAGCGGCCAAGCAAGTAGTGGAAAAGATGAATGGAAAAGCCATTTTGGCTGATGAGGTAGGGCTGGGAAAAACAATTGAAGCAGGCTTGATCCTAAAAGAGTATATGATTAGGGGCCTTGTAAAAAAAGTATTGATCCTTGTTCCGGCTTCCCTTGTTACACAATGGGCATTTGAATTGAATACCAAGTTTCATATTCCGGCAGTCGTTCAGAGAAAAAGTTATGTCTGGGACTCCTGTGATGTGGTCATTTCATCCATTGATACAGCGAAACGCGCTCCACATCGAGATATCATCTTTACTCAAGAATATGACTTCATCATTATTGATGAAGCTCATAAACTTAAAAATAATAAGACGAAGAACTATGAATTCGTCCAAAATCTGAAAAAGAAATTTTGTTTACTCCTGACAGCCACTCCGATTCAAAATAAAGTCGAGGAGATTTTCCACCTCGTTTCGTTATTGAAACCGGGCCACTTGGGAAATGCCTCACTCTTTTCGGAAAAGTATAAAGGGAAAGGCCGGAACATCATTGAAGATGAACACCTAAAGGAACTGGTCAACACTGTCATGATTCGGAACCGGCGGGCCGATACTGGCATTGAATGGACAAAACGGCATGTGGAAACCATCACCATTGAATTTTCTCCAACGGAACAAGCATTGTATGATGCTGTTTCCAAATTCAAGCCAATTTCGGATGGAACAAAAGGAAGCGCCTTTTCGGCCCTCACTCTTCAAAGGGAAGCATGCAGCAGCAGAGAGGCGGTCTTTTATACATTAAAGAATATGAAAGCTAAATATGATCAGCCTTCCCCTGACTTCTTGGCAAAACTTGATGATTTATTTTCTAAAGTGAATGAAACGGTTCAGAACTCCAAGGCTGAAAAAGCTTTGGAACTGATCAAGAAAATTGATGATAAAGTCATTATCTTTACCGAATACCGGGCGACGCAGCTTTATCTACAATGGTACCTACAGCAGAATGGAATTTCTTCAGTTCCTTTCCGAGGCGGCTTTAAGCGCGGAAAGAAAGACTGGATGCGAGAATTATTCCAAAAGAATATACAGGTATTAATTGCAACAGAAGCTGGCGGGGAAGGGATAAACCTTCAGTTTTGCCATCATTTGATTAATTTTGACCTGCCATGGAACCCGATGAGGCTCGAACAGAGAATTGGACGGATACACCGCCTTGGTCAGGAAGAAGATGTGATGATTTATAACTTTGCCACGAAAAATACAGTAGAAGAACATATTCTGAAATTACTATATGAAAAAATAAATTTATTCGAGAAAGTAATCGGCGAATTGGATGATATTCTAACCAAACTGGATATTAACAACATTGAAGAATATTTGATTGATGTGGTCGGCGAATCCAAAACTGAGGGCGAAATGAAAATCAAGATGGATAATTTTTCATCGTTAATCCAATTCGCTCAATCAATGAAGGAAGGTGAGGTTCATGCAGCAACAGGAAATTCATGATTTTTTATTAACATACTTCAAAGCCAATGATTGTGAAATACTGGATAATGCACCAACCCACCTTACAGTCCAATTGACGATTGATATGGATAAAGAATTAATGAACAGACCCTTTTATTGGCATTATCTAGAAAAAACAGGTGGCGTTCCGAACCCGGCACAGATGACTTTCATTACCGATCCAGAACAAGCTCCATCCGATTTAAAGGGAGAAATGATTCATTTTGGCTCCCCTCGCCTTCACCAGATTATTCAATCTACCAAAAAGCTGGCAGGGTATACTAGACTTTTTGAGGATACCCCTCCAACAAAAGGGGGAAATAATCCTTTGTATCCTTGGCTGACCCTGAATGTGAAAATATCCTATCAATGCGACCGTAAAAAGGATACCTTCATGTCGATCGGACTGAATTTAATCTCAGGTGAGATCATGGAAAGGTTTCACCATCGGGTTTTACCGATAAAGGTCACCCCAAAAATACCTGATTACTCCTTTACGCTTTCACCGCTCATCATGCCCAAGAGCGGATTGGCAAGACTGGATACTTACATCAGGACCAGTTTCGAGGATGATGACCATTCCTGGGCAGAGGAAGCAATGCTTCGCTGGCAGAATGACTTGAATTTATTGGAGCATTTTTACAAGGATATGGACGAAAAAAGTGAGAGCTATTTTACCGAAAAAGATGCCTTAAAAGCTCAATATGAACCCAACATCCGAATATCCATCATCAACGGAGGGTTATTTTACCTTTCAGATAGGGCATTGGGATAAGTAAAGAACAATAATAAAACAGATGCCCTAAGTAAGGACATCTGTTTTATTTTTTGATATTTTTCCTTACGAACATCGACAAAGCAAAAGGGACAATGCCAAACCAATGGGACATACCATGATTTTTATCCTCTTTTCTGTGACGGCGCTTTTCTTTTCGTTCTTTTTTCGTCAGATTAAAATACTCGACAAGCTGCTGAGTCAGATATTTAATATAAGCGTTTGTAGACATATAAAATCATCACCCTATGCAAAGTATGCCCCGTTTACGCTTCTTTTATTCCTTCGCTTGTTCGCTGAACACGTGTACCTGTCGCTTTCCACTTTATAAGAATGTTGATTTTGCGCATTACACAGCCTGCTTTTCCAACCATTCTTTCACTTTTCCCGCTTCTTTATCGTATTGAATGATGACTCTTCCCTCGCGGTCATTTTTAGTCGTGGAAGAAAACTCGATATAAACGTAAGGACCTTCTTCTTTCATTAAAGAATACTGCACCACACCATTAGGGTATGAAATTTCCCCCTGGATGATTTGCGGGATCTCTTCGCCCCACTCTGCCGTCACATCCTTGATCGCTAAATGGACGAGATGGTCGGCCACAAGCGATTCTTCCACTTCTTTATAAAACTTTTTATCAATGATAAACTGATCGATCATTAGTATCGTGAACATGATGAAAACACTCGCTACAATCATGACCATTGGGAAAACGACTCCTTTTTGATTATTCATCGACTTTCGTGACATTCCTGAAGAAAGGATGAAATCTTCGACTGAAAGTAGTCCCTGCTTTATCCGTAATATTTATAACAATGACACTGCCATCCTTCTCAACCCGGAATTTCGAAATGTTCTGTAAGATGACCTCATGCCCCATGCCATTCACTCGTCTTCGGACCTTATCTTCATATTGTTCAAACGATGATAATTGTTCACCTGAAAGCAGCAAATATAATTTATTTCCCATTACATCCTGAGCTTTGGAACTCCGGACCTCCTGCTTCATTTGCATGGTAAAGACCTCCCACTCTTTAGGATGCAATTTATCAACGGACCCCATCTGGGTGTGAAGGATTGAAAAAAGCTGTAGTACAAAAAGGGACGTCGTCATTAATATCATTAAAGAAAAAAGCATTTCGATCATCGTAAAGCCATCATTTTTTCGCAGCATCACAAATGGATTCAATATTACCCGATTCATCTTCATAACGTACACACCCTTCAATCATCCCCGGGAAATCCCCATGGTCCTTCCAAACCAATTCATAGGATCTTTTTTTGTAACTGATTTCCTGACCGATTGCTTGTATCTCCCCGTCCATGAACGCCGTCAATCTTTCATATAATAAATGGTGGGCTTCTGTCCTTACGGCAATATCTTTCCGATGCGTCATTAACTCTTCAAGAATCGGAAAAATGGCAAGGACCAGGAAAATACAAATGGAAAATGCGGCCATCAGCTCAAGATATACGTAACCTTTACAATTTCTCAATCCTGAACCTCCCTTTACCGATATTGAGGACCAATTTGTACATTCCCTTTGACGTGTCAATCATAATCGTTCCGGCTTTTGAAGCATTTCCATACTGATTAAAATGGAAGCTGAACCCCAAAGTGCCACTTAAAAACTGAATATCCTTTGGTATGCTCCTCTCTAGAATGATTCCTTCCTTATAAGACGAAACGGTATAAACCTTTTTGGCATTATTAATATGGAGGTAAATCAAGCTCTCATGACTGATGGCATACTGCTGTGCATAGAAGAGATCTTCATGGAATTGAGAAAGAAATAGCCTATTTTCCATGCCTTTAGTAAAGCTAGGATATAGATTAGGACCGATGGAAATCAGGAGTACAAAAATGACGAGGACAATTAGGGTTTCAGATAGTGTATACCCCCCATTGGAATGCCGTATATTCACTTCTCTCCTACTCAACGACCGTTATCTTTCCTTTACTATCCAAACTAATATCATCCCCATTAGGACAGGATGTCTGTTTGAGATAGCCTTGACTTTCCAATTCACCGATACTTGCGGGCAGTTTAGCATTATCAATCTCATAAGCCTGTACCTGTGCTTGGGCCATCTTCACGAATGCTTCACATCCTTTGGACTGAATCGTAGATTGGTTCTTTGTGATATTGGGGATTGTTATAATCAAAAGGATGGAAATTACCAGTAAAACAATAAGCATTTCAATTAGTGTAAAACCACGTTCATTCATCACTTTCTTCAACATATCCATCATGCTCCTGAAACCATCCGAATACCGGATGACCCTCGAGCATTTTCACCTCTGGAATACAATAATAAAATCCTATATACTTTCGAGCAGAGAGAACATCGGCAGCAAAACCGCCAAATAAATGGACACGATCAACAGACCTATCAGTGAAAACATGAGAGGCTGAATGATTTTTAAGATTGCATTCATTCTCTCTTCAATTTTCTCCAGTATAAAACGACTGTAATGAAGTAGCTCCGCATCAAGTCTGCCGTATTTTTGACCATTGGCAGCGACCACCGGCAAATTACCATCAAAATATGGAAGCTCCCGAAAAATCAATTCAAGTGATCTGCCCTCGATTAGATCATCCTTAATAATATTGCATAGTTTTTGGTAAAAAGGCTGCTGTTGATTTATCGAGAATAATTTAATGCTATCGTTAATAGATAGCCCTCCGGAGAGTAAGCCACTTAATTGGCTTGTAAAAAAATAGGTTTCGTATAATTTGATGAAGGTCCCGAATATCGGAATCCCCATTAAAATCCTCCGCTGCCTTAATGGGCACAATCCGTTAAACCAAAATCGTTTGAGTACATACAGGAATAGGAGCAATCCTAGAAAAAGGAAGGGGAGTGCTGGAAGAATGAATGTGGAAGCTGACATTAATCTCAAGAGTGTATGCTGATCGACATCCATCGTGAAATAGATTGTCTGGAATTTAGGAAGGAGAACACTCTGAAGAATATAAAAAACGATACCTACAAAAAAGATTAAGAATACAGGATACACCATTAACTTTTTTACTTTATCCATATCCTCGGATCTTTTCTTCCAATATCGCCCTCCTTCTTTCAACGCCCGTTCCAGGTCGCCGTATTGTTCTCCATAAAATATATAACTTACAAGCTGCGGATGAAAATTCAGATGGGTCAGCACCAGGTGCAGCGGGAATCCGTTCCTTAAATCGGCTTTAGCCTGAGTGAAGTCTTCCGCTTTCTTCTTTGATTCCTGAAATTCAAGAAAATGTAAAGCCTCCGCCAAGGGATAACCATGCTTCAATAATTCACCTAGCTTCGAAATAAAGACTGCCTGCTCTTTTACCCTCCATTTACTTTTTGGTTTCATGGTATACCAGCCGTTCATATTCCTCTGAATCCACATAGCCCATCGCAACAGCTTTTCCGATTTCATCCTTCAATTGGCGGTAGCTGACCGTTGCCATTCCTTTTTCATCTCCCATTATCCCGAGAACCTCAGCCAGGCTTTTTCCATAGAGCAATTCGTATACACTGGCCCTTTTATTCCTGGCAGTCATTTTGCAAGCAAAAGTACAGTCCCCTTTACATGGAAGACATCGCAATTCAACCAGCCGCTGTGCTGTCACGCCAATCAAACTCTGTTCAACCTCAAGCAAGCTGACACCAAATTCCAATAACCTGGAGATGGCGCCCTTAGCATCCCTTGTATGCATGGTTGTTAGAATCAAATGACCGGTTAATGCGGCACGCACTGCGATTTTGGCAGTTTCTGCATCCCTGACTTCCCCAACCATGATCACGTCCGGACTATATAATGAAATAACGATAGTTTCACCCGGTCAACGATACACTCCAAAATACTGATATATCAACGGTTTAACTTATTACTCCCCTTCTATTTATAAAAACCAATTAACGCTAGTTCATACTAGTGTGTGAGCAATTGTGTGGTCATTTGGTCAATCTTAAATGATTGACCACTATTTTATTTCATTGAATGTTTTTACTTCCCCTCTAAAATTATACTGCTTCATCCACCCCTCAAATTTACGTTTTCTATCTTCCGTTGAAGTGAATACGTAAAGAGCTGGTATCAATCCAAGTCTATCCTTCACATCTGGAAAAACATCGACATAAGATTCAATTTTGCTTTTGTTATCTGCCATTCCCCTTATGTTATCAACTTCAATTAAATGGAGGTATCCGTTACGGCTAAACGAGGCATCACAAACAACTTTTTTCTTATTTGATAAGGATAATCCGTTGAATTGTATTCCAAATGATGAATGGACCGTTTCTTTTGTTTCAATTACATACTCAGTTTTCCAATCCAAAGGACAATTAAAGTATAGATAAGCCTCGTTACATAAAAGAGTGTGCTCGATTAACATGTTCTTTTTCACTTCTTTTTTAGATCCAATCAATTCACGACCTTCTTTATTGAGGTAAATTACCTTTTCTTTATTAAACATTGTTTCATGGATATAAGGAGATAGTTGTTTAATCACACGGCAAGCATTGCTGTAACTCTTCAACTCATGAATTTGTTGCAGGTGGCGTATTTTCGTCATACTCAGCCGGTCGATTGTCATTAACAGACTTTCTATTCGTTGCTGGGTGAATGATTTCATTTTCTCTTTCCTCCATTTTTTCAAACATATATTTATCGTCAATATATGGGACTTGAATGACTCTTTTCTTCTCAATTTTATAAATGGCCCGACCAGGTATGCTCGGTAAATCCTCTGCTCCCTTTTCATCTAAAATGACCATGCTGGCAATTTGTGCTGCAGCTATGAATGAGATCCGTGCTACAATGTTCATTTTTACCTGCATCGGAACCGCCTCTTTAGTCGGGTATTGGGTGCAATATATAAGACGTAACCCTAACCCTCCACCTATTCGGGATATTTCAGATAAGGCAGCCTGACAGAACTTTGCGTACTTCTTACCATTCCCAGCAATGATATTAGGTGACAATTCGGCACCTTCATCCACTATTACAAAGGTTCGCTTCTTTATAGGTGTATCAACTATATTTGTATATCCCTTCGCCCGAAACATCTTTTCACGCTTCTTTAAGTCATCCACAATATCGGATAATACTTCTGCTGCTTCAAATACATCACTGGCTACTGCTTTCACTTGTGGCAAACCCAGATATTTTCCAAACTCTAAACCGCCCTTCAAATCCAAAAAGTAAAACTCGACATTTTGCATCTGATTCATAAGCAACGTGTAAAAAGCTTCTTTAATTAATACTGTTTTCCCAAATCGCGTTACTCCACCAACAAGCATGTGAGGGTACTTTTCAAAATCGTGATATAAAGTCCCTTTGTGATTTTTCCCGACTGGTATTTCCCATGTATCAGGCCGTAATAAGGTATCATCGTAATTCCAGCTTTTCGGAAGTCCTTGTTCAAATACATTGATTTTTAACACTTCGTCAAAGTCGATTTCCACATCTTTATAAAGTCCATCTTTTAATACAGGGATAAAGGATTCAAAAGCTTCTGAAGGTACGCCTAATGGCAAGGAGTAAATATAAGTGGTGTAGGTGGTGTGGTTGTATTTTCGGATTAATTTAGGATGTAGGAAATTTTCACCTTTATTAATTCCAACTTTTCTGTTTTCAAATATTTGTTGGATTTTCTTTTCATCTGACATTTTACCTTTTGGGATGAATGCAACTCCGAAAGCTAAGGCAGGTATTGCTAACCATTCAATCATTCCAATTCCTCCAATCCTCGATTTCGCCTTCTGTGGACCCATCATTAAAAATGTTAAAGTATTCTCGGGTTCCGAAGTGCTTGTAATACGTTTTTTCTTCATCGTGACACATGTACATGTATTGGCCTAATGTTTCATCAACTTCCTCTTTGTTATTACTCCAATCGTCAAGAAACTCCTGTAAAGGTTTAAATGCTTTCTTTTTACTACGATGAATTTTAGAATCCATCCTCTTCACTCCTTTTTTTTTTGAAATCCAATCTTTTCTGGATGGAACAGACAGAAAAGAGATATGTGAAACATATCTGTCGCAAAATCAAAACACAAATCAGGACAGGCCAGACAACAATATATAATTAACATTCCACACTATAATCCACAATCAACATACTGGAGTATATAATCCAGTGTACTTACAAGAATAGAACCGATAGTTTTTTCAATAAATACAGGATGCTGCCGTACTTGGCAATTTCCATCACGATCATGATTACATCCTCATTAATCTTAACTCCACCCTTTTCCAAAAAGGCTAAAGCCACCAACGAAAAACCAGTTACACCAGTAAAGACCATTCCAAAAGTAAACGGATCCATTTATCCCACTCCCTTTATTTATTACATTCTGTACATCTAAATAATCCCTCGTGCTGCGTTTCCTTTCCACAGATGCCACAATAGGCGAAAAACCATCTGATAAAAAGACGTTTCATACTCCACTCTCCCCTACTTTGTATACTGTAATATATGGTCTTAAGCCTATTGAATGCGTGTCCTTTACAAATATTTTTGGATTTTTACAAATTAATTTGTAAAGGCAATAATATCCTTGGTGTCGAATGTATATAATGGGTGATGTACATGATCGTTGTATTAATAGGAGATTGGATTAGGCAATCGAAATATAGTCGAAAAGAGATATGTGATATATTCGGCATATCTCAAAATACTTTATCAAACTGGTGTACAGGAAAAACTTATCCATCTGTACCACACTTATTGAAACTATGCCGACTTTTAAACGTAAAGGTAGAAGACTTGTACAAACTGAAGGAGGAAGATAATTGAAAAGATTATTAATGGTTGGTCTATCCGCTTTGGTGTTGGCTGCATGTGATAATGAAGAAACAACACAAAAAGAACCAGAACAAAACACCGAGACTACATCTGAGCCTACAGAAGAGGTTTCGACGGATAAGGTTATTAGTGAAACGCCAATCAATAAAACAGTTGAAATAAAACCATTTAAGGTGAATATCGAATCCATTTCACTAAAGAATAGAAGCAACTTAACTGAAGATGAAATATTAGATATTTCAACCACAACCGGTGAGGATCTATCGAACACAGATAATTTCAACTACATGGACATCAAATACAAAGTTGAAAACACTGTTGATGAAACGTATATTTTCACAGGTATCCAAGAGGTAGCTTGGGTTATAGATGGTAAGCAGGAACAGATTGACATCTTTAACGATGAAAAGGATTTCATTTTAGATGATGAAGAAAATGATGGTGGGGAATATCTGGGTAAAGTTAATAAAAAAGGAGAAGTCGGGGTTATAATCAAATCAGATCCTACAAAGATTAAGAAAATAAGAATGATTATAGGCCACTCGATGAAAGAAGAGGAAGATGGTTCATTTTTAGGTGTTGGAGATGAACAAACAATTGAACTCGACTGGCTTTTTATTTAAGAAATAATCAACCTCATCACCAAGTTTTTTATTTAAAGCTTTATGTACTGGCATTATCAATGCTGCTTGCCATTTAACGAGACCTCTATCACGAATTCTACTCATCAAAAAGATCCCTCCTTTTCATCTATTATACACGAACAAATGTTCTTGCATAAGACAGAATTAAATTCCTTCCCAAAATAAGTTCGGACTAGAGAAATGTTAATTTTTAAACAAAAAAAGAGACCACTTAATGTGGTCTTCCTTTATTCTTTATAAAACTAAAGCACCGGTTAGTTTAAGTACAAACCTTCACAATCTGCTTCTTTTATCAACCCAAAAACATTGAAAAATTAGTGAAATCCTAATTTCTTAATAATTAGATAGGTTTTCCAAAATTTCAACACTCATTGAAGTTGTAAAATCTATTTTTCCAAATGAAAACAAAAACAACCAACTTTATGGCTTAAGGACCACTTTAATACATCCATCTGTCCTTGTATCAAATACTTCATACCCATGCTTTGCTTGGTCAATTGGAAGTACATGGGTTACAACATCGCCAGGATCTACCTTTCCTTCTGATATTAGTTTATAAAGGTAGGGCATATAAGGAATAACTGGAGCCTGCCCGGTTTTAATATCCACGTTTCTTTGGAAAATATCTCCTAGGGGGAATCCATTATAACGGCCGCCATAAACGCCTGTTATTTGAATGGTTCCTGCCTTACGCACGGCTTGGGACGCAATGACAATCCCTCCCATGGCTCCCCCATGTAATTTAAGACCCGATGCTAGATATTCCATCGGAGTCATTTTGCCACTCATCCCGGAACAGTCAATAACGATATCTGC
This sequence comes from Peribacillus sp. Aquil_B1, assembly GCF_022603275.1. Lineage (NCBI taxonomy): Bacteria > Bacillati > Bacillota > Bacilli > Caryophanales > Bacillaceae > Peribacillus > Peribacillus sp. Aquil_B1. The sequence continues at coordinate 1,119,005 of NZ_JAKXEE010000001.1, read as the reverse complement.
ACCACCTTTAGTGATTTCTTTAAGGTATTCCCCAGTGTTTTCATATTGTGCAAAATTTACGGTTTCGACTTTATTCGTCCTTTTTGCATGCTCTAAACGATAATCGAGATGGTCGACAGCAATCACTCTTTTCGCCCCTTTTAACCAAGCGAATTTTTGAGTCAGTAGACCTACAGGACCACAGCCTAAAACGATAACTGTATCGCCAGATTTAACACCTGCGTGATCTACACTCCAGAATGCTGTGGATGCTGCATCAGCGAGCAACACCAATTTTTCATCTTCAACCTCGCAGTCTTCTGGGATTTTGAAAGGGGTAAAGTTTCCATAAGGAACACGCATATATTCAGCTTGCCCGCCAGCATACCCACCAGTTGTTTCCGAGTATCCAAAAAAGCCACCCATTTCCCCATGAGGATTTGAATTATCGCACTGACTTGTAAGGTCGTGGTCGCAATACCAGCAGCTCCCGCAGCTCACGTTAAAGGGGATAATGACTCGGTCTCCCTTCTTTAACTTAGTTACACCTGGTCCAACTTCCTCAACAACCCCCATTGGCTCATGACCAATCACATAATCTGTAGGCATATTGGGAATTAATTGATGAATTAAGTGCAAATCCGAGCCGCAAATCGCTGAAGTAGTGATTTTTACAATAATATCATCCGAATTTTTGATGGTTGGGTCTTTAACTTCTTTAACCTGTACATTTTTATTGCCCTGGTAAGTTACGGCTTTCATATGCTTTTCCTCCTTTATTTATTCGGCGTTGCGAACATGCCGAGTCTGTCAGTATCATTCGGGAAAAGATTCATCCCAGCGATACTAACCGCCATATCGGCTGATTTCAAATCTAATTCGACCTGTTTACCTACATCGTTCGGATAAAGCCAGCCCTTACTGATCATTAAATCGGATAACTCACCATGTAAATCAATAGATTGCTCCATTTGCTGGTACAATGCTTTTCTTAATGCGGGATTCGCTGTTTCAGATAATGCAATACCATAAGTATGAATCCCACTTTTGATAGAGAGTAGAAAATCTAGCGCGAAAGAGGAATCAGCCATTTCCGGCATATGTTCAGCGCCTTGAGGATCTAAAAAATCCATCTCCATTTAAATTTCACCTCATTTTTCATAGTTTGTTCGGGCACCAGTATAAAAACCCTTTAGCTCGTTTATAGCAGCTATAGATTGTTGTACGTCTTTTTCCATTAATGCTTTTAAGTCATTATCAAAGCAAATTCCTTGCATTAATTTTGATCGCATTAAACCTATTGTTTTTAAATTTAAAATTTCATGCGTTTCCATGGTTTCATGAAAGGCCAAGTTTTCATTTTCCATAGGTTCACCTCCCTAATCTATATAACAAAAATACCTTTCCCAGTTCATCTGTTTGTTATACGGAGTATTAACCGATTTGTAGTTTATTTCGCAAAGTACACGTTACCTTTGCAAATGATCATGTATAAAAACTTTTGTATTACGAAAGATATGTAAATGAATTCTCAATGAAATGGAGTGAAAAATATGACGAAAAATTTAGGACTGCATGAAACTTTAGAGGCGCACGAAATTTTAACTTTCAAGAGTCTTTGTCTAACAAAGTCCTCTACAATGAGCAGTTTAGTGCAGGATACAGAACTACAAAATATTCTATTAAAAGACATGAGCACTGGGACACAAGATATTCAACAACTGCAGGAAATTCTGACGAATCGAGGGAAACATTAATGACAAATTTTTTGCAAAATATGGCGGGTATGGGTGGCATGACTGATCAGGTGATTGCAACGGACTTCTTAATATCCGCAAAATCAGGAATTAGAAATCTTGCATTTGCCATTACAGAAACAAAAACACCTGAATTGAAAGCAGCATATAGAGAACAGCTTCGTGTCGCTGTAGAAAGACACGGAGAGATAAGTAACTATATGATATCAAAAGGTTACTATCATCCACATGATTTAAGTGAACAAATACAAGTTGATATAAATACAGCAAATACAGCCCTAAACCTTCCTCAACAATAAAGACAACTCATGGATGTGAAAACAGACAAATCACACAGCGGTAGTGCAAATGGAAAAAAGCAATGAATTTCTCGAACTTGAGATACATTGCTTTTTTTAGGGGTATGCTATAAGGCAATAATCTATAAACCCCATAAATTAAAGAGACAATTAAAAATGATCCAAAATAGTTATAAAGCATCTATGTTTGATTCTCTGTTGAATGTCTCCATATTCTTTTACTATATGAGTAAAGATTACATCAAAACTATTCAAATTATAAAATATTCTGCATTCCCTCTTATGGAACTAATTTTACCCACTCCTTTTGTCTACTACTTTCGACAAAATTATCGATAATACTACAACTATTTACCTCTAATACAAATAAAAAAGCCCTCTCACTAAGTGAAAGGCCTTTTTCAATGGTGGTGTACTATTGGGGATAGTACCATAATAATTATCTCCATTTAAATTCTAATTATTCGTCGCAAAAAATAAAATGACCCCCTCTCGATTGGAGTAGGGTATTTTTTAAAGACTTGATCTATTGCCACAACCGCTGCCCTTCTTCCGTAGCCATTGCGTCTGCCTTGGTAACATGAACAGTACCAAATGGATGGTTAGGAGGAGCATATATCGAATAGAGTTTTAGAGGAGTATTACCTGTATTGGTTACATTATGCCATGTGCCAGCAGGTATCATTATTGCATAATCATCATAGATGTTTTTTACAAAGTTTAAATTATCCTGGTTATTACCCATTTGAACAACCCCTTGACCTTGTTCAACACGTAAGAATTGGTCAACGTTAGGGTGAATTTCTAAACCAATATCTTCACCAACATTAAGACTCATCAATGTAACTTGCAAATGTTTTCCTGTCCATAATGCGGTACGGTAGGTAGTATTTTGTTTTGTAGCTTCATTGATATCCACTACAAATGGTTTTGTTCCATAATCTTTAACCTCAATATTATTTCTTCCGTTTGATGATTGTAAAAAACCCAAGTGGTTCGCATTATTAACACACCCATAATCAGGATTTCTTACATAGTTATATATAGGCACATTAACATAATAAGGATTTTGATATTGATTGGGATGGATATAAGGAACATAGTACATTTTTCTCAACCCTTCATAGTTTATAAAATAATTATATGCACTAGTTAAGTGAATGTACTTGAAACACAGCTGTAAATAAAAAATGCCCCTACTCAAAGCGAGTAAGGGCTATTTATTATTCTGCAAACAATTCAGTGAAAGTAGCTTTTCCTGCCTGCTTATCTGCAGAGATTTTAAGTGCCTTCTGGAACTTTAACAAGGCCGTTTGAGTGCCTTTTCCAAAGACAGAATCAAGTAATCCAGGATTAAATCCTTCGGTGTAAAGCGCAGCCTGCAGAATCCAAGTAAGATTGCCTTTTGCCCCTTCTTTGACAGTGACGATGGCATCCTTAGTCTTAGTTCCCCATTTCCCATCCACAACTAGATTTTTGTTGAATTGCTTATTAAGTTCCGTTTGTAGAGCTTTAATAAGCGCCGATTTGGTTTTAGGTCCTTTAAATCCATCCACTACAAGACCAGCTTTATAACGGCTATTTAACGTTTTTTGAATGGACCTAACCACTTCATCTCCACTGTCTGCAGTTTCGGTTTCTTCTTTAGGATCAGGTTGAACAATAACCTCTTTTGCATTTCCAAAATTGATTTTCTGACCTATTTTTAATTTATTTGGATCGATACCAGGATTTGCTTTAATTAAATCTTCAACTTGAACGCCCCCTGCTCCGTCTTTATGTGCAATGCTCCATAATGTGTCTCCTTCTTGGATGGTATAAACATCAGGAGCCGGTGTTGGTTTAGCTGGAGTTTTAGATCCTTTCCAATCAAAAGCATCTCTGTAGTTATACTCGCAACAAGCCTTCCAACTATATCCTGGCATTTCATTATGGGCTTTATCATATTTCCCTATCACATCTTTAACGAGTGCAGCGTGAAGCTCTGCAATACTTGCAATTGTAGCTTCGTCCATCTTGTCATAACGATAATCACCAGCAACACAGATTCCAAGTGAGAATTGATTGCTGTTGCCCACATGATAGGTCCGTCGATTAATATCATTTGCATATACAATCCTTGCCCTTTTTCCGTTTGGAGTATTAATTATATTCTTTGGTTCGATAATGAAAGCATAACCGCATCCAGGCCACCCCAGAGTACCTACATGATATGCAGCAAAGCTTGCAGCATCAGAACCGGCCAAATCCTTTTTGGTTAATGAGTGATGCCATACACGATGAGTAATTGATTGGGTGCGTTTTGAATAAGTACCTTTTGTTTTTAATTTACCTCTCATATCGACTAATTGTGGAAGGTTAGTAAAGTTCATTTTTCCATCGTCTCCTTATAATCTAAAATAAAAAGCCACCCCGATGGGCAGCTTATTTTGAAGTTCCTTCTCTTTTGGCAACTAACTCATAAAGACCAGTTCCACCTAGACCAGCGAAAGCCCCGGCCCATAACCTTAATACAATGTCCATCTCTGTGAATGGGAAGGCAACTGAACCTACTCCCAGTCCGACCACCAAGCTTAGGATTGGCAGTATGTTGTTCGGCAAAGTAACCGTCTGTTTAACCACCTGAACCATCGCTGCTACGATTGGTGCTAAAATAGTTGTAAAAATTAATACTTGTTGCATGACTTCGCTTTCCATATAATCAACCTCCGAAGGATTTTGTAATTTCTTCCCAAAATGCAATTATGGCAGTGAGGATACCAACAAAACCCCCACCACCAAGTAAACCTAAAACTATTTCCTTGCGTGAACTAATCTTTAATTTAGAAACTTCTCCTTTAGTCTCTTCTTGCTTAACGGTAATCCCAAGGCTGTGCTCAATTAATTTATTTAGCAAGTCTTTCTGATCACCAGAAGATTTAAGAACTACGTTTTGAATTTCTAATTGACCCTTTTCCATGCTATTGATCTTATCGATAACCTCACCATAATTGGTTTCCAACTTCGATATTCGCTGTTCATGGTCCTCTAGCCGTTGTGGCACGTCTATCTCCTCCAATGTCCATGACCCCCTTTAACATATAATTCTCTTTATCTCTCTTTATCTCTCTGTATATCTAGGATGTATCCATAATAAAAAGCCGCCCCTTTTGGGACGACTTGAATTGTAATAAGTGTTCTATGCCTATTCTTGTCTTAAAAGGCATTTTCATTGGTACAAACCTACCCTTTTTCATAAACTACAAGTGTAATGAAATCTTAATGAAGGGATGTAATATTGATGTTTTTTCGTAATAGTGGAGGAAATAACCCCAATGTAATGGGCGCATCAACCTGTAAACACTCCAACGTATACATACGGAATAGCGCAAAGTTTGTTCCCTTTATACTTATCATTGAAATCTTTTGAATAGATTTCACATCTTTTAGCCAGATTATTAACATGAGAATTATGAGCGATACAAATGAGGGTCTTATATGAACCAAGCTATTGTAGATAAAAAGTATATGGTTCCACCATTCTATGTGTTTTTTTTAATGCATTCCATGCAAATTGGATTAGGTGTATTAAATTTCCAAAGGGATTTAGCTAAGGCCACAGGAACGGATGGCTGGATCTCCATTATCCTAGCCGGACTAATAGTTCATGTATTAATTTGGATAATATATAAAATTTTCCATATTGTTCCTGGAGATCTTATTACCGCGAATAATCATACTTTAGGTAAATGGATTGGGAATTTCATCAGTTTGTTATTCATTTTTTATTATTTCATCCTTGGTATGACTATCATAACCGGTTATATAAACGTCATACATAATTGGATGTTTGTAGGGGTTCCTTCTTGGGCTTTTTCATTGGTTTTTCTATTTTTGATTTACTATATAATTACGGGTGGTTTCCAAACAATAACAGGTATTACCTTTTTAACTCTATTAGTTTCATACTGGTTAGTGTTTGTACCTTTTTATGATTTTAGATACGCTGATTTTTCGAATGCACTTCCAATTTTTAATCATACATTATCAGAAATATTGAAAGGAACAAAAAGTATGTCATTATCAATGCTTGGTTTTGAAATGATCTTGATATATTACCCTTTCATTCAAGATGCCAAAAAATCACAAAAGTATGCTCATGGTGGAACCTTAATGACAACATTATTGTTGTTATTATTATATTTTGTAGCGGTAGTTTATTATTCGAAAAATCAGTTAGAACTTACCATTTGGCCAACTCTAACAATGTCTAGTATTATTGAATTGCCCTTCATTCAACGGTTCGAATACATACTCGTTTCTTGGTGGGCAATCGTTATCATACCCAATATGGTCATTCCTTTATGGGCTGCCAGTAGGGGTTTTAGACGATTATTTAATGTCCAACAAAAGTACCCGTTACGTGTTATGTCCATAATTATACTATTAGTCAATATATTTTTTCTCGATGTCGATATTATATATATATTAGGTAAAGTTATTAATCCATATTCGGTGGGCTTCTTTATAATATACTTACCAAGTCTTTTACTTTTCGTGAAAATTAAGAAAAGATTAAATTAGTTAAAAGTTCACTAACAATCCTGCTTTTCAATTTTAACAGTTTTTAAGTAGTATGAGCTTGACCAATTAGATAAAAGATAGCTTTAATAATTCATTCAGCAATGAGGAAGTACCTGCTACATCTCTTCCTTACTTTGTATATTGCGCAGTTTGTTCCAGAGTGGCATAAAAAAAGCCAGCATCAAAATGTTGGCTTTTATAAGTAATTATTTTATAAATTAATGAATATCTCTCTTTTTGAACCTTCCTCCACGTACTTCCGCGATAGTTGCCATTGCTAAGAAAGATGAAGGGTCGATCTCTTCAACAATTGTTGTTAACTTAGATTCTTCAAGTCTTGTAATTACACAGAAAATAACCTTCTTGTCTTCTCCAGTAAAAGCACCTTCACCATGTAAATATGTTACACCCCGCCCTAATCGGCTATTGATTGCATCACCTATCTCTCTTGCTTCATCGCTAATTATCCACACTGACTTTGTTTCTTCCATTCCAGTAATAACAATGTCAATGGCTTTAGCAGCTATTACATAAGCTAAGATTGAATACATAGCTCTATCCCATGTGTAAACGAATCCGGCAGAACCAAGTATAAATAGATTGATGAACATAACAATTTCGCCAACAGAAAAAGGCACTTTTTTACTTATAACAATCGAAAGTATTTCTGTACCATCCAGCGCACCACCGTTACGAATTACCATTCCTACACCTACACCTAAGAAAATGCCGCCAAAAATTGTAGCAAGTAGGATATCCTCTGTGAAGGGTGGAATTGGATGGAAATACGTTGCGAAAATGGAAAGCATTATAATCCCATATATAGTAGATATAGCAAAAGTTTTTCCAAACTGTTTATATCCTAGATATACAAATGGTAGGTTCAAAAGGAAAAGAAAGATTCCCAGTTTTATACCTGTAACGTGAGAAAGCATAATAGAAATACCTGTAATGCCTCCATCAATTACATGATTGGGAATTAAAAATATTTCCAGTCCAGTGGCCATTAGCAAAGCACCAATTGTAATAAGAATGATTCGTTGGATAATTATCAAACGAGGTAACTTTCTATGATGCTTTTTTAGTGCTTCCGTCAGAAAAATCACACCTTTTATTCATTTATTTCTATTATATCCTAATATGAAATTAGGAAAAATAAATATAAATAAATAAAGAAAGAAACCGCACAGTTTGTTCCTACTGTTTACAAAACATGAATTTGGTGTAATTCATCTTCTAATAATCTTATCTCTTTTGCTGGGACACCTGCGTAGAGAGTGTTTGGTTTGCAGTCTTTAGTTACCACTGAGCCTGCAGCAATGACACACCCATCCCCTAAAATGACTCCAGGGAGAATAGTTGCCCGTGCTCCTACCCAACACCCTTTCCCAATCACTATTGGTTTCCTGTCGGAAACCCCAGCTCTTTTGAATGATTCTCCAATCTTATGGCCTGATGTGCAGATTAAAACATCAAAGGCAATTGCTGCATTCTCCTTAATCAAAACCTTTTCCCAACTATCGATAAATACATTATGGTTAAGAAAAACACCCTTTTCAATTACAAGGCCTTTTCCGCGAAATGTGCAACCAGATCGTATGTTTGACGAAGAAGTTCTCATTCCGGCCATTTTATATAGCGTGTATCGTAGTTTTTGAGGTACCAATATAGATTTCCCTAAAGTATTTACAAACACATTCCATATAATTAATGATAAGTAGCTTTTTAATTTCGACATGACTTGAATAACCCCTTCCTACATTCATTTATTCAACGAATGATGGGTTATTACCTTTCTATAACTAAAATAAAAACCAGTTCTATTCAAAGTTTCCCCAAACTAAATTTATATCCTTTGTAATCCGTAAACGCATATACTTGGCCGTCAGATATGGAAACGCCCTGCATATCTCCAGTAGCATTTAAAATTGGCCTGTATTCGCTATCGAAATACCCATTATTTAAAGGGATACACTTCCTAATGTTGTTCGCTCCTTTGACGCCCGTATAAATGTATCCTTCGTGAAAGAACATGCCACCTAATGTATCGACGGTCCTAGAGTACCAGGTATTTAAAATGGAGTAGCTGCCATTATATCTAGTTGCTGCAGATCCTTCTATAAAGGTACCACTCCCTAGATTATTCGTCCCTTTACCTAAAAGAATCTTCCTCAGGATTCGGTTATCATTGGTGAACAAATAGACAATATCGCTGGAACCATAGCCCCAACATAACTGCCCCTTCCATTCCCCGACCAATTGACTGAAGTCTAATTCGATTTTATCTACCGCATTAAAATCAATCGTAGTCCCAACTAACAAGGCGGCAAAATTGGGAAGTATCCACCCTTTAGGTAATAATGTGAAGCTCTTTGAACCATTACCCACAATCAAAGAATCTTTAACTGCACTATAATCTGGCGCATTCATATGGCCTAGATTATGCGTAATTGTTTTTATGGTAGTGTTAGGATTAGTTTTGGAAACCGCGGTTATATTCATAAAATCCGTGTGTTCATCGTTAGAATGATAACATTTATAAATATTATCACCTACAATAAACGTTCCCTGAGTAGATCCGGTATTAGATATCAATTCCCCTTCAAGTTCTTTTACAGGAATCCCTAAAGAATCGCCACCGTATACGCAATAATGACTTAACAATCCTCCTACAATACCCAAGGTGTTATATAAAAGTAAATATTCGTTTTGCGACACCGCCACATTTCCCCAGCTACCATTTTTAATCGATACGGTATTAGTTGTAAGGTTATAAATTAAGGCGTCGCTTTCTTCTAAAGTCCCATCAGCCAAGTCTATAGAAGTGTTACCCGTCCCTGATGGCTTCCATACAAACAACCTTCTATATCTATTTGTGTCTAAAGTTGGGAATGAATAATTAACTTTTGTAGTATCTGTATCTTTTTTTACATTGACAACGCCACCCCTTAAAGAAAATATAGCGTGGCCCCTTCCGCTAACGGAGACGCTTTCTCCGCCGCCACCGCCTGTTGCGCTTAATACCCCGTTATTCATCGCCAATCCTGTTCCTACTTTAACGCCGCCTAAAGTTGTGGCCGATGCTGTAGGAAGTTGATAAGAACTACCACCGCCACCACCAAGCGTCCCATCTTGAATGGCTTGTTTTAGTGTTATAGCTGGTTCTACATAAACAGCTTCTGCAACCGTTACTGGGAAAACTCCGTCAAGTACTTTTATTTGTCCATCCACTCAACAACTCCCCCTTTTTATACGTAATATATCTTCAAGTTATTTTTAGTCAAGTAGTCAATTACACCAGCTGCATCTCGACTTATTAATGTCCCAATTGGTAAAACCATCTCCATCATTCCGTCTGTATTAACCCGCACACTCGGTTTTACGCTACCATGAATGCTGCTTGATCCTGCTTCAACAACAGTGTAACCATTTGATGAAAAGAATCTATTACTAATAGATATAGTTGGCACATAACTTCCAATTCCATCAACTAATCTGAATTTGACATATTCAAACCCGGCAACCACACCCGAAGTTCTAGTTTCAAAAGAATCAATATTAGGCGTGATTGTAAGAACTTTATAAGAGTTTGATAATTTTATTTTCATTCGTAAACCTGAGTTTTGCAGATAGGTTGCAATTTCCGTAGCTGTTGCCCCTTTCACTGTCGACACTTTCAATATGATCCTATGAATAGGCGAACCTGTTGTGGCAATCGTTACACATTCATACGGATATGTTGATGTAGGCATACCGACCACGAATGGTTTAAATGGATAGCCATTGATTAATACAGGATCGCCGTTTGTTGTTGTTTCATCGAATAGCGCGGTTAATATTTGTGATCCGCTTGTCATGCCAATATAACTAGCATCTGCATAACCAGTCAAACCAGCCCATGGATATTGCGTTATAGGCATATTCAAGTAACCATTATCCTCATATACTTCAGCCGTTACCGGACCTGGTGGCGTAACTATACCCTCATTTATCGTTAATGCACACGTTGCTTTAAAGTTTCCATCGGTTGTTGTGGCTGTTACAACTGCACTACCTGAGGCAACTGCCGTTACTAATCCACTGCTGTTAACTGTAGCTATAGCTGTGTTTGAACTGCTCCATGTAACAGCTTTATTCGTAGCATTAGAAGGTGATACTGTTGCCGTTAGTTGTGAAGTATTCCCCTTCGTGATAGTTAAAGTAGGATTATTTAATGTTACACCTGTTACTGGAACATTGCTTACTTGCGCGGTTACTGTGATCGCGAATGTTAAAATGTTACTCGACAATCCTTCACTATCCGTAACTTTCAACGTCAAAGTATGATTACCTACCGCTAACAATCCGACATTCCATGTATTGGCACCTTTGTTCACAGTCTTAGTCGCAGAAACAGCATTTTTCGTTTCAGTAACAGTTAAAGATGCAGTCTTGTCATCTGCAATTGAATAAGGAATCGAAAGTGTAGTTTTGTCATCTATAGTAACCGGAACAAAAGAGGACGTTAATGTTGGCGCAGTATTAGGTGAAGGTGTTGATCCACCAATAGTAAACGATTCACCATTAATTACGTCTCTTACATTAAATCCCGTACCACCTCCACCACCACTTTCGATAATGTCTGCAATATCAGCTAGTCTTTCCAAATCATATTCTTTAAGGAATTCCCCAGCTGCTATCGCCTGATTGAGAACTGGCCATTCATTTGTACTTTCAAGTGTTTCTCCACTCAAGATCCCCTTTTGAGTGAAATACTTAAATTCTTTCGTAACAATTACTGCATTACTTCCTACATATACCATTACTTCTGCTTCATGATCCCCTGATACATTATAAGCTTGGGAGTCTAGTATAAACGTACATTTACCATTTAAAGCATCAACAATGGTCCCCTCTTGGAATACTGTTTTTCGGTCAGGTTTTTTCACGGCTAATCGTACCGCTGTGGCTCCCGTTAAATTAACCGGGACACCTGCTTTGTTAATAGTAATAAATAATTTTAATGTGTTTAAATCATTTGTATTCACTGTAAACACTGCATTTCTTACACTCTTTGCTACATCAACAACTATTAAAAATTCTTTAAGCATCTCGCACCCTCTTTCATGGCAATAAAAAAAGCCTGTTATTAGGCTGTAGTTTCTTCAGTAGGCAAAACCTCTGTTATTGTGTTAATGCTTCTTGCATCGATGACTACACTTCCGATAAGGATCATGTAATTGCTATTTAATGCATTTTGCATCTGTTGGAAGGTATCAGCAGCACTGTAATTTTCCACTTCTGTTAAATGCGTTTTCCCACTATGCTCTACAATTTGTATTGTTGTCATTCAGGTTTTACCTCCTTTTTAGGAACAGGTCCAGCGTGTTTTGCTTTTTCCTCAATTAGTTTTTGTTCCATTTCAGTAAGTTGCTTCGATAGGTTTTTAATTGTTTGTTGATTTTGGGCATTGAGAGCAACCTGCACAGCCTTTTTATCAGCTAAATCGGCCACTTGTTGTTTCAAATCCCCAATGACTGCAATATAAAAAGACTGAGCATGTTGAAGTTCAGCCTGTTGCTGTTCTGTTAATTTATCAGACATAATAAACCTCCTACGCAATCATTTCGAGATCACTTACTCTTTGTTCTAAACTATCAATAATAGATTGTTGTTCTTGAATAGCCTTGACTGAATAGCTCAACATTTTGTACATATTTACCGCCAATCCTTCAGGAGTGGCAACCTCTGGACTAAGTTCACTAATAACTCCGACCTGCCAGTTATCATAGACACCACTGTCTACATCTGATTGCAATACGTATTTTTTTACTTGAAGTTTGTTGATTATATCAAGACCTATATTCTCTAAATCTTCTATGTTCGTTTTATAAGTGATACTGGATCCATTCCGGTATTCACTTGACCTAATTGGCATAAATGAATTATTTTCAGTATCTTTTACATGGGTTTCTGATGATGACCGCAGAATAATGTAATCTCCAAAATAACTAGTTACATGCATATTGCGTTGGTCATTCGGTATCCCTACAGCACCCTGCCAAGTTTTATCCGAACTTTGGAAGGTCAATAATGAACCTGATTCAGATGTATATGGTGTTTTCCGTCTTAATGAAAGGATATTGTTGTTTGATTCAATTGCCACTCCCCCACCAGAATCAATAGTTAAATACTGATTTGCCCCTGTCTTGATGTCCATATTATAAGCTGCTTCTATTAAGGTATTTTGTCCAGAATAGATATGCATACCTAAACCAGCTACATCACCATTTAATGTCTCATCTGCAAAGAAATCGATAAATCTTGCATTCTTATAATCAACAGATCCCGAGTGCACTTCACGTTGAGAAGTAATGGTCTTATCGGTAAAAGTAAGCCATCTTTCCTGCGTGTTTTTCTTTACACCATTAACCCTCTTTTCAGTAATCCTTGCTCTTAACGCTCCATCGTATGAATCGATGAACGCAGTATAGGATGCTGTGTTATTGCCGAATGTTCTAGTGAAAGAACCAGACGTATGGAACTCTCCACCTGAAATTTCAGTTTCAGTACCACCTGATCGACTTATTATAGTACTACCATTAATGGTTACTCCGGTAATATCAATTCCGTTTAAAGTACCGACTTTAATTTTATCTGCGGATATATTAGCAATTTTTGCATTATCAATGGCCAAATTAGCAATTTTTGCATTAGTTACAGCTAAGTCTTGTATTTGTGCTTGACCTACAGAAAGGTTATCAAGCTTTCCATTAGTGACACTAAGATTTTGAATAGCAGCAGCCCCTACAGCTAAAGCTGCAATAGCTGCATTTTGTGCTGTAATAGATCCTGCAGCCATTAATTTATCATCAATTGTACCGTCAGCCAGGAGTTTAGCTGTCTTACTTAATTCTCTTAATTCGGCAGCTACTTCCACACCGAATAATATATCATCCGAAATTATTCTAGCTGTGTTCGCTGTAACTTGTTCAGATAACGGACCAGCCACACCGTGCGTGTTTACAGCCCTTACGCGAAAGTACCATTGTTCATTTCTATTGGCCTTATGCGTATACATGCTTGATTTGCCTTTCCAAGCTAAATTCGAGATATCGGGGGCGAAACCAGATACCTGCGAAGCATATACCTCATAGTTTGCAATATAAAGAGCATTAACAAAATCCCATTCCACTAAAACATTTTGGAATAACCCTGTAGCAATGACGTTCTCAGGTTTAGCAGGTGTTATGTTTTCAATTTTCCCATCAGTTATCGGTTTATTCCCGCCGTTGTTCCAAATCCCTGTGTTGTCGTTCAACTTTGCCTCAATCTGATCAAGTCGATCATCGTCAGAATACAGGTCGATAAAATTACCTAATTCAACTACACCTGAATTATCCGGGTCTGAAATATCATACTCAAAGCTAATAATTCTCTCTTCAACCTCTATGGGTTTAGAAAAGGAACGGTCAATAGCGAAGGTCGTATCTCCAAGACGAACTTTCTCGTGATCATACCCGGTAAGGTCTTGGAGTAAAAATACATCCATTTCATAATTTTCTATGGGTTTCTTTTGTTCTTGCAAAGCTTCCCAAGTTTCTTTAAGTAACAATTTAGGATCTTCTTGATCACTACTTTCATAAACTCCATTACGATGTCGCAAAGAACCATCATCATTTTTTCGACCATACAATTCTAATGCTGTTGGATCGCCTACCCATTCCTGACCTGCCGGCTTATTAACTGGATCTCCATTAGCTACTGACCACACTACATCTGCAAAGGTTATTTTGCGGGTAAACTCTTCAACCTCAGAGTTATCATCATCAGTCACCGGCACGGATGATCCCCGTCCCCATAAAGCTGTTTTGGGATAAGATTGAGTCCTGTTAGTGATTTTTAAGATATCCTTATCTATCTCCCACCGCTTACCTGTATCAACTCCACGCCTTGGAAGGATATCAATGAAACGGCCTGTAATTTTATTATCTTTTATCTCAACCCTGTCCCTAAGTTCGCCACCCCATGTATTTATTACTTGGGTGATCGCTTCAGTAACATTGATGTAGTAAAAGTTAGTAGAATTCAGACCTAATTCTGCTATTTCACCAACTTTCCACCGGGTACCAGATAAAGCCCGGGTAACTGAATCTTTAAGCGTTGTATTGTATGGTCGGACATCTTTTATGATTTCATCATTCAATTCCAACATTGCCGCCGCACACACTGCACGAATGGTTGGGCCGCTACTATCATTTATCTTTTCTGGCTCACTAATGACGAAAAGACGAAATGCTCCGTCCTTATCTTTGAATGCCACTTGGTTTTGAGCCACAATGGATCGTGCGTCTTCATGATCGGCAGTTGTGGTGAATTCGAATGTAGACCCTTGATTTATCCGTTCTCCAAAAGGAGCATCCCAAAACGGACATGCTCCTTCTGAATTATTAGATAAAACAGCTAAAAGGTTATCATATGGGTCGAATATATATAAATCTGACATAACTACACCCCCTTAGAGCCACCTAGGACTAAAAATTATTGTTGTAGTGGCTCCCGAACTTACGGTTATTACATTATTACCTGGTTGAAGGCTAAACCAAGTGCTATTCAAATCTAAAGTTGTCATCCTCACATTGTTATTAATGGTTATTTTACGTTTATCCATATCTACTACCAATAAGTCATTGGCTACGAAGTTAAAAATAATTCGCACAAACTTTCCTTTATCGTTAGTGAAAGTGAATTCACTTGCCGCAGCTGAAAATTTAACAGAAAAAATAGGACTCGCTTCCACTGTCCCCTCATTTCGAATTGGATAATTTCCTAAAATTATAGATTCTTCATAGCCGTACTTATAAGGATTAGGACAAACGAAAGGGATGGTACCTTTCCCGAAAGTGACTATATCCTCCGGGTTAAAAGCTCCATCCACTACAGCATAATAAATGCGATTTGGTTCATCATCGAATACCAATGGTTTAGGTTCATCGTGAATGAGCCATTCTGCTAATTCCTCTTTTAATTCATTGTAATCTGTATCAAGATCATGGATCAGAACAGGAACATTTATATTCCTTTGCTTTACGACTCTTTTATTCCTCATATATACGCCCGCTCGACCTGGCACATCCTGATACTGACGTTCAATAGGTGCCCATGGTTCCCGATTATTACCGAATAAGGGAATCACAAAATCTTTCCTTATATCATTAAAGGTGAAAGTCCTCATCTTATCACCCCCTTATTTTCCCTTTTATGTTATTTCTAATTATTCGTTTCTCTTGGTTTTGATACTCTGTGATAACCTTATGTGTTCCCTTTCCAATCTCTTTGCTATCCATATACAAATGGTTTTCAATTATGATTTCACGTTCTGAGGCATAAGGTGAATCGCTATTGTATGACCCTGACAATCCACTGCCTGCTTGCTGCCATTTATCAAACGAACGATTTCCTATGTTGGCCATAATGCTACCATCGGAAGTTATTTGAGAGAACGTTTCAAAAGCTCTTATAATTCCATCTAAGTTGATGTTTTTTATAAAGTCTTGGATGCTTGACCATACTTTAGTTCCTGCTGGCAAGTTAGGGAATAATGTAGCCCTGTTAGGACTCAACCCCATTTGTCCATTAGGTAACATGAATGGTTCATTCTTACCCCCGTCACCTAAGACCGCACTGCCGCCAATGTGACTGTCAGTCCCTTTTGCATACCAATGATGTTTTTTCCACCAGCTCATGGCTTTTTCAATCGTTTTGTATCTACCCTTGATGTATCTAATTCCGTGATAAACATTGTTTACAGGATCATAAGGATTACCTTTATAGTTGAAATCTTTAAGTTGCATCAATCCTTTTGCAGTCCCGGTACTTGTAGGTGCCCCAGTTGCATTTGGGTTACCACCTGATTCTTTTTGTATGATGGAATTCAACCCTTGCATCCAGTTAGGACCGGATACACCCGCACGAGTCATGCCGGCACTGATCCATTGTCCCAACTTACCGCTAACCTTTCCTCCAAAGCTTGGGATACTGTCTGGATTAATCGCAACACCATTTTTCCTTACTTCATAGTGGACATGTGGGCCGGTTGAGTTACCAGTCGAGCCAACTAATCCTATAGTTTGTCCAGGTGTCACATTCTGTCCAACAGATACTAGGTTTTTACTGTTATGTCCGTATAGGTGTTCATATCCCCCACCGGCATTGACAATAATCGCGTTTCCATAACCGCCTCTCACACCACTAAAGCTGACACGGCCGCCTGTTTGAGAAGGAATTCGTGTACCTGCTGGAGCTGCCCAATCCACACCTTTATGATTCGTGGATCCAATGCCTCCTGGTGATTTACGCAGACCGAAATTACTAGTGCGCCTGAAAGCAGAACCGAAACCGAAACCACCGCCGAAAGTAGGCATATATTCAGCCATCTTATTCTTGATAAAATCAATGGCCCCGTCTTTCACTTTGCCGATTGAAGCTTTTCCGATTTCTTTGGCTGCACCCGTAACATTAGGAAGACCTAAATCCATACTCCCGAATATTTTCTTCATGAGCTTTCCGGGATTAGTGGCATAACTCCACACATCGAATTTCTTTGTCTTTTAGCCAAGATAAAGCTTTTCCTACACCATTTTTGTATTTAGGAATTAATCCTTCAGATGCTAATTGTTGCGTTTCTTTCCCTGAGAATACTTTCGTCCCTTTAGGTAGGTTCATTAAAGTATCTGTTGCAGGACTCATTCCTGTTTGACCATCAGGTGTTACAAACAATTCCTTTTGTTTTCCATCACCAAGGATTGCTAAACCACCCGGATGGCCATCTGTACCTTTTTTGTATCCCGGAATATCCAACTTAGGAATGCGAAACTTTTTGGCAACACCAATCTTACTAAGAACCGTATTAATACCGTCCTGAGTAATGGCATTAATGGCGCCTTCTAATCCTCCTGCCATTTTCTTAGCTAGAGATTTCACCCCATCAAGTGCTTTACCTGACATGCTCTTAATCCCGTCACCAATTCGTTTTGGCATTCCTTTTGCTGCAGAAACCATATCATCAATCAATTTTTTCGTTTTTGTCTTCGCTGAAGTCCACATTTCACTTACTTTGTCGCGGACTTGACCCATTTTTGTCGATATTCCTGACCTCATGGATTCAAATTTATCAGCTACCGTTTTTCTTATACTCTCTACCAAATCGCGTGTTTTCGTTTTGGCACTAGTCCACAAATCATTAATTTTATTTCGTATTGCAGTCATTTTATCGCTTACGGATTTTCGCATAGACTCAATTTTATCCGTAGCTGTTTTTCTCAAGCCCTCAACTAGATCACGTGTTTTCGTTTTCGCTGAAGTCCAGATATCCACAATTTTATCTCGGGCTGCAGTGATTTTGTCACTGATGCTTTTACGAATGGATTCGAACTTTTCAACGACTATTTTTCTGGCCAATTCAAGGATTTCTTTGGTTTTAGATTTTATTTTATCCCAGTTCTTTATGACTCCATAAACCGCTAAACCTATAGGCCCCATTAAGGCGGCTAACATCAAAGGTCCCCATTTAGCAAAGAAATCAATGACTGCATTATATTTTTCTTTTGTCCCCTTTTTCAAGTCATCCCATTTTTTGATCACACCGTCTTTTGCATCACCAAACCATTTAATAAGATTCTTAGTCCATTTCGGAATGGTTTCGGTAAAGAAATCTGCTGTAGCTTGCCATCCTTTTTTAATGCCAGCCCAGGCTTTATTTACAATAGTCCGGAATGTCTCACTCTTTTTATAGGCTATTGTAAGAGCCACGCCCAATCCGGCTAATAATGATACAACCAACAAAATTGGATTGGCTTTCATAGTTAGGTTTAAACTCTTCATTCCTAACGTCATAACCGCAAGAACGCCCTTTACTCCGCCTCCTGCTAATGCAAAGGCAACAGTCGCCGCCCTATAAGCTTTCATAAGCAGCGTCGAAGCTTTTGTAACAATCCCCCATGCCTTTTGCGCTGTTGTTGTGGTGATCAATATCGCTTTATATGTTGCGAATGCTGTAGCTAATCCAGCTACAATCGGGATGAACCCTTCCCATTCAGTCATTTTGGTGACGAAATCGGTAATGTATGGAGTGATTGTCATGATTGTTGCGGATATATCGTTAATCACTCTAGCGATTTTGTCACCGAGTGTTTGCCAAAACGATTCCATGCTCTTTCCGTCGCTACCTACAAAAGTGTTTAGTAAGGATTTAAAGCCACCACTCAATTCCTGAAATGCCTTTACAAGTGGTTTGGCTATCTGACCCCCTGCGTCTTTTAAAGTAGCCCATAATGCACCTGTTGCGTATCTAAGGTTTTCTGAATGATTCCAGAGTTTCATCATGGCCCCACCTATTAAAACTAGACCGCCAGATAATACCGATGCCATACCTGCAATTCTTAAAAAACCTGTTACAAATGGTTTAGCAATTAACATCAAACTTGAAAAGGCTGCTTTCATCCCTTTTGCTCTACCAATACCAATTGCCATTGGAGCTAAGATCACGGATATTCCCGTGAATAAAAAAGAAAACATTCCAACGGCTGCTGAAATGCTCGGGTTTAACTCATTCACTTTGTTTATAAATTCACCGACTGCTGTAGCTCCTTTTACTACACCCAATGCTACGTCAGTCCAGACTTTAGCAAATGGAGTTAACGCTTCTAACCAGGTTTCTTTGAATGTGTCAAAGGCCGGCCCTAACCGTCCATCAACCGCTTCACTCAATTTGATCATACCAGCAGTATAACCAGCAATCGCAATGCCACCCGCTAACGCAACAGAATTCATTCTCATTAGTCCTTGGTTGATTAGCATGATCCTATCTTGGAGATCCTTCATGCTTGCGTCTTTGCCCAACATAGAAATAGCTAAATTTGCAGCCGTTCCTTGTTTAGCCATATTTTCAAGCCTATCACCGACCTTCAAAAATACACGGTCAACAGATGCGATCATTGAAGTTTCATCCAAGATTTTCATCATTTTAGATGATTGTGATGCCCTGGCATTCATTAAATCAACTGAATTCAGAAAGGCATCCTTATAACCTTCCATACGAATGGCTGCTTCATTTGCCATGTCTGAAGTGACTATACCCATTTTTCGCAATTGTTGAGTGTATAACCTACCACCGCGGTCAACCGCTCTAAATGAATCGTCAACCTCTCTTAATTTCCGGTTTAATACTTGCATCCCGGCATTATAAGAGGCCATGTCTCCAGCGTCCTTGATGCCTTCTAATGACTTCTTGGTCTTTTCAATTTGCTCACGGAACTCTTTTATTTTCGCTTCTGACTCTTGTGTGGATAGTTTCATGGTTCCGTCTTTATTCAGACCCATAACAGCAAGTTTTGTTTCTTTTACGCTTCCAGCCAACTCTTGAATAATCTTCGTAGCTTTCTTCCCGGAATCCGTTACCGAGGTCATTTTGTCCAAAGATGTTGCAGTTTTCAAAGCTGAACTGCTCATCTCATCTAAACTTTTGGCCCCTTGCTTTTCCGTTTTGATTAGTTCTTTTCGTGTGGTGTTTAACGACTCGTGGAAAGGTTTAAGGTGATCAGGCAAGTTATCCAATTGGCGATACATTTTTTTGAAGGATTTGTTCGTGCCGTCAAAAGAACGTTCCGAGTTACGGCCAAATGTTCTAAATTCACTGGTCGCAGATCTCATTGATGTTCTAAGCCCGTCAACCTGCGCGGTGAATCTCGCTTGTAATTCCCTTACTGTAGCCAATTATTTCCCTCCTTCCTGTTGAGCCTTTAATTGTTTAAGAAGTTCAATATCTGTTTCATATTTAGGAACCGGATTATGTACCGGATTGTTTTTAGGTTTAGGTTCAATGAGTTTCATGAAGTTAGTTCGGGCCTTTGCATCTGCCTCTGGATGAGAGTTGATTAGAGAGAAGAAGGAAATCCACCTTTCCATGTCTTCTTTTTGAGCCTGAGCCTCGTTCTCTTCACGTAACATCAGCAAATACCCGAGGCTTTCAACTATAGGAGTATTTAAAACCTCTGTACGTCCTCCCAGACGTGTTGAAAGGTTAAATACAAGAGTTTCTATTATTGAACTGGTGTCGGAGTCTCTGGAGTCCCTGTTACCTTCTTGACCAGGTTCAAGAATTTCATTTTTCCTTGAGTCAGTACGAAAGACTTTTTTACGCGTTTGATTAATTTATCCACATCATTTTCTTCTAGGATTGCATCGTAAATATTAAGGATGTCATCAAACTTCTGTTCTTTAATAACGTTTACTTCTACTCCGCTTAAAACAGATAGTAGTTCAAAAGCCCTGTTAGGTAATTTAATCAATATTGTCTCGAATGAATTCACACCGTTTGTAATGAATTGGGAATTCACTTGCGCTAGATCAATATCTTGAATGTCTACATCCCACAAATCTGCATCACCGAATATCGTACTGAATAAACCTTGTAAAGATTCATCATCACGCAATTCTTTAATGATGTTGTTTACCACCTTCATAACACCTTCAAATTGGAACCCGTTCAATTCTTCAATCTCATGCTGAATAACTTTTTTTCCGCCTTCTTCATTCTTGATTTTTAAATTAATAGTTGTCATGTAGTTTCCTCCAATTATAAAGACACCCCGAAGGGTGCCCGGTTTTTTCAGTATTTTTTTATAGTTTAAATTAAGCTACAGCGTTCGGATCTTTCCCACCGATATAGAAGAAGTTTCCTGGTTTGCTTACATCGAATCCATCGCGCGGGAACATGGAGTATTCAATAGGGATATTACTTTGCTCATTTTTGTATGATCGAGTGAATTCACCAATTGAAGCCATTTTGTAGATAGTGATGTCGTAAGATTTATCCGTACCCATGATACGCGGATGGATAGTAACTTTCCCAGCTCTCGACCTCATTGAGGTGCCAATTTTGGCATCCATCAAACCTACAACATTCCCAGGCGTTGCCGTGTCAGTGATTGTATCTAAATAACTCATAGCCGCTTGCAGAACTTTAATTGACTCTTGTCCTGCTGAGAAAGTTACCGTTCCATCATAGGCTGTGATGTATTTGTCATAAACAGACTCCCCAAAATCAGCAAATTGAATATCAGAAAATTGAGGTGTCAAAGTAACTTCTCCGCCTTCCACCTGCATATTCTCTTTTCCGTCAAATTTAATTGTATCCCCAGCTGCTGTTGTTACCGTGATATCAGCCAACCCAAACGGTACTTTGATTTCGCCTTCTGCCATGTTAATTTTCCTCCCTTAATGTCGCTCTTATATTTATGGAATACTCCATCTTGTCATCCGATACACCTAAACGAATAGGCTCAGACAACGCAAATAAAGACTGAACATAAAATGCTCGGTCACTAAAAATATCACTGTCTTTTACAAATAATCGTTCCTCAACCCTGAAATCTTTATTATCATGAAACAGATCATAAACTTTTTGTGCAATCAACTCCGCTTTATCCCAATCGGATGATCGGATAAATATCATGTATTCAGGATATCTCCATTTAAAATCGTAGGTATCAGGATTTCCTCCACCTTCTGTAAAAATGGTTCCTGTATCCATATTCCCGGTATAATAGTTGATGGTCCACAGAAAATCAGGGAATTCCCTTTCTGCTTCAGTTTTTAAATATCGGTGAATCATTCCTTGTCACCGCCTAAAAGTCTTTCTAATATTCGTTCGTTCATTTTGTTGTAATCTTCTTCGGTGGCATTGATTGCATTTTGGAGGAACTTACGACCTGCTTTGTAACCTCTCCAAGTTGGTTTTCGGAGCGTCTTGCGCCCTTTACCAGCAATGTAATAATTATCGAACTTTGCTCCATTGTCGAACTTGTCACGTATCCCCATTTTACTAGGTTCTTCGTGACGCCTTAGGGCATACTCAAGATTAGAACCACCTTCAACTACGATTAAACCGCCTTCCCTTGTAGCTGGACCAAAGTTTATACTCTGTTCAAGATCACCAGTATCTTTAGGAGCTAAAGCTTTGGTACCCTCTTCAACAAGTAAGCCGTATTTAGTCATTTCCACTTTGGCTATACGTTCGACCTCATCTTCCATCCCGAAAAGTAAATCCTCAAATTCCTCAAGACCATCCCATTCTAACCGGATTACATCGTCTTTTTCAGACATTAGTTTAACCTCGGTGATTTATTGACGTAAATCGTTCGATAATAAACTTTATCGCCGCCATAATTTAGGGTTTCTTGTATGCCCTCAATCGAACCTTTGGTTACCTTTCCGAACCGATCAACCCATTCGACTTGATAACCCTCTTCCACCTTTGTTTCTGGAGGGATCTTGATGATCAGAACGTTTTTAATTACTTCACCATCTACTTCCAGATCAACATCTGTCGTGTGTTTAACACGAGCTTTTGAGCTTGTTTTAGTGTAGGATGGTCGACCGTAATCATTAACCTTCCTACCATAATCATCTACCGGACTTCCACTTGGGCTAGAGATAGTTATAACGTCCTTCATAGGAGGTTTTGGCATTTAAATCAACCTTCCTACATAAGCACGAGTACTACTTTTTGTCGTTTCGGTAACTTTGGCTATGATGGATATAACCTCCGGGGAAATGTTGCCTGTATCAAACGAGAAGGATATTTCATCCACCTTCATGGATTTCACACCTTGTCGTTTAAACTTGGCAAACTCTTCATCTTCACCTTCAATCATATAAATGGTTTGCAAGGCGATTATTTTATCCGAGAGTAAAGTTTCATCGAAATGATTCTTTAACATCTCTTCTGCCGTGAATGCAATCTTTTCACGAAGGTCTACAGGAAGATCAGTATAATGCTTTGTATAATGCAACTTATGAAGATACTCATCTATTTCAATGAACGCCATATCATTCACCTACTTTTCTTGAACTACATCCACATTCTTTGTTTTTCCAGCTTCCGTTTTAGCAGAAACTTTATCACCAAGATGATCCGCTTGGTCTTTTGTTAGTTCCACATCGTCACCAGTTTGGATAATCTTTCCGTTGTGTAGTAGATATTCATTAGCAATATATTTTGGCATGATGTACCCTCCTTTAAAGTGAAGAAGACAAAGAAATTAATCCTTGTCTTCTGCTTTTATTTCTACATATCCGATAGATGCGTAATGTTCAGCTGCACCTTTCGGAAGTTCCGCTTCTTCCCCTGGTCCTTTATCGCCAATGTAGCAATCCAGGACTTTTACTTTTACAGTATCAGGACCTTCAACAGAATCAACCGGTGATTCTTCTGGTGCTTCTTGGGTTTCAGTAACATCATTCAGTTCTTTTTCATTCAATTCTTCTACATTAATTTCTTGTTCTTTTTTAGCTTTAGCCACGTTCATTCCTCCTTTAACTTAAGCAATCGTGAATGCATCGATGTGGTGGATTAATGATGGTGTTTCAAGGATTGGGAAACCTGCTCCAACTGTTCTGATCACTGATTGAATCGGCTCTTTTTTATCATAAGCATCCATATAAATTCCTGGTTTGAAGTTATTTTCAAGTGTTGGGCCTAATTTGTACTCATTCCCTCTACCTTTGCCAAGCATAACGATTCGGTTAGCTGGCATAAATTCTTTCACCACTTTTTGACCTGTGAAGTTGTCTTTATATGATGTTGTACGTTCTTGGATCACTCGGATTGGTGGTAATCCGTAAGTATCCAGAACTCCATTCAATTGTTCAACAGATACCCGTGTAGCAGTTGATTCCCGTCCCGCTTCAGCAATAATTGTTTGGTTGCGTAGCAATCTAGCTTGAATTTCACGGGAAATCCACATAACTTCAGGAAGTTGACCATTAAGCGCAACATATTTGTCCACTTCAGCCATAAGACCACCAACTACATCGAAATCAACAGTGTCTAAATCAGCACCAGTTGTCCAAACTTTCTTGTTTTCTGCTGGAATATCATAGTTGAAAGCAACCTTAATATTCCCTTGCGCTTCGAAACGCCCTTTAGTTAGTGCTTCCATCTTTGCAAGTTGAATTAATTTAAGGGAACCCTTAACCAAATCCACAGATGTTACTGTTGTAGCATCAATAGCAGCACGGTGTTCTGCATCGTTACGTGCTTCATTTAAGGCTTGAAGTTCTTCGTATGTCATGATGTGTTTTAGACCGAAGTAAGCAATTTCCCCTGCTTTGCTGGCAATTGCGTTACGATCTACTACCGGCGGTTCTGCACCATACCCCATGTATTCAGCAATGAAGTTGTTATTTTCGATAATGTCATAAGCAAACCTACGATTAAAAGTTGTTACTGTTGGAATGAATTCATCTGCAATGGATAACGGCGCTTCTTCCGTTGTGATATCCACCAATGCTTGAAGTGCTGGTTTTTGAAATTCCTCTAAGTGCGTAATTCCTGCCATTATTATTTCCTCCTAATATTCCAAATAATTTTTATAGTTATCTATTAACGAGAGATGTAACGGATCATTGGTGTTTTTGTCTTAAACTCTGCTGTAACGGATGCAGGAAGTTTAGCAGCGTAAACCGAACCACGTGTAAGAACTTCACCGACCACTGTATTTGATGCAACATTAACCACATCGACATTAAGAATACCTAAATCAGCGTAAGTAGCCCCATTCACATATTTGACCCATAGCCCTTGGTCTGCTCCTGATGCTACTTTACCGATTGCTTCACCTAACGCATAGGCAGAACCGCCTTTAAGTGTTGCACCGACTTCGATATATTGAAAATGTTCGGAAGCTAGAATGTTTTTACCGCCAGTGAATGCGGTTTTTGTTTGATCCAAATTGTATGGCATTGTTTTTCCTCCTATAATCTAATTTGTTTTCTTTCTTTCAAGTCTTTGAATCGTTCTTTTGCACGAGTGTATGCATCTTCTGGTTGTGGATTATTGCCTTTTTGTTGGGCACCCGGTACATATCCGTTTGGTTTCGGTTCACCAAGAACACTAACTAAGTACGGTTTATCCGCAGCCAACTGTTCAAGTGCCTCTTTGACACCCTCTACTGAACCATCTTCTTTCACAGAAAAAGAAGACTTATCCACTAACTTATCCACAGCTTCCAAATCAACTAGGTTCAATTCTGTTCCAATGGCCTTGATTTCAGCTTGAATCAATCGGTCATTAGCTCGTTTTTCAGCCGCCTGGGCTTGTTGTTGAGCTGTTGATAATTGTTTTTCAAACTCCACATTGGGATCAGGGTTAATTCCTAATGCTGTGAACATTTTGTTGATTAGTTCCTGCTGTTGATTAGTTGAATTAGTTTCCAATTCCTTTGCTTTAGTCCGATACCTGGCGCTTTCTTCCCTTAATTTCCTTACATATTCCTCATCGTACACTTTAGGTGCTGGTGGGTCTGCTGGCGGGTCTGCCGGTGGATCAGTTGGTGGTGGATCTGCAGCAAAGAATTGTATATTCAACTTTAACAACAGTAATTTCTTTTTAATGATATGCATCAAGCATCCTCCTTTTATAGCCACCTGGACTATCCCTAGCTTTTAAACGTCATCAGGGTTGGACAAAATAAAAAAGCCTATGAAATAGACTCTCGGGCTTTGCTTCTATACATGCTTTGTAACTCCTGATATTTAAGGGAGTTAGATCGTTTCATTCTTCTGAAAGCCCCCAACGTCTTTGGTGCTTCAGCTCCCAATACACTTTGATATCGAATGAATTGTTTCTTTTCCTCATTGGCTTTCCTGCGAATTGCCTGTTCTTTTTCATAAGCTTTGCGTTGTGCCGGGGTCCTGGTGTCTTTCTCAGGCTCCCATTTTTTCCACTTATCCTTTTCAGCTTGAATCTCTTCAGGCGTTTTAAATTCTTGAACGTATGGCCTCGTGGTCCCTCTGCAATTAGGATGATAAGGCGGAAGCCTCACTTCATCCTTGGTTTTAAATCCTTTTGTTTCTCCAGATAAACTTACAACCATTCCGCTATATTTGGAGCATATAGGGCATGTATCGCTGTTCTCAAATATCTGGGTTAAATCAACGCCTGCTTCTTGATAACGCTGATTAGCACCAGTAACATGAGCATCGCGTGTCTTTGTCGCAACCGTTGTGGCTGCGTAAAAGTCTAAGGGTAATTTCTTGCCATCCCTTGTAATGAATGAGGTCATTCCCTCTTCTGCAAATTTCCTCATGACTTTTGCAGTAACTCTTTTACGAGTTTCACCGGTAATAGCACTCTTTACCAGTTCAGTTTTTATTTCTTCAAGTGTACCCAAGATAGTGGTATTAACACTCTTTTTAGCTTTCCTTATGGCTGCTTGCATATCTATAATGGTCTTCTCAGTCATAGCGTTAACAGCTTCTAAATGAATCCGTTTCTGTATGGCTGTAGGATCTGATTCTAAAGCTTTCAAGATAACGGCAGCCTTTTCAGTTGGGCTTATACCTGCTAACATCGCACTAGCCACCACTTCACGTAAGGCAACCGCAGCTTCATCCATACCCTCGTTATAAGCATCATTTAAAAGCCCGGGTATGATTTCTACTAAGGTCAATCCTAAACGGTCTAATGATCCTGTAATGGACTTGATAAGCTTTAATTTCTTCTTATCGTTTAATAGGTCATCAACAGATGAAGCACTGTTGAATATATCTTCCATTACTCCATTGATGTGTTTGATAAGTTGTTCTTGATTCATGGGTTATCACCCTTCATCCTCAATCACATTACCTTGTGCATCCCGGTTATCCTGTAGGTTAGTTAATGTCTGCCGGCCGACTGCTAATGAAGTGGAATCATCAGATTGTTTTTCCTCTTCAATACGTGCCAACTCTTCCTCAATCCATTCTTCAGAGGCATGAGGGTTATTCCTTCGGACAGTCGTTTCAAGTGACTGTGCTGATCTTCCGTTAACACCCACACCATTAAAGGCATTCATGTTCTCTTCAATAAGCTCTTTCTTACTGATTGGAATCATGCCGTTTAATTGAATTTCCGGTTCTTCAATGGTTACGTTATCGTCATCATTATTTGCTAACCACAAACAGTTTTCATATAGCTGCTGCAAGAACGCCACATATTCGCTTTGTAGTTGTTCTGCTTTAATGATGGAGATAAATAAGTCATAGAACTTAGCAACACCTGAGATTGAACCGTTTGCTCCAGAATCCATATAGAAATCCACGGCCTTTTCAGATGTCTTCGTTTCCATTAACATTAATTTGATTTGGTCTTTAACCCATTCCATATTACCAATCTTGGTTATATCAATCTGGATAACTTCCATTGCTTTTCCGTTATCATCGAAAGTAGTTAGTTCCAAGTCTCTATGATCTAATGGGGCACCTTCAAATCCGTATCTCTCGAAAGCTTTTTCTTTTAATGCTTCGAATATCTCTTTTGATATAGCTATTCTCGGCTTACCATTACGCATGAACGTCAAAGCAGCACTTGTTAATGTCCAGTTGATTTCATCTTGCTTGCTTTCTTGGTTCTTTAAGCATGATGAACCTAGTGGAGACATGAAGTTCTTTTCATTGGCCCAATAAACAATAAACGGCCGTGATCTTCCGATATAGGTGATTTCCAGTTGATCAATGCCTAACTTTTCTTTAACTATCCCCGGATCCTTAATCTCTTCGGTTGCATCGCCTTTAAGCTCATATAAGAAGTGATTTGATTTTAGGTTGTTTCCTTCTATCCGCTCACGATAAACATGGAGATATTTCACTTCGTCTATTCTTCTCTCATAAGCAAGATCGGCACCGAGTCCGTCCTCATGTGGAAAATAAACATCCCTCATTTTGAAGTCGATCCGTAAGCCTCTTTCGTCTTTCCAAGGAACACCAACAATCCCACCGTCAATTTGATGCTGCAGGATATTTCCGTAATGTTCAAACTGGAGATTGCTGTTCTTTGTTATTTGCTTGATTAATTCATCCTGCAAATTATCAATCTCTGAGTTATTAGCACCCTGGGCACCTTCGATAATTTCATCTGTTTCAGCATTAGCTGCTTTGTTCTGTTCATCAGTTGATGCAATAGATGACTTTATCTTCCCTATGGTCCTTGATACCAACATGGCCGGTATTTCCGGTATAAGTTTAGATACGTTAGCAATAATATAGGGCGCCTGAACATTCAAGGTCTTTTGTCTGCCCTCTAAGATATTGCCAACAATTTCACCCTTTTCTATAAGGTCATTTGCCCTTCCGAACAACTCAGCGTGATCACCGTTATAAAGCTTGCGATAAAACCAGACTTTATCATGATGTTTTTCCACCACTGTTTTATTCCAGGTCGTCCAATTGATTGTCATGATAACACCTGCCTTAAAATAAAAAGACCCTTATTAAAAAGGTCTTCTTTGAAATATTCATTCGGTTTTAGTCTCTACACTCTTATTTATACTTACTGCCAACTCAACAAGAGCATCTTCTCGCTTATCTTTATTCTCAATTTTTGATAACAAAAAATTCGCAAAATGAAAATGGTGAGTATTTACAAATCTGTTATGGAATTGTGTAAGTGAATTTACAGTTTCAGAATGCATTTTCAAATAAATAACTGCAATAAAGTTTGACAATATAGCACCTATAGCTCCTACAGATGCAATGATTATTTTATTTTCCAATTCGTTTGATATGTTTGTAATTAAGAAATAAAAGGTTACTCCTATTATTATGAAACCTATCAAGATACAAATTAACCCAACAATAAATAACCATGAACTTTGCTTTAAATTTTCATCATAGTATCTCTTTAGTTCAAGATGGTGATGTTTAAATAATTTTTCTGACCTCTCTTCAATAGAAGCATGCTTTAAAGAAAGTAAATCCAATTCATTTTCAATTTCTTGCAATTCCAT
Organism: Peribacillus sp. Aquil_B1; assembly: GCF_022603275.1. Lineage (NCBI taxonomy): Bacteria > Bacillati > Bacillota > Bacilli > Caryophanales > Bacillaceae > Peribacillus > Peribacillus sp. Aquil_B1. The sequence continues at coordinate 1,089,602 of NZ_JAKXEE010000001.1, read as the reverse complement.
TTTGTAAACACCACCATTAGTTCTCATTAATGGAAAAAGAAAAAAAATCAAAGCATATAAAATAAACATAAAGTTTAAAATTGATATCTTTGATCCACCGATGGAGTTTATAAGAAATGGTGTTGGAAAAATATTAAATATTAATGGGAGTATAAGACATAAAATCCCCATAGCATTACACAATCTATTGAATCCTCTTAATCTTTCAATCCTCTTCTTTAAATCGGTTTTTCTTGATTGCAAAATTTCTTTAAGTTCGATTTGTTCTTGGTATTCTTCCATATTGACCTCGCAAAATCATTTTTTCAAATAATATCATGATTTTACCAATAATTCACTTGAAACTTTTCTTTTTCATCTTATTTTTACCAGGCTGAATTATTACTAATTCCAGCAGTAGGAGCGAATATAATCGTACTAATAAAATACCTGTCACTATCCATGTGATGGTCATTTTGTTTAATGGGTTTATCCTCACCGCGATCAGCTGCCTTTGCATCCCAAATATAAGAAGAGAACTCACGGAAGGTTTCTTTGCAGCAGTCATTATAAAGAATGAACTTTCGGTTCAGTGCATTGGCTACATTCCTTATTCCGTCCTCTACTGCATTTTTTGCTTTGATAACATAAAAGCGATCTTTCTTTAATTGAGCAATAAAACTCGCTGCAGATGGATCCACGATAACCCCGGATATCCGTATACCTTGAACAAATCCTTTTAAGTCTTCACTGTACTCGGCATCAGTACGCTGTTTAGATTCTTTTCGGCCTTCATAGTGATATTCCTTCACTTTGTACCAAGTCTTGTTATGCATCCCCCAAAGTCCAAATACTGTTGGATTCTGTGTACCATAATCAATCGAGACATAATACTTGGAGTATGGCCTGTCAATCGTTGGGACTTGGTGTTCATCCTTGTTAAACATGTCGTATATGATGCCTTCTGCAAGCACCCACAACCCTAATATATAGCGCTGAAAGAAAACACCGCTGTACATTCGCTTGTAACGCTCTTTGACCCGCTGTGACAACGAAAGGTTATCATCCATTGTGAAATGCAAATGGAACATGTTTTTTTCTTTTAACTTATCCAGGTACTCAAGCTTGAACCAATGATAAGGTCCTGCTGGGTTGCAGTTATACCAAAGCTTTGAACCGTCCACTGAACAACGGGCGGTTGCTTGGTTAACAAAGGATTCAGGCATCAATGCAACTTCATCAAAGAACATGCCAGCCAATGTTATCCCTTGAATTAAATCTTGAGAACTTTCATCTTTACCACCAAAGATATAAAAGTGATTTGTTTTGCCACGGAAAGAAATCGACAGGTAATTATCCGCTCGATGATCTTTGACCTTGTATTTTCTGCTTCTCAGCATTCTTTTTAATGGGGTAATAACGTTACGACGTAAAGCTCCAATAGTCTTTCCTGACATTCCAAGGTTTTCATCGTGAAAGGTATCCATAGCCCACATTACATAAGATAAGGACATTACGACTGTTTTACCGGCACGTACAGAACCATCACAAATGATTCCATCTTTATCTTTGTGTGGAGATCCATCACGCCACCACTTGAGAACCTTTAGCTGCTTTTCGCTAAATGGCTTAAAATTGAACAGGGCCGGTTTAAGCTTCTTCATCCCAAACCACATCCTTACCGTCCAATGCTTCTAAGAATCCATCGTCCTCATATTCTTCCTCATCTTCACCATTCACTCTTCGTTGAGCAAGCTTAAGTTTTTCTGACTCAATTTCACGCTTGAACTTATCAGGGAATAGGTCGAAGTATAAGGAAAGTTTATCGAGTGCTTTCATCTTGTCCTCTAACTTAATTGAAACCCCTTCTTTGCCTTGCTTCACTTCAGCTATTATAGATCCGTCAATGGCATCTGAGTTTTTAAAATCAACGTGATTCACTTCTGCCATAACCGGCTCTCCATCTTCATCCAAACCAACTTCAATCTCTTTTCTACCGAACGTAAGGTAATCTGTTATATCTGAAAAGGCAATCTTAATGTATTTGTTCAATACATCCATAGCATCAATGAACACACCTTGAGCCATATCGCTTTTTATACGTTTAATTTCTGATGCAATCTTAGGCTTTCTTAGGAGTCGATGTCCTTCTACGTGGGCACTTGATGGAGCATAACCCGCTTTAATCATTGCTTGGGTAGCGTTGAATGATTTAACATAGTACAAACAAAATAGACTTTGCTTATCGGTTAATTCATCCCACTCCACAATAATCTCTTTCACCTTGACTTGTTTCGTTTTAATTGTTGCCTCTTTCGCACCTTTGGTTGCATCCTTCTTTATGGTTGCATCCTTTTTGGTTGCATCCCTCGACCAACCTTCACGGCTTTTCCTACTCTTTAAAGTACCTAGTTTTATATCATGCTTCTCAGCTAAGTCTTTTAATGTAAGGTTTGATGACTCGTATTCTATTCTGATATTTTCCCAATTCATTTACATCACACCTCAACCCCCAATTAAATATCAGAAATATATTTCTTTTATTAGTTTTTTTTGGTATATTTATCTTAGATGTAGAGTCAGATTGCGGTCTCACCCACCGTAAATCGTATCTGACTTAAAGGGTGAAAGACTATGAAAGTATCCTATAAGGACTTCTCTTTTGAAGTGACCAGTGCATTTGTCGCTGTTCTTGCTGGATTAGTAGCAGGCTTGTTCCTATAAGGGACAGGCTTTTTTATTTCCTCCTTATCGCTCCACCGCGGCCCCTTACATATGTGGCAGCATTCATATTCATTAACTCTTCAAGATCTCGGCGACTTAGCTTTTCTTTCTTTTTAACAGGTTCCTTTTTCTTTACAGACGGCTTCATTTTTCTCACCCCATAAAAAAAGCAACCAAGTTAATGGATGCTCTCTGTTCTTTTTATTTCTAAGGACGTAATGTACCATCTTGGCCGCGTGGGTTCTCAGGCGATATATCTTCTCTTCTAAGGTTCTTCCAATTAGTTATTAGTTTCTTGTCTAAAACATCATAAGAAGTGATTGTTAATATTTCATATTCTTTAACCTGTTCAATAAAGGTTCTGCCTGTCCGGCATAACCAATCATGAATTTTTACATCTTTCAAATTACATGGACCATTTACCAGTGCAGTACCAGAAACCCTCAACTCTAACAGAGGTACATCTTTTTTTGTAAAAAATACACCTTCAAAGTCTGCTGTTCTAGGGCTTGGAGAACATTTAATTTCATCTTCCCTTGCCTGTTCTCTTCGTTTTTCTTCTGCATCTCTTGCTCTTACGATTGCTTGTTGTTGGCCAGTTTTATCTCTCATATCATATCTAAAACCCATATTTTTCATCTCCTTATAACAAGAGATTCGACAAAAGGGACTATTTCCCTGCTGATATTCACTCTAAACTAGGCACAAGGTTTTTACTTGAACGTTTACTTGTTAGCGATCATGTAAGCTACATGCCTAGTTTACAAAGAATATGGACGGCACCCGGCCAAAGGTACCGTCTCACAAATATGCAAAGTGGTTTCCCCTCCTTTTGAGAGGGTGATATTGTCAATTCTTCATTTTATCATCTTACTACGTATTTTCCTTTAATGTAATGCGTTTTTACTGCGTTTTTCTGCCATTAATAATTTTAAAAATGAACCGATATAAAACTGAATTCATTTATTGCTGGTAGGAGGTAAAGAGTTGTTGAAAAGTATATGGAATTTATTTTGTATTCTTTTAGTTCTAGGAGCATTAGGATCAATTTTTATGGGACCGATTTCTGACACTTCTAGTGAAGGAACAACAGATAATAATATGGTATCAACAGAATCTGAAGGTTCGAATTTCGATTTAAAGACTGCAAATGGAGATTTATGGCTTAAGTTATCTTCAAATGAAAAAAACTCTCTAATAAATCAAATCACAGATAGTATTAAGATTGCTCATAAATCTGAGATTACTGTTGGACCTGAATATTTTGTAGAAGCTTTAGATGCCTTTTATGGTGGGACAGAAGAGAATAAACAAAAGGTTTTAGAAATGGTAGTCCTGATCGGTGCCAATGAGGGTGTAATAACTCTAAATTAATAATAAAAAGAACCCTATACAATGGGGTTCTTTTAGGTTTAATTAATTTAAATTAAAAACGTTGGCCACTACATTAATCATCTCTCTTTTTAATCTGTAATATGTTCTATCGGTAATATCTAAATCATTATAAACCTCTACATCTCTTTTCCCGAGAATATAACGATCTTCCCATATATGCTGCTGGATGAGTTTTAAGCTATCGTACACCAGATTCAACTTCCTCTTGGTCCTTACATATTCTTCAATCTCAAATTCTGTTATAGCTGCATCCTCTACTGAACTATGAAACTGGTTACCTCTTTGGATCTCACTTGGTTCCGGGTTTTGTGTCATCCTTGGTTCAAGGTCTAACTTTCTACTCTCAATGAGGGCATCCAGTATCTTATACCTGCTCATTAACTTCTCCGCCTGACGTTTAGCTTCTTTGCTGATGGATGTATTTAAAAATGATAACTGGTTCATGTTATTCCTCCTACACTATCTATTCTTACTGTGAACTAACTATCAACATTCCATCGGAACCTTTTGTCCTTTCTAACATATACTTTAATTAGAGTTTTCACATTTTATATTTCCTTTCGGATTAGTAACTATCTTTTGCCTGGATAGTTACTTTTTTGTGTCCAGGTTTAGTCGAACTATGAATTAAATTCTTTTCAAATACCCACAATAAGATTATCTTTAGTAAAAGGAGTGGCAGCACTGGGCTTTCTAAAATTTATACTTTACATACTCTTAGCTATCCTATTAATATCATCCCTAGGTTTTATCTTTTATAAGATTTTTAAAACTGAAGGGAATGGGCTCTCTTGGGCTTTCGCTGCGTATGGAATAATCCTTATTTTTACGTTAGCTTTTTGTTTGATCTTTTATTGGATTTAATAGTTTATTCGTACTGTTCGGTTAAACCGAATACTTCATATGTCATATCCATAACGTTTGTTTTAATAAATTTCCTTAGCAAGAATACTCCTTCGCCTTTTTGGAATAATAACGCTACAATCAAAATATGGAGGTTCTATATGCGATTAAAATTCCCCCTGCTCTTTTCAATTCTTGGCATTATTGTTGCATCTTTATATGGCGTTATTATGATTTATCAAGCCCTCAGCAAAAGTAACCTTTCTTAGTTACTCATCATGTGTCAGCTCCGCAACGAACTGTGAACTATTTCTTTTTGAATAGTCTCTCTTGTTTCCCCTTTAGAAAGCTTAGTCCAAACCGCAATAGCCTTAGATTCACATTTCTCACAAAGCCATCTACTAGGGTCTATCCAATCACACATTCAAGACAACTAGCCATTTATTTCACCTTCTTCTTACTTCACAGTTTGTGTCAACGACGACTCGATCCATCCTCTAAACTGATTCTCACCTTATACTTAAGTGCATTGATTTCCTCTCGAGTGCTCTCAAACGCGTTATTCCATCTTTTCATATTCCCGTAGGCAACAGCTTCTTCTTCCCTTAAATCGATTACGGCCAATTCTGCCATTTGTGTTTTACTCTTTGTAGCTGCAAGATATGCTTCTGCATGAACTCTTTTTCTGGTGGCGTAAATCCGTTTGTACTGTTCGGAAAACTCACCTGATAATTTACCAATGAATACAAGGATCTTGGATAGAATTTCTATGCGAGCAATTTCCATACCGTCGTAAGGGAGATAATCTAATTGCTTTTGATATTTCATAATTTCTGCAAGGTGTTTATCTATCCATTCAGGATTAGTCATTTTACTTTCCGTTCTTTGGCTGTAGTTCTATAATCGACTACCTGATGAAGAGTATATCCACGTGGTATCTTAAAAATAATCCTTAGGGTTAGATCGTTAACAGGCTTGCCGCTCAATGTAATTTCCTTCACAACATTCCTTTTTATTTCCTGACCTGTTTTTTGGTGGCGAAATATATAATCAATCATCCTTTTCTCCCTCCTCACTTTCTTTGATTTTTCTATATGCCAACAGCAACCCCAATGCGCAAAACCATGCGGAGTGTGATATTATTTCTGACATCTCTCTTGTAATTGCTCCATTCAACGCATTTATTGCATCACAAACCATAAAAATTATGATAATTATGTTAATTATCCTTTCCTGCATGTTTATCATCACTTTCGTCATAAGATTTTTTTAAGACTTCAATTTGATATTTTGTTAATTGAGAAACTTCATGAATTGCCTCAGCCATTTTAGATAACACATAAGCATCACGGATATTGTCACTGTTACTTTCAAATCCCCAAAGCTTGTATATAGGAAGTACCATGTTGTCCTTTTTCACATTTCCTTTACCTGTTGCGAACTTCTTCACCGATGTTGGTGGGACTTCGATAACCTCAAAGCCCTCGTTATATAGCATGTAACGAATAATCCACCCTATTCCATATTGAGTGCTAACTCCTTGTCCTTTTGATCCATAAGAGAAGCCTTCGATACAAATTACATCATCAGGTTCTAAATAACTAAGAATCTGGGTGGCTATATCCTCAAAACGTTCAATATCTGTTGTTTTTTTTGTTGTGATCTCAGCAACTAACCCTTCTGTATGCTCATCGTAAAATTTACTGTTTTTGTTATATAAAATTGATAATCCTGTTTTTGTACTTGGATCAATTCCTACGTATCTTTTCATCTATTACAACCTTCTCCCGGTACAGTTTTTCAATCTCTTTCGGTTTTAAGGAAAGCAGGTAACTATCACTGTATTTGGTCACATTTGATAATTGGAATAACATGTCCCAATAGTCTTTGTTGATTTTTTTCATTATTCCAGACTCTCCCCAAGTGAATCTAAGTAGTAATTTTCTAATTCTTTAATGCTCATTTTCTCTAAGTAGGATTTACTGTAGCCCATTTTTATCGTTAAAAATCCAACAAGGAAATCTCTATCTTGTTCAGACACTGTCCTGCTGCTCCTTTACCTGTTCAGCAATAGCAGATGCAACAGCCGCTACATGAGTTAATTCCATATACAGATCACTGGCATCGGTATCTTTTCCCCATCCTTTTTGTTTCTGCATGGCTTGGGCTACTTCTCCTACTTCCTCAATTAAGATTTGTAGCCAAGCGCCCATATCATGTCTCTGTAAGCCCCACTTTTGGTTTTGACGCACTCTTTCTGTTAACACATCTTGATTTACTGATTGCATTAATTGGGTAACTTTCATTAACTTATTTCCTCCTTGACGCTTTCAAATTGCTGCATGAAGTATTCCGCTATTTTTAAAGCCGTTTTCTCCCCAATTCCTGGCACAGTATCGAGGTTACTAAGCAATTTCGCAAACTCTTCGACCATTTGTTCTTTATTTCTTTTGATTCCTGCTGACACACCCATGTTGTAAGCTTTTAAGACGGTAGGATCCAATGGAGAAATAGGCTGTTTCATTCGGTTACGCTCCTTTTCTCATATTATTTACCGCTCTTGTGTACGACTGACCAACTGCTTGATGGCTTATACCGCCTAATATTTCGCCAATTTCAACGTCGTTATATCCTTCCAACTTCAACATGATTACTTCCTTTTGACGATCAGTAACTCTTTCTATTAACAGTTCGATCATCATTTTGTTAATGACGTACTTCTCAACGTTTGTATTCGCTGTGAAAAAGTCGATAAGCTCTGTTTCGCTACTTGTTTCAGCGTGATAACTAAACTCATTACACAGATCTCTTTTTTTGGCCGTTAAAATGGTTATGAATTTACCAAACTCGTGTTTGACTACCATGAAAATAAAGGATGAAAAGGTCATTCCTCTTCCAGTTTCAAAACGGTCTACAGCTCTGAATATCTCCATCCGTCCCATTTGCATGAAGTCTTCAATGTCTAATTTGTAAATGTTTTTCATCCGTTCTACATTCACAATGCCTTGAATACAGCTGTTAATCACCCGGTCAAATAAATTCCTATTTAACATTTCCTCGACTACCTTCCTCAAAAGAGAAGGAGGGCAGTCGGGATCGTGTTTTGTAATGGTTTCTAATTGTTCGTCAGTTGCCTTCAGAAACATGTTCTTCCTCCTGAATAATTTGATCTTTATTTAAGAACTTCCCAATTTCACCAATCAACTTTTCAGTCATATTTTTCTGCTCATAATATCTATTGTCCGCTGCTTTTCTCTTTTGTTCCGCTCCTTGTACCGCAGCTTGATAAGCTCCATTAATTGTTTGCCGAATGTCACTACTGGCCTTTTCGCTCAATTGGATGCCATGTTCTTCCTGGATGCAATGTTTAAGGTGGTTTACGAATTCCGATGGTAATTTCATCCTTCCCACTCCTTAAATTGCGATATATGCCCGGTTCTGAATCCGAGCTGTTCGTTCTTAGGTAGGTTTAGTTAATTGGGTGTGCTTGGTTTATAAATTCTTTAGTACGTTCCTGTTCAAAAGGGGAGATCGTCGTCACTGATATCCACTGTTCGTCCGTCGTTTGAAAAAGGATCATCTTCAACCCTTGTATAGTTATTATTTTGCTGCTGTTTCCCGCTGTTGCTTCCATAACTGTTGCCACCTGTATTTGTATTGCCTTGGTTATTCCCACCTGTATTCTGGCTTTTAGGCTCTAAAAACTGTACCGCTTCAGCTAGGATTTCCGTCACATATACACGTTTACCGTCTTGTCCTTCATAATTGCGTGTTTGGACCTTTCCATCCACTCCTGCAAGTGAGCCTTTTTTTAGGAAGTTCGCTGCATTCTCTGCCGGTTTTCTCCAAACCACACAATTTATAAAATCTGCTTCACGTTCACCTTGCTGATTGGCAAAGTTGCGGTTTACTGCTAATGTAAATGTTGCCACCGGCACTCCGTTGGGCGTGTAGCGCAACTCTGGATCTTTTGTAAGTCTTCCTACTATTACAACGCGATTCATCATGTGTTTTTCCTCCTGTTCGGGGTTGACGTTCGCCCCTTTTGTTGACGTATAATTATTATGGGATTTTATACGCTCTTTTTGTTTGAAGAGAATAAAACCCAGTCATTTTGTTCCTTCATACCGCCATGTATCACCTTCTTGAATCACCATGCCTTTTATAGTGGACCGCAGCCCCAATTCTTTTATGACCTGCTTTCTGTTTATAGCAGTTGGATAAACCGTTACCACTTGTAAAGATGCGCCCTGTCTTCTGTATTGAGTTTCAGTTACGTATCTTCTCATTCCCTTCCCCCTCCATGAAAGCTTCAAGTAAATCTTCCGTAGGGCTCGAAATTAAGCCTTCCATCCATAGGTCGTAAGCATCTTTAAAGTAATGAGATCCAAATATCTTTTCGTGAGCTTCTTTCCACGCTTTGTCTACTGTTTCAATATTTTTATGAGGTCCTCCATCTCCAGTGTGATGGTATCCGCATAAAGGAACCAGGTTGCGCCAAACACCTCGGCCACCGATCCCATAGCCTTTATGGGTAACGTGGTGCAACTGGTATTCAGGACTCATACAAACCGCACAATGTTCACCATAGAAATGTAATGCCTTAATCGCTTCTTTCTTTGGTACTGCCCCTCTTTGCTTCCAGTGTGGGATCCGTCGGTTATGAAACATGAGAACATTTGTATTTTTCTTTTTTGGCTTTTTCTTAGGCCGCCGTTCCTTATATCTCGGCTTTTCCTTCGGTTTAGATACTGGCTTAGGCACCGGGCGAAATTCCATCCCTACAACACCTCTTTCAACAATGCTCTATAAAGCCCTATCTCCTTCACCTGACTTTCCAAAGCATTCCGGGTGTCTTTGTATTGGTTGACCATTATCTCGTTCTCACTGGCATAATACTGGGCTTTCTGTTTCCATTCATTCGAATCTTTTTTCAAAAGTTCCACTTCATCTTTCAGATCGCCGATTTCATCTTCCAAATCTCCCGCAGCATCTTTTAACTGTTTGATTACTTCAGATTTTTGATCTTTCAAGAGTAATAGTCTGCTATTTTCATTGCCCAGGTGTATGTTTGCTTCTTCAAGTTTTTCTACCTTATTGATCAACTCTGGATATTCCTTTGCTTGTTGTTCTAATTCTGTAATACGTAACCGCAAAAGTTTTTCCGCATTCTCATCAACCGCTACAACAGCTGCCACTTTTTCCTTTACTTCCTGATACTCTTTTGTTTGACTTTTAGGTTTTGTTTGTGGATCCTGCTTTGGGTACCATTTCTTTTTGTAATAATTGATTGTTGCTCCTGTTACCCCGATTTCTTTCGCGATTTGGCCATCAGTTTTACCCTTGTATTTAAAAGCTTCGTATTCGCCTTTACTTATTTTCATATCCTTATTAACCTCCCGTTTCCCTTTTTTTAGTCCGATGTCATCTAAAAATTTTATAAACGGAACTTCCTTCATCCCTAATGCTTTTCTGATATCCATCTTCCTAGCACCTGACTCGATTAGATACCGGACATCACCAGTGGTCATATCTTCATCTTTACTGAGCACCTGACGAATCTTTTTTCCAACGCTATCATTTTTCAAAGGATCACTTAATTTTTTAATCTCCGCACATATTGGACACCTTTTGTCTTTGCATTTAATGTAATCCCCATGCTGATCAATAAGGTTATTTATCCGGACTATTGACTTCATGAGCTTCCTCCAGCTCGATTAATTTATTTAAATAATTCGCAGCCTTCTTTAAATCCTCCACACCATTTTTGTTCTGATACCTTATTACGTATTTCAAGACATTGCCGATGAAAAACCCCTGAGAGACACTAGTCGGATACTTCATAGCTAAAAGTGCTATTACATCTAAACCGCCGTTATTATAATGTGAAGGTCTGTTTATGACATCATTAGGAATGTCCTCATAGTTAATGTTTTGATTTGGTTGATCCACGTTCCAACGCCTCCTTCCAAATTCTTTCAAGTTGCGGTTTTCTCGTCGTTTCCCAATCAAGGAGGCATGAGCAAGGGGTTACTTGCCAAACCCCTCCAATTACCTCTGTGTGTATGTGTTTATGGCTTTTACATTTAGCGCAAGAATCAATAGTCATCGTGTTCATAACCATATTCAACTTCAATTTCTTCTTCATCTACAATCAACTTCGAACCATGTGTGTATATTTTGAAGAGAGTTTCTTCTATACCGTGCAATCCACCCATGATGACGTTGTTTTTGAATTCCTTATCGTTAATTTTTACCGTATTGAGCTTCCCTTCTTTATCTATTGAAATCCGATATTTGCATTCATATTTCGACTTTCCTTCTTCTGGATCAAAGGAAATGAACCTCAACACCCTGACGTCTTCATCGTCATGGAAAGAAATTCCTGTTCCGTAAAGATCATCGTCATATTCCACAGCTTTTTCCTTCATTTGACTAATTAATTCAGAAAGCTTATATTCACTTTGAACATCTGAAAGCATGTCATTTAACGATTCTTTTAATTTTTCAACGCCTTGCAAGTGTGTTGCTTCATCCATTTTCTCTTTGATTACATTAAGGACCATAGTATTGTAGGCTGCTATATCAAGCTGTTCAAAGTTGATATTTATTTGTTTTTCAACTTCAGTTTTAAGGTTTTTACTAAAATCACTCCAAGTTCCAAAAACACCTTCTACGATTGACTTAACTGTTGATGCCACTTGCTTTTCAACTATTGTAGTAACTGTTCCTTCTGCTTCCATTTTCGCTAAACTTTCAATCACCATTTTATTCAAATCCATTTTTATTCCTCCATTACTTCATTTTTTTCTTCGGCTTACCTTCGATCAAATACGTCATATATTCCCACCGATTAACCAACTCATTAAAAGCCGATTCATCTTTAGTTGATAACGCTAGATTTATAAGTTCGTAGATATCTTCACCTGTCAATTTAACCGGCAGCAATTTCACATCGTATTTATTAACCCATATCACATTGTTTTCAACTGGTTTTCCATCTGGATGAAAGGTTGGTATGAAACCCACTTTGTACTGCATAACACCGTCCAAGTAACCAACCATTCCTTTTCTAAGTCGAGAGGCATGATAATGATTAGCATCTAATTCCACCCAATCTCCAACTTTGAATGTATCCATATGGATCCTCCTTTTAGTTAGAAAGGTACATTCTTAACTCGCTGATCCTCTGTCTTTGCGAAAACCACGTATCGAGGATTCTTGAATAATCTCGATATAATCTTCTTATCGTATATACTCTTTAATTGAACACTGGAGAGGTTTGAAGTTGTGATGGTACTTTTATCTTGTCTGGCATTCAAAACTGCTCTCAGTACCCTTTGTATAAAGTCAGTGGCTTGTTTGGTTGTGTCAATGCTGCCAACCTCTGCTCCTAAGTCATCCAATACTAGGAAATCAACTTCCGATAGCAGATTAACAAAATATGATTCTGTAAATTTACTTTCTTTGTTGTTGAATGAATCCTTGATTTTCCGAATCATTTCGTCAATGTCGATGTATAAGCAGGATACTTGGTCCGAAGAATCATGAATATTTTTCAATAAGCTGTAGGCTAAATGGCTTTTACCTGCGCCTGTAGTCCCTTGAATAAAGATGTTAAATGTATGTCCATCTCGATATTGTTCAGCTAAAGTCATAACCTTCTGTTTATTTGTCCTTTGCTCGTCCTGATTTACTTCATAAGTTTCGAATCTGGCATCAAGGATTGTTTTATCGCTAATCAAACTTTCTCTAATTAACGTGTTGTGTTTAATAAGGCGTTGAGCGTTGTCATAGAAGTGTTGCTGTTCTTCCCTTAGTAACTCGTCCTGTTTCTCTTTTTCGCACCGTGGGCAAACTTCTAAGTCGTCAATTAACATCATCTGTACTGGTTTGATCACTTTTTTTCCCAAAGCAACTATTTCATGTTTGTCACATGTTTTAGAAAGGAAGTTCAACCCCACCGAATATGGAAGTTTCATCTTTTCCAGCTTGTCCGCCCCCTTTGCGATTTAATTCGTGTGATAGAACATCATTAATCGTTCTTAAGTTAAGACTGTTCCAGTTTTTAAGGATTGCTTCTATATAGTTCCAAGTCCGTTTGTTTTGTGCTAAAGCTCTTTTCATAGCTTCAATAACAACTTCTGGTGATAAGTCTTCTTCCCACGCTCCTATGGTTTCTACAAGGAAAGGAGAGATAACTCCGAAATTTTCTTGATAGAAGACAACCGCGTCCGGATTATTATTTTCTTTTTCTTTTTCTTTTTCTTTTTCTTTTTCTTTTTGTCCACGTATCGTCGACGTATCGTCACACGTTTCGTACACGCATCGTGAAAACTCATTAGAAATGGATTCGTTAGGGATATGATTCATAATCTCCCAGAGTAAAGTCTTATCTTTAACTTCTGACAATTCTTTCTTCACACAATCAAGGACAGGCTTTCCTGCTTTATTGAGGTTGTATTTCCCCCAATGGATGATAGCTAATTCCCTAGTCTTGTCGTTGTACTTAACAAGTTTGTGCAAATTGATAAACCGTTCCAATAAGCTGCAGATTGATTCTGTTGAATATCCCAAATCAAAAGCCATTTGTTTTTTTGTTATCTGATAAACACCAATTTGAGTAGTGTTAGGATTGGTTAGTAGGTATAAATAAAAGTATTTATCCTCAGGAGTCATTTCTTCTAACACTTTTGGATCTTGCCAAAACTCAACATGAATGTGTCTGTATTTAGCCATATTTTTTTAGCTCCTTATGCATAAGCTTGTTCAAATTTGATATAATAGTAGTACAAAGTTTTCTTTTGGATCCGATGTTGGTAGCATCGGGTTTCTTTTATATAAGTGGTCTCCATGATTTCACCCACGATACAGCTTCTTCATAATCTTTACGTTTTACAAAGATGTATTTAGGAGCTGAGAACGCCCGCCTTAAATGACTATGAATCTGAGAATATATTTCTCTTTTGGTTAAGTCGTAATCATCCTTGATTGATTCAACACGTTTTTTAATTTCATGGTGTAATGTTTGCTGCTGACCGTGATTTAATGTGATTTCCTCGCTCACCTGGTGTTTAATCAATTCCACATCGTTTTTGATTACTTCAATTTCTTCTGCTGTTTCCAGTGATAATTTCATGGAAGCAATTAATTGTTCCCGATCCGATAAAACTCTGGGTTTAGTAATCTCCTCTTTTATTCTTTTGAATTCCTTAATAAATTTAACTTTGAACTTCATTGCTTCTGGCGTTACATAAGACATTGCAATTAATGTGAACGCATCTTCGGATAACAAACAGCAGTCATATTCTCTGCCTCGTTCGTTTTTATAAGTTGACCGCTGAAAGTTCAGCCGTGAAAATTCCTCTTCACCAGCTACAACCAATTTCCCGATTTGATTAACGATATCTGCCATTACATTTTTATGTTCTTTACCGAACACTTCCGCGATTGTTAAACTACTCGTTACAACCTGTCCATTCTCGATGTAAACTAATTGATTCATTAAACATCCTCCTTTAAATGTAGTAAATCTCCAATTCCGCAATTTAACTTATCGCACAATGTAACCAATAACTCTTTGTCAAATGTCTTTGTTTGATTGTTAGCTAGTTTAAGAACTGCCATGTAGCTAAGATCATGTTGATTTGCAAAATCCATGATAGACTTGTAGCCATTTTTCACTAAAAGCAATTTCAAATTCACATTCATTTCATCCACCTCCTGACTTGGTAACAAGTACCTCTATCTATTTCTAATTGTAATGGATATAATAATTAATGTAAATGATATGATAATAATATTTTTGAATTTGATAAAAAACTTTTCATATTTTATAATTGACTGCATATACTAATTGAAAGAAGGGTTGTCCAGTGTCTAAAGTTTTAAAAAACAACCTCCGAATCCTAATGGCTAAAAAAGGCGTTCGTACTATGGTTGAACTAGAAGAAAAGGCTGGAGTTAGCCGACAAGTTCTGGACCGATTCGATAAAGATAAATCCAAACGATTGGATTTTGATACGGTCGTGAAGTTATGTAACTTTTTTGAGTGTGAAGTTGGCGAACTCTTATATTTGGAAGAAGAGGGAGAATAAAACTCCCTCTTCATTTTTTTTGCGACTTCTTATTGTTTTCCACCTTGAATAGTTTCCTGATTTTTTGTTCCCATAGCCACCACACCAGCAATCACCAATAGAATACAAGGAATGAAGAGTGATATATTGATAACGAAAATTCCAATGCCTAACCACAATAGCCACAATCCGTTTTTCCTTTGATTAACCTCTATATTTTTCGGGAGGCTTTTAAATAAAGCGATACCAAAACCAGCTGCCGTTATTAGTGATTGGAACAAGGTCACGATAAAACCAAGTCCGTATTGACCATCCGTAATATAATAATCACCTGATGCTCCCATGAAGACCCCACCCCAGAAATTCGTTCCTAAGAATAACCAGATAAGTGATCCGAGTAATCCCAAGACGGAACCGATTAAACCTACAATAAATGTTGTGTTTTTCATTTGTTTTCCTCCTTTAATGGTTCGTTCAAAATGAATCCAACAGGATCTAACTTGTGATAGGCTCTTTTCCATTTTTCGTTCTCTGCCCTTAATTGTTCATTTTCCTTTTGTTGTTCTTCGGTTTTTTCAATAATCCATCGGACGTTGTCAGGAATTCTACCTGTTCTATATGCAAAATAATCCTTTAATTCTTGCAATTGTTTTTCCATCCAAAGCCCCCCTTATCATGTTTTGAATGTATCAAGACACTAACCCATTACATATCAGCAGTAACTTTATTCAACTCCGCTGTAGCTTTATCTAAATGCTGCCCGCCTTCCGTCATTGCATCTACGCATGTGCCTAATAACTCTACATCCACATTGTCGATAGCATTTGGATAGTTATCCACTACATATTGAAAGGAATCCATTGCTTGCAAAACATGATCATGTGATTTCTGAACTTCCGCAGGAGCATCCACGGATCTGATATTATTTATGTGTTCTTCCATAGTTACCAGGGATAAGGAAATATCCATGATCCAATCATCCGTAAGCATGATGGATGGATTGTTTGCTGCTTCCGAGTTTAAATTACTGAAGTCGGTCATTGTAACAGTGAAATCATTTAGATAACCTTCCATTTCGGTACCGTAATCAGCTAGTTCGGTGTTGCTTGTAGGCTCTGTTACTTCTTCCGTCGTATCCGAATCAGTTACCGTTGTTTCCGAACACCCTGTAAGCATTAAACCCAACGTCATTCCAGCAGCGATAATCCATTTGTTTTTGATCATGTCATTCTCTCCCTTTGGGTGAAGTTTTTGTTTACTCAGCCAATAAAGACGGCCGATAATCATTTTTCAATTCCTTATATAGAAAGCCGAGGAAAAGTTCTTGTTCCTGTGGTAGCACTTTGACCACCCCCTCGACAATCTCTGCTGCCAGATCCATGACTACTGAAAGGCGTGTGCTTTGTAATGTGAGATAATCCATACCACCACTGACATTCACAATACCTTGAATTGAAACATCTCCAATTGGAGATAATTCTTTCCCGACGCCTGCTCCTGGTTTCAAGGGACCACCATGGACATGTACTTCACCAACACTTTTAATTCCCCCCAGACATGCATCCACTGCTATAATGAAGTGATTAGAATATATGTTTCTTGCCAAGGTGATATTCTCATCAAGATTCAAAGCGTGTACCGGGCTTTTGAGTGTGCCCAGTACATTGTATCCCTTCAATGATAATTGAGTGCCTACGAGAGGTCCTAAGCTGTCTCCGGTTGAACGATCCGTACCGATACAGAAAAACAATACTTCCTGGTCAGAGGGCAGGAGCTGGGCAAGTTCCCTTTGAAACATCTGTGTCCTCCTTCATGTTTGTTCGAATAGCTTATTACTCGAATTACAAATTATCTAATGATTTAAGTTAATTTCTTTTGTAAGTCATAAAGGAATGATTGTATTTTGTGTTTATTGAACTTGTATAAGGTATCTACAGCAATTGATACTCATTTCCGGTCCCCTTTCGTAATATATAATTCTGCGCTGGTAGCTTACAACTGCCTGCCTCAATTATAATCGACATCGATATTTGGTCCGGCTGTACTTTCGCCTTAAATACTGCTTTTTACGTAATTTATAGTTATAAAACTCGATACATCAGTGTATCAAAATGAACGCTAACACCTTACAATTCCTCGAAATCCTTGACACGGCGGACCTGCTATCTTACCATCATCCCCCGCCGCCAAACTTTCCTCCTGCAAAACTTCGTAGTTTCCCAAAGTTGATTTAAAATTTCCGGCATATTATCGTAAGGCGTTTGTATCTGATATTCAACTTTTATTACCACACTTTTTTTTCGGACTGTACGGCACGATTCCCAAAAATGTAACTTTTTGTAAAACAGAAATAATATACATTCAAATTTCAGAATGTTATAGTGAGAGAAAAATATATATCTGGGTCCTACCAGACTGTTATTAGTCACTTCCCATTTATGGAAAGGAGACAAGTATGACAGTCGAACATGTAAAGAATTTACTTTCAGAATTATGTTATTTTAGTGAAGTAGATATTACCCAAACTTTTTCTTTTAATGGAATTCGCATTTTGCAAGTAAAATGTATAACCATGAATTCTCTAAATACATTTGAATTAACCTATCCAGATAGCGATAAAGTAGATACTTTTAGTGATATAGATAAAGCTGCTAAAGTAGTTACAAATATTATTTCTAAAAGAACTCCTGTTTAGGAGTTTTTTTGTTTGCCTCACAGTTTGTGTCAAAAGCTCAGTCGTTTGGATAGTCATTGTAGTAAAAATGTTAAGTTTTTATTAAAATCCTATTCAGATGTTTTTCCATGATAAAATTGTGGAATTGCAAAGTATAAGTCGCAAAGCTCAGTTATTAATATATTTTTTGATGGCTTATAATCTATTAAAAAGAGGTTTTTTATATGTTAATCCCTACTATTTATTCAACTAGTACAGAAGATAGACACATAGTTAAAGACAAGAATACTTTTGAATGTGGAGCCAGATACAATGTATTTCCTATGTTAACAAGACGAGATCTTAGGAAGATTAGATTCATGCATTACGAAGAAGTAACATGTCCAGGATGTAAAATGAGTGTCATGAAAAGTCAATATTATTCCTAAACCCCTAATGTCACAGTTTGTGTCTACTCTTCATCATCCACTTTAAATGCGATCAATGGATCCTTTGAATCTTGCCTCTTTTTGATTATCTTTGAATAGGCTGGGGACAACAGATATCTAATGGTTGAAATTTTTACTCCTAAGTAAGCAGCACACTCTTTTGCTGTCCCTAAGCAAAGGAATTCATCGCCTTTGTACACTGCGTACTCACAAGTTTCCGGTCTGGGCATTAATCGCACCCACTTTCATCTTTCATGACCAAGGCACTAATAAATCCAATGCCTATGACTATGAAATAGAGTAGCAACCAATCGATCATTGTCATTTGGAATCTCCTTTCAGTTGCTTCTCGTCTAAAAGACCGATATTATATGCTTGTTTGGCGGTTTGATGGTCTACTAATTGCCCACCTACTGTATTTGCATAAGGAGATATTTTCCCTTGGTAATAACCTGTTTCTAATTCCTTTTCAGAAAATGGATGTCCAGGCTTCAAAACTGGATCACCACTATATTTGTGTTTCTTTTTAGCCCATGGGTAATACTTGCGTTTCCCTGTTAAATACAAGGTGTTCCCTTCTCTATCGGTGTAATACCAATCGTAAAGCTCTGGCCCGATTTCACTTGCTCCGCATCCATAACAATGATATGGACCGCATTGCACCATTCCCACACCAACGTCTACCCAATCAGCTTCACAATCCTCAAACCCGCAATAAGGACAAGGTTTGGATGGAGTATCGTATGCTCCCATAATGTTTTACCTCCCATTCAGAGGGCTTAAGCCCCCTTATTTAATGATTTATTAAGTAAAGTAATTGCTTGGCTGGCATCGTCGATTGTGTACCACTCCATATCCTTTTTAAAGCGATCCTTAAGCGTTTTATAAGCCGCGTCAACAGATATGCCTTTGTCGGTTGAAACGTCCTTCAATAGCTTGTTAATGAGGTTTAATTGCTTCTCGGATGCTAATGGTTGTTGACTGCCAGAACTTTGCTTTTGAGGCGCATTGTCACTTGCTTCGTTACCATCATCATCAACGTCACTGACAATCCCAAATGCAGCTGAAAGTGAATAGCGTTTTGCGTAGGTCAAGGCAGAACCTACTCCCTGAGCTGTCTTTTTATCCAAAGGAAGAATGAATGGATCGAATTCGAAAAACTGACCACTTGAGTGAAACATAATGGTTACGACTCCAATCCCTGTTGCGTCACTGACAGGCATTTGCGTGTAAGATAGACCATGTTTAGGAGCGCATTCATTAATAGCCTTCACGGTCCCATCCAGCGTCACATACTTGGATTTAAAATGAGGATTGTTCCCATCCTTTTCAGGTTGCTTAACCTCAGATTGGAATCCAGCTAAAGCCTTGGCAATCTCCACAATGTTTTCAGAAGTTTTCATACTGATCATCCTTTCGTGTTATAATGTTTGCGAATATGTTTTCCTATGGGGTAGAAGAGATGGCCGTCTCAACTACCTCAACTAAGTTTCAAATCAAACTTTTCACCACGTTCGACAACCTTAACCCCAGGAACAACCATTCCGTTTTCATCTATTAAAACTCCTTCATGTACCTGCGCTTGCTTCTTGATGGTTTCCCAATCCAACGATTCTTTCACTTTGACAAATCCATTTTCTTTGGCGTATTCAAGTAAAGTTGCATCATCCTTTTGATATTCTGGTTGCTGTTTCTTTAATGAGATTTTTCCGTATGGAAGGGAAATGGTTTTCTTCGGTTTCTTCCCTGCATCAATCTGCTTTTTGACCTCTTCGCGCAAATACATTTCAAGAAGGTTTGAATAGTGAGCATGTTTTTTGATGTGCTCTTTCTTAGCTTCTTCGCCCCACGCTTTGATTTTTTCAATCTTTTCAAGGAAAGGCGCAATTTGCTTTTCAATGATGGAATCAATTTCTTGATTTCGTTCCTCAAAATATGAAATCCTGCGGCTTGCTTCTGTAGCTGTTTCTAAATCAGTTACAGCAAACACCTGTTGAAAATCTAACTCTTCATTTTGATTAATTTCTTCAATAACGTTTTCTAATGGCTTCATATAAAAACCCCTCCTATTTTGATTCCATCCATTTCATGAATGTTGGTAAAACTTTTTAATTCTTGCTGCAACACATCCCAATCGGTTTCAGGAAACTTATCGGATAAAGTATCGAAGTCCGGAATGAACCCTTGATCGTGGCAGTAGCAAAGGAAGTAAAAGATTTGGTCATCCATGGTTCAACAACTCCGAATTTTCGTAAATGTTTCCAACAACAATCAAGTCATTCGTAAAATCTAAAGGAACATAAATATCTTCTTTTCTACCTGCCAAATGTTTATTTGTTTCATACGTGAACCATGCTCCTTTAAAACTCACAATGCCTAGTTGGGAAAAACCATCAATTCTATCGAAGTCAATGATTCCACCGCCAGAATCTTGATTTGGCACGTGTTCATCTTCTTCCCAAGTACGAACTATATCCCCTTCATAAATCTCCACCCCTTTTTTATCTTTTAATCCGGTGTATTGCCGTAAAATTGCATCACCGTAGTCTCCATCCAAAGAATAATGACACCAGTCGTTAATACTTCCACCAAAACTCCCAGAGACAATTTTGCTATTAAAATTAATTGTTACAGGTGTGAAATGGTCTCCTGTTGGCTTGTAGATTGCATCGAACTTGATTTCCCTCATACCGCATCCTCCTCTTGCCAGATATCTTCTTCCAGGTATTCATTTTCCGGTGGTACATAACTGAAGCAAAGGCGAACATTATCCGTTCTTATGTGGAAACTATCTTTAATGATTTCCTCCACTCTTACCGCTAACGTTTCAGCAAGGTCTTTCACTTTTTCCTCAACATCATTTTTGAACACCGGTACAAATTCATCTGTCTCATAATGAGAAAAGTGGATATCGATATGAGCTTTCTTATCCAAGGCTTCTGAAAACAGCTCCATTAATTTTGCTTTTGTTTGTTGATCCATTAGTTTTTCCTCCCCCACCTTTTTTTGTGTGCAGAATCCTTGCAGCATCAGCTCACATCTTTCTTCTTTTCCAGCCAATTAAAGAAATCTTCTCGATTTACATACTTTGAACGACGGATACGGATTAAAGGAAATCCGTTTTCATCCATGATTTCATATGCTACTCGCTTGCTAATCCCTAAGATTTGGGATAAATCCTCTGCTGTTAAAACCATTGGGTAGTCTTTTTTTTCCATTTTTTCTCCTCCTTTTTGGGTTGAACTATAACTCAACTACACCTTAAAAAAATAAATCGTCTAATGAACAATCAAGTGCTTTGGCTATTCTAACGGCTAGTTTTAAGCTAGGAGTACCTAAACCTTTTTCAATTTTTCTCAGATGACTTACGGAAATGTTGAGTTTTTCGGCAAACTCTTTATGGCTTAATCCTCTTCTAGTTCGAAAATCTTTGATGTTGTTGACCAATAGTGAAACATCCCCCTCATAAAGTTTCGTTATAGCTCAACCCTTATTTGTAGTATATACGAAAGTTGAATTATAAGTCAACAAGCAAATAGTAAATAATTCTAATTAACTTTTGTGTGGGAAATAAAAGTTGATGTATTGCTCAATTTTAGCCATAATAAAAGATGGAGTTATCGTTGTCCTAAAGGGGTGAATGTTAGTGAATGGGTATGGAGAGAAAATAAAACTATACCGAAAATTAAGAAATTTAAGCCAAGACGATTTAGGCGATAAATTAGGAGTGACTAAATCCTATATCTCTAAGTTAGAAAATGAAAAAACACCATTAAGTTTAGAAACGCTCGGCAAGATTGCAGAAATTTTATCTGTAGATCCAAAACAACTAATTAATAACAAAATTCAAGAACCACCGGACGATTTAAAGGAAGCCGGAGCAGAATGGATAATACTGGGCAAAAAGATGGAAGAACAAGGTATTACACCAGAACAGATAGAACAATGGGTGAAGATAGTTAAGGCTTACGAAAAGGACTAATTTCGGGCTATCTTTACCCGTTTTTTTGTCCCTATTTTCACTTTGTCGATTATTGTCATAAAATGAGCAACTAACAACTAGGAAAAAGTACCCCGAACCATCGTTGTGTATAGTATACTAAAGTAGAATCGAATTACAAACATATGTTCTTATTTATGTTCTTATTTTAGTATCGCGGGGTGCGTTTGTTGAAGAATATCATCTATGTATCAGAACTTCCTGCCGGTGTATTTATTGAAACTAAAAATTGCTTTCTTGTCGGGACAAACCAAGAAGGAGATGTTGAAGATGAAAGGTTATGTCCGCAAGAGGGGAAGTAAGTGGAGTTATACCGTTGATGTAGGAAAAGATCCAATAACAGGCACAAGAAAGCAAAAAACAAAAAGTGGGTTTAAGACAAAAAAAGAAGCCGAAGGCGCCCTTAATCAGTTGGTCTATGAGTTTAACAAGGGCGAATGGATTGCACCAAAAAATGTATTATTAGGGGAATTTGCAGAAGAGTGGATAAAAAGTTATCGCCATCGTTTAAGAGACACTACGGCCGAACAGTATGAAAACAAAATAAGAAACTGGATTGGTCCGCTTTTAGGACATTATAAGGTTCAGGAGCTAAAACCTATTCATGCTCAAGTTTTTTCTGGGAAGTTGTTGGAATCTCTGAATGATAATACGGTTCATAAAATTTACGCAATAACAAAGCTCATATTAAACCATGCTGTCAAATTAGAACTGATTAACAAAAACCCTTTTAATAATCTATCTTTGGTCAAGGAACAAAAAAGAAAAGTCGTGACTTGGAGCTTCGATGAATTAGAACACTTTTTAAAAGTAGTGAAAAACCATCATTCGTTTTATTATAGGATTTTTGTAACTGCAGCATATACAGGATTACGTAAAGGTGAACTGTTAGCATTGAAAAAGGGTGACATTGATTGGGAGAAGAAGCGAATAAAGATTTCGAAGAGTGTTTCTGAAACAAAAAAAGGTGTTCAACTTGGGGAGCTGAAAACACCTTCTTCTCACAGAAATGTAGCTATTGATGATTTTCTAATTTCTATTTTAAAGGAACAGGTTATCAAAAACAATGAGATGAAGTTAAAACTTGGTGATTCTTACAATGACCAACAACTAATCTTTTGTCATGAAGATGGTGTTATTTTTAGGCCATCAAGCTTAAATAGAATCTTTGGCCGTTACATTGAAAGGTCTGGTTCACCTAAAATTAGGTTTCACGATCTTCGACATACACACGCTACCCTTTTATTAGAGTTAGGTGTGAACCCCAAAATCGTTTCCGACCGATTAGGTCACTCGTCAATAAAAATCACTCTTGATACGTATTCTCATGTTTCTTTAGATTTACAATCAGACGTGGCTGACGTCTTCTCAAAAAGAGCAAGAAAAGCCTAATGTGGTCAAAATGTGGTCAAGCCTAAAATTTTATAGCTATAAACCCTAAAAAAACAGCATGTTTTAGTCTATAACCACGATCACGTCCGGGTCATGCCTCAGGACAGCTTTTAGACCGACAGAATACGTAATGCCCGCCTTTTCATTGATTTGGACCTGCAGTACCTTTTCGGATACATTTTCAATGGGATCTTCAAGTGTAATGATATTTCGATTGATCATTTCGTGGGCATGGTGAAGCAGGGAATATAATGTCGTGGTTTTTCCACTGCCAGTCGGACCGGTAAAAATAAGCATGCCATGGGAATGCTTCAGGAGTGCAATCAATTTTTGGACGGTGTTTGGAAATAAGGATAACTGTTCGAGAGGTAGGATATTCTGTTGGGGTATTAAGCGGATGACCAAACTTTCAAGATGGGCAGTGGGTAAAGTGGAAAGTCGGAGCCCGACAACCTGGTTAGCCAAATTAATGGTGAGGGCACCGCTCTGGGGCCTCCTTTTCTCCCCTATATCCATCGAGGCAAGGAACTTCAAATGAGCGATCAGCCTTTCAGCTTCAAAGAATGATAATGTTTCCTGGGGTACAAGCTTATTGTCTATCCTGAATTGGATGAGTGGTCCCTCCCTCCGAAAAAAGATGTGGATATCCGATGCAGATTCCTGAATGGCACGGGTTAATATTTTTTCTGCGGTCTTTTCAATCGATATCAATTCATTCATCACCTCCTATATTTCTTGTTGTAAGGATTCGACAATCCACGACAAATTCCTGCTCCAGAATAAAAAAAATTCCCGAAAAGAAATTCGAGAATCATGTTACATGCTCACTTTCCATTCAAGCCTTTGGGAAACCAAATTTCTTAAAGCGTCTACATTATGACCTATCACCAGTTTTTCCCCGTCTATGAGGATGGGTCTTCTTAATAACTTCGGTTCTTTTGTTAATAATTGGATGACATCAGATAGCATCATTTCGTCAATATTAACTTGTAAGTCTTTGTAAGCTTCACTTCTTGTTGCCAAGACTTCATCAAGTCCTTCCGTTGTCAATTCAAGTATTCTTTTTAACTCTGCTGCAGTTGGAGTTTCTCTGAATAAATGTCGTTCTTCGAAGGAAACATGATTGGCCCTTAACCATTTTTTTGTTTTTCGGCAAGATGTACAACTTGGGTACGAAAAGAAAGTTAACTGTGCCATACTAATCACTCCCCGTTCACATTTTGTATACAATTTTAATATATATAATGATTGTATAACATTTGTACAATTTATGTATATTTTTTTGCACTATAAAACAGGTTAATTTGTGAACTTTTTTTAAACTAAGAGGAGTTAGCCCTTTCTATTATTCCATTTTTTTCTGCCTGCATTATAATGGACATAGGTAAACTATGGAATACAGGAGGGTGTAATGGAACAAACGTTAAAAATAACAAACGTGTTAGCAGATCCCACCAGATATTATATATATCAGCATATTGTGAACAACCATGGCGATGTATCGGTACAGCAAATTGCCGATTCTTTTAACATTCATCCAAATGTTGCCCGTCTACATTTGTCAAAGCTTGAAGATATCGACATGTTGACCTCGGATGCCCGAAAGACCGGTAAAGGCGGTCGCCCGAGCCGGCTTTATCGATTATCTGATAAAGTCATTCAGCTTCATTTTCCATACAGGAACTATCAGCTGCTTTCTAGGATTGCAATCCAGACGATGATGACATTAGGGGAACAAGGAAAAAAGGCTCTTCATGAAACGGGAAAAGCTTTCGGGGAGGAACTGATCAAGCAGCAACTAGCCCTGAACTCGAAATCGATCGATCGAATTGGTTTTGCGGAAAAAGTCAGCATGCTTAAAAATGCGGCTACCATCGCAGGGTTATCTCCTGAAATACAAGCAAGCGAAAAAGAAAATAAAATATATTTTCGTATCTTCAATTGCCCGTTCAAGGAAGTTACTGAAGTGGAGCCAGGGACAATCTGCTCCATGCACAATTCATTTTTAGAAGGTATGTTCGAAGCCTTGTTTGATAATGTCAATATTGTGGAATTAGAAAATATGATGTCCAATTGTGCAGCATGCTCATACCAGGCTTCGGTTCTCACATAGAAACAAAAGGCATCCTTTACATTACCTTACAATTTCATTTATAATTATTTAGAATGTACACGACTAGACATAAGGAGGGATTCGGATGGAACGCATGTTCAGAGTATGTGGATTTTGGACAGGAATTATGGCAATTTTCTTTTATCTTGGCCATATGCATCAAACGTCTTTGCTTTTCTTTGCACAAACGATCTTTTTTGTACTTTTAAGTTATTTGAAATTATCTGAGCGCATGTATATTTATGTTTTCGGCGCCTATCTTACCGTTTTCTTTGCAGGATTTTCCTACTGGAGCGTATTTATGATGACTCCGGGTACTGCGCATTAAGAACTAGCAATATTACATAACCCATGAATTTTGATTCATGGGTTTTTACTTGTCACCATTCAGGAAAGACCCTTACATCATCTGCTAAATTCTTCGATTGAAGCAACACTTTGAAATGTTCACTAAATCCCCCTGGAACGATTAGCCCGCGAATTGCACGATTCCGCTTCGCCGTTTTCGAGAATGGATCAGTTCCTTGATGGTCCCTCAATTCCTCTAATATGCCTGCTTTAAGCAAGAATTCATTTTGAAGAAAAAACCCCTGATTGGAAAGATCCTTTCTTTTCCCAATCTCGATTAATGTATCAAAATGGATATGTGTCGTCAGATCCATATCACCAGGATACATAAGTGGATCTTTAATCATTTGGTGCTCATAATAGCCCCTCAAGCTCCCTTGAAGATGAGCTGGCTCCTTCCATTCCCTTTCGGTATAGCCATAATCAATCGTAAGGAGTATCCCCGATTCGATACAGGAAACGATCTTCTCATATTCACGGACCATTTTTAGCGGAACTTCGTATCGTTGTTTTTCATTCAGGGTGATAGTTCGTTCTGTAAGGTAAGAAAGAATGGCAGGGTTGTCCAAAGGTTCCCTTACCTCTACCAAATCGCCCTCCTTTTCAGTAACGAATACCTCTACGAGGGCTCCCTTATACTTTTCAATCACATGTACAGGCAACGCGTCGAAAAGTTCATTTGAAAAGAGGATCCCATTTACCTTCGTCCATTTTTCTAAACTGGCAGCAGAAACGGCCTGTTTGAACATCCCTAAACGTTCTTGCTGAAGCCTTCTATGAAATGGACTTTCATCCACAAGGATATAAGTCAAAGAGTCCCATATCTGCGGTTCCATTTCCTTCATGGAAACGAGGATATCATAAGCGAGCTTACCGTCCCCCGCGCCGACCTCGATGATTTTTGGTGATACTCCACAGCTTTTTATTAAATAAACGAACCATCTGGCCAGAGATCTCCCAAATGCATCCCCAACATTGCCAGACGTATAAAAATCCCCTCTGGAGCCGATCTTCTTTTTTGTGCGTACATAGTAGCCTATATTTGGCGCATATAAAACAGCTTCCATATAGTCATGATAGGAAATTCTTTTTTGGGGGCTTCCTGCAATCAATTCCTTTAAGTGATTTTTCAACACAATGCCTCCGTCTCCATGATCTTCCATCATATGAAAATAAATGTTCTTTTCTTTACAAAACACATAAATACGTAGTTTATCGACAATCATACTCAAAACTAAAATTTAAAGTTCACAAAATGTTCAATTTTTTCATCCCGCAGTCATAAACGTGCCATCATTACAAAATGAATGTTTTCGACAAATCTTAGTTCAGAGCTGAATCAAAGTCATGCACACAGGGGCAAGGCCCTGGTTTTTATATTCAGTATAG
The DNA here is from genome assembly GCF_022603275.1 of Peribacillus sp. Aquil_B1. Lineage (NCBI taxonomy): Bacteria > Bacillati > Bacillota > Bacilli > Caryophanales > Bacillaceae > Peribacillus > Peribacillus sp. Aquil_B1. The sequence goes on along the minus strand of NZ_JAKXEE010000001.1, from coordinate 1,062,241 downwards.
TTCTGGATATGAACCATTTCAATATTTTTACATAATTAAGAACTTAAAAAAACAGGTGCCATACGGCACCTGCAAAAGTCATTATCTCAAAAAGGGATTAGTATTCTTTTCATCCAGAATGGTCGTGACAGGCCCATGACCAGGAAAAACGATCGTATCATCAGAAAGTGTCAGCAGCTTCGTTTCAATGCTATTTAACAGCACTGCCTCGCTTCCGCCTATTAAATCGGTTCTGCCTACGCTTCCTTGGAACAAGACGTCCCCTGAAAAGAGGAGCCGTTGTTCTTTGGCATAATACGAAACGCTCCCTGGTGAGTGTCCAGGGGTTTCGAATACTTCGAAAGTGAATCCGCCAATAGTAAGTTCTTGCTCATTTGCCAGGAAGTGATCGGCAGGCTTCATGCGCATTGGATTTTCCGGGAACCAGTTTTGAGAGCCATTCAATGCGGGATCAAGTAGCCACTTGGCCTCTTTTTCATGAATATATGCAGGTATCCCATAATGATCCCGAATAGCATCAAGAGCACCGATATGGTCAAAATGCGCATGTGTCAATAAAATCGCCAAAGGTTTTAAATTTTTTGTTTGTATGTACTGTATGATTTTCTGCGGCTCTTCACCCGGATCGAAAATGATGCAATCCTGTCCATCGGAAACTACATAACAATTCGTTTGCAGCGGGCCTAGAGGTAATTGTGTCCATTTCATTTCCATCAACTCCAATATGATTTTCTATCTTCATCTTACACTAATTAAGCTGCTAATGTTAATCCAGTATACTCAAGTCATAGAAGTGTCACCTTTTAAACCTCGACAAATAATTGAAAAAATATTAAGATATTAACAAATGCAATCTTTTCTACATATTTTTGGTAGTTGCTTTATTCTCTGGGTATATTATTAGGGATTAGGTATTCATTACGAAAAAAGGGGGTTTTGACATGATATTAATGGTTGTTTTCGGACTTGTGGCTATTTTAGGAGTAGCAGCTGTGTTTACCTCATTAAAAAAGAGAAACTTCTTAGGATTTATTTTTGCAGCCGGCAGTGCAGTCGTGTTTGGCTGGTTTACCGTCATGACTGTCATCAACAGCGGTTTCCCTGTTGCCCATTGAAGAAAAAAGCTCGCCATCCGGCGAGCTTTTGTTTTAAGTAATCATGTTTGTTTGAACAATCTTTGTATTTGATGGGTTTTCATATCAATGATTTTCTCAAATTGATATCCATATAAGCAGAAGTTGCCATCAAGCGAACAGCTTAATGGTTCATTTTCCATGTCCTTCATCAATTCTTCTTGTGTGCCTTTTTCCCAATTAAATTTAGTTAAGGTAAACCTTCCCTCATATTGGTCCGCATCTTTTGATTCATTAGGAATAAATGTTATCAATTCCTTGTCTTTTTCAATGAAATCATAGGACGGAATCACCCAATCTGAAAAGCTTTTCAATAGCGGCACGGAAAAAGAGTGGATCGGCTTGTTTGTTGGATCATAAAATGCATATGTACCCCGATCTTGTTTTTCTGTCTCCACTTGAATCGTCATCAGCGCTTGTTTCATTTTTTTAAAGTGAATGACATCGAGCATAAGGCTGTCCGTTCCATCCCCATTAAGCGCTTTTCTTTCTAGGGGTGCCGTCAAAGCAGGTTCTTCCCTGTCCCAATCGAGAAACAACAAATCTTTTTCACTTGCCCATTGAGCAAAGGGCTGCGGAAAGTCCAGAGTTTCCATTGTTTGTTCATCTGGATTTAACACATAACTGTTGTATGTCCAATCTTCATAAAAACTCGATAAAAACAGCTGGCCATCTTTAAATGAATTCCACTCATAAGCTAATTCATAGGCTGGGATTGCCACGGAATACAGTGGATTCCCCGTTTTATCGAGTATTGTGATGGATGCTTTACCCGAAGAGGTGAAGGACGATAACAAAATATGCGTTCCAGACGGACTGATCGATACTTCAGAAGATTCAAAAGCCGGTTGATAGAAAACGGAAGTATCATTAGTTTCCAAATTCCATGCCATCAACTGGGATAATTCATTACCATCCCGCTTCACAGAATATAAAATGGTTTTAGAATCCAGCCATCCAACAATGGCTTCGATTTTATCCGTTTCTGCAGTCGGGACCTTTAAATTTCTTACTGAAGTTTCCAGGTTTGATTGGGAGTGTTCTTTTTCCGTATCATTTACGGGTTTACTAAGGTCCTTGGAAGGCTCACAAGCCGAGATAAGAAGGATAGTGGAGATAAATAATGGGATGAAACACAACATCTTACAAATGGAAAGCCGCATACAAAGTGCTGCTTTGGATACTTTAATCTCCACACACCTCCCACTTCAAAACTAAAACGCCTGGCATATGTGAGCGAGACATTAGAAAGAGAGTAAGGATTAACCAATCGAATCCTTACGACTTTCATTATAAAGTAAAAAAGAGAAAATGTGGCGAATAATGATCTTATATTTTTTTGGAAGTATATCCCTTAGGGGGAAATGTATCACATATAAAGGCCTGCCACCAATATCTTGACGGTATCTTCATATATACCAGGCAAATGGGATAGCGGAAGCGGATTGATGCCCTTTCCCAATTCGATTGTGAAACCGCCGCGTTTGAATTCCTGAATGAACCAATCTTTATACCCGGCATGGCTGTCAACGTATTGTACGGCCCGATATCCGCTACGGTCCTCAAACTCCCTTGCAACATTCGCTGCCTCTTCAGGTTCATGTCCCTCATATCCCCAATAGAATTCTTTTCCCTGGGTGTGAAGTGCAAGCACTCTTTCAAAATTCCGCCTCATTGCCAGCTCCTTCATGGCCAATGCTTCTGGTTCTGATAACGCGGTCTCTCCTGGAAAATCTCTTGGGGCAGGGGCTTTTGGAATCTTTCTACGCTTTTCAATCTCCCAATTGGCAGGATATTGATTATTCAGGTCTACACCGCGGATATTGGCTTTCCAAGCATAAAAGGCAGGATTGCCATTGTTTATTTTTAAAACATCGACCTTCCCCTCTGCAGCCTCCTCCCCCTTTAGGACAAGCTCGACTCCATCCGGATTCACCATTGGAACCATCGAAATCGTCATATCCCGATAGAAGGGCATACAATCCATTCCGCAAAGTGCACGATCATTCGTTACTGCCAGCAGAAAATCATTCAGCCATTTCATCAAAACTGCCGAAGTGATCCATTCATTAGCATGGAATGAACCGTTATAATGTATGATCTTATCGCCTTGACCGATCCTTACCTCAAGAAGTTCTTTTCCCAACACACTCCTTCCGATCGATTCAACTTTAATAAACGGGTAATGAAAAGATAGGGTATCAAGATCGTCAAGAAGTGATTGATAATCATAGGGCTTGTCGGTGACAATCATGGGATTCATGACCCGGACGGGTACGGAAAAAGGTTTTTGTCCACCCTGATTCACCAATGATACCCCATCGATGGGCAGGTGATATTGTAAAGCAATTTCGGCAAAATCGATATCTAACCGGGACTCTTCCTGAACAATGTATCCAGGTATCTGTACTTCTATGCCATTTGGCAAAACCCCGCCAGTAATGGCGGGATTGGCATCCTCTATCAAAACCCGGGGAATTTGGAACAATTGACTGTAATATGCCAAATCATCCCCGCTTCTGCTCACGACTTTCATTCAGCCTCCGCCCCTTTCATTGTTTATCTTTATGAAGCGAAAGACAGAAAGATGTTCAGGAAGTCTCACGTGTTTCATAATTGCTGATTTTCCTGTAAAAACAAAAAAACCTGGATTGCGCCAGGTTTCTTTTTTCAACGTTGCTCATAAAATCGGAGCAAATCCCCGTAAATGATTTTGTCGGAGTAATCAAGCTCCTGTTTCGCCTTTTCCAAATACTTCTCACATGAACCCTTTTCAGTCGCCGCTCCAGTCTTTTTATCATAGCAGGTATCCATCGTATAGAGATAATCCTTCGTGATGAAACTGCTATCGCGAAGAACGGTGAATTCTAATTTCTCTTCAGAAAATAGATCTTTGCCGAATTCGATATAATCATCATTTTCAATCCCCAATAAATGAAGGAGTGTCGGCCTTACATCAATTTGGCCTGAAACGGTGGAAATCGTCTTTCCCTTCTGGCCGGGGATATGTATGATGAGCGGGACACGCTGAAGTTGGATGGATTCGAAGGGCGTGATTTCCTTCCCAAGGAACTGGCTCATGGCAGAGTTGTGATTTTCCGAAATTCCATAATGGTCCCCATATAGCACAATTATGGAATCCTCATATAAGCCATCACGTTTCAAATCACCGACAAATTGTTCCAAGGCTTCGTCCGTATAACGTACGGTCGGAAAATATTGATTCAATGTTTTGGAATTTGAATCGTATGGCTCCAAGGTCCGTTCTTCCTCATTCAAAGTGAATGGAAAATGATTGGTTAACGTTATGAATTTGGCATAAAAAGGCTCAGGCATCCTCTTCAAGTGAGAGATTGATTGTTTGAAGAACGATTTATCATTCAAACCCCAATTGATGGAATTCCCTTCAGAGACTTTGTATTCATCACTGTCATAAAAACGCTGGTACCCAAGAGAATCATACATTATGTCACGATTCCAAAAGCTTTTATTATTGGCATGCAAGGAAGCCGTATAGTAACCTTCTTCCGTTAAGATTTCGGGGGTGGCTTTGTATTCATTTTGAGCATGAGTGAAAAATACTGCACCTCTACCTAATGGATAGAGGGAATTCTCGATAATGAATTCAGAATCGGATGTTTTCCCCTGGCCAGTTTGGTGATAAAAGTTTTTGAAATAATAGCTCTCTTTAATGAATTCGTTCAGAAAAGGAGTGATTTCTTCACCGTTGACTGTTTTATTGATGACAAAGCTTTGAGTGGATTCCAATGATACAAGTATCACATTTTTCCCTTTTGCCAGACCATAAAGATCATCATTAACCTCTTTTTGATTGGCACGGACATAATTTTCAATTTCCGACAATTCACTGCCATCCGCAAGGGCACGCTGAGCTGATGATTTCGTCTGTAATATTGCATCATAGAGGTGATAATGGTACGTACCGATATTCTTAACGAGGATTTCGCGGTCAAACGTTCTTGTCAGTAATTCAGGACGCGCCGCTTCAGCTAAAGCTAAGTTAAAAAATGTCACTCCTAAAGCGATTAACATAAAGAATTTACGATCCTTTGGATTGCATCGACATTCATGGAATGTTTTTGGTTTGTATTTCAGCAGCAGCATCAAGAAAAGAATATCGGCAAAATACAATAGGTCACTCCGATTGATCAATTCATGCACGCTGCTTCCAAGATCGTTCATATTGCTCGTTTGAAAAAGAACGGGAATGGTTAAAAAGTCATTGAAAAAGCGAAAAAAAACAAGGTTGGCAAAGAGGACGAAGGTGATGGAAAAACTCATGATCAATAAATATGCTGTCCTTCTATTTTCTTTTAAAAATATATGCACGCCAAGAGTAAGCAAAAGGAAACTGACAGGATTGATGAATAGTATGAACTCCTGGAACCAATTATCAATATCTATCTCAAAGCTTGTTTTATAAGCAATATATGTTTTAAGCCAAAGTGAAATGAATACGACCCAAAACAATGAATATCCCTGTTTTTTGAAGACCCTTTTCAATCCTGGTCCCTCCTCATCGAAGAAGCGCTGGAGCCATGCCAGAGCGCCTCAATCATGGGTCATGGTTCTCCCCTCTATTTAAATGCAGGAACGATTGCCCCCGCCCCTCAAAAGGAGGTATTTTTTGAAGATTCCATCTTTTTTTCTCATAACCCTGTTAACACAGGGCAGCAAGGGGATCACGTATTCAGTCGGCTTTTAATGAGCCATGCTCCACCTATCACCCCTGCATCATTGCCTAGTGTGGCCAGGCTGATTTTCGTTGATTTACTAACCCGTTTGAATGCATACTTTCCGAAGGCGGCACGGACAGGATCAAGCAAAATGTCTCCCGCTTGTGAAACTCCCCCGCCAATGACGATTTTATCTGGATTCATGACATTCCCAACATGTGATAGAGCCAGCCCCAAGTAATTGCCTACCTCATCCACCACAGCTTTGGACAAAGAATCACCTTCTGCAGCGCATTGGAATAACAGTTTGGAAGTAACCGCATTTCCCTCGTCGACTTTCTGCTGAAGCAATGACTTTTCATTAGCGGTATTCAAGGCTTCTAAAGCCATTCGGACGATTCCCGTTGCCGAAGCAACCGTTTCCAGACAACCAGTCTTGCCGCAATTGCATGGTGCCCCTCCGTCCGTTACGACCGTTATATGCCCTATTTCTCCAGCAGCCCCACTGATACCATGGACGATTTGCCCATTATGGATGATCCCGCCGCCTACACCCGTTCCCAGAGTGACACAAACGAGGTCTTTGGCACCATTACCGGCGCCTTTCCACATTTCTCCCAAAGCTGCCATATTGGCATCATTATCGATCACAGCTGGAAGAGATGTCTCCACTTCCAGTAAATCTTTTAAAGGGTAGTCCTTCCAGCCTAAATTGACAGCTTCATATATGGAACCGTTAACAAATTTCACAGGGCCTGGAGCACCCATTCCTATCCCTACTATCTTACTCTTCGGTTCATTAAGTTCCACGAGCTTCGCATCAATTGCTTTGGCTATATTAATCGTAATGAATTTTCCCTTTTCGGAGATGTCCGTGCCGATCTCCCATTTATGAATAATCTCTCCGTATAAATTGATCAGAGCCAGTTTGGTAGTTGTACCGCCTAAATCCACACCCATGAGCCACTTTTCCATCATTCTCACCTTTTTTATCAATTTTTTTTCTGTTTCTCCCTTTCTAAAGACAATTGCTGTCTAATTAAAAGGATCGCCATTTGATAATCTTTCGTATCCATCATCTGCATACGGTGGATTTCCCTTATTTCGGCTTCCATCATTTCAAGCTCGGCTAAGCGATCACCAATATAGATAAATGTACCGAATCTTTTCAAGTATTGTTGAAGATCATAATATGTTTTCATAGTAAACCTCTTTACTCTTTTCTTTAGGGAAAGTATATCGAATCAGCCTTTTTGTAACAAGCGACCAATTCCCCTTTTGATAATTTCCACCATCCCCCTCATACATGTCCAACTGTATTCATATGATGAAATATCAAGAATGTGGGACTCTTTCAATTTAATTCAACCAATTAATGTTTTTAACCACTCATCATGCGTAAAAACGGAGGGGAATAATGAAAGTACAATTGAAATATACCGTCTTTTTGGTCTTGACCACCATTTTTGTCATCCTATATTTATCAAATCATAAAAGGGCAGAGGAAACCATCATTTTTTTTCCCATCGATTCCTCACTCCATTTTGAACATGCTTCCACCCACCTGGCACCGGAGAGTACCGGGGATTCAACCTATACCATCACTTGGAGGGTGGATTCTTCATTGGACCAGACAGCATACTTGCGTCAGGACGTATCGCTTTTATACAAAAATGGGAAATTATCAGGAGCTTTAAAAAATTGGCGCCAAAATAAACAAGAACTCTCTCAAAAGGCGAAAACTAAAGAAACCCAGAGCGGTCGTTATGAAGCGATAACATTTCACTATGCCGAGGTTCATCCGAGTGACACAATTTTCACCAGTGCCCAGCAGCTCAGTAAAGATAAACTCTATACAGTAACGACACCGGTTTTTCAATATTTCCACCGTCCCCTGTCAGAAGAACAGGTTCAATGGAAAAAAACGCTGGACGGCTTGACTGATCAAACGGTTCGAACTGGTTTGGAAAAAGCAGGTCAAGCATTTCAGGTTAATCTGGATCAGTATAAAATCATCTCTTTAACAGATCTGCCGTCAAAGAAAAATCAATGGCTTGCTGACTTCCCCCAATTCAAACGGGAGGAAATTGTGGGGAAACTGTGGGAAGGACTTTACAAAAATTATGTGTTGGGAATCAAAAAGGAGGATGGATCCACTGTGAGTCCACAAGGCAGCACCATCCCCCTATTGCTTATGGCGAACAATCAAAGTGAAATACTTGTCTTGTTTACCCTGAAAGACGGTTCCCCAATCATGCTGCGTCAAAAGTTATAGTCGATTTTCAATTTCTTCCAACAGTTTAGTATATGATTTATTATCCGGGGCAAGCTCAATAGCCTGAACAGCTTGCTCCTTAGCTTGATCGAATGATTCGAGATTCATGTAGGCTAAGGCAAGATTGTAATGGGCTTCATGCAAATCCGGATTGCTTTCGATCGCTTTTTCATAATAATCCCTGGCTTTATATATGTCCTTATTATCAAAAGATAAATTTCCCAGCATAAAAAGCGATAGCGGTGCATCAGGATTTGCATCAACATAATTGTTTAGCATCTCTTCCGCTTTATCCTCTTCATCATCATCAATATACTTTTGGGCCAGCATGGCCATCGTATTATCATCTATAGCTGCACTTTCCTGATGATTGAAACCAAATTGAAGCAGGGCATAAGTCAGTATTGCCGCCCCGATCAGAAAAGCCAGCTGCCGAAAGATATTCCTGGATTTTGGCAGATGCACAACTCCAGCAGCCAAGAACCCTCCGATCAACCCTCCGATATGCCCTGCATTATCGATTCCCGAAACGGTGAAACCATAAATTAAGTTAATGATGATCAACACAATCACCGATGAGCCCATCGAGCGCATGAATAATTTCGGATAGACGATGCCGAAGTACAGAAGTGCCCCAAAGCAGCCAAAAATGGCTCCGCTCGCCCCTGCGGAAAGATTCGGGGTCATGATGAAGCTGCCTAGAGTTCCAGCGAAACCAGCGAATATATAGATGAAAAGGAATCTGGCATTACCGTAAATCCTTTCAACTTCAGCTCCGATCAAATACAATGAAAATGTATTCATCAATAAATGGATGAACCCAATATGGACGATCATCGGTGTAAAGAACCGCCACCATTCCCCTTGTATGATATAAGGGGAAAATTTAGCGCCAAACTCAATCAAAGTTTTGGAATTGGTGCTGCCCCCATTAAACTCCATCAAGATGAACACAGCTATTTGTAACGCCATGAATATATATGTAAAGAATGGCTTATTGGCATTTTGAAATACCTTCTGTTCAGCCTTAGCCTTTTTGACTGACTCTGAGATGGCGTCTTTCTTTACTGCGAGAATCTTTTCCTCATCTATTTCATTATCTTCAAGAACTTGAATTGAAAGTGGTTTTTTCAAAACATGTTCAAGGTTTTGCAACGAATCATGAAAGTTTTCACAAGTCAGAAGAAACGTGTTAACATTCGTTTTTTTAAAGGAAGCCACACGTGAGCTAAAGTCATGATCATCCACCGGGGCGAATTTACTAACATAAATACTTAATATGTTAATGGGCTTTTTGTATAATTTCCTTCTGATCCTTTCCCCATTCTGCAAAGTTCGGTCGATATCGCGTTTCAGCCAATTAGCCCAATCCAAATCATGTCGAATGAGTCTTATGACTGGAAATTCTTTATTCTTATCGCTCTCAAGCCAAATCTCCTGATGGTTTTCCGTGACAGTGATCATTCGATAATCATAATGGGCAGACAACTCCCTTATGGTTTCCCAAAACAAATAATCCTCTTTAAATCCCAATGCCTTCCCCACTTTCCAATGAAACTTAAGCTTCTAAAATTCCTGTTTCTTAATTAAAACTATAGACGAAATCATGAAAAAAGTAAAAAAGGAGACTGCTTTCCCGGTCCTTAAAAATAAAAAAAGGAACCCCTGATCAGGTTCCTTTTTAAGATACCGGCATTCTCATTTGGTCTGACTGAACATGCTTTGCATCATTTTATCCCTGAACATTGGCATATCCAAGGATTTAGTCACTAGAAATCTTCTTAAAATGCCATTGGACAAGGCAACATTTATCAGGCGGTACCGGTTTTTGTAACCTGCATAAACAGCTAAACCAACCAAGAAGATTTGAATAATTAATCGAAGCATAACAATCCCTCCTATCAATAGTGTGATACAGGACAGGATTTTTATGAGCTAAAAGTGATATTTAATAAACTTCTTCTAATGTGCATACGTACGTATTACCCTGGAAGGGGTAATGAGTTTGCCTACTGCTATATCATGAACCTCTATGGGGAGCTCATCCATTAATTGAAGCTCGTATGTAAGGGCCAATGTAACTCCTCGGTAATAAGATAGGAAACGGTCGTAATAGCCGCCTCCAAAGCCTAGGCGATACCCTTCCTTGGTAAAAGCAAGACCGGGTACGATCAAGGCATCCAACTCCTCTTTCCGAGCCTTGGCTGTTTCAGACACTGGTTCAAGCAACCCGTAATAAACAGACTCCAGCTGATTGAAGGACGAGATTTTCTTGAATTCCATTGTCTTTTTTTCAGGATCACATTTTGGTACTGCCACTTCTTTTCCTTCACTCCATGCTTGTTCGATGATCCGTACCGTTGGAACTTCGGGCGGTATGGAGACGGTGATGCCAATGGTTTTTGCTTTTTTCCATTCCTCCAGTGAAAATAAGTTTTCAGCGATTCGGTTCGATAGTTCCTCATGTTCCTCTTTAGTCAGCACCATCAAACGGGACTTAACTTCTTGGCGGAGCTTTTTTTTGTTTTCTTTCATCTCTTCCGACTCCTTTAGTCTACTTCTATCATTATCTCATAATATTTGTTCAATTACGAAAATACGGTGTCGGAAATCGCCGAATCATTAAAGGAAAGAGAGGAAGTAGGGTTTAAAAAAATACAAAAAAAAAACAACAGGAAAAATCCTGTTGCTTACTTTGTTTCACGGTGAGTCGTGCTGCGTTTTTCTCTTGAGCAGTATTTTTTAAGCTCAAGACGGTCTGGATTGTTACGTTTATTTTTTTTAGAAATATAGTTACGGTCTCCACATTCAGTGCAAGCTAATGTAATATTTACGCGCATTGTGTATTTCCCTCCAAACATATTGACTTTTTCACATAGGACTTTTCTATAATAGCATTATTCGATGCGAATTGCTAGTATGTTTTTTGGGAAATCCAACTTTAACTTTTTTGAATTCTTAATTGTTTACGTTTTGCATCGTCAGGAGGAGCTGATTATTTATGACTTTCGCTTCCTCTTTCGTTTCCGCATGAATGACCCAGGCAACAGCTTCCACACATTCCTTCGGCAAGATTTCAGTCTCTAGCGTAAACACGCTGGTAACTTCCCCTTTGGCGAGCGGTGAATAAGCCAAGAGCCCCTCTTTCAATGATTTGAAGCATCCCTCTTGATAAAGGCTACCCTTACCTTGGATGCAATATTGAGAAATGCTTTTTCCTTTCACCAATCCACCCAATAAGGCAATCGATTGAGGGGCTACATGTAAAATCGCCCGTTCATTCGGGCTGTAAAAAGCCACCGCCTCTCTTTCGAAAGCGTTTTCATAGTGAAAAAACACTTTTGGGCGCTTAGTCTCGAATGAGGTATTTCTAATCGTGAACTTCGAAAATGTCACCTGCCCTTGGGTATATGTTTGTGAAAGCGTCCGGATCTCTCCATTAGGATGACTCATCATATCTTCCTCAGGATACCAATCAAAACTCTCATCCATCCATAACCCAGCTTTTAATCCCTTACGAAATATATCCGGGTTATCCTGCGGCATATACGCGAATAGCGAATTCATATTATCATCCCTTCCCTTCTTTATCCTTATATAGCTTATCGTTAGGCGCTGACAGTGAGATTATCCACTTTAGAAACTGCACACCATTTTCTTATAGGTTTATTGATTTTTAACTATTCAAAATATTTTGTTTTTTCGATTTATTCTATCTTTATGTTAGCACTGAATTGGCTGATGGACAATAAACACATTTTGTCGAATTTTATGTATGTTATCTCTTAAAGGTTTTTTTGCCATTTTAATTCCTGATTTTTTTTATTCAACGACGGCCATAAAGCTTTTCGACAATATTTGAAAAAAAATAGACAATAAATGAAGTTTACTGCCCACTTCGGAAAATATAAAAATATGAAAATCTCCATTTTTTTAAAAATATGTGTAAAATATAAATATATTGTCGAAAATTAGCTTCTGAGGTGAAAACATGGAAACACTTATCATCCTTCTTTTTTCATTAGCGATCGTCCTTCTCGTCATTTCCTTTTTCGGTAAAGATAAAGTTGCCAAATTAGAGGAAGATTTGGAGCAGTTGACACTAACGTATATGCAGGATATCTACCAATTAAAGAAGAAGGTGAAGATTCTTGAAGAGGAATTCGTTATCCAGGACGAACCTGTTCCCCCTGTAAAGGTTAAATCAACTGTCATATCCAATGATAGCGAACCCATTCATGAAATTCTAAAAAGCCAGGTTCTATCTTTATATAGTCAAGGTCTTTCTTTGGACCAGATCGCCAGACAATCCTCGTTAACGAAGGAACAAACCATTGCAGTGATCGAGCAGCAAAGATTGCGGGGCGAATGAGAATGAACAAAGCGAGACTGCAAGGTCTTTCCGCCGGTATCATTATTACAACAACACTCTTTGCTGGCTTTTATTATGGCACCGGATTAATCGAAGGCACCACTCCCACTGCGGATGAAGCTGAGGAATTGCTCGTGAAGAAAGGATACGTCGTGACACATCCTATGGAGGAAGCTAAAAAGACCGTCCAACCAAAGGATCCGGATATGGATTCAATGGAGAAAGGGACTTCAAAAAAAATCCCCTCCATCGTCACCTATACAATTAAAGTGAAAACGAATATGACCACAACCGAAATTTCCGATAGCCTTGCCAATGAAAAAATCATCGATGATGCTGCTGAATTTGAAGCTTACATGAATGACCATGATTTCTCAAAAAAAATACAAATCGGTGAGTTTGTTGTTACGAATAATATGACATATAGACAATTGGCCAATACTTTGACCCATTAATGAATAAGAGAGACTTTTAAATGGACGATGTCCGAGAAAAAGCCTCTCTTTATTTCAATTAGGATGGGTTCATTCATTCCTGCTGATATATCTCCCTCTTACCAGGAAGTAAATATTCTCTGCGATATTCGTTGTATGGTCCGCTGTTCTTTCCAAATATCGAGCAATTAAGGAAAGCTGTGTAACCTGCTGAAGGTTTTTTTCATCTGAAAGGCGAAGGAGACTTCTAATCATATCTCCATAATAGCGATCAACCTCGTCATCCATTTCAATGATTTCTCTTGAAAGAACAACATCTTCCTTCTCAAAAGCTTCTATTGAAAGTTGAATCATCTTTAATGTAATATCATGCATCTGCTTTAATGGTGTTAAAGGCAGAATAAATGGCTGGTCACCGATCCGGATGGCTGATTTAGCGATATTCACACCAAAGTCCGCCATCCTTTCAATATCAGAGGCGATTTTTATGGCAGCAATGATACGCCTTAAATCAATCGCAACCGGCTGCTGCTTAGCAATCAGTAAAATCGCAAAGTCATTAATTTCCTCTTCCAGTAAATCAGCGATTGTATCATCATCAATAACCTCAAGAGCATCATCCACATTATTGCTTTCCAGTGCGGCATATGATTTTGATATCGCACTTGACGCTAAATTAGCCAACTTTACGATTTTCTCCTGTAACTCTTTCAATTGAAGCTCGAAATTTTCACGAACGATCATTATCGCATCTCCCTTTCTCTTTAACCGAAGCGTCCGGTAATGTAATCTTCTGTTCTTTTATCATTCGGATTAGAGAAGATGGTGTTTGTATCAGAATATTCGATGACTTCCCCATTTAAGAAGAAGGCTGTTCTATCAGAGATACGTGCTGCCTGCTGCATGTTATGGGTAACGATGATGATGCTGAAATCCTTTTTCAGTTCTTGGACCAATTCTTCTATTTTTAAAGTGGATATCGGATCAAGGGCAGAAGTCGGTTCATCCATTAAAATGACATCAGGTTCAATTGCCAAACATCTGGCAATACAAAGGCGCTGTTGCTGTCCACCTGAAAGTCCATAAGCATTTTCATGCAGTCGGTCTTTGACTTCATCCCAAATGGCGGCCCCTTTTAAACTCTTTTCAACGATCTCATCAAGAATTTTTTTATTTTTAATTCCATGGATTTTTGGTCCGTATATAACATTTTCATAAATTGATTTAGGAAAAGGATTAGGCTTTTGGAAAACCATTCCCACCTGTGTCCTTAAATCTTCCACCTTATAGGACTGATCGAGGATATTCCTGTTCCTATATTTAATCTGACCTGTCGTTTTAACATCCGGGACTAGCTCTATCATTCGGTTCAATGTTTTGATGTAGGTGGATTTCCCACATCCTGAAGGCCCAATGATGGCGGTCACTTCATTTTGGTGCATATCCAGATTAATATTTTTCAAAGCATGGTTTTCTCCATACCATAAATTGAGATTGGATGTTTCATACACTTTTTCCTTCAAGGCAGCTGATCCGACATTTTCGATTCCGATTGCCGGTGACTCTTTTTCTCTCGTTAAGGTCATATTCATGCTTCCTTCCTCCTATCAGTATCTTTTCTGGAATTTATTCCGAATTATAACCGCTATTGAATTCATGAATATTAACAGGATGAGTAAAACGATGATTCCCGCGGCAGCAACCTGCTGGAATTCCTCCTGCGGACGAGATGTCCAATTATAGATTTGCATCGGCAGCACTGTGAATGTATCCATGACCGTTTGAGGTAAAAAGGCGATGAACATTGGGATGCCAACCACCACCAATGGAGCCGTTTCACCGATTGCACGTGATAAAGCAAGTATCCCCCCAGTTAAAATACCAGGTATCGCAGCAGGCAGGACCACTTTCAATATTGTTTGCCACTTTGTTGCACCCATTCCAAACGAAGCTTCCCTTAAATCACGAGGTACGGCACGTATGGCCTCTTGGGCAGCTACTATGATGACAGGAAGAACAAGTAGGCTCATCGTCAAGCCTGCTGCCAATATGGACCGGTCCAAGGCTAAAGCACGAACGAAAACCGTTAAGCCCAAAAGTCCAAATACTATTGACGGGACACCTGCCAGATTGGAAATATTCACTTTGATAAAAGTGGTGATCCAATTCTTCCGGGCATATTCCTCTAAATAAATGGCCGTTCCCACACCAAGCAGCAAGGAAACCGGGGCCACCACTACCATCAACCAAATTGAACCGATCAACGCTGCCTTTATACCAGCCTCTTCAGGTTTCCTGGAAGCGAAATTCTGGAAGAAATCCCCATTCAGACTGCCAATTCCTTGAGTGAATATCCGATAAAATAAGATGGCCAATACGAGAAGGCCAACCAATGTTGCCAAGAAGAATAATCCTTTACAAATCGTGTTAACAGCCAGCCTAGCAGGCATTTTTTTTGCAACATGACTTTTGTTTATCAGTTTCATGTCTTAATATTCCTCCCTGAACTTGCGAGAGATGAACTGCGCCAGTAAATTCATGATAAGCGTAAAGACGAACAGTGTCATTCCAACCGCATAAATGCTGTAGTAAATCGTTGTCCCATACCCTGCATCCCCCGAACTGACCTGAACGATATAAGCTGTCATCGTTTGAATCGATGAAGTGACATCCATGCTCATATTTGGGGTCGAACCGCCGGCAACACTCACAATCATGGTTTCGCCGATCGCTCTCGATAGAGCAAGAACGATGGATGCCACAATTCCTGAAACGGCTGCTGGCAATACCACTTTAATTGTCGTTTCGAGTTTCGTTGCTCCTAAGGCATACGCACCTTCGCGAATCGACTTCGGTACTGACACAAGGGCATCTTCCGACAAAGAGGCTATCATCGGCATGATCATGATTCCTACAACGATCCCAGGACTTAGAGCATTGAACATGTCAAGGGAAGGAAATAAATCCCTTAAAACCGGTGTTACAAAAGTTAAGGCAAAGAAGCCGTAAACGATAGTAGGAATTCCAGCTAAAACTTCTAAAATCGGCTTGATGATTCTGCGTGTTTTCTCTGATGCATATTCACTCAAGAAAATGGCTGTTGCAAGCCCTACTGGAACTGCAACCACCGCTGCTATGACTGTTATCTTCAACGTTCCCACTATAAGCGGCATAATCCCATAGGACGGTGTAGATGCAAATGGCAGCCATTTAGCTTCTGTAAAAAATTCGACGATAGATACTTTGTCAAAAAAGATAAATGTTTCAAATATAAGCGTCAGGATGATCCCGATTGTAGTAAAAACGGAAATTGCCGCCGTAAGGAACAAAAGCTTAGGGATGACTTTTTCCATATTCATTTTTTTCTTACTTTTCTTTTCCAGGATCATTTGCTGTACAGAATAGGTTTCTGTTTTTCTAAGTTCCAACTTGCATCCTCCATTTCAGACACACAATATTTGGATTTACAAGCTGTTACCCCCGCCTTAATCGTGTCAAGGCGGGATTTCAGTAGCCTGTAATATCGTTTATTTTTCCAATTCTTTTAATTTATCTAGATCTTTCTGGTACTCTTCTTCCGGCAAGCTGATATAACCCACTTCTTCAGCAAGCTCTCCTGCATTCTCAATGACGAATTGAGTATAATCAGCAACTTGTTCTTTTTCAGCTACCGACTTATTAGCTACATATGTGTAAAGTGGACGTGATAATGGTGCATACTCCCCACTTTTAATCGTTTCATGTGTTGGCTCTACAGCACCTTTTCCGTTGTCGATGGAAATGATTTTTAACTTATCTTTATTTTCAGAGTAGTAGGCATAACCGAAGAAACCAATCGCATTTTTATCACCTTCTACACCTTGTACAAGGACATTATCATCTTCTGAAAGCGTAGCATTTTCCACCATCGGTTTTTCTTCAAGGATCACTTCATTGAAATAATCATATGTGCCTGAATCTGTTCCCGGAGAGTAGAATTTAATTTCTTCCTTCGGCCATTCAGGACGTATATCAGACCATTTCTTCACCTTACCATTATCAACCCACAGTTTTTGAAGTTCTTCAACTGTTAGTGAATCGATGAATTCATTATCTTTATTGGCGACGATTGAAATACCGTCAAATGCCAGTTTCAACTCTGTATATTTAACTCCCTTTTCATCAAGTAAGGCAGTTTCTTCTTCTTTTACCGGGCGGGATGCATTGGCTAGGTCCGTATCACCAGCGATGAATTTCTTGAATCCCCCACCTGTTCCTGACGATCCCACTGAAACCTTCACATCAGGCTGTGTAGCCATATATTCTTCTGCAACTGCCTCCATGATCGGAAAGACCGTTGATGAACCATCCGTAATTACTTCTCCCTGCAGTTGGCCAGATCCTTTTCCTTCACTGCTGCTTGTCTTAGTGTCATCGGATCCACAACCCGCCGCTACTGCAATTACTCCACCCATCATTACAGTCATTGCCATACCTTTGAAACGTCTCATTTTGTAAATCCCCCTAAGAATTTTATATGAATATTTTGTCCTACTCTCACATCATACTTTTAGACTGTAAACTCCGTTTGAAGCAAATGTAAATATTCAGTAAATAATTGTGTGCTAATTGTAAAGACGAAAGAACTTTACTGATCTAGGTCTTAAAATGCAAAAAAACACGTTTCCGGTTTTACCCAAAAACGTGTTTTTAACCTTTTATTCATTTTCCTGGCTTTTTCTAACTTCAGCCTGGTCCTTTTGAACGTCTTTACCATTCTCCACTTTCAAATCAGTCGAGGTTTCGGTATTTTCCTTCTTAGCCCGTTCTTTTTTCAGTTCGAAATAAGTATCCATGATTTCTTCACCTATTTCTTTGCTCATGCTGTGGCCCGTATGTCCTTGATATGCCCACGGGACAACGACCGCAAAAGCGACCTCAGGATTTTTGGCTGGGGCATAGCCGACCAACGTGATATTCATCGTATCTTGAGGTTCACTATAATCCGCTCGGTTCGGACCATCATAGAACGCTTGCGCCGTTCCGGTTTTAGCTGCCACTGTATACGATTTATTCCCAAAATAGGTATAAGCCGTTCCGCCTTGTTCCATCGAAACTTTCTCGAAACCGCTCTGCACACGTTCAATCCATTCTTCCTTCATCTCAAGACGATTAAGGACAGTCGGTGAAACGTCTTCGGCAACAGGTCCCAATTCCTCATTATTATCAACCGGATCGCGGATTTCCTTAACCATATGCGGCTTCATGCGGTTACCGCCATTCGCAATCGCTGAAACATATTGCACGAGCTGCATTGGTGTGTACGTATCATACTGTCCGATGGCAAGGTCAAGCAGCTTACCTGGAGATGTTTCGGAACCTTTGAATCCGCTCATTTCATTAGGAAGATCAATTCCCGTGCGGACACCCAAGCCAAACTGGGCAAATGAATTACGCATGGTTGAAAACGCGCTTGAACTAATATTCAAAGGTTCATTCGGCACATAATGCGCACCTGCAATATTAATTGCCGTTCTGAACATATAAACGTTCGAAGATACTTTTAGGGCAGTCAAATCATTAATGTTCCCGAAGTTACTATATGATCCTTTTTCCTTTGTACCCTTAATCTTCAGCTTCGTATCATAAAAGTATGTACCTGGCTGAATGGCTCCTTGCTGATAACCGGTCAAAACAGTTGCGCCTTTTACTGAGGAGCCCATTGTATAGGAAGTCGTAATATTCCCTAATGCAAAGTCCTCTATGGAAGATTTCCCTGTTTTTGAATCCTTCTCATATTTCTTACCCGCCATCGTTAAAATTTCCCCTGTATTAGGATCCATCATGACGACAAAAGCCCTATCCAAGAATTTGGTGTTACCCATTTTTTTCTTGGCAATCAATTGCTTTTCAATGATTTCCTCAGTTGCAAGCTGTAAATCCATATCAACTGTCAATATAAGATCTTTTCCTCGTGAACCTTCATTAATCACTTCGGAATCGACAACATTTCCTGATTTATCGGTCACATTCCTTACTTTCGCTTTCTGCCCTTGGAGGATATCTTCATATTCCGCCTCGATATAACTTTTACCTACACGGTCATTCCGGCTGTAATCACGTGCGAGATAGTAGTCCAGGCTTTCACTAGGCAACCCTTCTTCAGAAGAGGAAACTTTGCCCAATACAGATTTAAGTGTTTTATTATATGTATAAAAACGATCCCAATCTGTAGATACATCGACCCCTGGGAGTGAATCAAGGTTTTCACTCACCTTGGCGAATTCTTCTTTTGTTACTTTCTTGTTTTTCACAATTTGCGGGGTAAGGGCATATCCGCTTGCAAATTCCCTATAGATGGCAAGGACTTCCAGATCTTTTTCCGAAAGCTTTGTTTCTTCTTCAGTAATCCGATCAAGCTGAAGCTTATACAAATCACTTTCTTCCATCTCGCCCTCTTCCACTTTTTTCCGCTCTTTATCGGTAATCTTTTTCTCGGCCAGCTTTGGATTCTTCAAAATCCAAAAATCCTTTTTATCGCGTTCAGTCACTTTGTCTGTTTCCTTTTCGATCAACTTCGCGAGTTTCTCAGCCGTTTCCACCATTTCTGTTTGTTTCGTACCTTGCTTTCGTGTATATGTAATTGCATCCAGTGGTTGGTTATCGACCATCAGTTTTAAATTACGGTCATACATTTTCCCACGGGGCACCGAATTATTCACGGTCACTTCCTCTGTTCTTTCAATCTCACGCCGGTAATCATCACCATAAACAATCTGTACAACACCCAAGCGTAAAATTAAAGCGGAAAACAAAACAAACACTAAAAAGAAAAGAATATTCAATCTGAAAGGCACATGCGTCTTTTTCTTTTTCTTTTTATTCACACTAAGCCACACATCCTTTTTACATAGTCATAATAGATCCTATACTATTCTATAGAACATTTATATTTTTTTCTACCTTAGTGTTCTAGAAATATTAAACATCTAACGAACTTTACATAAAAAGTGACTTACGGCTCATAAATCCTACAACCGTAGGTCCTGTAATTGGAAAAGAGGCCTCTAAGGCCTCTTTTTCAATCTTGGTCAATGATATCGATTTTCCGTACAAACCAATATATCACGGTATGCCCTGCCCCGACGATCAACAGATAAATCGGCAGTAATTGCTTTAGGTCGAATAACATGACGGAAAGTATGAACCCTGATATCGATACAATCCTTCCAATATGAACGAACAATTCCCGGACAACGATATATTCAATCCTCATTTCAGCTGCTTTCCAAGCCCGGCCAATAATATCATAGGTCAGTGATATATAAGGGACCAAGAGAATAGGATAAGCGGTTGCGACAATTGCCCCATAAATGAGAAGCTTCCCGAATGTGATATCAAATGCAATCAATAAGACCCCTGCATACAACAGGATTCCTCCAATAAGGATCGCCTTTTTGCGCATCGGCTGTTTTATATATCGTGAAGCAAAAAAATACGCAACGAATGATATGGCAGAATTTAATAGACCATAGCTTCCTAAGGCAAGTTCACTATCCGTTTGAATGAAAACGGTAATCGAAATGATGAACATGAAGGTGCCCTCTCGTATCCCTTGAAAAAAGTGAGCACGAGTGATCAAGAGCCAATTCCGATTATTTTTCCGTTCCTGCAATATCCGAAAGAAGCAGTACCTGCCATGAGCCGGACGTCTTTTTAGCGAAAAGCTAAGAAAAACCGCAACGGAAAACAATAGCAAAGACAATCCGAATACAATGGAATATCCCGTGAATTTTTCAAGCCTCGAAATGATGAACCCTGAAAGAATCGGACCGACCATTCCCCCAAGGGATGACAAAATCCCTAAAAAACCATTGAAGAAATCCCTTGTTTCTGGTTCAGTTATCTCAAAAGTCAACACATTATAGGCAAGCCAATAAAACCCATAACCGATTCCTAACAGTCCACCAAGCAACCAAAGAAAATCCGTTGCCCGTGTACCGACCAATAGGACTGATAAATAAAATAGGGCCAAAAAGATAACACCTAGACGCAAAACAATGATTCGATCCACTTTTTTCGCCAGCCTGCCGGCAAAGACAAAGGTAAGCGGTTGAAAAAGCACCACGGTTAGATTATATACGGCAATATCCACAATTTGACCGGATTGTTTCCACAAGTACACATTAACGAATGTATTGGATAAAGCAATACTTAGGCTGTACAGCCCTCCAATAAACAAAAGGAGGTGCAGATCCTTCTTTCCCCCCGCTTCACCCAACCATCTCTCTAAAATACCCATTGTTTTAACTCTCCTTTAAATTCCACTCTAGTGTTTGAAAAAACAAAAGAATTTATGTAAAAAAAGGTAAAGAAAACTCTTCGACTGGCGAAGACAGAGAAGTAGTTGCCCTTACACTGTTTTCCTTTTGAATTTGAAAAAGAACAGTGTAAAGAAAACTCTTTGATTGGCGAGCCAGGATGGCGAAGGAAGAAAAGCAGTTGCCCCTATACTGTTTTCCTTTTGAATTTGATAAAGAACAGTGTAAAGAAAACTCTTCGATTGACGAGCCAGGATGGCGAAGGCAGAAAAGTAGTTGCCCTTACACTGTTTTCCTTTTGAATTTGAAAAAGAACAGTGTAAAGAAAACTCTTTGATTGGCGATGACGAA
The DNA here is from genome assembly GCF_022603275.1 of Peribacillus sp. Aquil_B1. Lineage (NCBI taxonomy): Bacteria > Bacillati > Bacillota > Bacilli > Caryophanales > Bacillaceae > Peribacillus > Peribacillus sp. Aquil_B1. The sequence goes on along the minus strand of NZ_JAKXEE010000001.1, from coordinate 1,040,679 downwards.
GGGGATGTTCATGAATTTGGAGTGTTTACTCGTGAGTTTTGAGCTTTTAGTCGTGATTTTCCAGCTTTTACTCATAAGATTTAGGATTTCACTTGTGAGTTTCGAGATTTCACTCAGGAATTGGAGTGTTTACTCGTAAATTTTTGCGTTACTCGTGAATTCGATGCTTTTACTCGTGAATTTCGGACTTTTACTCGTGAGTTTTGAGCTTTTACTCGTGAATTTGAAGAGTTTACTCGTGAATTTGTGCGTTGTTCCGTTCGGATTAAAGAAACAAAAAAGACAGGATTCCTTTTCACAAAAGGAATCCTGTCTTTTTTAATTACAAATTATTTTGCAGCGCTGTAACGTTTTGCAACTTCATCCCAGTTTACAACATTCCAGAAAGAATTGATGTATTCAGGACGACGGTTTTGGTAGTTTAGGTAGTAAGCATGTTCCCAAACGTCCAATCCAAGAAGCGGTGTTTTACCTTCTGATAATGGATTGTCTTGGTTTGGTGTGCTCGTTACTTCCAACTCACCATTGTTGACTGCAAGCCAAGCCCAGCCAGATCCAAAACGAGTAGTAGCCGCTTTAGCGAACTCTTCTTTAAAGCTGTCAAAGCTTCCGAATTTTGAAGTGATAGCATCCGCTAATTCACCAGTCGGTTGTCCGCCGCCGTTAGGTGAAAGGATTTCCCAGAATAAAGTGTGGTTAGCATGTCCGCCACCATTGTTACGTACAGCTGTACGAACAGCTTCAGGTACTGCGTCAAGGTTAGCGACAATTTCTTCAACGCTTTTGCTTAGAAGTTCTTGGTTACCTTCTAGGGCATTGTTCAGGTTTGTCACATATGTGTTGTGATGTTTAGTGTGGTGAATGTTCATTGTTTCTTTGTCGATGTGTGGTTCTAATGCATCATATGCATACGGTAATTGTGGAAGTTCAAAAGCCATAATAAAATTCCTCCCTATGTAAGCTGTTTTTTTGAGGGCTTCAGTTCTCGAAAGATCCTAAAGCTCGCTAGAAATAGAGTATCAAATTTTTGTAACCGTTTCAAACCTTATGCCTCATTTTTTCATTTTTCGATTATATTTCCTATGAGAATACCACGAATAGAAAATATCCAATCATAAGAAGTTGGATGATGCCTTTGGTAATGACACTGCTTATAAAGCCTACAACGGAACCAAGGCCGATTTTCGAAGCAGTAACCGGGTCTTTTTTATGTACTAGGATTTCTGCCAGGAATGCCCCGATGAATGGTCCTATTAATATTCCGAGGAACGGAATTACGAATGGCCCGACCAGAAGACCGATCGTACTGCCCCAAATTCCCGCTTTCGTCCCTCCATACTTTTTGACCCCGACCATGTTCGCAATATAATCAGCTGCGAATAAAAGGATGACGAATAAAATTTGGACCGTCCAGAAAAACCAGCCAAATGGTTCAAAAGAATAAAAAAATCCATAGAGCAATATTCCGGCGAAAATGAATAATACACTTGGGATGATTGGAAAAATCAGACCGACAAACCCCATTATGAACATGAGGGCAATTATTATCCAAAATAGTGTATCCATTACTAAACGCCCCTTTCTCATTCGATATATATTTTGACTTTATCTCTCCATAATTACCTCATTACTGATGGTTGAAACCAATGAAGCAGAATACAGGTTGTTTTATTTTTCCCATATAGTTAAAATTGGTTAGGAATCTTATATAGTTAGGTGCTGAAAACATTGAACATATTCAAACAACTATGGGTAAGCTTGTATTCTCCTAAAGATATCGCTTCCTTTAAAAATCAAGGTATCGGGAAAACGATTTTATTCGTTTTCTTTATAAGTCTCATCGCCTTTCTCCCATCAGCTTTTTATTTCGGGACAATGGTAGTTGACGGGATAGATGCCATGCACGAAACAGTATCCGAAGACTTACCGGCATTTGAAATCAAAAATGGCACGTTAACAACTGAACAAGATGAGCCATTTAGCCTGAATAAAAACGGATATCAAATTTTTGTAGATGGCACGGGAGCCTTGACCCCGGAAGAAGTAGCCGCAAAAGCTGATGAAGCTGTCGCGCTTTTAAAGTCTGATCTGGTTTTCGTATCCGGAGGCAACGTTCAATCCTCTCCTTATTCCGTTCTGGAGGGAGATAATCGGGAAATATCCACTTGGCTTGATTCAGTTGAATCTGTGCTGCCTATCATCCTTCCATTGCTTCTACTTATATTATACCTGTTTACCGCTAGCGGAATCTTCATTAAAGTGACTATCCTTGCCGCTTTCGGTCTATTTTTCAAAAATGCTCTTGGCCGTCCTCTTTCCTATAGACATCTATGGAGAATCGGTGCTTACAGCATAACGCTTGCCACCGTATTTTTCACCATCATGGATGCTTTTCAAGCAATGGTACCGTTCGCTTCCATCATTAGCTGGTTTGTGACATTGATGATGTTATATTTATCCATTAAAGAAACATCAGTCAATAAGATCGGAAATTGACATTAACAAGATTGGACTCAGACTGTAGGCAAACTTGATGCGAATCGAGTTTGCCTACAGTCTTTTTTTGCTTTGTAAAATTAGAACGTTGATTGAAACCAGGGCGGTCTTTGCGCCTGCGGGGTCTCCTCTCGCACACCTGTTCAATCACCTTGTTTAAAATTTAGATAGAACCCCATTTGTCTACTGGGATTCGACCACCTGGCCCGGTTTTGCTTAAGCATAAAATCGGGTAATCCATGCCTTTGCAGCATATGACTACAGTCATCATTTTTTTATATCTACTTAATTCGACAAAATACTCACTAAGTTATTCCTATACTTATGGTTGAAATAGTATTTAAGAGGTGATAGACGTGAAGGAGAGTCATATTGATGTACAGTGGTTATTACTCATAATGGAGGCAAAAAAGAGTGGTCTGACCCCAAAGGAAATTCGCTCCTTTCTTAACACTCATTCAAATAATAATGATGTTACTCAATTGAAATAGAAAAATTTGAATGGCCACTCTCACATTTCATTTAAAAAATCGCCCATTTTTAGGCATATTTTTTGCCCCCTCCAAGTATAGATGAAGTAAAGACAAGCTTGGGAGGATGGAAAATTGAAACGGCTACTGCTTTTTATCTCATTCTGTTTCACTTTATTTATTATTTATTTTGATTTGACTACAGGTACCCTGCCGGCTTCCCATCCACCGGCCTCAACAGGCGAACAGGCAGTCCCGGCCAGCCAGCCTGCATCCGCACCATCTGCTGCTTATAAAGAAATTACCATGAAACCGGGTGATACTTTACTTTCAATCGTCGAAACGGAAAAAGGCGGATCCAATCAGCCAATCGAAACGATCATCACTGACTTTCAAAGTTTGAATGAAGGATTGAAGCCCGAGGATATGCAGATTGGCAAAACATATAAGATTCCCGTTTACAAATAACCCCCAAAATAGGAATCTGCCCCTTCACAAGAACCATCAAGGGGATTTCCCAGCACTTATTTTATCCAAAATCAGGAAATTACTCATGATGAAAAAAACATTATGCGTCCTATTTCCTTGTCAAGCGGTATGTACATTGATACAATATTTCTGAGAAACAAATTAAAAATCAAAACTGATTTTTTCCTAAAGGAGAGAATTCCACTTGAGTGAAATCATACATCGCACCAAGACGCGGCCAATTAAAGTCGGAAACTTAACGATTGGCGGCAATAATGAAGTTATTGTACAAAGCATGACAACGACAAAAACACATGATGTTGAAGCAACGGTTGCAGAGATCCTTCGCCTTGAAGAAGCTGGATGTCAAATCGTACGTGTCGCCTGCCCGGATGAAAGGGCAGCTGATGCAATCTCTGAGATAAAAAAACGGATAAACATCCCTCTTGTAGTCGATATTCATTTCGATTATAAACTTGCTCTGAAGGCAATCGAGGGCGGAGCTGATAAAATCAGGATAAATCCTGGTAACATCGGTCGCCGTGAAAAGGTTGAAGCAGTGGTGAAAGCTGCGAAGGCTAAAGGAATACCAATTCGCATCGGGGTCAATGCTGGTTCTCTAGAGAAGAAGATCATCGAGAAATATGGCTTCCCGACTGCTGATGGAATGGTAGAAAGTGCTTTACACCATATCAAGATCCTGGAAGATCTAGATTTTCATGACATTATCGTTTCCATGAAGGCTTCCGATGTGAATTTAGCCATCGAGGCATATGAAAAAGCTTCAAAAGCATTCGATTATCCCCTACATCTTGGGATCACGGAATCAGGTACACTGTTTTCAGGAACCGTAAAAAGCGCTGCCGGACTAGGTGCCATCCTAAGTCAGGGCATCGGAAGCACGATGCGTGTTTCCTTAAGTGCCGATCCCGTCGAAGAGGTGAAGGTGGCAAGGGAGCTTCTAAAAGTATTTGGCCTTGCTTCGAACATGGCCACTTTAATTTCCTGTCCTACTTGCGGTCGAATCGAGATTGATTTGATTTCCATCGCCAATGAGGTTGAAGAGTACATCCAGACGGTTAAAGCGCCAATCAAGGTATCAGTGCTTGGTTGTGCGGTAAACGGCCCTGGGGAAGCCCGTGAGGCTGATATCGGCATTGCCGGGGCACGTGGTGAAGGTTTACTATTTAGAAAAGGTCAAATTGTTCGTAAAGTGCCTGAAGAAACGATGGTCGAGGAACTTAAAAAGGAAATTGACAAAATCGCGGAAGAGTACTATGAAAAACAAAGAGCCGAAGCTGCTGCAGCTTTACTAAATAAATAAAACAAAAAAAATCCCGAATTTTCATTATCGGGATTTTTTGTTTTAATCCATTTGAAAACCCTTTGATGCATTTTCAAAGGGTTTAATGATGTTAAAAGAACGGCAGGATGAATATGCCAACGATGATGGAGATTGCACCAATGACGATGGCCCAAGTACCCAAGTTCGATCCCCGGCTTCTAGCCACTATCCCTACAATGATACCCACAATCCCTAAAAGGAAAGGCATCATGAATAAAGATAATATGGAGATGATCAAAGCTATGACACCAATCGCTTTCCCTCTTGATGCCACATCCCCAGAACCATTATCCTCTGCAGGCCCATCATTTTTATATGACCTGATTCGCTGAGGCGGTGTTGAAATTTCGGCAGACGTTTCTTCCTGATACCGGTTATCCATATTGGTTATGGTCCCACGACTTTCATATCGTCTGTCATCTTCAGGTGTATCTTCATTATAATACCGCTCATGATGCTGATCATCCACAACGGTTGGTTCACTGCCGTCTTTCGCCAATTGCATTTCATCGTCAATACTGGAGTATTGATCTTTTTCCATTCGTGCATCCCTCACTTTCATTTGTGAAGCATTTATAGTGTATGTAAAAAACGCGGAACCCATCGTGAAAATGGTTTCATGTCTTGGAAATAAATACGGGTTTTTACCAAAGCTATGATGGGATATGTTACACTATTACAAGTATTGAAAATGAGGGAGAGATTCATCATGAAAAAACGTTTTGGCATCGATATAGACGGGACTGTTACAAGACCTGATTCCATGGTCCCCTTTTTAAATAAAGCTTTTCAGCTAAATTTAGCTTATGAAGATATTACCGAATATGACTTATTCCCCTTCGTGAATGTTCCAAAAGAGGATTTCACTAAATGGTTCATTGAGAGCGAGCCACTCATCTATTCCGAATCATTATTGGCTGAAGGTGCGAAAGATGTATTGGAAAAATGGACAGAACAAGCCAACCTTTATTTCATCAGTGCCAGAAGCAATCGTTTAATGGATGTAACCAAAAATTGGTTCACGTCTAATGAAGTCCTATATGATCATATTGAGCTTGTAGGCTCACACGATAAAGTGGCTGCAGCCAAAAAATTCGAAGTCGATCTCTTTTTAGAGGACAAGCACGATAATGCAGTGGCGATTTCGGAAGAGTGTAAAATACCCGTGATTTTATTTAATACTCCTTACAACCAAGATCCCGTGCCTGAAAGGGTGATTCGGGTCAACAATTGGCAAGAAGCCTCTGCCTGGGTGAATATTTGGATGGCAGGGCAACCGGCAACCATAAAATGAAACAAGAAAAAACCATTGACTGGAGGTCAATGGTTTTTATGCTTCCAAAGATACGCTGCATGCGGGACAGCGTCCGTAAATTTCAAATTTATGCCCCGAAACATCGTAGTCCTTCAAACTTTCCTGAAGTTCCTGCATCGGGCACACTTCGATTTCCTTCGTTTTTCCACAATTCAAACAGATAAAGTGGTGATGATGGGAGGAATGACCGCATGTAAAACGAAAACGCTTTTCCCCTTCCAACTCGGTCGCTTCAAAGATGCCCAGTTCGACAAATAAGGAAAGATTTCTGTAAATCGTATCGAAGCTTAAACCTGGATAATCCTGTTTCATATTTTCCAATACATCTTTGGCCGTTAAATATTTATCACTGGAAGAGAAAAGCTGAAGCATTTCTTCCCTCTTTCCTGTATGCTTAAAACCTTTATCTTTTAATAATTGCATGGCAGTAGTTACGTTCATAATACATCACCCCATCTATCGATTTTTCCACTTATCAAACAAAATTGACAAGATGAGAATTAGTACAGCTATTACTACAATGGTCCCGCCAGGAGCGAGGTCAAGATTGTATGATAAGAATAATCCGCCTATGACGGAAACTTCACCGAATAATACCGAATAACCGATCATCTGCTTAAAACCCTTCGCAAAGCGGAGACTGGCAGCTACCGGGAGGGTCATGAGCGAAGAAACAAGTAATATGCCAATGATTTTCATGGAAGCGGCAATGACCAATGCGACCATGACGATAAAAATAAAATGAATCGCCTTATAAGGTATTCCAGACGCTTTCGCATGCTCTTCATCAAAAGATAACAGAAATAATTCTTTATACAACAGGGTGAGCATCAAGGCTACGACTATCCCCACTGCCAAAATGACATACAAGTCCGCCCGACTGACGGCACTGACACTTCCAAATAAATAACCGTATAAATCGGTATTGAAACCATCTGCAATGGATATGAAAATGACACTAAGACCCATGCCGCCTGACATTATGATCGGGATTGCAAGCTCTTGATAATGCTTGTACACCCCTCTTAATTTTTCAATGAATAATGAACCACCTACAGAAAATGCCATTCCTATATAAAGCGGATTCAATCCTGCTAAAGATAGAAAGCTCTTCTGCAGCAATAAACTACACGCTATTCCAGCAAGCGCCACATGACTGAGCGCATCGGAAATCATCGACATCCGCCTTACCACGACAAAAACGCCCACTAATGGCGCGATCGCTCCGATGATGATCCCGGTCAAGAAAGCGTTCTGCAAAAATTCAAATTGCAATATCCCCGATATCATTGGGCTATCCTCCAAAACATATTAATGATCATGATTTAAAAATTGGACTCCATGTCCATAAATGGACGAGAGCTCACCTTCATCCAACTCATTATATTCACAAGCATCCCCGTGAAAATGAAGCTTTTTATTTAAACAGGCGACATGTGTGACTTTATCGGTCACAGTACCAACATCATGGGTTACTAAAATCAAGGTTATTCCTAATTTTTTATTCAACATCTCAAGCATTTCATAAAATTGGTGGACGTTTTTTGAATCAACGCCAACCGTGGGCTCATCCAATATCATCAATTCCGGCTCGCTGACCAGTGAACGGGCAATGAACACCCTCTGCTGCTGGCCTCCGGACAATTCCCCGATATTTCGGCTCTGATATTCAAGCATATCCACGGATTCCAGAGCCTTCTTCACCTTTTGCTTATCCTCTTTGCCTGCAAACTTAAACAAGCCGATTTTTTTGGTCAACCCGCTCTGAACTACTTCAAAAACTGTGGCAGGAAACCCAGAGTTGAAGGAGTTCGCCTTTTGGGATACGAAACCGACCTTTTGCCAATCTTTAAAGCGTCGTATGTCATCCCCGAATATTTCAATCTTTCCTTTTTGGAGCTTGAACAGACCAAGCAGCAACTTCAAAAGCGTTGACTTACCGGATCCATTCGGCCCAACGATTGCTAAGAAGGCCCCTCTAGGGATTTCAAGCGAAACATGTTCCAGCACTAGATCTTTTGTATATTTGTAAGATATATCTTCAAATTTAACTATGGGGTTTACTACATTATCCAAAGAGATCACCTATTTTTTAAGAATCATTACGATTAACAATCGTTAGTATAAATCAAAGAAGGCCAGATGTAAAGAATCCGGTCCTCTGAACACGTATCGGCACGCCCTGAACCACAAAAAAATGTTAGCCGAACCAAACTTACCTTAATCAAACAAAGTTTCATGTTCACATACGTCTTCCTTCTTCATATGTTTTAACAAAGGAGGAGATGTTTTGAAATTATTTGAAATGATGGTTAATCATAAAATCAACAATATACGCCCCGATGAACTGCTTTCACTTGCTAAACAGCATAAGGTTGCACTTACTCAAAAACAAGCACAGGATATCACTGCACTTCTAGCAGGTAAAAATATTAACATTTTTGATATACGTCAAAGACAGAACGTGCTTGGTCAAATTACAAAAGTTGCCGGAGCAAGCACAGCCAGGGAAATTGAATCCCTCTTCAACAACCTTACTTCCACTTTTTAAAGATTTTAATCCAGCTGCAGTCTTTATTTGTGCATACTTAATCCAATTGCAAATGAAAGGACGATTCATCTTTTTCGATGAATCGTCCTATTATGATTATTGTTGAGATCTGATCTTATCCAATAGATCTTCATCAAATTGATTATTCTTGAACATATCAATTTCAAATTTATATGGTGCCTTTTTGTCTTTTTTGTCTTCCCCTACATAAGGTGTTTCCAGGATTTTCGGAACACTGCTCAATTGCGGATGGTGGACAATAGCATTCAACGCCTTAAAACCAATATGACCAAATCCAATGTTTTCATGGCGGTCCTTGCGCGTGCCGCGTTCGTTTTTGCTATCGTTTATGTGAAGGACCTTGATGCGGTCAACACCGACCAATTTATCAAATTCATTCAGTACGCCATCAAAATCCTCGATGATATTATATCCGGCATCGTGAGTATGACAAGTATCGAAGCAAACCGATAATTTTTCATTATGGGTTACACCATCAATGATCATCGCCAGCTCCTCGAAAGACCTGCCGCATTCAGAACCTTTACCCGCCATCGTTTCAAGGGCAATCTGAACTTTATCGTCTGCAGTCAGCACTTCATTCAAACCTTCGATGATTCTCTTGATTCCCAGTTCACTGCCTGCACCAACATGCGCACCTGGATGAAGTACGATTTGCCTTGCTCCAATCGCTTCGGTCCGATCGATTTCGCTGCGTAAAAAGTTGACTCCAAGCTCATATGTGGCTGGATTCGTGGTATTTCCTATATTAATGATATACGGAGCATGGACTACGATATCGCTGATTCCATTCTCCTCCATATGCAGTCTTCCGGCTTCGATATTTAAATCCTCGATTTTTTTACGTCTCGTGTTTTGAGGGGCTCCTGTATAGATCATGAATGTGTTGGAGCCATACGAAGCCGCTTCTTGACTCGCAGCAAGAAGCATACCTTTCCCGCTCATTGAAACATGCGATCCAATCTTCAGCATCTGATTTCTCCCCTATTTCTTTCTCTGTATACGACGTTCACGTTTTTTAAAGTTTTCCACATCACGTTGAATTTTCTTCTTGTATCCTGGCTTGACTTTAGTCGGCTTCTTGACGTGCCTGCTCGCTTTAACATCGATATCAGATTTTTGTTTTTTACGGTTTTTCCGTTTATTACGTTCGTCGATATCAACCCAATCACCATTTTGGATATCGGCATCACGGAACTGAATGCCCATTTTTTCAAGACGGTTCAATGAATCTTCATCAGAAGTATCGTAAATGGTAGTGGCAATGCCTGAATATCCGGCACGAGCCGTCCTACCCGTCCTATGGATATAAAAATCCAAATCTGAAGGCAATTCATAGTTAATGATATGACTTACACCTTCAATATCGATTCCACGGGAAGCCAGATCTGTCGCAACGATGAATTGATACTCCAAATCATTGATTTGCTTCATCATTTTTTTACGCTCACGAGGCGTTAAATCCCCATGAATACGACCGACATTCAATCCTTTTTCGCTCAAGGAATTAGCCACATGATCCGCCATTTTCTTTGTGTTCGTGAAAACAATCGCCAAATATGGATTATAACGAACGATGATATCGTGAAGTAACTGCTCTTTGTTACGGTGACGAAGCGGTATAAGAACATGTTCAATTTTCGAAGCGGTCGCCTGCTTGGGATTCACTTGAACATACTTTGGATTCTCCATATATTTATTCAAAAACGGCTTCAATTTTTCTGGAATGGTTGCCGAAAAGACAAGCATTTGAATTTTTTCAGCCATACGTGATGCAAATAAATCGACATCTTCAATGAAGCCCATGTCAAGCATAAGGTCCGCTTCATCGACTACAAGCATTTTTGCTGTATACACCTGTAATGCCTGAGCTTCAACCAAGTCCTTGATCCGGCCCGGCGTACCGATTACCAATTGCGGCTGTGTCTTCAATTTATCTATCATTCGCTGTTTATCCGTACCACCGATGAAACAACGGACTTGAATCTGCTCATCCTCAGGGAAATGGTCAGCAATTTTCAAAGCTTCTTTGTAGATTTGGTTCGCTAACTCACGGGTTGGTGCGGAAATAATCGCTTGAACTTCATTCTTACCGGCATCAAGCCTGTTCATGATCGGCAGCAAATAGGAATGTGTCTTTCCTGTTCCTGTCTGCGACTGTCCAATTAAGCTACTTCCCTTTAAAAGCGACGGAAGCACGCGCTCTTGAATTTCCGTCGGCTTATCGAACCCTAAAGTACGAACCGCATCTAGAATGTAGCTTTTCAAATTAAATCGTTCAAATTGATTTTGTTTCATCAAAAAACTCCTTTATCCTGTCAGTCATTAGACATGTCCTGTTATTATAATAAATTTTACACAAAAAGCGCAAGCGCCTGGGTTGCTCGTGAAGAAAATAGGGATTGTCCCATAATGGTCAGGCCCTCTACTTTTTTCCCTGTGGCCCATTTACTTAAGTCAAAAAAGCGCAAGCGCTGAGGTTAGTTCTCTTAAAATGGACTCTTGCAAACGAAAAGCCCCTGTCCTGGTCATAGCGTATCCCCCGCAGACATGGAGCTAAAAGACTACCGTTACCATCTTACCTTCTTTCCGGTTACTTCACAACTGCCCAGTCACTCTTTCCTCAAACCTTTTTAGTCGAGTTGCATAATTTATATAGAAGATTACATCAGCATATAATATCTGAGGAGGTGAAACCAATGTTCCCAAATAGAAATCGTCAACCCGGACCCGGTTTTCAGCCACCCAATGGCCGAAGGATGCAGCAGCACCCTGCACCATTCAGACAGTCACCGCAAATCCCCCACCCTTATCAGCAGATGCAGCGGCCGATGGTACAAAACAGACGGCAAGTGCCACAGGGACCTCAAGGTTTCCGCGGCCCTTTCAACCAGCCGCAGCGGCAGGAGATGCGGCCAGCAAAGAAAGAAGGGTTATTGTCAAAAATACTAGGTAAGTCGAAACAAAAAGGAGCTTCGCCAAATTTATTTGCGCCAGCCGCTTCCTCTAACCAAAGTTCTTCAAGAAGCAGCGGAGGCGGTATCTTAGAAACATTAAAAAACCCCGAGTCCCTTAATAACATGCTTTCCAACACGCAAAAAGTGTTACAAGCGGCGGAACAATTCACGCCTATGGTGGAACAGTACGGACCCGTGATTAAAAACCTGCCTTCCATGTGGAAGGTTTTCCGGAGCATTTCATCAGCCGGTGATAACGAGGATGAAGGAGCTTCCGTTGAAAGCGAGCCAAATGTTGAGGTACAAAAAAACATTGAGGTAAAAACGGATTCGAAGAAAAGAGAAGAAGCCATTGAAGCTAACCCCATCGCCCAAGTCCGTACCGAAACCAAAAGGGAAAGATCATCCGGTCCGAAGCTTTATATATAAAGGCCGCAAAATGTAAATATGATGTTTTGTAATATCATCTATGGTCTTATATAATAGAAAGGTATAAAAAGTGAGAGTTTCTTGCCTTGAAGGAGGACACATAGATGAAAGTAATTAAAATTTCCCCGCGCGGCTATTGTTATGGCGTTGTCGATGCCATGGTCATCGCCCGTAATGCGGCTTTAGATAAAACCTTGCCACGTCCCATTTACATTTTAGGAATGATTGTTCATAACAAACATGTGACGGATGCATTTGAAGAAGAAGGCATCATCACGTTGGACGGCAGCAACCGCAACGATATCATCGAACAGGTGGACAGCGGAACCGTCATCTTTACTGCTCACGGCGTTTCACCTGAGATTAGGAAGATCGCCGAGAAAAAAGGTCTTGTCACGCTCGATGCTACATGTCCCGATGTTACCGCAACACATGACTTAATTCGGGAAAAACAAGCGGAAGGCTATCAAATCATTTATATTGGCAAAAAAGGCCATCCGGAACCAGAGGGTGCTGTCGGAGTTGCTCCCGATGTCGTTCACCTGGTTCAAAAGGATGAAGATGTGGAAGCCTTGACTTTGAATAGTGATAAGATCATTGTCACCAATCAAACAACGATGAGCCAATGGGATGTATTGGATATCATGGATAAGGTCAAGGAAAAGTTTCCACATGCCGAAGTCCATAAGGAAATTTGTTTAGCGACACAGGTTCGCCAAGAAGCGGTTGCCGAGCAAGCTGGCGAAGCTGATGTTTTAATCGTTGTCGGAGACCCCAAGAGTAATAATTCAAACCGCCTTGCACAAGTTTCCCAAGAGATTGCCGGCACAAGAGCTTATCGGATCGCTGACATTTCCGAGCTGAACCTTGAATGGCTAAAAGATGCAGAAACAGTTGCCGTCACTTCAGGAGCATCAACACCAACTCCGATCACGAAGGAAGTTATCGCATTTCTGGAGCAATATGAAGCAAATGATGAATCGACTTGGAATACCGAAAAGAAAACGCCATTGCATAAAATTTTACCCAAGATTAAAGTGAAGAAATGATTTCACAAAAAAAAGAAAGGCAGCCACTAATGGCTGCCTTTTTGGTAATATTTAAATGAAACGGAAAGGGTCTGTATTCAGCCTGGATGGAATGAATTCCACATCGTAGTTCTTTTCGCGGCACATTTTTTTAAGGATTCGTGCCACCCCTTTTTTCATCACCTTTTCAACATTGTGGCCTGGATCCACGATATTCAATCCAAGCATCATCGCGTCATGGGCTGTATGATAATACATGTCACCTGTAACGTATACATCAGCTCCCTTGAATTTCGCTGTCGTAAAGTATTTATTGCCATCTCCGCCCAACACGGCCACTTTTTTGATTGGGCTTTGCAAGTCACCAACGACACGCACCTTTTCAACATCAAGTGTCCGCTTCACATGTTCGGAAAATTGTTCAAGTGTCATTTCTTCAGGAAGTACACCGATCTTCCCTAAGCCAAGAGACTCCCCTTTATTCTCCAGTTTATATATATCGTGAGCAACTTCCTCATATGGGTGGGCTTTGATCATCGCAGCTAGCACTTTCTTCTCGATATTTTCCGGAAATATCGTTTCGACCCGCATTTCAGCTACTTCTTCAAGCTTTCCTTGCGAGCCAATTACCGGCTCACTGCCATCACCTGGCAAGAAGCGTCCGGTACCTTCCCCGGAAAACGAACAATTGCTGTAATTCCCGATCGCTCCGGCCCCCGCCTTACCTAAGGCTTCCCTCACCTTTTGTGCGTCGGCCTTTGGAACATATACGACCAATTTCTTTAGAGCTGTCTCGGTAGTTGGAATCAATACTTCTGTGTCCTGCAATTGCAGCGCTTCGGCAAGTAAATCATTTACTCCGCCCTTAGCCACATCCAAATTGGTATGCGCAGCATAAACAGCGATATCATGTTTGATCAGCTTTTCGATGATGCGGCCTCCAGCTGTGTTTGTGTCGATCCTTTTCAAAGGTCGGTAAATAAGCGGATGATGGGCGATGATCAATTCCGCGCCATGTTCTATCGCTTCGTCTACAACCTCTTCCAGCACATCAAGGGCAATCAGCACTTTAGTAACCGGCTTATTGAGCTGACCTACATGCAGTCCGATCGGATCTCCCTCCATTGCATAATGCTTTGGGGAGAATTGTTCAAACGTTTCAATGATTTTGAGACCATTCACTGTCTTCACCCTTTAAGCACCTCCTCAATTACGGAAATTTGGGATTTTAATTCATTGCGCTTCGTTTCCAGTCCGCTTCTTCCGCTTTCATCCAATTGTTCGATGATTCTTTCCAAATGTTTTTTCTCTAGCTGCCATTTTTTTATGAAAATGTCACTGAATTGCTCTCTTAAGTATGGACCGAATGTGAGGCCGGCTTGCTTGTTTACCCGATAAGGGCGGAGCGGGTCCCCTTTTTCAGCAATTAAGATTTCATAGATTTTCCCATCTTCCTCAAGGATTTCCTCTCCACTAAGTTCCCAGCCGTTTTCAATTAGCCAGCTGCGAACATTCGCTGCACCGACATTAGGTTGAAGGATAAGCCTTTCTGCCTTGCCGAGTTTCCCTTTTCCGCTTTCCAATATACTTGATATTAAAGTACCTCCCATGCCTGCAATCGTAATGCATGTCGCTTCATTGGGCTTCAATACTTCTAGCCCGTCTCCTTTACGGACCTCTATCTTGTCCCCAAGCCCTGTCATTGCAACTTGCTTGCGTGCTGACTGATATGGCCCTTCTACAACCTCCCCTGCTATTGCGCTGTCACACAAGCCGTTAGTCACAGCATAGCACGGCAAATAAGCATGGTCGGAACCTATATCTGCAAGGATGCTTCCTTTTGGTATATGTATGGCAACACGTTCTAATCTCATCGATAGTTTTTCATGGTTCATATTTATCAACTCTCTTAATTCAAATAATTTCTTTCTATATTTCGTTTCCCTTTCGATTATACCAAGTTCAATCGGAAAATTACAGAAAGGAGAAAAAGGACTCTTTCTATCAGTGGGCAAAAGAAACTTTCCATCTGGAATCTTCCTTTTCAGAATAAATGAAAAACTGACTCAAAAAGTTCGCTTTCCAACGATTTCTTGAGTCAGTTTCATGAATTATTTCAGTCCATGAATATATTCGGCCATGGCGTCAATGTTCTGTTCTTCGACTAAACCTGGTGGCATCGCACCTCGTCCATTAGTGATCACGTCTTTGACCTCGTCAACCGACAGACGATCGCCAACTCCTTTTAGGGCAGGCCCGACGCCGCCTTGATAGGCGTCACCATGACAAGAGATACAGTTTTGCTTATAGATGTCCTCAGGTGATGCTGAGGCACTTTCTGTTTCTTCTGTCTTTTCGCCGCCCTCTTTTTCCTTAGCAAGATCTTTGGCATCACCCAAACCTTTAAACGAAAGTAAAAACATAAGTCCAATACCAAAAACCATGATAATAATAAAAGGCATTACTGGATTGCGATTCATAGTATTTCCTCCCCTATGTAGAACCTAAACTTACCATATTTAATATTATATACAAACAGCTATATATTATTTTACTTGAAAAGAGTTTCAAGTAAAAGCCCAAAAATAGAAGATATTATATAATTTCTTAAAATTGTCAAAAACTTATGTATATTTCCAAACACTTTTACTTTTTCTTACATATATTTAATAATACCCTAAAACTACTAATTAAAACCGCTAGAAAGTCCTAAAAAAAAAGTAAAGAGTGACCATTGCTCCCAGGCCTCCCGCTATGGAAAAATGGAGCAGCTTCAGTTTTTTGCCCAATAAAATCCAAAGTCCGCAATTAATGAACAAGAAAATATAAAGGATATTCACTTGGCCGGGTGCCATGAATTCGGCAAAACTGACTGTTAATAAAAGCAAAGATAGCGCCATTCCCATCAAGGCCATTTGAAAAATGATTTTCCTGCCGGTAAAGCGGCGGACCGCCAGCCCAAAGACAAGAATTGAAATTGTTGTCATAAGCATTTGCATTCTTATGGGTATTTCAGTAAAATAATTCAAAAATACAATAAATGCAAAAAGGGCTCCAATCAACAACCCGGAAAAGAAGTCGTTTTTTTTGCTCCCGGTTTTAGCCGAATTGGATGGCGGCAGTTCGCCTTGACAGTATAAGGCTAGCAGATAATTACAATATTGCTCCGGAAGCATACGACTTTCCTTCCAGGAGTTTATTTCTTGAATGATGATTTTCTTTCTCATCTCATCCATGAATCTCACATCCTCATGATGATCATTTCTTTTAACGACTTAGCTTTTAAAATTTTCTACATTGAATGGGTAAAGGAAATCATTGTTCTTACAGGATATTTTTACATCGAAACTAAAAAAAAGAGCCGCTCCCGAACGCTGGGCATTCAAAGAGGGCTCTGTGAAGGGCATATATTCTATTCCAAGAAATCTTTCAAGCGTTTGCTGCGGCTTGGATGTCTCAGTTTACGCAGCGCCTTCGCTTCGATTTGACGGATACGCTCGCGGGTGACCCCAAATACTTTACCTACCTCTTCAAGAGTACGGGTACGGCCATCATCAAGTCCAAAGCGGAGTCTCAAGACGTTCTCTTCACGGTCAGTAAGAGTATCCAATACATCTTCAAGCTGTTCTTTCAATAGTTCATATGCTGCATGCTCCGATGGAGAGGTTGCATCCTGATCTTCAATGAAATCACCTAAATGTGAATCGTCTTCTTCACCTATTGGCGTTTCCAATGAAACCGGTTCCTGAGCTATTTTCAAGATTTCACGAACTTTTTCAGGTGTTAAATCCATATCCTCCGCGATTTCTTCCGGAGAAGGTTCACGTCCTAAATCCTGAAGAAGCTGTCTTTGGACACGGATCAATTTATTGATGGTTTCCACCATATGCACCGGTATCCGGATCGTTCTAGCTTGGTCGGCAATGGCACGGGTTATCGCTTGGCGAATCCACCATGTTGCATACGTACTGAATTTGAATCCCTTGCGGTAATCAAATTTTTCCACTGCCTTGATAAGTCCCATATTACCTTCTTGAATCAAATCAAGGAAAAGCATTCCGCGTCCGACATAGCGTTTGGCGATACTGACAACAAGTCGAAGGTTAGCTTCAGCCAAACGGCGTTTCGCTTCTTCATCTCCATCTTCGATTCTCGTCGCCAGAGAGATTTCCTCTTCTGCCGATAAAAGGTCGACCCGACCAATTTCCTTTAAGTACATGCGTACTGGGTCATTGATTTTAACGCCAGGAGGAACACTTAAATCATTTAAGTCAAACTCTTCTTCTTTTGCAAGCTTCTTCTCATCCGGATCATCTTCATCCTCGTCTTCCTCACCATCAGTGAGTATTTCGACGCCGTTTTCTGCTAACACCTCATAGAACTCATCCATTTGATCGGAATCCAATTCAAAACCGCCAATCATTTCAGCGATTTTTTCTAAAGTCAAAGAGCCTCGTTTTTTACCTAGCTCTAGTAATTTTTCTTTCACCTGTTCAAGGCTAAATTCATTATCAACTTGTTTGGAACGTGCTGGTTTTTCAGCCATTAGTTCCCCTCCTTCCAGGACTTACACCTAAACGACTACAACAACTTACGCAATTTAATGATTTCCATGGCAATTTGTGCAGCAGTGACATAATCACTTCGCCTAACTGCATCTTTTTCTTCAACTTGTTTTTCTTTTATCTTTAACAACTTTTCATATTTCAACACTTGATTTATACAATCGGTCAGTTCTTTATCGGTAACTTCCTCATTCACTGACATCATTTCTATTTCCGAAACGATCCTTCTCAAGTTTGGATCCGGTAAATAAGTAAGGAAAAAGCTTGTATCCGGTTCGTGTCCATCTTCATAGAACGCATATAAATAGGTGATGATTGCCTGATGTTCATCTACATGAAAGACCGTTTGTCCAAGCAATTGCTGAATTTTGAAAGTCGTATCCCTGCTTTTTAGCATATGGGCGATCAACTTCATTTCAGCATTATGGTGAGCAGGCTTTAATTTATGCTCATATTGCAGGGACATTTGCTTTTGGGCTGCAGGCTGCGGCAGTGTCCCCTTCTTGCGTTCCGTAAAGAACACCTGACGCTGCTGCTGTTCCAGCGCATCCAATGATAGGGAAAATTCAGAGGATAGCTGCCGAAGATAATGATCCCTCTCCACTGCATTTGGCAATCGTGAAATTTCTTTAAGGACTTCTTCGATATATTGAATTCGATCTCCTTCATTATTTACATTTTTCCCTCGACGCAAATAATGCATTTTGAATGCCATGTAGGTTAAACTGGCCCCTATTACTTCAGAAACAAAGCTTTTTTCACCGAATTCCTTTATGTAGTCATCGGGGTCCAAGTTATCAGGCATGAGAGCGACTTTCACGGAAAATTCATGGTCCTGTAGCATATTAACTGCACGATTGGCAGCGTTCAATCCCGCAGAGTCCGAATCGTAGCATATAAGTATCTGGTCAGTATTTCTTTTTAAAAGCTGGATATGCTGGTCCGTCAGGGCAGTACCCATTGTAGCGACCGCATTCTCCACACCTGCGCCAACAGCTGAAATGCAATCGGCAAAGCCTTCAAAAATGACTGCTTGTTCTTTCTTTCGTATGTGTGGTCTTGCATGATGGAAATTATATAAAGTTTTACTTTTATTAAAGATTGGCGTTTCAGGACTATTCAAATATTTGGGCTCATCGTCCCCCATCGCTCTTCCTGAAAATGCAATCGTATTTCCTTGATGATCCATAATTGGAAACATGACTCTATTTCTGAAACGGTCAAAATATGACTCGTCTTTTTCCCTGTAAATAATAAGCCCTGCCTGCTCCATGTATTCCGCTGGAAACCCGCGTTTTAAAAGAAACTTGGACACGAAATCCCATGAATCCAAAGAGTAGCCAATTTGGAACTTTTCTATCGTCTCTTCAGTAAACCCGCGTTTAAGTAAATATTCGAGAGCATCCTGCCCCTCTTTCGTATTAACGAGGAGATGATGATAAAACTTCCTCAGCAGGTCATGTGCCTCAACCATTTGCTGCGAGCCTGCCGGCATGTTAGAACGCTTGGAATCCTTATTGATTTCAACATCCAAAGGAACATTTCCTTTTTCGGCTAAAACTTTTGCAGATTCCACAAAGCTGTAGCCTTCTATATCCATTAAGAAGGTAAAAATATTTCCCCCTGCCCCGCAACCAAAACAGTGAAAGATTTGTTTTTCCGTTGAAACGGAAAACGAGGGCGAGTTTTCACCATGAAAAGGACATAGGCCAAAGTAATTGCGGCCCTGCTTCTTTAACTGGACATACTCCCCAATTAAATCAACAATGTCAACTGCTTCACGAATTTGATTAATTTTCTCATCTTCTATACGGCCATTTATCATTTTTCCACCTTGCAATATTGGTGATAGTTTTTAATTCGATACTGTTTCCTAATTCCCTGCAAAGTTCGACAATGTTTTCAAAAGTTTATTTGTAAAACAAGCACGATCTTCCTTCGTGAATGCTTTCGGCCCTTTTGTATGCTTACCCTGTCTGCGGAGTTTCGCCGACTGATAACGCATATCCAAGAGCATGAAAATATTCTCGTCCGTGTATTCTTTTCCCCTTGGCGAAAGGACATAAACGTTTTTCGGAAGCAGGGTTCCAGCCAAACCAATATCTGCAGTAACGACAATATCACCCTTTTTTACTGAGTTTACTATATAAAGATCTGCCGCTTCTTTGTCTGCATCGACATATACCCATTTACCTTCAGGGTTATTCATCATATTTTTATATGATGCAACAAAACAGACTTCAACATCGTGCAAACTTGCACAATGAAGGATTTCGTCTTTCACCGGGCATGCATCGGCATCGACGTGTATCGTAGGTTTATTATTCATAACTTCTAATTCTACATCTTTCTGCATAATCCTTTTTCTCCCCTAAACTTTATGAAGATATGGTGAATTTTCAGCATTGATCCAGAGAGTTTCCTCTAAAAGCGCACACATTATTCTCCAAGGAATACCTGCTCATTTAAGTGAAAGCGCATCTTTTGCCTTGAAAAAGACCGGCCCCTCCTAAATTATACGGAACATGTCGAATTATTTTTATGATAAAAACCTTGACATCTCATTAACCTTTAGTTTATTCCTTATTAATTAAGTCTAAACCTTAAGATTACTTTTTTCTCACAATTTTTTATTATAGTCTATTTGTTTAGAAGATGCCAACATTTAAATTCCGATTTTGTTTTCATGCAAATTAAAGGATTTACGGTTGAACACAACGAGGAATTTTATGTAATTATTTTGAACTTATTCTTTTTATTCCCTATTTAACCTTGGCATTAAAATGTGAGCTGACACATAAAGTGCCTAGCTCACATCTTGATTTACCTTAATTATAAGGATCAACGGTTTTTGTTTTGAAGAATATTGATTATCAAATTGGCTGTTTCTTCAACAGCTTTATTGGTTACATCAATGATAGGACAGTTCAACCTTGAAATGATGGTATCAAAGTATGTCAATTCTTCTTTTATGCGCTCCACATTTGCATAAATCGCATGATCATTAAGCCCAAGCGACTTTAATCGTTCTTTACGAATATGGTTCAGCTTTTCCGGGCTGATCTTTAAACCAATGCATTTCTCAGGAGGTACCAGGAACAGCTCTTCTGGAGGTTCCACTTCAGGCACTAAAGGTACGTTCGCCACCTTATATCGTTTGTGGGCTAAATACTGTGATAACGGTGTTTTGGAAGTGCGTGAAACACCGACAAGGACGATATCTGCACGTAATATGCCCCGAGGGTCACGTCCATCATCATATTTTACAGCAAATTCAATGGCTTCCACACGCTTGAAATAGTCATCATCCAGCTTTCTTACAAGACCAGGTTCATTAAGCGGCCCTTTTGGCGCCCTTTCCTCAA
The DNA here is from genome assembly GCF_022603275.1 of Peribacillus sp. Aquil_B1. NCBI lineage: Bacteria > Bacillati > Bacillota > Bacilli > Caryophanales > Bacillaceae > Peribacillus > Peribacillus sp. Aquil_B1. Next base: position 1,019,669 of record NZ_JAKXEE010000001.1, on the reverse strand, counting down.
GGATGTCCATGAGCGGCCCTAAAATGTCATAAGCAGACAAATTTTCTTTCTCGACCTGTGCTTTCATATACGCTCTAATAGCCGGCTTCACAAGAGTATAAGCAATGATTGCCCCATCCAACTTAGCCAGTGATATCACTTCATCCACGTTTTGTTCATCTTCAATATACGGAATTCTCTTTATGGAAAATGCAGATCCCGAGAACTGGCTTGCAGCGGCTTTTGTAACCAATTCCGCTGTTTCCCCTACTGAATCCGATACAACATATATAATAGAACCGTTCATATTCTCCGTCATTCCTTTTGCAAGCCCCCTAATAGCCTTCATCAGCCAAAGCTACGAATGCTTTCGTAATATTGGTTTTTGTAATCCTTCCAATTACTTCATAGCCTTTTTCTGTGTCTTTGACGACCGGTAATGAGTCGATTTGTTTATCAATCAATTTTTTGGCCACATCAATCAAAAGGTCCTCTTTTGAACACATTGTAATATTGGGCATCCTAGTCATGATGATATTGACTGGAATGGAGTTAAGCTCTTGTTTCCCAATACTCGCACGCAACAAGTCTTTCCTCGATAAGACACCAACAAGCAATGCATGCTTATCGACCACGAACATTGTTCCGACATCTTCTAAAAACATCATGACGATTGCATCATATACGGAAATGCCCTCGTCAACAACGACGGGTATCGATTGGTAGTCTCGTACATAAAGATGGTTAAGGCTGTCGGTCAAAAGCTGTGTCCCTGACCTGCCTGTATAAAAATACCCCACTCGCGGCCTGGCATCAAGAAAACCTGCCATCGTTAAAATGGCTAGATCTGGACGAAGTGTCGCCCTGGTAAGGTTCAATCTATCCGCAATATGTTCTCCAGTAATCGGGCCGTTTTCTTTTACAATTTGTAAAATTTGCTCCTGACGCTTATTTAATTGGATTATAATCACCACCCCACTGCTTTCGCAGAGTAAAGTAACAAAATTTATTCATTTAATAATTATATACTAAATTATTTAATAAGGGCATTTTTGTCCTAATTATTGACCATTATCTTTTTAAGAAATCGGAAACCCTATTTAAAGTGTTTCCGATTTCCATACATCCTTTCGATCATGTAAGGATGATTTTATTCATGGCAGCAAAGCCTGCAACCAAATCACTGATTTCCTTCATTAAGGATAAACGGTTATTACGGATTGCTTCATCATCTGCCATGACCATTGTATTCTCGAAATATGACTCTATTTCCGATTGTAGCGAAATAAGCTGTTCAAACCGCTCATTCTCATCTTTAGATTCCATATAACGGATTGCCACATTTTGATATTTTACATATAACGCATTTTCTTGATCATTTTCAAAGGCAGAAGGATTAACTGTCACCTTATTGTCACATTTAACAGCAATGTTCATGACCCGACTTAATGCTTCCAGGCTTTCTTTAAACCCTGCTTCGTCCTTTTTAGCATTCAAGACATGTGCACGTTCCACGATAGAGTGGATATAACCGATCTCATTGAACAGAACTGCATCAATTAAATCGTAACGGATTTGCTGTTCTTGAAGCAGGTGTTTGACACGTGCTTTAAAGAATGTGAACATATCCGCTTTAACTTCTTCAAGATCACGTTTTAAGATGCCTTTTGATTCCAGTCCTTTAAGGCCTAAAACAATAAGCTCCTCTAGAGAAATATTCCATTTCTTCTCCGCTAGGATTTGGACGACACCGCTCGCCTGCCTTCTTAATGCGTAAGGATCCTGGGAACCTGTCGGAATGACGCCAATAGCGAAGAATGAAGACAAAGTATCCATTTTTTCAGCTAAACTCACAACCGCACCAATGACTGAAGGCGGTACATTGTCATCCGCATGTCTTGGCATATAATGTTCATTGATAGCCGCGGCCACTTCTTTTGCTTCACCTTTTAAGAGCGCATATTTTTCACCCATATACCCTTGCAATTCAGGGAATTCATAAACCATTTGACTCACCAAATCGAACTTGGCAATTGCAGCTGTACGAAGCGCCATTTCTTTTTCCGCCTTTAAATTCAAAGCATCCGCAAGGTCACCGGTCAAAGCAGTTACCCGGGCAGTTTTCTCGGCTAATGTACCGATTTCTTCATGATAAACGATGCTGTCAAGCTTTTTCAAAGCATCCGAAATTTCTTTTTTCTGATCTTCTTTGTAGAAGAATGCTGCATCCGATAGGCGGGCACGCAATACTTTTTCATTCCCTTTAGAAACCTTATCCAAATGGCGGTCATCGCCGTTACGCACGGTTACAAAGTGAGCAAGCAGTTTCCCGTCCTGATCCTTAACAGGGAAATAACGTTGATGTTCCTTCATCGATGTAATAAGCACCTCAGCTGGAAGCTCAAGGAATTCTTCTTCAAAATTCCCAAATAAAACCGTTGGATACTCCACCAAATTATTGACTTCTTCAAGCAGGTCTTCATCGACTGGGATGATCCAGCCTTTCTCCTGCTCAAGCTCTTTAATCTGATCCATTATAACTTGCCGGCGTTTATCTGGATCCGCCATAACAAATTGCTCTTTTAGCGTATCTTCGTACAGTTCCGGCAGTTCGATGCTAGCGCTATCGCCCAAGAAACGGTGTCCTTTTGTTTCTCGGCCCGTTTCCACATCAGCAATGCTGAATGGCACAATGTCATTGCCGAATAAGGCAATCAGCCATTTAATCGGACGGACGAAGCGGAGCTCCTGATTGGCCCAACGCATATTTTTCGGGAACGTCATGCCGCTGATGATTTCAGCAAGCTCAGATAAAAGCTGAACGGTCTGCTGTCCTTTTATGAATTTATTCACATGGACATATTCCACACCCTTTAGTTCTTTAAAATAAATGTCCTCTGAAGTCATGCCTTGACCCCTGACGAATCCCAATGCGGCTTTAGACCAGTTGCCTTCGCTGTCCAAAGCGATTTTCTTAGCCGGGCCTTTTGCTTCTTCTTCGATATCCTTTTGGGACTCTTCCACGTCTTTCACCAGTACGGCCAAACGTCTTGGGGTGGAAAAAGCCTCAACCGTTCCGAATTCAATCGCTTTTTCCGTTAGCCATTGCTGCACCTTATCTGACAACTGTTTCATTGATGCTGTCACAAAACGGGCAGGCAGCTCTTCCAATCCAATTTCCAATAACAAATCACGCTTGCTCATTTGTATTCTCCCCTTTCACTTTCAGAATCGGGAAGCCTAATTTTTCCCGCTCTTCATAGAAGGTTTTGGCAACCTTGCGCGCTAGGTTACGGCACCGGGCAATATAACCCGTTCTTTCCGTCACCGAGATGGCACCTTTGGCATCCAAAAGGTTAAATGTATGTGAACATTTCAAAACATAATCATATGCGGGATGTACAAGTCCTTCTTCCATTTGGCGATGCGCTTCCTTTTCATACATCGTGAAAAGCTGAAACAGCATATCAAGGTCGGAGGTTTCGAACGTATACTTCGAATGTTCGTATTCCGGCTGTCCAAATATATCCCGAACTGTGAATCCATCTGTCCATTCCAGGTCAAATACGTTTTCCTTATCTTGAATGTAAGAGGCGAGACGTTCGATCCCGTATGTAATTTCCACGGAAACCGGCTTGCACTCAAGGCCGCCCACTTGTTGGAAATATGTAAATTGCGTGATTTCCATTCCATCAAGCCACACTTCCCAACCGAGACCAGCACATCCTAGTGATGGATTTTCCCAGTTGTCCTCCACAAAGCGAATATCATGCTCAAGCGGATTTATACCTAATGCGCGTAAAGAATCCAAATATAACTCTTGGATATTGTCAGGTGACGGCTTCATGATCACTTGGAACTGATGGTGCTGATACAGTCGGTTAGGGTTCTCACCATAACGACCGTCAGCAGGACGGCGTGAAGGCTCCACGTAAGCTACGCTCCAAGGCTCCGGTCCAATGGCTCTCAGGAACGTGTATGGGCTCATCGTTCCTGCCCCTTTTTCGACATCATAAGCATTCATTAATATGCAGCCTTGTTCAGACCAATGCTTTTGTAACGTTAAAATCATATTTTGAATATTCATCGTACACCTCCAGGTTATTTAAAACGGCTCTTTTTAAAATCAGGTCGGAACCCATCACATTTTGGCAAACAAAAAACTCCCGTCCCTATGCGAAATGCATAGGGACGAGAGTTTACCCGCGGTTCCACCCTAATTGCCGTTTATTAAACGGCCTCTTTTTAAAGCAACATGCTCCGGAAACGCCCTTCCCTGTAAATCCATATCCCGGCTTCCACCGTCCCGGGTTCGCTTTTTATGGAGAATGACAGATACTCTTTTCCATCAACGCAATCTTCTTATTTTGATGATTAGAATTTTATACAAACTAGCATGGAATGTCAATAGGTCAGATCCTAAAACATATCTTTCATCGTATCAATCTGCTTCAGGAACTTTTTTGATTTCAAATTCAGACCAGAATATTCCTCATAATAAGCATCGATGATCTTCCGCAGTTCTTTTTTTGTTTCAGGCTTGACGGAAATGTTTCCGAGCCTTGATAAATCGAAATAATAAAAGATCCGCAGCAATTTGACGGCTGCAGGTGAAATTTTATAATGATAAGGGTCCTTCCCTAGGCAGCGGTGACAGATGAAGCCCGCTTCCCGAAGCGAGAAGGAGAATTCCCCTTCCGTTTCACCACATACAGCACATTGATTCAGCACTGGGTTAATCCCATTGACGGGCAGCATCTTCATTTCAAAAATGAATTTCAATACCTCTGCGTCATATTCTTCGTTTATGTAATGCAAGGTTTGCGAAAGCAACTCATACAAATATGGATTCGGTTTCTTATCCTCAACGCTTTTATCAAGTAATTCAACAATATAAGAAGCATAAGCAGTGGCAAAAAGATCCTCCCTTATGAAACGGAGTGAATCGACCATTTCGCCTTGCTGGAGACTTCCGAGTCCGGTAGACGTAGTTACAAGAAAATACCCGGAGCAAAAAAGCTGTGTGACGGCAGAAAGCCTGCTGTTAGGTTTACTGGCTCCTCTAGCCATAACGCCAATCTTTCCTAGCTCACGGGTATATATAGTAATGATTTTGTTATTTTCTCCATATGCAGTTCGCCTTATGACAATGCCCTCACATTTTTGGAGCATACCAAGACACCACCCATGCTCGCCAAGGCTAACCTATGAAACAGGAAAATCAATTTCTGCTAGCTCATCATTCAATACCAAGTGTCTTTCCTGTCTTTCGACTTCTATCTCCTTAAACAGCAAATAGGTGTCCACATTACCTGTTTCAGTAAATAACTCCCAGGTAAAATCCAACATATAAAGCCCACCTTTCATTTTTAACTAGCAATATGAATATCCGACCATATGATTAGCTTGACCGTTTTCCAAACTTTCATGACGCGTAAATTTTGTTAATTAATACTCGCTCTCATTGAAGCCATAATCGCGAAGCTGGCTTGCTTTGTTACGCCAATCCTTCTGCACCTTCACCCACAGTTCCAGGAAAACTTTCGAGCCCAATAAGTTTTCGATATCCACTCTGGCACGGCTGCCGACTTCTTTAAGCATTTTCCCTTGCTTTCCGATGACAATGCCTTTTTGTGAATCACGTTCGACAACGATCGTCGCCATGACATTAATGGTGTCGCTGTTATCCATTTTTTTGATTGAATCGATGACAACAGCCACCGAATGCGGAATTTCTTCCCGTGTCAGGTGCAGCACCTTCTCGCGGACCAATTCGGAAATGATAAAACGTTCCGGGTGATCGGTCACTTGATCAGCTGGATAAAACTGTGGACCCTCAGGCAAGTGTTCCTTGATTTGTTCAAGCAATGTCTCGACGTTATTTCCTTCAAGTGCAGAAATCGGAACGACTGCCGCAAAAGGGTAAAGCTGTTGGTATTTTTCAATGATCGGAAGTAAATCATCTGGATGCATCGCATCGATTTTGTTTACCACCAGGAAAACAGGCGTTTTTACGGATTGAAGTTTTTCAATGATAAACTCGTCACCGCGTCCGTATCCTTCAGTGGCATTGATCATGAAGAGAATCAAATCGACTTCCTTCAATGTATTCGTGGCCACTTTCATCATGAAATCACCAAGCTTATGCTTTGGTTTATGAATGCCAGGTGTATCGATGAAAATCATTTGTGAATCGTTTTGCGTAAGTACACCTTGGACCTTATTTCTTGTAGTTTGCGGTTTATCGCTCATGATGGCGATCTTTTGACCGATGACCCGATTCAGAAATGTACTCTTTCCAACATTAGGTCGTCCAATAATCGAAATGAAACCTGATTTGTAATCTTTTACTTGTGTATCATTAAATAATTTATCCATTCAAATCCTCCGGTGAAAAAGCTCCTGGAAGCAATTCCTGTACTGTTAGTTCTTTTATATCCCCATTTAAGTTGGTCAAAACAACCGGCATATCCTTTTCGCACAGCTCTGAAATAACCTGCCTGCATGCCCCGCATGGGGAAACGGGACCATCGGTATCTGCCACGACTGCAAGTTTAGTGAATTTTTTATCGTCATGGGCATAAGCACTGAATAAAGCTGTCCTTTCGGCGCAATTACACATGCTGTATGCTGCATTTTCTATATTACAACCATGATAGACCTTTCCATCAGCGGTTAAAAGGGCCGCCCCCACCTTAAATTTGGAGTAAGGCACATAGGCTTTATCCCTTGCTTTTTTAGCTTCCTCAATCAATTCTTTTGTATTCAATTCACATCTTCCTTTCAAATTGAGTACCATTTCGGCAATCTACAGGCCAAACTTAGGCAAAAAGATAATCAATCCAACTATTATAGAAAATATAGCATATATGAATACAGCTCCGGCTGCAATATCTTTTGCCTGCTTGGCAAGCGGATGAATTTGATCCGTTACCAGGTCCACTACTCTTTCAATAGCTGAATTAACGAGCTCCAACGTAATCGTACCGGCTATGGCCGCCAAAATGAAAAGCCACTCCATCCCATTCAATGAGAAGTACCAACCAAAGAATACGACAATTGCCGTTAACGCGAAGTGAATCTTGATATTGCGTTCAGTCCGAACAGCCTCCAAAATTCCCTGACAGGCAAAAGAGAAACTTTTTAATAAAGGATACCTTTTTTTACCCTTCTCTTGAAAGTCCATATTCTTCCAAGATCTCCTTTTGTTTTGTGAACATCACTTTTTCATCTTCTTCATTCATGTGGTCAAATCCTAATAAATGAAGAAAACCATGCAGTGCCAAAAATCCAAGTTCCCGGTCAAATGAATGACCATATTCTTCAGCCTGTTCTTTCGTGCGCTCAATGGAAATGATGATATCTCCTAACATGCGGGGCATTTCGGCCCCGACAATTTCCACTTCATCTTCTCCCATTTCTTCAAGTGCAAATGAAATGACATCTGTAGCTGAATCTTTATTGCGATATTCTTTATTGATTTCCCGAATCCTATCATTGTCTACAAATGTGACTGACAGCTCGGTGTCTTTTTCAATGTTTTCTTTTCTTGCCGCAAATTGCAGAATGCTTTCAACAAGGTGCTGAGCTTCCTCCGTTACTTCATTCGTTTCATCCATAAAATCGATAGCTAAAATCATTCTTTCACCTTCTGTCCTAATTTATCCGACTCCGGATATTCAATCCTGGAGTGGAAGATACCATTAAGCGATTCACATAAGGAATGCTTCACGATACTCAATTCTCTCATAGTAATGTCACATTCATCAAATTGACCATCCGAAATCCTGTCCTGAATGATGAAACTTACCAGTTCTTCAATCTTCTCGGGAGTTGGGTGCTTCATCGATCTCACTGCAGCTTCCACACTATCGGCTATGCCGATGACGGCTACTTCCTTCATTACCGCCCTCGGCCCGGGATATCGGTAGTCCGCCTCGAGTGTGGACTCATCTTGTTTTTTTGCCTTATGGTAGAAAAATTTCAATAAAGTGGTCCCATGATGCTGCTCTGCAATATCCACGATCTCTTTCGGGAATTTGTGACTGCGAAGCATCTCCCCGCCGTCTACGGCATGGGCAATGATGATATCCCGGCTCGTTTCCGGCTGCAGCCGATCATGCGGGTTCTCTTCATTCATCTGATTTTCGATGAAGAAATGCGGCCGCTTCGTTTTACCGATATCATGATAATAACTGCCGACCCTTGCCAGCAATCCATTCGACCCAATGGCTTCACAAGCCGATTCCGCCAAATTGGCCACCATCACGCTATGATGATATGTGCCCGGAGCCTCTATCAAGATCCTTCGAAGTAATGGATGATTGGGATTCGCTAGCTCGATGAGCTTAATCGATGATAAGATCCCGAAACCAGCCTCGAAAAACGGTAACAGCCCCATTGTCAAAACAGCTGAACCCACTCCAGAACCCATCGCAGCAGCAGCATAATACAAGTACTCCATTCTAGTATAATGGCTGTCCATAATAAAGATGAGCGAAAAAACAAATGCCATATTGATTAAAGCCAATAGCAGCCCCGCTACCAGTACCTTTGATTTGAAATTTGGCCTGGATAGAATGATGATTGCCGTCAATCCCCCGAAAATGATATAAAGCCCCATCGAGAAATCCAGATTTCCAGGTGTATCGCCATTAAATATAATCGTACCATACGAACCTAACAATATGATCATTGCCACCGCTAACTTATCATTCAATAATATCTTGATGAGCATCGCCGCCATGGCACCTGGAAAAATGTATTCCAGGTTCGAGTTTTTCAGGTCTGCCAGAATGCTGACCGTTTTCATGGTAGCCATCGAAAGGATAAAGACAAGACTGAAGATCATTAACTGATTGTACTTGTTATCCTTTTTGGAAACGGAATAGTAGAAATAGTAATAAAAAGCGGCAAAAGTCAGGAATATGAATAACAGCAGGCCGATATACGGGTAAATGGTAGACTCCGTATTTAAGAAACCTGCCAGTTCAAGCTGCCTATATACATCCCTGTCCACTAATTGATTTTCTTCAACGATGATTTGACCTTGAAGGATCCTGATTGGCTCCACGCTTTCAACCGCTTTCCTTCGCTGTTCTTCGGTTTTGTCCTTATCGAAAAATACATTCTGAATGATTGCCGTACGTGCAAGGGAAGTGGAGGCTTTTTTCATATCGCCGCTAATGCTCATATAACCCAATTCCTCTACAACTTTCTTCTTGGCATTTTCGACGTCACTTGCAGCGATTCGGGAGCTCATCACATTATTCACGGCTGTAATGGTTGAATCCTTCGCTATTTTCAACTCATCTTCATCCGCCTGCACTAATGCCAGGAAAACAGATTCCTCGATATTTTTATTCACTTCATCGGTCAATTTTTCTTTTAAAATGGAAACTTTTTGAGCATCCGTCTTTACGGGCTCTTTTTCGTCATCTTCTTTATGATCTTCATCGGGGTCCGTTTCCTTATTCACCTCTATTGCTGAATCGAAAATGGATGAAATCAGATCGACTTTATTTTTGGCATATTCTTTTTTTAAAGAATAAACATCCGCCACCTGTTTTGAAATCTCTTCTTTTTCCTGTTCCGTCTTATAGGTATCTTCCACAGTCTTTGTTGAACGTATGGTTTGTTCCGCAGGCTTAAAAAGCTCTACCTGGACCCTTTCCGGCTTGACATTGGAGAACATTAACCCATACGCAAACAAACCAAGTATGATGAACAAAAGCACTTGAAAAAAGCGATGGACCAACAGCCCTTTTATTTGAGTGAAAAATTTCTGGATACGATTCAAGGAAGGTCCTCCTAAAAAAATGATGTTTATTATTCTATATATGTAAAATCATAACAGTTTTTATGTGGATTTTCACCTTCGTATTGATAAATGAAGCTTCATATCCACTTTTTCCCCATAAAGTTTGTCATTTAGACACATCACGAAAAATCCGCCGATTGAAATGGCGGATTTTTTCTTATGACTTCGCCTGCTCGTAAGCAGTAATGATTTTGGCGACAAGCGGATGTCTTACTACATCACTTTGTTCAAAATAAACAAAGGAAAGGCCTTTAACATTCTTCAAGATCTCTTCTACCCGGACCAGACCCGACTTCATACCTTTCGGAAGATCAATCTGGGTCCGATCACCCGTAATGACCATTTTCGATCCGAAACCAAGCCGGGTCAAGAACATCTTCATTTGCGCTTCCGTCGTATTCTGGGCTTCATCCAATATGACAAAGGCATCTTCAAGCGTACGGCCCCTCATATAAGCCAGTGGAGCTATTTCGATCGTTCCGCGCTCTATCATCCTTAGCGTCTGTTCCATCCCTAGAAGGTCATGGAGAGCGTCATACAGCGGCCGTAGGTATGGATCTACCTTCTCCTTCAGATCACCAGGCAGAAAACCAAGGCTTTCCCCTGCTTCAACGGCAGGCCGTGTCAGGATGATCCGTTTAACATGTCCATTTTTCAATGCATTGATGGCCATCACTACAGCAAGGTAGGTCTTCCCGGTTCCGGCAGGCCCAATTCCAAATACAAGATCCTGTTTCTTTATAGCCTGGATATAGTATCTTTGCCCGATTGTTTTGACTTTAATGGATTTCCCCTTAGCCGTTTTAGCGATTTCTTCATCATATAATTCACCGAAATACTCCAATGTGCCTTTTCTTGCCAATTCAATTGCATAAAGCACATCTCTGGAACTGATTGCAATTCCTTTTCTGACCACTGTCAATAATGCCTTGAGGATTTCCTCCCCCATCGTTACCCGCTCGATATCCCCGGCAACACTCACCGCTTCACCCCGGGTAATGACGGAAATGCCTAGCTCCTCTTCGAGCACTTTTACATTTGCATCTCCATTGCCCAATAAAGCGATCGCTTCATTAGGTGATTCTATTTCCAGCTTAATTACTTTCACATCATCTGCCATTCGTTAGTCTCCTTGAATGATTGGTTGTCCAATCGCTATATCTTCAATAACTTGGTAATGTATAGATAATTTAACTTTACCATTCTCCATGCTTTCGTGCAAAATTTTTTCTTCGACGATTTCATCTTCCTCGTCTAAATGCTTTTTCAATTCAGCTTTAGCCATTTTCCTGCCTTCCTTCACCGCTTCTTTCTCCGTATAACTTCGTACAATATCTTCCTTGCTCCTTAAAGTCACTTGTTTATAGGAAATGGGCAATTCCCATTGAAGAAAGTGAAACGGCCTCATTGTCGTTTCTTTTTCCTGTTTTTCATATCCCGGATCCTTGAAACCCCATACCGGAAGGGAAAAGCCCCCCATTTTTAAAAAGTGCCTGCTCGTTTCATCTCCGTTAAAAACAGAAAACTTGGTTTTTAACGGAACTTCCACTTTTGCTTTATACCACGTTTTCCCTTTTATTACTCCCTGTGCGGATACAATTTCCTGTTTATCCTCTTTTCCAATCAATCCTGAAACAAGAAGCTGTCCCTTTCCTACATAATCATTCACATTAACAATAGATTGTCCTTTTTCAACGAACATATCAGTGATGATCGCTTTTTTAGAAGCTACCAAATTCTGTGGAGATGTTTTCTCGACCTCTTTAGGCTGACGTTTTTCTACAACCCGAAAATGGTATGTCGTTCCCTTTAGCTCTACCCCTACCCATGTCAATGCACCAATCCGGTCCGACAGCTTACGCTGAATCGTATCCACATCATCAACAAAGAATTGCACTTTACCGATCTTCACGCCCATCTTGTCCAATTCTTTCCGGATGGCATGCTCGGTTGCCGGTTTGGCATCTTGAACCTCGATGCCCCATACCATATTGGAAAGTACGAATATGCAAAGCAGGAAAGCGATCATCCCCGCTAAAAATCCGCTGTTTTTCATAACTCTCTTCAATAGGAAAGGGAAACCCTTTCCCTGCATGAACTTTACTTTACAATCACTCTTACGCATGACCTGACGGAGTTTTGGGATATCCCTGATATCCATATGGAAAATCAGGGATTCACTTCCGACACGCTTCACATCCCAAATATGAAGCCCCCTTCTCGTCAGCATATTGATCAGCCGTTCTGCACCTTTGCCATAAGCCTTCACCTTTACATAGCCTGTATAATAGTTTGTCCATTGGTTTTTCATGGAGACCTCCCGGGATCATTCATTGATAAAATAAACCTTATCAATTTTGCCTTCGAGCATGATTTCTTCCGGCAAAATCGTCTTTATGACAAAGGCATTTCCCTTTATCAGCAACTGCCCATTTTTCAGCATCAATCGCACTTCGCTGTCTGTAAAAGCCAATAAGCCACGATGGTTTTCAATATAAATATGTAATTGTCCAATCATTGTAATTCGCGGCAGGTCCATCATGACATCTTGCGGAAGGTCCATTGTTTTGGTCATAAGCTGTTTCACTTTTTTTCCCCAATTGCGTGCCATAAAAAAGAACCCCCTTTCATCTCAATGTATGAAATGAAAGAGGGTTCTAGCACAAAATTATAAGGGAATGAAAGTCTATTTTTTCATGCTCATTTAATGACGGGCTTAAAAAAGCCCCGGGCTCTGAATAATCACCTTCTGGACCTCTGAAGACTTCTCTTTGCCCTTGGCGGTCCCAGCACTTCTGACATGATGATGCCATCAATCAGCTGTTTTTTACCAAAAGACGGCCCTTGGCGATAGACCGGACTTTTATTATCAGAAATCGTTGATGTAAGTTGATCCGCCTTCGCTTTTTGATATAAACGCTCCTGGTCGTACTTCTGCTGAAGCCTTCTAAGCTCCGCAATTCTTTTGTTCGCATCGTTCGTCGTCTCATCGATCACTTCAACAGCCTGAGCTGCCTGCTGTTCGACTTTCCTTACAGGAGCAGGGGCTGGCCTTTGCTGCGGATTTCCTTGCTGCATTTCACCTTGAAGCTCCCGCATGACCTCCTGCCATTTCTTTTTCGGAGGCGTGTTAGGATCTTGATTCTGCTTTTTCTTTCCTAACATGGACGTTAAAATACCGATCAAGACAATGATAAGGAATGGGTTCTGGAGAAAGAAATCAATAAAATCTCCCATTTAAAGACCTTCCTTCCCTGACCTAATTATTATTATGGTTATTGTTGTTATCTTTTGGATTGTCTGAAATTTTACTGATGGAACCGCGCATATCCGTATCGGCCGTGATGTTTTGGATATTCATATAATCCATCACTCCAAGGTTTCCGCTTTTCAGTGCGTCGGCCATGGCCAATGGAACTTCCGCTTCGGATTGAACAACCTTCGCTCTCATTTCCTGAACACGGGCAACCATTTCCTGTTCAAGTGCAACAGCCATGGCACGGCGTTCTTCGGCCTTTGCCTGGGCTATTTTCTTATCGGCTTCGGCTTGGTCCGTCTGTAATATGGCCCCGATATTTTTTCCGATATCCACTTCAGCGATATCAATGGAAAGGATTTCGAATGCCGTTCCTGAATCCAACCCTTTCGATAAAACCGTTCGTGAAATCAAATCGGGGTTCTCAAGTACATCCGTATGCATTTTTGAAGCACCGATCGTCGATACGATCCCTTCACCTACACGGGCGATGATCGTCTCTTCACCGGCACCACCGACAAGGCGTTCAATATTGGCCCGGACCGTTATCCTTGCCTTCGCTTTCACTTCAATACCATTCATCGCCACACCAGAGATGAACGGAGTTTCGATCACTTTCGGGTTAACGCTCATTTGAACGGCTTCCAGTACATCACGGCCTGCAAGATCAATGGCTGCACCCCGTTCGAAAGGCAGCACGATATTGGCACGTTCTGCAGCAATTAATGCATTCACCACTCGATCGACATTACCGCCTGCAAGGTAATGGCTCTCCAATTGATTCGTTGAAACATTGATTCCAGCTTTATGGGCCTTGATAAGCGGGTTGACGACCCTGCTTGGTATAACACGGCGAAGCCTCATCCCAACTAATGTAAATATACTGATTTTGACTCCTGCCGCTAAAGCGGAAATCCATAGCATTACTGGTACGAATGTGAAAAATACTGCCAATACGATGATGGCAGCAATCACTGCCAGTACAATAAATATCGTTCCTGAAGTTATCACTTAATGATTCATCCTTCCTGTATCTTTTAATTTTAATTTGAATCCGGAATTTCCCGGACGACTACCCTTGATCCTTCAACTTTAACGATGACGATTGACGAACCTTTGGAAATAAAGCTTCCTTCAGTCACGACATCCACTCTTTCGTCTTTGACCAAGGCTGTTCCTGAAGGCCTCAAATCTGTAAGGGCCTTCCCTTCAACACCTAATAAATCCAAACGATTCGGATTGCTGACATACCCTTGTTCCGTTTTTGTTGCATCGGTTAATATCATTTTCCTGAAAAATTTCATCTGTTTTCCAAACACCTTTACAAGTAGGATGAATACCAAAATGGATACGGTGACCGCAATTAGCAAGGATATCGTCATATGGACCGGATCTCCTGTCGCGAGGAAAAGACTCCCCACTATCGCTGTAAATCCGAGCAGCCCGATAATCCCCCCTGGGATAAAAAATTCAATGAGTACGAGAATGACCCCAATGATGAACATCGCTAACGATTCGTATCCGGTGATACCAGCGACAAGATGACCATAGAAGAATAAGACAAGACTGGTGATTCCAATGACCCCCGGAATTCCAAAACCGGGTGAAAACAATTCCATCACAATCCCGATTCCCGCTATCGTTAATAAAATGGGAACGACGATCGGGTTGGTCAAAAAGCGGGCAAGTTTCTCAGGAAAGCTTTCTTCGATTGACCGAATATCAGCATCCTCAACTCCAAGTATACTATACAGCTCCGCTTTCCCAGAGACGGTGCCTTCACTATATCCAGCCTTTTTTGCCTGTTCGGCTGTAAATGTCAGCAACTTCCCTTTTTCCGCTCCATATTCGGGTAGATCGATGTCAACATCCGCCATCGCCTGGGCGTATATAGGATCACGTCCATTTTGTTCTGCAGCAGTCTTCATGGCAGCTAACCAATAAGATTGCGCTTTCTTACCTGCAGCGTTCCCCGTTGAATCAATCACAGCTGCAGATCCCATGGTGGCACTCGGAACCATATAGATCTCATCTGCACTAAGAGAAATGTATGCCCCTGCAGATAAAGCCCTGTTATTGACGTAGGCAACTGTCTTGATTGGTGAATCCGACAGTAACTTTGCAATTTCCCCTGCTGCATCCACAGCACCTCCAGGGGTATTCACCTCGAAAACGACAAGATCTGCATCAGCTGCTTCAGCAGTGGTAAGCGCGCGTTCCAGAAAGGCCGAGAGTCCCTTTTCCACCGTTTCTTCTATCGGTACATGGTAAACGATTTCCTGGTTTGCAGATACCGTCGATCCCCCAAAAGAAGACATGGTGAACAGCAATCCAAATAAGAATACAGATAAATAACGCCAAATTTTCAACGGAACGCCCCCTTTCCCGTATTAAACGCGGTAAGTGCCTCCAATTCTCAGGAGGAAAACCCACCAGTAAATTCAGCACTCAACTAAATTCGAATAAGGAGCAAATGAGCACCCCTTTACTCTGTTCTTTAGTTATTACGTATGTATATGAAAAAGGTTTCAAAAAAAGCAAATAAAATTAAAAGTGCCCCTATTATCATGGGCTTCTTTTCAAGAATATACGCATAAAATTCATGAAACACACAAAAACCACAGGCAATTTGCCTGCGGTTAGGTTTCGAGTTTTAAGTTTAGAGTTTAAGATAGATGTTGTTGTACTAATTTGTTTACTAGAGAACCATCCGCTTTACCTTTAACTTTAGGCATTAAAGCTCCCATAACTCGCCCCATATCTGCTTTGGATGTTGCATTGACTTCTTCAATCGTTTGTTTAACGATAGTAGAAATGTCTTCTTCTGAAAGTTGCTCAGGCATATAAGCCTCTACGTATACTAGTTCGGTGCGGACTTTATCCACGAGATCTGAACGACCTGCGTTTTCAAACTCCTGGAGGGAGTCTTTGCGTTGTTTTAATTCGCGAGAGAGCACTGTCAATTCTTCATCATCTGTTAAATCTTGCCTCTGCTTCAAGGCTTCGTTTTGAATGGAAGCCTTCAGCATCCGAATAACAGATAGTTTGTCCTTTTCCTTGTTCTTCATCGCTTGTTTCATATCATTATTTAAACGCTCGAGAAGACTCATCTTTCCACCCTCTCTTAGAATTTACGTTTTCTTGCAGCTTCAGACTTTTTCTTACGTTTTACGCTTGGTTTTTCATAAAATTCACGCTTCCTAGCTTCCTGAAGCGATCCTGCTTTAGATACAGTACGTTTGAAACGACGAAGAGCATCTTCAAGCGATTCGTTTTTACGAACGACGGTTTTAGACATCTCTTTCCCTCCCTCCGAAAACAACACACTAACTCAAGTTGTCAACATGTTATACATGTACTAAACAATTATAATATATCATCTTTAACAGGTCAACTAATAAAATTAAACTTATTTTGAATATTATCATGTTCTTATCATAATTTTTCACTAAACAATCATTCAACTTGCATGAAATCCAATTTATAGCATGTCTCCTGTTAATGGGCCATAAGCTTATTAAGAGGTGACAGTCATGCATGAGCTATTTTTATTCTTATTATTCATTGCGATATTTTTGGCGGGTATGTCAGTATTACGAATCGGACTGTTCAATATGTCCGGTGCAGCATTAAAAAATTTTCTCTCGAAGGTTACGGATAAGCCATGGAAAGGTTTCATGGCCGGAACCATCTTTACGGGGATCCTGCAGAGCAGCTCGGCGGTCATGGTCATGACGGTCGGCCTTGTTTCCGCAGGAAGCTTAACGTTCCCGCAAACAATCGGGATTATTCTTGGAACGAATATCGGGTCCACCTTTACAGCAGAGTTCATGACCTTTTCCTTGGATCGTTGGATCATCCCCGGTGTCGTAAGCGGCGCTTTCCTTTGCTTCATGCCTAAAGCATTACCGAGAAGCATAGGGATGTCCCTGATTGGAATCTCGGCCATCTTCGCGGCGATGAGTGGTTTTAAAATGCTTTCGACACCGATTGCAGCCTATTCTTCGATACAAACGCTCATCCATTACATAGAGGGCCATATGAGTTATGCCCTATTAGCCGGGATATTATTGACCGCACTCATTCACTCCAGTTCGGCAACCATCGGGATAGCCATGAGCTTTTTGATGAACGGGGAGTTATCCGTCTCCTCCGCAATCATCATCATGCTCGGATCGAATATTGGCACTTGCATCACCGGATACATGGCCAGCATCGGTTCTGGCAGACAAGCTGCCTTCACAGCTTATGCACATATTTGGCTAAACGTCATCGGGGTTGCCGCATTCCTGCCTTTTGTGGACATTCTGGAAAGCGCTGCTGCCTTTTTCACCGAAAACAAGGGGGCACAGCTCGCCCATGCCAGTGTCATTTTCAATATCTTGACTTCTTTGGCCGTCTTGCCATGCGCACGGCAATTCTCCAACCTCATTCTTTTGGTGCATCGGCAACACTTAAAGAAATAAGGGCTGTCCTAAAAGTCAATGGCTACTGACTATGGGACAGCCTTATATAAGATAGACTCAAACGCATAGATATTAAGGGTGGTAAACGATTTTAGCTAATCTTTTTATAATTAGTCTTATGGTTTAATAAGCTCAAACAACTTAATATAACAGCAGCTATTATCAAAACGAACAAACCTTCATTAGAAAAGGATGTTAGATAAAAAAACGTTACTGCCAATATAAATGAAACGGTTATTAAAGTGTTAAATACCCAAAATTTCACCATAGTTTTCACCACTCATCGTAGGTAGTTTTTGTTGATAAAAGAAAATTAAAAGCTCGTTTCTTCATATTCCTTTCCCTACTTTATGAATTTAATATATTCACGTTTACTTCCTCATGCCCCTTAATATCATTGAATACACAATAAGCTTTTTTTCGTATGTATGGGGTCCAAAAATGAAATATACAAATTCAAAAATGATACGGGTCCTCTTTTTTCATGGAATCATTTCACATTGGCAGGTGAGTTTCCATTTAGATTACAATCCAATTTTATTTATAAAATCAATAAAAAACAGGCGGAGAAAAATAATTCATTTTTCTCCGCCTGTTTTATTTCAGGGACTTATTATACGGTCCTTACAAAATCAATAATCTGAATCAGCCGTTAAGCCCTTTACGATTGAGACACCTGCACTCGCACCAATTCTTGTTGCACCGGCTTCAATCACTTTCTGGGCATCGCTTGTGTTGCGGACTCCGCCTGAAGCTTTGACACCGATATCCGGGCCAACTGTTTTTCTCATAAGCGTGATATCTTCAACAGTCGCTCCGCCGGTCGAAAAACCAGTTGATGTTTTCACATAATCCGCTCCGGCTTTTACGGCCAATTCACATGCACGGACTTTTTCTTCATCAGTCAATAAAGAAGTTTCAATGATCACTTTTGACAGAGCCTTACCAGTGGATGCCGCTACAACAGCACGAATATCCCGCTCTACCAACTCATCATCCTTGTCCTTCAATGCGCCGATATTGATCACCATATCGACTTCGTGAGCGCCATTGGAGATGGCGTCTTTCGTTTCAAAAGCTTTGGTTTCCGGTGTGGTTGCACCTAGAGGGAAGCCGATAACGGTACAAACTTTCACTTCTGAACCTTCCAAAAGTTCGCTTGCATATTTCACCCAAGTTGGGTTCACGCATACGGAAGCAAAGTTATACTCTCTTGCTTCTTCGCATAATACCTTTATTTGCTCTTTGGTTGCATCTGCTTTTAATAACGTGTGGTCAATTAAACCTGCTACATTTTGTGACATTAATAAATCCTCCTCAAAAACAATCTATACCTAGTTGTACGTACCTCTCATAATACCATAGTTTATCCACTTTGACGATATATATAGTCTTTACCCGAAAGTACCAAGATAACACATCTAAAAAGAGGATAAAAAAAAGACAGCGATTTACCGCTGTCTTAGATTAGATATTGGCTGCTTGTTGCATAGGAAAATCCTTCACGACCGTCACGAACTGACCTTCACTAAATGGATAGCCAGACTTTGTAATCTTCACTTTGACGATTTCACCGACCATTTCTTCCGAAGCCGGGAAGACGACTTTCATGTAATTATCGGAATAGCCCTCATAAAGGCCATTTTCCAACTTCGTTTCAGGAATGACTTCAAGAACTTCCCCCTCGAATCGGGAGGCATACTCTTTTGCCAGCTGATCCGACAACGTGATAAGGCGATGTACGCGTTCATTCTTGACATCTTCATCAACTTGATCTTCCATACGGGCAGCCGGAGTCCCTGTCCGTTTTGAATAAGGAAAAACATGAAGTTCGGAGAATTTATATTTTTCTATAAAGTTATATGTCTCCATGAATTCTTCTTCTGTTTCACCTGGAAAACCTACGATGACATCAGAAGTAACAGCAAGACCCGGAAGCGCAATTTTCAACTTCTCGATCCGATCCCCGAAGAAATCCATCGTATATTTACGTCTCATCCGTTTTAGAACGGTATCGGAACCCGATTGGATTGGAATATGCAAATGACGTACCACTTTTTTCGAATTCGTCAGCACTTCAATGATCTCATCTGTAATCTGGCTGGCTTCGATGGATGAAATACGGATACGCTTCAATCCATCCACTTTTTCCAAGTCACGCAGCAGCATCGCCAAATTATAGTCTTTCAAATCGTCTCCGTAGCCGCCAGTATGAATTCCGGTGAGGACTAGCTCTTTATAGCCTGCCTCGACAAGCTGTTCAGCTTGGTGAACGACTTCCTTTGGATCGCGGGAACGCATCAAGCCACGGGCCCAAGGGATGATGCAGAAAGTGCAGAAATTATTGCAACCTTCCTGAATCTTAAGTGAAGCTCGTGTACGGTCTGTAAAAGCAGGTACATCCAACTCTTCGTAGACACGGTTTTTCATGATATTTCCTACGGCATTGATTGGCTCACGCTCAACCTTGAATTGCTCGATATAATCAAGGAGTTTAACCCTGTCCTGTGTTCCTACAACAATATCCACACCTGGTATGGCCATGATTTCTGCCGGTGATGTCTGTGCGTAACATCCCGTTACCGCTATGACGGCATTCGGATTTTTACGAATGGCACGACGGATGACCTGACGGCTCTTCTTATCGCCAGTGTTTGTCACCGTGCATGTGTTGATGACATATACATCGGATGTATTTTCAAACTCAACACGATCATATCCTCCAGTTTTGAATAATTGCCATATAGCCTCTGTTTCATAATGATTCACTTTACAGCCTAATGTATGGAAAGCGACCGTTGCCATTTTTCATCACCTCAAAAGTTCTACATGATAAGAAACAGCGGAAAGTGCATATAAAGGTGCTGTTTCAGTTCTTAATATTCTTGGTCCAAGACCGCAAGCCATAAAACCGGCATCAGTCAGTTTTTCAATTTCCTTATCTGCTAAACCACCTTCAGGCCCAAAAACGAATAGGATGGATTGCCCAGCGGTGATATCTTTCAAGACAGAAGCGAGTACAGAAGTTTCCCCCCGTTTTGCCACTTCTTCAAAAGCGATTAATTTATGATCGAAACCAGTTGCATAACCAGCTAGCTGATCTGCTGTCATCGGTTCCTTGATGGCAGGGATAACCGTGCGGTGAGATTGCTCAGCCGCCTCTTTTGAAATCTTCTGGAGCCTCTCCAATTTCTTACCTACCTTTTTGTGGTCCCATTTTACCACCGAACGAGCAGCAATAAAAGGGATAAATTCAACGGCACCCAGTTCAGTACCCTTTTGAACGATATATTCCAACTTATCCCCTTTAGGCAGACCGCTCGCTATCACAACCCTTACAGGAAGTTCCTTTTCTTCATTCTTCCATTCGTTAACGGTCCCTATAACAGCATCATCAGTAATTTCCGAAATTTCCGCGACAGCTGTCATACCATTACTTTTTACCGTAATGATCCGCTCCCCTGGTCCCATTCTCATCACCCTGGCGATATGGTGAAAATCATCGCCTGATATCGTCACCGTGTTTCCGTTGATGTCTACATCGTTAAGAAAATACCGTTGCACACTGCCACCCACTTCGTCTAGTCTAAAAAACTCACAGGCTAACAGTCAGGAATCCAGAATGCAAGCCATGCAAAGATTCAAGCTAAAAAAAGGTACTCTGACTATCAAAATACCCGATAATCAGAGTAACTTTTTCAATTAATCATTTCTTTTCGCTATTATTGCCACCCAATCTTCCATCAAGATCGTTTCCTCAACCGTGAAACCAGATGCTATAATCGCATCCTTCACATCTTGTTTCTTAGTTTGAATGATTCCGGAAGCGATGAAATGTCCGCCAGGTTTAACGACTTTCGCTACATCATCCGTAAAACGCATGATCACCTCGGCGAGAATATTAGCCACGACGATATCCGCTTGTTCATTCACACCATCCAGCAAATTGCCTTGTGAAACGGACACTTTATCCTGCACGTTATTTATTTCAACGTTTTGGATGGCTGACTGTACTGCCACTTCATCCAAATCAAGGGACTGGATTCGTTTTGCGTCCAATAATGCAGCTGCAATGCTTAGAACACCAGAACCCGTTCCTACATCAACGACTAAATCCCCAGGCCGTACTGTACGCTCCAGCGCTTGGATGCACATGACCGTAGTCGGATGTGTACCCGTTCCGAAAGCCATGCCTGGATCAAGTTCAATGATCAATTCGTCACTGCTTACTGGAGTGTAGTCTTCCCATGTTGGCACGATGGTAAAACGTTCGGATATCTTGACCGGATTATAATATTTTTTCCAAGCCGTCGCCCACTCTTCCTCATGCACTTCACTAATTGAAACAACATTTTTCCCAAGGTCTATATCAAAAAGAAGGAGATTATTGATTGATTCCTTAATAGCATCAACTGTATCGTTAAGGAAGCTGTTAACGGGCAGATAAGCCTTGATGACTACACCTTCATCCGGATAATCATCTGGGTTTAAGTGGTAGATTTCGCCAAAAACATTTTCACGTTCCTTGACTAATTCTAGAGGATCCTCAATGACAACACCGCTCGCACCTGCCTCATGAAGAATATTCGAAACAGGTTCAACCGCTTCATTCGTTGTTTGGATTGCAAATTCAGACCACTTCATAATCTACCAACTCCCAATTTGTTCTTTTACTTTTATTCACCTATCTTTAAAAGCACGCTTTACTTTTGAGAAAAAGCCATCATCTTGTTCATCTACGCCTTGTCCGCTGATATCACTGAACTCACGAAGCAAGTCCTTTTGTTTTTCCGTTAACTTCTTGGGTGTGACCACTAATACGACCACATGCTGATCTCCTTGGCCATATCCTCTTACATTCGGAACACCTTTGCCTTTTAATCGGAAACGAGTGCTTGTTTGTGTACCTGCCGGAATCTTCAGCTTCACTTTTCCATGCAGCGTCGGAACTTCTATTTCATCGCCCAATGCTGCCTGGGCAAACGTAACCGGCATTTCACAATAAATATCATCGCCATCCCGCTCAAAGAATTCATGGCTGCGTACATGGAAGACTACATACAGGTCTCCTGCCGGACCTCCATTGATTCCTGGCTCTCCTTGGCCGGTTACACGCAACTGCTGGCCATCATCGATTCCTGCCGGCACCTTGACTTGGATCTTTTTACGTTTTTGGACTTTTCCGTCGCCGCCGCATGTTGAACATTTATTAGGAATGATTTTTCCTGTACCTTGACAATGGTGACATGCTCTCCGGTTCACAATCCTTCCGAACGCTGTGTTTTGTTCAACATTCAATTGACCGGTTCCCTGACAATGTGAACAGTTTTCCACTTTTGTACCAGGTTTGGCACCGGATCCTTTACAAGTATCACAATTCTCTTCACGCGGAATTTCAATCTCAGTTTCTTTACCGAATGCAGCCTCTTCAAAAGAAAGCGTCATCGTATACTGTAAATCCGCCCCTTGACGCGGTGCATTAGGATCTCTCCTGCGACCGCCGCCACCAAAGAAGCTACTGAAAATATCTTCAAAACCGCCGAAACCGCCAAAGTCCTGACCGCCAAAGCCCTGATTTGGATCTGTATGTCCGAATTGGTCATAATGGGCCTTTTTCTGTTCGTCACTCAATACTTCGTAAGCTTCCTTGATTTCCTTGAATTTATCCGCAGCATCGTCCGCTTTATTAATATCAGGGTGATATTGTTTGGAGAGCTTTCGATACGCTTTTTTGATTTCATCCTTCGAAGCACTTTTCGAAAGGCCTAACACCTCATAATAATCGCGTTTACTCATATCTAAAATCCACTCCCGATTCGATTCACATAAAGGTAATATTATCACTGAACGAAGATAATAATCAACTAGAAAAGTACAAACGGCTTTGACACATTTTTGTAATTGGTACGACCAGCCCCGATTTGCACATCTTTTTCTCTAAAATCCCTTGATTCCCCACCAGCGATTGCAACACTTCCTGACAATGATTCCATCCATTGTAAAAAAAGCCAAAGTCAAGATAACCTGACTTTGACTTTTTTAAAATGGCAGGCAGAAACTAACTGCCCAATATTTCAGTGCCCCGATTGAGTCACTTTTTATTTTTTCTCTTTCTCTTCTTCGTTAACTTCAGTGTATTCAGCATCAACCACATTATCATCTTGAGCTGATTCGCCAGCACCGGCTTCTCCAGCTTGCTGAGCTTTTGCCGCTTCTTCATAAAGCTTCATTGTCAAAGCTTGAACGATTTCGTTAAGCGCATCTTTTTTCACGCGGATTTCTTCAAGCTCGTTTTTCTCGATTGCAGCTTTCAGTTCATCCTTCGCTTCATTCGCTTTTGTTACTTCCGCTTCGTCCACTTTACCTTCTAGATCTTTTAGCGTTTTTTCCGTTTGGAAAACTAATTGATCAGCTTCGTTACGAAGTTCAACTTCTTCTTTACGTTGTTTATCGCTATCGGCATTTTCTTCTGCTTCACGTACCATGCGTTCGATCTCTTCATCAGAAAGTCCTGAAGATGATTTGATAGTGATCGCTTGTTCTTTGTTCGTGCCCAGATCTTTCGCACGAACGTTCACGATACCGTTTTTATCGATATCGAATGTCACTTCAACTTGCGGTACTCCACGCGGTGCCGGTGGAATGTCACTCAATTGGAAACGGCCAAGAGTTTTGTTATCCGCAGACATTGGACGCTCACCTTGAAGGACATGGATATCAACTGCCGTTTGATTATCAGCTGCTGTCGAGAATACTTGTGATTTACTTGTCGGAATCGTAGTATTACGGTCAATCAGTTTCGTGAATACTCCGCCCATCGTTTCAATTCCAAGTGAAAGTGGTGTTACATCAAGAAGGACAACGTCTTTAACATCCCCTGTTAATACGCCACCTTGAATTGCAGCACCCATAGCCACCACTTCATCAGGGTTTACACCTTTGCTTGGTTCTTGACCGATTTCCTTTTTGATCGCTTCAACAACCGCAGGAATACGTGTAGATCCACCAACAAGGATTACTTTGTCGATTTCAGATGCGGAAAGACCAGCATCTTTCAATGCTTGACGAGTTGGTCCCATAGTGCGTTCCACAAGACCTGTAGAAAGCTCATCGAATTTAGCTCTAGTCATCGTTACATCCAAGTGAAGCGGGCCAGCTTCTCCAGCAGTGATGAATGGTAAAGAAATTTGAGTTGACGTTACGCCGGAAAGATCTTTTTTCGCTTTTTCAGCTGCATCTTTCAAACGTTGAACCGCCATTTTATCTTTTGAAAGGTCGATTCCGTTTTCTTTCTTGAATGCTTCAACCAGGTAATCAATGATGACTTGGTCGAAATCATCCCCACCTAGACGGTTGTCACCAGCTGTGGATTTAACTTCGAAAACGCCGTCTCCAAGTTCCATGATCGACACGTCAAATGTACCGCCGCCAAGGTCGAATACAAGGATCGTTTGATCTTCTTCCGTTTTATCCAAACCGTATGCAAGTGCTGCAGCTGTCGGTTCGTTGATGATACGTTCCACTTCAAGGCCGGCAATTTGACCCGCATCCTTAGTTGCTTGGCGTTCTGCATCATTGAAGTAAGCAGGTACAGTGATAACCGCCTTAGTGACTTTTTCGCCAAGATACTCTTCAGCGTATGATTTCAAGTATTGAAGGATGATTGCAGAAACTTCTTGAGGTGAGTATTCTTTTCCTTCAATTACTTCTTTATGGTCAGTACCCATATGGCGTTTAATGGAGATGATCGTATTAGGGTTTGTAATCGCTTGGCGTTTTGCCACTTCCCCTACTTGCCTTTCTCCATTTTTGAATGCCACTACGGATGGAGTTGTACGGTTTCCTTCCGGATTCGGGATTACTTTTGGTTCCCCGCCTTCAAGTACAGATACACAAGAGTTTGTTGTACCTAAGTCAATACCAATAATCTTGCTCATAGTTTCACTACCTCCCAATTATTTATATGTAAAAATCCTATTCGTTCACTTTTACCATTGCAGGTCGAATCACACGGTCTTTAAGAAGGTATCCTTTTTGGAACTCCTCGACGACAATGTTCGAACCGAAGTTTTCATCTTGAACTTGCATGACCGCTTGATGCAAACGCGGATCGAACTCTTCGCCAACTGAACTGATCGGTTCGATGCCTTCTTTAGACAATGCATCAGTAATCGCTTTATAGACCATTTCCATGCCGGATAGCAAAGATTTCGTCTGTTCATTTTCAGCTTCGATTTTTGTAGCTCTTTCAAAATTATCGAGAGCCTCCACTAAATCACTGGCAATGCTTTGAACTCTATATTTTTGAGCCGCCTCCATATCAAGCTTGGCACGGCGTCTTGAATTATCAAAATCGGCCTGCAGACGAAGATAACGGTTATCCATTTCCTCGATTTTTGCCTCAAGTTCAGCAATCTTTTCATGAGCCAATTGAAGTTCATCTTTTTCAACCGGACCTTGGTTTTCTTCCGCTGGAATTTCTTCTTCAGCGAAAACTGCTTCTGCAGCGCTTTCCTCGATTGTTTCATTTTCCAATGTTTGTTCTTCGTTTTTATTTTCTGTCACAATCTCACCTCCCTAAAAGGGTTTTACAATTTATGCTAAAGTAATATGCCAGGCCGCGGAATATACTCCTCCGCCACCTTAACAATATTACCTTTGCTACTATTTTTGATACAGTTTTGTCATCAGGGCCGTTAAATCTTTGGAGAAAAACGAAAGCAAACTGATCACTCTCGAATATTCCATTCTCGTTGGACCCAATATGGCCAATGTGCCCACTTGCTCCTGCCCGATTGAGTAGGTTGCCGTAATCAAACTGCAGTCATCGAGCACTGTGTTTTGATTTTCACGGCCGATCTTGACGTGGATGCCCGATGGATTTTGAGTGATCAGCTCATAAAATCCCTGTTCCTGCTCAATCATCGATAAAAGCGTGCTTACTTTAGCAATATCATGGAACTCCGGCTGCCTCAGCATATTCGTTTTCCCGCCGAAAAATATTTTTTCGGGCTTTGTGTCCGTCAGTGTCTCCGCAAGGATCGAGACCATCGATCCATAGTTATGAATGTGGCGGCTCAATAGAACTGCCACTTCCTTATAGATCTTATCCTTTAGATCAACTAGCGGAACATCGACCAAACGGGAATTCAATATGTTCACCATCTTTTCAATTTCGTTTATATCAAAAGACGGCGGTAAGGAAATCATACGATTTTCCACATGACCTGTATCGGTAATGATGATGGCTATTGCCGTTTCAGGACTCAAAGGAATGATCTGGATTTTTTTCAGCTTATGCTCATTCACTTTTGGCCCCAGTACAATCGCCGTATAATTCGTCAGTTCCGAAAGTATCTTCGCTGACTTCTGAACGATCTTTTCCAATTCATAAATTCGTTCTACAAAAACGGACTTTAATATCTTCACTTCATTCTTTTTCGGAGCTTGAGGAGAAAGTAAATGATCCACATAATATCTATACCCTTTTTCAGAAGGGATCCTACCGGAAGAGGTATGGGTTTTTTCTAAAAACCCCATTTCTTCAAGATCGGACATTTCGTTACGAATTGTGGCAGAGCTGAACGTAATTTCATCTTTCTTCGACAAGCTTCGTGACCCGACTGGTTGGGCAGAATGGATGAAATCCTCGATTATCACTTGTAGAATCAATAATTGACGATCAGTTAGCATGTATGATCACCTCTGTTAGCACTCTATCTCATCGAGTGCTAATATACTAATAAATTATCAAATGAAGCTTATGATGTCAACAATGAAAACCGCTAATTCACCGTTAAAATAACTTGGATTTCCTTCAATCGGGATCAATAACGCCCAAAAATGATTGGAACACTTCATTTCCAAGCAGTTTGCCCCGCTCAGTCAAGCGTACGAACCCGCCTTCCACCTTAAGCAGACCCTTTGCCGTTCCTTCTTCGAGCGGTTTCCTGAAAATCTCCGTCATTTCAACAAAAAATTTATTCTTGAAGATTTCCAATGAGACTCCTTCCGTTTTCCGAAGCCCCAAAAACATCTCCTCTTCCATCCGTTCATGAAGCGGTACTGGGTGTTCTTCCAATACTGGCAGCTCGTTCGCCAGCAATGGCGTGATATATTTCTTCACAGGACCATGATTGGCCACCCTTTTACCTCCAGTATAGCCATGTGCACCGGCACCAATCCCATAATACTCCACATTATCCCAATATGTCAGGTTGTGCCTGCTTTCAAACCCAGTTCGGGCAAAATTACTGATTTCATATTGGTGCAGACCGTGCTTCTCCATCTCTTCCATCAGTTTCTCATACATCGAAGCCTCGAGCTCCTGAGGCGGCAGGTTCAATTTACCCCTTCTCATCTGGTTATAAAAAACCGTCTTCGGCTCAACGATCAATGAGTAACTGGAATAGTGCGGCAATTGAAGGGCAATCGCTTTATCCAGCGTATCCTTGAAATCTTCCATCGTTTGGCCCGGCAATCCATAAATCAAGTCGATGCTGATATTTGTAAAGCCAACCTCTTGAGCCAAATGAATCGTTTCATATACTTCTAGAGCCCGGTGGGTCCGGCCAATTCGTTTTAACAATTCATCATTGAAGCTTTGCACACCAAAGCTAAGTCTATTGACTCCAGAATCATAAAGTATCTCCAGTTTTTCCCTCGAAAGATCCCCTGGATTGGCTTCGAATGTATATTCAGCCTTTTTAGGATCAAAGGGCAGGGTTTCATTGATCGCTTCACATAAGAATGCAAGCTGCTTTTCATCCAGAGAGGTCGGTGTCCCTCCACCGACGAAAACCGTATCCAAACCTGCAGTCGGATATTTGGAAAGCTGCATCACCATTTCCCTTTTCATCATCTGTAAATATTCTTCGACCGGCTGTCCCTGCAAAAATACTTTATTGAAATCACAATAGTGACAAATATGTTCACAAAATGGGATATGGAGGTAGGCGCTTTTAATCATTGTGTTCACAACCTTTTAATCGAATGAGTCGATAGAAAAAGAGGCTAGATTTCCTCTACCCTCTTTTTACTATCTATCGTTTATTTTATTTATTTCTTTGGTGTCGTATCATCCATTTTCAAAACAGCCATGAAAGCTTCTTGCGGAACTTCAACGGAACCTACCTGTTTCATCCGCTTTTTACCTTCTTTCTGTTTTTCGAGCAACTTACGTTTACGGGAAATATCGCCGCCGTAACATTTAGCCAACACGTTTTTGCGCATTGCACTAATTGAAGAACGGGCGATGATTTTTTGCCCGATTGCTGCTTGGATCGGCACTTCAAATTGTTGTCTTGGAATCAATTTCTTCAATTTTTCAACGATGACTTTTCCGCGCTCATAAGCAAAGTCCTTATGAACGATGAAACTTAAAGCATCGACAGTTTCAGCATTCAGCAAGATATCCATTTTCACAAGCTTGGACGGTTTATAGCCGATCAGCTCGTAATCGAATGAAGCATAGCCTCTTGTATTGGATTTCAATTGATCGAAGAAATCATACACGATTTCCGATAATGGTATTTCGTAATGAATGCTAACACGGGTCTCATCGATATATTCCATATCAATGAAGTTTCCGCGTTTATTTTGACAAATTTCCATGATTGCCCCGACAAACTCCGTAGGTGCCATCATCGTTGCTTTGACATATGGCTCCTCGACCCGTTCGATCTTTTGAGCATCAGGCATATTAGACGGGTTATCCACTTTCAGGACCGTTCCATCCGTTTGGACCACATCATAAATAACACTCGGGGCTGTGGTGATTAGATCGATTTTGAATTCACGTTCAATCCGCTCTTGGATAATTTCCATATGAAGAAGTCCAAGGAATCCGCAACGGAAACCGAAGCCCAATGCTTGCGAGGATTCCGCCTCGAACTGCAGCGCTGAATCGTTCAATTCCAATTTCTCCAACGCATCACGTAAATCATTGAATTTCGATGCGTCAATTGGGTATAAACCGCAATATACCATCGGATTCATCTTCCGGTAACCCGGCAATGGTTCTGTCGCACTATTCACGGCACTTGTAATCGTATCACCAACAGTCGTATCGCCAACGTTTTTAATGGATGCCGTAAGGAAACCTACATCACCTACGTTCAGTTCATCCAACAGCTGGGTCTTAGGGTTGAAGACACCCAATTCGGTAACATCGAATTCCTTGCCAGTGGACATCATTTTGATTTTGTCGCCGACTTTAACGGAACCCTCAACAACACGGATATAGGCAACTACACCGCGGTACGCATCAAACAGTGAATCGAAAATAAGCGCCTTGAAAGGAGCATCCGGATCACCTTGAGGAGCTGGAACCAATTCAACGACCTGTTCCAGAATCTCCTCGATTCCGATTCCCGCTTTAGCCGAAGCCAAGACTGCATCGGAAGCATCCAACCCGATCACTTCCTCGATTTCTCCACGCACCCGTTCCGGATCTGCACTCGGCAAATCAATTTTATTGATGACCGGAATGATTTCCAGGTTGTTGTCCAATGCTAAATAAACGTTTGCAAGCGTTTGGGCCTCAATACCTTGTGCCGCATCGACAACAAGGACAGCTCCTTCACAAGCTGCAAGGCTTCGTGACACTTCATACGTAAAATCGACATGTCCCGGTGTATCAATAAGATGGAAGATATATTCTTCTCCATCTTTCGCGTTATATTTCAATTGAATCGCATTCAATTTAATCGTAATTCCACGCTCACGCTCTAAATCCATGGAATCCAACAGCTGACTCTTCATTTCACGCTGAGTCATGGCGTTCGTTTTTTCAATGATACGATCCGCCAATGTAGATTTACCATGATCAATATGAGCGATGATGGAAAAGTTACGAATTTTTGATTGTCTTTTTAATTTTTCTTCTCTATTCATGACGTTCACTCCCACTTGTCGACACAATACACTATTTTTTATTATATCAATAGAAAATGCAAGATTCAACAGAATAGTTACAAAAGAAGCATCATTGCAGGGCAACGGATAAAAAAAGGCTGCATTCCGGATTCGGATGCAGCCTTTTGGCAGGGTACACAGCATATTTCACACCTAAATCATATCAATAAGTGCTTGAAAGGCACCTGATATGGTCTCTCCAAGCGTCTTGCCGATCGATGAGAAAAAGTTGAAAGACTTCATTTCTTCAAGCTTTTCTTTTTTCGTCTCCAAATCATGACTCGTTACTTTTTCGCCAAGGATATCCGCTTCCATCTCCCCTTGGTCCGATTGGTTAATAATGAATGCACTATTCAAAGAGGGATCTTCATACCCCTTCATTTTTTTCATCCCGTCGTTCGCTTGCTGCATCCCGATTAGAACACCTAAAAATAATACGAGCACAATCCCTGTGCATTTCAACCAAAATCGAACCATGATAAGAGAACTCCTTTCAAATTACCGCGCTTCCGAATCCCCGGTCGGGTTATCCACTGCTTTGGCATCCCAGTAAAATTCACTGAAAACATCGGTAAAGGCATCAACGGTCAAGTACATTTCCTCGAAAGTATTATCAACACCGCCAATTTCCAACAGCATGGCATTGCCTGACAAATCCTGATTGTATACTCCATTATGTCCCGCTCCGCCTTGTTTCATAACCCCTCGTGAAATGCCAGGGTATTTTTTCTCCAAAGCTTTATGAAGCTTATTGGCAAGCGCTGCATTTTTTTCGAAGTTCGGGTTATTGCCCCCAACCACGAAGGCAATCTTGGCATACTCTTTACCGTTAATGTTAATGGTCGTATGTTTTTTTCGTTTAGAATCACGATGGATATCAATGATATATTCTAAATCTTTGTTATTGGCCAATGCCGTCTGGACGGATTTTCGTGATTCTTGATAGGATTTGGCATAATTCAATCCTTTATTATTCAGATTTCCCATGATATCCGTTTTATCGAGCGAGGAACCGATCCCCTTAGCGGCCATATCTTCAACCATCCGTTCCCCCAGTTTCGTAATATTGATTTTCGAATGATAGGCTAGATCCGGGTTAGTCACTCCTTTTAAATATGGAAGATATGACTCCCGGTTATGGCTATGGTATATCTCGACCACTTTC
The DNA here is from genome assembly GCF_022603275.1 of Peribacillus sp. Aquil_B1. Taxonomy (NCBI): domain Bacteria; kingdom Bacillati; phylum Bacillota; class Bacilli; order Caryophanales; family Bacillaceae; genus Peribacillus; species Peribacillus sp. Aquil_B1. The sequence goes on along the minus strand of NZ_JAKXEE010000001.1, from coordinate 988,068 downwards.
CGTCCATTTGTCGTTTGTTTCGGCTGATCGGCCACTCCTGTTTCCGGTTCTTCAATCTCATCCAGGTTTTGCAGGGATGCATCCCTTTCTTCATTCAGGACGTCGACTGGCGGCGAGGATTCGTATGGCATATTCGTATAATTCGTTCCTTCCCCGGCAACGAGGATCTCATTATCAAAAATCGAAAAGCCAGGAAGTTCCCTGCCAAGTAAGCTTCGCGGGTCCTCCAGCGAAATGTTGGTCGAAACTTTTATCAATTGATTCGTGATCATCGATTCCTGCTTACCTTCCGGCAGGGCATTAAAAAGGTAATGGTTTTCATTGGCCAGCATCGAGAACAGCATTTTTCCCGAGAATTGGTTGGCTACAGTATGTACGGAATTAGAAGATATCCGATACTCCGGTCTTAGGGAAGTCATGACCCCACTGACTGAAAAAACAAAAAGAAGCAAGGCGAGAATACCTAGAAAAGTTTTTATTATTGTTGATCCGTGAACGGCTGTTATGATTCCTGGGGAATTTCTTCTTTTCATCCTTCCACCCTCTCTATAGCTTGTCTATTAATACTTATGACTTTGCTAGAAAGGGTAGAACACCATTTTTGGGCACTAAAAATGATTTAACGGGTATAGTAGCCGGTATTATCTTGGTTTATTGAATGATGCAAGGCTGCATTTAACCCATTGGCTATTAAATTGGCCATATCCTCAATGAAAACATCGACTTCTTTCGGTGTAACCATTAAATTTTGACCAAGCGGTGACAGTACCTCATAAATCAATTTCCGTTTCTCTTCATCAGGGAGGACACCTATCATTCCCAAGAAGGTTTGACGCTCCTTTTCACCTGGCATATCCTCTTCGGTCAGCTTTGTGCGCTTTCCAAAACTGAATCCAGCGGGCGCTAACGAACGTGATGGTCTGTCCCCTTCATTCAGTTCTTTGCCAAAGTGCTTCAAAATATAATCGATCGTATCGCTGGCAATTGATACGGCATCCACGACGGTAGGTATACCAATCGCTATAACAGGAACTCCCAGTGTAGCCTGGCTCAATTCTTTTCGTTTATTCCCAACACCAGACCCAGGATGGATGCCTGTATCCGTTATTTGAATCGTCGAATTCACTCGTTCGATCGAACGGGCAGCCAATGCGTCAACGACGATCAAGAAATCAGGATTACTTTTTTCGATGACTCCTTTTATGATGTCACTCGTCTCGATTCCCGTAATCCCCATCACCCCGGGGGAAATCGCACTGACCGGCCGATAGCCTTCCTTGACGGACTCCGGCTGCAATTCAAACAAATGTCTTGTGACCACAAGGTTCTCAACGACTGCAGGCCCAAGAGCATCGGGAGTCACATTCCAATTACCAAGACCGACAACCAAACAACTGCTTTCTTTGGTGATTTTATTCCGCTTCAAAAAGGAAGCCAGTTCGTTGGCGAACACCTTTTCCACCCGTTGCTGCGTATCCGTATCCTGCTGGCGGATCCCCTGCACTTCAATGGTCAAATAGCTGCCCTGCTTCTTCCCGATTTCTTTTTCACCCTCTGCCGTGACTTCGACCAAGGATACCTTCAGATCATCCACTTCTTTTTCCTTAATAATGACCCCTTCAATACGGGATACATCCACTTCCTCTACAACACCTTTATGTTCAAGGGCAATTTCCTTTGCTTCAATCGCCAAATCTGTACGAATTCCGTATTCACTAAGGTCCAAATTATTTTCCATAACGGCCTCCTGATGTTTGAATTGAATCTAATCTAGTATTTTCAATAGTCTCTCTTAAACATTCTGTCGTTTTTGCTTTTTTATTATTCATTTTTTTGGTACAATGAGTGATGACGAGATGAATTTATTCCCGAAATTATAATTCCTTTTCGATTCTCAATCTGAAGTATTGCATATTTATGAGCAGTCTGATAGAATATCACTTGTGCTATTTGATATGGATTTGAAAAGTCGAGTTCATATAATCTCGATTTCTTTGTAGGAGGTGAACGGAATGCCAAACATTAAATCTGCTATTAAACGTGTAAAAATCAACGACAAAAAACGCGTTCATAACATTACTGTTAGATCAACTATGCGTACTACAGTGAAAAATGCTGAAGTTGCATTAGCTGGTGAAAACGTTGAAGCTGCTAAAGAAGCTCTTTTAACAGCTGCTGTGAAATTAGACAAAGCTGCATCTAAAGGATTAATCCATAAAAATGCGGCAGCCCGTAAAAAATCTCGTTTAGCGAAAAGACTTAACGCTCTTAACGCATAATGACAAAAAATTAAACGATCCAACCGGATCGTTTTTTTTGTGCCGTTTTTTGCATAAAAAAGGTGACAGGATATCTGCCACCTTTTTATCATCTTATTTTTAAAAGCAACAGCTCAAGTGTGATTGCCTTATCGGCTTGGCCGGTCTTCATTTTATAATCCGCTTCCGCTAAGTCGTTGATGATGCTCAACAGCTCGCGTTCCTGGAATCTCCCCGTCTTTTCAAGCGCCAGCTTTACCCTATAAGGGTGCACCTTCAGCTGACCTGCAATTTTTTGCTGGCTATAGCCCTGGCGGGAAAGCTCCTTCACTTGATACATGAGCCTGACCTGACCCGCCATGACGCTCAAGATTTTGATCGGCTCTTCATTCTGCCTGAGAAGATCGTGCAGTATCGTCATCGCACTCTCCATCTTTCGCTGTAACACATGATCAACAAGCGTGAAGATATTCTGTTCAAGGGATTTAGCAACCAGCTTTTCCACTACCTCGACCGTAATGTGTTTATCAGCTTCTACATAAAGCACCATTTTATCCAATTCATTCGTAAGCATCATAAGATTCGTTCCTGCAAGTTCAAGTAAAAGCTCTGTAGCCTGCTCATCTATTTGGACTGAAGAAGCTTCGACCCTCTCCTTCACCCACCCTTTTAACTCATGATCACCTAGCTTCTTCGCTTCAACGAGAACCGCCTTACGCTTCAGTTCCTTGGTGATCTTTTTCCGTTCATCCAGTTTCTCATAAGGTGCGGTCAATACGACAATTGAATAAGGAACCGGGTCAGCCAAATATGCTTCCAGTCTTTTCACATTATGTTCAACTCTTGATTTCGTTTTTTCCGCTGTCAAGAAAAATGGGTTTTGCATGAAAACAAGGCGCCTTTCCCCGATGAACGGGAGGGTTTCGACATCTTCAAGTGCAGTTTCAACAGGCGTCTCTTCTAAATCAAATTGAGAAAAGTTAAAATCCATCTCATCCTCGTGAAGGACATTCTCGATCAATAGCTGCTTCGTTTCATTAATTAGATAGGCTTCCGACCCATATAACAAGTATACCGGCGCGAATTGCCCTTTTTTTATACTTTTCCAAATGTCTAATACCAATAGAATCCGCCTCTTTACTATGTATTCTTCTCTAATGGTATAGGTGGATGGACCATTTGACAAGCTATAAAGGGAACTAGCCCTTTAAAAGGGCTAATTCCGGATCTATATGAACACTTTCAAGAAAGGCCCGGGTAATCTCCCTTGAAAGCGGGTAGAGTATTCATGTAGAACAAAAATTGAGCTTTTCTATTTCGCTTGCTTTGTTTGTACTGTTATTTTGGCCTCAAAATCCCAAACTATTTGTGACAACTCTTGTCAGTAAAGGAAATGAAGGAATGAAGCCTGTAGATTTTTTTTTGGTAATGTTTTATACTATTAGCAGAAATAGGAGGGGTAAACAATGAACGAATTCGAAAAGAATGTTCAATCAAAGACAGATGACGTCGCTGATTCCGCTATAGGTTTCATCGGTTCTTTTGTATTTTTCGCTGCCATGTTCACCATAGCTGTCGTCATTAAAGCTGTCGGATCCTGATTTCATTTACTACATGCACTTATTTTTCCTGATGGAGGCTGCCGCTGCAGTCTCTTTCTTTTTGATTTTCTACATACTATGGGAGAGTCTTCCGAAAGGTTCCACTGCTTTTGTAATACTTGTAAATAATAGAACCATCCTCGTCCGTCCTGAACACCCTTATGCCATTTATATCCAGATTCCCAATTACGTCTCGATGAGGGTGACCGTAGCCATTATCTTTTCCTACTGAAATAAGCGCCGCTTTCGGCTGCAGCTGTTCAAGGAAGGGCGTGGAGGAAGAAGTTTTGCTGCCATGGTGACCGACCTTCAAGATATCCGCCTGCAACTTCGGAAATGTTCTCAAAAGTTCACTTTCCCCTTCTTCTCCCATATCGCCGGTCAATAACCATGACAATCCCCCAAGCTCCGTGAATAGAACTATGGATGAATCATTCTTATTTTCTTCTTTCTCATATGGACTTAGCACAGCAAACGGCGCTCCGCCCGCCACCCAATGGTCCCCCCTTTTCACGACAGTCATTTTCATTTTTTTATCTCTTGCCATAGTCACAAAATCCATATTCCTGTATTGCTCTTCACTCCAGCCTCCAATGATGATCTCTCCAACTTTAAAATTTTCTATTAATTCTTTTGCACTTCCCATATGATCTGCGTCAGGATGGGTTAAAATCAGTTTGTCCAATTGGTGGATTCCCTTACTTTTCAATAATGGAATAATGATATCATCCGCGGTGTTGAACTTCTTTCGCTTTTCTGCCCACGTGTCGATTGGAAATGTAATTTGCCCACCCGTATCAATCAAATAGTTACCGCGGTTGAAAGGCAGGATAATTAAAATAGAATCACCTTGCCCAACGTCGATGATTTGCACTTCACCAAAAGGCGAGAACCTTTGTAAGTTATATTGCAAAAGTAAAAGGACAATTATTATTCCGCACCAGATTTTACTTTTTTCAAAGGATACTTCCCAAGTCAGGTATAATCCTAAAAGCGAAATAACAAGTAATAGCATCATGATGAAAGGTGGTTTTCCAAACGGAATGGAGGCCAGCGGCAATTCCGCTGCTGCATCTGCGGCTTTGTTGCAGAGTACGAAGGTGAAATTCAATAATGATATGAGAGGTTGACCAAAGGAAGGCAGTAATAAATGAATGAAGAGGGAAATCAGCGAAAATGGCAGCAATATGATGGAATAAAGCGGAACATACAATACGTTCAGAAACACGCCAAGTAAAGATACTTCAAAAAAATGAAAAAGCAAAATCGGAAGGGCTGCCAGTTGGCAGATGGAACTGAGGATGAACAGCTGCATCGATTTCTTCGGATATTGCAAGAAGATGCTTGAAGACATGATAATGGAGAATGTGACCGCGAATGAAAGCTGAAAACCTATATCATAGAGGATATTAGGCCGAAAAAACAAAAGTGCCATATAAGCCGATCCGATTGCGGCACCCGCCGAGATCCGCTTCTTGAATAGCAGGAGTAGAAAGAAAAGCATAGCCATTAAACAGGATCTCACGACTGATGGACTGGCACCTGAAAGTAACATGTAAACCGGAAGGAAGAGTATGATGGCCATCATCATTCTTTCCCGTGTAACCCCGATCCTGATGCCGATGTAAAATAACAGCCCCGTTAAAAAACTGACATGAAGACCGGAAATCGCCAGTAAATGAACCAACCCCAACCGCTGATAATTAGTAAGGTCCCCTTCATCTATATATGTCTGGTCACCGAATATGAGCGCTGTGACAAAACCGCTCGATTCTTCAGGAAAGTGTTCTCTAATATACGTAATCCCCTTCAGGCGCCAATTACGAATCGAAACTGGAATCGAGTTACCAGGCTTTTTGCATTCTTCAAATGAAATGGAATCGGCTTTTAATATCCAATGGGTGCCTTGGCGGTAAAGATAACGCTGGTAATCGAAACTGTTTTCATTCCTGTTTTTCTCGGGAATTTGCAATGTCCCTTCAGCCGGACAAGATAAACCGATTCGCAGAAACTGACCCAGCTTTTCCTGTTCCAATTCGGTCGTGATTTTATAACGAAGCACCAACCGTTCGCCTTTCTCACTGCCAATGAATCCTTTTAATGAATTTCCATCTATATTCGGTTGGTCGGTAAATGTGATGATAAATTGGCTTTCCGTTCCATGATAGGCAGTTTTGTTACGGTGGTCCGAGAAGGAGGCGGCCCCTAAAAACATCCCCATGATCACCAAATGAAAACTAAGGGCCTTCACACTTAATCCTAAAGAAAAATAAAGGAAACAGAGAAAAATAAGGATGATGATCAGCAGCCTTACATTTATAAAAGAATGGGCCGTAACACCAAATGTGGCCGAAACGGCTAATAAGATAAGGTGTCGAGCCATGCCTGCCCCCTGTCCTATTTAATTTTCAAAAATCTGATTGGCCTGCTTTTCCAGTTCCGATACAACTTCTTTTTCCATGCCTGTTCGTTCAAGTTGAGCTAACAACGAGAATACAAAGTCCTTTTTTTGTTTTCCATTAACATCGATGGCCCCTTTTGCTTCAACCTTCTCGGTCTTGACGCCAGCCTGTTTAAATAATTCAAGGGCATATGGATGATTTTTGTAATCTTCCGCATAATAAACAGCCTTTATGCCAGCTTGGATGAGTGATTTACAGCACTGAAGACACGGAAAATGCGTCACATATATTTCTGCCCCATCAGTAGGCACCCCAAATTTCGCACATTGTAAAAGTGCATTCATTTCTGCATGTATCGTTCTGACACAATGATTATCAATTACATAACAGCCGTCATCAATACAGTGTGTCCCTCCAGCAATGGACCCATTATATCCTCCCGCAATGATTCTGTTGTCCCTGACGATGGTCGCCCCTACAGTGAGGCGTGTACATGTGCTTCTTAAGGCTAATAAATGGCTTTGCGCCATGAAATATTGATCCCAACTAATTCTGTTCATGTTGTATCCCCTTACCACTAGAATGATTTTCTTCAATTTTACCCTCTTCCTGTCCATTTGTGTAGCCTATTCAATCATTCATTTCACGGAAATGGAATCCCGTAACCTTTCAAACGTTTTATCGCCGATTCCCGTAACCTTCTTCAATTCATCGACCTCCTTGAATTTCCCTACCGTTTCCCTGTATTCCAGGATCGCATTCGCTTTGGATGGTCCAATTCCCGTCAAGGTTTCCAAATCTTCCTGTGTAGCTGCATTCAAGTTCACCAGTCCTCCTGACGCCCCCTTAGCGGCAGCATCACCAGACGAACCGACTTGTATATTCTCCAAGTTCCCCATGACTTCTTCACCTATTTCCGGAACATAAATGACCATTTGGTCTTCGACGATTTGGGCAAAATTCACTTTATTTTTATCGGCCTTGTCCGTAAAACTGCCTGCAGCCGAAATTAAATCAATCACCCGGTCACCCGCCTGTGCAGTAAAAATGCCTGGGGACTTGACCGCTCCTTTAACGTCTACTTTAATGATCAAAGGTTCGGCAGCCGTTTCAATTTCACTTTTTTCGATTTCAGCCTCTTTTTCAGAAAGGGAAAATATATCTTCCGTATCCGCCGGACCCTCTCCTTGTTGCAAAAAAAAGTAAATGCCTGCTGCAACAAATGCCACCGCAACGGCAATCTTCGTCATTTTCCTTTTTAAAATTTCATCCATTTCTTTGCCTCCTTGTTGTATTTCGCACGACACATTGTCATAGGACAGATTAAAAATACATAGTGTTTTTAGGAGAATCAATCGCTTAAGTGAGAGGAGTTGATCGGAATTGAAGAAAATTGGTGTTATCGGAACAGGAAATATGGGGACCATTTTAATCGAGGCATGGCTGGAGGCAAAAATATTGAAGCCGGCAGATCTAGTCATTACAAATCGCACGCTTTCCAAAGCATTGGTGCTAAAAGAAAAACACCCTGGCATCAAGGTTGCGGAAAGCGCAGCCGAAATCGTCCAACAAGCCGACTTTATCTTTCTCTGTGTAAAACCATTACAAATTAACAGCCTATTACAAGGCATCAAACATCATATAAAAAGGGATCAGCTGGTCATTTCCATCACAAGCCCGCTTTCAGTCTCCCAGCTTGAATCGGCAGTGAATGCCCCCTGTGCCCGTTTTATACCGAGCATAACGAACCGTGTCGGTTCAGGGGTATCGTTACTGAGTTTCAGCAAGAGCTGCAGCAAGGAGAAAGTGTCAGCTCTATATGATTTGGCCTCCGCCATATCGGCACCGGTCATCATTGAAAATGATATCACCCGGGTAGCTTCCGATATCGTCAGCTGCGGTCCTGCCTTCTTCAGCTATTTAGCACAAGCTTTTATTGACGCGGCCTGCCAAACGACGAAGATTGATAAAGAAACGGCTACGACTTTGACTGAGAATATGCTGGTTGGCTTAGGGGAACTGCTTGGAAAAGGGGTTTATACATTGCCGACCTTGCAGGAAAAGGTTTGTGTAAAGGGTGGAATAACGGGTGAGGGAATCAAGGTTTTAGAAGCTGAAACAGGGGAAATGTTCCATCATCTTTTTCAAGCAACACATGAAAAGTTTGCAGAGGACCTAGACGAAGTTGAAAAGCAGTTCGGCCATCCTTATTAATATTCGTAATGTATATCTCATTTCCTTCTTAAAATAAAAAAATAAGAGGTCAGACCTCCACTCGTACAGGATGTTGTACGAACGGGGATTCTTGACCTCTTTATTATTTACTGGCTACAAACAAGATTCTTTCGGTTTCCGTTACGAGCGGCGCTTCTTCAAGATCCGCCAGAATTTCAGAAACCGTAAAACCTGCTTGCTCCAACCACTTTTTATATTGTTCAACCGGATAGGTCCGTTGATAATGCAACTCATCAAAACGGTCATACAGTCCGCTTTCATCGTCCCTTACGAAAAAACTTAAATCATGCTCAACGCTGTAAGGCTCAGCACCTGGAAAGCAGTCCCATATATAGGATACTTCTTCGCCGTTGACAGCAAACGTATTATCGCGAAAGATTTCTTCCATTTTATAAATAGAATGGATATCAAACAAGAATAATCCGCCATTCTTCAAATGCTCATGAACCCGGATGAACGTCTTGACTATATCCTCCTCATCGCGAAGGTAGTTCAGCGAATCACAAAAAATCGTGACACAATCAAATTGGCCAAGTCCCTCGAGTTCTGCCATATTCTGCTGGAAAAGCGGAATTGATAATCCAAGCTTAACCGCCTTTTCATTGGCAACAAGAAGCATTTCATCAGATAAGTCCACGCCGGTGACTTCGAATCCATGTTGCGCCAATTCAACGGTCATTTCCCCGGTTCCACACGCTAAATCCAGGACCTTCCTCCCGTCAATTCCATACTGTTCCAGCTTCGCCGTAAGGACCATCAGCCATTTTTCATAAGGTGCGTCCTTCATCAATTCATCGTATACATAGGCAAAGCGTTCATAAGTCATGTAGTCAGTTCACTCTCTAGATCTTCAAAGGGTGCATCTCCCCATAAACGTTCAAGGTTATAGTAGTTTCTTTCATCTTTATGGAAAATATGGGCCACTACATCGCCAAGATCCACAAGCACCCATTTCGCCTCGTCAAAACCTTCAAGACGTTTTACATTGATTCCTGATTCATCAGCCTTGCTCTTCATTTCACGAGCTATTGCTTGTACTTGTTTTTCAGAATTACCGTGGCAGATCAAAAAGTAATCCGCTACAAGGGAAATACCTTGCATGTTCAATGCCACGATATCCTCCGCTCTTTTATCATCCGCCGCTTTTGCTGCAATTACAAGAAGTTCACGTTCAGTCATTACATCTTCTCCTTCAAATTCATGATCAAATCATTATATGTCTTAAATGTGTCAGGGTAAATTGCCTGATTTCTTTTCATTAAAAAAACAACTGTATTCCTTAAAGCCTGGATGACAGCATGATCCAAGTTTTGCTTTGCCGTCTGCCTGACTTCTTCGACACCGGGAAAAGAACGTCCCGGCTCAATATAGTCGGCAAGGTATACGACTTTATCCAAAAGGCTCATGCCAACCCTGCCAGACGTGTGATAGGCAATCGCATCCAAGATTTCAGCGTCCTGAATGCCTGCTTCCTTTTTCACCAAATAAGCCCCGACAGGCGCGTGCCATAGCTCCATATTGTATTCAAGTAACGCCGGGTCCATTTTTTCAGCGATTATTATTTGCTCCATTTCCTCTTTTGGACGGAACTTTGCATAATCGTGGAAAATGGCTGCCAGTTCCGCTTTTTTTACGTCGGCACCATACCGTTCAGCAAGTTCAATCGCTGACTCGACCACACCCAAGGTATGAATGTACCTGCGCTCAGTGATTTGTTCTTTGACCAGCGCCAATGCTTTCTCACGATTCATATAAACCATTCCCTTTAATATACTTCACCACTGGATCTGCTATTAAATATTTCACGGTTTTCCCCGTTCTTAACTTCCTTCGTATCATGGAGGACGAAATGAACATCTGGGGGACTTTCACCATCGTGATTGGGTATAAGGTCTTTTCATTATATCCAGGGCGCTTCACCCCGACGAAATTCACCATATGCACCAGCTCGTCGATACGGTGCCAATTCGGTAAGTACTCAATCATGTCTGCGCCAATTATGAAATAGAACTCATTGGTTGGCTCAAGCTCTTTCAGCAATTTTATTGTGTCATACGTATAAGATGTGCCTTTTCTTTCTATTTCAATACCCTCAATATAAAAAGATGGGTTTCCGGCTATCGCGTTTTCCAACATAGCCAGCCTGTCCATATCGGTTACTTCCTCCGATTTTTCCTTATGTGGAGGAACGTGATTTGGCATGAACCTGATTTCATCTAGCTCAAGGGCATCAAGCACTTCATTCGCTATAATCAAATGCCCAATATGCGGAGGATTGAATGTACCGCCAAGAATTCCAATTTTTTTCATAGATAGGTTCCTTAAGGTAATTTAAGTTGTTTGTTTTCTTTTGATTCTTTATACAGCACAATTGTGTTGCCGATAATCTGAACCAATTCCGCCCGTGCACCCTTTGATAAAGAAAATCCCACATCATCGCGGTCCTCTTCACAGTTTTGCAGGATGCTGACCTTGATTAATTCACGTACTTCAAGCGCCTCACCAATTTGCTTGATGAGATTATCATTGACGCCGCCTTTACCAACTTGAAAAATTGGATTGAGATGGTGGGCCTTTGATCGTAAAAATCTTTTTTGTTTACCTGTTAACATGTGTTACCTCCTAGTTTGTTCAAGACAATATCTGTCATTCTTGCTGTATCCGGCATAATGCCTGTCCATATCTCAAAAGCGAGCGCGGCCTGGTTGATGAACATCCCCAGTCCATTTTGCGTTTCCGCCCCTTTTTCCCCCGCTTCACGCAGCAGTTTGGTTTGCAGAGGGTTATAAATGATATCACTGACAATGGCGCCGGTTTTAAGCTGGTCGACTTTTACCGGTGAATGATCCAATTCAGGACTCATTCCAGAAGAAGTCGTTTGGATGATTAAATCATATTGTGATAAGCTTTCTTCCGCTTCGATAATCGAGAGTGCCTTCGATACTTTATCATATGGGCAATCAGAAACAAGCTGGGCCGCCCTTTCCTTTGTCCGGTTTGCAATATCAACTTGCTTTACCCCTTCTTTCACGAGGGTAAAATAAATCGCACGCGCAGCACCGCCCGCTCCGATCACTAACGTTTTTTTAGCCTTGATGTCACCTGATATTTCATCGCATAAAGATTTGAAAAATCCTTTTCCGTCTGTATTATACCCTATAAACCGACCATTTTTGTTAACAACCGTATTTACAGCCCCGATTGCAAGGGCCAGTTCATCCACTTCATCAAGGAAAGGGATGATTGAAGTCTTATGAGGAATCGTGATGTTAAACCCTTCTATACCAAGGGCTTTCATGCCTTTTACGGCATCGTTCAAACGCTCAGGTGTCACATGAAAATGATGATAAACCGCTTCTATATTTTCTTTTTCAAAAGCATCATTATGAATGTCTGGTGACATCGAATGTGCAATTGGATCTCCCATTACCCCATATATCTTTTTCATAGACTAGACGACCCCTATATTTAGATTAATGATTTGCGAACGATCACATTGACGCCCTTTGGAACATGTGCAACGATTTTCGCTCCTGGCTCATTGACCGTCACCCAGCCAAGACCGGAAAACACAATATCCATTTTACCATCTTTCAAGGAGAATTCATGTGGAATCAGCTTCGGAAACTCCTCAATTTGTTCAGGCCGTGGGGGCGTCAATAATTCCCCGGCATGGTTTTTATACAATTCATTGGCATTTTCCAGTTTCGTACGGTGAATATTCAATTCATTGGAAAGGTAGCAAGTCAGTGAACGCCTTCCGCCTGAGACATAGTCCAGTCGGGCCAACCCTCCGAAAAATAGCGTCTGTCCTTCATTCAGTTGGTAAACTCTCGGCTTGATTTCCTTTTTCGGCATAATCACCTTGAAGTCCCGTTTGTCCACATAGTGAGCCATTTGATGATGATTGATGATTCCTGGTGTATCGATCAATGCCTGTTCATCATCCAAAGGAATTTCAATCATATCCAAGGTAGTCCCAGGGAAGTGGGAAGTCGTGATGATATCGCCTTCACCGCTCAATTCTTTTATAAGACGGTTGATGAAAGTGGATTTACCTACATTCGTACAGCCCACCACGTAGACATCTTTACCTTTACGGTACCGCTCAATCGCATCAGCCGCTTCCAGTATGTGCTTTCCCTTTTCCGCACTGACAAGCAGGACATCAACCGGGTTAAGACCCAATTCCTTGGACGATTGCTTCATCCAATTGATCAACTTGTTCGTTTTTACTGATTTAGGCAATAAATCGACCTTATTACCGATCAGAAGAACATCATTTCTTCCTACAAATCGATGAAGGCCAGGCAGCCAGCTTCCATTGAAATCAAAAATATCGACGATTTTGACGATTAAAGAGTCGGTTTCGCCTACTTTATTCAAGATTTTCAAGAAGTCATCGTCTGTTAAGGATACATCCTGAACTTCGTTATAATGTTTCAATTTAAAGCAGCGCTGACAGACGATCGTCTCTTTTTCCAGGGCTGATTTAGGGGCATAGCCCAACTCCTTCGGATCTTCAGTCTGGACCTTAACACCGCAGCCGATGCACGCTAATTCTTGATGTTTGTTCAATTGTGATCCTCCCATTCTATCATTCCTTTTCGTTTAAAAAACGCCATGATCTTTCTTTCAAAATAACGATTGATCCTTGTTCTGAATTCGTCGGTTTGTGCTACAGGGAGCACTAAGATCGTATGAAACCCACCTCTGTTCCCTCCCAATACATCCGTCAATAACTGATCGCCGATTACCACCGTTTCTTCCAATTTCAATCCCATTGACTTACGGGCTTTATTGAAAGCTCTTACCATCGGTTTTCTGGCCTGGAAGATAAACGGAATGTGAAGCGGATCGGAAAAAGCTCGAACCCGATTTTCATTATTATTGGACACGATCGTCACTAAAATCCCATGATCACGCAAATTGTCGAACCATTTGATTAAATCGGGGGTGGCAGTTGGCCTGTCCCATTCAACGAGAGTATTATCCAAATCGGTAATGACTCCCTTGATCCCTCTTTTTTTCAATTCTTGAGGATCTATATTAAAAATGCTTTTAACATGTTCACTCGGCAAAAATAATTTAAGCATATTGACACCTCTATATTTTCATTAAAATTTACCGTTTCCATCATATCGAATTTTTAGCTCACTTTCAAAAAAAATTAGGAAAGAAGGGCTGACGGTAAAGAAACATCATAATGGATGTTTTCAGATATGGAAAGGCATTTTTTATTAAATAATGGGAAATTTGCAGGCAGACCAGAACCAAAGAACCAATTATTCATAAAAGATTTCGACAAAAATTTCATTTGTTCAACCTGTGGATAACTTTACTAACATTTTCCATACTGATGTGCACCATTTCATTCACCTTGTAAACAACTTAACCACAGGTTATCCACTTTCAACTGTGGATAACAGAACGATTGTTCTCCACGTTTATTTCTGATACAGTAGGGGTACATCAAGGAAGACTTATCAATATATGCAGGTAAACACAAAATTATTCCTCGCAATCCCTACTGGAGGTGAGCAGCCGTAAGTGGCGTTCTGATGCAAAAACTATCTGATGACCTGTTGCTTGAATCCTATTTTAAAGCACAGAATTTAAAGTTGAGTACCGATTTCATCCGCCTCATAGAAACGGAAATTCATCGAAGATCCCTGACACATAAAATCCGATCAATATTTTAATATGGAATACATAGGCTGACATTAAATGTCAGCCTCTTATTTTCAATTGAAGTTAGACGGCCCTCATGAAACCGATCGTTTCACCTACACGGACATCTGCGGGAATGGATATGTTTCCTTCAAGTTCAAAACTGCCTTTTTCAAAAAGAAGCACCACTGTTGACCCAAAGCTGAAATAAGAAAATTCCTGCCCTTTTTCCAATTCATCCGATTCATCTGTAATGACGATCGAATTTATGAACATGGCCCCGACTTTCACCATCGCCAAACTTCCCGCTTCATTTTGAAGTTCAGTCACTGTCCGATAATTTTTTGATAAAGGCTCTTTTCCATATTTCATCCCCCATTTATTGACGGGGTACGATTTCCTTCCAAGGGTCCAGCGTTTGACTACGGAACCCTTGATTGGTGCATGGATCCTATGGTAATGACTCGGGCTTAAGTATAACACGAGATATTTGCCGCCTAAGTACTTTTCCAAAAAAAGCTCATCCCCGAGCATTTCCTCCATTGAATATACCTTTCCCTTAACGACGATCTTTTTATCAGCCCGTATGTCCCCTGAATCCTCGAGAACACCGTCTACAGGACAAGCCACCGCAGAAGGAACTGCCGTAATTGGCCTGGCGTCCGCCTTTAACTGCCTTGTAAATAGCTCGTGAAGATTGGTATAAGCTTTTAACTCCTTACCAAATTCTTGTTGATTAAGGTTGAATGTTTTTACATACAGTAAAATTAAGGGCCTGCTCCAACGAGATTGGCTAAAATGCTTTAATAATCCTGATGAATACTGACCATTCGTCAGTTCAATAAGAATGCGATATAAAGACTGAAACAAATAAAACCACTCCAAATTGTAAAATTATTCTAAAATTCCCTTGCATAAATTGTGTTAAGTAAAATATTATTATATAATAAATGCTTATGTTTACTATATTTTGTTTTAATTTGTTTCATTTGAAAGGAGTGAAAAGATGTTTTTATTACACGCCCTCGATCAAACCATTAAAAAAGTGAAAGCACAAACAGCAAATATACTTACTTTAATGAATTTATCCCTTGGTGGATTTGCAATAATTGCCGTGATGCACGGCCAATTGAATTTAAGCCTGCTTTTAATCTTCCTGGCTGCCCTTGCAGATCGCTTTGACGGTATGGTTGCACGGAAGTTCAACATTGAATCAGAATTGGGTAAGCAGCTTGATTCCATGTGTGACATCATATCTTTTGGCGTCGCACCAGCTCTATTATTATACCAAGGAATATTAATAGAATTCGGAGCACCCGGCACACTCTTCACCGTTTTCTATATTGGCTGTGGCGCATTTCGTCTCGCCCGCTTCAATATAAGTGAAAGCAATGGATATTTTACAGGAGTGCCAATTACGGTTGCGGGCTGCATCGCTACCTTAAGTTATCTCGCCATCCCGTATTTCCATCCGGTCTTTTTCTTATCCCTCATGATTATATTATCATTACTTATGGTCAGTCCATTTAAACTGAGGAAAGTTTAAATAAGAAAGCGGATGTCCTAAACCGGACATCCGCTTTTTTTCGTTCATATTCAGCCTAAAACCCATTATGCTTTTCGGACTAAGGGGTCGGTCAAACGCATGAATTCTTCAACATCCTCCATACAGGCATTGACCGCTTCTTCCCAAAAATCCCGGGTCTTCAAATCGACGCCTAAATGTTTCTCCGCCAGATCCTCGACCTTCATGGAGCCGGTATCCTTTAATAGAGCTATATATTTTTCTTCGAATCCTGCAGGTTCCTTCAAGGCATTCGCATATATGCCTAATGAGAATAAGTAACCGAAAGTGTACGGGAAATTATAAAATGGTACACCTGTAATATAGAAATGGAGCTTTGAAGCCCAGAACGTTGGATTATAATCACTTAACGCATCGCCATAAGCTTCTTTTTGGGCATCGACCATCAGTTCATTCAACCGTTCAGCACTAACATACCCTTGTTTCCTCTCGTCATAAAACCTTGTCTCGAATAAGTATCGGGCATGGATATTCATGAGTAATGCCACGGAACGCTGAATTTTATCTTCTAAAAGCACAAGCTTTTCTTCCTCACTGGCCGCTTCCTTCACAGCCGCATCCGCTACGACCATTTCAGCAAAGGTAGAGGCGGTTTCAGCAACATTCATGGCATATGACCGATTCAATGGATGAATATCCCTCATTGCATAAGAATGGAATGCATGTCCCAATTCATGGGCCAATGTCGATACATTGGATGGCGTGCCCGAATACGTCATGAAAATCCTAGACTGCTTATTTAATGGGAAGCCGGTGCAAAAACCGCCTGGTCTTTTACCTGGTCTATCCTCCGCTTCAATCCAGCTGTCTTCAAAAGCTTTTTGGGTGAAGCTTGCTAATTGAGAACCGAACTTCGAGAATTGCTGTATGATGAAGTCTGCACCTTCTTGATAATCCATTACTTTGGACTGTGCAGTAACAGCAAGCGGTGCATCCAAATCTGCCCAACTTAATTTATCCAAATCCAATAACTCCGCTTTCCTTTTTAAAAACCTCACAAGCGGCTCCTTATGATCGGCAATGACATTCCACATGCTTTCGAGGGTTTCTTTTTTCATCCTCCCTATTTCAAGAGGCTCTTTCAAAATATCATCCCAGCCTCTTTTTTCATTCACACTGAGACGGAATCCGGCCAAGTGGTTCAGTGTTCGGGCAAAAAGGTCACTCTTTTCCTCCCAAGCCTGTTCCCACGCGGTAAATAATTCTTTCCGGGCCCCTTCATCAGGATCAGAAAATTTATTCGCCGCTTGGCCTACAGATAGCTTTTCACCCTTATAAGGGATCGTCATTGAACCGACGATCGTATCATACATTTGGCTCCATCCTTCGAAACCATCCATGGCCAATTGGGTGATTAATGATTCTTCCTTTACGGAAAGCTTTTCCTTTGCCTTTTCCCGACGTTCATCCAATACGAATTTCAATTCATTCAATGGTTCTTTTTCGAGGATTTTTTCAAAAAATGCATCATCAAGCTGTATCAACTTTTCATCCAGCTTGCTTAACACCATTTTTAGTGAAGCGACTATCTTCATTTGTTTGATCCGCAGCTGACCAGCCTTTTTATCCTGCGCATTTTGAGCTTCCAGGCATCCAATGAATGCACTAGCCTGCTTGGATTTCATATTTGTATTTTTATAAAGATCAAATGCCTGGATTAAACTGCTTTCATCATTTCCTTCTGGATTGATATTGCTTACAACCCGGTCCAATTCTTTTACCTCTTCGTTCATTTCATCTAAAAAAATCAGGAACTCCTTAGAAGAGCTTCCTCCTTTAAAAAAGATATCCAAATCCCACGTCAAAGAATATCCCATACTAATTGCCCCCTTTTTATCACTAATCCCATTATAGAGGTTAATTCTGAATTTTTCTAATTAAAAGGAATTTTCAGTATTTTTTCAGAACATTTTTCTATATCCCAGATTAAAAGCATGTTATGATGAATATATTCTTGGGAAAGGGGTGGTTGATTCATATGAAATTCTTTATTCACATGTCTGCCATCATCCTGCTCCTTTGGACGCTGCCCATTCAGTTCCACCATCATGCACAGCAGCTAACCATTGAAGAACATACCGATGTTCACCATTGGGATAAGGCCGACAAGAAACAGCCTTTCGTGCCTTCCTTCAATTCCTGGCAGTCTCTTATCATTGTTCTAATTTTCGAATTTTCCATTTTGAGTTTTCTTTATTTTCACTCAAATCTACGCCTGCGATATCTCAGTCCGGTTTTTTTTCAGGCGAATTACGTGGTCCCACGCTCTGACATTTTATAAAAAAATAAAATGGAGGAGTGATTCATATGTGGTTCCGACTAATTATGATAGGGGTATTTTCTTTAACCGCTTCACGTCTTTTCCTTTTTCAGGGAATCGAGATTTATCATGCATTTACAGATTTGATCCGAAATAAATATTAAAAAAAGAGTGCGGGGAAATTTCCCCGCACTCTCTTTGACTTTATCATTCCTATCCTTTAGCTTTCTTTTCCTTCTCTTTTTCTGCTCTATAAAATTCGTGGAACATCTTCATCAAGGCACGTTTTTCGATCCTTGATACATAACTGCGGGAAATGCCAAGCTCCTTAGCGATTTCCCTCTGAGTTTTTTCCTTTTTCAAATCCAGTCCGAACCTGCCTACAATGACTTCCTTTTCGCGTTCATCCAAAATATCAATATACTTTTTCACTTTTTCTATTTCCATATTGAGCTGAATCGTATCGATGACATCTTCCGATTCCGATTTCAGTACATCGATTAAACTGATTTCATTTCCTTCTTTATCCTGACCGATCGGATCATGCAGGGAAATATCTTTCTTCGTTTTCTTTGTCGCTCGTAAATGCATCAGGATTTCATTCTCAATGCATCGCGCCGCATATGTGGCCAGCTTCGTACCCTTCCCATCCGAATAACTCTCAATGGCCTTTATCAAACCAATTGTCCCAATCGAAATCAAATCCTCTGTATCTTCGCCCGTATTCTCGAATTTCTTGACGATATGGGCAACAAGCCTGAGATTATGCTCGATCAGGATGTTACGGGCATCACCATCACCCTCACTCATAAGCTTCAGATATTTCTTTTCATCCTGAGATGACAGAGGCTGGGGAAAAGCGTTGTTTTTCACATAGGAAACGAATAAGTAAAATTCTTTGATAATATAACCGACAACTGTAAGTATTCCGGGCATTGGTTTCATCCCCCGTTTCTTTGGTTTCCCTATTCATACCTATGCAGCAGTGGGCTTGTTCGTGTCTGTCCCACTAAAAAAGTGTTAAATGTTCAAACCAGCCTGGAGGAATTCCCAAACGAACGAATGTAAATGTTCATATAATGATAGGGATTTTTTTAGGGAAAGGGGGTTTTTACGATGGGATATAACTATGGACCATACGGATGCAACTATTATCCGGCTCCTGCCCCTTGCTATGCAGGGTCCGGTTACGGCTTTGGTTATGGCCTGTTTATTGTCCTCCTGATTTTATTGCTCATTTTCGGGTTTTGGTGGTTGCCAGGATGTGGATTTGGTTATGGAGGATCAGGTCCGTGCTGCTGATTCAGGCAAAGAAAAAAACTCGGCCCGAGTGCCGAGTTTTCCTATTTTACATATTCATTTCTACTGTTGCAGTTCCGAGTTAGCATCTTTCCACTTTATCATGTTTCCAATGGCCTCTTCCAGCTGTTAATGTACAAACCATGATAATGCCGGCAATAAACCGGCAGACCCGTTAGCCGGTATCCTTCTCCTGCCAATAGCAACGCTTCTCCCCTTTTACGTAAAACAAGTTCAACATATTAACCTCCACCTTTCTTAAAATTATTTTTTAATGAACGGGATACCAACCTCGTATATTTTTAGAAAAAAGGACGGTGCTTCATCGCTTTATCTAGATGTTCTTCTCGAATCTTGTGGATTCTCTCCTGCTGCAAACATTCCTCGGCAGTCATTTTTTTCATTTTAATCGTGATCGTGAAAAAAAGCATATTCAGTGTCATAATATCACCTCCTTTTAAGGGAGCGGCCCAACAAAAAGGCATAAAAAGGCCGCAGAAAGTTACGTCCTCCTGCGGGTTCTTTTTGGAAATATAAAAAGGCCGCAGGATAAAACACATCTCCCTGCGGCCGCTATGTCTGAATGATTAATAAAGCCAAATTGCTTTAGAAATATTCCGCTTGGCACAGGTCGAATGTTATTTGATTGTCATTTGAAACGGACTGGCTGATTGCGTCGACTCCATATAGATACAATGTCATTTTCTTCGACCTCCTTTGGAATATTTTTTATTACTTGGTAAGTATATCCACAAATTCAATATTTGTAAACGACTTTTGCCTATTTATTTGAAAATTTCGATCTTTTTACCCATTTTCAAGAGCTATTATTACCTAAAATGGCACGCAGTATGATAAATCTCCCCTATTGGGCAACAACGTTAGAAAAATAAAAAAACCTGATTCTTTTAAAGAATCAGGTTTGCTTTTATTGTTTTAAAGAGTCCTGGTCATCCATTTCGGCCAAGATCCTTTTATATTTTTTGGATAATGAGAAAAATACTATGGATATGCCCAGGAACGTTATTGTCGCTCCCATATAGACATATGTGTCAATGATCGCTTTGTCGCCAGAGGGAAGGATGGTTCCTAAATAGAAGAACGAACCCACACATAACAAAGTGATCGCAAAATATTTAAAATCGACCATTTTCGAACGCAGCAATGCAACCGTTTGTTTTTTGCGGTTTTTCATGCCATTCCACCTTCTTTCAAGCTAATAAGATATCGATATCTCATTCTACCATATTTATTCCAAATGACAGGGTGTAAATAATGGCAGTAAGCTTGGAAGCTCCGATTATCCTTGTAGCGCTTGTTCCAAGTCTTCCAACAGGTCTTCAACATCTTCCAGGCCAACTGAAATGCGAATCAACCCATCCGTTATTCCTAGCTCTGCACGGCGCTCAGCCGGAATGGAGGCATGTGTCATCAAGGCCGGAATCGAAATCAAGCTCTCCACTGCTCCTAGACTTTCCGCAAGGGTAAAGAATCTCACTTTATTCAAAACGGATGCGGCTTTTTCGGCACTGCCGACATCAAATGAAACCATACCGCCGAATCCACGCGATTGTTTTTTGGCAATATCATGATTTGTGTGGCTTTCAAGACCAGGGTAATAGATTTTCGTAACGTCTTTATGCCCGGAAAGGAAACGGACGATTTCAGCTGTATTTTTTTCATGTTCTTCCATCCGGATACCCAGCGTTTTAATGCCTCGCATCAGCAGCCATGAATCCTGGGGCCCTAGCACGCCTCCTGTAGAGTTTTGGATGAAATGAAGGTCATTGCCAAGTTTTTCATCATTCACCACGACAAGACCCGCTACAACATCGCTGTGTCCCCCCAGGTACTTCGTAGCGCTATGAAGCACGACATCGGCTCCTAGTGTAAGTGGATTTTGCCAGTATGGCGTACTGAAAGTATTATCAACAATGGTCAGGATGCCGTTTTCTTTAGCTATTTTTGATACTTCCTCCAGATCGGTGATTTTCAATAATGGATTCGTCGGGGTTTCAATGAACAATGCCTTCGTATTGTCCTTTATCTCTTTTTCGATCGAGTCCATGTCACTCGTATTGATGAACGTAGCCTCCACCCCGAAGCGGTTAAGCACTTTAGTGATGACCCGGAAAGACCCTCCATAAACGTCATCGGTCATCAATACATGATCACCTTGATTGAACAGCATCATAACCGCGGTCATCGCTGCCATTCCTGATCCGAAGGCAAAGCCTCTTTTTCCTTCTTCGAGGTCCTTGATCAACTCTTCAAGGGCATGGCGGGTTGGGTTGCCTGTACGGGAATATTCATATCCCCGGTGATTTCCCGGTCCATCCTGTTTATAGGTGCTCACTTGATAAATCGGCACCGAAACCGCTCCTGTTTTTTCATCACCAGCAATGCCGCCATGGATCAATTGTGTTTTTTTTCTCATTTTACATACCTCCCTGATAAATTTTTTTGCTTAAGTATCGTTCACTGGAATCCGGAAAAATGACGACGATATTCGACCCACGGGAAGCCTTGGCTGCTTCTTTCATGGCCGCTGCAAATGCCGCGCCCGAAGAGCTGCCGACAAGGAGGCCTTCTTTAAGCGCCAATTCCTTTACCATATGGAAAGCATCCTGATCGCTTATCGTATGGATTTGATCAAAATACGTTTCATCCATATAGGCTGGCAAAAATTCCATCCCGATGCCCTCTGTTTTATGGGGTCCTGCTTTGCCGCCGTTTAAAATCGATCCTTCTGGTTCGACAATGACCGTTTTGACAGCAGCGTTCTTTTCTTTTATATATCGCGATGTTCCCATGAATGTCCCACCCGTCCCGGCACCGGCAACAAACACATCTACATCGCCTTCCATCTGTTCCCATATTTCAGGTCCCAGCGTTTTATAATATGCATCAGGATTGGATGGGTTGGCGAACTGCTGGGGACAATAAGATCCCGGAATTTCAGCCAGCAGCGCCTTAGCCTTGGCAATCGCTCCTGTCATTCCTTCCTCTGTCGGGGTCTGGATTACATTGGCTCCAAGAGCACGCATCAATTCCTGTTTCTCGGCACTGAATTTCTCCGGAACGCAAAAAATCACGTCCACGCCACTGTTTATCGCAGCCAACGCCAAGCCAATACCAGTATTTCCGGCAGTCGGTTCGATGATCGTCCCGCCCTTTTTCACCTTCCCTGTCTGCAACGCTTGGGCTAACAATTCCTGTCCAAGCCGATCCTTCACACTGCCTCCTGGATTAAAGTATTCCAGTTTGGCAAAGATGCGGACTTGATCTGGAAGCGGGAAATGGGTGATTTCCATCATCGGTGTTTTCCCTATCAGCTCATGAATGTTTTGAAAGACTTTCATATTCGGACATCCTTTCATAGTTATCCTACCAACTTAATGAGAATTATGCAATAAAGAATGATCAGCGGAAAGGCTGCCGCTGATCACCTACCATTCATTTCATTTTTTCAACCATTTTCAAAATCAGTGCCGCTGAATGAAGAGCCGCAGTTTCCAGGAATTTATCAAAGGAAATATTGGACTCCTTACCTGCGATATCCGAAAGGGAACGAATGATGACAAACGGTGTTTTGAATTGGAAGGCTACCTGTGCAATGGCTGCCGCTTCCATTTCCACCGCGTATAAATCAGAGAATTTCCCCCTGACGAAATCAACCCTGACAGGATCATTCATGAAAGAATCCCCCGTAACGATCAACCCTTTCGCCACTTGAATATCCTCAATTTCTTTTGCTGCTTCTTCTGCGATTGCGAGAAGCTTTTCATCCGGGATGAAAGCTGCCGGAAGCTGAGGGACTTGACCGTACTCATATCCAAAAATCGTCACATCGACATCATGGTGGCGAACTTCCGTGGATATGACCACATCCCCTACATTAAGTGCTGGATGATATCCGCCGGCAGAGCCTGTATTGATGACTGCATCCGGTTTGAATTTTTCTAACAGGATCGCTGTGGACATTGCCGCATTCACTTTACCGATTCCCGATTTAAGCAAAATGACCTCGACACCATTCAGTGTTCCTGTATTGAACTCTGAACCGGCAATGGTCACCCGCTCCAAACCTTCCAATTTATCACGTAAAATCGTAACTTCTTCTTCCATTGCTCCGATTATGGCTACCTTCATTAGTAAAAACCTCTTCCTATAATTTTTCCGCCTCCATAATCCAGACAAATTGATTGCAGCGCTCGAAGTTCACTTTATATCCATTTGCTTCAAGTGCTTTTTCCAAAAAAGGAATCGTAGTATAATATTCCGTTTGCAAATCGTTCGCCAAATTATGAAAGCCTGCCTGCCTTGCATCTTGAATCGCTCGTTCATGCGCTTCCCTTGATTGATACATCGTATCCGCAAACACTATTTTACCACCAGTATTCAGTAACTTTCCATAGTTGGCTATCGCTTTTTCTTTTTCTTCATCGGTTAAATGATGAAAGGCATACGTGCTCACGATCGAATCAACCTGTTCCGGCTTCGGAAAATCGATAAAATCCCCATCTTTAATTTCAGTTTTCCCACGCAGTTTGCTTACCGCTATATCCCTCATCGCAGGTGAGGGTTCAATTCCCGATACCTTTAGGCCTTTCCTCAAAAGCCTTTCCGTCAAATTCCCGGTACCTACGCCGAACTCCAGCACATGACCATGAGCCCGGTCCGTGACGCTATCCAATATCCTATCATAATGTTTAAAAACCTCTTGATACTCAATATCGTGTCCACTAACCGTATCATCATACGATTTCGACCATTCTTCAAATAAATCGATAAATTCTCTGCCCATTTTTAATCACCTTTTTATGATAAGATAATAAAACCTATAAGCATAATATGAAATAAACACAAAAACAGTTCTTCTTTTTTAGGCAAATCCATCATTCGGTTCAGATTAGGCGAAAATGGTGTTAAACTAACAGTATCTAAATGTTGGAGGGGAACAGTCATGAGTTTTCAACTTGACTTAAACTTGTTCGAAGATAAAATAGAATTTTTCGAGGCAGAAGGCATCAAGAATCTTGAAGAAAAAATCCAATCACAAATTGAAATCAATAAAGCGATCATGCTTCAGGTGGAGTCCGTGTCACACCAAATGTATGTTAGTGAGGAAGGCAGACGTTTTTATAGTGCAGTCGTCCACTTTAAAGCAAAAAAGTGATCACGATGAAAAACCCCCGAAAGTGAAATTCCTTTCGGGGGTTTTTCGTTTATGATTTGAACATTACCTTTTATCGTTTGTCTTCAGTTCTTCAACTTTTACAGGTTTCCAACCCGATCCGTCCACCCATTCAATATAAACACGGAAGGTTTTAGGATTATCTCCTTCAGAAACGGTTCCGATTGCCGTGTTTGGTGAACCGCCGTTTTGAAGCCACCATAGCTTCATGCTGCCTTCATCGATTCCAGCTCCGCTTGCTATGGCTTTACTCATTTCATTCCAATCGACCGAGCCCTTTTCGAAGCTTGTGGTGTGCTCTCCGGATTGCTCTGTTCCTACTGGTTTCCAGCCTTCACTTGTATATGTGGCCGCAACATTGCCATCGCCGCTGCCTTCCACTTCCACAAGTTCAGCCTCCCCTGCTTTTTCTGGATCTGCACCATCTTCAACCTTCTCTTCTGAATCTTCCTCTGTTGCTTTACTATCTTCTTCTGCATCTTCCTCTGTTGCTTCACTATCTCCTACTGCGTCTTCCTTCTCTGAATCCGTTTCTTCCTTTTTGCCAGCAGGCTTGTCCGCTACTTTCCCCGAATCTGTATCGGCGATTTGCTTTGGTTCAGTCGTGGCTTTTTTTGTTTCGGTGCCATCGTCACTTAAGAAAATCGTGACTGCGACAATGACGATTAAAATGGAAACGATGGTGATAGCAATATTATATATTTTATTTACTTTTCTTTTTTGATCTCTCTGATTAAAACGTGAGCCCAAGGTCCATTCCTCCCTTACCTTTTCTTACTGCCTCATTTTAACATGATTTAGCTAGAGATAGAAGGGAAGGGTTTCCTACACTTTTCGTCAATTCTCGCTATTGTCCTGGTCCTTGGAGTACAGTACTTTTACAATATCTGAAAAAAGAGGCGCCATACTGGAACTATTTTCCTTCGTTTCAAAACTTACGGTAACAAGAGCATATTTGGGATCTTTATATGGAAAGTAGCCCGCAAACCATTTATTGAGCTCTCCTTTTTCGATATTGGTCTGGGCTGTTCCAGACTTGCCGGCGACCTCAACAGGCAAATTTCTCATGGCAGCGCCCGTCCCCTTCTCTTCCGTCACGACCTTCCTAAGAAGATGCTGCATCTTCATAGCCGTATATGGAGACAGTGTCTCGCCGCCAATACTTTGATTGGGAAAATCGACTACGGTCGTACTGTTGTTAAATTCGACCTTTGAAACGGCTTTGACCTGTTCCTTCTTGCCGCCGCGTGCAATCGTCGCCATCATATTCGCTATCGCGAGCGGAGTCGTTTGGACATCCTGCTGGCCAATGGCTGTTTTGGCAATCATTTTGGGATCTTTTTTTAAATCGTCATCATGCCAGACCTTACCGGATTGTTCATGATGCAACTGAGTGACTTCGGTGTGATACACGTCCCCTTGCCAGCCCGTTTCACCAACCAGCCCTAACATTTTTGCATATTTGTCCAAAAAGTCCGGATCCTTCTCAGCTATTTCCTGTGATAATTCGGCAAACGTCCTGTTGCAGCTTTGGGCAAAGCTGTTTTCAAAATTAAGCGTGCCCAATTCCCTCTGTTTATCCGTTTTGCCGTCAATCGTCAAATTACAATTAAATGTCCTGGTGGGACTAGCGGCTTCATAATCGATGGCAGCTGCTGCCGTGACCGTTTTGAAGACTGAACCCGGCGTTTTTTGAGTCAGCATCATATTGACGGCCCCTTCACCATTCGGATCTTTTATATTAAGCGCCGGACGTGATACCATCGCGACGATTTCACTTTTTTCGATATCGATCAGTACGAGACCGCCTTTTTTTATCCCGCGTTCATCGACGAGCTTCTCCGCTTTTTCCTGAATTTCTTTATCGATCGTCGTCATGACCTTCACCGGGTAAAGCGGATTTGCAGGTTCCACATATTTAACATCAACACCGAACATTGGTCCCCCACTGGCGTCCACATGAAAAACGAGCTTTGATTCCCCAGCGGAAAGCAAGAACTCATCGAAGGTCCTTTGCAGTCCCGTATTGCCTATTTTCGTTTCAGGAGATAAATTCATGTCAGGATAACGTTTTTTCTTTTCCGCATCCGATATATTCGTCGTGCCGATCAATTGCGCCGCAGGGGTTCGATCATGATATAATTTCTCGTTCACGGCAAAGACCCCGGGAATCTTCAGTTCATTGATTGCCTTCGATTGGCTGGACGTCAACTCTATCGGTTCATCCCCGCCAAATACGAATGGTTCCTCCGCTTGCTCTATCGCCCGTTTTAACTCCGCTTCCGATTTGCCTATTATCGAGGCCACCTCATCGATAGGCCATGTCATTTTTTTCAAGAAAGGAAATAGGACGAGCGTAGGGATTTCTTCGTGTGCAAGCGGTTCTCCATTTCTGTCATAAAACTTACCGCGTCCATCATCAATCTTTAATATCTGTGAACGCTGATTCACGCTTGCCTCTAATAGGTTCACATCATGCTTTGAAAAAGATTCTGTCGATACAAGTTGGATGTAGGCAAGCCTGCCTATGAGCATCAGCATGAAAGCCGTCAAAAAAAGAGCCAGCAACCTCATTCGTTTCTTTTTCATAAAAAACACCTCGTAAACATTGTTGACGAGGTGCGAATTTTTAAACAATTATGAACAAATTTAACGCGGCATTTTTCCGATATAAAAAGGGGATGCCCCATGGACATCCCCTTTTGCATGTAATTAGTCGATGGATACAATCTTTACGCTCATTTCGCCGCCAGGTGTCATGATCGATACCTTGTCGCCGACCCTTTTCCCTATCAGGCTTTTCGCGATCGGTGAATCATTGGAGATTTTCCCTTCGAATGGATCCGCTTCAACGCTTCCTACGATGGAATATGTTTCTTCGTCACCATTTGGAAGTTCAACGAATGTTACCGACTTTCCAAGTGAAACTGTGTCTGTATTCGAATCATTGCCTTCAATGATTTTTGCATTACGGATCATGTTTTCGATCGTGGTAATACGTCCTTCAACGAAAGCCTGCTCTTCTTTTGCGGAATCGTACTCTGAGTTCTCGGAAAGGTCCCCAAAGCTGCGGGCGATTTTGATTCTTTCCACCACTTCTTTACGTTTAACCGTTTTTAACTGTTCCAGTTCCTGTTCAAGCTTTAACTTACCTTCAATAGTCATTGGATATTCTTTTTCAATTGCCAAAACCCTTCACTCCTTCAAATTCTTTACAGCAAGCATTCGCTGACAAGTTTATGTACTATATAGCGCTTAACCCTGAAATAGAGTCAAAATATATAATTGCGCGACTTAAAAAGTACGCGCTTCGATACTAAGAAACATCCGTTCCTTAGTATATAAACCGACTGCGGTGTGCAGCCGGTTCGTTTTGTATCAAGAATAGAGTATTGCGTTTTCCAACATTTGTCCAGTCTTTCCCAATAAATAAATGGGATTATTTAAATAAACGGAGGAAATGGCACCTATCATTATTTATGCTATGTTATTACAAAAAAGACTTTTGTTCAAGGATTGTTTGAATTTTTGTCACCATGAGGTCAATCGCCACATGGTTCTGACCGCCTTCTGGAATGATGATGTCGGCATAACGCTTCGTCGGTTCTATGAACTGATTATGCATCGGACGGACGACACTGATGTATTGTTCGATGACGGAATCTATGGAACGGCCGCGTTCTTTAATATCACGGGTCATCCGGCGAAGGATCCGCAGGTCTGCGTCCGTATCGACATATAGCTTCATATCCATCAAGTCTCGGAGGCGCTCGTCCTCCAGCACAAGAATCCCTTCAAGGATGATGACATCCTGGGGCTCAACTGTGATGACTTCTTCCGAACGCGTATGGATCGAATAATCATAAACGGGTTTTTCTATCGTTTCATAGCGCAGCAATGCGTTAATGTGATCGATTAGCAAATCATTATCAAATGCAAGCGGATGATCATAGTTCGTTTTCAAGCGCTCTTCGAAAGGCAGATGACTTTGATCTTTATAGTAATAGTCTTGTTCGATCATCAAGATGGAATGTCCTTGAAAGAATTCAAAAATGGAACGGGTAACACTTGTTTTACCTGATCCAGACCCTCCGGTAACTCCGATGACCACTGGTTTCTTTCTTGTCATGTCAATTCTCCTTCCGCATCATATTGTTCACATAAACTCTATTATCTACTTGAATGCGGACAATTTGAAGCGGATGGCGGGCTGCCTCCAGCTCCTTACCTGACTCATCCCAGATCGTACCGATTTTTTGAGTGAAGTTTTCGATTTCCGGTCCAAAAAACTCCACTTCATCTCCAGGCTTGAAGAAGTTACGTTGCTGCATGGTAACGATTTTACTTTCCTCGTCGTAATCAAGCACCAACCCTGCGAAGTCGAAGCGAGTCTTTACGGTATGATTCCCGAACATTTGCTGTTTATACCCAGGTATTTCACCTTCCATGAACGATGATGCCGTCTCACGATTCGCACACTTATCAAGCTCTTCCAGCCATTCTTGTTTAATCTTGAAATTATCCGGATCCGCACAATACGCATCAATTACTTTACGATAGACGCTGACAACTGTTGCAATATAATGAATGGACTTCATTCTTCCTTCGACTTTTAAACTGTCTATGCCAATTTCAATCATGCCTGGCAGTGATTCAATCAGCTTCAGGTCTTTTGGGCTCATTGCGAATGGAGCATCTTCTTTATCGAATAAAGCCATTTCCCCGTCTTGATCCAACTCATATAAATCATAATCCCAACGGCAAGACTGACAGCAGCCGCCGCGGTTCGAATCACGCGCCGTCATATGGTTCGAAAGGGTGCATCGTCCAGAATAGGCAATGCACATGGCCCCATGAACGAAAGCCTCGATTTCGATATCGACCTTCTCCTTCATTTCACGGATTTCATCAGCACTCGTCTCACGTGCCAAAACAACCCGCTCCAAGCCTTCCTCTTTCCAATACTGAACAGCCTTCCAGTTCGATAGCGATTGCTGTGTGCTCAAATGGATCTCGACGTTCGGAGCGACCCGTTTACAGGTTTCGATGATTAATGGATCGGCGACGATGATACCATGAACCCCAGCATCCTGAAGTCCTTCCAGGTATTCATCCAAACCATCTATATTTTCATTATGCGCGAAGATATTTGTCGTTACATATACTTTAGCGCCATACTTTTTAGCGAATTCGACGCCTTCCTTCATTTCCTCAAACGTGAAGTTGCCGGCATTGGAACGAAGACCATATTCCTGACCGCCAATGAACACGGCATCCGCGCCGTAATGGACGGCAATTTTTAATTTTTCAAGGTTGCCGGCAGGAGCCAGCAATTCCGGTTTTTTTACAATGACTCTCTTTCCATCAACGATCTTGGAAATTTTATCAGCAATAGCATTCAAGGCTATTCCTCCTCTTTCTCTTACCCTTTTCTTTAATAAACCGATTCTTTAAAGAAGAACCCAGTATCCAACTCGCGGTTATCCAGCTGAACCGCTTTGACTTTTTCAAAGAGCTCAGATTTCATATCATCGTAGCGGTCAGGGTCTTCAGCACATACGTCAATCGCTTCCCGATATAGCTTTGTCATTTCAATGATATATTCCGGTGTTTGCAATAGCCCTTCGATTTTAAGTGAATCGATTTCCGCTTCAATCAATTCCTGAAGTTCATCAATCATGCACATATCATTCGGACTCATGATATGTGTACCATTTTCATCTTCATAAATCGGATATTTATTTTCACGTTCCTTATCATGCAAGAACATATTTCTATTTTCCTTCCGATTTTCCACTTCCAAGGCCTTGCCTTGATATTCAAAGTAATTACCTAGAAGCGTACGCTTCGATTGGAACATGCATGTCATGCCGTGCACTTGCACTTCAATCTCCACTTCAGCATTTTCCTTCATTTCCACTATCTCGTCCAGACTTATCTCACGGGCAGCCACGGCACGGACAGAACCGCGTTTCCCCCAGTAATTACATGTGTACCAGTTCGTTACCGTCATCTCTGTATTCCAGTGCAGGGGCATATCAGGTGCCACGGCACGGACAGCCATTAAGACTGCGGGATCACCGAATATGATCCGGTCGGCACCAGCTTCTTTAAGGAAAGTGACATACCCTTCAAGCTCGTCCACTTTTTCATTATGAAATATGGCGTTCATGGATACGTACACTTTCTTGCCCGCAGCATGTACAAGCTCAATCGCCTTCTTGACATCATCCCGTTTGAACTCTCCTGCCAGCCTTAGTGCATAACGTTGTTCGCCAATGACGAAGGCGTCAGCGCCGGCATCGATGAGTTTTGTTATATGATCGACACTTGTCGGAGTCACGAGTAATTCAGGCTTTTTCATTTTTGTCACCTCTATGTTTACTTATGGCCACACCATCGCCAATCGGCAAAATTACGGTATCGAAATTGGGATGGTCTTGTAACCAGATGTTAAAGTCTCTGATTTTTTTGATGAGAGCTCGCTTTCTTCTCGTCATTTCCATTTCTTCAATGTTTTCGGCAACCAGGCCTTTGAATAAAACATTATCAGTAATGATAATTCCAGCACCAGCCAGGAATGGTTCAAACAGTTCAAAGAATCGCTTGTACTGCCCTTTAGCTGCATCAACGAAGATCATATCAAACGGACCATGTTCCATGACTTTCGGTCCCGCTTCAAGGGCATCCCCTTCAATGAGGGTGATCCTTTCCGACAGTCCCGCCTTCGTGAAGTTAGCTCTTGCTTGCTCAATACGGGCTTCATTCCGTTCAAGTGTGACGATTCGAGCTTCTGGAAGGGTCTCAGCCATCCTTATGGCCGAATAGCCAATCGCCGAACCTACCTCCAAAATCGCCTTAGGCTGATGAAGCCTTAAAATCTGAAGCAGCACCTCAATGCCTTCGGGCTCCATGATTGGCACATTATTTTCCATTGCAAAATCTTCCAACTCCTTAAGCAAACCCGTACGCTCCGGAATCAAGGAATGAAGATATTGTTCTATTTTTCCGTTCAAAACGTTTCCTCCAATTATAAGGAAAACAAAAGCGCTTGGTCAGTAACATGAAGAAATTAATAGGTCAATTTCCTCACAAGGAGCAGCTGAAACAAGTATGCTTGACGATCTACATTTCCTTATCTTTCAAAATAAAACCCGGCATTCGCCGAGTTACGTCACCGATAGGAATCGGATCTAAAATTCACTTGTACTATTCTATCATAAAAACAAGGGGAAAGTAATATCTCTCCCCCCTCAGTCTCATTGCATTTATTTATTTATTGGAAATATGCTCTGCCTTTTTGATATTGTGGTCATCCAAAGTCTTCGAGTAAAGGACTTCCCCTTCAGGTGTTGCCAAAAAGTATAGGTAATCCGTTTTCTCAGGTTTCAGTACCGCATCTATCGATGTCGTTCCGGCATTGGCAATCGGCCCTGGAGGCAGCCCCTTATTCTTATAAGTATTATAAGGCGATTTCACCTCAAGGTCTTTATAATACACCCTGCTCTTATGTGAACCTTTGGCATACAAAACGGTCGGATCCGTTTGAAGCGGCATATCTTCCTCAATACGATTGTAAAAGACGGAAGCTATTTTTCCGCGATCGACCTGTGCCGTCGCCTCTTCTTCAACAAGCGAAGCGAAAGTCAGCATCTCATGTACGGAATAATCGTTTTTGTCCATCTGGGTCTCGTATGCCTGCAATGTCTCTTCGGTTTTCTTCAGCATCTCGATGACGATCGATTCCAGTGTCGGCTTTTCCTCATAAAAGTCATAAGTAGCTGGGAAAAGGTACCCTTCAAGCGGATATAAAACCTTTTCATTTTCGATTTCCGAGGTCAAGAGCTGCGGAAATTTCTCTTGCATGGAATTAACGAATTTCTTATCATTCAATTTCTTAAAGACCTTTTTCGGATCTTCACCCGTCTTCACTGCGATGATATCGGCAATTTGGACAAGTTGCTTTCCTTCAGGAATCGTTATTTTCATTGCAGCTTCCTTCATGAGTTTTCCGGTTTTGATGCTTGTGACGATATCTTCAATTGGCATGGAAGGTGATAGTTTATACTCACCTGCCTGAAAACCGGATTCATTGCGGAATTTAATATAATATTTGAATACGCGTGCGTCCTTGATTATCCCCTGCTCTTCAAGCAGTGTTGAAATTCCGTTAACGGAAGAACCAATTGGGATTTTCACTTTCTTGATGGTGTCATCTTCGGGATCGACTGGTTTCATGGCTGAGTTGATATATAAAAAGCCCACAAGACCAACTACCCCAATTAGTACAATAAGCGAAGCTATCGTAATCATGATGATTTTACGAACCAGCTTGGCTTCTCCTTGCTGTTCTAACAATTTCATTCGGATATGTTCCTTTTTAGATAAATTTTTATCTTTTTCATCCATTTTCATTCCCCCTGCAAACTCACACCAACTACAGAATGGTTTCTAGATGATGCTTTCTCTAATTATCTTTGCTTCGAACATTATACTAAAATCAACAAATAATTACATGTTTTTTGCAAAACTACATTCATCACTACTCTATTTATGGCAAAAATGCACTAGTTTTGTCAATATACAGGTGTAATTTAATAGGAAAATAGTGATATCTTTGTCTACAGTTTTTTTGAGGGTATGTTGATTTCCACACCAGGCACTCCCTTTGACGCGTTTTCCCCGCAGGAGTCTCTCACCTTCCTCTCCAAACAACTTTGTTTTACTATTACTCAGCTTAAAATTTGTTTCCTGCATGTGTTAGGCATTTCAGGAAATGACAGGAATATTCATGTAGGAATGGTATTATTGATTTAAGATAAAGAAAGGTGTGAAGGAGTTGGATCATTCTTATTTTGTAGGTTGGGGGACATTGGCACTCATAAACGCCGGACTTGCTCAAGGTAAAAATAGAACGGCCTTGAATTGGTTCTTGCTATCATTATTTTTGGGTCCGCTCGCCACTTTTATGCTTTTATTCGCAGAGAAAAGATAAGGTGTTACTGGTACATAAATGAAAAAACCGACCTTTAAGGGCCGGTTTTTTTCTAATATTATTCTTCTTCTGCTTCTTCTTGGTCAAGGAATGTATTTAACATTTCTTCGACTAGATCCCACTCTTCTTCTGTTTCGATTGGTGTAAGTTCACCATCTTTATTATCTTCGCTTGGTACGAATGATGAAGCGTGGATTTCGATTTCTTCCTCATCATCTTCCGCAGACATCGGATAGTAAAGTACATAAGATTTGTTGAATTTATCTGAATCGAATGTGAAAAGGATTTCGCAAAGCTGCTCGTTTCCGTTTTCATCTACTACTGTAATGTTGTTTTCGCCGTGTTCCATTTGTATTCACCTCATATTGAATTTGTTTGTCTGTCCAAGAATCCTTGCAGAATCATGACAGCTGCCATTTTATCAATGACTTTCTTGCGTTTGCTTCGGCTCACGTCCGCCTCAAGAAGGACACGTTCAGCCGCCATAGTTGTCAACCGTTCATCCCAGAGAAACACCGGCAGCTTGAATTTGTTTTCTAATCGTTTAGCGAAATCTTGGCTGATCTCGCCACGCGGTCCAACGGTCCCATTCATGTTTTTAGGTAAACCGAGGACAATTTTAGAAACATCATGCTCTTTTATGATTTCATTGAGGCGTTTAAAGCCGAAGTCATTTCCTGCTTCGTTAATTTTGATCGTTTCCAATCCTTGTGCAGTCCAACCCATCGCGTCACTCAGGGCGACGCCGATGGTTTTTGAACCTAAATCAAGTCCCATTGTGCGCATTAGTATTCCTCTCGATGGTTCTTAAGATACGACTTAACCAATTCCTCGATGATTTCATCGCGTTCAAGCTTACGAATAATGTTTCGAGCATCCATATGGCGCGGGATGTAGGCCGGGTCACCAGATAATAGATAACCGACAATCTGGTTTATCGGGTTATAACCTTTTTCCTGAAGTGCAACATACACTTGAGACAATACTTCTTGTACATCTCTTTCGAATGGTTCTTCGGGAAAATTAAATTTCATCGTTTTATCAAAGGAACTCATAAACATGCACCTCTCCTCAGCGTCCAGAATCCACTATTACCTACATTGTACAACACTTTCCATTGATTATGAAATCGATAAGACCCATTCTTCAACAAAATTAAGCGCTGCATCCAATTTTTCAGGGTCTTTTCCGCCGGCTTGGGCCATATCTGGACGTCCGCCACCGCCACCGCCGCAACGGGAAGCAACTTCTTTGACCAATTTACCAGCATGGAAGCCGCGGTCGATGTAATCCTTAGTCACTCCGGCAATCAAATTGACTTTATCACCTTGTGCCGAACCTAATACGATAATGACAGAATCGAGCTTTTGTTTCAAATCATCCGCCATGGCACGCAGATTATTCATGTCGGTAGCTTGAACCTTCGCCACCAATACTTGTACGCCATTTACGTCTTTTACGTTAGAAACAAGGCTGCTTGCTTCAATATTACTTAATTTTGCTGTAAGGCTTTCATTCTCACGATGAAGATCCTTCACTTCAGCCAGTACCGTTTCAATTCTTGAAGGTACTTCTTTCAAGTTCGTTTTCAATTTGGCAGCCGCGTCTTTCAAGACACCGATTTGATCAGTCATCAATTTGTATGCCCCAGCACCCGTTACCGCTTCTATACGGCGAGTACCTGCACCGATGCCGCTTTCGGATACGATTTTGAACAAGCCGATAACGGCTGTATTCGGAACATGTACACCGCCGCAAAGCTCAAGGCTGTAATCGCCGATTTGAACGACACGGACAATTTTGCCGTATTTTTCGCCGAACAACGCCATTGCGCCCATAGCCTTCGCTTCTTCGATGTTTTTATAGTCCGTATTCACTTGTAAGCTTTGCCAAATCTTTTCATTTACAATCGTTTCGATTTGTTCAATCTCTTCCGCCGTTATCTGGCCGAAATGAGAGAAATCGAAGCGAAGGCGCTCAGCCTGAACGAGTGAACCAGCTTGGTTGACATGTGTACCAAGAACATCTTTCAAAGCCTGATGCAGAAGATGCGTCGCTGTATGGTTTTTCGTGATATGGATCCGATTTTCTTGATTTACCGCAGCAACGATATTGGAATCTGTTGTTAAAGTGCCGGCAGTAACGGTTACACGGTGCAGATTTTGGCCATTAGGAGCTTTTTGGACATCAAGGACATCAACCTTCACGGATTCACTGGCCATCGTTCCTATATCGGCTATTTGTCCGCCGCTTTCCGCGTAGAAAGGAGTCTTGTCCAGGATCACTTGAACTTCTTCACCTTCTTGTGCCTCCGTTACAAGCTCGCCATTTTTTACGATGGCAGCAACTTTGGCTTCGACAGCGACCTGGTCATAGCCGACAAATTCACTTTCAACTTTAATATCGCCCAATACCCCGCCTTGGATCTGCATGGAATCCACATCTTGACGCGCTGAACGGGCACGTTCACGCTGTGCATCCATTTCCTTTTCGAATCCAGCTTGATCGACCGTCATGCCTTCTTCTTCTGCATATTCTTCCGTTAACTCTATCGGGAAGCCATATGTGTCATATAAACGGAATGCATCACTGCCAGGAATGGTCGTATTGCCTTTTTCCTTTTCCTTTTTAATGACTTCAGAAAGGATGGAGAGTCCATCATTCAGGGTTTCATGGAAGCGTTCCTCTTCATTCTTGATTACTTTTGCAATGAACTCTTTATTTTTGAGGACTTCAGGGTAGAAGTCTTTCATGATTTCACCGACGACCGTCACAAGCTCGAACATGAATGGTCGATTGATGTTGATTTGCTTAGCATATCGAACCGCTCTGCGGAGTAAACGGCGCAATACATAACCGCGTCCTTCGTTCGATGGGAGAGCCCCGTCACCTACTGCAAAGGCTACCGTACGAATATGGTCGGCAATGACCTTGAACGCAACATCTTTTTCTGTATCAACACCATACTTCACATCGGAAATCTCTTCGACTGCCCGGATGATTGGCATGAATAAATCTGTATCATAGTTCGTCGCCACATCTTGAACGACGGAAGCCATACGTTCAAGGCCCATCCCTGTATCGATATTTTTCTTTGGAAGCGGTGTGTAAGAACCGTCCGGATTATGGTTGAATTGAGAAAACACAAGATTCCAGACTTCAAGATGACGTTCATTTTCCCCGCCTGGATATAGTTCCGGATCATTCGGATCATCGCCATATGCCGGTCCGCGGTCATAGAAAATCTCTGTATTCGGACCGCTTGGACCTTCACCGATATCCCAGAAGTTCTCTTCTAGGCGAATGATTCTTTCAGCAGGAACACCGATTTTCTTATTCCAAAGTTCGAATGCTTCATCATCTTCAGGATGGATCGTCACAGCCAATTTATCTTTGTCGAACCCGATCCATTTTTCATCGGTCAAAAATTCCCATGCCCATGTGATGGCTTCTTCTTTGAAATATTCACCAATGGAGAAGTTTCCGAGCATTTCGAAGAACGTATGATGACGTGCCGTTTTCCCCACGTTTTCAATATCATTTGTCCGGATGGCCTTTTGAGCATTCGTAATCCTTGGATTTTCTGGAATCACCCGTCCATCAAAATATTTCTTTAACGTCGCCACCCCGGAATTGATCCAAAGCAATGATGGATCTTCATGAGGAACCAATGACGCACTTGGTTCGATGTTATGTCCTTTTTCACTAAAAAAGTCTAAATACATTTGGCGGATTTGAGCACCCGTTAAATACTTCATATATATATCCTCCTTTTAAAAATTATGTAATTTTGAGCACACAAAAAACCCCCATCCCAAAAACAGGGACGAGAGTTGACTCGCGGTACCACCCTGATTATGGACGCAGGAATTGATCCCAGGCCCATCACCTTCATAAAAGCCTTAACGCGGCGTGACGGCAGGTATTAGCTGCTCTCAGGACTAGCTTTCTGCTGCTCTTCACCTGGCAGTCCCTTTCAGCCTGGGGGACCCCTCTCTTTAGATGGACTTCAGCATACTTCATCCTTCAACGAATTATCTTATGTTATGGATTATATTCACAAGACTTTTATTTGTCAATAAGGGGCGGCTTCTTTCTAAAGTGAACGCGGGCATGTAGGACAAAAACTTTTAAGACAGCCAAGATGGGAATCGAAAGGACCATGCCCGCGATACCACCTATTTCACCTCCAGCCAATAATGCAAGCATGATGAACAGAGGATGCATATGAAGGCTTTTACCGACTATTAGCGGTGACAGGATATTTCCCTCAAGAAATTGAAGTACAAGCACGATGACCGCGATGATCAACACCATTTTAACGGACATTGTCGCGGCGATGACCAGTGCAGGAATGGCCCCAATAATCGGTCCGAAATACGGAATGACATTCGTTATTCCGATTATCGCCCCCAAAAGAAGCGGATATTTCATTCCGACTATCCAGAAGAGCAGCGAGGAAATCAAACCGATCACGACACAGACGATGATTTGGCCGCGGATATAGCCGCCAAGCGACGCATCCACATCACGAATGAAAGCCCGTCCCTGATTGCGCCATTTTTTCGGCGTCATATACCAGGCCATTTTTTTTAACACAGTGAAATCTTTCAAAATATAAAATGCGATGAATGGAATCAACGCAATCAGGACGATGAAATCAATCATCTTCATTGCATACTCCATCGCCTTTTCAGGTATACGCTTCAGCCAATCTTCAAAAAGGGTGACACCTTCTTCGAATCTTTCATGAATTCCGAACGGCCAGGAAGCCGTTTGATGATTGAGTTTATCAATGCTGCCCCGGTACTGTTCAACCAGTTCCGGCACGCTTTCCGACAGCTCGCGAACCTGGCTGACGATCACTGGAATGCCTTTATAAACAGCAAAGCCGATCCCTCCGAAAAACAACAAATAGATGATCGTAATCGAAAGCCAGCGTCGCATCCCTTTCTCATTTAAATATTCCACTACAGGGTGCAGCAAGTAACTGATGAACGCACCAATCAAAAAAGGCAGCAGTACCGTCACACATACAGTAACGACAGGTCCCCACATGGGCTTAAGTTTCATAAAGATATAGATAACGAAAAATAAGAGCAATAAAAAACCCAGGCGATAAAACCACTTAAGACGAATACTCACAATAAACACCTCCCGCTCCTTTATTCTTCGAATGGCGGAAGGTTTTCATACATAAAAAAGAGTGCCCTCATTATCAGGACACCCATTCCTGCTATAATAATGACTTTAATCTTTTGCGTATTTTCTTCATGTTCCGTTTAAACATCTTCGAGTTCATCAAGTCCGAACCCATATTCATTAGAGTATTGCGTGAACGTCTAGCCATTGCAAACACCTCTTCCGTTATTTACATACCGAAGCGGCGGTCATTTTCCTCAAACAAATCGTCCAATGAGCTTAAACTTCCATCTTCCTCGACTTGGTGCGTATTTATGAGCCCTTCGGATAGGGTCATTTCAATAAAGCAATTCCAACAATAATATTGATTCACGCCAATCTTCCCAACATCTTTACTGCGGCAATTCGGACATTTAATTTCCAAAATGGACACCTCACTGTTCATAAACTGAAACAATGATGGTATCCTTCCCTAATGCAGGCGGCTGTTTTGATTCTATCACTGTCGACTCCGAGAAAAACCCATCCGTTGTTTCATACGCTATAATCGTGCCCATTTTCTCCTTGAAATATACATCCTGCAGTAAACCAAGTTCTTCGCCCATTTCTGATAAAAGCATGCGTCCCAATAATTCGTCCTTCGAAAGGCAAATGGAATCCGCAGGCATTTTCCTTAAGGTTGAATCCTGTTGCATGATGACAATCCCATCTGGACCGAATGAAGAAATATCGTCGAGTTTCAAATGAAAGGCTCTTTTGAACAATGCTTGTTGATGAACGACCAAGCCTGTTACCTGTCCCATTTCAGAAATTGATAAATCGTGGACCGTGCCGATTCTTTCTCCTTTGATTGTAAAAACCGGCATCCCTTTCAATAAAGAAAACGTCCGCAAGGTCATCCCGCCTTTCCGAACATTTTTATTATCTCTTTACTAATGTAAATAGATGTGCTGAAAGGTTTTCCATTGTTGGTCCCTCTTCAAGTAATACAGAAACCAGGCAAAAAAAAAGACCGGTTTCCCGGTCTAATACACTTACCTTACCATCCTCTGCTGGCACCGCCGCCACCGGAACTCCCTCCGCCGCCGCCCCGTGGACCGCCGCCTCCACGGCCGCCGCCACCTCCGCGACTGATGAATATCAATAAGATATTGATTAGTGTTTGAAGGAAAAATCCTTTAAAGAACTTGGCATCGAGGATGAATACGACGATGACAACGATGATAATGAGGAAAATCTGTAAACCTGATGGCTGAAAGGTTTCTGACTCGGGCTGAACGGAGAGATCTTGATAAAATTCGTCACCTAGGTTGTATTCTTTCGTGACATCGTTATATACAGCCTTATAGGTCTCCGTCAGGGCAACATCATATTTACCCGCTTTCAGCGCAGGGATAGCCACATCATCCAAAATCTGTCCAGATCTTATATCGGTAATGGCCCCTTCCAAACCGTACCCCACTTCAATGCGGATTTTCTGTTCTTCCATGGCCAGCACAATGAGGACTCCATTGTTCAACTCGGCATCACCAAGCTCGAATGATCTAAACGCCTCGACCGAGTACTCCTCGATCTCGGATCCTTCCATCGAATCAACCGTCAAAACGGAAATTTGTGCTTTTGTGGCATCATCCAAGCGTTTCCCAAGTTCGATGAGTTCGGATTTTTCCTGATCATCCAGGACTCCGGCAAAGTCCTGAACATATATATCCCCAACTGGTTCTGGGATGTTAGGTTGTGCTGCGGCTACGTTTGCTAAACCGAACGTGAGAATGAAGAATAGCGCAAACACAGCAAGTTTTTTCATTATTTATCGCTCCCGAAATCAACCTTTGGCGTTTCTTTTTCTTGATCGGTCACTTCAAAATATGGTTTGGCATCGAACCCGAACGCTCCTGCCATCATATTCTTCGGAAAGCGTTTAATCATTTTATTATAGTTGGTAACTTCATCATTATAGTCTTTTCGTGCTACCGTCAGCCGATTTTCCGTTCCTTCCAAACTATCCATGAGACCCTTAAAGTTCTCATTGGCCTTTAAATCCGGATAGTTTTCGACAACCACCAAAAGACGGCTCAAGGCCCCACTCAATTCTTGATCGGCATCAATCGCATCTTCAGTCGAATTGGCACCGGCCAGCTTCGAGCGTGCATCACTCACCGCTTTAATGGCTTCCGTTTCATGCGAAGCATAACCCTTCACCGTTTCGACAAGATTTGGAATCAAATCCGCTCTTCGTTTTAATTGGTTATCCACCTGTGACCATTTATTGTCGACGTCCTCACTGGCGCTTACAAGACCGTTGTATGAAGAAGCCCCATAAATGACCAGTAAAACGACAACGACTATTCCTATTATCCAACCTTTTTTCATCAAATCCCCCCTACTCTTTCACATATTAGTTATAGTTCCACCAAAACTATGAATTTTAAACAAAATTCATCCAAAAGAACCCGCTACATAAAATCATAAGGCGTGACGTTCTCCATCCCGATCATCGGGTCAGCATGCATGAGAATATCAAGATAACTTGATTGTTGAGGTACCTCTCCCTTTTCCGCCGGCATTTCTTCTTCACTCAAAATTTCCCGCAGCTTTTCACGCAAAGTCGTTTTGCGGCGCATCTCATCATTACGCTCGATCCCTAACCGGAATGCATCTTCCTCACCGCAAAGGATCAAGAAATTTTTACTGCGCGTAATCGCCGTATACAATAAATTACGTCGGAGCATCCGATAATAGCTTTTCACTACAGGTAAAATGACAATGGGGAATTCGCTTCCCTGTGATTTATGGATGGAGCAGCAATAGGCATGTGTGATCTGGTTCAAATCCTGCTTCGTGTATGTCACTTCGATGCCTTCGAACGATATGATTACTTTATCGACATGATCGGTATTTTCTTTAGCGAACAATATGGACACGATTTCTCCCATATCGCCATTAAAGACACCCTCCTCTGGCTGGTTCACCAGTTGAAGCACCTTATCTCCCGTTCTGTATATTACCTCTCCGAA
Source organism: Peribacillus sp. Aquil_B1 (assembly GCF_022603275.1). Classification (NCBI taxonomy): domain Bacteria; kingdom Bacillati; phylum Bacillota; class Bacilli; order Caryophanales; family Bacillaceae; genus Peribacillus; species Peribacillus sp. Aquil_B1. The sequence goes on along the minus strand of NZ_JAKXEE010000001.1, from coordinate 946,407 downwards.
TTTTATTTCCCGCCGCTTTTCATCCGCATTGCTATTGAACACTTCCTGAAGCATTTTATTCAGTGCATCAATCCCGGCAGGTCCTCTATACATGGGAGCAAGCACCTGTATATCCTTGGCAGTGAAACCTTTCGTCCTGGCATTGGCAACGACTTTCTCGATTACTTGGGCGATTTGACCGGTTTGGCAGCGAATGAACGATCGATCTTCTTGCTGTTTCGTGACATCATCCGGAAGCCTTCCTTTTTTGATTTCATGGGCCAATTCAATGATCGACGAGCCATCGGCTTGACGATAAATATGTTCCAGACTGACCGTCGGTACACAATTCGATGCAAGCAAATCCTTTAAAACCTGACCAGGGCCAACAGATGGCAGCTGATCTTCATCACCCACCAATATCACCTGGACATTTTCCGGCAGAGCTTTAAACAATTGATGGGCCAGCCACGTATCCACCATGGAAACCTCATCGATGATTACGATACGGCCATCCAGCTGATTATCCTCATCATGGGAAAAGCCTTCACTCCCGTTCCACCCGAGCAAACGGTGGATCGTAACAGCGGGGAGCCCAGTCGATTCGGCCATGCGTTTCGCTGCCCGGCCAGTAGGAGCCGCAAGAACGAATGGAAATGGATCGCTTCCTTCTTTTTTATAATCGTTAATGTCCATGGATACGCCATGCAGCTCTGCATATAGCTCAACGATGCCTTTGATGACAGTCGTCTTACCGGTACCCGGTCCCCCCGTCAAGATTAACATGGGTGATTGCAGGGCCGTTTGGATCGCTTCCTTTTGGGCCGGGGCATAGGATACATCCAATCGCTCTTCCAGCTCACCAAGTGCAAGCAAGAACTCCGATTCCGGGAACTGGTCCTCATACTCGGTTTGAGCAAGCAGCCGCTTGATGTTCATCACGATTCCCTTTTCCGAATAGAATAGTGAAGGCGGATAAATTCGTTGATCTTCGACAACTATTTTCCCCTCTTGCGTCAATTCGATTATTTCCGAGGAAATGTTCGTGAATTCAATGCGATCCCGTTTATTTTCCTCCAGCAGCCGTTTGACCGCTTCCAAAAGCTGCTCGGCTTCTATGTAGATATTTCCATCCTGGAGGCATTGTGATTCAAGCGTATACAAGCACGCAGCCTTGATTCGGTCGGGATGGCTGCCGGAAATGCCCAGCTGATGCCCAAGCTCATCCGCCCGTCCAAAACCAATCCCTTCAATATCCTCTACGAGCTTATACGGATTTCCCTGAACCATCGTGATCGTATCCTGTTTATACATTTGATAAATCTTCATCGACAGCTGCGGACCAAAGCCATATTGATTGAGGGCGATCATCACCTGCTCCAGACCTTGATGCTCGACCAATGTATCATAGAGGCCCTTTGCCTTTTCACCGGATAGCTTCGGGATATCATCAAGTAGCGAGGGCTGAGCCAGAATTTTTGAAATTGCCTTTTCACCCAGTGTCTCAACAATGCTTTCCGCTGTTTTTTTCCCAATGCCCTTAAAAAGGTCACCTGATAGATAACTGACGATGCCTTCCTTGGATTGAGGCAGATCCTTGCGAAAATGCTCTACATGAAATTGAAGGCCAAAACGCGGATGTTCCTTCATGGCCCCATAAAAAATATAGATCTCATCCTCATGCATCCTTGGAAAATAACCAGTTACGACCGCTTCCTTCTCTTCATAATTCAGATTCGTTTCATGCACACGAATTCTTACAACCGAGTACATATTTTCTTCATTATGAAAGATCGTCACTAAATGACTTCCTTTCATGAACATTTTCTCTTCTGAAAACAAATCCAACGAATCTTGCTGGCTCAACGCTTCTCCCCACCTTTCCATGCATATGCTTTTTATTTACTCTGCATTCATTTCTTCCAACAGTTTCTTACCGTGCGCAGCAAGCATATGGTCAGGCTGTGCTTCCAAAGCCTTGTCAAAATAAGCCATCGCTGCTTGCGCATCCTCACGATACCCTGCAAACGCCACACCTAAATTATAATAAGCATCCGCATGGCCCGGATCCTGTTCCACAACTAAATTCAGCTGATTGATCAATTCATCATATAATTCCGCATTAGCAAGACATAACGCATATTGGAATCTTGCATCAACGTCCTCAGGGCTCAGCTCCACCGTTCTCTGTAAATAAGGCATCGCCAATTTCGGCTGATCTAATGCCATCAATGTCAATCCAAGCATGAAGTAAGCATCGCTGTTATCCAGTCCTAATCGGATTGCCTTTTCGAACATATCCTTCGCTTCGACTAGTTTAGAATCTGATTCATAATATAAGTTTCCTAATGAATAGTAAGCCGCTGCTGCATTTTCATCCAGCTCGATCGCCTTTTTGTAAAACTTGATCGCTTTATCCGTTTCACCAACGGCAGTCAATACATTCCCAAAGTTTATGTAAGCAACAGGCTCATTCGGATTTTCCTCGATCGCTTCATTAAAAACCTTTGCCGCTTCTTCGTATTTCCCTTGCTGCATATATTCAATTCCTTGTTGATTCTTATCCATATCCATTCACACTCCATTTTTATATTAAAAAGTATAGCATAAGCCAGTGGTCGAATTCAGGCGGTATACCCGCAATCCAAAAGAAGTCCCCAACCGCAAACACAGCTGGGGACATGCTTATTTTACCCTACGTAAGTCAGTTTTTCACCTTTTTTAAATACTTCATCAATCGTACCGCCGCCAAGGCACACTTCACCTTCATAGAATACGACTGCTTGTCCAGGTGTAATCGCGCGGACTGGCTCGTCAAAGATGACTTCGACATCACCATTGTCCAAGACCTTCACCTTAACACCGCTATCCTCTTGACGGTACCTGAACTTTGCCGTACATGTAAACTCACCCGCAGGTATATGTTCCGCTACCCAGCTGACATTCACTGCACGAAGGGAATTGGAATACAGCACATCATTATCAAAGCCTTGACACACATATAAAACATTGCGCTTCAAGTCTTTTCCCGCAACAAACCAAGGTTCGCCGCTGCCGCCAATCCCTAGTCCGTGACGCTGACCGATGGTGTAATACATCAATCCGTCATGCTTGCCCATGACCTTGCCATCCATCGTGACCATATCACCGGGCTGAGCCGGAAGGTAATTGCTTAAAAATTCTTTGAAATTGCGTTCACCGATAAAGCAGATGCCTGTGGAATCTTTTTTCGTTGCCGTGGCAAGACCCGCTTCTTTCGCAATTTCACGGACTTCCTTCTTATCAATGTGTCCAAGCGGAAACATGACTTTTTCCAACTGTTCTTGAGTAAGCTGGTTCAAGAAGTACGTTTGATCTTTATTATTATCGACACCGCGAAGCATTTTGTATTCGCCATCCCGGTATTCAACCTGTGCGTAATGACCTGTAGCCACATAATCGGCACCAAGGCTTACGGCATGTTCAAGAAAGGCCTTGAACTTGATTTCCTTATTGCACATTACATCCGGATTCGGGGTGCGCCCCGCTTTATACTCATCCAAGAAATATGTGAAAACTTTATCCCAATACTGCTTCTCGAAATTGACCGCATAATAAGGGATGCCGATTTGATTACAAACGGCAATTACATCATTGTAATCTTCCGTTGCCGTACAGACTCCGTTTTCATCTGTATCATCCCAGTTCTTCATGAAAATCCCGACAACATCATAGCCTTGATTCTTCAATAGCAGGGCTGACACAGAAGAATCGACGCCTCCTGACATACCCACGACGACGCGGGTGTCCTGTGGTGCTTTTCTCATTCTGTCACCTCATTTATTTAAAGTGAGAATTATCTTCCCACTAATCTATTAACGATTTTAACGGTGGTTTCAGCTGCCTGCCTTACTTCCTCTTCCGTGTTGTTCAGACCGAAGCTGAAACGAATCGAATTCTTCGTCCGCTCCGAATCTTTCCCGAACATCGCCACAAGCACATGCGACGGATCGATTGACCCAGCAGTACAAGCGGATCCGCTCGATACAGCAACACCTGCCAAGTCCATATTAACGAGCATCGATTCCACATTCGTACCCGGAAAACTAATATTCAGCACATGCGGCAGCGACTGTTCCATAGATCCGTTAATTTCATATTGTACATCCGCCTCATCAAAGACGGCAAGCAATACGTCTTTAAATCGCTTGTATTGCTCCTTTTTCTCATTCATCATGCTTTGCGCAATTGAAACGGCTGCTGCAAAACCGGCAATGGCCGGCACGCTCTCCGTTCCAGCACGGCGCTTGCGTTCTTGTTCCCCGCCATATAATTGCGGATTCAGCTTCAAGCCTTCACGCATATAAAGAAAGCCGATTCCTTTTGGACCGTTGATTTTATGCGCAGATACACTAAGCAAATCCACATCCAGCTCTCGAACATCGATCGAGATCAAACCATATGCCTGAACTGCATCCGTATGGAAAATGGCTTGATGCCCCTTTAGCAGCTGTCCGATTTCAGCAATCGGCTGGATCGTTCCAACCTCATTATTGCCGAACATGACCGAAACCAAAATCGTATCATCCCGCAATGCCGCCTTTAAATCGGCAATTGAAATAAGCCCCGCTTCATTCACAGGTAAATATGTGACCTCAAAGCCAGACTTCTCAAGGTATTGGCATGTATGCAAAACCGCGTGATGCTCAATCTCCGTCGTAATGATGTGCTTTCCTTTTTCTTTATAAGCATTCGCAACACCAATGATCGCCGTATTATCCGCCTCGGTTCCGCCGCTCGTGAAAATGATTTCATTCCGCCCCGCACCGATGCTCGCCGCAATACTCGAACGCGCCTCATCCAAAACATGGCGCGCCTCCCGCCCGAACGCATGGATGCTCGATGGATTCCCGAAGTCATGGCTCATGACCGTCATCATCCTATCGATCACATTCGGATGCATCGGTGAAGTCGCAGCATGATCTAAATATATTCTGTCCACTTTTTTGTCGCCTCCATTAAAAAACGCAAGCGCCTACATAATAGGCGCATTGCTAATCACTTAAATATAGTACATATAAGAATCGATTTCACCCGTATCCTTGTAGCTCGCCAAATCCATAAGCGTCGTATTATCCAATACATCCTTCACAGCATCGCGAATCCTAATCCAAAGCTGGCGCTTCACCGGCTCCTCATCCTCAATTCCTTCAACAGGGGTAATCGGCCCTTCCAATACACGAATGACATCACCCGAAGTAATCTCCTGAGGATCTTTAGACAAGACATACCCGCCATACGCACCGCGCACACTCTTCACCAATCCCGCATTACGAAGCGGCGCAATCAACTGCTCCAAATAATGCTCCGACAGATTATGCGTCTGGGCAATCGATTTCAAACTCTTCGGGCCTTCTCCATAATGTTTAGCAAGCTCGATCATGATCGTCAAACCATAACGGCCTTTAGTAGATATCTTCATACATATACACCTCAAATTATTTATCCGTTTCTAAATTCTTTTGAAATTATAGCATATTCCCGCCGGAAATGCATTCACCCGCCCTTCATTTGTCAAATTATCCTAATTGGAGAGGTAGGAATGTAACCGCTCGGCTGACGAATTTTATACAGCATTTCGGGTTAAGAACGGATTTTTCGCTCGGACGGTCTGATTTAGGGTACGGATTTTTCGCTCGAAGCTGGATTATTTACGCTAGGTCGGATTTTTCGCTCGGACGGCCGAATTATTGCGGGGGTAGGTCGATTCTTTCGCTCGGACGGTCGGATTATTGGGAGGATAGGTCGGATCTTTCGCTTGGACGGTCGATTATAGGGTACGGATTTTTCACTCGAAGCCGATTATTTACGCTAGGTCGGAATTTCCGCTTGGACGGTCGGATTATTGCGGGGGTAGGTCGATTCTTTCGCTCGGACGGTCGGATTTTTGCGAGGATAGGTCGGATTAATACGTAGGTACGTTACATGCCACATTTAATTTCACTAAAATACAGGAAATCACTTTATCGACCGAGAATACTTCACTTAAATCTATAAGGAGTGGTTATCATGATCATTAAAAACTGCAAGAGGCCTTTAAAAATAGACATGCTCGAAGCTCTGATGAGACGCTTACCTCCTGGGCATGCGAAGCAACCGGCAATAATTGAGGATATCAAAAAAATCAAGGCTGGATACAACGGTGAAAACAGAGTCTTCCAATCTCTTAAATCCCTTCCTGAAAAAGAGTATCTACTCTTTCATGACCTCCGACTTATTGGATCATCTTTTCCCTTCCAAATGGACATCCTCATTCTCACATCCTCTTTCCTTTTAATCCTTGAAGTCAAAAACATGGCTGGTGAAATCTTTTTCGATAATGCATTCAATCAACTTATCCGTACAAATCCAGATGGAAAAACCGAAGCTTTTGATGATCCCCTATTACAAGTGAGCCGGCAGCGCCAGCACTTGTTAGACTGGTTAAAAACAAGAAGAACGAACAACCTTCCAGTTGAAACTCTCGTAGTCAGTGCCAATTCTTCAACAGGGAATACGGATATTAATAGAAAAGTGATTCGTAAGGATCGGATTCTGCTTAAAATTGAGGAATTAAAAAACAAGTATAACGAAGCGGTCCTTTCTACTAGATCAGTGAAACGATTATCGAATTTATTGCTTGATGGTCACATCCCTTATATTCATAAACCGCTAGAGAATTATAGAATTCCGATTACCGCCCTCCAAACCGGAGTATTCTGTGACAAGTGTCATGCATTTACCATGGAGCGGAAATCAAGAAAGTGGGTTTGCCGTACCTGTTTGGATATTTCCCTCGATGGTCACATATCGGCACTTTATGATTATCTATACCTCGTCAAACCTACCATTACCAACAGGGAATTTCGAAACTTCCTCCAACTCCAATCCCCTTCCAGTGCAAAAAAACTATTACTTTCACTAAACCTGAATCATTCCGGCCATACTAGAGGGAGATTTTATCTATTAAATTCTCTCTTAGAAGGAGAGGTCGGATTTTTACGTCGGTAGGTCGAATTAGTCCACTGGTAGGTCGGATTTTTACGCCGGTAGGTCGAATTAGTCCACTGGTAGGTCGGATTTTTCCACCGCTAGGTCGAATTATCGATCTCACAGCACAAACGGACTACTATAATAGGAATTCACCCTCTTTTACAGCATAATCAGCGCATTTCCCCCATCAGTTGTGATACCTTATATAAAAAGGAGAGGTGCGCAATGAATATTAAACCGCTTGCTTTCCGGATGCGGCCTCGGTCGATAGATGAGATCATCGGGCAGGAGCATCTGGTCGGTGAAGGGAAAATTATCGCAAGGATGGTGAAAGCCAAGCAGCTTTCTTCCATGATCCTTTATGGTCCGCCGGGAATTGGCAAGACTTCGATTGCAAGTGCGATTGCCGGAAGCACGAAGTTTGCTTTTAGGACACTGAACGCGGTGACCAATAATAAAAAGGATATGGAAATCGTGGCTGCCGAGGCCAAGATGTCCGGGAAAGTGATTCTGCTGCTTGATGAGGTTCACCGACTCGATAAGGCGAAGCAGGATTTCCTATTGCCTTATCTTGAAAACGGGATGATCACCTTGATCGGTGCAACGACAAGCAATCCCTATCATGCAATCAATCCGGCCATCCGAAGCCGGTGCCAGATTTTCGAGCTCAAATCATTGGAAACCAATGATTTGACCAAAGCTCTGGAACGGGCACTTCATGATGAAGACCGGGGGCTTGGTGCGTATAAAACGGATGTCAGCCTTGATGCCCTTACCCATTTCGCGACGGCTTCGAACGGAGATGTCCGCAGTGCGCTTAACGCTCTTGAGCTCGCCGTCATTTCCACCGAACCTGATGAATCCGGAATGATACATATAGATCTGCAAATTGCCGAGGAATGCATGCAGAAAAAAAGCTTCTCACATGACAAGGATGGAGATGCCCATTACGATGTTCTGTCGGCTTTTCAAAAAGTATATGTACATTTTTATATGAGATTTAATAACAAATTCAGTATTACCAAAGGGAATATATATTTTCCTCACTGAAAATATATTATTTTTGAGATTAATTATACTAATAATTGGATTATAAACACTACAACACCTAAGTGTTCTTTTTAAGTTAAAATAATAAAAAACTTCTACACTTCCATCAAACATTCGCATTTAAATAAAAAAATTTTCTTCTTGGTTTATCTCATTATGACTAAGATTGTTACATAACCCTCTCTTGAATTCATTATTGACAAATTTCTGATTTTCTTAGCAATAAAACCAAACACTATTAAAAATCACTAATAGATCGGAATTCACATTCCATATATTGTATTTGGCCCTAATCTAATTCTTGATATGTCTAAATTTCTTAAGGTATATTTACTTCGCGAGGATGTAGTTGTTACCCATACATTTAGTTTTTTGTTTTTTCAAGGATTTCCGTATGTAAGTTATAATAATGTATAAGTTTTAAATGAAGGAGGAAATACTTTAGAATGGACCTATTCGATATACAAATAGAGAATAATATGCCCCTTTCATATAAAATGAGACCACGAACTATTAATGAAATAGCTGGGCAAAAACATATAATTGGAAAAGATACTGCTTTATATAAAATGATTGTTAACGGTTTTGTTCCTTCCACCTTACTTTATGGACCGCCAGGGGTAGGAAAAACCTCAATAGCTAAAGCGATAGCCGGAACAATTAACATACCTTTTATATCAATTAATGCTACAACTGCTGGTAAAAAGGATATGGAAAACGCAGTTGAGCATGCAAAAATAGAAGGTAAACTAATCTTATTTATTGATGAAGTTCACAGATTTAATAAAGCTCAACAAGACTACCTTTTACCACATGTAGAAAAAGGATTAATTACCTTGATTGGAGCTACCACGGAAAATCCTTTCCACGATGTAAATCCTGCTATTCGGAGTCGCTGTGGACAAATTAAGGAACTTAAAGCGTTAAATCCTAAAGATATTAAAGAATTGCTTTCCCGTGCTTTATCTGATGATGAAAGAGGACTTGGAAAGCAAGATATTAACATATCGGACGAAGCAATTGAAATTATTTCAACTTCAACTAATGGCGATGCTCGTTCAGCTTTAAATGTTCTTGAAGAAGTTGTATATGCGTCGCAAGTTAATGAAGATAACAGAATAGTCGTAGAAATAGATTTAGTTAAGGAATGTGTACAAAACAAGGGGTTCTCTCATGATAAGCGTGGCGATATTTTATATTCTTTACTCTCTTCGCTACAAAAATCAATAAGGGGAAGTGATACTACGGCAGCTTTGCACTATCTAGCTCGTCTAATTGAAGGAGGGGACCTAATTTCAGTTTGCCGTAGATTAATTGTAATTGCATATGAAGATATTTCACTAGCAGCTCCGGAAGTGGGTGTAAGAACTGTTGCTGCGGTAGATGCAGTAGAAAGGCTTGGTCTTCCCGAGGCTCGTATTCCACTTGCTAATATTGTTATCGAACAATGCTTATCTCCAAAAACAAATAGTGCTTATAAAGCCCTTGATTTAGCCCTAGAAGATGTAAGAAATGGAACATATGGAGAAATACCATTGCATTTAAGGGATGCTCACTATAAGGGGGCCGCTGTCTTGGGGCATGGCCATGGATATAAATATCCTCATGATTATCCCAAGTCATGGGTTAATCAGCAATATTTACCTGACGAATTGTTAAGCAGAAAGTATTATCACCCAAAACAAAATGGACAAGAAAAACATTTTCAGAAAGTATACGAAAGACTAGAACAGCTAAAAGGGAATAAAGAGTGATATTTCAAAAATTATAAATAGCACATTAAATCTGGAATATATATATAGAAGCATTTTTGCAATTTGCGAAATGGAAATTTATTGGTTTTTTATGATAGACAGAAAAAGGGCCACTTCTTATTAGAAAGTGGTCCTTATACATTTATTTATTGAATCATTCTCAGATCTTAATAACTTTTTAACATTTTAAGACAGTTAGAATGGCAATTCCTCGAAGGGAGAAAAGATGGATTCTTTGAAGTTTTTGGATTAACCCTCCTCCGGGTCTTATTTCTTGGCAACTGTCCTCCTCCAAATAGTATTCTTCTCCATCCCATCTACGGCCTTTTATTAATGGATGATGGTACGGAAGATCAATTACGTAAACCACAACTTCTTGGAATCTTTCCATTTTGGTCACCTGTTAGTTGGGTATTATCCGACGGTAAAACAGTAAAAAATATATCTGTGATATTCTTACCTAGTTTTTCTCTATTTTTATCAAATTTATCAAAGTCCAATGATCTTTATTTATAAGAAAAGTGATGTTTCGTTAAAATAAGTTCATCTCTCCAGATGGCCTCATAAGCTGCTTGATTCACTATGTGTTCTGCCTCTGCTCCGGTCTTCACCCTACTTCCAATAATGTCAATCAAAGATGCGTCATATTCAAATCCTGATTTCTTTAAATAATAACTAACCATTTCTTTAGCTTCAATAAGATTAGCAATCGAGACAGTTATATGGATATCAAATCTCCCAGGCCTTAGAACGGCTTCGTCAAGAATGTCTAAATAATTTGTTGTTCCTACCACTAAGACATCAGTTAATGCATCAAATCCATCCATTTGTGACAAGAGTTCATTTACTAAATCATTTCCCCCTTTATTTTTCAAACGACTAGGGGCTATTGCATCTATCTCATCGATTATAATCATAGCAGGGGCAAGTTCTCTAGCTTTTTCAAAGTATTTTTTAAGGTTGCCTGCAGAATCACCTTGATATTTGGATAATACATCGGAACCTTTGAGAGAAATAACATTCATACCGAGTTCAGTGGCTAATGCTTTAGCAAGGTATGTTTTTCCAGTACCTGAAGGACCGCTAAATAAAATCCCTTTCGTTTTCCTGATATTTCTATAAAGGTGTGCAGAACGCCATGGTTTAATTACCTTTTTCTCAAGTTCCTCTTTTACTCGGTAACAGCCAATTACATGATCCCAATTAACAGTTGGAGTATATGCCAACACTTCACGACCGGCAGTAGGAACAATTTGCTTTTTAGCCTGTTTGAAATCTTCTAAATTTACTTTCATTTCATTCAAAGCTTTAGTCTCTAGGTTCCCGTCAAGTAATTGTCTTCTTAAAGATTGTAAAGCGGCCTCCTTACAAAGAGCTGTTATATCTGCTCCAACGTAACCATGTAAAGTAGACGATATATCTGTTAAATTCACTGACATATCCAACGGCATTTTTTTAGTATGCACATCCAGTATTTTCTTTCGACCTTCTTCACTTGGAGGGCCAATATAAATCTCTGTATCAAGTCTACCGGGCCTCCGAAGAGCTGGGTCTAAACTGTTTGGACGATTTGTCGCTGCCATAACAATAACTTGGTCACGTGATTCCATCCCATCCATTAAGGTTAAAAGCTGAGTAACTATCTTGCTGTAATGAGAATTTGTTGAATCCTCGGTTCTTTTTGAACCAATGGCATCAATCTCATCAAAAAAGATAATGCTTGGTTGTTGTTTTTTTGCTGTTTCAAAGATATCTCTTAATTTTCGCTCAGATTCTCCAAACCATTTATCAAAAATTTCAGGACCACTTACCTTAAAAAAATTCATTTTAGACTCATTCGCTACTGCTTTTGCTAATAAAGTTTTTCCTGTTCCAGGCGGACCAAACAACAAGATTCCTTTATAAGGAGTAATACCATAATGTTCAAAAAGTTCTGGATGTGTTATTGGGAGTTCTACACTTTCACGAATCCGCCGGATTTCTTCTTCTAAACCACCAATATCCTCAAAATTAATATTTGTTTCAACCGGTGCTATTTCTTCTTCTTCATCTTGTTTATAATTAAAAGATAGGGGCTGTTTAGAATCTTGCAAAGCTTCATATTCTGCTTTTGTACGAAGTTTAGGAGGTGTTGTTTCTTTATCAACTACATATTCCTCTTGATCTACCAAGTTAATATTATTAGGTAATGTATTTATTAAGTCATCTATCCGATCAATTGAAAAATGTGGACATATTGAAATTCTTTTTTGATCAGCCTCATTATTTAATAAGGTTTTTATAGCTTCTTTATCTATGGTAAAAGTTTTAAAATCCTCATCAAATGTTCCATAATGATACCAAACAGTATCTTCTCTATAATATGATCTACCCGTGATCTCTGGATAGCGTACAACACTATTTAATTGGTTACATGCAAAATATTTTTCGTTTTTCCCTTCATCATGCCCTTCACAGTACCGATTTGGTAAGAGCGATCGTTCTCGATTTTTTGCACATTCCATAACTCTTCGAATCTCAAAAAAATGAATTCCTACAGCCAGTTCATCTTGGATATACATTTCAGTACTCTTCCAATTTCCAACAGTATTCCAAAGTTTCTCTGCCTTTACGTAATTTTCGTAAGAGTAAATAGCCTTATGTATAACAAACTTTCCTTCATCACTTTCTGTATAGTTGTCAGCACTTCTTTTAGCCTGTCTGATTGCCATGGGATAATTTTGTGAATTACTTTTCCCGAACAAAATTGTGATCATAATTTTAATATCCCTTCTCTCTTAATTTAACTACCCCAAGTTTAACCCATTATTCAGATGACACCTATAAAAACAAATAATTCAAATGTTGAGTATTCTATCTGTGTTCCTTTAGAAAAAGAGTTATCATCACAGCTCTATAGCACCGGTAGTTATTGGAATTGCATTTTTATATTTTTTTTCAAAAAAAGGCATTTGTTTTGATGATTTTATGATACTTTCCATTTAAGTTTTCAACCTTTAACCAAACTATTGATATATTAACTTATACAAAGTTTTATTTTTATCCCAATTTAGTATAATATATGATATATAAATTATTGGAAATATAGGTAATATTTATTGGTATGGTGACATATCCCTGATCAAGATAAGACTCTCTAGAACGAAGTTCTAAACCTTATAGGAGAAATACTTATGCGAAAGACGCAAAATTGCTCTTAAACCGATTTCAATTTAAACTTTAGGTATTAGAAATGCTAAGCGGAATAAAAGACATATTTTTTAATGGAAGGAGAAAAATAAAATGAACAAAGATATAGTTTCATTTCAACCAAAGGAATTAAATTGCATTAGGCTTCCATATGATATTGAACTTGATAATTTAATGGGGAAACCAACCAAATTTGAAATGCCTGTGCATGGTGGCTTATGCGATGAAACAGTTCGAATTTTCACTTTCAAGATAAAAGATAATGAAAACTCACTAGTTGAAATCATATTTGACGAACAAAACAAAAGCTTTTGCAGAATTGATTTCTTTTTTCCAGGTATTGAAAGGTTAAGTGATGAGGCCTATTGGAAAATAAAGAATAGAATAAAAAAGGAGGAATTATCCATCATTAAACAAGCTCTTATGATATTGAAGGGAATTAAACGAACTAGAGTATATTGTAATTCATTAGAAAAATCATTAAGAAATATAATACGGTAACTTGAATGGATGCCTAAAGACCATTTGAGTATTAAGAATACACAATAGGAGAAGGATAGTCAGTCTTTCTACTTTGCTTACCCCTTGTTCCGCAGATATTCCTTACTCAAAATCAAGAAAGACATCGTTTTACGATGCCCCTTCCCGGTGCTATACAGTTTTGTCCCAAAGACAGTATGATAGGCACTCATTTTATAATAGGTTTCAACTGCAACAATATCATTTACCTTTCGGTATTTTTTTTAAAGCATTTGAAGCTTGGTTAAAGTAGGCATTATCTAATTCGAAACCAATAAAGTTCCGATTTAGATTTATAGCAGCCTGTCCTGTTGATCCTGATCCCATAAAACAATCTAATACTGTTTCACCTTCATTGGTATGAGTTGCAATGATTTTTTCAAGAACAGGAACTGGCTTTTGACAAGGATGAAATCTCACTTTTCCGCTAACTATAGGTGATTCATAAGAAGCCTTATCATAATAAGAATTAAATGTTCTTTTTTTCCCTTTAGTATAGGAAATAAAATACTCTCTTGAATTTGACAAATAATTTACTTTCGCATTTATTGGGACCGGATTGGTTTTTTCCCAAATCCCTATTCTTTGTTGTTTCAACTTCAGATTTTCCGCAACTTTTGATATATCACTCATTTTAAAAATATCGTAAAAAATGACCATTGTTCCACCTGGAACTAGGACTCTTTTAAATTCTTGTAAAAGAGAAAACCAATTTACACTATTCTCTTTTAAATCCCATACACCAAATTCCATTGAAATAGAACCATATTTTTTTTGGTCACCACCGCCACTTTTAAAATTCGTCTTTCTAGATATAAAATATGGCGGATCCGTACAGATTAAATGAACTGAATTACTATCAATCTTTTTAATTTCATTAATGGCGTCACCATTTATTAAATTCAATTTTCTTGCTGATCTATGTACAGTCACTTTATTTATCCCCAATCTGATTTAATTCTCTTAGTTAGCTAAGGTGTTTGAATTAAATCCGATATGCCTAATAAAAAACAAGGGGATACATAAACTTCTTTAATAAATTTATTATTTCTTCTCAAAACCTCCGCCTTTGAAGGGCGTTTTTTAGGTTTTTAACTTTTATCCCGTTAAAAAAGCTACCAATGATGGCAGCTTACTTATAGGAGTGCACCTAGGGAAAAAGGTGACCGCAATTCACTTTGATAATGCAGTTATATCTCCCCTTTACTGACGAAAAGTAATTATTTTTACTTTTCCTCACCTCTATATTTCTACTTCTTCTTGAAAACACGTATAACATTCTAAGTCTTTTTTCATCGTTTCCCTAGGAAATGTTTAACATATTAACTTAAAAATAAGTGGGTATACGACGAAGAAATCCTGAGATATAATCTTCAACTAAAGAATTGAACGAAACATTCCTTAAGCACCCTATATAAAAAACTCTCCGATTTTCACTAAAGAGTTTTTTTTCAAATATTAACAAATGGATTTTTCAAACCCATCCCCTTATAAATGTACAGAACTAGAAGGTATTTGTGGAGCGTGTACATAGTGATGCCAAGCGATTAAATGGCATAACTTGGATTCACTACCGTGCCCGCAACTTAAATTATTAATTACCACAATAGTCTAATAACTATTGCGCTAAAGAAAGACCTGTGAAAGAAATTTTTTTGAATTCTTTTTATACTAAATTTTTAAAACTCCATATTTGCTTTGCAATATCTGCGAGGTATTTACTTCTGTTTATGATCTCATCAAAATCCCACTTCTTTTTCTTACATAGTTCTTTTGTTAATAGAATATTGGACTGACCATATCTCTGTTTTTTTTCTTCAAATGGATTATTTGAAGCCCCAATATTCAATTCACTTCCCAAAAGAGTTAGGTTACCAATACGATTAACAAATAGTTGATGCTCAGAAGCTCTTGATCCTAGCTCCTTTTCCCAGGTGCTAACAATTACTTTAGATCTTTTTCGCAATTCCCTAGGCATTATATGTTCTATATGAACATCAGTTCTCGAACTAATCATTTTCTCCTTTGTATTGTTTGTTAAAGCATTTTCAATCATTTCCAAGATATATTTTGTCTGTGGGGACCTTGTAAAGTCTCTACTTTGGAAACTCAAATAGAACTCGGTATCACTCGGGGTCCGCTTTTGTAAGTACCCAATTATATAGTTTATGGGATCTTCTTTATCAAATGCTTCCAAAGACAGGTGATTATAAATCCTGTCAATATCCCTAGTAGAAATATTGCATATACTTCTTCTAAGGGTGAACACTTCAATAGCCTTTAGAATTTTTAATAATTGCTCATTCTTAAGTTCCATCGAAACGCATTTTATTAGCAATGGATAGCAAGTTGTAGCCTCAATACGAACTAAGGTATTTAATCTTTCATCAACTTTTTTTACACCTAAAATTCCATTGTACAACTTTACGTACACTTCCGATTTAAGCCATATATCCTCAACAAGATTTAAAATATCGTCTGTATTATCAATGAGTTTTTGAAATCTGGAATACAATTTTGGAATAGGGACTATACCGTATTCAATTGAGAATAAATAGTGCCTAAAAAACCGGACCTTATCATGCCGGACAGATTCTATTTCTTCTATATTCTCAATAATTCTATCCCATATCTCTATACATTCTTCCAACATAGATTCATTAGAAGCGATCGTACTTAGAAGGTAGTTTTTTATTAAATCCACTGAAGAAAGAGACAATCCTCGATTATTTAGTGTTTCAAACAGCCTAAATGCATCGTAGTAGGAATCCGTTACCATTAAAACAAGATCAAATGACTCCAATAATCTCGTATACACATTCTGCCACTGTATACCTTTTTCTTGAAGTTTTTCTTTAAAAAAGAAATATGCTTGAATTATTTTTTCTGATTTAGCCTCGTCTTTTGTTACCCGTTTCTCCACTAATCTTTTGAATACCTTATTGTCTTTTCTACCCAGAATGAGTTTAGCTTCTTGGTCATCTATTGTTGAACTCTTTAAAAAATAGTTATTTATATATCCAGCTCGGTCTTTGTCTATTTCCTCCGCAAAATCTCTGATGGCTGTCAGTGCTATTAAGGCAGTAGTAATGCGTTGCTGACCATCGACTACTTCAAAAAAACTAAACCCTTTTTTGCGTTCCGAACCAATGGTAATAACAAAACCAAGAAAATGCGTTTCTTCTCCTTCAAGCTTAATCAAATCCTCCCATAAATCATTCCATTGATCCTTTCCCCAATTATAGGTTCTTTGATAAAGGGGTATCCGGTAAACCTCATTAACACTTCCGAGCATTTTACCAATACTTAATCTCTTTGTATCAATTGACATATTTCCCTCACTCCTAAAGTTGGAACAAATAACAATAAATACATTATGTGCACAAACGCACGATTTTAAACATATTTTGAGCGTTTGCGCTTTTTTTATTTTTTTTTGAAAAATTTTTGTTATGATTATTCCAAAAATATAAATAGGAATTCTATTAACTATGGAGAGGTTTTAATAATGTTAAATATAGGGGAAAAATTAAAGACTTTAAGGCAAGAAAAGAGCTATTCACTAATCAATTTAGAAGAATTGTCAGGTGTTCATAGAACTACTATAAATAGAATAGAAAATAATACACAATCTCCATCGATTGAAACCTTATTAAAGCTTTGTAATTCTTTAGAAACCTCCATTACTTATTTTTTTGACAGTGAGGATATTTCAGCAGATATGATGAACTTAATTGATACTGCAAAAAAACTGTCACCAAAACAGAGACAGAAAATAACTGAAATGATTGAATCCCTTATATCGGGAAAACAGTGTTAAAGAAAATCTATACTAATAAAGGCTATTAATCTTGGAATTTTCTTAGGATATTACAAAATTGTGGTACTTAAAATAAAGAAACATTGTTATCTTTTTATTGGGGAAATGTTCCGGATAATGCTATAAATCAGATAAAAGGCCCTTTTTCTGTTATCAAACAATCAGCTGAATAAAGATTGCTGTTGTTGCTCCACTAATAGACTGTTGTCACTGCTCCTATTCCTAATAGCAAAGGTGTGTATCTAATATAAAACGTATATTTGGACTGAACTTAGTTTCAACAATAGAATCAGAATATTTAACAGAAGAAATTTGAAATAAAGATCAGAAGATATTTAATTTCAAAAGGACCACTTATATTTGGTTTGTCGTGGTCCTCCTCATTTTTTCTTAAGCTACAATTTCGCTTGTTTTTTCTCTAGCTCTATATCATTTAATAGATACTCATAGTAAATATCCATTTCGAGTTGTTTTAAGGTTTTCACTTCAATTTCTAAGAAGTACATAAGTATCCATCTTGTTTTGTTGCTTAAATTATTTGATAGATGTAATGTATTATCTAAAAAATTTCGAAACAAGTAATACTGAGCTGGTATGCTCAATTCCTCTATTTTATTTATAATTTGATTACTCCAATCATCTTCTGAATTACTAAAAGTCATTTTATTTTACCCCCATCGATCATTTACTCTTAGCTGACTAAGGTATCTGAATTAAATTCTATTTATTCCCTAGAAACAAGGGGATAATAATAATAATAATATTTTTTATGAACTTTTAATAATAAAGACCACTATTAAACATTGGTCCAAACCGATATATGAAGTAGTTGCTTGTAAAGTAACCATAAATTCGCAATACCCGGTTTGAGTTGCCTATATAAATCAATAGCCTTATTTTGACATTTATGCATTTGTCACTCGACAAATCTTTACAGTAAAAAAGCGTCCTGTTATACAGAAACGCCTTTTTAGATATTAGAGATAAGATGTTACAGTTTACTCATTCTCATAGTTCTTAAATGTTTTCCCATCATGGTAATAAAGTTCAGAGCCTAAATTAATATTTCTTTCTTCTTTCAATTGACGAATAAGCTCTTCACTTTTTGCTTTATTCATTTCTTTATACCAGGTTCCTTGTGGATATAGAACAGCGATCGGACCATGCTTGCATTGGCCGTTACATAATGTCTTTGTTGTGTGGATCTCCTTTTGCAGCTCTAAGTTTTTCAATTCTCCCCTAATGGTCTCTGTTACTTCTTCTGCTCCATTTTTCGTGCATGTTTTCCCGTTGCAAATTAATAGATGTTTGCTAACCCCATCTAAGTTCATAAAAAATTCCCCTTTATTCTTCGAAATTTATTTGACCTCTATAACAAATGGATAGCTATTGACTTTACCATCAAATTTAAATTCTCCCCATACTTTGTAAATCCCAGGTTTATCAAATTTTGTTTCAAAGACTGTCTTTTCTTCTGATGTAGGGTGCACATGAACAAATTTATCACCCTTATCATCCAAAATAACAACATGCCCTAGAGCACCCAGATAGGGCTCTGGAGTAACCCCTTTCGTATCAAAACTTAACGTAACATCCTTGTTTATTCGCAGCTCTGTAGTTGTTAATTCAACGGTATTTTCATTGATTGTTTTTATTAAGTTTGTATCAACCTTTAGTGAGTTTTCCTTATGTTCACCATGACCTTTACCCACTTCCAGCTCTATCGGCCTAACCTGGTAGGCAAGGTTTTTGGGTTTAATATCAACAAATGCTTTATAAGAGTTTTCAGGTAGGTCGAATTTCAGATTATAAACGCCATTTCCTTTTTCCTCAGGATGTAAATGATAATAATCTTCTAAGTCTGCACTTACAATAATTAAATGCATTATTTTTTCATGTGATATTTCTAATTTAGGTGAATTTTGCTCTTTATCCTTCACATCGATGGTAATTATACCTTCTTCATATTTTACGTTTGTGACCACTTCACTTTGTAATTGATCTACATGATCTGAATGCCCTGTATCCTCACCATCACTTTTTTGGCTTGTATGATTATCGTTATGTGCTTGCTCATTAATAGATACTTTTTCTTCGTTATTTGCCGCATGGGTATCCGTGTGATCATTATTACTGCCCAAGCTTGCAAATACGGTATATCCGCCAATTACTAACCCGAGATAAACAATGGCTGAAATCGCCCAGGTCAACATGTTTTTTTGTTTCATAAAAACACTCCTTTCTTTATAGATAGATTATCCTTTTAACTTAATCCTTTGTAATCTGAGTGCGTTTAAAACAACTGAAACAGAACTGAATGCCATCGCTACTCCTGCAAGCCACGGTGCCAGAAAGCCTAGGGCTGCAATTGGAACTCCTATAGCATTATAGGCAAAGGCCCAAAATAAATTTTGCTTGATATTTCGAATGGTCATTTTACTCATAAAGATGGCATCGGCAATACTATTTAAGTCTCCTCTGATTAAGGTGATATCTGCAGCTTCCATTGCTACATCCGTACCCGTACCGATGGCCATACCAATATCAGCAGTAGCTAACGCTGGAGCATCGTTAATTCCATCACCGACCATTGCCACTATCTTTCCAGCTTTTTGAAGGTTTTTAACTTCCTCTGCCTTTCCTTCAGGCAGGACTTCTGCTATAACATGGTCAATTCCGACCTCATTTGCAATTGCTTGAGCTGTCTGCTTGTTATCACCGGTAATCATGACGACTTCCAGACCCATCTCTTTTAACCTTGCGATAGCTTTTTGAGAGGTTTCTTTAATTGTATCCGCGACTGCAATCACTCCAGCAAACTGGTTATCAATGGCTACTAGCATTGCAGTCTTGCCTTGTTTCTCTAAGTTTTCCATCTTGGGTAATATACCCCTAATATCAATGTTATTTTTCTCCATAAGTCGGCGTGTTCCGATAAGCAAGGATTTACTTTCAACTGTAGATTCGATACCAAAACCCGGTATTGCTTCAAAATGTTCAGAGCTGCCTAGTTCAATCCCTTTTTCTTTAATGCCCTCAACAATTGCCTCAGCTAAAGGATGTTCAGAATTTCTTTCTGCTGCACCGACTAACTTTAAAAATTCCTTTTCTTCAAACCCATTTGAGACAATAACATCTGTAAGTGTTGGTTTTCCATTTGTTACAGTTCCCGTTTTATCAAGAATCACTGTATTCACTCGATGAGTCGTTTCAAGATGCTCCCCGCCTTTAAATAATATCCCATATTCAGCTGCGCGACCTGATCCAGCCATTATGGACGTCGGAGTAGCTAGGCCTAGAGCACATGGACAGGCGATAACTAATACAGCAATTAACTTTTCAAGAGCTACCGCAAACTCTCCCGGACTTACAGCAAAGTACCACACAAGAAACGTAATAATCGCTATACCCACTACAATAGGGACAAATATTCCTGAGATGACATCGGCTAATCGTTGAATAGGCGCTTTTGATCCTTGTGCCTCTTCGACTACTTTGATAATTTGAGCTAAGGCGGTATCCTTTCCTACCTTTGTTGCCTTGACCTTCAGAAACCCGTTTTTGTTAATGGTTGAGCCAATTACTAAATCTCCTGCTGTTTTATCAACAGGAATACTTTCACCTGTAATCATTGACTCATCCAGGGCAGATCTCCCTTCAAATATTTCTCCGTCTACAGGCACCTTTTCACCTGGTTTAACATAAATGATATCTCCAGCTATCACCTCTTCGATAGGTAAATTCATTTCTTGACCGTCTCTTAAAACTGTGGCTGTTTTTGCTTGCAAACCCATAAGCTTTTTAATGGCTTCCGATGAACGTCCCTTTGCTTTTGCTTCAAATAACTTTCCTAATATAATGAGAGTAATTAACACGGCACTTGTTTCAAAATATAATTCCACCATGTGTGCATCGGACCCTATTGACAGAATGCTTAAGTAAACACTATAGAAATAGGCTGCAGAGGTTCCAAGTGCAACTAAAACATCCATGTTTGCACTTTTATTCCTTAAGGCTTTAAAGGCGCCTACGTAAAACTGACCTCCAACTAAGAATTGAACAGGAGTCGCAAGTGCGAGTTGTACCCATGGATTCATGAACATCTCTGGTAGCCAAATAAAAGATGTAAATTCAAAGTGACTGACCATCGCCCAGAGTAAAGGGATGGATAAAATAGCAGAAAAAATAAATTTTCCTTTTTGCTTTTCAATTTCTTTTTGTCTATGATCAACCTTTTCTCCTTCAACTTCTTGCTTTTGTTCTAAACGATAGCCCAATTTCTTGATGGCTTCCTTCATATCTGCGACCGAAACTTCATCAGGATTATATTCAACAAGAGCAGATTCTAAGGCGAAATTTACAGTTGCGTTTTGGACGCCATTTAACTTGTTTAAACGTTTTTCAATTTTGTTAGCACACGCTGCGCATGTCATGCCACTTATATCAAATTCAGCTTTCTCACTTATTACTTTGTATCCTAAAGATTGCACTTTTTCTTTAAATTGATTTACATTTACTTTAGACGGATCAAACGTTACTTTTGATTTTTCTAAAGCAAAATTCACGCTTGCATCCTCTACTCCATCTATTTTTTTTAGACCTTTTTCTATTCTCACTGCACAGGCAGCACACGTCATGCCAGCTATTTGAAGTGTTGTTTCTTTTTTATCGCTCATAACCTTACACTCCTATCACCACATACTATAGTGGGGTATATTTTTAGGGAAGAAAACGTGCCGGGACGAGACAGCACGTTTTTTCAATTCCTTAGTGACAACTTTGATCTTTAGATAATTTACTCAGCTCTACATCATAACCTTGGCCCTCTATCATGTCAGTAATTCCCTTTAAAGAAACTACTTTCGGATCAAATGATACCTCTACTTTTTCTTCATTTAAGTGAACCTTTACAAAATGAACTCCTTTCATTTTTCCTACGTTCCCTTCAATTGAATTAATACAATGCCCACATGACATTCCTTTCACTGCTAATATTACATTCTCCATTCTTTTGTCCTCCTTAATTTATGTTAGATGATCGATTTTAATAACATAAACCATACCCTGGTACAGTATATGAATTTTAGAAAGAAATCGTGCTTTAATCAGCACGTTCTTTATTAATATTATTTTATATCATAACCTTGATCTTCTATAACGTCAGTAATTCTCTTTAAAGAAACCATCTTCGAATTAAATGATACTTCTACTTTTTCTTCATTTAAGTGAACTTTTACAAAATGAACACCATTTAATTTTCTTACATTTCCCTCAATTGAATTTATACAATGCATGACATTCCTTTCACTGTTAAAATTACATTCTCCATTTCTTACTCCTCCTTATTTTATGTCAGATGATCTATTTTAATAACTTAAACCGTACCCCTGTATAGTATATTAATTTCTGTAAGAAATCGTGCTTTAATCAGCACGTTCTGTATTAATTTTATTGTACATCATAACCTTGGTCATCAATTGTTTCTTTGATCTTATCAATACTAACTTCGTTCGGATTAAACACTACACTAACAGTTCCAGAATCTAAGTTTACTTTAACAGTGGTAACTCCAGATAATTCGCCTACATTGCCTTCAATTGAATTTATACAATGCCCACATGACATTCCTTTTACTGTTAATATTATATTCTCCATTTCTTACTCCTCCTTATTTTATGTCAGATGATCTATTTTAATAACTTAAACCGTACCCCTGTATAGTATATTAATTTCTGTAAGAAATCGTGCTTTAATCAGCACGTTCTGTATTAAT